>NZ_JAVDWL010000003.1:0-784746 GCF_031457345.1 Rhizobium sp. BE258
CATCCACACTCAGCGCTGAAAATGGCCTCCCCAAGGGAGTTCATCAAAGCATTGTCTCAATAGCTGAGCTGTCCGGCGAAATGGGGGGCACTCCAATCCAGAATGGATAATCTCCTCGTTCACTTTTCCGATTTCCCCCCTACCATCGCCACCGTCAAACTTCGGGAGGAAAAATCTATGGCGGATACGAAACTTGCGATTCTCACCGGAGCGTCGGGCGAAGTGGGGCGGGCGACGGCGCGGCGGTTTGCTGAGAGTGGCTGGTCGCTGCTGCTATGCGACCGGGCTTCCGAGGTTGTGGCGATCGCGGAGGCGCTGTGTTCGGAGTTTAGACGAACCTGCATCGGCGTGCAGATGGATCTCGAGCGTGATGCAGAGATCGACCGGGTGATCGAGCGGGCCGCGCAGACGGGTATTCCGCTGCGGTTCCTCGGACTGATCGCCGCGATCAATCATCCCGCGGTCAGCATCGCGAATATCGACATGTCCCTCTGGGACAAGGTGCAGAACATCAATTTGCGCGCCAATGTGAAGTTCATCAGTGCGGCCGTGCCCTTGATGCGCGCAGCTGGCAATGCGGCGATCGTCAATGTCGGCAGTTATTGGGGGAGGGAAGGTCATGCCTTCTTCAGTCCGTATTGCGCCTCCAAGGCGGCGCTGATCTCGCTGACGCAAAGTGTCGCGATCGAACTCGCCCCTGATATCAGGGTGAATTGCGTCGCACCGGGAAATATCGATACGCCCATGCATTTCAATGCCCTGGCGGTCGAAGCCGAAAAGCGTGGCATTTCGGCTGAAGCAATGCGTGAGATCGAATGGGCCAAGATACCGATGGGTCGGCCGGCGGCGACGACGGAAATCGCCTCTGCGATCCATTTCCTTTCGACCGACGATGCGAGCTATTTCGTCGGCGCGACCCTGGATGTCAACGGCGGCTGCCGGCTGACTTAACGGGCAGGTGCCTGCGTCGGCAAGCGCCGTCTATATGACAGCGGCAGTCTTGCCGCCGCCGCTCGAAAGCAAGACGTCAGGCGCGGGGCCGGTGCTGTCCCTGAGGACGGGATGTGGGGTCAGCAGCACCCGCTTGACCGGCTGCAAGTTGTTCTTGATCAGGCTCATCAGCAGATCGGCGCTTTCGAAGCCGAGATCGCGGCCTGCCGTGTGCAGGGTTGTCAGCGGCGGGGAGAGCATATTCATGAAGGGCAGATTGTTGACGCCGCTCAGTGATATCTCCTCCGGACAGCGAACCCCAGCCGCCTTCATAGCGGCAAGACAACCGACGGCGAGGAGATCATTGAACGCGAGCACGGCGGTGCTGGTCAATCCTGATGCCAGCATATGTGCCATGATCCTCTCGCCTTCGGCGACATCATAGGCGCGCGCCTCGACGACCTCGAAACGGCAGCCGGCGGCCTTTGCAAGACGCATCGCCGCATGGAACCCTGCCAGCCTGTTCTGGGCGGTGGAGGCCGCCAATGGAGGCGTGACATAGGTTATATCCTTGTGGCCCAGGTCGAGAACATGCTCGACCATCGCCTGAACGCCTGTCGCGTCGTCCATGCAGACAGAGGAGATGCGGCTGTCGCGGGGGTCACGCAGAACCGCAACGGTTGGAATTCCGAGCTCGAGGCAGAGTTCGACGGCTGGATCGTTCAGCTCGAAGCTGGCGACGACGAGACCGGCAACGAGCTGGCTGCTCATGCGCTCGACGATCGAGCGAAGCTTTGCCGCGCTATAATCGGAATTGGCGACGAAGGTGACGTATCCGTCCTTGGCGACGCGTTCTTCCACTGCGGCAATGATCGGAGAAAACAGCGGATCGCTCAAATTGGGGACGATGAGGCCGATCGTTCCGGTCTTCTGGGTGCGTAAACTGGAGGCGAGCGTATTGCGCTGATAGCCCAGCTCCTCGGCCACCTTCTCGATCTTGCGCACCACCTTGCTGGATATGCGGTGCGCTGCCCCGGGGCTGAGGGCGCGTGAAGCCGTCGATACGTGCACGCCTGCGCCCTTGGCGACATCGACGATCGTGGCGCGCGGACGCTTGCTGCCCGGAGGCTTTGAATTTTCAGTCATGAGGATGCCTGGTTGATAGCCTCTGTAACCGGGAAAATATTCGATCAAACCTTTGCGCACAAGGTGCAGCGTGAAACGCGAATTTGCGCCATCCCGACGGTTGCACTGCCGATGGGAGAAGCAAGCGACAATCTTTGATTGATTAGCTTTCTGGTAAATCAATCCGGAGGACGGCTTAATCTGCCGGCAGGACGGCGGTGACAGGCGACGAAAATCGATTCTCTTAGAAAATGTGCAATCGATTGCCTTTCTATTTTTCCATTAATGTTCTGAAAACACACGAACTATCGGGATAGAATGCAGTGTCTGCGAAATTTGTTTGAACAAATGAGCAAACGTTTGCTCTTGACTCTCATTTTAGTGGCTTTTATTCATAGCGTCGGAATGGAGCGGCACGGTGCGGTGCCGGAATGGGAGAATGCGCACGATGGCTTGGTCCTCCAAGGGCGATCTGAAAATTGCATTTGTCGGAACGGGCGCCCAAGGCGCCTCGATCGGTGCTGATTTCATAGAGGCAGGGTTCGACGTAACGTTTATCGAACAGTGGCCTGAGCATGTCGAAGCCATGAACGCGCATGGTGTCACCGTAAACCTCAAGACCCGTTCTATTCATGCAAACGTTTGCGCCAGGCATCTTTGCCAAGTCGCTGAAATCCGCGAGCGCTTCGATCTGATCTTTGTGGTGGTCAAGGCTTACGACACCTCGTGGACCTGTCAGCTGATCGAGCCGGTTCTTGCCGAGGACGGTCTTGTCGTTGGTATTCAGAACGGCATGACGCAGCATGCAATTGCCGCGGTTGTCGGCGCGGAGCGAACTGTTGGCGCAGTCTTCGACATGGCGTCGAACATGTTCGTCCCGGGCGTTACCAACCGGCAGAATGATCACGACACCTCGTGGTTTGCGCTGGGTGCGCTCGATCCTATCAACCGCGACCGTGTCGAGATGATCGCCGAGTTGCTGCGTGTGAGCGGCCGGGTCGAGGTGTCTGACGATATCAGCTCTGCAAAGTGGATGAAGCTGATCGTCAACGCCGCGCAGCTCGTTCCCTCCGCGATCCTGGGTCTGCCTTTTGCCGAGGCAGTGAGGGTCCCCGGCATGGAAGCGGTAATGAGGACTGCGGGCTACGAAGCGATGCGGGCAGCGCAGGCAGATGGCGCCAGCATCGTGCCGATCCTCGGTATGGCCCCGACCACGACGAATGACCCCGAGCGCTATGTCGATGAAATCTTCGACGAGGTCCTCAAGACTTTCATGATGCCGGATACGCTCACGACCGTTCTCCAGGATTGGCGCAAGGGCCGGCGCGGCGAGGTTCTCGATATCAACGGGCATGTGGTGAAGACGCTGGAGAAGGCCGGGCAGAGTGCCCCTGTCAATCAACGGGTCGTTGAACTTGCCCGGTCGATCGAACGCGGCGCGCTTGTCGCGCAACCGTCGAACGGCACGCTATTCGCAGCATGAGCGGGCGGGGCGGAACGGTGACCGGCAATGGAATTTGAAACAAGGCGCGCAAGCTGCGTCACGAGAAGGAGAGACTTATGAGTTGGGATAAGACGCGTGGCCCCCGGATCGCGTTCCTCGGTACTGGTGCGCAGGGCGCTTCCATCGGTGCGGATTTCGTGCTGGCAGGGCTCGATGTCACCTTCATCGAGCAGTGGCCGGACCATGTCATGGCGATCCGTGAAAACGGCATCACGGTCAATCTGCCGACGCGCACCATCAACGCGAAGGTGCCCGCTCTCCATCTCTGCCAGGTCGCCGAAATCAAGGAGCCGTTCGACGTCGTGTTCCTCGTGGTCAAGGCCTACGACACGAAGTGGGCGTGCCAGCTGATCGAGCCCTGCCTCGCCCCTGATGGTTTCATCGTCGGCCTGCAAAACGGTATGACCCACGAGGATATCGCGGCGGTGGTGGGGCGTGAGCGCACGATCGGTGCGGTCATCGAGATCGCGTCCAACATGTTCGTGCCGGGCATTACCAACCGTCAGAACGACCATGACGAGTCCTGGTTTGCGCTCGGCGCGCTTGATCCGAAGACGCAGGAGCGTGTCGAAGACGTCGCCAACCTGCTCAGGAATTCCGGAACCGTCGAAGTGATGGAGGATATCCGTTCCGCCAAGTGGATGAAGCTCGTGGTCAATGCGGCCGAGCTCATTCCATCAGCCATCATCAACCTGCCGCTCAACGATGCGGCACGCGCCCCCGGCATGCTCGAAGTCATGCGTGCGGCGGGTTACGAGGCAATGCAGGCGGCACTCGCCGACGGCGCCAAGATCATCCCGATCATCGGCATGCCGCCGGTCACCACGAACCATCCGGAGCGCTATGTCGATCAGATTTTCGAGGAGGTGCTCAAGACCTTCTCGCGCGAAGACACATTGACGACGTCGTTGCAGGATTGGCGCAAGGGACGCCGGGCCGAAGTGCAGGAGGTCAATGGTATCGTTGTCGATATCCTCCGGGCCCATGGGCAGGCGGCACCGGTTAACAAGCGGGTCATGGAAATCGCCTACGACATCGAGGCGGGCCGCCTCGAGGCGCGGCCGGAGAACTCTGCTCTTTTGATCGAAACATACCAGGCCGTCAGCGATCGCGGATGAAATCCCGGCGCAGGCGGCAGGCGAGACATCAATTTAACCTGAGGAGGAGAATGGCATGAAATCGCATTTGAAATTTGGAGCCATCGCGCGGTGGCTTGTGACATCGGCGGCAATCTGCGCCGGCATCACGCTTCCGGCGATGCAGGCGAACGCCGATGAGGCCAAGGGAGGAAAGCTGATCGTCGGTATCGACGAGACCGCTTCCGAATACTGGTCCGAGTACCTGCAAGGCGTGAAGGATATCGGCGCGTCGCTCGGCAAGGAGCCCGTCGTGCTGACGAGCAACTACCAGGGCGACCAGCTGCTGGCGCAGCTTGGCGCGACCTATTCCGCCGGCTGCAATCAATGCGCGCTAGCCACCGATCCGTCGTCCAACGCCTTCGTAAAGGCCGTCGTGAACCGGTCGGCCAAGTCCAAGGTCCATGTCGTGACGATCTGGAACCGGCCCGAGGACATCCACCCCTGGGATACGGATTCCAAGTACTGGGTCGCTCACACGTCTTTCGATGGCGTGATGTCGGGCTACTATCAGGTCATGGCGCTGTGCAAGGCGCTGAACGGCAAGGGCAAGATCGCAGCCATCCAGGGCGTCCCGTCGACGCCGCCGGCGTTCCAGCGCATTGCCGGCCTGAAAAAGGGCCTGAAGGAATGCCCCGGCCTTGAACTCGTTGATACGCAGGTCGGTGACTGGCAGGAAACCAAGGCGCAGAACATCACGCGCACCTGGCTCGCCCGCTACGGTGACCAGCTGCAGGGCATTTTCGCATCGAACGACGCGATGGGCCGCGGTGCCGTCGCAGCGCTGAAGGAAAAGGGTCTGAACGGCAAGGTTCTGGTCACTGGTTCCGACGGCTCGAATATCGGCCTGGAGATGGTCAAGAGCGGCGATATGCTGGCCACCGTCTGGAACGATCCGGTCCTGCAGGGTGCTGTTTCGATGTCTCTGGCCTATGCGGCCGCTATCGGTGACATCGACCCGGAAAAGCTGACGCATGCCCAGCGCGACTTCTACATCAAGCAGGACGTCGTAACCAAGGATAACGTCGACAAGTATCTCGAGCTCAAGAAGAGTGCGCCGAAATACACATACGACGAGATCAAGAAGGACTTCTGGAAGGAATCTGCAGGCCAGATTCCCGAAGGTGCCAACGAGAACAAGTAATCGGAAGGAGGGGTCGATGGAGGCCGCTACCAGTATGAGCTCCAAAACGGTCGGTCGCTCGCTGACGCTTTTTGGCGACATCAGAAGCAAGTTACCCTGGACCCAGTTTGCAGGTCCCATCGTAGCACTGATCGTGCTGTCGGCGGGCTTCCAGCTGGTCAGCGGCAGCTTTCTTACCATCGACAACCTCAAATCCGTGATTGAGGCAGCGGCGGTTCCCGCAATTCTCGCCGCTGCCATCAGCTTCGTCGTCATCATGGGATCCATCGACCTGTCGCTGGAAGGAAACATGGCGACGACGAGCATGATCGTGGCACTACTCGTCGCCAACACCGTCAACGGCAATGACTATGGTATTGCCGGATTGCTGGTGGCCCTGGCAGTCGGCCTCGGCTTCGGCCTTTTCAATGCGCTGTTGAACGCCGTGTTGAAAATGCCGTCGCTGATCGTCACGCTTGGAACGTGGTTTGTCGGGCTCGGCATTGCCGCGGTTCTCTTCCCCGAGCGCGTGCCGCAGATCAATGATCCGCTGATCCTGAATCTGGCGCGTGTCCGCATTTTCGATCTCAGCCTGATCGTCTATGTCGCACTGGCCGTCATTATCGCCAGCCAGCTCATCCTGAATTACACCCGGCTTGGCCGCATGATCTATGCGGTCGGCGGCGACGAAGGCTTGCTGGTCGCATCAGGCCTGCGGGTTCGCTGGGTCAAGATCGCGGCATTTTCGATCTGTGGCGTACTAGCCGGGATGGGCGGAGTGCTGCTCTCGGCGCAGCTGAGCACCGGCAATGCAAATATCGGCAGTGGCCTGTTGTTTCCAGCGATCAGCGCTGCTGTTCTCGGCGGGACCGTTCTGACCGGTGGCCGGGGTGGCGCGGTGCAGTCTGCTCTGGGGGCGCTCATCCTCGAAGTCCTGAACAACGGCCTGATCCAGATCGGCGCCGGCCCCTATACCCGTCACGTCATTAGCGGTGCGGTGATCGTGATTGCCGTCGCAGCCGGTGGCTGGCATCGCCGCCGCAAACTGAGGGTCGTAAAATGACAGGCTCGCTTGTTCTCAAAGGTGTTCGCAAGACCTATGGCAGCGTCGTCGCGCTCGAAGGGATCGATCTCGAGATTCCGGCAGGTCAGGTACTCGGGTTGATCGGCCAGAATGGCTCTGGCAAGTCTACTCTGCTTAAAATCCTGGCGGGCTTGGCAATGCCCGATGAAGGGCAGGTCATTCTCGATGGCAAGCCGATCATTCTCGACTCGGCGGCAACCGCCGGCAGCTTCGGCATCGGCATGGTCCACCAGGAGCAGTCCCTCATTCCGAACCTGACCGTTGCGGAGAATATCTTCCTCGACAAGCCGCACCCGGCCAAGAAGAACGGGCTCTACCGATGGGGTGCGCTGAACAGGGCGGCCCAGGAGCAACTGCGCAAGATTTCGGTCGAGCTCCCGGTGAAGGCTCTCGTCGAGGACCTGAGGTTCGCCGAACGCCAGCAGGTCGAGCTCGCCAAGGTTCTGGCCATCGAGGAGCTCGTCGATCGCCCGCCGATCATTCTGTTCGATGAGCCGACTTCGGTTCTCACGCCTGACGAAATCAAGCTGCTCTTCAAGCAGATAAACAGATTGCGCGGGAACGCGACGATCGTCTTCGTCTCGCATCGTCTTGAAGAGGTCCTCGAGATCAGCGACCGGATCGTCGTGATGACCGACGGCCGCAAGGTTGCCGAACGTGACAGCCATTCTGTCGATCGCAATGAGCTCTACGAGCTGATGGTCGGACGTCAGAGGGTGACCAGCGTGCGATCCGAGCGGAAGCCAGCGGCATCCGACGCCAAGCCGGTTCTGAAAATCGAGCGGCTGAAGAGCGGCCAGCACTTCCGCAATGTCGATTTCGAACTCCGCCGCGGTGAAATCCTTGGTATTGCGGGAGTGCTTGGCTCCGGCGCCGAGGAAATGTGCCGCGCCGTCTTCGGCGCTGAAAAGATCGACTCAGGAAGGATCGCGATCGAGGGTAGGGCGGTGACCCCGGGCAGCCCGCGGAATGCGGTGAGCGAGGGTATCGGATATCTGCCGGCCGATCGCCGGGCGGAGGGCATGCTGCCCAGCCGGTCGCTGTTCGAAAACGCCGTTCTGACTTTCGGCCTCGACTATGGCTGGCGCTCGCTCATCCTGAGGCGGAACAGCGAGAGGCCGGCCGCGCTCGAATGGATGCAGCGTCTCAAGGTGAAGATGCACACACCCTATGCGCCGATATCGAGCCTGAGTGGCGGCAATCAGCAGAAGACGGTGTTGGCAAAGTGGCTGTTGGCGAAAAGGCTGAAAGTGCTCTTTCTCGACCACCCAAGCCGTGGACTTGATCCCGGCGCCCGTGATGATCTGTTCGCCGTTATCCGGCAACAGGCGGAGAAGGGGCTTTCGATCGTCTTTGTCGGCGACACGATCTCGGAACTGCTTGAACTCTCTGACCGCATCCTGGTCATGCGGGATGGTGAGATCACCGCGCATTTCGACCTCGCCAGCGGGGAGTTGCCGAAAGAGGAAGAAGTCGTTGCGGCCATGGTCTGACAGGTAACGGACCGGACTACGTGGCCTCGTAATGTGAATTTCGAATAAGGGATGGACGATCATGGGAAGTACATTGGACAGCACGCTGATCTCGGCCCTCCGTGGCCAGGGGTCGGGCATGATGAGATCGCTCGGTCCGCTGGCGGTTCTGCTTGCGCTCGTAGCGATCAGCGCGGTGATCGCTCCCGGCGTGATCGAGGTGGATTCGCTTTTGAGCTTCCTGTCCGATGCGGCTCCGATCATCGCGCTGGTGATTGGCGGAACGCTTCCGATCCTGGCGGGCAGCATCGACCTCTCGGTCGCCGGCGTCGCTTCACTCACGGGTGTTCTTGTGGTCGTCCTCAATCCGATCTTCGGCCCCTGGACGTCGCTCGTCGTGATCCTTATCGCCATGGCGTTCGGCGCGACCCAGGGTTTCCTGCATTCCTGGCTACAGCTTCCGTCCTTCATCGTCACGCTCGGCACGCTCAGCATATTGTCGGGGCTTGCCTTGCTGCTTTCCAACGCGACGGCAGAGCCGATTCCCGAGAATGATTTCTTCGTTTCCTATCTCTCGAACAGCACTGCGGAGATCCCGAACACGATCATCGCGCTGATCGTCATCGTCGCGGTGCTCGGTTTCCTGATGCGATATCTCCGCCTTGGGCGGGACATCTACGCGCTCGGCACGGGAGAACGTGCCGCAATCATGTCTGCCGTCAACGTCGTCGCCGTCCGCACCGTCATCTTTGCCGTTTCGGCTGGATGTGCGGCGGTCGCGGGTCTGTTCCTGATCTCGATCACCACATTCAGCTCACCAACGCTTGCCGGCAATCTGCTGCTGCTGTCCATCGTCGGTGTCGTTCTTGGCGGTACTGCGATCTCGGGTGGTGTGGGCGGATTGTTTCCGGCCGTCGTCGGCGGTCTGATCACGGCTTGGCTTCGCATCGTGACGGTCATTATCGGTGTGCAGCCGACAGCGCAGAACATCGTGTTTGGCCTCACCGCGCTGATCGCGGTAGCGCTGACGACCGACAGGAGCAAGCTCGGCATCATAAAATAACGGTGGCGGTTACCGGTCACCAATCACCAATCACTTCGGCGGCGGTTCTCCCGGACCGCCGCTTTGCGTTGCGTTAAACCGCTATTCTCTGCTTGGACCTGAGGTTGGCTTCGATCTGAGCCGACGCATCCTCGAGAGCGAGCCTTGGCGGCTTGTTGCCAAGCAACGCATCATGGATCTCTTCGCCGAGAACCTTCTCGATCGTCGTGTATTGCGGGATCTTGGGGCGCTGCCAGGTGTGAAGAAGGTTCTTCTTTGCCAATTGATCGACGAAACGCACGATTGGCGAGCTCGCGGCCGCTTCAGGATCAGCGCTGACGGAAAAGCGCGGGGCAACCGGGAAGCCGTTCTTCACATGCGCTTTCATGGCTTCCCTTGATGCCATCCAGGCAATCGCATCGGCGGCCAGTTCCACACGCTCCTCGGGCAGATTGGTTGGGATGCAGAACAGGAAGCCGCCAATCGGGGAGGCGCGTGTTCCACCCGGCCCGAATGGCTGTGGCAAGTATTCGACACGGCGCTTGACGACAGACTGAACATCATACTCGAAGCGGGCTGCGCGCATGGTCCAGAAATAGCCAAGGCTCGCCTTGCCCTTCAGAAATACTTGGAGCGTCTGATCCCACGCCATCTCGAGAATTTTCGGCGGCGATATCTCCATCAGCCGGCGCATGTAGTCGAGCGCCGCAAATCCGGCATCAGACAGGATGGTGCAGCTCAGCTCCTCCAGATTGGCTCCGTCGAGGGTGAAGCCGGAACGCGTCTTGCGCAGCGATATGGCGGGATGGCCGCAGGCGCCCATGAAGAACAGAAAGCTCGATGCGATCGGCATGCCGCGGGCACCGTCCCAGACGGCGCCGAACATGCCCTCGTCAGGCGCGTGGAATTTGCGCCCGGCATTGATGACGTCGTCGAAGGTCTTCGGAAAGGACAAGCCTGCGTCGGCAAATAGGTCCTTGCGCGCCGCAAGGAGCTCGACAGTACAGTAGCCGGGGACGCCGTAGTCCTTGCCTTCCCAAGTGGCGGACGACCAGATCGAAGGGTGGAAGTCGAGCGGATTGATGCCGGTCTTCTGGATATATTGATCGATCGGCCGGACGATGCCACTTTCGGCGAATTCCCCGAGCCATGGCATGTTGATCGCGATGACATCGTAGTCCGAGAGTGGTTTGGCACCATTCTCGCGCGCCCGGCGATAAAGCTCGGGAAGGGGCAGCAGGTCGAAGTTCTTGCGCGACGCCAGATTGTTACGGAAGTCGGCCCACATGTTGCGCATGGCCGAGAAATAGTTGTCGTCATTCAGCAGGAAGCGCAGCTCGATCTGCGATTCCGCCCGTTTCTGGACAAGGCGCATCGGCGGAATGATCTGCGATCCCAGAGGTGTGCCCCCGAAATAATATTCGTCCTCCTCTTCGCCGGCGCGCAGACCCAGGGTTTGCGCCAGAAGAGACTTTGTCTTGCGGGCATAGATTTCAAAGGAGCGGAGAAGCTGTTCGCTTGGCTGCAGTACAAAGCTCTTCCCCGTCGAACCTTTCGACACCCTGGTGATAGAGCCGTTGTCTATGAGCTTGTTGATCAGCCGCATCGACGTTGCGTAGGGCAGACCGGATTCCTGCCCGAGCGTCGAGATCGAAACGGTCTGGCTGAGGATATGCGACTTGATCAGGAAGGTGACGATGAGCCAGATGGCATCATCGTCGGCCGCTTCAACCACCTCCCTGAAGGGCCGGCGCGTCTTCTCGATGAAATCGATGACGCGCAACATTTCATATTCGTTCAAGGCGGCCTCCCAACCGTCGCATTGCCGACGATCAGACTAGCTGGCAAATCTTTCTTTCACCAGCGTGCCTATATGGCCTTGAGCGCCTGCGATGTTGCGGATTGATCAGGCTTCAACCCCGCGAGGCGCTCGGCCTGTTCGAAGAGGACGAAGAAGTCCTTCTCGGCAAGGCCATCGGCGAAGGCGGCTTCATATTGCTGCCGGATCATCGAGGCGAGATACATCGGCACGTGGTCGGACTTTGCAGCGCCGAGAATGAGATCGAAATCCTTCATCATCTGCGAAACCGAAAATGCCGGATCGAAATTCCGCTTCACCAGAAGATCGCGCTTGTAGGCGATCAGCGGCGAGGCAACCGCGCTTTCACAGATGACGTTCAGCATCGTCTCGACCGAAAGATTTCCCTTCAGTCCGAGGGTCAAAGCCTCTCCGAGAAGGGCCGCGGTCGCGCCGACCAGAGCGTTCAGAACGAGTTTCAGATAGCGTGCCTCTTCACCCTCACCGAGATAGAACTGTTTCGACGAAAAGCTCGCCAGCACTGGTTCGATCTTGCGATAGTCCGCCTCGGGCCCCGAAACCATCACCGACAACATGCCTGATGATGCTGTGACGGTGCTGCCCGAAACGGGCGCACGAAGATAGGCAACACCCTTGCGGCCGAGCGCTTCCGCAACTTCGGCCGAGAGTTCCGGCGAAACGGTACTCATCTCCACCAGAATCTGACCGGGCTTGAGGAGGTCGACCAGCGCCGATGGCCCAAGCGTGAGCTGGCGCAGAATGGCATCGTTCGGAATGGTGAGCATGATCACGTCGGCGGCTTCGACGAGATCCTCAAGACTGTGCGCGACGTTTGCGCCTTGGGCGACCACCGACGCACGATTTTCCGGAAGCGGTTCGTAGACGGACAGGGGATATCCGTGTTCCAGAACACGCCTGCTCATCGGGGCTCCCATCTTTCCGATGCCGGCCCATCCCACCCTCAACGTGTCGCTCATGCAAAACCTTCCTTCCCTGGAGGCGGCTGCCATCCAGAAGTATTCGACGCCGCGATTTCAAGAGGAAGCTTGGACTACCCGATACGGCCGTCAGGCTGGCTCGGCGCATGCTCTCTCCTCCCATGGAAATACTAGCGCCGGAGTGAGATCGTTTGCTGCATGGAAAATATCCGTTTCGGACAATTAAGGATTTGTCCAAGTGCATCTTCACCCGTAGCTTTAATTTCGGATCGCACGGCGGTTCCTTGGGAGGAATAAAAGCCGTCAGCAAAGTATAGACACGCGGAAGCTCGGGCTGCCGCGGACGATGCCTTGTTGCCGGCTTTCGTCAGCATGTTGGAGGAGCATCTGAGATGGGATCAAGCGCAGTTGCAGCTGTTGCCGGTAAAGTGGTTATCGTAACGGGTGCAGCACGGGGCATCGGTGCGGGCATCGCTGCAGATCTGGCCGAAAAAGGCGCGCATGTCGTCATCGCCGATCTGAACGCTGAAGCTGCGCAGAAGACGGCGGCAAAAATCTCTTCGCAAGGCGGGAGTGCCATTGCTGCGAGTGTGGACGTATCGAACCGCAAGGACGTCCGGGCGCTGATCGAAAAGACCGTCTCGCATTTTGGCCGGCTCGATGTGATGTTCAACAATGCGGGCATCAGCCAGACCTGCCCGTTCCTCGAAGTCACCGACGAGGACTTCGATCGCATCATGGCGATCAACGGGCGTGGCGTCCTGATCGGAACGCAGGAAGCTGCAAAGCAGATGATCGCCCAGGGCGGCGGCGGAAAGATCGTCAACACGGCTTCGATCGCCGGCAAGCAGGGCTATCCGCTCTTCGCCCATTACTGTGCATCGAAATTTGCCGTCGTGGCTATCACTCAGGCTGCGGCCCGCGCATTGGCCGAGCACAAGATCACCGTCAACTGCTTCGGCCCCGGCGTCGTCAAGACGGAGCTGTGGGAACAGCTCGACCGCGAATTCATCGAACACGGGCTGACCGAGAAGCCGGAGCAGGCGCTCAACGAATTCTCGCAATCCATTCTGCTCGGACGCGTCTCGCTCCCAAAAGACATCACAGGCGTGACGACCTTCCTCGCCTCCGATGCGTCGGATTACGTCACTGGACAAACGGTGATGGTCGATGGCGGCATGGTCCTCATCTGAAACGAATACGACTGGTCCGCGACAGCGGCCGCAAACGGCAATCACGAAAGGCATGGCAATGAAGGCTGTACGATACTACTCGAAGAAAGACATCCGCGTCGAAGACGTCCCCGCCCCGAGCGGTCCTCTTGGAGACGACATGGTGCTGATCGAGCCCTTGGTCTGCGGCATCTGCGGCACCGACATCCACGAATATATTGCGGGCCCGATCGTTACGCCGGCAACGCCCAATGCCTATTCCGGCGCCACACTTCCGCAGATCCTCGGCCACGAGTTTTCAGCACGTGTTCTGGAAGTCGGCAAGAACGTCACGCACGTTTCGCCGGGATCGCGCGTTTCCATCCAGCCGCTGATATCGCCGCGCGATGATTACTACGGCCGCCGTGGCCTTTTCCATCTCAGTGAGAACATGGCAGTCGTCGGCCTTTCCTGGGATTGGGGCGGCATGGGCGAGCGCGCCGTCGTCAACGGCTACAACGCCATTCCGGTGCCGGATACGGTCTCGGACGTCCAGGCGGCAATGATCGAACCGGCTGCCGTTGCCGTTTATGGTGTCGATCGCGGCGGCGTGACGAGCGGCAGCAGCGTCCTCGTTTCCGGCGTCGGCCCGATCGGTGCGCTGGTCCTGCTTGCGGCAAAGGCGGCCGGCGCGACCAAGATCTTCGTCTCCGAGCTCAATCCGAACCGCCGCGCGCTGGCCCAACAGCTCGTGCCTGAGGCGATCGTCTTCGATCCGCGCGAGACGGATACCGAGAAGCTGTTCCGCGATCAGACGGAAGAAGGTGTGGGCGTCGATGTCGCGCTCGAATGCGTCGGCGCTGAAGCATCGCTGAATCTTTGCGCCAAGGCTGTGCGCCGCCGCGGGACCGTTGTGCAGGTCGGCCTTCATGTGAAGCCGGCCGCAATCGATGCGATGCTCTGGGCGCTGAAGGATATCACCGTCGAGGCGACGTGGTGCTACCCCGTTACGATCTGGCCGCGCATCGCCTCGATGATTGGTGCCGGGATCTTCCCGGTCGAAAAGGTCGTGACCGCTGAGATCGCGCCTGAGGATGTGGTTGAAAAGGGTTTTGAAGCGCTGCTCGATCCGAAGGCGACCCATATGAAAATCCTTGTCAACATGAAGGCCTGACCATGAAGAACCCTATGGATCTCAGTGGCCGGACCTTCCTGATAACGGGGGCCGCAGGCGGCATCGGCAGCGCCACCTCCCTCTATCTCGCCTCGCTCGGAGCCACGATCGTTGCCGCCGACCGCGATGCATCCGTCGAGAAGACGCGCGATGCGGTTCGCGCGGCCGGAGGAAAAGCTGAGGCCGTGACTTTCAACGTCACCGACAAGAGCTCGGTGGAGGCCGCAGCGGCGAAGGTCGGCGAGCGCTTCGGCGCTCTCGACGGCATCTTCGCCAATGCCGGCATGTCCTATGAGCGTCCGGCGCTGGAGCATACCGAGGCTGATTGGCGCACTGTGATGTCCGTCAATCTCGACGGCGTCTTCTGGACCGTTCAGGCTTTCGCACGGTCGATGGTTGCCGCCGGGCGCGGTTCGGTGGTGATGACGGCATCGATCGCCGGCGTCAAAGCCGTGCGGCCGGAACTGCATGTCGGCTACGACGTGTCGAAGGCCGGTGTCGCTCACATGTGCCGGGTTCTCGCGGCTGAATGGGCAAGGTCCGGCGTTCGCGTCAACTCCGTCGGCCCTGGATACACCGATACCGTCATGCTGGCGGAGGTTGGCCGGGCCCAGCCCGCCGTCATGCAGAAGTGGCTAGACGATACGCCGGTCAACCGCCTGATCAAACCTGAAGAGATTGCCGCAACGGTCGCCTTCCTGCTCTCCGATGCGGCGAGCGGCATCACCGGCCAGCTTCTGATGGTCGATGGCGGCTACTCAATCGCCTGAATTCAAAAGGAATAATCGATGTTTTACGCTGTCCATTGCCTCGACCACGAGGGCGTCGTCGAAAAGCGGCTTGCCAATTATGATGCCCACAAGGCCTATCTTTCCACCGGCAAGACCAAGACCGTCATATCAGGTCCGTTGCTTGCCGATGACAACGAAACCATGATCGGCTCGCTCTTCGTTTTCGAAGCCGAGACCAAGGAAGAGATCGTTGCCTTCAACAAGGCCGATCCCTTCACAAAGGCCGGTGTCTGGAAGAGCGTCAACGTCCATCCCTTCAGCAAGCGGGTGGACAATCGATGACCGTGATCGAGAAAAATCCGGTCGCAACCGCATTGGTCGGTCTCGGCTGGTGGGGCCGCAAGATGGCAAGCCTCGTCAACGCCGGTGGCGCGCAGATGCATTTCGTGCGCGGAATCGATCCCAATCCCGATGCAGCCGCCTTTGCCGCCGAAATGGGCCTGCAATATTCGACGGATATGGACGAGGCGCTGAACGACCCGGCGATCGAAGCCGTCGTGCTTGCGACACCGCATTCGTTGCATCGTGAACAGATTGCGCGCGTGGTCGCCGCTGGCAAGCATGTCTTTTGCGAAAAGCCTCTCGACCTGAGCCGGGCCGGTGCCGAAGCTTCGGTCGCGCTCTGCAAGAAGGCTGGGCTGGTGCTGGGCATGGGCCATGAGCGCCGCTTCGAGCCGCCGATCGCCGAAATCCTGGAAACTGCCGAATCCGGAAAACTCGGCCGGCTGCTGCAGATCGAGGCGAATTTCAGTCACGACAAGTTCCTCGGTCTCGATCCGTCGAACTGGCGGCTGAAGGCCGATCAGGCTCCCGCGGGCGGCATGACGGCGACCGGCATCCACCTTACGGACCTTTCGGTCAAGCTGATGGGTCCCGCGAAGGACGTTCGCGTCATCTGCGAGAACCTCGCTTCCGGCATTCCGCAGGGCGATACGATGAGCGCGCATATCCGCTTTGCCGGCGGCGGGTCTGCATACGTCTCGGCGACGCTCGCCACGCCCTTCATCTCGCGTTTCGCGATCTTCGGCACCGATGGATGGATCGAAGTGCGTGACAAGGCGCATGTCGAGGCACCCGATGGGTGGATCGTCACCGAAGGCTGGAAGAACAAGCCGATCACGGTGCGCGAAGTCGCGCCCGCGGAACCGGTTCGCGACAACCTGAGAGCCTTTGCCCGTGCGGTCCGTGGTGAGGCCGAGTATCCGATCACCGGCGAAGACATGATCAACAATATTGCCTTGCTGGAAGCCATCGTGCGCTCGTCGAAGAGCGGTGCGCTGGTCGAGATTTGAGGAGGGAAACATGAAAGCTCTGGTTTTCGAAGCACCGGAAAAGCCCGTTATCGCTGACGTGGGCATGCCTGATCTCTCACCGAACGAAGTCCTGGTTCACACCAAGGCAGTCGGCATCTGCCACTCCGACTACGAGCTTCTGGCCGGCCGCTACATCATCCCGATATCCTATCCCGTAACGCCTGGTCACGAATGGAGTGGCGAGATCGTCGAGGTCGGCCGCAACGTCAAGGGCTTCAGGAAGGGCGACCGTGTCGTCGGCGAATGCGTGGTGCGCACGCCGGAACGGCTGCATCACTTTGGCTTCTCCATGAGCGGTGCCGACCGCGAATTCTTTGCCGTCAATCCGGAATGGCTGCACAAGCTGCCCGACGCTGTCGATGACAAGAAAGCTGCACTGATCGAGCCTTTCACCTGTGGTTTTTATGCCGTGCTTCGCTCAGGCGGCACCAATGCCAGCGAGACGGTCGTGGTCTCGGGTGGTGGTACGATCGGCCTGGTCTCGGCCGCGGCGGCAATCGGCATGGGCGCGCGCGTCATCGTCGTCGATCCGCTGGCCTCGCGCCGCGAGGTGGCAAAGCGTCTCGGTGCTGACGTGGCGATCGATCCGACCGATGGCGGCGCTGCCGACCGGATCCGCGAGTTGACGGGCGGCCACGGCGCCGATCTCGTCATCGAGGCGTCCGGTCATGACGCATCCTTGGCTGCCGCCTTCGACTACGCCCGCGAAGAGGGCCGGATGTCGATGGTGGGGATCAATATTGGGCGCAAGGTGCCCGTGGTGATCGGCCAGATCCAGATGAAGAGCCTGACCGTGCGCGGCTGCATCGGCTCCCCCGGCGTCTGGCCGGCGGCTATCCGCTTCCTCGAGCGGACGGGCATCGACCTCTCGCCGATCCAGACGCACGACTTCGCCCTGACCGATGCGGTCAATGCTTTCTCGTTTGGCCAGGATCCGACGAAGAGCATCAAGATCACGCTGCTGAACGGATAGACCATGAGCAAACACGCATTGATCGTTGGAGCAACCGGTATCACCGGAAGCAATCTCGCCGAAAATCTCCTGGCCGAAGGCGGCTGGGCAGTCTCGGGCCTGTCGCGCTCGCAAAGCCCGATTGCCGGCGTGAAGACGTTGAGCTGCGACCTCGTCGATAGCAAGTCGGTTCGTGCAGCCCTTGCAGATGCAAGGCCAAGCCACGTCTTCATCACGGCCTGGTCGCGGCAGGAGACCGAGGCGAAGAATTGCGAGGTCAATGGCGCGATTGTGCGCAACGTGCTGGATGCCCTTGAGGGGCGCGGCGTCGAGCATGTCGCCCTGACCACAGGCACGAAACATTATCTCGGGCCGTTCGAATCCTACGCGAAGACGCAGCCCGAGACCCCCTTCCGCGAAGAGCAGGAGCGGCTCCCTGGCGAGAATTTCTACTATGTACAGGAAGACGAGGTCTTTGCGGCGGCGGCGAGGGACGGCTTTACCTGGTCCATCCACCGTCCGCACACGCTGATCGGCTATGCGGTTGGAAACGCCATGAATATGGCGGCGACTCTCGCGGTCTACGCCTCGATCTGCCGCGAGACGGGCAGGCCCTTTGCCTTCCCCGGCTCGCCCGAGCAATGGCAGGCGGCGACCGATGTCACCGATGCGCGGCTGCTCGCGAAACATCTCAAATGGGCTGCGACGACGAAGACGGCCGCCAATCTCGCCTTCAATGTCGTCAATGGCGAAGTGTTCCGATGGAAATGGCTCTGGCCGCGGATTGCCAGCTATTTTGGCATCGAGGCCGCTCCCTATTCCGGCGTACCGACGCCGCTCGAAGAGCAGATGAGCGGCGCTGAGCCGGTCTGGAACGAGATGGTCAAGAAGTTCGATCTGCAGCCGAATGCGCTCTCCCGCGTCGCGTCCTTCTGGCATTCCGATGCCGATCTCGGCCGGCAGATCGAGACGTTCAACGATATGGGCCGCAGCCGCAAGCTCGGTTTCCTCGATTACCAGGACACGACAGGCTCGTTCATAGATGCATTCGAGCGGCTGCGCGCCGATCGGATCATTCCGTAAATGTCAGGAGTGCAGCATATGCCGGATCAAGCGGGCGGAAGTGCCACGCCGTCGGGGTTTTTCACCGAGGAGAACTCGGTTGCGACCGTCAATGCGCGAATGGGCAGGAATGTCGATCCGCGCCTTGCCGAGGTGATGGCTTGTCTCGTCAAGCATCTCCACAATTTCTCGCGCGAGATCAATCTGACCCAGGACGAATGGGATTTCGGCATCGATTTCCTGACGCGGACCGGGCAGATCTGCACTGAGGAGCGGCAGGAATTCATCCTGCTGTCCGATACACTTGGCCTTTCGATGCTGGTCGATGCGATCAACAACCGCCGCCCGGCGGGCGCGACCGAAAACACGGTCTTCGGGCCGTTCCACGTCGAGGGCTGCGCGGTTCGCGAGATGGGCGACCAGATCTGCCTGGATGGCAAGGGTGAAAGCTGTCTCTTTATCGGCCGGGTGCTCGATCTCGACGGAAATCCGGTGCCTGGCGCCAAAATCGACGTCTGGTCCGATAACGCCGAAGGCTATTACGACGTCCAGCAGCCCGATATCCAGCCGAAGTGGAACAACCGGGGCGTCTTCGTGACCGGTGCGGACGGGAGTTACAGCTTCGTCGGCATAAAGCCTGTCTCCTATCCGATCCCCGACGACGGGCCGGTTGGAAAGATGCTGGCCAGCCTCGGACGTCATCCATACCGGCCGGCGCATATGCACTACATGGTTCGGGCAGACGGCTTTCAGAAGCTGGTGACGCATACCTTCGTCGGTGGTGATCCCTATCTGGAGTCGGACACGGTATTCGGCGTCAAGAAGACACTCGTTGCGCCGTTCACGCGGGTCGAAGACGGCGAAACGCTCTGGCGGTCCGACTATGATTTCGTTCTCGCAAGACCCAGTCAGACGCGATAGGAGCGGGGCATTGGAAGATTTCGTCTATACCGGAAATCCCGGCCGCGTCGTCTTCGGCAGCGGCACGGTTGCACGCCTTCCCGAAGAGGCGGATCGGCTGAAAGCAAAGCGAATTCTCGTGCTTTCGACGCCGGAACAGGCCGGGCAGGCGGCCGATATCGCGGCGCATCTGGGATCGCGTGTCGTTGCGACCTACTCGAAGGCGCAGATGCACACCCCGGTTGAGGTGACCATCGATGCCATGCGGTTCCTCGAGGAATGCTCGGCCGATGCCGTGCTTTCGGTCGGAGGCGGCTCGACGACCGGTCTCGGAAAGGCGATCGCGTTTCGCACCGATCTGCCTCAGATTGTCGTGCCGACGACCTATGCAGGCTCCGAAGCAACGCCGATCCTGGGAGAAACGGAAGGCGGCCGCAAAGTCACAAAGTCCGATCCGCGCATTCTTCCTGAAGTCGTCATGTACGACGTCGATCTGACCTTGACGTTGCCGGTTGCGCTGTCGGTGACCAGCGGCATCAATGCTGTCGCACATGCCATTGAAGCGCTCTACGCCCGCGAAGCGAACCCCATCATCTCGCTGATGGCGGAACAGGGAATATCTGCGATAACCCGTTCGCTGCCGCTCATTCACGCCGATGCCGGCGACCGGGATGCGCGTTCGGACGCGCTCTACGGCGCATGGCTATGCGGCGTCTGCCTCGGTTCGGTCGGCATGGCGCTGCATCACAAGCTTTGCCATACGCTGGGCGGGATGTTCAATCTGCCTCATGCCCAACTGCACACGGCGGTTCTTCCGCATGCGGTTGCATATAATGCGCCCGCAGTTCCAGCGGCGATGAAGCGCCTATCGCGGGCCATGGGCGCTGATGATCCAGCAGCAGGTCTTTTCGATCTTGCCAAGCAGCTTGGGGCGACGATGTCGTTGAAGGATCTCGGAATGCCCGACGGCAGCGTCGAAAGCGCTCTCGAACAGGCGATGTCCAATGCCTACTGGAACCCGCGCGAACTCGAGAAGCGGGAGCTGGGCGATCTGCTTGGCCGCGCATTCCGGGGAGAACGGCCCCCGGGAATCGGTGGGCCGGGCTCTCGCGGCGCCATGCGTTAAGAGGGTGGCCCGGGCGAAAATAACGGACATCCAAAATGGATAAATCCCTTGTTTCCTTTGTTCTCAGTCCGCGTACCATCATACCAGCGACAGTTAAAAGTCGCCCGCTCGGGAGGAGCGAGTAGTGAGCTTGGTGAGGAGCTAGAGAAGATGCTTGTGGTTCGTGTCGCTTTATCCAACCCAGACAAGGCGGATATGCGAGAACTTTATCTCGAAGATCACAAGCGTCACCTTCGCTCGGGGAGCATCCGGGTGGTCCAATCCGGACCGATTTTGGATGAGGCCGGGAAGGGCAGCGGCGGTGTCGTCGTCGCCGAGGTTGCTTCACTAAACGATATGCGCCGGTTCAGTTCGGAAGATCCGTTCGTGCGCCATGAGGTCTATTCGACCGTCAGTATTTATGAGTGGCGGCCGACGATAGGCAGCAGCGCCTGACGCGGTAGCCACTGAATTTCAATACCGGCCAATTTTCTAAGGAGGAGGGAAAATGAGAGCGGTAGGTCTTATCAACTGGGACAAGGTCCGAGACTGGCTTGCGCAGGCAGGCTGCGCCTGCAGCGGCTATTACGCCGATTATGAGGCTTCGCGCCCAAGAACGCATTCGCGCTCAAATACCCTCATTGCCAAAAAATCAAGCCGCGCCGCATCACCGATCGTTTGGATGATGAACGGGCGCGAGTTCTAGCGCCAAGCCGGAATACATCTTCGTTGAGTTTCCCCCTGCAGCGCTTGCGCCCGCGGAACGGACGACTCTGTCGTGAACAATGCTGGAAAGACGCGTTTCGATGACGAACATCACCTCCATCGCTCCAGGCCAGCGCATCAAGGAGCCATTCATGCCGGTACCGGTGGCGCGAAGCTTCCTGACGGTCGTGCTCTCGACCTTGCTGCTTGTTTTGCTTTGCGGTCTCTTCGCGCCGTCCAGCCTTTCATCCGGCGCCCTCTCCGGAAGCCTGCCCTTTGCGGCGATCATCGCCATTGTCGGACTGGGGCAGCTGCTTGTCGTTCAGCAGGGCGGCTTCGACCTTTCCCTCCCAGGGGCCGTGTCTCTTGCCGTGGTTATGGCCACGCACTATCCGCAGCAAGACGACGCGTTGCTATACCAGGCGGTACTCGTCTCCATCGGCATTGCGCTGGCGGCCGGCGTCTTGAACGGCCTTTTGGTCAGCTTGTTCCGCCTGAACGCCATCATCGCCACAATCGGAACGAATGCGCTGCTTTACGGCGTGGTCTTTGCCATTTCCGGAGGTGTGCCCTCCATCACCACCAATCTTCTGGCGGCGATCGCGGGCGGAGAGACATTCGGAGTGCCCAACTCCGTCCTCTTTGCGCTCGCCGCGATGCTCGTGGTGTTTTTCACGCTGAAGAAGACGGTTGCCGGGCGCAGGTTCGAAGCCATCGGCGCCAACCCGTTTGCCGGGCGGGCGGCTGGCCTCAGCGTGCGCCGTCATCAGATGATGGCCTATGTCTGGGCACAGCTGCTCTATTGCCTTGCCGGTATCCTGATCGCCGGCATCACGCGCGAACCGACGGCCTTTCAGGGCGATACCCTGCTGTTGCCATCCGTGGCCGTCGTCGTGCTCGGCGGCACGTCACTGCTGGGTGGCCGCGGGTTTCCGATCTCGACGGTCGTCGCCGCCTTCTTCCTGAACCAACTGAGCCAATTCGCACTGACAGTCGGTGTGCCGTTTTCGGCTCAGACCATCATCCAGGCGCTCGCCCTGGGTTTTGGCATCGGTGTTTACTCGTTCCGATGGACGGTAAATTCAAGACCAGCGACTGGGGCAAAAAAAGTGGAGGATAAAAAATGAGACATGTTTCTACCGCCAAGCAATTGGCACTTTCGATGGCGGTGGCCGTTGCGGCTTTCGCCAGCGCCGATCTCGCCAAGGCCGAAACGCCATCCTGGTGCGGTCCCAAGAAGGCGTCGCTTGCACTGCTCGACGGCTACGGCGGCAATAGCTGGCGCCAGGTCACCACCGCGTCGGGCAAGCAGACCGTCGAACTGTGCCCGAGCATCACCAAGTATGAGTATGCAGACGGCCAGGGCGATACGCAGAAGTCGATCTCCGACATCAAGAGCATGGCGGCGAAGGGGATCGACGCGCTGGTGGTCTTCGGGGATGCAGGCCCGGCGGTTCTTCCTGCGCTGACCAGCGTCTTCAAATCCGGCAAGGTTGTCGTGCCCTATCGCGTCGCGGTCGGCGGCAAGGATGGCCAGAACTATTCGAAGTTCGTCGGCGCTTCCTTCGAAAATGACGGCGAGAACTGGGGCAAGTGGATCAAGAGCGTGCTTCCGAAGGGAGGCAACCTCCTCTTCCTCAGCGGTCCGGCCGGCAACAGCCAGGGTCTGGACGAGTTGAAGGGCATGCAGAAGATCCTCGGGCCTGAATATGTGTTCGTGAACCAGGCTCCCTTTGCCGTCACGAACTGGGATCCGGCGCTGACGCAGAAGGTGCTGACCGCCGAAATCGCCAAGAACCCGAAGATCGACGTCATCATCTCCGACTTCGGCCCGTCGATGGTGGGCGCGCTGCCGCTGTTCGGCAAGCAGGGCAAATCGATCCCGGCGCTTGCGACATCCGACGGCAATTCGCTCGGTTGCTTCTACGAAGAGAACAAGGCCAGCAACCCGGACTTCAAGTTGTTCACGGTAGCAACCGGCAATGACAACGTCCGGCTCGCGGTCCAATGGGCTGTCGCGCTTGCCACCGACGGCACCCCGCCGGCGGACGCGACCTTCAAGGCGCCTCCATTCGAAGATTCGGTTGCAGGCGGCGCCACTGCCGTGAAATGCCGCAAGGATTTGCCCGGTGCGATCTACCTCTCTTCCGAACTGCCGCCTGAGGATCAGGCAAAGGCCGTCACGAAGTAACGCAACCTCGTCATCCATCTGCTCGGGTCTTTCGCCCGGGCAGACATCCCCGAAGTCGGATTTCATGTCATGGCAGCAGCAGAGATCAGTATGAATGAAACGCACATGTCGGCCGAGAGCGACGTGACCATCCGTCTGGTGGGCATCTCGAAGTATTTTTCGGGCGTCCCGGCGCTTCGCGACGTCAGCGTCGAATTTCGCCAGGGCGAGGTGCACGCGATCCTCGGTGAGAACGGTGCCGGTAAATCGACATTGATGAATATCATCTCCGGCACGCTGCAGCCGAGTGAGGGTGAGATCATCTTTGAAGGCCAGCCGATCAAGCAAATGACGCCGGAAATCGCCGCTTCGAACGGCATCGGCATCTGTTTCCAGCATCCGGCCATTCTTGACGACCTCTCGATCGAGGAGAATCTGCTCGTCGCGCTATCAGCATCCGCGCTTTCCGAGCAGCGGTCGCCTGCCGCTCTGCGGCAGATGCTTGAGACGGTGGGGCTGGACCTGCCTCTGCGCATGCGTGCAGGAGAAATGACCGTTGCCGAGAAACATCTGCTCGAAATCGGCAAGGCGCTTGCCGTCAGGCCGCGGCTGCTCATTCTCGACGAACCGACCGCCTCGCTCGATCAGGACGCGACGGAGACGCTCTTCAGTCTCGTACGCAAGGCAGCCGCGGAAGGAACCGCAGTCGTCTACATAACGCATCGCCTTGGCGAGATCCGTCAGATTGCTCAGAGGGTCACGGTTCTCCGTGATGGAAAGTTTCGTGGCGGCGCACTGGTGCGGGAAATTGGCGATGCCGAGCTTGTAGGGCTCATTGTCGGGCGTACGCTCGAAGCGGCCTTTCCGCCGAAAGCGGCCGGTCAATCAACGGAGATCGGCCTTTCTGTCGCCGGCTTGAGTGGTGGTGGGCTAACTAATGTCTGTTTCGACCTTCCACGTGGCCAGATCATCGGGGTCGCTGGCGTCGCGGGAAATGGTCAGGCAACGCTGATGCGTGCCATGGCTGGACTGCAGGCATCACAGGGTACGATCGAGCTCAGAGGACAGGCCCTGTCGCAGGCAGCACTATTGGAGGCAGCAGCCTTCATGCCGTCCGATCGGCATCGGGAAGGCGTGGCGAGTGGTCTGACCGTGCGCGAGAACGCGACGTTTTCGGCACTTGAAAAGTTTGCATCCGGCGGCATCATGAGCCGCAAGAAGGAGCACAAGAAGGTCAGCGAAATCTTCGGCGAACTCGCGGTCAAGACGCCGAGCATGGACGCGCCGATCCTGTCGCTCTCCGGCGGCAACCAGCAGAAGGTCGTCATGTCGCGGGCGATGCTTTCGGAACCCGGACTGGTCGTTGCTGACGAACCGACGCAGGGCGTCGATGTCGGAGCGCGCTTCGAGATTTACCGCATTTTGCGGGATGTCTGCGATGCCGGTACACCCGTCATCGTCAATTCCTCAGATGCCGTCGAGCTGCAAGGACTGTGCGACAAGGTCATCGTCATGTCGCGCGGCCATGTCGTCGCCACGCTGGAAGGCGATGAGGTGACGGAAGAGAGGATTGTCGCGGCGGCGGTCAATTCAGAGACGCATGACCATGCCGACGCGGTGAAGAGCAGCGGACACATGAAGCGCCTGAGGCATTTCATGCAGTCCGACAATGCGCCCGTCGTGCCGCTTGCGATCGTCGCCGTGCTCCTCGGCCTCTATGTGAATGCCCAGAACGAAAATTTCCTGTCGGTCTACAACATCAACAACATCTTTCTGCTCGCCACGGCGCTGGGGTTCATAGCGCTCGGACAAACCATCGCGCTGCTGATGGGCGGGATCGATCTTTCGGTCGGGCCGCTTGCCGGCTTTCTGGTTGTTGTCGCGTCCTTCTTCGTGACCGATGAAATGTCGGGCACAATGGTCGCCGTCGGGTTCCTGATGATGCTTGCCGGCGCGGTGGCCATCGGCACGATCAACGGCGTGCTCATACGCTACGCGAATTTCACGCCGATCGCGGCGACGCTCGCGATGTATATCGCGATCCAGGGGATGAGCTTTCTGCTGCGGGAAAATCCTGATGGATATATCAGCTACGCCGTGACTGACTGGATCAACTGGCAGCTGGGGCCGTTTCCCGTCGCCTTTCTCGTCCTCGTCGCGATAACGCTGGCAGGCGAGTACGTTCTGCGCAATTCCAGATCGGGCTGGCGTCTAAGAGCCGTCGGATCGAACGAGGATGCCGCGCGCAGGGTCGGTATTCCGATCGATATCACCTATATCGCCGGCTATATCGCATGTTCGGTTCTGACCGGCTTCGGTGCCGTCATGCTGATGGCGCAGATCGGCGTCGGCGACCCCAGGCAAGGCGTCAACTACACGCTCTCAAGCATCACCGCGGTGGTTCTCGGTGGCACCAGTCTCGCCGGTGGCCGCGGAACCTTCATCGGGACGGTGCTTGGTGCTGTTCTGCTCACCGAAGTGCTCAGCGCCGTCACTTTCCTGAACCTGTCGCAGACCTATCAGTACTTTTTCCAGGGCGTCCTGATCGTTGTGGCGGCCCTGATCTATTCGGCGGTTCGCGGCGGCCGGGCGGCCCGTTGACGGCTTCAGCGTTCGGGAACTCTGGCTCTCCCCGCCTGTTCAAAACGCTAAATCATGCGGGCACCGTCCGCTTCCCAAAGGGAGGAAGAACATGACAAACAAAGTCTACGGCATGCACCATATCGGCATTACGGTGCCCAATATCGAAGAGGGCATCGCCTTTTTCAAAGCGGTCTTCGGCGCGGTCGAAGTTTTCCGCACCGGCCCATTCGATGTCGATCAGGACTTCATGACCAAGAAGATCGGAGCTGCGCCGCAATCGACGATCCGTGACCTCGTCTTCCTGCGTTGCGGCGCCGGTACAAGCGTTGAGCTTTTCGAATATAGCGGCGAGGAGGAAACCCCTCACAAACGGCCGTCCGAAGTCGGCGGCGTGCACATGTGTTTCGAGGTGGAGGACGTTCACGCATCCGTGGAACGCCTGCGAGCGCAAGGCATCGAACTGCTGGAAGGCCCCAACCTCATCACCGAGGGCCCACTGAAGGGCTTTGACTGGATATATCTGCGCTCATCCTGGGGACTGCTTCTCGAAGTCGCGAGTTTCGACAAGCTGGGATACGAGGATACTTCCGAAGAACGGCTCTGGCGCGCCAAGACGGCGTGAGGGGGGGCTTTATCGGCTTTGTCCTAATCGCTTCGGCCGTTAGATCGTCGCCACCACGCGCAATTCTTCGGCTGTCTTGGACGGAAAGCCGAAGAACTCCAGAAAGGCCGGGATCTACTCCAACAGCATGCTGGTTCCGGCCTGCAACGATGAAGAGCGCTATCGCGCTCTTCATCACGACTTCGCCGACGCCTCAAGCGATATAAGCGATTACCGCCACGATCGGCTGCACTTAAGGCCGTCTTGGTGCCGTTCTCGATGCCCTCGGTCGGCGGCGGTTCGGCGATCTCCCTGGTCTCAAACACCAGGCCGTCGATGTCTGTAGTTGGTTAGTGCTAAGCGCCTCATCGATATATTCACGGTCGTCCGGGCTTTGCCCGGCCCGAACACTACGCTTTTGATCCTGGGCGGCGGAAGCTTGTCCGCTGGCACGGCGCCCTCGCCATTCTGGCATTGCTGATGCCGTCGAGACGGCTTGCCACGATGTCCTGGGCGCAGCGACAATCAGCGGAAGCGAAATGAAACAAGGCGTTGCGAAAGGGACTGGAAGCGGTTGGCGTCGGCGGTTTGACCATGTGACTGCGGCTGGTTTCACTATGGTTGCGGATACCAACATTACCATTAGATACACAAGTCTCCCTGCGATCAGGCCCCGCAACCGAAATCTCCAAACCACCAGCAAGCAAACAGATTGCCAAAAATTTCCGCGAAGAGAACGGCTGCGCCGGGCAATGGCAGGCTGGAATCTCAACGAAACCATTCGCGGGCGCGTGTTGGTGGCCCTGTCGGACTGAAGATCTGTGGACAACTTTGGCGCGTTCAATCTCCGGGTGATTTCTCCGAGGGAGGCACACTTGACTGGGTTGGCTCCTTCACGACAGATTTCTGCAAGGGCAGGGGGATATCTTGGTGGAAAGCGTTTCGACATCGTCGGCTGGGTCACCTGGTCTGCGGCTATTTGGGCAACTTGACCCGGATATATTCACCCTATTCACCGGCGCCAACCGTGTCCTCTTTGAACGGGCGATTCTCGCTGTTTACGAGCGTTTCTACCGGTCAGATCTGCTGTTTCCCAGCCAGGCAGAGGTTGTGAATGCGATCTACGATTGCCTCAGTCGCGAACCTTGCCTCTGGGCGGAAGACGAAGCCGCCATCGATTTGGATCGGCTGGTTTCGAGAACGGGCCGGCGTGTACGCCGCCGGCGCATCGACGGGGCGGACGACGAGGCAACCGGGATTGCGATCAGCCGCAGCCGCCACATTTACAACCGGATGCTGCAGACCGGCTGGCTTGATGAAGCCAGCTACGGGTTGAAAACGACCGTGGAGATGCCGTCAGGCGCGATGCGTCTGGCCGAGTTCCTGTGCTCGCTGAAACAGGGAGTCGTCGAGCAGCTGGGCGGTTTGGTGATCGAGGTCCGCAACGCCATACGCGCGGTTGAAGAAAAGCCCGCGGAAAATGCACTGGGCCTGAACAAGGCGGCGCGCGATGCGGCGGCTTTCGGGCGATACCTTCGCAGCGTTCTTTCGGCGCTGAGGGACATAGATCGTCGGGTTCTTTCGTCCGATACGCTTGCCGACCGCCTGAGGCATTATTTTGAGGATTTCGTCGAACAGGTGCTGCTGCGAGACTACACAGCGATCACGACTAACGCCCATCCTTACCGCCATCGCCGCGCGATCCTGATCGCTCTGGAAAAGCTCGAAGATTCCCATATCGACACGGATGCCATCGCGGACGCTTATCTTGAAGCGAAGCTGGTGCCGACCGCTATCGCAGGGCGCGATCTGGTCTATGAAGACATAGCCAGCATTCGTCGTGTGTTCGAGCGGATCGAAGAGGCGTTCGAAGGCATTCAGCGGCATCGCGTAAGACTCGAGACCAGGCTCCGCAACGTGGTCCGCTATGCCGGCAGACGCACCAGTTTTCTTCAGCGCAGCGAGCGTCTTATCCAGAAACTGGACGAGGTGATGTCGGGCCGCGGCGGCGACGTCGCGATCCGCGGGCCACTGGAGCCTCGCATACCGGTTGTTGCGCCCGATTTGCTGGCGAAGCCGCGTGGCGCGCGTCCCGCCCTGTCCGATGGCGACTTTTCGATGCCGTTGCCCGATCCGGTCATGGAGAAAAGGCGGATGTTGGAAAGAGCCTATCTCGAGCGCCTCATCATCTCGCCCGCCAAGGTCAGCCGGTTTCTGGAGCGGCGCATAGCCCCGCATGGGCAGGCACATGGGGCATCCCTGCGCATTGAAACCGTCGATGACTTCCTCGCCTTCGAGGCCTTGCGTTTGCTGGTCGCCAGCGGTCTCGGCGCCGATAGCGGCTCCCGCCTGTCGGTCGCGATGCGGAGCCGCTTCGAATTCATTCGTGATGAGACGCAGCCCATCTCGAACGACTGGCTTGAGTGCCCGGGCTTTATCGTCAAACGCCTCGATGGCGACGTTACACTGGAGATCGGCCATGCTTCATGAATTCGCCAGACTGGAAGAAGTCAATCCGCGCGATGCTGAGCGTGTCACGCGGCTCATTGCGCATCTGATGCGTGATCAGTTCGTCCATGTCCAGGACCGCGGTTCGGCCACTCTGATGGAAACCCTGCTTCGCCCCGCATTGAAGGCTCTGGTAGAGGCATATTTCGACGTGGCAGGCTATCGCCTGGTGCACCGTGAAACCGAAGGATGGGCCGGAATTCTGCCTGATCCCGAGCGGATAACGTTGCCGCGGATGCGTACCGACGACACAGTCGTGCTGTTGGTCCTGCGGCGTCTCTGGGAAGAAGCCTTGCAGCGTGGTGAAATCGAGGACAAGGGCACGGTGCGTACGAGCTTCAACGAAGCCTATGCCGCCTATCAAGAGATCGTCGCCGGCGTGCGTCGCGCGAGCCTTTCGTCTGCCGCTTTCCGGGAGGTGCTGGAAACACTGGAAAAACGCGCGATGGTTCGATTGGGACCGTTCGATCCTGACCTGCAAGACATGGATCTCGATATTCGCGCTCTTGTCGCGACCGTCGCGGGAGACGATTTCGTCGCGTCGCTGGAGGGCCTTCTTGCAGGCGTTGCCATTCCTTCTCCAGAGGCGAAAGATCAGGCCGCCGCGGCGGTGGTGGCATGATAGAGCTCAGGCGAATTGTCTTGGTCAACTGGCATCTGATGGCGCGCGCCGATCTGGATTTGGCCGGGGACGCGGCAATTCTTGGAAAAAACGCCGCGGGTAAATCGACGATTATCGACCTCATCCAAGCCGTTATGGCTGGCGGCTCGTCGAGGCTATACAAGTTCAACCGGTCGGCAGGCGAGGGTGGCCAACGGTCGGAGCGCACCCTGGCCGGATACTGCCTTGGCCAGCTCAACGACGATGCATTTCTTAGGGACGATGCGCGGAGCTACATCGCGCTGGTCTTTAAAGACCCGGAGGGGCGGCGGCGCCCGGTGACCCTGGGATTGGCGATCGAAGTGATGCGCGGCCAGACGGCCGATATTGTCGGCCGCTTCGTCGCGGACGGTGCCCAGCTGGATTCGGCAACGCTGATCGATGAGACGGATGGAGTGCTGCGGCCGGCGGACTGGCGGGTCGTGAGGCGGCGGCTGGAACAGGCCTGCAATGCGTCCAATGGCCAGCTTCACACGCAGGATGACGGCAGGACGTTCATCCGCGAATATATGCGCATACTCTTCACGAACAAGCTGCGCGGCGATCCTGCGAGGTTTATCCGCACCTTCGTCGCAGCGCTGTCTTTCTCGGACATGCCGTCCGTCGAACAGTTCGTCAAAAAACACCTGCTTGAGCCAAACCCCATCAAGATCGACGAACTGCGAGGCTCCATCGAGCGCTATCAGGAAATCAAGAAGACCATCGGCAGTCTTGAGGAACGCCTGGAAGCTCTACGGTCATTCAGCCTTCAGATAGACGAATATGTTACGCTGCAGGAAAAAGAGGCGACCTACCGGGCCATTGAAAAGACGGCACTGCTCAGGGAAGCGTTGGGCGGTCTTTTCGTCAACCTTTCGGACAAAAGATTGAAGCAATCCGACTTACGCAGCGCGGAGGCCGAACTTGACCGCGTCCAGGAAGAGATTGAGCGGGAAGAAAAGACGCAGACCGCGATAAGGGATCAATTGGCGGCGAGCGGCATACAAGGGCAACGAAACGAGGTTGAGAGGCAGATCAAAGACCTCGATCGGCAGAGCGGCGAGGTCATGGAAAGGCTCAATCGGCGATATCTCTCAGCAGCCAGGGCCGTCGAATTGCTCAGGCTGCGCGATCGACTGGCCGTTATCAATCCCGGCGAATTGATCCGCACTATCGGGCAGGTGGAAGAGGCCAGCCGCGGCGTTACGCCGCCAGAATGGCCCAAGGACCCTGTTAGGATGGAGGCCATGCTTGCCGCTGTGGCGGAAGCAGCCCGCTCGGGCATGGAAAAGGCCAAGCAGCAGCGCGACGAAGCAATTTCCCAGAAAGGCGAGGTCGAAAGGGAGATAAATCGCGACAGCGAACAACTCGAAGCCGCGCAGCGGGGGCAGGTACTCCTCGATCCGGCAACTGCGAGGTTGATGGAAGCTCTGCGCCGCGAGGGCATGCGCCCGCGAACACTCTGCGAGGCTGCGGAGGTAGTCGATGAAAACTGGCGCGATGCCGCCGAGTCGCTGCTGGGGCGCGATCGGGAAACAGTGATCGTCGATCCCGACCATGCCTATCGGGCGACCGAGATTCTGAGGCGTGGCAGGGGCGACTATCCTGGCTGCCGTGTCGCGAATACCCGAAAGCTCCAGTCACGCTCCAATATCTCGGAAAGCGGTACACTGGCCTCGGTCGTCAACAGCGACGATCCACTCGTCATGGCATTCGTTGTGTTCAGGGTTGGCAATGTTCGTCTGGCCTCCAGCCAAGAGGAGCTTCTGTCCGGAGGCCGGGCCGTTATGGTCGACGGCGCCTATCATGATGGCCTCGTCACGGAGGTGCGGCGCGCTCAGGGGATGAAGATTGGCCGGGCCGCAGCGCCACTGATGATCACGACACTGCAGCAACAGATCACCGGGCATGCAGATCTCCTGCAGGTCCATCGAGACAGGGAGCGCTTCTTCGACGATGTTCTGCGCCGGCTTGAACAATGCGCGCAGCCGGTCGAGGATGCGGACAAGCTGGAAAACATCACCACCGCCTACAGCGAGCTTGCCGAGCGGAGAGCCGAAGCCCGCGACCGCGCCGGCAGAATTGCGGCGCACGTCGATCCGCAGCTCACGGAGGCCGAAGCGCGTGCGACTCGTGCGATCAAAAGTCTTAATGAAGACAGGTATGAACTTGTGTCTCGACGCGCAACTCTGGAGACGGAGCTCAAGCAGGTCGATGAAAAGTTGGTGGGTTCGTGGCTATCGTTGAATACCAATCGCCGCCAGTTTAAAAAAGAGGTTCATTCGGTGGCGCATTTCCAGGCGCTGCGGAAGCGCTATGCGGAATTCGCGTCGCGCTCACCCCGAAAGATCGCAGAGGATATGGCGAGCCGGGCCAATCAGGCCCGGGACGACTACCGGGAACTGGAGCATCAGATCAGGGCCGCACTCGGCCGTTACGCTATTGCTTTCCCGGATCCGCTTGAGGGCTATGCTCAGGCGCTGATTACCGGAGCCGTCAGAACCTGGGTAAACGAAGGCATTGCCACACTTGAGGGCAATGAGCTTATCCGGTACCGGCAGCAGGCCGATGAAGTCGCAGATCATGTCACGTTGCTGTTCAAGACCACGTTCATTCATGAATTGAACAGCCGGTTCGGACAAATGGAAGTCGAGATGGACAGGCTTGCCAAAGCGCTCCGGTCCCGCCCGTTCAACAATGAAACCTACAGTCTCAAGGCGTCCATCAAGCAGGAATTCGAGGATATTTACCGTCTGGTGCGCGACAGCGAGACCGACGACAGCGTGCTCGATGCGTTGTTCGGGCGCGCGCCGCCTCGTGATGAGCGGCATGCCAGGGCGATCCGGCAGGTTGAGCAATTGCTGGCGGACGACACTTTCGACTTCACGGTCTTTCAGGAATACCAGAATTACTTCACCTATGATCTGAAGATTTCCGACGCCGTATCCAACCGCACGACGAGCTTCGACCGGCGGCGAGGCGTCGCCAGCGGGGCCGAGCGGCAAGTACCGTTCTATGTGGTGATCGGCGCTGCGCTTTCCGTCGCCTATCACGGCACGCGGCAGTCCGAAGATCAAGCTGGCATGGGTATGGGACTTGCTGTCTTTGACGAGGCCTTCAGCAAAATGGATGGGCCGAACCAGCGCACCCTGCTCGATTTTTATCGAGACATAGGCCTGCAGGTCGTCATCGCCGCGCCGACCGAGAAACGTGCCGTTGTCTATGAAAACCTGAATTACATCATCGATATATTCCGTAGCGGCGATGTCTCCATGGCAGAATCCATCAAGATCAAAGATAGAGCCCGGCGGGAGATGCGCTCGGCCAATCCGCAATATGTAACAAATGAGGAGTTGGCGGCACGCTTGAACATGGAAAGCCAAGCTGCAGAATGAGCCGCCAACGCTTTTCCGACATTGCTTCCCTGATCGATCACCTGCTCGACAGGTATGAGAAAAATCCGGACGCAAGTCGTTGGATAGCGGCGATCGATCAGGATGATCTGACCGTCAATGCCGGTGATGCGTTCGTAGACGACCTTACCTTGCTGGAGAGGGACGGTGGAGTGGAGATCGGTTGGACCGGTCCGAAGTGGGGACGGTCTATCAAGAGCGTGAAGCTTCGCGATCCAAACGTTTTGTATCGACGGACCGAGCGAAGGCCGGCCTCGGAGTTTGCGACAGAATCCCTTGCCGCACTGCGGGCTCGCGACGATCTTCCGGTGGGTACAGAGCTGCTTCTTGACGAAGCCGCTTTCGCGTGGAGCCGCAAAGCTTCGTATTTGGGCATAAGGCCGGGTGAAGGCAAAACGCTTGCTCAAGTCCTCCGCCTTGCAAGTGCGGTGTGCGAGCGTCTTGGCGAACTATCCGCAAGCGAGGTGGATTTTCGCAGCTTCTCACGACTATGCTCTGGAGATAGCAAGGCACTCGAACGCAATCTCAATTCAGTCGTATCGGCAATCCAAAGATTCTCCGCATTGACAGAGACGCAAGCCGCGCTGGATTCAGAAGAGCTTCTCGCCAGTGCCGGGATTAAACGGCTTCCGCAACCCGTCCTTATTTGTGGGGCAATCTCGTTAGATGATCACCCATTTCCGAACATGCCGTTTTCCGGGATACCAGCCGAATGTGCTGGTCGCGTCAACCTCTCCAAAAGGCCGGAATATGTAATGACGATCGAGAATTTTTCGTCCTTTGTTCGCTATGTCCGTGAAGTCGCGCGGAATGAAAATGGACTGGTAATATATTCTGGCGGCTTCCCGTCGCGGCCAGTGTTGGAGACCATAGTAAGGCTGACGAAGCAGGCCTACGCACCGATCTATCATTGGGGCGATATGGATGGCGGCGGCGTGCGTATCTTTCGCCATATCGAGCAACGCCTCGCATTGATCGGCGTAAACTTGCAGCCGCATATGATGAATGCCGACCTCCTTCGTAAGGTCGGTTTGAAAACGCAGGGCGCAAATCGCGTCGGCGGCAGCATGAGGGAGAGCGCAATCGGTGAGCTTGCCTTGCTGATCGAGCAGGCAGGCCTCGCGCATGAACAAGAGGAATTCGATCCTCAAAGTCCGCTTGCAACTTCAAAGCAGGTGCACGCGTAGTATTTTGCGTGAAACCAATTACGGCTGGCGCGACCTTGGCTGCGTTCTTTCAAGGAGCTACGTTCTCTTCGAAATTAACGATTAAAATATAACCTAGGTATCAAAATTCACAATCCTCTGTGGATTCAGGCCCCGCAACCAAACCCTTTCCTAGATCACAACAGAAAAAACATACAAAGCCCGAAAGAACGGCATCGTCGCGCCATAACAGTGGTGTGAGCGTAAGGCGCAGACGTGCTCGTATGTGCAGACGCTTTCGAGCGTAAGGCGCTTAACTCTCTGGAGCAGCGGTTCGCTCGTTCGGCGGTCGGTGCTGGCGTTGTCGGGCGAATGCAATTCGCCGACGCCTGCGCCTCGCTATCGCTGCACCATGAGCAGCAATCATAGGCTGTGGTCTTGATTGGGCGATTTGCCACTATCGAGATTGTGTCTGTGTATTGCCGATAAAGGCCTTATTTTACTCGTCAAACATGTGCTTCGGGTTGCCGTCCCGTTTTTGAAAACAATGCTTGCCACGCCGCGGCGATGAGGCTTATTTGCAGCGAAGCTGATGCTGGATGGTGCATTTCCGGCTCTTGAGTAATGTGTGAGGCGGCTATGTTTTCCAAAGCGCGGGCGGTTCTGGACGATGGGTTCATCGTGGGATTGGTATTCGCGCTTTTCCTGGCAGGCAAGATCGTCCCCTATTTGGCCGTCGTCGGTGTGCTGCCGATCTTCCTGTTCTGGACGAAATCGGATTATGCAAAGTCGCGTGGAGCAATTCTACGGTTTGCGCTTCCGGTGGTCGGCTATCTTGCTTTCTGCTTTTTGCTGCTAATCTTCTACCCAGGTCTTCAGCCGGGCGAGAAGCCGCCAAGAAATCCGGACATCGAGCTCTATGCAATCGCTGCCGTGATGGCGGGCATCGGCTTTTTCCGCGGCCAACAGATCAAGAATCTCCATGCGCGATTTCATGCAATCGCTCCTTGGTCGCTTGTTGCCGCATTCGCCGTACTCAGCGGCTACATGTTCCTCCGCATCCAAGACGACTGTCGCGTGCGTGCGGAAGCTGCTTGGCCGTTCATTCCGGCCGTTATTTTCACAACGTTGTCTTTCCTATTGCTCCTTGACTGGGAGCGGTTGTCGAAGCGCGCGCGTTTTTTGCGGCTTGCGCTGATCTCTCTCAGCGTCGTTGTAGTGCTCGGTTATACGGGCGCACGCGGTGTCGGCGTTGGACAGTTTGCTGTGCTTGCGGCATTTATTCTGCTGCGGTTGTCGCACAAGTTTCAGGCTGGTCTGCCCACCGCGACTGAGCTTTTGGCATGTGCCGCCATCGGAGTGTTGCTCTGTTTCCCGGTGCAAGCGGTAACTGGATGCAATAATTTTGGCAGACTACCCGCTCTCTTCGACATGGTGCGCAATGCGTATGCGGATGATGTTGGCACTTCAATGCGCGCGACCGGATCTGGCGCTGCAACTCAAACTGAAGGCAGTGAGGGTAAAGGAGATGCATTACGCGCTGAAGCCGAGCGCGATGCAGCTCGACGGTCTGGTAATCCCTCGATAACGCTACGCCTGGATATGTGGGCGGTATCAGCGAATGCTATTCGTGAAGCGCCTTTCTTTGGTCACGGTGCACTGTCACTTCGGTCGATCATTCAAGATCGGTTTGGTTTCGAGCATAACCATAATCAGTATCTGTCGTGGCTGGTGACCGGGGGGATCGTTTTCTTATGTTTTGGCTTGCTGTTCTTGTTCACGCCTTATCTGCTCTCCTATGGGCTTCCACCCGCTAACCGAGCGGTTTTGACATTGTCAGTCACTGGGCTTTGGGGCATAGCGATGGTCTTCGATTCTTTTCTAAGTCTCGATTTCTACCTGCATTATTTCAGTTTGTTGCTCGGCTTCTTGTTCGCTCTGACAAGCGATATGGTCCGAGCAAAACGCCTGCAGAACGAGTGCACCTGATGCCGCAAGATACCGTTTTCTTTGATGTTACAGAAGCTTTGCTATCTGCTTCGGCTCGGCGCATCCAAAATTATGGCATTGCCCGGACGGTTGTCGAGGTCGGCAAAGAGGCCGCTCCACTTGATGAGAATATCCGCTTCGTTGTTTTTTCTTTCGGCACGCGATGCTTTTACGAAGTGAAATGGCACAGGGCCGACGATGGCACGGTGGTATTTGATTTGCCGGAAAATGTCGGTCAGCGCTGGTTTCGGACATATTACGGCGGAGCGTTTCTGCTGTCGGGCATTGCGCATCTGCTCAATATCTCGATGGCATCAAGGCGCAACAAACGGCTCTGGGAGAAGAACGCGAGTAGCCTTTCGAAGATCGATATCCAGGATGGGTTATTCGTTTCGGCGGGGCGGCCGAAGTTGATCGTCGACATGATCAAGGCACTGAAGAATGCGGGATCCAAGGCGGCCGTCGTGCCGCTGCTTCACGATTTTATGCCATTGCATAATGGCGCCACAAAGCGGTTCCGTCGCTTCGACCGCAATTTCCTGCGGGACAATCGCTTCGTTATCGAGCGGTCGAAACTGATCCTCGCCAATTCCGAATTCACAAGGGACGAACTGGGACGCTTTGCTGCGGCAAGAATGCTGCCGAAACCGGGGCCGGTCGCGGTCGTCCCGCTGGTTCACCATTGTCCTGATGGTGTCGAGGCTCCGGAAATCAGCCTGCCTGCGGCACCTTACCTGCTTTCCGTAGGGGTTAATCTTGGCCGCAAGAATATCGAGGTGGTGTTTAACGCGCTGCTGCGGATGAAGGCAGCCGGCCGTGAAGTTCCCAACCTCGTTCTTGCCGGCGCTCCCCGGAAGAGACTTAAGCGCTATGCTGAGCAGGCCGCGTTGCGCCCCATTCGCGATCATATCATTTTTGCCAAGAACCCCAATCAGACCGATCTCGTCCGTCTGTATACCAATGCCCTCGCGGTGGTGGTTCCTAGCCGGATAGAAGGCTGGGGGCTGCCTGCCGGTGAAGCACTGTGGTGCGGAACGCCGGCGATCTGCTCGACCGCCCCGGTCCTTCGCGAAGTTTGCGGTGACCTGGGTCTCTATTTCGATCCGGATGATCCAGATGCGTTGGCAGCGCTGGTCGATAAGTTGATGCAGGATACATCGTACCGCGAAAGCCTGCGGCAGCAGATAGCGGAGGCCAAGCCCCGGCTGCGCACCTGGAAGACTGTCGCAGGGGAAGTCTTGGCCGCTCTTCGCGCGATAAAGCGTTAGGCTGTTCAACTTTTGACGCCAGAGTAGAGCTGCTCTGCCTCGCTGTTGCGAGGCCTGCCATCTCGGCCAGCAGATGCTGGAACTCTGGGAGCGCAGCGGCGGCATCGGCCGCCTGTCGCAAGATCGCACCGACGAGATGGGTTTGCTGCTCTCAAAGCTTAGCGAGCTGAACTCATGCTTGGGGCGGATCGGGTGAGCGAGAGGGTGCGTCGGCTGCGCGGCGCGCCCTCTGACATCTGGCTAAGTTTCAGCGGTGATCCAGCCGCTCCACCAGCCGGTCGCCGAGCCACTGGATGCCGCAGACCAACACGATGAGCACGATGACGACGGCGATCATTACCGATGTCTCGAAGCGCTGGTAGCCGTAGCGGATCGCCAGATCGCCGAGGCCGCCGGCACCAATCGCACCGGCCATGGCCGAGGCGCCGATCAAGGTCACCAGCGTTACCGTGAAGCCTGCGACGATGCCGGGCAGGGCTTCGGGCACCAGCACCTCGCGGATGATCGTCCAGCGATTGCCGCCCATGGCGCGGACGGCGTCGATCAGGCCGCGGTCGACTTCGCGCAGCGACACTTCGGCGATGCGGGCGTAGTAGGGTGTCGCGGCGATGGCCAAGGGCACGATCGCGGCCCAGGTGCCGAGTGCGGTGCCGACGATCAGCCGCGTCAGCGGGATCAGCGCCACCAGCAGGATGATGAAAGGCACCGAGCGGAAACCGTTGATGACGGCGCCGAGGACGCTGTTAATCCAACGGTTTTCGGCAATGCCGCCGCGGGCCGTCAGTACCAGCGCCAGGCCGAGCGGCAGGCCGGCGGCCAGCGAGATGATGCCGGATGCGGCGGTCATCAGGATGGTTTCCCAGAGCGACCGCAGCAGCAGGTCAAGCATGATCGGTGTCATAGCCGAGTACCTCCACCCGCGCCGAGCGGGCCATCAGAAATTGTTCGACCTTACCCTTGAGGCCGGGATCGCGGGCCGGGACGGCGATGAAGAAACGTGCCACCGGCTGGTTCTGGATGTGATCGATGCCGCCATGGACGAGGCGGAAGGAATGCGGGAGTGCTGCCGAAAGATCGGCAAACAGCGCGCCCTGCGCCTCCGGTCCGGCGAGATCGACGCTGAGGATCGCTTCGGTCCCGGTTTCGGGCGAAAGCCTGGCGGCGATATGCTCCGGAAGCTGCGGGCGGATGCTGCCGAGCAGGCTCTTCGTGATCGTGCTCTGCGGATTGCCGAAGACCGACCAGACCTGTCCTTCCTCGACGATCCGGCCTGCATCGATGACCGCGACGCGATCGGCAATGCCGCGGATCACTTCCATCTCGTGGGTGATCAGCACCACCGTCAGGCCCAGCTTGCGGTTGATGTCCTTCAGCAGCGCCAGGATCGAACGGGTGGTTTCCGGATCGAGCGCCGATGTCGCTTCGTCGGAGAGAAGCAGGGCCGGGCGGGCTGCCAGCGCACGGGCAATGCCGACGCGCTGCTTCTGGCCGCCCGACAGCGATGAGGGATAGGCTTTCGCCTTGTCTGCGAGACCGACGAGATCGAGCAGTTCGCGTGCCCGCTTCAGGCGTTCGGCCTTCGCCACGCCTTCGATCTTCAGCGGCAGGGCGATGTTTTCCTCGACCGTCTTCGACGACAGCAGATTGAAATGCTGGAAGATCATGCCGATGCGGCGGCGCAGCGGCTGAAGCGCGCTTTCCGGAAGGCCGGTGATATCGCGGCCCTCGATATGGATTTCGCCGCTATCGGCCCGCTCCAAACCATTCAGGCAGCGGATCAGCGTCGATTTGCCGGCGCCGCTGCGGCCGATAATGCCGAAGATTTCGCCTTTCCTGACCGTCAGCGAAATGCCGTCGAGGGCGGGCGTCTCGCCGAAGCGGCGCTTGACGTCAACCAGCCGGACGACCTCGGCCGCGGCATCCTGCTTCGCCCCGATTGCCGGGGCGGACACGTTAGAATTCATTGTCTTTCCTTCAGAAATGCCCAAGGCGGCCCGGACGACTGACGTCCGGACCGCCTTGGATTCGCGCCTTTCCCCCAGCGCGAATTTTGACTTAGTAGGCGCTCAGGCCCGTGCCCTTGTAGACCTTGTCGAACTCGGCCTTGACGGTGTCGTTCTGATAGGCCGAAACCAGCGTCTTCACCCAATCGGCGTCCTTGTTGTCTTCCTTGACGGCGATGAAGTTGCGGTAGGGGTTGTCGGCGATCGGCTCTTGGGCGATGCGCTCCTTCGGAGACAGACCGCTCTTCAGCGCCCAGTCGGTATTGACGACGGCGCCGTCGAGATCGTCGATCGAGCGGCCGACGATGCCGGCGTCGAGTTCCTTGATCTCGAGCTTCTTCGGGTTCTCGGTGACATCGGCGAGGGTTGCGAGAATGCCGGTGCCGTCCTTGAGCCTGATCAGGCCCTCGTTCTGCAGCACGCGTAGCGCACGGCCTTCGTTCGACGGGTCGTTCGGTACGCCGATAATGGCGCCCTCGGGGATCTCGGCGACCGTCTTGTACTTCTTGGTGTAGAGGCCGATCGGCCAGACGCCGGTATAGCCGACGCGAACGATATGGTAGCCATGCGTCTTGATCTGGTTGTCGAGGTAAGGCTGGTGCTGGAAAGCGTTGGCATCGACTTCGCCGCGCTCCAGCGCTTCGTTCGGCTGCGTATAGTCGTTAAAGGCGATGGTCTCGATCTTGAGACCCTTCTTGGCGGCTTCCGCGGTCACGACGCGCCAGACGTCTTCGTCCTCGCCGCTCATGATGCCGACCTTGATGGATTTGTCGGCTGCGACCGAGGGGAGCGGTGCGGCAAAGGTTGCCAGCGCGACGGCCGAAACGGCGAGCGCTGCAAGGCTTGCGCGGCGCGTCAGGGCGAGCGTGGAGAAAGTCTTGTTCATATTATTGTCCCGTCTTGATGATGAGAATTGATCTCTAAACAGCCAAAAGCATGTCAGATCGCGGGCGCGCCTTCGAAGCACGGGTGTCTCTTCTCGAATGCAGGCCGGAAAAACTCTTGCGAAAGCGGCGGAGCTTGCCGAATAAAATTCCACATTTTTTATAGAGTGTATTGGTTGTGCGGAATGATGATCCGCCTTATTGCGGATTGCAGCAGTAAATGATCCAGGTACGATAACGCGATGAACAGCGGTGGCGGTCTTTCCAAGGTCGTGGCAATTATTGGCGGGGGCGTATCCGGCGCCGGTGCCGCCTATCATCTTGCACAAGCGCTCGTGCCCGGGCAGGCCGATATCATCGTCTTCGAACCGCGCGAGGAGCTTGGCCGCGGGCTCGCCTACGACACGACGGATGCGGCGCACCGCATCAATGTGCCCGCCGCCCGCATGAGCCTGTTTCCCGATAGGCCGGAAGATTTTCTCGACTGGATCGCCGCCACCGATGGCGTTGCCGGCGATCCGCGGGCTGTTCGCCCCGATGGCAGCCTCTTTCCGAAGCGCAGCCTTTTCGGCGCCTATATTGCCGCCCGTGTGCAGCCGCTCGTTGACGAGGGCCGGATCATCCACAGGCGCGCGTTGGTGACCGGTGTCGAGAAAACATCGGATAAGTGGGTTATTTCCGACAGTGCCGGTGCGGAGACCCGCGCCGACTATCTGGTGATCGCAACGACGCATCCCGCACCGTCCGCACCCCGCGGACTGCAGGCCGCACTCGCCGGTCATCCGCGATATGTTGCCGATCCGACGGCTGCAGGCGCGCTCGATGCGATCCGCCCTGATGACCGTGTGCTGATCGTCGGCAATGGTTTGACAGCGGCCGATATCGTCGCGTCGCTGTCGCTTGCCGGTCATCACGGCGAGATCGTTTCCGCTTCCAGGCGCGGTCTGCGGTCGCGCGGCCATGCCGCGGTGGCGCAGGAGCCGTTCGGTGATTCCACGGCGCAACCCGCGAAGACCGCCTCGCAGCTGCTGAAGAGCATTCGCCGGGCGATTGACGAGGCGGGCAGGGCGGGCATCAGCTGGCATGCCGTCATCGATGAGGTGCGCGGCCATGGACGGCAGATCTGGCAGGGGCTTGCGCTTGCCGAGCGGCAGCGCATCGTCCGGCATCTGCGTCCGTTCTGGGATGTGCATCGCTTCCGGATCGCTCCGCAGGTGGAGGAGGCTCTCGATCAGGCAATCGGCGAGGGGCGGCTTTCGGTGCTGGCCGCGTCGGTGCGCGATGCCGAACGTGATGGCGAGGAGATCGGCGTCACGCTGAGGCTTCGCAACGGCAGCACGCTGGCGAAGACCTTCGACGCCGTGGTGGTGACCACGGGGCCGGCGCATGGTGGCATCCTGCAGAGCCAGCTCTGGCTTAGCGAGCTGGCCGAGGCAGGCTGGCTGGAGCTCGATCCGACGGGGCTGGGCATCGCCTGCAACGATCGTTGCGAGGCGATCGGCCGGGCAGGCGACGCCGAACCGTCGCTGCTGATCGGCGGGCCGCTGGCGCGTGGTACCTTCGGCGAACTGATGGGCCTGCCGCAGGTGACCGAGCATTCGGTCTTCGTCGCAGCCGAGTTGCAGCGCAAGCTGTTGCAGGCTGACTGACAGAGGCGCCTTTTCGCACCGTTTTAGCGCTTGTTCGCCTGCGGCTCATTGCCATCCCGGACAAAGCTCAACCTGAGGGATCGAATTTCCCTGCCGCTCTCCAGAATGGAATTCCATTCCTTTAGTGCACTAAATTTATAGAGAATATTTAGCGCAAGATTAAAGGAGAGAGACATGCCCCTTCGCCTCGTGGGAATCGCCGGCAGCTTCAGCCGCCCGTCCAAGACCTACGCGCTCGTCGACCATATCGCCGGTTTGGCGGCTGAAAGCTATGGTTTCTCGACGAAGGTCTACGACCTGCACGACGTCGGTCCGTCGCTTGGTTCGTCGCTGCGGCGTAAGGAGCTTGATGCGCAGGCTGCCGCCGTCATCGACGATATCGTCAATGCCGACGTGCTGGTGGTCGGCTCGCCGACCTACAAGGGTTCCTATCCCGGCCATTTCAAGCATCTGATCGATCTGATCGAGCCGCATGAGCTGCGCTCCAAGCCTGTGATCATCACCGCGACCGGTGGCGGTGACCGGCATGCGCTGATGGTCGAGCATCAGCTGCGCCCGCTGTTCGGTTTCTTCATGGCCCACACGCTGCCGACGGCCGTCTACGCCTCGGATCGTGATTTCACCGACTACAAGGTCTCGTCGGAACCGTTGTCCGGCCGGATCGGCGCCGTTGTCGATGAGCTGGCGGCCTTCTTCCCGGCCTCACGCCGCAACCTTCAAGCCGCGGAGTAACGCTCATGGGCGGCGCTGGCTTGGGTTTGCGGATGGCGGACGAGCTCTGGAACGTCTTCGATTTTTCCCGCCGCTACCGGCTTCCGGTCCGTGAACAGAACCGCCTACTGATGCTTTTCGGCCCGGTGGCCCGTGCCGAAGACCTGCTTGCCAATGCAAGACGCAACCAGTCGATCTGACGATCTCATAAGGAGAACGGGTTATGAGGCTTGTATTCGAAATCCTGTCGATCCTGCGGCAGGCGCTCAGCCATCCGCAGCCGCTCGATGCGTCGCTGCTTTCCGAAGGCGACCGGGAGCCCAGCGCCCGCGACTATGAATTCTACTATTGGACCCCGGCTTCCGGGCCCTGGTATTGAGGAGGCTGGCATGGCCGTTTTCGACGACCGCCGCCCGGCGCCGCTTTCACCGTCCGGCCGGATCCTGCGCAGCAGCGCCGATCTAGCCGCACCGGCTGCCGCGGCACTCTCCTTTGCTCTGCTTTTTGCCATCACGTTCGGCATTCTCTAGATCGGAGACGACATGACGCCGGTACTTATCGTTCCCGGACTTTTCGGATCGGAAGAGGCGCATTGGCAGGGCGCCTGGCTCAAGGATCACCCCGAGAGCCGTCTGGTTCAGCAGGAAGACTGGGATCATCCGCGCGTCACCCCATGGCTGGAAGCTCTGGAAACGGAGCTGGAGCGGGCGGGCGAGGCCTTCATCGTCGCCCACAGCCTCGGTTGCCTGCTGGCAGCCCGTCTGGCCGGACGGCCGGCGGCCCGGCGCGTCAAGGGCGCGCTGCTGGTCGCCCCTTGCGATCTCAAGGTTACCGACAAGCTGCATCCCGGCCAGATCGGCTTCGGCACCATGCCGACGGAATGGCTGCCGTTTCCAAGCATGCTCGTCGGCAGCCTCAACGATCATTACATGTCGCTTGAGCGGCTGACGCTGTTCTCCAGGCTCTGGGGCAGCGATCTGCGCAATGCCGGGCTCGCCGGGCACATCAATGTCACCAGCGGATACGGCCGCTGGCCGGGCGGCTACCGACTGTTCGAAACGCTGAAAACAAAGACGCGGCATCTGAGCAAAATCCCGCCGAAAAGGCATTCACTGGAGCGGGAAGTTCCTCTAGCGTAGCGGCGGATATTTCACCCTGTCAGGCATGAGGCATTCCCAGCCCCTGGCTGTCACCATCTTCATAAAGGTCCTATTCCATGAGCCTGCGCATCAATGACGTCGCCCCGGATTTCAGTGCTGACACCAGCCAGGGTCCTATCCAGTTTCATGACTGGATCGGAAATGGCTGGGCGGTGCTGTTCTCACATCCGAAGAACTTCACGCCTGTCTGCACCACGGAACTCGGCGCCATGGCCGGGCTCGAAGGCGAATTCCGTCAGCGAGGCGTCAAGATCATCGGCATTTCGGTCGATCCGGTCGAAAGCCACGCCAAGTGGAAGGGCGATATCAAGACGGCGACCGGCTTCGAGGTCGAGTATCCGCTGATCGGCGACAAGGATCTGAAGGTCGCCAAGCTCTACGATATGCTGCCGGCCGGCGCCGGCGAGAGCTCGGAAGGCCGCACGCCCGCGGATAACGCGACTGTGCGCTCGGTCTTCGTGATCGGTCCCGACAAGAAGATCAAGCTTGTTCTCACCTATCCGATGACGACAGGCCGCAACTTCGCGGAGATCCTGCGCGCAATCGATTCCATCCAGCTGACGGCCAAGCATCAGGTCGCGACGCCCGCCAACTGGCAGCAGGGCGACGACGTGATCATCACCGCCGCCGTCTCCAACGAGGATGCCATCGCACGGTTTGGTTCGTTCGATACGGTGCTGCCGTATCTGCGCAAGACGAAGCAGCCTGCTGCTTGATGGGTGTCGCGGATGAGGCGCGCGCAGTGCTAGCGGGCCCCTCATCCGCCCTTCGGGCACCTTCTCCCCAGGGGGGAAGGGAAAACAAAGGATGCCGCTCGCGCCGACATCCCACTCTCCCCTCGGGAGAGGGCAGGGTGAGGGGGCTCCGGGTATACGTGTCCCAAGGAGGCGCCACCTTCACGCCTCGGCGTGAATATGCTGCCTCTGCACGCTCCCCGCAGACCTCCTGATCACCTCACCGATCTCCATCAGCTGCCTGACCAGCGGGGTCGAGTTGCGCCAGATCATGCCGATGGTGCGTGATGGCCGGGGCGACTGGAAGCGGGCGATCGAGACCTGCGCCGAGCGGGTTTCGATTGGGACGGCCATTTCCGGGATCAGCGTGACGCCGATACCGGCGCCGACCATCTGGACCAGCGTGGAGAGCGAGCTGCCTTCCATGATTTCCCGCGGCCGCGCTGAGCCGATGCGGCAGAAGGACAGCGCCTGCTCGCGGAAGCAATGGCCTTCCTCGAGCAGCAGCAGCCGCATTTCGCGCAGCATGTCGCGGTCGGGCACCGGGCGGCCTTCATCTTCCAGACGGCGGACGAGCACGAATTCCTCGTCGAACAGTTTCAGTTCGGCCAGCGACGGTTCCGAGACCGGGAGGGCGACGATCGCCAGATCGAGATCGCCTCGTGACAGCTCCTGCACGAGCTTTGCGGTCTGTGTCTCGCGGACGTCGATCTGAATCCCGTCGAATGTGGCGTTCAGATCGTTTATGATTGCCGGAAGCAGATAGGGCGCAACGGTCGGAATAATGCCGATCCTCAAACGCGCCAGGAATGGATCGCGCGATGCACGGGCGAGATCGCCGAGCTCATCGACTGCACGTAAAATGTCATGAGCGCGGGAGGCGAACATCTGGCCGAAGGCGGTGAGCTTCACCTCGCGGGCGCTGCGTTCGAAGAGATCGTTTCCCAGCTCTTCCTCGAGCTCCTTGATCTGCATCGAGAGCGCCGGCTGCGAGATGGCGCAGGCATCCGCGGCAAGGCGGAAACGGCCGTGGCGGGCGAGCGCCTCGAAATAGCGCAGCTGTTTCAATGTCAGGTTCTTCATAACTTTATCTTATCGCGGCAATCAGTAAATCCAACTTAAATTTATCACATGCTTCCGATAAGAAGAGGGTAAGGGAGGAGGCGCCGAGGCGCTCAGCCGGCCAGAAGGCACGGCCCCTCCCTGTCGACGGCAGATCATCGAATAATTCAAGGAGAACGTCATGGACGACCAGAAACCCGACAGCGCAGGCAAATGTCCCGTCCCGCACGGCGGTAATACGCCGCGCGCCAGAGGCAATCGCGAATGGTGGCCGAACCAGCTCAACGTGCAGATGCTGCACGGCCATTCCGTCCGCTCCGACCCGATGGGTGAGGGCTTCAACTATGCCGAAGAGTTCAAGAAGCTCGATCTCGAAGCGCTGAAGCAGGACCTTCATGCGCTGATGACCGATTCGCAAGAATGGTGGCCGGCCGACTTCGGTCACTATGGCGGCCTGTTCATCCGCATGGCCTGGCATAGCGCCGGTACCTACCGCATCACCGACGGCCGTGGCGGCGCCGGTCAGGGGCAGCAGCGCTTTGCGCCGCTCAACAGCTGGCCTGACAACGTCAACCTCGACAAGGCCCGCCGTCTCCTGTGGCCGATCAAGCAGAAATACGGCGACAGCATTTCCTGGGCCGACCTTCTGATCCTGACCGGCAACGTTGCACTTGAGTCGATGGGTTTCAAGACCTTCGGCTTTGCCGGTGGCCGTGCCGACGTCTGGGAGCCGGAAGAACTCTATTGGGGTCCTGAAGGCACATGGCTCGGCGACGAGCGCTACAGCGGCGAACGCGAGCTGGCAGAGCCGCTCGGTGCCGTACAGATGGGCCTCATCTACGTCAACCCGGAAGGCCCGAACGGCAATCCGGATCCGCTCGCTTCGGCACGCGACATTCGCGACACTTTCGCCCGCATGGCGATGAACGACGAAGAAACCGTGGCGCTGATCGCTGGCGGCCACACCTTCGGCAAGACCCATGGTGCTGGCGATCCGTCCCTCGTCGGCGTCGAGCCGGAAGGCGGCGCGATCGAAGATCAGGGTCTCGGCTGGAACAGCAAGTTCGGCACCGGCCGGGCAGGGGACACGATCGGCAGCGGTCTCGAAGTCACCTGGACGCAGACGCCGACGCAATGGAGCAACTTTTTCTTCGAAAACCTGTTCGGCTTCGAGTGGGAGCTGACCACAAGTCCGGCGGGTGCCAAGCAGTGGGTGGCGAAGACCACCGAAGCCTCGGTTCCTGATGCTTTCGACGCGTCGAAGAAGCATCGCCCGACGATGCTGACCAGTGACCTGGCGCTGCGTTTCGACCCGATCTACGAAAAGATCTCGCGCCGCTTCCTGGAAAACCCGGCCGAGTTCGCCGACGCGTTCGCTCGCGCCTGGTTCAAGCTGACGCACCGCGACATGGGCCCGAAAGCCCGCTATCTCGGTCCGGATGTTCCCGCGGAAGATCTGATCTGGCAGGATGTCGTTCCGGCCGTCGATCACAAGTTGATCGACGATGCGGACATCGCCGCTCTGAAGGAGAAGGTTCTCTCGACCGGTCTTTCCGTGCAGGAGCTGGTTTCCACCGCCTGGGCGTCCGCCTCGAGCTTCCGCGGTTCCGACAAGCGTGGTGGTGCCAATGGGGCGCGCGTCCGTCTTGCGCCGCAGAAGGATTGGGAAGCCAACCAGCCAGCCCAGCTTGCCAAGGTTCTCGGCGTTCTCGAAGGCATCCAGAAGGAGTTCAACGCTGCCCAGAACACTGGCAAGAAGCTCTCGCTGGCCGACCTGATCGTGCTGGCCGGTGCTGCAGGTGTGGAAAAGGCCGCGAAGGCCGGCGGCCAGTCCGTCAACGTGCCGTTCACGCCGGGCCGCACCGATGCGTCTGATGCACAAACCGACGCTGCTTCCTTCGCAGCGCTGGAGCCACGCGCTGACGCGTTCCGGAACTATGTCAACGGCAAGCGCAAGCAGTTCCTCAAGGCCGAAGAAGCGCTCGTCGACCGTGCCCAGCTGCTGACGCTGACGGCGCCTGAAATGACCGTTCTCATCGGTGGTTTGCGTGTGCTGAAGGCCGGCGCTCCCGAGCATGGCGTCTTCACGTCGCGTCCGGAAACGCTCTCCAACGACTTCTTCGTCAACCTGCTCGATATGGGCACGCAGTGGGCTCCGGCTCCCGGCAAGGACGGCGTTTATGAAGGCCGCGACCGCAAGACTGGTGCAGTCAAGTGGACCGGTACCCGCGTCGACCTGATCTTCGGCTCGCATTCGCAGCTGCGTGCGCTCGCTGAGGTCTATGGCCAGTCCGACGCCAAGGCGAAGTTCGTCAAGGACTTCGTTGCCGCCTGGAACAAGGTGATGAACGCCGACCGTTTCGATCTCGTCTGATCGATAGGATCCGTCTGGACGCGGTAGACCGCGTCCAGACATCTGGCGCTCTTATTCCGCAAGGCTCCGGAATTTCGCGGGATTATGCCTTGCACCCATTTGCGCTGACTAATTTACGCCTGGATTAATCACATTTTTGGGACAGTGTGTTCCAGTTACGGGGATGGAAAATCTCCGGAACAGCCGTTACAGATAGCGTCGTGATATTTCGCGACCGGCCGATTGCGCCGCGCGAGCGACGAGACGACCGTACGGCGAACGCACGGCCGTCGATCCTGACAACAATACGGATAACCCTCTCCATTTCATCCTCCGCGGCGCCAATTCCTCCCAGGCGCATACGCGGCGATCCTGCTTTGATAATTCCTCCCAAGAAATTACAGCCGATACACACCATGACCACACCTTGCCCCGAGTTGTTTAAAACCCTCTTCGGCATCGCCTCCTATCCCGATACGCGGGAGACGGAGGAAAGCGACCTGATGCCGAGCCAAACTTTCAGGACGGCGCTGCGCATCGTTCTGGCTATTGCCTATAATCAGGCGCAGTCGCGCACGACGCCGCACCGCAAGATTTGCCGGATTGGCGGCATAGCCGAGCATGACGCCGATGCGATCCTCGGCCTTTTGAAGTTCGCAGATATTGTCAGCGGCGATGATGAAGGTTACCGGCTTGCCCGGTCGCCGCGCATGGTCTCGCTTGCCGAAATTTATGCCGCCGTCACGCCGGCCCGCAAGCTGCCGAAGACAAGCTTCGATTATCTCTATGATGCTCTGATCGACAAGGCCCGCACGGCAGCCATTGCCGACCTCGATGGCATTGATCTCTCTTCGACGCTCGCCGATCTGCTTGGGACCGGGCAAGGCACGAGTTTTGAAGTGGTCGACCGCGGCCACTAGCAACTGCAACTCGCCGATTCACAGCAATCGGCGATAGTGGTTCTAGATTTTTTGCTGTTTCGGCGGTATGTCACAATTGATGAGTGACACACGGTTTCCGACAGCGCTGCAAATCGTAGTGACGGTCGCGGTCAACGAGGCCGCGGGCGTTCGCACGACGAGCCCGCTATTGGCCGTCAGTCTCGATACAAACCCCAGTTTTGTCAGAAAAATCGTCTCGACTCTGTCGAAATCCGGCATCCTTGTCTCCAGCGACGGGGTCAACGGCGGGATACGCCTTGCAAGGCCGGCACCTGACATCAAGCTTCTCGACATTCATGGCAGCGTGCTACCGGAGCAGAAGGCCTGGTCGGCAAGAGGAGGCATTCCCTCGATCTGCTCGGTCACCCGTAATATCGGCGCTGTCTCGGATCAGCTGAGTGCGCAGGCCGACAGCGCGGTCGCAGGCGTGCTGAAAGGTGTCACTGTGCAGGATTGCATCGAGCAGATCAGCGCACTCGACCGCAGCGATCTCAGTGCCGCAACCCACTCCTAAAAACTCCAAATAAAAAAGAAGCCCGGAGGGAAATCCGGGCTTCTTCACTGTGATCGGAGGTCAACCAGATCACTTGACGTGCGTCTCTAACCGCACGTCAATTCATTAGAAGTCGCGCTGCAGGCGGAAGAAGCCTTCAACCCAGTCAGCATCGCCCTTACCGTCAACCGTCTGATTGCCGTAGTCTTCCTTGACGTAGGTCGCGGTCAGCTTGGCATTCAGGTTTTCAACGACCTGGTAGTCGAGGGTCACGCCGGCGCGCCACATGCTGCCGTCATCCCAGCTGCCGTCAGCATCGGTTACGATGTTGTTGGTGTACTGAGCTGCAGGGGTGATGGTGAACTTGTCGGTTGCCTTCAGAGCGTACTGAGCAACGACCGTCCATTCGCCGTTTGCGTAGTAAGCGTTGCCACCGTTGCCGGCGTCGCCGAGACCGCTCGACCAGATGACTGCAACTTCAGCCTTGCCTGGGCCAACGTCTGCACCGATACGAGCCGTGACGGCGCCTTCCTGGTTGCCAGCGTCATAGCCGCCGTAGACGGCCCAGGTGAAGTTCGAGAACTTGCCGCCGACCGAAGCGTCAACGCCGAGGGTGTTGCCACGCTCGTCCGTGCCGCCAACGAAGGACGAGCTGCGGGTGAAGGTACCGTCGTTGCCACCGAGTTCTTCGAGCGCTACGCCTGCGTAGAAATCGCCAGCGTCATACTGATAGCGAACAGCGTTCGTGTTCGTCACGTTTGCCATTGCATCGGTTTCACCCGAGAAGTCGTCGTCCCACCAGCTGGTGAACTTACCAACGCGCAGGCCAGCGATATCGATATAGGCCTGGTCGATGATCGTGCCGGTGGAAACGCCACCGAGGGTCGTCGAGCTTTCAGCGGTGATGCCGCTTGCGCCTGTAGCAACCGGACGGTTGTTGGCTTCGAGAACGATGCGGCTCGTCAGTGTGCCGTATTCCGTGTCGCTCTTGGCGTCAAAGGCGACGTGAGCGCGGGTACGGGAAGACCAGTCTTCGTTCGAGTTGTTCTTGTAAGCATCGCCGAAGCCGAAGCCGACGTCGAAGCGGAGGTAGCCACCGATCTTGAGGCAGGTTTCGGTGCCCGGAATGTAGAAGTAGCCGGTGCCGTAAGCGTCGCAAACGCGAACGTATTCAACAGCTTCCGGCTCAGCTGCAACAATGGCGTCGGCCGCGTATGCGCCGGACACCGAGCTCAGCGCAGCCGCCGAACCAATGAGAATAGAACGAATGTTCATAGCAGTTCCTTTTTCAATCGGGCGCAGGAGATCGCGCCGAGAAACCAGCGTCAAAAACCCATCCCAGTTTTGTCGAATCCCCTCAGGGGAAAGCGGCAACCCGCGAGTATTGGATCGCACATCAGCCTAACCGTATCAAGCTGAGATACGGTTAGGTCACGCTGTTGCGAACCCCTGTTGCCAAAACGACACAAATTGATGATCTGAAAACGCAGATATGGGCATGCTGCAGCTGCGAAGCAAGGCCTTTGATATTGAAAATAAAACAGAAACGACTGAATCCTGCCGTCCTCTGTGCGAAAAAAGCGGCACTCTGCCCAGGAATCCGATGTAACCTATATAAAAGCTGGCTATTTCATTGCGCGCCCATGGTTTCGGCGTTATTTGACAATAGAAGAAGGCATAATGGCGCGAATACTGCAGGGCTATCGAAGATGCTGACGAAAAAGGGAAAATACGGACTGAAGGCGCTGGTCGATCTGGCCAGGCTGGCGCCCGGAGAGACGGCGTTCATCAACGACGTCGCGGCGCGCAACAACATCCCGAAGAAGTTCCTCGATACGATCCTGCTCGAGCTTCGCAATGTCGGCATCCTGCGCTCGAAGAAGGGGCCGGGCGGCGGCTATTCGCTGTCGCGTCCGGCATCGGAAATTCGAATCGGCCACGTCATCCGTACGCTCGACGGTCCGCTGGCACCGATCCGTTGCGCCAGCCGCACGGCTTATGAAGCCTGTGACGACTGTTCGGATCCCGAGACCTGTCACGTCCGCCGGTCGATGACAGAGGTTCGCGACGCAATTGCCGATATCCTCGACAACATGACGCTGGAGCAGTTCGTCGCCAAGGATGGCAAGCTGGGCGATGCCGACGTCGCTGAGGTTCTGCCGGTTTCGGCGGCCGGCTGATCAGATTTCCCAGTTAGGGCCATAATAGGCGACTGCTTTCGCATGCAAGCCTGCGAGCTTGCCGCCGAGCGCCCGGATGCGGGCATTGCGCCAGTGCCTGTCGAGGTTACGGCCGATACCGCCCACGTCACCCTTGGCGATCTCGAAAATGGCGGCGGCTGTGCGTAATGCCAGTTCGCTTGAATGTGCCTGTGCAGCGGTGGCGGAAAACTCCGCCTCGGTGATCGCCGTCCCTGAATTGATCTGGGCGATATCGAGCCGGTGTCCTGCCCGCTCCAGGAGGGCTGCCGCGGCTTCGATGCCGACAATCAGCCCGCCTGCAGCAGGCGGCATGATTTCGGCTTCCTGCAATTCCGACAGAACGGCGCGGGCAATGCCGAGATCAACGCCGGCATGCAGCAGCGAGGCGATCGCAACGGCCGGTGCCTCCTGGCTGACAGCGGCATCTGCATTGGTCTGAACATTCTCAGCGATCAAAGCCGCGGTGCCGTTGGTGCGCTGGCCAAAGCCGTCCCAGCTGTCGACCACCTGCAGGCCTTCGCTGCTACGGGCAAGATAAAGCAGAAGGTTGCTATCGGGCGTCGAGATCGCCAGCCAGTCGGCAAAGAGCACGCCTGCCGCCTGTCGGCTGCGGCCATTGATGCGGTGGCCGAGGGGAAGGGCGGTAACAGCATCGGTGTCGAAGCTTGCTTCGGCAAAGCGGTCTCCCGCCAAAGCGCGAGTGAACAGCGGGCGCTTGAGATCGTCGCCAGCGTGCTGCCGCAAACCTTCCAAAGCTACGAAATGGACTGCCAGGCATTCGCCGATCGAGGCATCTCCCTCGGCGATGATCGCGACGATCTCCGCCAGCAGCGCGTTGCTGACGTCGAGACCTTCATATTCGGGAGGCACGGTGATCGCCGTCAGTCCCGAGAGCGACAGCGAGTCGAGCTCGGAATAGGGAAGGATGCGATTGATGTCGCGTTCGCTCGACTGGCGCCTGAAATCGGCGGCAAGGCGGCGCGCCGCTGCGACCGCTTCTTCCTCGCTCTCGATCCGGTGTGCGGCCGGTCTCAGCCGGTCGTGCAATTGCGATACTGTTCCCATCGGTCATTCTCTTCCTGATGTCCGTATGAGTGATCGATCCCATCCTTGTTGATAAGGCCGCATTTTCTACAAAATCGGTACGGTTTGAATTTTTCTACCAGCTTGCCAGCCGCAGCCTTTTGCCTAACTATTTCGTAAAGCTCACAATTCGCACTTCACGGCTTCCAGCACAGCGCGGGATCGACTATGGCTCATTCATTCGCAGACGACGACCGTGAGGTTAGGACCATGTCATCGCCATCCCGGCAGCGCCTCCAGTTCGACCCCGGCGATATGCCGATCTATGCGATCGGGGATATCCACGGCCGCCACGACCTGCTGGAGATGGCAGAGCATACGATCGTAAGGGATGCGGCGCGTCTTCCGGGCCGCAAACTACTCATCACGCTTGGGGATTATATCGACCGGGGCCCGTCCTCTGCCCAGGTGATCTCGCATCTTATGATGCCGCCGCCGGAGAATTTCGACCGGATCTGCCTCACCGGCAATCATGAAATCATGATGCTCGACTATATAGACGGCAAGATTTCCTATGCCGAATGGATGCGGATGGGCGCCGATGCGCTGCTGCGCTCCTACGGTCTCGATCCCGAGCATCTGCCGCTGATTTTTCCGACGGCCTCGAAGCTGGATACCTTCATCCGCCAGTCGCTGCCGAAGCCGCATATCGATTTCCTGCGGGAAATGCCGATCTATGCGGATACGCCGGATATTCTCTTCGTCCACGCCGGCATCGATCCGACACTGCCGCTGGAGCGGCAAAGCGACGAAGATCTCGTCTTCATCCGCGAGCGCTTTTTCCAGGCCATGAAGCCGCTGCCGAAGCTTGTCGTCCACGGCCACACGCCGGTCGAGGAGCCGGAGATCGAGGCAATGCGCCTCAATCTCGATACGCGGGCTTTCAAGACAGGCAGACTAACCGTCGCCCGGTTCTGGCGCGGTCAGGTCCACCTTTTCTCCACCTGATCAGGCGTTGGTTTCAGCCGGTTCCTGCTTCTTCGGGATCTCGTCGGTGTAATAGCTGACATATTTCTGGCGGTAGCGTTCGGTGCCGCCAAAATTGCTGAATTTGCTGAGCTCCGACATATCCGTCTTGTTGAGGATAACGCCGAGGATCTTCTGCTTGATCTGCGGCTCGGCATTCAGGATGTCGCGCACCACCGTCGTCGGTGTCTGGCCCCATTCGGTGACGAAGAGGAAGCCATCGACCTGCGGCGCAAAGGCCTTGGCGTCGATGACAGGACCAAGCGGCGCCAGATCGACGACGACGTAGTCGAACATCTTGCGGGCGTTTTCCATCAGGTTGAACATGCCCTGCGACGCGAGCAACTCGCTCGTATGCATCAGGTTGTCGTTGGACACGACCGGCAGGATGGCGAGCTTGGTGCGGTTATCGACCTTGACAGCGCTGGCCCAGGGGATTTCGCCGAGCACGGCTTCGACGAGGCCCTTCTGCGGCGGCTGCTTCAGCATGCGCGTCAGGCCCGGGTTGCGCAAGTCAGCGTCGATCAGCAGCGTGCGCTTGCCGCTGGAGGCCAGCAGGGCCGCGAAGTTGGCCGCAGTCGTGGACTTGCCTTCGCCGGGGAGAGCGGAGACGACGCCGATGACACGGTCGGACTTGCCTTGGAACATGACGTCGCTGGCAAGCTTGGCATTGCGCAGCGTTTCGGCAAAGACCGAACGCGGCGCTTCCAGAACGATGCGCATGATGCGCTCGAAGCTGGCTCCATCGTCGGCCACCGTCTCGACCGGCTGCGGTAGCGGCTCCTTGCGCGGCTTGAAGACCTTGCGTTCCTTCGGCGGCTTGCCGACCAGCGGTAGGTAGCCAAGGAATTTCAGGCCGAGGATGGTGCGTACATCGCCTTCGACACGGAAGAAGCGTTCGCGGAATTCCTGGAAAGCGGTCAGTGCGCCACCGGCCATCAGGCCGAGCACGATGGCGAGACCGAGCGTCATGGTCTTCTTCGGGCTGGAAGGCGAGGCCGGGACACCGGCTTCCGAGATAACGCGTGCCTTGGCGATCGGGAAGGACTGCTGCTGCGAGGCCTGCTCGTAGCGGGCGAGGTAGGATTCGTAGAGGGTCTTCAGCGCCGTTGCGCGCTGTTCCAGATCGTTGAGCTGAACGATCGACTTGTTGGACTCCGAATTCTTGCCGGTCAGGTGCTCGATATTCTGGCGCAGCGACGCTTCGCGCGAGCGGGCGACTTCGAATTCGTTGCGGTAGCTCGACGTCAGCTGCTGCAGTTCCTGGAAGATCTGGCGTGTGAGATCGGCCTTTTCCGTACGAAGCTGGACAGCCTGTGGATGGTCGGCGCCGAAATTGGTGGTGATCTCGGCTTCGCGGCGGCTAACCGAGATGTAGCGCGTGCGCATATCCTGGATGACCGAATTGTCGGTCTGGCCGGAGGAGATCGCCGCATTGTTGACGGCACCATCCGGGCCTTGATCGACGATCGACTTGAACTGGTTGTAGCGGGCCGAAGCGCTGGCGGTATCGGCCTGCGAGACGATCAGCTGCTTGTTGAGGTCGGCCAGCTGCTGCTCGGACATCAGTTCGCCGTTCGCCGAGGTCAGCCCATTCTCGGTCTTGAACTTGGCAACTTCGAGGGCGGCCACCTGCGAACGGTTGCGCAGGTCGGCAAGGCGCTCCTGCAGCCAGACGGAGGCGCGCTCGGTGGCATCGAAATTGGCGTTCAGCGTATCGTTGAGATAGGCGTCGGCATACGCCTTGGTAATCCGGGCGGCGAGCATCCTGTCCGTCGAGCGGAACGAGACGGCGATCACCGAGCTGCGGGTGACGCGGGACACATTCAGCGCCTGCTGCAGCATGGCGGCGGCCTTCTGGCGGCGGCCTTCCTTGGCATCATCGTCCGAAACCGGCGGGCCACCGGGCGTCAATGCGCTGACGACGACCTTTAGGCCGGATTTCACGAGATCGACAGGCCCCTGGCCGGTGTCGAGGATCGTCTGGTTTTCCGACAGGTTTTGCGCATCGACGACGCGCAGCGCCAGCTCGGTCGATTTCAGGATTTCAACGGCGCTGGCGATCTGCATGTCCACCTGCTGGGAGCTGGCGGCCGGCGCCTGATCCTCGGCATATTTGGTCATGCTGTCATCCAGCAGGATCTGCGTCATCGAGGTATATTGCGGCGTGGCGAACAGCAGATAGACGCTGGCAAGTGCCACCAGCGCCGCAACGCAGAGCGCAATCGAACCAGCCCGGCGGATCACAATGGCGATCAGGCGATCGATGTCGATAAAGCTGTCGCTATCGTCAGGGGCCTTCGGGACTGTGCTGTGCAGGGTCAGGTTTCGTTGGTTCATGGGCTCTTATCCTTTGCGCGAGCGCGAAGCGCCGCCTGTGACTGCAACTTCCGAATTCCGGACAGCAGCGCCGCGAAGGGCTGCCGTCATGCGGTTCAAACGGATTGCGATTGGCATTCTGAGATGGGCGATGGCCAGCGGATCGCGCCAGGCGGCACGAAGTGCCCGGGAGAGGGAGCGCTGCTTGAGGCCATCGACGAGTTCAAGAAAGGCATGCGCCTGCCGGAGACTGCGGGCGCGGAATGTCTGGGCGGCCGTGGCTGCGGCATCGAGGCTGTGGCGCGATAGAAACCGGCGGTCGCCTTCCATCATCGCCTCAATGTGCCTGATGTCGAGCACCCGCGAAATCGATCCTTCGCGGATGTGGTAGTTGTAGCCCGGCTCGGGCTCGATGACGCAGGTGGCGCCGAGCGCCATGGCGGACGCGAGGAAGAGATAGTCTTCGCCGATCCGGAGATTTTCGTCGAAACGCAGATGATGGCGCTCGATGAAGGCGCGCTCGAAGACGGGCTTCAGGTAGCCGAAATTGTGCTCGCTGCGAAACAGCGCGTTGGAGCGGATGAATGCCGGCAGCGTCAGCATCAGCGTGGGCGCCAGAGCGGCCGGCGCAAACATGGTTTCGGGCGCCGTTCCATCGGCGCGGATCACCCGCATGTTGTCCACGGCGATCTGAGCACCCGCAGCTTCGGCACGGGTGATCATGCGCAGCAGGCGGTCCGGCTCGATCGTGTCGTCGGCATCGAGTGTCGCAAGCCAGCGCCCGCGGGCTGCGTCGATCGCCGCGTTGCGTGCGGGCGAGGGCCCACCATTCCTCTCGAGCGCGATCAGGCGGACGTTGCCGCCGTAAGCAGCGGCGACGGCGCGGGTCGCATCCGTCGAGCAATCGTCGGCGACGATGACTTCGACGCTGACACCCACCTGCGCCAATGCGCTGCCGATCGCCTTGTCCAGCGTTTCGGCAGCATTGTAGGCTGCAATGATAAAGCTGATATCGGGCAGCTTTTCGCTCATGCGGCCCCCTCGACAGCGCCATATTGGCGGATTTCGCGAACGCCGAGCAGGCCGCTGACGACGCCGATATGCATCGTGCCGCGTAGCGCATAGCGGTAGCGCGGGACCGGCACGAGGATGCAGAGGGCGGCGACACCCAGGCAGTAGCTGGCCTTGGCTGTGGCAATGCCGATGGCCTTCACGCGGCTCAGACCCTTGCTGTTTTCCTGCAGCAGGCGGCCATGCGTCTGGCCGAAGCGGAAGCGGCGTTTGGCGAGCCAGGAGAGGTCGGCGCGGTTTTCCGGAACCGGCTCGTAGACATGTGCTTCGGGGGCAAAGGCGATCTTGCCGCCTTCCCGATGCAGGTAGCTGAAGAATTCCGTATCCTCGCCACCGGTCTTGCCGAGCGCGAGATTGAAGCGGCGGCCCTCGACATGGCGGGAGGAAAGGCGCAGCAGCACGTTGCAGGTATAACCGGTACGGATTTCACCATCGACCCAGACGGGCAGGGTGGAATGGAAATCGCCTTCGCGCATCCAGGTGGGTGCGGTCTGCGCATAGACGCTGCGGACCGGGCCGAGCACGGCGTCGGCCCTGGTCTTTTCAGCGGTATGCAGCAGCTCGACCAGCCAGTTTTCCGAGGCGTCCTCGTCGTCATCGATGAAGGCGAGGTAGTCGCCGGTGGCGTTTTCGAGGCAGGCGTTGCGGGCGATCGAGATGTTCGAAGCCGGGCAATGCACATAGGCGATCGGGTGCGGAATGGTCGAGCGCAGGGCTTCGACCCGGCCTTCAGCGCTGCGCGTCTGGTCATTGTCGGCAACGATGATGCGCAGTTTCACATTCTCGGGCACGGCGAGCATGGCCAGCGAAAGCAGGGCCTCGTCCAGCGAAGCGCGCCGGTATGTGCAAACACCAATGTCGATCTGCATGGTCTGATCCTTCATCAGGAGACCTTCCGGTTGCGGAAGCTCAGTAGCTCCATCCAGAAACCGGCCGACCAGGCGAAATGCATCACCATGGCCGAGAGGGCCGCGAGCGGCCCATAAGGATTGCGCTGGCCGACGGCCATCCAGAAGCCGTAGCCGACGCAGGCGATTGCCCAGAGGCTGAAGGGGATCACGGCGATCCAATTCAGCACGGCAAGAAATGCACCGATGAAGACCGGCACGACTGCAAGCGGCAGCATCTGGCGAAGCTTCGGCATATTGCCATGCTTCAGGATGTTCTTGGCGCGTCCCCGGCCGTAGCCGAGATATTGCCGGAAGAGCGTTTTCACGCTCGAACGCGGATAATAGATCATCCGCGTCTTGTCGGTCATCCAGATGCCGAACCCCGCCTTTTTCAGACGGTAGTCCAATTCCGCGTCCTCATTATGGCTGAATGTCTCGTCGTAGCCGCCGACGGTCTCGAAGGCGTTGACGCGCATCAGCGCGTGATGGCCGTGATCGGTCCAATGGCCCTCGGCACCCTCACGATGCTTGGAGCCGCCATTGCCGAGCTTGGAGTTCTGGGCAAAGGCCGTCGCCTTCTGGAAGATGCCGAAACCGACCGTTTCCATGGCGACGACGACTGAATCGGCTTCCGTATCCTCGGCTTCCTCGATGAGGCGCTGGCAGTAATCGTCCGGATAATCGCCATGGGCGTCGATGCGGATGAAATATTCGTAGTCGCGGCCGAAGGTGCTGACAGCGAGATTGATCGCGGCACTCTGCAGCCGGCGGGGATTGTCGAGCAGGATGACGCGGTGATCCGTTTCGCTGATGCGAGCGACGATCTCGCGGGTGCCATCGGTGCTGCCGCCGTCGGCGACGACGATCCGGGCATTGAGGTCGTCGAGCGCCGGATCGAGCTTCTCGATCAGCGGCTCGATATGCTTGGCTTCATTCAGGCAGGGAATGATGATGAGGCTGGAGACGCTGGTACGGACATCAGTCTTCATGGCAGTCAACCCTTCTTGAGCTGCGGGAGCTTTGGGAACGGAACCGGCGCGCCCCTCAGCGGCAGCCGGAACGAGATTGGCAAGTGTTTCGATAAGCGCGCGGCAATCGCCGCGATCGGCCATCCAGGTGCGCCTATTGGTGTCGGCGACTGCTGACGATAGCGCGCCGTAGTGCTCAGCCGTCAGGCCTTCGAACATCGCCTGCAGCGCATTGGCTGTTGGTTCGTTCAGCGAGAGCCCGAGCTGCTTGTCTGCTAGGAATCGGCTGGTTTCCGTTCCGGCGATGCTGAGCGGCACGCTGCCATAAAGGCAGCCTTCATAGAGCCGGTTCGGCAGCAGCCAGCTGGAATTCAGGCCTTCCTCGAAGAAGTCGATCGCCCATGAGAAATGCACCTCGCCATAGATGCTGGCGAGATCCTCCGGGTTCTTGTAGGGACCGCGAAAGCTCAGGTAGGGTTCGTTGGCAATGAAGCCATCGAAATCCTCGAATTCGGAATAGGCGGGGCGGCCGCGCAGGATGACCTCGACCCGGCCCTCCATGCGGCGGGTGAAATCGGCAAGCAGTTCCAGAGACTTGCGGCAGCGGAGCGCGCCGAACCAGCCGATCTTCCAAGGCTCTCCATCGGCGGGCGGCAGGCGCAGCGAGGCTGCCTGCGGCATGCCGTCAAGCGCCAGAACCTTGTTTTCCAGCAGCATGACCGGCGCCTTGATGGCCGATTTGGTGGCGAAGTAATTGGCGATGAAGGCCGGCGAGCTGGTGATCAGCAGCTTGGCCTTGCGGCCGAAATGAGCCTCCGCCCGGCGCAGCATCTTGCCCGGCGTACCCTCGTTCGACAGAAGCCGGTGGATATCGAGGCATTCATAGACAACCGGGACGCCGCCGAAGAGTGTGCTGGCGCGATCGGCAACGGCCAGCGCTTCCAGATTGCGGCCGATGATGACATCCGGACGCTCGACGCCCTTCAACAGTCCGCGCAGACGGATTGCGGCATTGAAGACCGCGCCGATGCGCTGACCGAACCTGCCGTCGGCTGTCTTGCCCAGCTCGATCGGTGTCACGCCGCTGACCTCGGCCAGTGCATTGTCGCCGCGGCGAAAGCCGGCGAGGGTGACGGCAGCGCCGCCCTCGGTCAGCATCAGCACGCGGCGGCGCACGGCCGGATCGGCCAGATCATGCACCAGGTAAAGGACTTTCAGCATCAAGGCTCCTGTGCGTGGACCGGCATTGGCCGGAGTCCGTTTCGGGGGTGAGGCAGGCAAGTCTCAGGCAGCCTGCCTGCTCAGTTGAGCGTGCAGGCGATCGATTCCGGGAACTGGCATTTGTCGCCGGGCGCCGTATAGGCGATCCGGTCGATCTGCATCGTGGTCGGCTGGGTGTAGGCGAACTTGCCCATCCAGCCGGCAAGCGTGTCCGTGCCCCACAGGCTGAAGAAGATCTTCTGCGGGCTTTGCGGGATCTTGCTGGGGTCGGTGACGTCCTGCACCAGCTTGCCGTTCAGGTAATAGCGCAGCCGGTTCGGCTCCCAGATGAAGGCGTAATCGTTGAAGTCCTGATCGGCGGACTTGCCGACCGGCACCAGCTTTTCGTTGCCGCCCTTGGCCTTGATGTACTGGTTTACCTGGACGGTCGAGCTGTCCTTGCCGAGTACTTCGAAATCGATCTCGTCGTGCTGCTGCTTGTCGGCCGGGCCGATATAGGTGAAGAAGGCCGAGTTCAGGCCGGGGCCGGTCGCGGTCTTGATGCGGGCCTCATAGGTGCCGTAGCTGAAGCGCTTCTTGGTCTGGATCTCGCCGCAGAGATAGTTGCGGTCCTTCGACTTGCCCTGGGCAAAGCCGAGTTCGAGCTTGCCGTCATCGATCTTCACCTGATCCTTGGACCAGGTGCAGTTCTGATGGGCGCCGTTGTTCCAGCCGTCGGAAATGTACCAGACGCTGCGGTCGATCTTGTCGAATTCATCGACGAAGGATGTGCCTGCAGCCTGCTGGGCAGACGCGGGAAGGGCGCCGGCAAAGCCGGCACCGATGATCATAAAACTCAGGCAAAGCCGTCGAGCATGGGCGATTTTCGTCGTCATGTGTCACCTTCGCTGTGGAACGAAATCAGCCGGGATATCCCGGCGGGATGGGTTTTGCGGACTTTTCTTGGTCCGGCCGCCGGTAAGGACGGCGTAGGATTTCGGGGCGTTGCTGCGCACGAATCCGTTCGTGAGAACGAGCAGCGGGAAAAGCACCAGCAGGCAGCCGCCGAAGAACAGGGGATAGAAATCGACGCCGGTCTTGCCCCAGACCATGAAGAGGAAGACCAGCAGCGGATAATGGGCGCAGAAGATCCAGAAGCTGAGGCTGCCGGTCTTCGACAACCGCTGGCCGAGCGGGGTCTTGATCAAGAGGGCAGAGAGCATCCAGAAGCCGGCAGCGCCGCCGATCGCCAGCGCATTGCGCGACAGCTCCACCCAGTCGGGCATCGAGGGGCCGGTTGCGTAGATCGCCGTCGCCAGCAGCGCCGAGGCACCGAGCAGCAGCGCCACGCCGAGCGGCGCGAAGCGGTCGAGCGCCTTGATGTCGAGCTTGTAGAGGCTGGCATAGATGCCGAAGGTGAAGCTGAACAGGATCGAGCGCTTGATGACGATGTAGAGCGGCAGCTCCGGAATCAGCGCCAGAAGCAGCAGCGACGACAGCGTGATCAGCGGGATACGGCGCACCAGCCAGGCAAGGATCGGCGAGATCAGGATGCAGACGAAGAGATCGCGCAGGAAGTAGAGCGGGATATTCGCCGGAAAGGTTTCGGCAGCAAACAGCTGGCTCAGCAATTCGCGGAAGGTCGATTCATAGGGGCTGATGACATAGCCGTCGCCGATGCCGATCGCCAGGATCGCCAGCACGGCAATGAAAAACAGCGTGTTCCAGATCAGGAACGGCAGGAACACGGTCTGCGCCTTGGTGCGCACCGTCTTGGTGTAGTTGAAGCCTTCCATCCCGCCGCGAAACAGCAGGTAGCCGGAAATGGCGCTGAGGCACGGGACCCCGACACGGAAGAGCGCTTCGCTCAGGAACACCCGCAGCCAGTCGAAGAAACCGTAGTTTCCGTTGAACGGCGTATTCGCAGGGTCGAATGGTATGTGGACGAACACAATGCCCGAAATGAGCACGATGCGCATCAGATTGATCCGCGAGGATACGTTGGCGTCTACGTTCACTTTATCTGTCACCCCTGTTGGAGCTGCACCTCCCCTTGCAGCCGTTTCAAAGAGCAGACTCTGGCCCGCAGACGAAAAGCTAGAGCGTTTTGGCGGAAGAAAATATGGCACTGCAGCAAAAGTGATCGCCGGTCCCGTTTTGTAACGGTGCGAAATTGCGGCTACCATGGCGTGTCGCGGACCGGGAAATCAGTTGCAGAAACGCTTGAGCGCCCTTTGCGCCAATGTATTTCCGAAAATGATCATAAAACGTTTGCGCCTGTTGCGAAGCGTGATCCGCATGGAAAAGTTTTTCTCATTTGGTGAAGGACATTCTGTGGTTTGTTACAGAACGCGGCCTCCGATTGAGGCCGAAATGTGTCTTCGTCACCCCCAAATGGGTCTATTCGGCACAGCCAGCACTGGTGTTCCGATAATCCGCCTTTGACAAATTTCGGCCGGAATGCGCTTCATCATGCTGCGGCGCAACAACTTGCCGTGCGGGTGACGGGCGCTAGATTCGCACTCACCGCTTCGGCCTGTCAGGAGAAAGAATGGCGACCTTCACGATCATCATCCCGTTTTACCAGCGCGAGGACGGCATCCTGCGCCGGGCGCTGGCCTCTGTCTTCGCGCAGAGCTACCGGGATTTCGATGTCCTTGTCGTCGATGACCATTCGCCCTATCCGGCCGAGGACGAGCTTAAGCCGCTGGGGGCGGACGAGCGGGCGAAAATCACCGTGATCCGCCAGGAGAATGCCGGGCCGGGCGGGGCGCGCAACACCGGGCTCGACAATGTGCCGTCGGCCAGCCGCTATGCCGCCTTTCTCGATTCGGACGATATCTGGACGCCGGATCATCTGCAGAACGCCTATGCGGCGATGCAGCGTTTCGACGGCGACTGCTATTGGGCCTCGATCCATGGCGGCGAGGAATTCGATTATCACTTCGGCATTGCCGATCTGGAGGTCAGAGAGGGCGCGCACCGGCTTTCGGATGCACCACTGATCATCGAGCTGCCGGATATTGCCGGGGTGATGCTGAAGAACTGGGCCTTCCTGCACATGTCCTGCATGGTGATCGGCCGGCCGCTGATCGAGACCGTGCGCTTCGATGCGGCACTCAGGCTTGCCGCAGAGGACGTGCTGTTCTTCTGCGACTGCATGCTGGCCGCCCGTCAGGTGCTGCTCTGCGGCGAGGCCGGCGCGTTGCGCGGCGAGGGGATCAACATCTTCCATGGCGTCGACAACGACTCGCCGCAATTTCTGAAGCAGCAGTTCATCACCTGGATGGCGCTCGACCGGCTAGAAGCGCGCTTTGCGGCGCGGCCGAAGGAAATCCAGACGATCAAGGATTACAAGACGCGGGCGCGCAAGCAGGCGCTGTGGAGCCAGGCGAAGCGGGTGCGCAAGGCGCGCATGCCGGACTTTCGCCTGCTGCTGCACTGGGCGCGCCGCGACCCGGCGCTGCTTGCCAGCGCCTTCCAGCTTGCGGGCGGAAAATTCTCGAAATAGCCGTCAGTCGGCGGGCGACGGGAGCAGGTAGCGCAGGCCGCCGGCACCCTTCGTGGCGATCTCGGCGCCGCCGGGGCTGCGGAAGCGCTCGGTCTTGTCCATGAAGATGCCGCAGGCGATCGCCGGCACGGCTGCAGGGTTCGCCAGCGCATAGCCGAGTGCGGCGCCGGGGCCAGCTTGCTTCTTGACGTCGAGGAAGTGCCGCAGTTCGTATTTGCCGCGCACATGGCTTTCGTGGCGGCGCACTGCCGCTTCACCCTCTGAAGTCAGCTTGCAGCTGGCGAGGATCGCGCGATCGGCTTCGTAGAGCTTGCGGATGTCGTCGGTGCGGTGGCTGCCGCTCAGCGAATTGCCGCGCACGACTGCACCGTAACCACAGGAATGGATCACCTTGTAGCGGGCGCCATTGGCGAGCGCCCGGACATAGAGCTCGTAATCCTCGCCGAGCCGCATCTCCTCGCGGTAGCGCAGCTTGTGCGCATCGAGGAAGGACCGGCGCATCACCGGCTTCAGGAAGCCGATCTCGCCACGGCGGACGCCGCGCTTGGAGATGTTGCCGTCGATGAAGGCGACGAGATCGAGGAAGAGCGGGCGATCAGGGAAGCTGTCCAGCCGCTCCGGCGCCAGCATCACCGTCTCCGAATCGACGAAGGCGATGTTGTCGGCCACGAAGTCCCAGTCGTCTTCCGCCAGCATGCGACTGAAGCGGCCCTCGAAGAAGAAGTCGTCGGCATCGAGGATGGCGATCAGCGGTGCCGTGGAGATTTCGATCGCATGATTGCGGGCGGCAGAGGGCCCGCGATTCTTTTCGAAGGAGACGACATTCAGCCGTCCGCTTGCATCACCGGCGGCGCGCGCCGCATCGGCCGTACCGTCGCTGGAGCCGTCGTCGATGACGACCACTTCGGCCACTTCCTTTTCGCGTAACGCCGAGCTGACGGCCATTCCGATCGTATCGGCCGCGTTCTTCGCGGCGATGATCACGCATACGCTTGCAACCACGTCGTGCCCTCCGTTGTTGGCGCAACAGTTAGGACGCCGCGGCGGCGGGGGCAATGCGGGAGGTCTTCAAAAGATGTTACGCGCGGTCCGGCAGCACTGGCCGGCCTGTCCGTTCAGCGGTTGAACGGCTCGGAATTGTTGAACGGGCTGACGGGCAGCTTGTCCTTGTCGTCGCGCGCCGGCGCCATCGACGGTGCAATGCCTGCGGAAGAGGCGTTGCGCGCCTTGGCTTCCTTCCAGACCATGAAGATCACGCCACCGAAGTAGCCGAGCTGCAGGAGAACCGCACAGATCGCCGTTTGTATGAGCGTCGTCGTCAGAGAACCGTTCAACACATAGGTTGCCACGGCAAAGACGGCGAGCGCGCCGATCATGCTAACGAAAACGCGAGGTGCATACATGACGTTTGCCTCCCTTTAGGAGGGTTGGTCCAATGAACAGTCATTGAACTCGGGCGCCTCCTAAGGTCCCTTTACTCGATATATTTTAGCAGGCTCTGAGTTTCAACAGAACGAAAGCATTAGTACCGCTAATCTTTTGTCCGGCGTTGCAGGTTTTCTACAGTATGCGGCTTAAGGTTTCCTCCTCGCTTTGCCTAAAAACGCCGATTGGGCGGTAACCATGTGATTTGCAGTCCGGGCGGCACGGGTGGGGTGAAATTTACTCAAGGTTGCCTTGAATGAGACATTGCACGCCCCAACTCGCGCCACATTTGCATCTCCAGAACAACGCCTGAGGCGCTTATGCGTTCAACTTTTATTACAAAGATTTCATCTAAAACGATTTGAGTGTGCGGTGCGAAACTAATGGTGCGCTGCAATAAACTAGGCTACGCGCAAATAACAATACGGTACTCGCGATAGTGGCCGCACCCTTTTCGCTAATGCTGCCTGCATTCCCGAAAAGGACTTGTTCTTCAGTCTTGTTGCAATGCAAAGCAAACTCTTCCCTCTTTAGTGCAGTGCATCCGAGTTAGTCGGAAACATTGCATGCTCTGCATATCCATTTGAGCTAATCCTAACGGACGGAAAAAGTGAACACGGTTTCCAAAAGGGCCCTGTTACAGACCCGTCTTCAAATTGTGGCTTAAAAAAACAAAATCCACCCATACACTCCGAACCTGTCAGCGCTACCTCAGCGGCTGAGACTACCGACCAAACGGCAAACATAAGTGGAGTTAACTCTATGAAGTCTGCGACGAGATCGGACAGTACGCCATTCTTTGGCGTGGTTCATGCAAACGTGTTTCCGCCGACCGGCGGGATCATGAAGCGCGCATTCGATGTCACCGCTGCATCACTGGGGCTCGTGTTTCTGAGCCCGATCTTCTTGATGGTGATGCTGCTCGTCAAACTAACCGACAAGGGCCCGGCCTTCTATGGTCATCGCCGCATCGGTCATAATGGACAGGAATTCCGTTGCCTGAAGTTCCGCACCATGGCGGTCGATGGCGACCGGTTGCTGCAGGAACACCTGCGTAACAATCCGAAGGCAATGGAAGAGTGGCGTGCGACCCGCAAGCTGCAGGACGATCCGCGTGTTACCGCGGTCGGCAGCGTGCTTCGCAAGCTCAGCCTCGATGAGCTGCCGCAGCTCATCAATATCATTCGCGGCGAAATGAGCGTCGTCGGGCCGCGTCCCGTCGTGCGTGACGAACTGGAGCTCTATGAGTCTTCGGCCGTCTTCTATCTTCAGGCACGTCCTGGCCTCACCGGCCTGTGGCAGATCAGCGGACGCAACGACGTCTCCTATGCCACGCGTGTCGCCTTCGACACCCACTATGTCGAAAACTGGTCTCTGACGCGTGACGTCATGATCATCGCCCGGACGATTCCTGCCGTCTGCATGCAGCGCGGCAGCTACTAACGCCGCTCCCACAACTCGACACGTTCGCACGGTGCTGCCCCTATGGCTTGCCGTGCAAATTCACGAGGAAGACTGAATGAAAGAATTCCTTTTTCACCGCCTCACGGCGCGCCGGTCCATTGCTTCAGGTCTCGCAATCGTTGCGGGCCTTGGTGTTTTGATCGGTTCATCGGGGCTTGCCAGCGCCGCCGATTATCAACTCGGCACGATGGACAAGCTGCGCATCCGCGTTGCCGAATGGCAGACGGCGGAAGGCGCGATCCGCGATTGGTCCGTGGTCAGCGGTGATTACTCGATCGGTCCATCGGGCAGCCTGTCGCTGCCGTTCATTGGCGACCTCCCAGCCTCTGGAAAGACGACGGACGCGATCGCGCAGGAAATCGGGCTGGCGCTGCAGAAGCAGTTCGGCCTCAAGGACCGGCCCTCGGCATCCGTCGAGCTCGCCGAGTTCCGCCCTGTCTTTCTCACCGGTGATGTCGAAAAGCCCGGCGAATATCCGTTCGCGCCCAATCTCACGGTGGTCAAAGCCGTGAGTCTTGCGGGCGGACTTCGCCGTGCTGACGCCGGCCAGCGCTTTGCGCGTGATTTCATCAACGCCAAGGGCGATGCCGTCGTCTACACTTCGGAAAAGAACCGCCTCATCGCGCGGCGCGCGCGGCTGCAGGCCGAGACGCAGAACAGCGATGCCATCGACATGCCGCCGGAACTCAAGGATCTGCCGGAGGGTAAGGCGTTGATGGCCAGCGAAGTGGCCTTGAAGGACACGCGCAAGAAGCGGCTGACGCTGCAGCTCCAGGCGCTCGACGACCTAAAGGCGCTGCTGCAGGCCGAAATCGAATCTCTGGCCAAGAAGACCGAGACGCAGACGCGTCAGCTCGAACTCGCCAAGGAAGATCGTGACAAGATCGAAAACCTGGCCGAAAAGGGGCTGGCTCTGAGCGCCCGCAAGCTGACCGCCGAACAGCGCGCCGCCGATATCGAGGCGACACTTCTCGATATCGACACCAATTCGCTGAAGGCCAAGCAGGATATCAGCAAGGCCAATCAGGACGAGATCACGCTGCGAAACGACTGGGACGCCAAGCTGGCCCAGGAACTGCAGGATACCGAATCCGAGCTGGATACGCTGAACCTCAAGCTTTCCACCAGCGATGCGCTGATGTCGGAGGCGCTGTCGCAGTCGAGCGACGCCGCGCGCTTCGACCCTGAAAACGCCGCGAACATCAACTATTCGATCGTCCGCGATGTCGGCGGGCAGTCGAAGGAAATTCCGGTGCAGGAGAACATGGCCCTCGAGCCGGGAGACCTGATCAAGGTCACGGCCGGGGTCGCGATGCGATAGAAGCGGAGACCGCAATGCGGATCGCCAAATCGTCACTGATCATTCCAGGCGTGAACGCGGCCTATGCCATCCCGGCGGTCGCGCTCTCGATGTTCTGCTTTGCCTATTCGATCCGTTTCGGGCAGGCGGCGATCCTGCTTTACTATGCGCTCTGGCTGCCGCTGATCGCCGTCGACTACAAGAAGGTGCTCGGCAGTCACAGCAAGTTCGTCTGGCTCTATGCTTTTGCCGTCTTCGCTTTTCTCTCGGTCTTCTGGTCGCAGGTGCCGAGCGTCTCGATGCGCGCCAGCATTCAGTATCTGACGCAGGTGCTCTGCGCGCTGATCGCGGTGCGCACCATCGATGTCAGGACGCTGACGCTGGGCGGTGTTGCCGGGGCGGCGGTGGTGCTGCTCTATTCGATCCTGTTCGGCTATTACGAATATGATCCGCTCGACGGCACATACAGCTTCGTCGGCGCCTTCGCGTCGAAGAACCAGCTCGGCTTCTATGCTTCGCTCGGCATCATCTTCGCCTTTGCCGCCGTCTTTATCTATGGAGAACGGCGGATCTGGGCGATGGTCTCCGCCGCTGCCGGTCTGATGGCCGCTTACTGCCTGCTTGCCTCGCAATCCGCCACCTCGGTGCTGACGACGGCCGTCATTGTCGCGTTGCTCGTCGGCATCCGCATCGTGCTGATGCTGTCGCCGCAGCAGCGCAAGCTTCTGGTGATCGGCGGTGGCGTGGCGGCGATCATTCTCGCGGTGGCCAGCGTCTATCTCGGCGTGGTCGATCTGGTCCTCGGCCTGTTCGGCAAGGATTCGACGCTGACGGGGCGTACCTATCTTTGGCAGCAGGGGATCGAGGCCTGGACGCAGCACCCGGCCTTCGGCATCGGCTATCAGGCCTATTGGGTCCAGGGCTTCTCGGAACCGGAACGTCTCTGGGAAGAGTTCTTCATCGGTTCGCGCAGCGGCTTCCATTTCCACAACACCTATATCGAGACGGCCGTCGAACTCGGGCTGACCGGCGTGCTCATCCTGGCGGCGACGATGCTCGCGATGCTCTGGGGGCACCTGCGGCGGCTGATCGAGGACGTGCGCAACTACGAGTCCTATCTGCTGCTCGGGCTTGCGGTGCTGCTGACGGTGCGCTCCTTCGTCGAGATCGATGTGCTCACACCTTATAATGTCGGCACCTTCCTTCTTTATTTCTGTGCCGGAAAACTGGTCGGCGCGCGGCAGCGCTCGGCGATGGCCGAACTGCGGCGCTACGAAACGATGCCTGCCGCCCATTCCTGATCCATTTCATTGCCCGCCGCCTCTCGCGGCATCTTGAGGAAACTGCATGAAGACCCTCTACGGGATCCAGTATTTGCGTGCCTTTGCAGCGCTTGCCGTCGTGGTGTTCCACGCGGCCGAACGGACCGGCGGCCATTTCGCCATTGGTGCGGCTGGGGTCGACGTGTTCTTCGTCATTTCAGGCTTCATCATGTGGGTGATCAGCGACCGGCGGCCGGTGACGCCGCAGCGCTTCCTGCTCGATCGCATCAAGCGCATCGCACCGTCCTATTGGCTGGTGACCGGGATCGTGGTGGCGGGCGCGCTCGCCGGGCTGTTCCCGAACCTGCAGCTCAGCGCCGGACATCTCCTCGGCTCGCTGTTCTTCATTCCGGTGCGTTCGCCGAGCAATGGCGAAATCTGGCCAGTGCTGGTGCAGGGCTGGACGCTGAATTTCGAAATGTTCTTCTATGTGCTGTTTGCCGGTGCGCTGTTCCTGCCGCGGCAATGGCGACTGGTCTTCCTCACCGCCGTCTTTGGGCTGTTCTTTGCCGCCGGGCTGCTGACCCATCCGTCCTCGGCAGCACTTGCGACCTATACGCGCCCGATCATCCTCGAATTTCTCGGCGGCGTCTTCATCGCCGAATTGTGGATCCGGCGGAAGGTGGCGGGAACGAGCCTCGGGCTTGCCTGCATCGGCGCAGCACTTTGCGGCTTTGCGGCGATCTATCTGATGGGTGCGGAGTTCGATGAATCCATCTGCGGGCCGCTGGCCATGGCGCTGGTCTTCGGCATGGTGTCGCTGGAAACCGGCGGCAGCATCGGCCGCGTACCTGTCCTGACCTATCTCGGCGATGCGTCCTACTCGATCTATCTGTGGCACACGCTGGCGATTTCGGTCGCCGTCAAGGCGGCTGAGATCCTCGGCATCGGCGGCGGGCTGACGCTGCTCGGCGCCATCGCCGGCGGCACGATCGTCGGTGTCGGAGCTTACGAGCTGGTCGAAAAGCCGCTGCGCAGGCTGTTTTCCGGCGAGGGGCTGAAGCGCCGCGGATTGCAGCGGCGCCCCTCCTGATCCCTTACTGCGCGGCTTCTTCGGCCTGCGCCGGTGGCGGCGCGGTGACTGCCGGCTTGCGCCGGTAGCGGGCGCGCAGCACCACATAGAAGACCGGCGTCAGGAACAGGCCGAAGATCGTCACGCCCAGCATGCCGGAGAACACGGCGGTGCCGAGCGACTGGCGCATTTCTGCGCCGGGGCCGGTCGCGATCATCAGCGGCACGACGCCGAAGATGAAGGCGAAGGCGGTCATCAGGATCGGGCGCAGGCGCAGGTGGCTGGCCTCGATGGCAGCCTCGATCGCCGTCTTTCCTTCTTCTTCCGCCTGTCTCGCGAACTCGACGATCAGGATCGCGTTCTTGGCCGCAAGGCCTATCAGCACAATCAGGCCGATCTGCGTCAGGATATTGTTGTCCATCCCGCGCAGATGCACGCCGATCAGGGCGGCAAGGATCGCCAAGGGCACGATCAGGATGATCGCCAGCGGCAGGACCCAGCTTTCATACTGGGCCGACAGCGCCAGGAAGACGAAGATGACCGAGAGCGCGAAGATATAGATCGCCGTGTTGCCAGTGTTCTTTTCCTGATAGGCGATTTCCGTCCATTCGAAGGTCGTGCCGGCCGGCAGGATGCTTGCGGCAACGCCCTCCATCGTGTTGAGCGCGCTGCCGGTCGAGACGCCGGGTGCGGCGTTGCCCTGCAGGGGAACGGAGACATACATATTATAATGCTGGACGAGCGAGGGACCCGCCGTGTCCTTGATCTCGACCAGCGTGCCCAATGGTACCAGCGCGCCGGTTGCCGAGCGGACCTTGAGCGCCAGGATATCGTCGCGCTCGACGCGGTACTGCTGGTCGGCCTGCGCGCGCACCTGGTAGACGCGGCCGAAGGCGTTGAAGTCGTTGACGTAGGACGTGCCAAGGTTGATCGACAGCGTATCGAAGATATTGGGGATCGGCACGTTCAGCGCACGCGCCTTGTCGCGGTCGATCTCCAGGAAAAACTGCGGGCTGGAAGCCGAGAAGGTTGTGAAGACGCCGGTGAGGCCGGGTGTCTGGTTGGCCTTGCCCATGATCTGATAGGCGGCCCCCAGCACGCGGCGCATGTCAGAGCTCTCGCGGTCCATGACCTGCATCTTGAAGCCGCCGGCATTGCCGATGCCGGAGATCGGCGGCGGCGGGATGGCGATGATGAAGGCTTCCTGGATACTCTGCAGGCTGCCGTAGAGCTGGCCGATGATCTGCCCGGCATTCTGGTGGTGCTCCAGCCGGTTTTCGAACGTATCGAAGGCGGCGAAGACGACGCCGGCATTCGAGGCATTGGTGAAGGTCGCGCCGCTGAAGCCGGAGAAGGCGACGGCATTCTTGACGCCCGGCGTGTTGCGGATGATCTCCGAGGCGCGCTGGACGACGGCATCGGTTCTCGCCAGCGACGCGCCATCCGGCAACTGCACGACGACGATCGCGTAGCCCTGGTCCATCACGGGCACGAAGCCGCGCGGCACGATGCTGGTCATATAATAGGTGAGGCCGAGCAGGCCCACGAAGACCAGCAGTGCGATGCCGAGCGCCGCCCAGGTCTGCACCGCATGGCGCACGATCCAGGAATAGCCCGAACTCAGCCGGTCGAAGCCATTATTGAAGCCGTTGGCCAGCGCATTGCCGAAGCGCGAGACCGGGTTTTTCGGCTTGTGATGCGCATCATGCGGTTTCAGCACGATCGCGGCGAGCGCCGGTGACAGCGTCAACGAATTCAGCGCGGAAATCGCCGTCGCGACCGAGATGGTCACCGCGAATTGCCGGTAGAACTGGCCTGAAATGCCGGGGATGAAGGCCGTCGGCACGAAGACCGCGATGAGCACCAGCGAGATGGCGAGAACGGCGGTGCCGACCTCGTTCATCGTCACATGCGCCGCCTCGCGCGGTGTCATGCCCTTCGCCAGATTTCGCTCGACATTCTCGACGACGACGATGGCGTCGTCGACGACGATGCCGATCGCCAGCACCAGACCGAACAGCGTCAGCATGTTCAGCGAGAAGCCGAAGGCGAGCAGGAAGGCGAAGGTGCCGATCAGCGACACCGGAATGGCAACGATCGGGATGATCGCCGTTCGCCAGGATTGCAGGAAGACCAGAACGACGAGAGCCACGAGGATCGCCGCTTCGGCGATGGTCTTGTAGACCTCGTCAATCGATTCCGAGATGAACTCGGTCGGGTTGTAGACGATGTCGTAAGAGAGGCCGTCGGGGAAATCCTGCTGCGCGGTCTGCATCGCCTGCTTGATCGAGGCGGCGGCTGCCAGCGCGTTGGTGCCCGGGCGCGAGAAGATGCCGAGCGCGACTGCCGGCTTGCCGTTCAGATAGCTGTTGGTGACATAGTCCTTGGCGCCGAGCTCGATGCGGGCGATGTCCTGCAGCTGCACCAGACGGCCGCTGGCCGTCGCCTTGACGATGACATAGCGGAACTGGCGGGCATCCGAGAAGCGGCCTTCCGTCGTTACCGTGTATTGGAAGGCGTTAGTGCCGGAGGTCGGCGGACCGCCGATCGAACCGCCGGAGACCTGGACGTTCTGATCGCGCAGCGATTGCACGACGTCGCTCGATGTCATCCCGTATGCCGAGAGCTTTTCGGGATCCAGCCAGATGCGCAGCGAATATTCGCGTTCCCCGAAGATGATGACGTCGCCGACACCATCGAGACGGACGAGCGTGTCGCGGATGCGGCTGCGCGCATAGTTGGATACGTAGAGCTGGTCATAGCGCGAGTTCGGCGACAGCAGATGCACGACCATCATCAGGTCGGGCGAACTCTTGGCGGTGGTGATGCCGATGCGGCGGACCTCTTCGGGAAGCCGCGGCTCGGCGATGCCGACGCGGTTCTGGACGAGGACCTGCGCCTTGTCGAGATCGGTGCCGAGCTTGAAAGTGATGGTCAGCGCCATCGAGCCGTCGGCGGTTGAATAGGAGGACATGTAGAGCATGTCCTCGACGCCGTTGATTTCTTGCTCGATCGGCGTTGCCACCGTATTGGCGATGGTTTCGGCGTCGGCGCCCGGATAGGCGGTGCGCACGACGATGGTCGGCGGGGCGATTTCCGGATACTGCGCCACCGGCAGCTGGAAATAGGCGAGCCCGCCGACGATGAGCAGAACGATCGAGAGCACCGACGCGAAGATCGGCCGGTCGACAAAGAAATGGGCGAACCTCATTGGGCGAGCTCCATGCCTGCAGCTTCCGGCGGGATGTCATCACGGCTCTGGGGCAGTTCGATCAGCTGCGGCGTGATCTTCGAGCCGGGGCGGGCGCGCATCAAGCCGTTGACGACGATGGTTTCGGTGCCGTCCATGCCTTCGCGGATGGCCCTGTAGCCATAGAGCCGCGGTCCCGGCCGGACCGGCTTGGTCGAGACGGTGCCGTCAGCGCCGACGATATAGACGACGCGCTGGTTCTGGTCGGATCCGACGGCTTCGTCGGGAACCAGGATCGCCTTGTAGGTATTCGAGGCTTCCACCTGCACACGGCCGAAGAGCCCGGGCTGGAGCACGAGATTGGGATTTTCGAAGCGGGCGCGAATGCGCATCGTGCCGGACTCGTTATCGACCCGGTTTTCGGCGAAATCCAGCTTGCCGCTGAACGGTTTCTGGGTGGAATCGGAGATCCGCACCTGGACCGGCACGCCACCACCGCCCTGCTGCAGATCGCTGCCGCGGGTGCGGGCGGTATCCGCGAAGTTCAGCAGGCGGCGCTCATCGACGTCGAAATAGAAGTCGATCGGATCGAGCGAGACGATGGTCGTCAGCACCGACTGGTCGGCCTGCACGAGGTTGCCGGCGGAGATCAGGCGGCGGTCGATGCGGCCGCTGATCGGCGCGGTGATCTTGGTATATTCGAGATCGAGTGCGGCGCGGTCGGCGGTTGCCTGGGCGCCGCGAACGTTCGCTTGGGCGGAGACCCAGTCGCGGCGGCGGTCGTCGAGTGTCGAGACCGACTGGCTGCCGCTATTGGCGAGCGATTCCGCCCGTTTGAACTGAGTCTCGGCATATTCCTGCGTCGACTTGGCGACTTCAAGCGCGGCGTTCGCCTCGTTGACGGCGGTGATGAAGGGGCGCTGGTCGATGACGAAGAGCAGGTCGCCCTTCTTGACGAGTGCGCCGTCAGTGAAATGCACTTCCTGCAGATATCCGCCGACGCGGGCGCGGATCGAAACCTGGTCGACGGCTTCGAAGCGGCCGATGAATTCATCGTTGTCGACGACCTCGCGGACGACGGGCTTGGCGACGGTGACGGGCGGGGGAGGCGGTGCGGCGGCCTGCTGAGCCTCAGCGGCGAGCGGCAGAAGAGCCGAGACAAAGCCGAATGCAATAGCGGCACGAAGAGAGTAAGGCATAGCGATCCCCCATTCTGGGCGGCCGTTATGCCGCCAATCTCATGCTGAAATGATGCGTATCATATCCACTGCTTCAAACGCGGGTGCCGCGTCTGCGACTTCCAATTCGAGCGCCCGAGGGCGCATTGCCAATCGTCCGGGCTGCGTGGTCTTGCCGCGCTAACCGTATGAAACGGCACTATAAGCGTCACTCTGCAGAAATTGCAAACGACAATAGGTTGCAGTGCTCAGGCAATGCGGTGACTATCCTTCGACGATCTGTTCCTGCCCGGGAGACGATGCCGCAAGCTCGGCCCAGTCGAGCTCCTGCTCGAGAATATGGAAGATGTCGTCATCGATTTCGTCGGTTCGCCGCATCTCCGCGAGCTTCTTGCGTTTCGCGGTGATGATACTGCGGCGCAGTTCGTCCATTTCGCTGACTTCGCGCGGATGTTCACCCTTGCGGGCGATTTCGCGTTCGGAGGTATAGACATGCCGCAGGATCGCTGCCGCCTTGCTTTCCTTGCCCTCGAGCTCCGCGAGAGCGGATTCCAGCAGATCGGCGCGGGCATCCGACAATCCTTTTTCCCAGGAGGTGTCAGGCGCGAAGCGTAGGAAACGGATCAGAGGACCGAGCGTTAATCCCTGGATGATCAGGGTGCCGAGGACGACGCCGAGGGCGCTCAGCAGGATCACGTCGCGCTCTGGAAAGTCGAAGGGCAGGGCAAGTGCGGCGGCGAGCGTAACGAGGCCGCGCATGCCGCACCAGCCGGCAACGATGCTCATCGCCAGCGTCGGCGGCTCCTGCTTTGTCGTTCGCCTCATCCGCCGTCGGGTCATCACCACATTGTAGCCGAGCACCCAGAGCATACGGACGCAGACGACGGTGATGAAGACGGCGAGAGCGACCGTCAGGGCGTAGGTGCGCCGGCCCGGCTCCATGTCGAGGAAGATCTGCCGCGCCTGCAGTCCCATCAGCAGGAAGGCGACAACATTGAGCAGGAAGACTGCCGCTTCCCATACGGAATAGGAATGGATGCGATGGCGGGCGCTTTGCCGCTCGGGCATGTAGCGGGCGATCACCATGGCATAGACGACGATCGCCAGGATGGCGGAAAGATGCAGACGCTCGGCAATGATCCAGGTGCCGAAGGTGGCGACGAATTCCAGCAGCGTGCCGCCGAGCGTTCCTGCCAGTCTGGTGCCGATGATCATGTAGAGCCGCCCGGCGGCATAGCCGACGATCATGCCACCCGGTATCGCCAGGGCCAGTTCGGGCAGCGTTCTGGCGAAGAAGGCCGGGCTGGTGGAAGCCGCGACCGCGGCGGTGAAGATCAGCAGCGAGACGGCGTCGTTGAGCAGGCTTTCGCCTTTCAGCACCACATAGGTCTGGCGGGGGAGATCGAAGCGGTCGAGCATGGCAGTTGCCGCAACCGCATCGGGCGGCGCGACGATGGCACCGAGCGCGATCGCCGCCGCGATCGGAAGCCCTGCCATCCAGATGCCGACGGTGGCGACGGCTGCGGTCGTCAATATGACGGCGATGGCCGCGAGCGAGATCAGCGGCAGCCAGTTCTGGCGCAGTGTCCGCGGCGGCAGGTCGTATGCGGCGTCGAAGAGGGCGGGCGCGATGAACAGCGCCAGCGCCAGCTGCGGATCGATGCCGATCTCCGGTGCCCAGGGGACGGAGGCGACGGCGAGACCGGCAATCGCCAGCATCGTCGGGTAGGGGATCAGGAATTTCCGCGACACCTGGAGAAAGACGATGGCAACGAGCAGCAGCGTCAGCATGCTTTCGAAAAATGCCATGGGTCCCCCTATCCGCCTGCAGGGAATGATCTAGCGCGCTGCCGGCGCTTGGCCATGCCTGTGACGGGAGCGCGGGAGAGGCCGCGGCATCGATCTTCGCTTGACGGTGCACTGCGGCATTTTAGCCGCAGCTGCTGAATCTGAGGTGGCTGATCTTGTGCGTTACCGATGCTCAATATATCTACCAACATTATAAGCACACTTATTAATAGCTGGCACAGATTTCATGAACTCCAACCCGACCCTCGGCTTCCTTCTCCACGACGTCGCCCGGCTGCTGCGCAAGCGGTTCGAGCAGCGCGCGAAGTGCCTTGGCCTGACGCGTTCGCAGTGGCAGACGCTTGCCTACCTGTCGAACAACGAAGGCATTCATCAGGGCGGGCTGGCCGAAATTCTTGAAATCGAGCCGATCACGCTGGTGCGCATTCTCGACAAGCTCGCCGAACGCGGGCTGATCGAGCGGCGCCAGCACCCGACCGACCGGCGTATCTGGCTTCTCTACATGCGCGAAGCCGCGCATCCGATCCTCGCGGAAATGCGCGAGCTCGGCGATGTGACGCGGGCCGAAGCGCTTGCCGGCGTCACAGCGGAGCAGCGTGAAGCGCTGTTTGCAATCCTATCCGAAATGAAGACGAACCTAGTAGTGGCGTGCCGGACACCGGTCGCTGAAAAAGAGCAGAACCATGGTTAAGAAAATCCCCCTCCGCGTTGTGTCCGATGCCAACGCAAAGACTGCCGAAGAAATCGAAGCTCCCAAGACGCAAGAAACGGTAGCGGAAGCGCCTTCATCCAATTCAGCGCCCGCTACTGCTGTCGCTGCGCCTGGCGGCACCACGGTCCGCCGCCGGCGCAGCCTCACGCGCCCGATCCTGTTCGCGTTGCTGCCCCTGGCCCTCGTCGTCGGCGGCTATTATTATGTGAACGGCGGTCAGGTGATGTCGACCGACAACGCCTATATCCAGGCCGACATGGTGGGCATCACGACCGACGTCTCTGGTATCGTCGACAAGATCAACGTGCATGAGAACGAAACGGTGAAAGCCGGGCAGGTGCTCTTCAGCCTGCAGTCCGACGCCTTCAAGATTGCGCTTGACGGCGCCAAGGCCCAGCTCGGCGTGCAGCGTAACCAGATCGCCAACCTGAAGGCCAGCTATCAGCAGTCGCAGGCCGAGATCACCCAGGCCGAGGCGGATCTGCCCTATTATCAGGATCAGTTCGACCGCCAGCAGAACCTCGTCAACAACGGCAGCGCCACGCAGTCGGCCTATGACGAAGCCAAGCACAATCTTGAGGTGGCCCAGCAGAAGGTCTCGGTCGCCAAGGCGGAAGCCGCGACGACGCTCGCGCAGCTCGGCGGCAATGCCGATCAGCCGGTGGAGCAGAACCCGCTCTTCCTGCAGGCCAAGTCGAATGTCGACAACGCCCAGCGCGAATTCGACCACAGTACCGTCAAGGCGCCGTTCGATGGCGTCGTGACCAATGTGAACGCGCTGCAGGTCGGCTCCTATCTGCAGGCGTCGGCGCAGGCCTTCTCGCTGGTTTCGACCAACAATCTCTGGATCGCCGCCAGCCCGAAGGAAACCGAGCTCACCTATGTGAAGCCCGGCCAGGAAGCGACCGTCTATGTCGATACCTATCCGGGCGTTTCCTGGAAAGGAAAGGTCGAGAGCATCAGCCCGGCTTCGGGTTCTAGCTTCTCGCTGCTTCCTGCGCAGAACACCACGGGCAACTGGGTGAAGGTCGTGCAGCGTATTCCGATGCGCGTCAGCATCGAGGATGCTGCAGGCAAGCCGCCGCTCCGCGTCGGTATGAGCACGGTCGTCGATGTCGAAACCGGCCATGCCCGCGGGCTGCCTGATTTCGTCAACAAGCTTCTTGGGCGGCCTGTGAGCCACCAATAAAGAGTTATTGCCATGAGCAACGCTCCCGCATCCCCGGCAACCCCGGTTGCCAATCGCGGCGCGATCACGGCCTGTGTCATCCTGGCCGTCATCATGCAGGCGCTGGATACGACGATTGCCAACGTTGCGCTGCCCTATATCCAGGGCAGCGTCTCGGCCTCCGCCGACCAGATCAACTGGGTTCTGACCTCCTATATCGTCGCCGCCGCGATCATGACCCCGCCGTCGGGCTTTCTTGCCGCCAAGTTCGGCCGCAAGAATGTGCTTTTGACGGCGATCGTCGGCTTCGTCGTCGCCTCGGTCTTGTGCGGTCTGGCCCAGTCGCTGAACCAGATCGTCGCCTTCCGTCTGCTGCAGGGCCTGTTCGGCGCTTCGCTGGTGCCGCTGTCGCAGGGTATCCTGCTCGATATCTACACTGCTGAGGAACGCGGTTCGGCCATGGCGCTGTTCGGCGTCTCGGTCATGGTCGGCCCGGTTCTCGGGCCTGTCATCGGCGGCTGGCTGACCGACAATATCAGCTGGCGCTGGGTGTTCTATATCAACGTGCCGATCGGCGCGCTGGCCTTTGCCGGCATCGTCATCTTCGTGACGGAAACCAAGAGGGATGCGCTGGCGAAGCTCGACTGGTTCGGATTCGGGATGATGAGTCTGTTCATTGCTGCCCTGCAGCTCTTCCTCGACCGCGGCGAGCAGCTCGACTGGTTCTCGTCGGGCGAGATCATGATCGAGGCGATCGTCTGTGCCGCAGCCTTCTATCTGCTCGTCGTGCACACACTGACGGCGGAGAAATCCTTCGTCAATCCGCGGCTGTTCCTCGATCAGAACTTCTCCGTCAGCATGATCTTCATCTTCGTGGTCGGGATCACCTATCTGGCCTCGCTGGCGCTGATGACGCCCTATCTGCAGACGCTGATGGGCTATCCCGTCATCACCGCCGGTATCGTCATGGGCCCTCGCGGCCTCGGCACCATGCTCTGCATGTTCATCGTCGGGCGGCTGATCGGCAAGGTGGATTCCCGCTGGCTGCTGGCGCTCGGTCTCGCGCTGACCGCCTGGGCGATGTACGACATGACCGGCTGGACGCCTGATGTCTCGCAATGGACGATCGTTTCCACCGGCTTCATCCAGGGTGCCGGCCTCGGCTTCCTGTTCGTGCCGCTGACGACAATGGCGTTTTCGACCTTGCCGGCGCAGATGCGCGGCGATGGTACGGGCCTCTACAATCTCTCGCGCAATATCGGATCGTCGGTCGGTATCTCGATCGTGTCGGCGCTGATCGTCGAGAATACGCAGAGCAACCATGAATCGATCGCCGCCTATGTGACGCCGTTCAACCATGCCTTCAACGCGGCGGCGGCCCAGGGCCTGAGCCCGCTGACGGCCGCCGGACGGGCGTCGCTGAACGAGGTCATCACGCTGCAATCGACGATCATTGCCTATATGGACGATTTCAAGCTGCTGATGCTGATGTCGCTCGCCGTCATGCCGCTGGTCTTCCTGCTGCGCAAGCCGAAGGCGGCCGCGCCGCCGATGGATCATGCAGCCGTGATGGAATAGGTCCTGCGCGCCGCAATTACCGGAACGGCTTGCTGAGATAACGCGATCCCTGAATGCCGAAGCGCCATGGTGCTTCGGCATTTTTCGTGATGCCGATCCGCTTGCCCGAAACGATCGGAACCGGGGCGGAAGGGAAGAGCGCATAGGGCTCCCGGTCGAGCAGCCGGTCGTTGATGGCGATGCCGATGTCCATGGCCTGACAGAGCTTGCCCGGGCCGCTGCACAGGCTTGTCAGCTGATCCGTGCCGCGGCGCTCGACCATCTCTGCGATGCCGCTTTCCGGCTCGATGGCACGGATGAGAACGGCCGAGCCCGGGGTGCAGACGAAGTTCAGGCACCAGTACATGCCGTAGATGCGGTAGATATAGACATTGCCCGGCGGGCCATACATCGCGCCGTTCCGCTTGGTCGGACCGCGAAAACTGTGTGAGGCCTCGTCATCGGGGAAATAGGCTTCTGTTTCGGTGATCCGCCCGCCCATGCCGTTGACCAGAAGGTGACAGCCGAGAAGATCCCGGGCCACGGCGATCGCATCGCGCTCGAAGAAATCGCGAAGCGTCACGCCTTCCAGAGGTGCTGCGCCGATCGGTCCCTGCGTGTTCAACTGATGCCCTCGCTATCGGCCGTCCGCCGGTGCTCTGCAAAGATCTTCACCAACCAGTCGATGAAGACGCGCACGCGCGGCGAAAGCTGGCGGTTGCGCGGATAGAGAAGCGAGACCGGCGTTTCCGTCAAGGGATAGTCTTTCAGGATCTGCATCAGTTCACCCGAGGCAAGGTAGCGCTCGGCGTGATAGCGCGGCACCTGGATGATGCCGAGGCCACAGCGGGCGGCGGCATGCAGGCTTTCGGCGGCATTGACCGAGATCGTCGCGGGTATGGTGATCTCGCGGACCTTGCCATCGACGATGAATTCCAGCGGCATCAGCGTGCCTGTCGCCGAAGAGCGGAAGCCGACCATGCGGTGGCCGTCCAGCCTGTCCGGATGTTCAGGCATGCCGTGGCGGGCGAGATATTCGGGCGAGGCGAGCGTCATCTCTTCCAGCATGGCGACGCGCCTTGCGATCATATCGCTATCCTGCGGGATGCCGACGCGCAGCACGCAATCGATGCCTTCGCGTACCAGATCGACCAGCCTGTCGCCCTCGCTCATGTAGAATTCGATATCGGGATAGGTATCGAGAAATGAAGGCAGGCTCGGCAGCACGAAATGCCGGGCAAGCGTGCCGTGCACGTCGACGCGCAGCATGCCCTTCGGTTTGGCACCGGCAAAGGCGCCCTCGGCATCCTCGATATCGGCGAGGATCGACAGGCAGCGCTGGTAATAGGCCTCGCCATCGAGCGTCGGGCTGACATGCCGGGTGGTGCGCTGCAGGAGCTGGACGCCGAGCCGGGCTTCCAGCTGCTTGACCGCATCCGTCACCGTCGAGCGCGGCAGGCCGGTATCCTCGGCGGCAGCGGTGAAGCTGCGGCGCTCCACGACGCGGGAATAGACCCGCATGGCATCGAATCTGTCCATTTTGTTCGGCTTATCCGGATAGTGATGCCGAACAATGCCCGATTATCCGAAAGAGGGAAAGGGCCATCTTCTTCTCATCGAAACGCGCTGAAGCGCAGATCACTGAAGGAGAAAGAAGATGGCTAGTCAGGACAACAAGGTCGCTCTCGTTACCGGCGCCTCGCGAGGCATCGGCGCGGCAATCGCCGAACGCCTCGCAAAAGACGGCTTCACCGTCGTCATCAACTATTCGGGCAATGCGGCGCTTGCAGAAGAGCTTGCCGCCAAGATCGAGACTTCAGGCGGCAAGGCGCTGACGGCGAAGGCCGATGTCAGCGATGCTGCGGCCGTGCGCCGGATGTTCGATGCAGCGGAAGCTGCCTTCGGCGGCGTCGATGTGCTCGTCAACAATGCCGGCATCATGATGCTCTCGACGCTCGCCGAAGCCGATGACGAGAACTTCGACAGGCAGATCGCCGTCAATCTGAAGGGCACGTTCAACACGCTGCGCGAAGCTGCAAAGCGCCTGCGCAACGGCGGCCGGATCGTCAATTTCTCGACCAGCGTGGTCGGCCTGAAGCTCGAAACCTACGCCGTCTATGCCGGTACCAAGGCTGCCGTCGAAACGATGACCGGCATCATGGCCAAGGAAATGCGCGGCCGCGGCATCACCGTCAACGCCGTCGCGCCGGGACCGACCGCCACCGACCTCTTCCTCAACGGCAAGTCGGACGAGCTCGTCGCCCGCATGGCGAAGATGAACCCGCTGGAACGGCTCGGTACGCCGGAGGATATCGCCGCTGCCGTGTCGTTCCTCGCCGGTTCCGATGGCGCCTGGATCAACGGCCAGGTGCTGCGCGCCAATGGCGGCCTGATCTGATCGATCCCCGGGGGCGGCATCGCTGCCTCCCTTCACCCCAAGAGCACAAGGAGCAGGACAATGAGCAAGCAAGTTATCGTCGTCACCGGCGCATCGAGCGGCTTCGGCGCCATGAGCGCCCGGGCGCTCGCCAGGGCCGGGCACACCGTCTATGCGGGCATCCGCGCCACCACCAGCCGCAACTCCAAGGCGGTTGCCGATGCGGCGGCTTTCGCCAGGGACAATAATGCAGACCTGCGTAGCATCGAGCTCGACGTTACCGACGATGCATCGATCGAGCAGGCGGTCGCAAAGATCGTTGCCGAAAACGGTCGGCTCGATGTGATCGTCCACAATGCCGGACACATGTCCTTCGGCCCGGCCGAAGCCTTCACGCCGGAGCAATATGCGGAGCTGTTCGACATCAACGTTCTCTCGACGCAGCGGCTGAATCGCGCGGCCCTGCCGCAGCTTCGCAAGCAGGGCAGGGGGCTGATCGTCTGGGTCTCATCCTCGAGCACCCGCGGCGGAACGCCGCCGTTTTTGGCGCCTTATTTCGCCGCCAAGGCCGCGATGGACTCACTGGCGGTTTCCTATGCCAGCGAGCTGACACGCTGGGGCATCGAGACATCGATCATCGTGCCCGGCGCCTTTACCAAGGGCACGAACCACTTCGCCCATTCCGGCTCGCCGGCGGATACGGCACGGGCAGCGGAATATCTCGACGGTCCCTACAAGGGCGTTTCGGACAAGGCGCTGCAGGGCCTGGCGTCGCTGGAACCGGCCGATGCCGATCCGGAAGAGGTTGCCCGCGCGATCGTTGATGTCGTCGGCAAGCCGTTCGGCGAGCGCCCGTTCCGCGTCCATATCGATCCATCTGAGGATGGGGCCGAGATCGTCAACGGTGTTGCCGATCGGGTCAGAGCCGAACTCTTCTATCGCGTCGGTCTCGAAGACCTGCTGAAGCCTTCGGTGATCGGCTGATCGGCGCTTGATTGTTGCAATTTTGCGAACACTGCTATGCGAATCAAACGCCTTACAAACTCCGCAATAGGGCATATATCTATTGGGCAAGGGGCGACGGAAAGTCTCCGTTCCGAAGCCCGCCTCCCGGGTCCGCCGAGCCATTTCCCCTGGTGACGCGGTGGACCGCCAAATTCAAAGTCAATGATTGACGGCCCGTCGAAGGTATCCCTCCCTTCCGGGCCGTTTTCATTTTCAGGGGTCGTTCAGCTTGGCATCGGCCAGCAGTTTGACCATCCAATCGACGAAGACGCGGACCTTGTTGCTCAGGTGCCGGTTCGGCGGATAGACGATGTAAAGCGGGATCGGCTCGCGCGACCATTGCGGCAAAACCTCAATCAGCTCACCTTTCTTGATCGCGTCGCGGGCCATGAAACGCAGCGTCTGCCCGATTCCCAATCCCGTCGTCAGCGCGCTTATGAAGGTTCTGCCGTCGTTGACGGCCAGCATATAGCGTGGCGTGATCTCAAGATGTTCGTCGTCGCGGTCAAATTCGAAGGGCAGCGCGCGGCCCGTCTGGGCGCGAAAATAGTTGATTGTATAGTGGTCGTTTTCGAGGTCCTGCGGCCGTTCCGGCTCGCCGAATTTCTGGATGTAGAGCGGGGCGGCGCAGGTGACGATTTCGAGTTCGGATACACGCCTAGCGATCAATGACTGATCGGCCGGGGTGCCGGCGCGCAGCGCGCAATCGACATTCTCTGCAAGGTAATCGACGGTACGGTCGCCGACACCCAGATCGATGCGGATATCGGGGTATTTCTGATAGAAATCGCAGAGTGCCGGGACCACAATGGAATCGGCGAAAGCGCCAGCCATTTCAACGCGCAAGCGGCCGGTCGGCAGGCTCTGGGAATTGGAAAGGCTGCCGTCTAGCTCTTCCAGTTCCGAGACGATCTGCGAGGCGCGTTCGTAGTAGAGCGCGCCATCGGTCGTGACCATGACGCGTCTCGTCGTACGGTTGAGAAGCTTGGTGCGCAGATGGGCCTCGAGGCCCTGGATCAAATTGGTCACGGTTGCCTTTGGCATCGACAGAGTGTCGGCGGCCCGTGTAAAGTTACCCGTCTCCACTACGCGGATGAAGGCGCGCATTGCCGAGAGCTGGTCCATGATGGGATCTCCACAGTTTGCACTGCGATATTATTCGAAATACGGAACAGTGTAATCAGAATGGCGGTTCTTATTCCGTGGCCTGAATAACAATATGTTTTTTACAAGTTTGGCAAGCCGTGGCGTTTCGTCATGTGTTATGCGGCTAACAGGATTACAAGGCCGATGACGGTGCAGGTGAAAGACATGGTGTTCGAGAAGGTGGCCATCGGCCCCGTCTCTACGCGCGTCTATCAGGGCGCCGAATACGGCAAGGGTTCGCCGATCGTCTTGTTCTTTCACGGCGGCGCTTTTCAGGGCTCTGGTCTTCAGGACAGTGCCGTAGCCGAAAGCATTGCCAGCGCCGGTGCCATCGTCGTCGTCGCCGATTACAATGCGCCGCTCGGCGGTGTCTTTCCGAAGCCGCTCGAAGTTGGCTATTCGCTCTTCTCCTACATGGCCAACAAGCGGGCCTCCGGTCTTGGCGACCGCAACTCGCTGCTGCTGGTGGCCGGTGAGGAAGCGGGCGGCAATATCGCTGCCGGTGTGGCGTTGAAGGCGCGCGACCATTACGCCAATGCGCTGAATGGCCAGATCCTGATTTCGCCGCTGCTCGATCCTTTCATGGGAACGTCGTCGATCCGAAAGGCCGATGTCGCAGGCATGCGGCAGCGCTGGACCGAAGGCTGGAGCCATTATCTCAGCGGCGGCGGCTGCCACCCTTATGCGGCACCAAGCCTCTGCTCGCGAATTTCGGGTGTCGCGCCGGCACTGGTCATGACAGCAGAAGACGATCCCCTTCGCGACGAGACGCTTGGCTATGCCGCGCGTCTCAAGAAGGCGGAAGTTTCGGTTCGCCAGCACGTTCTTCCCGCCGGGAAGGGCTGGCCGTCAATCTACGGCGGGAAAACGGAAGGAGTGTCCGACTGGCAGGCGACTATCAGCCGTGAGTTCGGAAGTTTCATCCGCGAGTTAAGCGTCCAACCCCAATTGCATTGAAGTCTTGTTGTGAATGAGCGGCCGTTGAGGCCGCAAGGAGAGATACCGATGACGTCCAGAAAGAAGCGCTGGGCCCTCGTGGGCGCCGGCTTGGGCCTTGCTGCGTCTGTTTCAGCCGCTGCCATCTTTTTCGAACTGCCGATGAGCACGGTCGCGACCGCCGCTTCGGAACCCGCACAGGCTCCCGCTGTGCCGGTTACCGTCGCCCTGGTCCAGAACCGTGATATCACTGCCTGGGAAAATTTCTCGGGCCGTCTCGAAGCGGTCGATCGCGTTCAGGTCCGTCCCCGCGTTGCGGGTGCCATCCAGTCCGTGCATTTCCGGGAAGGCGCGCTGGTGAAGACCGGCGATCTGCTCTTCACCATCGATCCGGCACCTTACCAGGCAGCCGTGGCGCAGGCGCAGGGCCAGGTAGCCTCGGCCGATGCCAAGGTCAGCCTGGCGCAGACCGAGCTCGATCGCGGCCATCGGCTTTCCGATAACCGGACGATCTCGCAGAGCGATCTCGATCAGCGTCAAAGCACGCTGGCCGAAGCGCAGGCGGGCCTGCGTTCTGCTCAGGCAGCCCTGCAGTCGGCCCAGCTCGACCTCGACTATACGCAGGTGCGGGCTCCGGTTTCCGGCCGCATCGGCAAGTTCGAAGTCACCGTTGGCAACCTCGTCGCCGCCGGTTCGGCATCGCCCGAGCTGACGACGCTGGTTTCCGTCGATCCGATCTATGCCAGCTTCAATGCCAGCGAAGAGATGGTCACCAAGGCCCTCTCCGAGCTTCCGGCAACGGATGGCGCCTTGCCTGCCGTCGAGCAGATCCCGGTCGAAGTCGGCACGCTTGCCGATGACGGCACGCCGATCAAGGGCAAGCTGCAGCTCGTCGACAACGTCGTCGATGCCGCAAGCGGCACGATCGCCGTTCGCGCCGTCTTCGACAATCCGGGCGGCAAGCTGATCCCCGGCCAGTTCGTGCGGGTCCGCATGGGCCAGCCGAAGGCCGAGAACAAGATCGTCATCAGTGACCGCGCCGTCGGCACCGACCAGGACAAGAAGTTCGTCTTCGTCGTCGATGGCGACAACAAGGTCGGCTATCGCCAGGTCAAGCTCGGCGCCATCTATGACGGCCAGCGCGTCGTCGAAGACGGCCTGAAGGCCGGCGAAAAGATCGTCGTCAACGGCCTGCAGCGCATCCGTCCGGGCGCCGTCGTCGCGCCGCAGATGGAAGAGAAGGTCGCGACCAACTGAGACCTGGCTTCTCCCCCCGTGGGGAGAAGCGGAATCCCTGATTATTCCTACCCCGCCGGCGGCCTCCCAAGCCGCCGGAATGGGACGTTGCATTCCACGTTCATCCCGGAGAGGGCTTTGATATGAACATCTCCAGATTCTTTATCGACAGGCCGGTCTTTGCCGGCGTGCTGTCGGTTCTGATCGTCGTCGCAGGTTTGATCGGCCTGCGCTCGCTGCCGATCTCGGAATATCCCGAGGTCGTGCCGCCGTCGATCGTCGTGCGCGCCACCTATCCTGGCGCCAACCCCTCGGTCATCGCCGAGACGGTGGCAACACCGCTCGAAGAGCAGATCAACGGCGTCGAAGGCATGCTTTACATGGCAAGCCAGGCGACGTCGGACGGCGTTCTCAACGTCACCGTCACGTTCAAGCTCGGCACCGATCCCGACAAGGCCCAGCAGCTGGTTCAGAACCGCGTGTCGCAGGCCGAGCCGCGTCTGCCGGCCGAAGTTCGCGCGCTCGGTCTGACGACCGTCAAGAGCTCGCCGAACTTCATCATGGTCGTCAATATCGTCTCGACCGGCGGTGATCACGACATCACCTATCTGCGCAACTACGCGACCCTGAACATCAAGGATCGCCTTGCCCGTATCGAGGGCGTCGGCCAGGTGCAGGTGTTCGGCGCCGGCGACTATTCGATGCGCGTCTGGATCGATCCGCAGAAGGCCGCCGAGCATAATCTTGCAGCCAGCGACATCAGCAATGCGATCAGCTCGCAGAACGTTCAGGCCGCTGCCGGTATCATCGGTGCCTCGCCGAGCCCGCAGGGTGTCGACCTTCAGCTGAACGTCAATGCCCAGGGCCGTCTGCGCACGCCTGAGGAGTTCGGCAACATCATCGTCAAGACGGGGGCCAACGGCCAGATCACCCGCCTTCGCGACGTCGCCCGCATCGAGCTCGGCGCGGCCGACTATACGCTGCGCTCGCTGCTCGACGGCGAGCCTGCCGTTGCCGTGGCGGTGCTTCAGGCTCCCGGCTCTAACGCCATCCAGATCGCCGACAACGTCAATGCGACGATGCAGGAACTGCAGAAGGCGATGCCGACAGGCGTCAAGTACGAGATCGTCTATGACACGACGAAGTTCGTTCGCGCCTCGATCGAGAAGGTCATCGACACGCTGCTCGAAGCCATCGCGCTCGTCGTGCTCGTCGTCATCATCTTCCTGCAGACGTGGCGTGCATCGATCATTCCGCTGATCGCGGTCCCCGTGTCGATCATCGGTACGTTCGCCGTCATGTATGCCTTCGGCTTCTCGATCAACGCGCTCAGTCTGTTCGGGCTGGTGCTGGCGATCGGTATTGTCGTCGACGACGCGATCGTCGTCGTCGAAAACGTCGAACGAAACATCGAGGCGGGTCTCAGCCCGCGGGCCGCCACCTACAAGGCGATGAAGGAAGTCTCCGGTCCGATCATTGCGATCGCCCTGGTGCTGGTCGCGGTGTTCGTGCCGCTCGCCTTCATCTCCGGTCTGTCCGGCCAGTTCTACCGCCAGTTCGCGCTGACGATCGCTATTTCGACCGTCATCTCCGCCTTCAACTCGCTGACGCTGTCTCCGGCACTCGCCGCTCTGCTCCTCAAGGGGCATGGTGCGAAGAAGGACTGGCTGACGCGGTTCATGGATGCGATCTTCGGCTGGTTCTTCCGCGGCTTCAACCGTGCCTTCGGCTCGGGCTCGAATGCCTATGGCAAGGGCGTCGGTGGTCTCCTGTCGCGCAAGAGCATCGTCATGGTCATCTATCTAGCACTGGTGGGGGCAACCTATAGCCTGTTCACCGCGGTGCCCGGCGGCTTCGTGCCGTCGCAGGACAAGCAGTATCTGATCGGCTTTGCCCAGCTGCCGGATGCCGCCAGCCTCGACCGCACCGAAGACGTCATCAAGCGGATGACCGATATCGCGCTGAAGCAGCCGGGTGTCGCCAACGCGATCGCCTTCCCGGGCCTGTCGATCAACGGCTTCACCAACTCCTCCAACGCCGGCATCGTCTTCGTGACGCTGAAGGACTTCGACGAGCGCAAGACGCCTGATCTTTCGGGCGGGGCAATCGCCATGGCGCTGAACCAGAAGTTCGGTGTCATCCAGGACGCCTTCATCGCCATGTTCCCGCCGCCGCCGGTCAACGGTCTCGGCACCACGGGTGGCTTCAAGCTGCAGATCGAGGACCGTGCCGGTCTCGGCAACCAGGCTCTCGACGAGGCGACCAAGGCCGTGCTCGCCAAGGCCTACCAGACGCCGGAACTCGCAGGCATCTTCTCGAGCTTCCAGATCAACGTGCCGCAGCTCTATGCCGATCTCGACCGCGCCAAGGCCGAGCAACTCGGGGTTTCCGTCACCGACGTCTTCCAGACGCTGCAGATCTATCTCGGCTCGCTCTACGTCAACGACTTCAACGCCTTCGGCCGCACCTACAGCGTCCGCGTGCAAGCCGATGCCAAGTTCCGTGCACAGCCGGAAGATATCGGTCAGTTGAAGGTTCGGTCGGCATCCGGCCAGATGATCCCGCTTTCAGCCCTGCTGAAAGTCGATGCCACGACCGGTCCGGAGCGCACGAACCGCTATAACGGCTTCCTCGCTGCCGATATCAACGGCGGTCCGGCCCCTGGCTACTCTTCCGGACAGGCGCAAGCTGCGATCGAGAAGATCCTGAAGGAGACGCTGCCATCCGGCATCGACTTCGAGTGGACGGATCTGACCTATCAGCAGATCCTTGCCGGCAACTCGAGCGTCGTCGTCTTCCCACTGGCCCTGCTGCTCGTCTTCCTCGTGCTGGCAGCCCAGTATGAAAGCCTGACGCTGCCGCTGGCGATCATCATGATCGTGCCGATGGGTGTGCTTGCCGCCTTGACGGGTGTCTGGCTCACCGGTGGAGACAACAACATCTTCACGCAGATCGGCCTCGTGGTCCTTGTGGGCCTCTCGGCGAAAAACGCGATCCTGATCGTGGAATTCGCCCGAGAACTGGAGTTCGAAGGACGCACGCCGGTGCAGGCGGCGGTCGAAGCGAGCCGCATGCGTCTTCGCCCGATCCTGATGACCTCCATGGCCTTCATCATGGGCGTCGTGCCGCTCGTCACCTCGACGGGTGCGGGTGCCGAAATGCGCGCCGCCATGGGTATCGCGGTGTTCTCCGGCATGATCGGCGTGACCTTCTTCGGCATCTTCATGACGCCGGTATTCTACGTGCTGCTGCGCAAGCTGGCTGGTAATCGCCCGCTGATCCAGCACAACGACAACCATCCGGTGGATGAAGAAGACCATATGAAGGTCGCAGCCGAGTAAGCGGCAACCCCAGAGTGAAACAGGAAGGCGGGAAATTTAGTCCCGCCTTTTTCATTTGCATCGCCCGGTCAGCCGGTTAGTCTTTGATGAACGTACATCGGCCGGGTGGAGTTAGGCCGATTGAGCGCATAGCGGAGGAATGCATGCATATCGCGATTATCGGTGCGGCCGGCATGGTCGGCCGCAAGCTGACGGCGCGTCTCGTCAAGGACAAGGTCCTCGGCAGCGCGGAAATCTCGGCCCTTTCATTGATCGATGTCATCGAACCGGAAAAGCCGGCGGGGTTTGCCGGCACGGTGAATGCCTGGGCGTCCGACATTTCGGCGTCTGGTGAAGCGGCGAAGATCGTTGCCGGCCGGCCGGACCTGATCTTCCATCTGGCGGCGATCGTTTCGGGCGAAGCGGAGCTCGATTTCGAGAAGGGCTACCGTATCAATCTCGACGGCACGCGCGAGCTTCTCGAAGCGATCCGGTTCGCGCATGCCGAGGATGGCTACAAGCCGCGCGTGGTCTTTACCTCGTCGCTGGCGGTTTTCGGTTCACCCTTCCCGAAGGTCATTCCCGATGATTTCCACCAGACGCCGCTGACGAGCTACGGCGCGCAGAAGGCGATGAGCGAGCTGCTGCTGTCCGATTACAGCCGCCGCGGTTTCCTCGATGGCATCGGCATCCGCCTGCCGACCATCTGCATCCGCCCCGGCAAGCCCAACAAGGCAGCCTCGGGCTTCTTCTCCGGTATCCTGCGCGAGCCGCTTGCCGGGCAGGAAGCCATCCTGCCGGTGCCGGATACCGTGCGTCACTGGCATGCATCGCCACGCTCGGCCGTCGGCTTTCTGCTGCAGGCGTCGCGGATCGATCTCGCGCCGCTCGGCGCACAGCGCAGCCTCACGATGCCCGGCGTCAGCGCTACTGTCGGCGAGCAGATCGAGGCTCTCAGGCGTGTTGCCGGGGAGAGCGCCGTGAAGCTCATCCGCCGCCAGCCCGACGAGCTGATCATGCGCATAGTTTCCGGCTGGCCGGAGGCTTTCGAGGCGAAGCGCGCGGGCGCCCTCGGCTTCGTTGCCGACTCGTCCTTCGACGAGATCATCCGCATTCATATAGACGACGAGCTTGGAGGCAAGATCGGATGAGCAGCACACGGAACCTCGCCTTCCTCGGCACTGGCCTGATGGGCGGGCCGATGGCGCGCCGGTTGCTGGGCGCGGGCTTTGCGCTCACGGTCTGGAACCGGGATGCCAGCAAGGCTGCGCCACTTTCTGCTGACGGCGCGCGGATTGCAGGTAATGCAAGTGAAGCGGCAAAGGGCGCGAATATCGTCTTCACCATGCTGTCGGATGGCAATGCCGTTGAGGACGTCCTCTTCAACCAGGGTGTTGCAGCAGCGCTTGCCGCAGGTGCGGTTGTTATCGACTGCAGCTCGATCGCGCCCAAGGCGGCGCGGGATCATGCGCAGCGCCTTGCCGAACGCGGCATCCGGCATATCGACGCGCCGGTTTCCGGCGGTGTCGTCGGTGCAGCAGCCGGGACGCTGGCGATCATGGCGGGCGGGGAGGGGGCTGTTATCGCCGAACTGGCGGAGGTCTTTTCGCCTCTCGGCCGCGTCACCCATGTTGGGCCTACCGGAACCGGACAGCTTGCCAAGCTCGGCAACCAGCAGATCGTTGCGGTGACCATCGGTGCCGTTGCCGAAGCGATGATGCTGATGGAAGCCGGTGGCGGTTCACGCGAGGCGTTTCGCAATGCGATCCGCGGCGGTTTCGCCGAGAGCCGTATCCTCGATCTGCATGGCCAGCGCATGGTCGATCATAATTTCGGCACCGGCGGCCCTTCGAAGCTGCAGCTCAAGGATCTGAATAATATCCTGGCTGTGGCAGAGAGCCTGTCGCTGGCATTGCCGCTGACAGAAACCGTGCGCGCCGAGTTCGCCGAATTCGTCGCGGGCGGCGGCGGCGACGTCGACCACAGCGGCATTCTCCAGCATTTCGAGGACAAGCATTCGCGCGCCAAGCGGTGATACAGGGTGCTTGATTCTCAAGTGAAAATACGATCCCGACACAACCCATGAGCGTTTTTGTGACTGTTGTAAGGAACAGTTCACCTAGTAACTAGTTCGGTAATACGGAGAAGCCTTCGTTAATCCGGCTTTGAGAAGGTGGTAATATCGGCAAAGGCCGCTGCTAGGTTGAGACTGCATTGCCCCATAACAAACCGACCCGGTCAGAACGTGAATTCCAGGATTTGCTGAGACGCCTCGAGCTTGCCCTTGATGCGTCGCAGATCGGTGTGTGGGAACATGATGTCCGCAAGAGCGGGATCGTCTGGGATGCGCAGATGCACCGTCTATACCAGACCGGCGAGACCAGCCGGCTGGTGCCGACATCGATCTGGGAAAACGCCATCCACCCTGATGACCGGGACCGTGCCTTCGCAGAGTTCGACGATGCGATTGCGCGGCGTGGCGCCTATAATTCCGAATTTCGCATCATCTGGCCGAACGGCGAGATTCGTCATATGCGTTCGCGGGCGCATTTCTTCGTCAGCGAGGATGGCGCACCGTCGTTCATCGGCGCCGAATGGGATGTGACCGCTGATGTCGAGCTTGCCGCCGAACTGCAGCGCCAGCGCCTCGTTGCGGAAGCGCGGGCGAAAGCGCTGGAGGAAAGCAATGCGCGGATCGAGCATGCTGCCGAGCACGATTATCTGACGGGTCTGCCGAACCGCAGGCTTCTCGACAAGCGGCTTGCCGAGCTGCATGGCAATAAGTCGGTATCGTCGCTCGCGGTTCTGCATCTCGATCTTGACCAGTTCAAGCAGATCAACGACAGCCATGGCCATTCGGCCGGCGATACCGTCCTGCGTGCTGCTGCCCTGCGGATCACCGCAGGCATTCCCGCTGACGGCATGGTGGCCCGTGTCGGCGGCGATGAGTTCGTCATCATTCTCTGGAATTTCGCAGGCCGCGAGGAACTGGATCGCATTGCCAGCGACCTGCAGCGCCGGCTCGGCAAGAAGATCCGGTTCGGACAGGAGCTCCTGCAATCAGGAACGTCGATTGGCGTTGCCTGGAACAACGGGCGCAACGCGCGCAATCTCCTGACCGAGTCCGATCTGGCGCTGTTCCAGGCCAAGAAGCTCGGCCGCAACCGCATCGAATTCTTCACCCGGCAACTGCAGGACGACATTCAGAGCAAGCGACGGCTGGCCGAGGAACTGAGGCTCGGGTTGGAGCGCCGTGAGATCGTTCCCTATTACCAGATCCAGCTTGACGCGAAGACCCGGGAAATTGCCGGCCTGGAGGCGCTGGCCCGCTGGATCCATCCTGAAAAAGGCGTGTTGTCTCCAGCTGTTTTCCTCAAGGTGGCTGACGAGAACGGCCTTGCCGCAGAGATCGACGCGGCCATTCTCAGCAGGGTTCTGGAAGACCGGCTCGACTGGCAGGCGCAGGGCGCTGTAGTCCCCCGTGTCGCCGTCAATATTTCGGGCCCGCGGCTCTTCGATCCTGGGCTCCTTGCAAATCTGGAAGCCCTGAAGATCCCGTCAGGCGCCTTGTCCTTCGAATTGGTCGAAACCATCTTCCTCGACGATTCCGACGACCGTCTGGTCGCCAGCATCGAGCGCATCAAGCAGATGGGCATCGATATCGAGATCGACGATTTCGGCTCCGGCCATGCCTCGCTGATCGGGCTTGCCCGCCTGCGACCGAAGCGGCTGAAAATCGACCGGCAGCTGGTGACCGATATCGTCGGATCGAAAGAACAGCACCGTGTTGTCGGCTCGATCGTCGAGATCGCCAAGGCATTGAATGTCGAAGTGATTGCCGAGGGTGTCGAAACCGAAGGGCATGCGGAGGTGCTGACGGCAATCGGCTGCGACACGCTGCAGGGCTATGCGCTCGGCTATCCGGCGCCCGCGGCCGATATCGCCAGACTGATCGCGCCGCGTGCCCTGAACCACGCGACGCCAGGCGTCGGCGGACGATAGCTAGGCAGGGATTTCCATGTCGGCTCGCGCTTCGAGATACCACTCGATGAATGCCTTCACGCCCTCATCCAGCGTCGTCTCCGGCTTGTAGCCTGTCAGCGCCAGAAGCAGGTCGGGGCTGGCGAAGGTGCGGGGCACATCACCCTTCTGCATCGGCAACATGGTGCGCTTGGCGGACTGCCCGAGCGCGTGTTCGACGGTCTCGACGAAATCCATCAGACTGACGGGCTGGCCGCCGCCGATATTGACGACGCGGAAGGGCGCCTGGCGCGAGAGCGTCTCGACCTTGTCACCGGCGACACGATTTTCCTCGGAGGGAATGACGGCCGAAAGGCGGACGATCGATTCCACCAGATCGTCGATATAGGTGAAATCGCGGCTCATCTTGCCTTCGCCGTAGATCTCGATCGGCTGGTCTTCGAGCATGTTCTTGACGAATTTGAAGAGCGCCATATCCGGCCGGCCCCATGGGCCGTAGACGGTGAAGAAGCGGAAGGCGGTGATGGGCAGCTTGTAGAGATGCGAATAGCTGTGCGCCATCAGCTCCATCGACTTCTTGGTCGCGGCATAGATGGTCAGCGGCTCGTCGGCGCGATCGGTCTCGCGGAAGGGGACGTCCGGGTTGGAGCCGTAGATCGACGAGGTCGAGGCGAGCATCAAGTGCTTCACCTTGTAACGTTCGGCAAATTCCAGAATGTTCCAGGAGCCATCGACGTTCGAACTGATGTAGGAACGCGGGTTCTCGATGCTGTAGCGAACGCCCGCCTGCGCGGCGAGATGGATTAGTACGTCAGGCTGTGCCTCAGCGATCGCCGCCTCCAGCTTCTCGCGGTCTTCGAGCGTGGCGATAGCAGGCGTGAAGGACGGAAACTGTGCCAGCGCCGCGTGGCGCATATGCTTAAGCTTGACGTTGTAATAGGGCGTCAGGCCGTCAAAGCCGGTCACCCGGTGACCATCCTGCAACAGGCGCCGCGCCAGGTGGAATCCGATGAAACCGGCCGTGCCTGTTATGAAATAATGCATCCTCTTACTGCTTCTCGCTTTTCTTGCCGACGGCGAAGTAGCTGAAACCGTGTCTACTGACTTCGGCGGCGGGATAGATGTTGCGCAAGTCGACGATCGTCGGCGTCTTGACCGTGGTCTTCAGGCGCTTGAAATCGAGGGCGCGGAATTCATCCCATTCGGTGACGATGACGATTGCATCGGCATTCTGGGCGATCTCGTAGGGATCCTTGCCATAGGTAACGGCGCCCAGCAATTCTTTGGCGTCGTCCATGCCTTCCGGGTCATAGGCATGGACTTCGGCGCCGCCATCGAGCAACGCCTGGATGATGGTGATCGACGGGGCGTCGCGCATGTCGTCGGTATTCGGCTTGAAGGTCAGGCCGAGGACGGCGATCTTCTTGCCGCGCACTGTGCCGTCACAGGCGGCGATGACCTTGCGGCCCATGGCGCGCTTGCGGTTGTCGTTGATGGCGACCGTCGTCTCGATCAGCCGCATCGGGCTGTCGTAATCCTGGGCGGTCTTGACGAGAGCCAGCGTATCCTTCGGAAAGCAGGAGCCGCCATAGCCGGGGCCTGCATGCAGGAACTTGTCGCCGATGCGCTTGTCCATGCCGATGCCCTTGGCGACTTTCTGCACGTCGGCGCCGATCTGCTCGCAGAGGTCGGCGATCTCGTTGATGAAGGTGATCTTCATCGCCAGGAAGGCGTTGGCGGCGTATTTGATCAGCTCGGAGGTGCGGCGTTCGCAGAAATAGAGCGGCGCTTCGTTGAGATAGAGCGGGCGATAGACCTCGCGCATGACTTCCACGGCGCGCGGCTCTTCGGTGCCGATGACGATGCGGTCAGGGCGCTTGAAGTCGGTGATCGCGGCACCTTCGCGCAGGAATTCCGGATTGGAGACGACGGCGATGTCCTTGCCGGGGAATTCTTCGCGGAAGATGCGCTCGATCTCATCGCCGGTGCCGACGGGTACGGTGGACTTGGTGACGATAACGGTGAAGCCAGTGACGGCAGCGGCGATCTCGCGGGCTGCGGCATAGACGTAGCTCAGGTCGGCATGACCGTCGCCACGGCGCGATGGGGTGCCGACAGCGATGAAGACGACGTCGGCAGCAGCGACGGGCGCTGCCAGATCTTTGGAAAAATCAAGGCGGCCGGCCGCCCGGTTATGCTCGATGATCGCGTCGAGGCCTGGCTCGAAGATCGGCACTTCGCCGCGCTCCAGGGCATCGATCTTGGCTTCGGACTTGTCCACGCAGGTGATGTGGTGGCCGAAATCCGCAAGGCAGGCGCCGGACACCAGGCCGACATAACCAGAACCGATCATAACAATACGCATGGGATGACTTCCATCATGAAAAACGATCGCGTCCGCCACTGGCAGAACGCGACCGTGTTACAGAGCGAAAGTCATAAGTTCAAGACAAGTGCTGTGGTCAGTTGCGGCCGAACTCGTCGACGAGGCGAATGATGTCGTCTTCGCCGAGATAGGAACCGGTCTGCACCTCGATGAGTTCCAGCATGATCTTGCCGGGATTGGCGAGCCGATGGACTTCGCCGAGCGGGATATAGACCGACTCGTTTTCACGCAGCATCTGCACATTCTCGCCGATAGTCACTTCGGCAGTGCCCTTGACGACGATCCAGTGCTCTGAGCGGTGATGGTGCTTCTGCAGAGACAGTTTCTTGCCCGGCGTGACGAAGATGCGTTTCACCTGGAAGCGGTCGCCATTGAAGATCGAGGTGTAACCACCCCACGGACGGTAGGAGGTTGGGTGCGTTTCGGTGAGCTTCACGGTCTTCGGCAGTGCGGCCAGCGTCTTGACGATATCGCCGACGCTCTGGCTGTCCTGCAGGCGGCCGACATAGACGGCGTCTTCGCTGGCGATGACGGCGATGTCGTCCATGCCCTGGACGGCGAGGTGGACGCCGTGACTCATGACCAGTGAGTTCCGGCTGTTCATCAGCGTCGTGTTGGCGGTGGCAACATTGCCATGCTCGTCACGATTGCCTGACTTCCATACGCTGTCCCAGCTGCCGAGATCCGACCACTTGAAAGGCGAAGGGACGACGGCGGCATTGGCCGTTTTTTCCATGATCGCGTAGTCGATGGAGATATTCGGTGCCTTGGCGAAAGACTTGGCATCCAGACGAATGAAGTCGAGGTCGCGGACGGATTTGGAAACCGCTTCTTCAGCAGCCTGCGATGCCTCCGGCGCGTGTTCCCGCATTTCTGCCAGAAGCGCGGACACCTGGAACATGAACATGCCGGAGTTCCAGTAGAAGCCGCCCGCAGCCAGCATTTCCTCGGCCTTGGCCAGCGGCGGCTTTTCAATGAAGCGCTTGACGGTCAATGCGCCGGTCGGAAGCGTCTCGCCGCCTTCGATATAGCCGTAGCCGGTTGCGGCCTCCGATGGCTCGATGCCGAAGGTGACGAGCTTGCCCTTGGCGGCGGTCGCTTCAGCGGCGCGCACGCTATCGAAATAGCTCTGGTCGGCAACGATCTCGTAGTCGGAGCCGAGGACATGCATCAGCGTGTCCTTGCCGAAGAGATCGGCGATCAGCACGGCGGCGGCGGCAACGGCGGGCGCGGTGTTGCGGGCCGACGGCTCAAGCAGGATCGCCTTCAGTTCGTGGCCGAGTTCGCGGGCCTGTTCGGCAACGAGGAAGCGAAACTCCTCATTGGTGAGGACAACAGGAGCCTCATAGAGGGCGGGATCGGAGACGCGGGCGAGCGTTTCCTGGAACAGCGTCCGGTCGCCGATAAACTGGATGAACTGCTTCGGCGCCGATGCGCGCGACAGCGGCCAGAGGCGCGTGCCCTTGCCGCCGGCCATGATCACGGGAACGATCTTCTGCGTCATTTCTATGTTTCCTCGCGGTCGTAAGTCTTGGTTCAGTTGGCGTTCGCCCATTGCCGGATCCGGTTCAGGCCGGCATCCAGCAGCGCAGCTGCCGCAGCTTCATCTTTCGCTTCTACATAACAGCGCATTTCCGGTGCGTTACCGGAAGGCCGAAAGTGGATCACGGCTTCATCCTTAAGCGTTACCCGCAGGCCATCGATATCGCTCACCGTCGCCGGTTCGCCGATCGGCGTCAGGAATTCGGCGAGGTTGTCAGGCGATTGGCGAAGATAGGCCATCAGCCTAGCGCTCGTCTCGACCGGAAAATTCTCCAGCCGGTCGGCCGCGGCAACGGGAAGGGCAAAGGACGAGGCAATCTTGGACAGCGGTTTGCCGTCCTTTGCCGAAAGCGAAAGCACGGCCAGCATCGGCAGGAAGCAATCGCGTGTCGGCAGCGGCGCCAGCACCGTTCCGTTGATCGCAAATTCCGACGCCGTCAGCGTGCCGCCATTGGCTTCGAAGCCGATGACGCGCGCCTTGCCGGCAGAAACCGCCTCCTGCATGCCAGAGATGACGAAGGGCGAGCCGACCTTGGTGCGGGTGACAGCAAAATCGCCCGCCGCCTCTATGCCGGAATTCGAGGTCACCGGGGTGACGACCACGGCGGCTTTCAGGAACTTCGCGGCGATCAGGCCGAGGAGATCACCGCGCAGCGGCGTACCGGTTTCGTCGGTCACCAGCGGCCGGTCGCCATCGCCATCGGCGGAGACGATTGCGTCCAGCCGGTGTTCGGCAGCCCAGCCCTTCAACAGCTCGATCGTCTCAGGCGAGACGGCTTCCGTATCGACAGGAATAAACGTTTGCGAGCGGCCGAGTACTATCGTTTCAGCGCCATAAAGCGCCAGCAGATCGACCAGCATGTCGCGGGCGACAGTGCTGTGCTGGTAGACACCGATGCGAAGGCCGGAAAGCGCCTTTGCCGGGAGGATAGCCGCGTTGCGCTTGAAAAAGCCTTCGGCGCAGACGGAGCCGTGATCCGACGCCGTGCCTGTTTTCGCGGGCATCACAAACGTGGCGTCGAGCTTGGCTGCGGCAGCGGAGATCGCCGTCTCGTCGGCCTTGTCGATTTCGCCATCCGGCCGGTAGAACTTGATGCCGTTGCGATCGGCGGGGATATGCGAGCCCGTGATCATCAGGCTGGCGGCGCCGAGCTTGAGGCCGTAGAGCGCCAGCGCCGGGGTGGGCACGGTGCCGCAATCGGCGACCGCGAATCCGAGCGAAGCCAGCGCCGCGGTGCAGTTATCAGCAATTTCCGGGCTGGAATCGCGAAAGTCGCGGCCGAGCAGGATGAGGTCACCCGGCTTTACCTGTCCGCTTTCCAGGAGATACTGGCCGAAGGCGGCCGCATAGAGCGCGGAAGCCCTGCCTTTTAGATCGGCGGAGAGCCCGCGCAGTCCACTAGTCCCAAATTTCATTCTGAATAAGCCCTGCCAGCGCTTGAATCCGTCGGCCATTATCAACACACTACTGTCACTTCGTAAATTTTGATCCGCAGCGATCACTAAATTACTTCGCAATTCCCTTTTCGAGCCACATCAGGTGCTCGTTCTCAGCGAACGGGAGCGCAAATGACCGAACAGACAATCGCATTGGAAGACAGCTGGAAGGCCGCGCTGGCCCCGGAGTTTTCAAGCCCGTACATGCAGCAGCTGAAGGCGTTTCTGCAGGCGCAGAAGCAGGCGGGAAAGCATATTTTCCCCAAGGGATCGGAGTATTTTCGCGCACTCGATCTGACGCCGCTATCCGACGTGAAGGTGGTCATCCTCGGCCAGGATCCGTATCACGGTCTCGGACAGGCGCACGGGCTGTGCTTCAGCGTGCGTCCCGGCGTCCGCATCCCGCCGTCGCTGGTCAATATCTACAAGGAGATGGAGACCGATCTCGGTATCGAGCGCGCCCGGCATGGCTTCCTGGAGCATTGGGCGAAGCAGGGCGTGCTGCTCTTAAACAGTGTACTGACCGTCGAGGAGGCGCAGGCTGCCTCGCATCAGGGACAGGGCTGGGAGAAATTCACCGATGCCGTGATCCGCAAGGTCAACGAGGAATGCGAGCACGTGGTCTTCATCCTTTGGGGATCCTATGCGCAGCGCAAGGCGGCGTTCGTCGATAGCGCGCGCCATCTGGCGCTGAAGGCGCCGCATCCTTCGCCGCTCTCGGCGCATAATGGCTTCTTCGGCAGCAAGCCGTTTTCCAAGGCGAATGCCTATCTGCAGTCTCATGGCCGTGCGGCGATCGATTGGCAACTGCCTGCGAACCCACAGGTTAACTAGCGATTTCTGAACGACATTCTCTCATCGTTCAATAAAAAGAGACAATGCGTGTCAGCTTGCGGGGCTATTCCAAAAGCCGCCGAGGGATCATCTATCACCCATCGAAAGCCCGCCGATGCGGGCAAGAAAGGGGTTTTTCATGTTGAACCAGATCAAGGGGCTGCACCACGTCACGTCGATGGCTGAGGATGCCCGGACCAACAATCAGTTCTTCACCCACGCGCTCGGCCTGCGCCGGGTCAAGAAGACCGTGAACTTCGACGCTCCCGACGTCTATCACCTCTATTATGGTGACGAGACCGGTGCGCCGGGTACGATCATGACCTACTTCCCGTTCCCGAAGATGGCGCAGGGCCGTCCGGGTACCGGCGAAGTCGGCACCACCGTCTACTCGGTTCCCGAAGGCTCGATCGGCTTCTGGAGCGACCGGTTGTCGAAGCTCGATGCCGGCGGCCTGAAAACCGAGGAAAGCTTCGGCGAGAAGCGTCTGAACTTTGCCGGTCCCGACGGTGACGGCTTCGCGCTCGTCGAAGTCAAGGACGATGCGCGCAAGCCGTGGACGAACGGCGGTATCTCCGAGGATCATGCGATCCGCGGTTTCCACTCGGTTGCCATGCGGCTGCGCGATGACGGCGCGACGTCCGAACTTCTGAAGTTCATGGGCTATCAGGTCCAGGACGAGAAGGACGGCGTCAAGCGTCTGATCCTGCCCGGTGGAAATGGTGCGCATCTGATCGATCTTGAAACGATGCCCAGCATCAATCGTGCGCTGCCGGGTGCCGGTTCCGTCCACCACGTCGCCTTCGCCGTCGAAAACCGCGAGAAGCAGCTCGAAGTCCGCAAGGCGCTGATGGATACCGGTTACCAGGTCACGCCGGTCATCGACCGCGATTACTTCTGGGCAATCTATTTCCGCACGCCGGGTGGCGTGCTGTTCGAGATCGCCACCAACGAACCGGGCTTCGACCGTGACGAAGATACGGCTCATCTGGGCGAGGCGCTGAAGCTGCCGCAGCAGCATGCGCATATGCGCCAGTTGATCGAGCAGCATCTGCCGCCGCTCGAAGCCTAAGGAGAACAGCCATGGCTGATAATTCATATGTGCACCGGCTGCATGCCGGTGCACCCGGCAAGCCTATTCTCTTCGTGCTACACGGCACCGGGGGCGACGAGACGCAGTTCTTCGAGTTCGGCCGGCGTCTGCTGCCGGAAGCAACAATCGTTTCGCCGCGGGGCGATGTTTCCGAACATGGTGCGGCGCGCTTCTTCAAGCGCACCGGCGATGGCGTCTACGATATGGACGACCTCGCCCGGGCGACCGAAAAGATGGCCGCTTATGTCAGGGATCTCGCGGCCGGTCACGGCGCGTCACACATTCTCGGACTGGGCTTTTCCAATGGTGCGAACATTCTCGCCAATGTGCTGATCGAGAAAGGCATCTTCGATGCTAGCGCACTGCTGCATCCGCTCATCCCGTTTCAGCCGAAGTCCAATGCGGAACTTGCCGGGCGCAGGGTGCTGATCACCGCCGGTCAGCGCGATCCGATCTGCCCGGTGCCGCTGACCGAGGCGCTTGCTGCCTATTTCGAACAGGAAAAGGCAAAGGTCACGACCGAGTGGCACACCGGCGGGCATGACATCCGTCCGAACGAGATCGACGCCATCAGGACGTTCTTCGAGCCTTACTTCTAAGGCTCTAACGAAAATAGGGCGGCCGCTTTTCCGAAGGCGGCTGCTCGGGCAACTCAAGCCAGCGTTCGCCGGAGAAATAGGCTCTGGTGCGGATCTGTGGTCCGGGCGTCGCCTTCATGGCGATGATGAAGTTGAAGCTATTGTCGCTGGCGGTTTCGCGGGTAAAGCTGACGCTGGTCCCGAAGCTTTCTTCCTTCACGTCTTTCAATTCGCGGATCGCTGCGAGCGTGGCGGAGAAGTCCTGCCAGTGCGGCTGGGCGAGCATGGTCTCGAAAATTCGCATCGCCGCCGGATCGAGCTTTCCGGCGCTGTCGGTTTCCGGACCGACGAGCTTGGCGCGCATGTTGAAGATCGCTCCGTCGCGGTCGCCGCGGATGATCACGAAGACCGAGCTCAGGGGGCGCTCGGCATCCTGCTTGTAGACCTGCTGGAAGGTGCATTCGAATGTGGTGCTGCTCATGCCCGCAGCCCGCCACGGCGTCGTGCCGATGCCGGCCTTGCGCAGGGCGTCGCAGATCGCCGGGCCCGTCGTCCACCATGTCCTGAAGAAGGCGGCCGCGAGTTCGGCAAGCGGTGGCTCCATCAGCCGCGGATCACGCTCGACGCTGACGAGGACAGGATTGGGTGCCGGCCTTGGCCTGGGTGGCGGAGGCGAGCTTTTCGGGAGGACTGCCACGGTCTTTTGTGGCGTGAACGGGTAGCCCAGCCGCCCGGCAAGATCGCGCAGATGCCGCATGTCGTTCGACAGCAGAACGGTGCCGCCGATCAGCGAGAGCGAGACAGCCAGCATAGACCACAGCACCAGGCCGCGCCTCCGGCGCAGCGGCGGGCTCTTCATGTCCTGATTTGAGGTCTCGGTTGCCAAATCGATCACTCTGGTGTGGCGTTTCCCCAGCGCTTCCCGCCCGCCACGTCTCAGTAAAGATAAAGCGGAATACTCAATAAAATACCGCAAATTCTGCCGATGTGCAGTAAATGCCCGCAGCACGGCATTCGGACCATTGCGGTTGGCCGATGGTGATCTAGATCTGTCCCTCTCCGTACAAGCGGATATCATCCAGAAAAGGTTGCCGCCTTGAGTTCAGACGTAACATCGCTCTCCCGGGAGCAGCTCGAAGAAGAAGTACGACGTCTGAGATCGCAGCAGCCAGACAGACCCCTCGGAGCAGGCAGTCACAGCGGCGTCGAGCCGGGACGCGGTGACGTGCCGCAATCGGCCGACGAGATGCAGATGCGCAGCGAGGCGCGCTATCGCGCACTGTTCGAGGCGATCGACGACGGTTTCTGCATCATCGAATTCATCGACGGTCCGCATGGCCCCTTGAGCGACTATGTGCATATCGAGGCCAATTCCGGCTATGGGCGGCATACCGGGATCTCCGACATCATCGGCAAGAGGCTGCGCGAGATCGAACCGAATGCGCCGGACCAGTGGCTGACGCTCTATGGCGGCGTGCTGGAAAGTGGCCGGGCGATCCGCTTCGAACAGCATTTCGTTGCCGTCGATCGCTATATCGAAGTCTCGGCCTCGCGCGTCGAGCCGGCAAGCCTGCGGCAGGTCTCGGTGCTGTTTCGCGATATCACCGCGCGCAGGCAGGCGGAAAATGCATTGCGTGACAGCGAGGCGACCGCGCGTGAGAATGTGCAGCGCGTTCAGCTGGCACTCGCGGCCGGCGCCATTATCGGGACCTGGTTCTGGGACGTGCCGTCAAACCGATTCACAGTGGATGAGGCCTTTGCGCGGGCATTCGGTCTCGATCCGGCGCTCGGCCGGATCGGACTCAGCCTCGATCAGGTGATCGAAACCGTTCATCCCGACGACAAGGCTTCGCTTTCGCAGGCCATGGGCGAAGCCCTGAGACGCGGCGGTCCCTATGCGCATCAATACCGGACGCGCCGCGCCGACGGGCAATATTACTGGCTGGAAGCCAATGGACGGGTCGAGCTTGCTGCCGATGGCACGCCGCTCAGTTTTCCGGGCGTGCTTCTCGACATCGAAACGCGCCGTGCCGTCGAGGCTGAGCGCGACCGCGCGACCTCGGCGCTGCGCTCGCTCAACGATACGCTGGAACAGCGTGTCGCCGAGCGGACGGCGGAACTGATGCATGCCGAGGAGCAGCTGCGCCATTCGCAGAAGATGGAAGCGGTCGGTCAGCTGACTGGCGGTTTGGCGCATGATTTCAATAACCTGCTGGCCGGTATCTCGGGTTCCATGGAGCTGATGCAGACGCGCCTGGCGCAGGGCCGCATCAGCGAACTCGACCGCTACGTCACCGGCGCACAGGGCGCGGTCAAACGCGCGGCGGGCCTGACGCAGCGTCTGCTGGCGTTTTCGCGGCGGCAGACGCTCGATCCGAAACCGGCAACGCTCAATCGCCTGGTGTCGGGCATGCAGGACCTGGTGACCCGCAGCGTCGGGCCGACCATTGAGGTCGAGACGGCGCTGGCAGGTGGTCTGTGGACCACCTTCGTCGATATCGGACAGCTCGAAAACGCCCTGCTGAACCTCTGCCTCAACGCCAGGGATGCGATGCCCGATGGCGGAAAGCTGACGATCGAGACCGGCAATCGATGGTTCGACGAGCGGGCTTCGCGGCAGCGAGGGCTGTCGTCCGGGCAGTATGTGTCGCTCTGCGTCAGCGATACCGGCACAGGGATGACGCCGGATGTCGTGGAGCGGGCGTTCGATCCGTTCTTCACCACCAAGCCCACAGGGCAGGGCACCGGTCTCGGCCTGTCGATGGTGCATGGCTTTGCCGGTCAGTCCGGCGGGACGGCGCGCATCTATTCGGAGCTCGGCAAGGGCACGATGATCTGCATCTATCTGCCGCGCCATCTCGGCGATGCGGAAACGGCTGACGACATGTCGAGCCCGACGGTGACGCCGCGCGCTTCGGGCCATGAGACGATCCTCGTCGTCGATGACGAGCCGCTGGTGCGCATGGTGGCGGTCGAGATCCTGGAGGAGCTCGGTTATCACGTGCTGGAGGCCGATGACGGCATGAGCGCGATGCGGATCATGAATTCCGGCCAGCCGATCGATCTCCTGGTGACCGATGTCGGACTGCCCGGCGGGATGAACGGGCGGCAGCTGGCCGATGCGATCAGGGCAACACGGCCCGATCTCCGTGTCCTGTTCGTTACCGGCTATGCCGAGAATGCGGTTCTGAACCACGGCCATCTCGATCACGGCATGCATGTGATGACCAAGCCGTTTCTCGGCGATGCTTTCGCCCGCCGGGTGAAAGATCTGCTGATCAAGTAACGGACTGCCGAAGACTGCCGCCCGCATTCTTCCAGCACTGCCGCAACAGCGAGAATAGCACGCCTGGAGCCGCCGGAATCTTCTTTCACGGCTTCGCGATGCTGGCGATTTGTTAAGTAATTTTCTTGAGATTGTAGCTTTGTTGTTTCATGATCATTGCGGCACGAAGTTTCTCGCGCCGGGCCTTACGGCGATCGATGTTTGATCGTTTCAGTCATGAACATGTTTCTTCGTATGGGCGGGGATGCTTGGAAAGCTATTCTTTAGCTTTTCTTCATATGCGCTTTGCGGGCTTGCGGCAGAGTTGGTTAGGGAAGTTGCATGAATTCGGAGTTTACGGTTCGTCCCATGCGGCCGGGCGAGTTGGAGCTTGTACTCGAGTGGGCCCGGCAGGAAGGCTGGAATCCCGGCCTCGACGATTCCCTTGCATTTCATGACGCCGATCCGTCCGGCTTTTTCGTCGGCGCCATAGGCGAAGTGCCTGTCGGCTCGATCTCGGTCGTCAAATACGGCGACAGTTTCGCCTTTCTCGGCCTCTATATCGTTCACCCGGATTTCCGCGGCAAAGGCTATGGCAAGGCGATCTGGAATGCCGGCATGGCGTCTGCCGAAGGCCGTACCATCGGCCTCGATGGCGTCGAGGCGCAGCAGCCGAGCTACCGCAAGGCGGGTTTCGAGCCCGCCTACAAGACGATCCGCTTCGGCGGCATAGCCAAGCCTGCACCGCAATCGCCGCAGCTCGCACAAGCGGTCTCCGACAAGACAGATGGCATCGCCCGCTACGACTCCTCGATCTTCCCCGCATCGCGTCCCGAGTTCATCAGCGCCTGGTGCACCAGCCGCAAGGGCCGCAAGAGTGCCGTCGTGCGCAAGAGCGGCAAGATCCGCGGCTATGGCACGATCCGCCGCTGTTACGAAGGCTACAAGATCGGCCCGCTATTTGCCGCCGATGCCGATACGGCGGCGGCGCTCGTTGCGCAGCTCGTCACCGAGGCGAACGGCGCCCGGATCTTCATCGACGTGCCGGCCGATAACGTGGAAGCTATCGCGCTCGCCGAGGCGATCGGGCTTGAGCCGGTATTGGAGACGATGCGGATGTATCGCGGCCAGGCGCCGGTGATCCCGCTGAAGAACGTTTACGGCGTGACGACGCTCGAGCTCGGTTAATCGACCGGCGAGGCTGGCGTCGTGGGAGCGGATGCCTTTGGGCGTCCCTTCTCGGCGATGGCGATCCCGCCGAGCGTCAGCGCCAGCGCGATCATGTGGAAGACTTGCAGCTCCTCTCCGAGAAGCAGGACTGACAGCAGAGTGCCGAAGACCGGCACGAGGTTGATGAACAGCCCGGCGCGATTGGCGCCAATTGTCTCGACACCCTTGATGTAGAGAATCTGCGCCAGCAGTGAGGCGAAGATCGCCGTGTAGAAGGCGATTACCCAGCCATTTGCATCGGGCACCTGGATATTGCCTTTCGAGCCTTCCCAGATCAGCAACGGTATCGAGCTCAGTGCGGCAGCAAGTGCCGGGATTGCCATCAGCGTGCGCCAGTCGACGGGCGGTTTCCAGCGCAGGAAGATCGTATAGACGGAATAGGCGACGACGGCGATCAGCATCAGCGCGTCGCCGCGGTTGAGGCTGAGCTGTAGCAGCGTGGCGAAATCGCCGTGGGCCGCCGTCAGTGCTACGCCCACCAGCGTCATGCCGAAGCCGGCGAATTGCGCCAGCGAGACGCTGGTGCGGAAGAAGACAAAATTCAGCAGGAAGATCAGCATCGGGATGCCGGCCTGCTCGATCGCCACGTTGATCGCCGTCGTATACTGAACGGCGGAATAGAGCATGGCGTTGAAGGTCGTGTAGCCGATGATGCCGTAGAAGATGAGCAGCGGCAGGTTCTTGCGCACCAGCGGCCAGTCGCGCTTGAGGTAGGGCAGGGAGATGGCGGCGATCAATGCCGTCGCCAGCGTCCAGCGCAGCAGGGTCAGCATCATCGGGCTGATATGGCCGAGCGCCAGCTTGCCGGCCACCGCATTGCCGCCCCAGCACAGCGTTGCGATGACGAGGCAAATATAGGCCGTGATCTGCACGATGATTCTTTCCGTATCGGTGATTGGCCGGACAGGAGGCGGGGCGCGGCTCCGGCAATAGCCCGCGGCGGGCTGTTTTGTCACGCAAAAAGCCCATTTCACCGCGATAACAGGGTCGCTTTCCAAAAAACAAACCTTTATAGATGCGCGGGTTTGAGCAGGGCGCGGATAATCCGCCGGTAACAGGAAGAGTTGGATGACGAACGTAGTCGTGGTCGGTTCCCAATGGGGTGACGAAGGCAAGGGCAAGATTGTCGATTGGCTTTCGGAACGTGCGGACGTCATCGTTCGCTATCAGGGCGGCCATAATGCAGGTCATACGCTGGTCATCGACGGCGTCAGCTACAAGCTGGCGCTGCTGCCGTCCGGCCTCGTTCGCGGCAAGCTCAGCGTCATCGGCAACGGTGTCGTCGTCGATCCGCATCACTTCGTTGCCGAAGTCGAGAAGCTGCGCGCCCAGGGCGTCAATGTCACCCCTGAAGTGCTGCGCATCGCCGACAACGCGCCGCTGATCCTGTCGCTGCACCGCGACCTCGACGGTTTCCGTGAAGATGCTGCTTCCAACAGCGGCACCAAGATCGGCACCACCCGCCGCGGCATCGGCCCGGCCTATGAGGACAAGGTCGGCCGACGCGCCATCCGCGCCATCGATCTTGCCGATCCGGAAACGCTGCCGGCCAAGATCGACCGCCTGCTGACCCATCACAACGCCCTGCGCCGTGGCCTCGGCCTGCCGGAAATTTCGGTGGAATCGCTGGAGAAGGAACTGAACGACGTTGCCGCTCAGGTTCTGCCCTATGTCGATCAGGTCTGGCGCATCCTCGATGACCAGCGCAAGGCTGGCGCCCGCATCCTGTTCGAAGGCGCCCAGGGCGCGCTGCTCGACAACGACCACGGCACCTATCCGTTCGTGACCTCGTCGAACACCGTTGCCGGCCAGGCTGCTGCCGGTTCCGGCCTCGGCCCGACGGCGATCGGCTATGTCCTCGGCATCACCAAGGCCTACACGACCCGCGTCGGCGAAGGTCCGTTCCCGTGCGAGCTCAACGATGAGATCGGCAAGCACCTGTCGACCGTCGGCCGCGAAGTCGGCGTCAACACCGGCCGTCCGCGCCGCTGCGGCTGGTTCGATTCGGTTCTCGTCCGTCAGACGGTGAAGACCTCCGGTATAACCGGTATCGCGCTGACCAAGCTCGACGTCCTCGATGGCCTGGACGAGCTGAAGATCTGCGTCGCCTACAAGCTCGACGGCAAGGAGATCGATTACCTGCCGGCAAGTCAGGCCGCGCAGGCCCGTGTCGAGCCCGTCTACATCACGCTCGAGGGATGGAAGGAATCGACCGTCGGCGCCCGCAGCTGGGCCGATCTTCCGGCGCAGGCGATTAAGTATGTACGCCAGGTCGAGGAGCTGATCGGCGCACCGGTCGCCTTGTTGTCCACAAGCCCTGAGCGAGATGACACCATACTTGTGACCGATCCCTTTGAGGATTAATGTCGCGGGTCATTGCGATTTGGCCCGTGCGTTAAGCCGGGCCTTTTGAGAAAGTACGAATGGCGGATTTTATTGCAGTCATCCGGCGGGCCGTTGACGGTCTGACCGAAAATACGCCCGAGATGCGGGTGAAGGTTTACGAGCGGGCCCGCGGCGCAGTGCAGCGGCAGCTCGAAAACATGAAGCCGCGTCCGCCGGAAGCGATGTTGCAACGGCAGCTTGAAAAGCTGGATGCCGCCATTCGTGAAGTCGAGGCCGAGCATGCCGAGGCGCTGCCGGACGACAACGCCGTAGCGCTTGAGCCTGTAGCCGCTGCCGAGGCCATCCCCGAGCCCGTCTACGAAGAGCCGGCAGCGGAAGCGCCGGTCGAAGAGCCAGTGCACGCTGCGGCCGAGCCGGTTGAAGAAGCCGCTCCGGAAGAGCATCCCGCCTACGAGGAGCCTGTCGCCGACCAAGAGCCTGCCGCCGCCGAGCCTGCCTACGAAGAGCCGCAGCCCATATATCATGAGGAAGCGGCACCGGCCGCCGAACCCGAAGTGCACGCAGAAGAGCCGGCGCCGTGGCAGCAGCCTGCCGAGGACGCGCCTGCTGAAACCTGGCACGCCCCGCAGCATGAAGAGCCGGTCGAGCCGGAACACCACGTTGCCGCCGAAACCGCAGTCTTCGAAGAACATCACGCCGAACCGGAACCGGTGGAAGCCGTCGAGCCGCTTCGCGCCAGCGAATATAATCCAGCCAACCGGCTGGTCGAGCCTTTCGCCTCGTTCGAAAAGCCGCAGGAATTTGTCGAGCAGACGCAGGAAGAGCCGCTGCAGAGCGATGCCGCCGGGCGTTTCGAGCCTGTGTGGAGCGAGCCCGTTGCTGAGGCGCCCGCCGAGCCGCCGAAGGATGCGGAAACGGTCTGGGCCGATCAGGAACTGCATAATTTCTCTGCCCTTGCGCCTGCCGCCAACGCCGATTCTGGTGCCCGCGCCTTCGAAGAGGCGCTGTCGGGTCTGAGCTCTGTGCCGGAGCCCGCCAAGATGCCTCCGGCGCACGAAGGCTTCTCATGGGAAGCGGCAGCCTTCGACGACCTGCCGCCGATCGATGCGCCCAAGAAGGCCGCAGCGGCACCGCATGCCGACGATTCCGATCTGTTTTCCGAAGTGCATGGCAACAAGGCAGCGCCCGCGCAACCGGCACCCGATGTGCCCGGCAGCGAGTGGAAGGAAGCCGAATCGCTTCGCGGCTACGGCCGCCGCGGCAGCGTTGCCAATGATGACGACGACACGGCGCCGGTTGCCGATATCGACCAGATCGTCGCTGCCAAGCTGCAGAACAAGAACTTCCGCATGGAGCCGAAGCGCCGCCGCTTCGGCCTCGGCAGGATCATCGGTACGCTCGTTGCTCTCGCCGTGCTTGGCGGTGGCGGCTACGCGGCGTGGATGAAGCGCGACGAGCTGAACGCCATGGTCAATGGCCTGATCAGCTCGGCGCCGAAGACCGCCGAAACGACGAAGCCCGCAGCGACCACGCCACCGCCCGCCACCACTCCGGCATCGGGCACCGCTCCGGCGGCAAACGACAGCTCCGCAGCCCCGGCTGAAAGCAACAAGCAGGTTGCCGCCGTGGATGACGGCGCGTCGGTCAGCAACAAGTTCAACCAGCGCCTGATGGCCGACGGCAGCGAGACGGATCCGGGTCCCGCCACGGTCGCCACGACACCGACAGCCGAAGGCAAGTCGGTCGCGCAGCAGAGCGTCGCTTCTGCCGCCCCGGCCGTACAGGCACAAGCCACGCCTGCGGCGCAGCCGGGCGCTGCCAATGCCCAGCAGCCACCTGCAACGGATGCGCCGGCGCCGGCTGCCGCGCAGACGCAGACACCGGTTGGCGCGTCGGAAAAGATGTTCCTCTATGAGGAGCGTATTGGCCAGAGCTCGCCGACGGCGATCCAGGGTTCGGTCGTCTGGAGCGTCCAGCACGAGAAGGGCGCCAACGGCAAGGATGAGGCGACGGTGCAGGGCAACGTCACCGTTCCCGAGCGCAATCTCTCGGCTCTCGTGACCTTCAAGCGCAATTCCGACCCGTCGCTGCCGGCCAGCCATCTGGTCGAGATCGTCTTCTCGGTACCGCCGAATTTTGAAGGTGGTAAGATCGACAGCGTTCAGCGCATCTCGATGAAGCGCACCGAGCAGGACCGCGGCGACGCGCTGATCGCCGTTCCGGCCAAGATCACCGACGATTTCCATATGATCGCGCTGAACGACTATCCGGACGCCCGCAAGTCGAACCTCGACCTGCTCGCCACCCGCGACTGGATCGACATCCCGATCACCTACCGCAACGGCCGCCGTGCCCTGATCACCATGCAGAAGGGTTCGACCGGCGGCGCCGCGTTCAACACCGCGATCAGCAGCTGGACCGCCCTCGGCGACGTCAGCACCAGCCAGTAAAATCTGGCTGGTAGCCGCAAAACGAGGCGGTTCCTGCGGGGACCGCCTGCCCTTCACGCGCCGGAAACATCTCCAGTTCTATCCACGAACCGCGGTTGGCGGGACGATTACGAGTGTCGAATTTTCGAACTCGATCGAATCCGCGCGCTGGAAAGGGACATAGCGAATAGTCGGAATGGCAGGGAACGCTTGCGCTTCTCGTCTAAGCAGATTACAACACTGAACTATATGGTTCAGTATATAGCTCCTCCTCTTGATCTCTCGTTCGCGGCGCTTTCGGATGCGACACGCCGTGGGATCATCGATCTGCTCGGCCATGGGGACGCATCTATTACCAGTCTCGCTGATGCTTTTCAGATGACGCTGACCGGCATGAAGAAGCACGTCCAGGTTCTTGAGAGGGCCGGGCTTGTCGTCACGCAGAAGGTTGGAAGGGTGAGAACCTGCAGGCTTGGAAAACGCGGCCTCAAGGCGGAGGCGGAGTGGATAGAGGCGCACCGCAAGCTCTTCGAGGCCCGTTTCGACGCGTTGGATGAAATCATCAACGAAATACAACAGGGAGGAAGCGATGAAGGAGCAGTTTGAGAGTACAGGCGCGCAGAACCCTACGTCAGTCCAGCGCAAGGGGGATCGCGAGCTCGTCATTACGCGAACATTCAATGCGCCGCCGAGCACGGTCTACAGGGCGTGGAGCCAGCCGGAGCTGTTTCAGCGCTGGTGGGTGCCGGAATCGGCGCCGGGCGGCGTTTCGCTCGTATCGTGCGACATGGACGTTCGGACCGGCGGCAAATATCGGCTTGAATTCGGCACTGGCGGTTCGGATACCATGGCCTTCTACGGTAAGTATCTCGAGGTCGTGCCCAACGAGCGTATCGTCTGGACCAATGACGAGGGCGAAGAGGGCGCGATCACGACCGTGACCTTCGAGGATCAGGGCGGGAAAACCCTGTTGACCTTCCACGAAGTCTATCCGTCCAGGGAGGCACTTGAACAAGCACTTCAGGAAGGCGCGGCCGCATTGCCGGAACAACTGGAACAACTCCGCAAATTTCTTTCCAGCATCGGCGATCATTGCTGACATGGTATCGTGAAGCCCAACGCTTCCACATTGCAAAAAAGGCGGGCCATTGGCCCGCCTTTTTCAATTGTTGTTCTACCGCAGGCGCTTACGCGCTGGCTTCCACCACGCGCACGGCCTTGGCCATGTCGAGCGCTTCCTTGCGGACGGCGTCCTGGACCTTTTCGAAGGCGCGGACCTCGATCTGGCGGACGCGTTCGCGGCTGATGTCGAATTCCGACGACAGGTCTTCCAGCGTCACCGGATCTTCGGCGAGGCGGCGTGCTTCGAAGATGCGGCGTTCGCGCTCGTTGAGCACCGACATCGCCTTGGAGAGCATCCGGCGGCGGGTGTCGAGCTCGTCCTGCTCGATCAGCACTTCTTCCTGGCTGTCGTGATCGTCGACCAGCCAATCCTGCCACTGGCCGCTATCGCCTTCGGACGCCTTGATGGAGGCGTTGAGCGATGCGTCGCCGGACAGGCGGCGGTTCATGGAGACGACTTCCTCTTCAGACACCTTAAGCTTGGTGGCGATTTCGGATACGTGTTCCGGCTTCAGATCACCTTCGTCGATCGCCTGCAGGCGGCCCTTGAGGCGGCGCAGGTTGAAGAACAGGCGCTTCTGATTGGCGGTCGTGCCCATTTTCACGAGCGACCACGAACGCAGGATATATTCCTGGATCGAGGCCTTGATCCACCACATGGCATAGGTTGCCAGGCGGAAGCCGCGCTCCGGGTCGAACTTCTTCACGGCCTGCATCAGGCCGACATTACCTTCGGAGACGACTTCGCCGATCGGCAGGCCATAGCCGCGGTAGCCCATCGCGATCTTGGCGACGAGACGCAGGTGGCTGGTGACGAGCTTGTGCGCAGCATCGCGGTCGCCATGTTCGGCATAGCGCTTGGCTAGCATGTATTCCTGCTGGGGCTCCAACATCGGGAACTTGCGGATTTCGTCGAGGTAACGGTTAAGACCGGCTTCGCCGGCCGTAATGGATGGCAGGTTATTACGGGCCATGATTGCACCCTCCTATATAGATTCCGGTTCCCGATGGAACGCGTCCCCGCGTCGTTAAAGGCAAACCGGGACGTGCGGCCCAAAGCTGAGCCCGCACTAAGTCCATATACAGATAAGTATGGCCGAACAGGGGTTCAAGGCCACCGGGGCATTCACGAAGGCGTTATGGCGTGGCTGCCCGCAGCGCCTCGACGAGCTCGATCATATCATCCGGCAGCGGCACTTCGAAGCGCATGACTTCGCCGGTGCGCGGGTGCTCGAACTGCAGCATATAGGCGTGAAGCGCCTGCCGCGTAAAGCCGTTCACCACCTTGCGGACGGCATCGGGAAGCTTGTTTGCCTTGGTCTTGAAGCCGGCGCCATAGACCGTGTCGCCGAGAAGCGGATGGCCGATATGGGCCATGTGGACGCGGATCTGGTGGGTACGGCCGGTTTCCAGGTGGCACTCGACCAGCGAAGCCAGCGACAAGGCGTCCGGCGTCTCCTGGAAGCGTTCCAGCACCTCGTAATGGGTGATCGCTTCGTCGGCCTCCTGATTGCCGGGGCGCTTCACCTCGCGGCGGGTGCGGTCGTTGGTGCCGCGGCCGAGCGGCGCGTCGATGGTGCCTGCCAGCGAGCGTGGACGGCCCCAGACGATCGCCTGATAGGCGCGTTCCAGCGGCATGGTGCGGCCGTGGTCGGCAAACTGCGCCGACAGATGCCGGTGGGCGATATCGTTCTTGGCAACGATCATCACCCCCGTCGTATCCTTGTCGAGCCGGTGGACGATGCCCGGGCGCTTGACGCCGCCGATGCCGGACAGGCTGTCACCGCAGTGATAGATCAGTGCGTTGACCAGCGTGCCGGTCCAGTTGCCGGCGGCCGGATGGACGACGAGACCCGATGGCTTGGAGATGACGATGACGTCGTCGTCCTCGTAAAGGATATCGAGCGGGATGTTCTCGCCCTTGGGCGCAGGATTTTCCGGTTCGGGCAGCAGCATCTCATAGGTATCGCCAGGGCGGACCTTCTTTTGCGGATCGGTCGCCAGTGCGCCTTTCACCAGAAGCTGGCCTTCCTTGATCAGCACCTTCACCCGGCTGCGCGAAAACTCAGGCCCAAGCTGGGCCGTCAGCCATGCGTCGAGGCGGCCCGTTGCGTTCTCATCTGCCGTCAGGACTTTCCTAATGCCGGATGCTTGTTTAAAGGGGTCGCTCAAGTCGCTTCTTCTCCGAAGTTTTCATAGGACACCGTAATGACGCAAATCGAAACAGACGATCAGGAAGACAAGCCCCTTGACCCGGCAATGGAAAGCGTCCGGCGCAAGATGGTTCGCCTGCAGATCGTTTCCGGCGCCATCATGTTCGTGAGCCTTATGGCGGTCTTCGGCGCGGTTGTCTACAAGGTGACGCGGCCTGCACCGGCAGGCGCTCCTGCTGTTGCTTCGAACGGCGTTCCGACGGATTCGCCGGTCAGCGGCACGGTTTCGCTGCCGGCTGGCTTTGCGGTTCAGTCGACCTCGCTTTCGGGCAGCCAGATCCTGTTCTACGGTCAGGGTGCCGATGGCAAGCACCGCGCGATCGTCGTCGATACCAAGACGGGTCATACCGTCGCCGATATCGCCATCGCCGGCAACTGAGCTATGGCGGCCGCTCCCGTCACGATCACCGATCCCGCCGATCCGAGGATCGCGGAGTTTCGTGAGATCCGCGAGCGTGACCTGACGGGGCGCCAGGGCCGTTTCATCGCCGAGGGAACGGTGGTGCTGCGCATGCTGGCGCAGGCGCACCGGCGCGGCACGTTTGCGGCCGAGAAGGTCCTGCTGCTCGCAAACCGGGCGGCGGGCGTGGACGATATCCTGGCCGAGTTTCCCGGTGACGTGCCCGTCTACATCGCCGATGCCGCCACGCTTGATGGCATCGTCGGCTTTCATCTGCATCGCGGTGTACTGGCGCTCGGCAGGAAGCTCGCGCCGGAGACAAGCCTGATCGACCGGCTGCCGGAACAGGCGCTGGTCATTGCCGGATGCGGCATCTCCAATCACGACAATGCCGGCTCGATGTTCCGCAACGCGGCGGCCTTCAAGGCGGACGCGATCTTCCTCGACGAGACGTCCTGCGATCCGCTCTATCGCAAGGCGCTGCGCGTCTCGGTCGGCTCTGTGCTCAGCGTTCCCTATGAACGCAGCGGGTCCGCACTCGATCTGCTTGGCGGTCTTGCCGATCGCGGCTTCGATATCTGGACGCTCTCGCCGCGTGGCGAGGTCGATATCCGCGATATCCCGGCTTCGCCGCGCATGGCGCTGGTGGCCGGAACCGAGGGGGAGGGGTTGCCGGAGGCGATCCTCTCGCGCTTCCGCAGCGCCCGGATCCCGCAGTCCGAAGGGCTGGATAGCCTGAATGTCGCGACGGCAACCGGGATCGCCCTGTTTTCCATGGCGTCGGCGGCGCGGCGGATCTGAGCCTATTTCTGTTCGGATAGAATGGTTGCCGTGCGGGCCGCGAGGTTCAACCGCTCGGCCTGTAAGCTGCCGGCACTTTCGGGTAAGAGCTTGCGAACCGGCGATGTCTCGCCCTCGTTGAGCGCTGTCAGCGCCACGACCTTGGCAGCGATCGAGGCGATTTCCTCACGCAGCGCACTGTCCTTGCCGGTGGCGGTCCTGGCTTTCAGGACGCGATCCGAGAGATCGCTGCTGCGGGCGCGCGCATCCTCGGCGAGCTGCGCTGCGGCGACTGCCGGATCCATGCCTTCGTCTTCCTCCGTTGCCGGTGCCGTATCGGGAAGCGCGTTCAGCAGCGAACCGGATATGCCAGCCTCGCGGATGACGCGGCCTGCCTTGCGCAGCTCGGAATTGGTGCCTTTCAGCTGCTCCTTGAGCTTGGCGAGCTCCTGCTGGCGGCGGGTGAGCAGCGTGTCCTTGTCGGCCGCAGCAGCAGTTTCGCGCGCCACCTTGTCTTCCAGGCGGATCACCATGTGTTCCTGCTGGGTCAGCTTCTGCTCGGCATCCTTGGCGCGCTTCTGCAGGAGGTTGACGTCCTGACGCAGCGTGTCGCGCTCGTCGCGCAGTGCATTGGCGCGGAACTTGACGCTTTCGATCTCGGTTTCGCGTGCCGCCATGTCGATCTTCAGATTGTCTGTCTGCTCGGCAAGCTTGTTCAGCCGGATGCGCAGTGCATCCAGTTCGCCTTCCTTCTGGGCGCTCGATTGCTCGGCGATATGCAGGCTGGTCTTCAGCTGGCTGATATAGTTCTCGTCCTTGCGCAGATGCGAGCGCAGCTCGGCGGCTTCGACGTTGAGATCGCTGATCTGGCCCTGGAGGGTGCTGATCTCGGCGGCCAAACGGCCGCCGTCGAGCGCCAAAGAGTCATGCCGCAATTGCAGGGAGAGGGATTTTTCACGCTCGCGGGTAAGATCCTGCGTCGTGCGCGCATTATCGGCAGCGTAGAGGGCGCGGACCATATCCTTCTGCGCCCGCACTTCCTGGGGGCTGAGCGGCATCGTCGCCCGCATCCGGTTTTCCGTGTACCAGACGACGCGCCGGTGGATGGCAGGGGACACCAGGAAAACCAGGAAGGCCGCAGTCAGGAAACCCAGCCCGAACAGAAGAGCATATTCGATCACGGCGCTGTCAATGCTTCCAGAAAGTGATTTGCGTCGCAGCAATGATTACGCACGCAATGCGCGCGGGGCAAGTGGCGGATGGGTGACGGCGGGGAAGAATCCCGCCGTCCATTCCATATCAGAAGGGGTTCCAGGTCGGGCCGGGGGTGATCTTGAGATAGCCGACATTGACGCCGAGACGGGCGCCGACGCCGGTGCGGATCGGCACGACGAGAACGTTATTGTTCTTGAGCAGCGTCATGCCGAAGCCGGCAATGACATAGGCCTGGCCGCTGACACCGCCGAAGCGGGCATAGATGCTGTCGATAGACGGCAGGTCATAGACCAGCATCATGACGCGCGAGCCCTGGCCGCCGTAGTCGATGCCGAGCGACGGACCCTGCCAGTAGAGCGGATGCTCGCCTGCGTTCTTGGTGTTCAGCTGTCCTTCGCCATAGGTGAGGCCGGCGATGAAGGCGCCGGAGCCTTCCTGTCCGAGAATGTAGCCGTTCGGCAGGCCGTATTTCTGGAAGGCGGCTTCGATCACCTTGGCAAGGCCACCGCTGGTGGAGCCGAAGAAGGAGTGTCCGGCGTCGACGATTTCCTGGACCGTGTACTGGCTGCTATTGGCCTGCTGGGCCGCAGCCTGTTGCGAAGAGAGCATAAATGCAGAGATGGTCAGCGCGACAAGCAGCCGGCAGAAGCCCATAAATCTTCCTGGGGATTGAAGGTGCATGGTGTCATCCGTTCATCATGGTCGGTTCAATGAGCCGTTTCCGGCAATTGATACATTTTGCTCCGATCGCCTTAACAATCGGTTTACCAAATATGGTGTCATTATGGCGCCGAGTACGGGCGCAAACTTCGTGCAATTTTGATCAGGCAAGATATGGCGGAATGAATTGACCGCCATTAGGAGACGATGATGTCCAAGAACCCCAATCTGACTTTGACCGGCCCGGATCTTGCCGCGCTGCTCTGCAGCCGCGTCTGCCATGACGTCATCTCGCCTGTCGGCGCAATCAACAACGGTCTGGAGCTGCTCGACGAGGGCGGTGCCGATGCCGACGCCATGGATCTGATCCGCACCAGTGCGCTGAATGCCTCTGTGCGTCTCAAGTTCGCTCGTCTCGCTTTCGGTGCTTCAGGCTCCGTCGGCGCCTCGATCGATACCGGCGAGGCAGAACGCGCCGCCAAGGATTTCGCGGCGGCTGAAAAGAAGACCGAGATCACCTGGATCGGTCCGCGCGCCATCGTCGCCAAGAACCGCGTCAAGCTGCTGCTCAATCTGCTGCTGGTCGCCTATTCCTCGATCCCGCGCGGCGGCTCGCTGGAAGTGACGCTCGAAAATCCGGAATTCGACGCGAAATTCAAGATCGTCGCCAAGGGCAAGCTGATGCGCCTGCCGCCGAAATTCGTCGAGATTGCCTCGGGCAACATCGAAGAAGCGGTCGATGCCCATTCGATCCAGCCCTATTACACCGTTCTTCTGGCCGACGAATGCGGCATGGAACTCGGCCACAGCGCAACCGGCGAAGAGATTATTTTTACAGCCGAAACCGTTGCGGCCTAAGCTTATGGTTGCATGACTGCGCATTGTCTCTTTCCGGGTAACACTTCCTTAGCCTAATCGACCTATCCTTTCGGGCTGAGGAAGCGCCACCGGGACAGAAGTGGGGCGAAGGAGCAGTGATGCAGCGTTTCATGATCACCGACAGTTCGGACGTCGTTCGCAAGGTCGGCAAGCGTATCCTTTCCGAGCTCGATTTCCTGGTAGGCGAGGCGGCAAATGCCGCCGAAGCCCTGTCTGCCTGCCAGATAGAACTTCCCGACTACCTGATCGTCGATTCCGGCATGGAAGGTGCGCTTGAGCTGATCACCACCATCCGCGCCATGGATGGTGGCAAAGAGGTCAAGATCTATTACTGCGTCATCGAAGCCGACCTGAAGAAGCTGATGGCCGGCAAGCGGGCAGGGGCAACTGACTTCCTGCTGAAGCCGTTCGACCGCAAGATCCTGACCGCCGTTTTCGGCAACCGCGCGATCGCCGCGTAGAGATCCCATCCATTTGAAGTTCCAGATGCAATGCCCGGGGCCCGTCCCGGGCATTTTCGCGCGTCTAATAAGCTAGCACTCTCCGGCACTTGGCCGGAATGATGCGGGGCGACAGGCGATCGGGAGAACAGCAGGCCGCAAACGAAAAAATCCCGCCTTGAAGGCGGGATTTTGAATTTGGCAAAAGGGGAAATGCGGTATCAGGCGCTTTCGGCGTATTCGGCACCATCCGGCTCGCGCAGCACGTAGCCACGGCCCCAGACGGTTTCGATGTAGTTGGCGCCGCCGGCAGCATTGGCGAGCTTCTTGCGCAGCTTGCAGATGAAGACGTCGATGATCTTCAGTTCCGGCTCGTCCATGCCACCATAAAGGTGGTTCAGGAACATTTCCTTGGTGAGCGTCGTGCCCTTGCGGAGCGAAAGCAGCTCCAGCATCTGGTATTCCTTGCCCGTCAGGTGAACGCGCTGGCCGCCGACTTCGACGGTCTTGGCGTCGAGATTGACGATCAGTTCGCCCGTCATGATGACCGACTGGGCATGGCCCTTCGAACGGCGGACGATGGCGTGGATGCGGGCGACGAGCTCGTCCTTGTGGAACGGCTTGGTCATGTAGTCGTCGGCGCCGAAGCCGAGACCGCGGACCTTGTCTTCGATGCCCGCCATACCCGAGAGGATGAGGATCGGTGTCTTGACCTTGGACAGGCGGAGAGTGCGCAGCACTTCATATCCGGACATGTCGGGAAGGTTCAAATCGAGAAGGATGATGTCGTAATCATACAGTTTGCCGAGGTCGACGCCTTCTTCACCGAGATCGGTGGTGTAGACGTTAAAACTTTCGGACTTGAGCATCAGTTCGATGCTCTGCGCGGTCGCGCTGTCGTCTTCAATCAGTAGTACCCGCATTATTATCCCCTTTACCGCCGCCGAAAGGTGGTCTGGCCCCCTACGCGATACCGAAATATGTCACTGCGTGATTTGGAAGCTGCCACGAAATGGTTAACAAATTCTATTCCACTCTGGCAAGAGGTAACGAATTTATTAAATATTTTGTCCATTCCGCTGTTTTCCAACGAGAATTCGCAAGACCGATTCCTTAACTTTTACATTAAGAACGGCCGCTAAGCGATTCATTCGACTCAGCAATGAAAAGGTTTCGGAAATCGCGTAGTGATGTTTACCGAGCCTTAAATCATCGGACCTATCATTAACGATGCCCGTAAACGAAAGGTTACCAGCGGTAGGTTTTTGTTAATACCGACGGAAATTTTTTGGGCAGACCGTCTCAAAGCGGTGCGCAAGGGGCAGTTTTAGTAAAGCCGGGATCTCGCATCACTGGAGTAATGCGTATGAAGTCGCGTGAGAGCCTAGTTCGCCTGAAGGAATTTCAGGTGAACGAAAAACGACGTCAGCTGCAGCAATTGCAGATGATGATGTCTGAATTCGAACGGATGACGAAGGATCTGGAGAGCCAGATCGTCGTCGAAGAGAAGAAGTCCGGCATTTCCGACCCGAATCATTTCGCCTACCCGACCTTCGCCAAGGCCGCACGTCAGCGTGCCGACAATCTTCAGGTCTCCATCAAGGAGTTGAAGATGCAGGAAGAGGCTCTGGAACAGGCGCTCGAGGAGATGCAGGCAGAATATGCCCGTGCAGCCGCCCTCGAGGAGCGCGACGGCGCGATTCGCGCCCGGGCGTAACGGTCTGGCGATGGACGCCGCCTGGCGTCCTGGGGAATCGCCGAAGAAAAAGCCACGTATGACGGGCAAGGTCCGTCATACGTGGCTTTTCGTGTTTTTTGTTTCTCAGTTCACCACGTCGCGCCATTCGTCGTGGCGCTGCGACTGTGCCTTGAAGAACGGGCAAAGCGCAAAGATCTTCCAGCCGCCCTTGCGGGCTTCCTCGACGGCGTGCAGCGCTAGCGCCTGACCGGCGCCTTTGCCGCGCAATGCGTCGGGGACGCCGGTGTGATCGATGATGATGAGCTTCGGCGAGGTGCGGGAATAGGTCATCTCGGCCTCATGCCCCTCGACATCAACGACATAACGGCCGCCCGAGGCATTTTCTTCGTTGCGGATATCCATTCTATTGTCCTCCGAAAGAGATGCGTTGCCCGAACGTGGCATGGCGGGCAGGGGCCTACAAGCCGGAGCGGGGGCGACGCAGTGTTCAACGGAGAAGGCTTGATGGTGAAATTGGCGCTGCTGAAGCCCGTGCTGCTGGTCGCGGCGCCTTTCTTTCTGGCGCTCGGGCTGGTCCTGCCGCTGATCCGCTTCGAGAAGCTCTATTTTTTCGATGAGACGCCGTCGCTGATCGGGATCGTGGGATCGCTCTGGAGCGGCGGCGACATGCTGCTTGCGGCGATCGTGGCCCTGGTCTCGATCGTTCTGCCGGTTTGCAAGATGATCGGCCTGGCGGTGGAGGCAACAGCGGCCGGTGGCGGAACCGGCAGCTGGTTTTATCGTCACGCCGTTCCTTACCTGTCCAAGTGGTCAATGATGGACGTGCTTCTGGTGGCGATCGTCATTGCTGCGGCGAAGACCACAGGGCTGGCGGATGCTTTTACGCAGCCGGGCCTCTGGTGTTATGCGGCCTCAACAATAATTTCGGGCCTTCTGCATTCCTTGAAGGGGAATGCGTCCGGCCCGAAATGAACTTGGTGCCAAAAGGCGATTAGTGACGGTACTGCTGGATACGCGTCGTGCGCAGGCCGGCCAGGCCGTGACTGCTGATCGACGACTGCCAGGACAGGAACTCTTCTACGGTAAGCGTGTAACGCTCACACGCTTCTTCCAAGCTCAACAGGCCACCGCGCACAGCCGCGACAACCTCAGCCTTGCGGCGGATAACCCAGCGCCTTGTATTCGGCGGCGGTAGATCCGCAATCGTAAGCGGGCTGCCATCGGGGCCGATGACATATTTTACTCGGGGTCGTATCATTTCGGTCATTGGGACTCTCTACACAACTCAAGACCACAAACGTCACTCTAGCCCGTCACATTTAAAAATTGCCTAAACCGGTCGTAAGAATTTGATAACAACTTTAAGTGCCGGAGCTACCCACCTCCGGCCGAACTTCCCTTACGTAAATTTGAGCCCGGTGCATGGCTCCCATGCGTAATAAATAATATCTATATTTCGCGGGAAGATTTATAAGCGCTGCAACATTACGAATGAGCGCTAGACCTCGTCTCCGTTCTTCTCGCAGCATTCAGTCATAGAATCACGCCGAAAGCTTCCGTCGACTGCGACGCGGAGCCTCGCTGTGCTCTTGCTGTTGTCCGGCGCCTTCAACGGCCTGCTGGAGCGGGGACGGACCGCAGGTCGCGATTGAGGAAAAAATCGATGACGAGACGGGAACGCGCAGTGCGTAACTGCGTAGACGATAACGCTTTTTCGCTTTCCACCACCACGCGCCAGGGCGATCTGAAGATCGAGTTCAAGCGCAGTCTTGAGCGCATGACCAAGGACGCGGGCTTCGATTTTTTCCTGCTTGCCTCGTTTCCGCGCGGCGATGCGACGGGCTTCGTTGAAAACCGGGTCGCAAGCAACTGGCCGCAGACCCTCGTCAATCTATACGAGGGCGCGGACATGTTTTACTGCAGCGAACTCGTCAATGCTCTGAAGCAGACGATCGTGCCAGTATATTGCAATGCGGGAACCTTTGGCGGCGCTGCCGCCAATCTAGAAAACCGCCGGTTGAACGCCGCCTTCCAGATGCATGGATTGCAGGCAACTTTCGGCTTTTCGCTACATGACGCTGATCTAAAACAATACATTTTTGCATTTTCCGGTTCGCGGCCCGCGCTGCAGCAGGAAGAGCAGATGGCACTTTTTTTCTCGGCGATGCAGGCGCTCGACCGCTTCAGCAGCGCCAATCGCGATGAAGTGGGCCCGGCGGAAAGCCTGACGCGGCGCGAAATCGAATGTCTGCGCTGGTCTGCGGCCGGCAAGAGCAGCGACGAGATCGCCATCATTCTCGATCTCTCCTCGCATACCGTCGTCGGCTACCTGAAGAGCGCCATGCGCAAGCTCGATTCGGTCAACCGCATGCAGGCCGTTGCCCGGGCGCTGCGTTACCGGTTGCTCTGACCTTCAGAGCAGGATGGCGCTGATCTCCGTCTTTCCGGCGCCGAATTCATATTGCGCCGTTCCTGTATGCACGATCGACAGCCAGTCTCCGGCGGTCAGCTGAGCGAGGCCGAACGCCGTCTGGCGTGCTGCCGCGGTGGTGGTGACACCGGCAACGGTTGCAAGTGCGGTGCTGCCGTTCGCTTCCAGCCGTGCGCCATAGGCCGATGAGGTCAGCGTGCTGACGGAGAGAAACAGCAGGTAGAGGCCGGAAGCCGGGACGATCAATCTGTTGCCGGTGCCGGATGGCACCGCGGCGCCCAAGGCGAACCCACCCTGCTGCGCATGGATGGCATTGAAGCCGGTGCGGGTGTTACTGGCTGGGGTCGAGGTCCCCGCAGCAAGAGAAGCGCGTACGACCGGGCGCGCCGGTGTCCTGACGATGCCGCCGGCGGCAATCGCCAGGGCCGTCTCCCATGCCGCGCCATCGCCGCTCACCTTGATCGAGAACTCGTCATCGCCTGCGAGCCCCATTTCTGCACGACCCGACCAGTTGGACTGGAAGAGAAGCGACGCCGTGTCGCCGGCCGACGCCTTGTTGACCTTTACCTGATGACCATGGCCTTCGTGATTGAAAAGGCTGGCAGGGGAGGAGATGGCGAGGCGGTTTTGCAGATCGGCTGTCGCGTTCAATCCGAGAAGCGGCAGGCTGGAGGGCGGTGGGGCAATATCGCTCCAGGTGCCATCGACCAAAATCCGGAATTTTCCGGTGGCGGCAAAATACGCCCGCCAGCCCTCGCGCGGCGCGATATAGAGCCAGGCGCCGTCCTGGCGGAAAACCAGCCTTCCCTGTTTCCCGGCCCAGATCCCTGCCGCGTCTGTTGCGATCAGATAGCAGCTGCCTTCTTCCGGCGCTTCGGGCGGTGCCGAGGCTTCGCTTGTGATCGTCAGCTGGATGACGGCATCGATAATCTGTAGCGCCTCGTTATGCGTCACATGCTTCTGTGCCTGGGAGGGTAGAATATAGGGGAGGGCAAGATTGGCGGTGATCTCGGACATGCAGCAATCTCCATTGCGCCGGGGCGTCGGGTGCTGCCGATCTTAGATCCGCTGTAGCGGCCGGGGACGAAGGCCCGCTGCCGCCGTTGATGTTCAAGCTGATTCTTGTCCTGTTATGCGCGGCGAAGCGCGCGCTTCCGGCTTCCCCAGGAAATGAAATCCGGATTGACGAAGTCAGGCTCACCCTTTCGGCCGATCTTGCCGTAGGTCAGCGGCAGCCCGTCGAGCGTCAGGGTCGTGCCGCCAGCGGCGCGCAAAACGGCATCGCCCGCCGCCGTGTCCCATTCCATCGTCCGGGTGAAGCGCGGATAGACATCCGCCTTGCCCTCGGCCAGCAGGCAGAATTTCAGCGACGAACCGATATTGGTGCATTCTGAAATGTCGTGCTTGGCCAGAAAGCTGTCGGTCGCCGGGCTGTTGTGGCACCGGCTTGCCAGCGCCAGCCGGTGTTCCGGCTCGTCGCGGACGGTGACGGTTTCGCGCCCGTCGACCGTGAAGTCTGCGCTGACATGGAGTTTTACGGCGCTGCCCGATTCGCCGGCAAAGGCGACGCCCAGCGCCGGGGCATAGACGATGCCCGCGACCGGAATGCCATTCTCGATATAGGCGATGTTGACCGTGAATTCCTTGCGCTTGTCGACGAACTCACGCGTGCCATCCAGTGGATCGACGAGGAAAAACGGCTTATCCCCGATATCAGGAATATGGCCTGCAGCCACCGATTCTTCGGCAATGACGGGAATGTCAGGATATTCCCTGGTGAGATGCGCGAGAATGATCTTTTCGGCTTCGTGGTCGGCCAGCGTTACCGGCGTCTCATCGGCCTTGGTCGAGACGTGATAGCCCGCACGGAAAATCTCGATGATCTTCCGCCCTGCTTCGAGAGCTGCATTTTCGAATGTCGGCAACATCACGTTTCAGAATCTTTCGAACCGGGAAGGGCCCCGGCGAAGCGTCGAATATAACTTTAAATATAAGATTGAGGCCAGACTTTTGCACGCCGCCGAAAACCGCTATGAAAGAAGACAGGCAGCGGAATGGTTTTCACCCAATCGTCAGCCGCGCGGTCGGAATTTGCTTCGAATTCCATTTTTGTGGAATAGCTTTCGTTGGCCGGAACCGGTGCCGGATCACAAAAGCGCGGCAATGGTTAATCCACAGGCCGTTTCTGGCTAAATTTTTGTCATATAATGCCTTTTTAGTGTGGAAATTGATCCGTAACGCGCCATTTGCGTCCGTTTGAGCAAGAATCTGATTCAGCGCAGCCTTTTTGTCTTCACATTTTCCCTGAAAGCGCTATGCATGCGGCTACGAGGTTTCGATTTAAAAGCGGAGCCCTAACCAAAAAGAGATGCAGCCATGTTGGTTCGCATCCAGGGGAAATGACATATGGAGTACTTTATCCAGCAGCTCTTCAATGGGCTGACTCTTGGATCCATCTATGGTCTGGTCGCTATTGGCTATACGATGGTTTACGGCATTGTCGGCATGATCAATTTCGCCCATGGCGATGTCTTCATGCTTGGTGGTTTCGCTGCTCTTATCGTCTTTCTCGTTCTCACATCCATTTTCGCAGGTCTTCCGGTAGCAGTTCTTCTGCTGGCGATGCTTGTTGTTGCGATGCTGATGACGAGTTTGTGGAATTGGACGATCGAGCGAGTTGCATACCGTCCGCTGCGCGGTTCGTTCCGCCTGGCGCCGCTGATCACCGCGATCGGCATGTCGATCACGCTTTCGAACTTCATCCAGGTGACGCAGGGCCCGCGCAACAAGCCGATCCCGCCGCTGGTCACTTCGGTCTACGATATTGGCGGCATCTCGGTTTCGCTCAAGCAGATCATCATCATCGTCATCACGGTCGTGCTGCTCGCGGGCTTCTGGTACCTCGTCAACCGCACGGCGCTCGGACGCGCCCAGCGCGCGACGGAGCAGGACCGCAAGATGGCCGCTCTGCTCGGCGTCAATGTCGACCAGACGATTTCCATCACCTTCATCATGGGCGCCGCACTCGCTGCCGTCGCCGGTACGATGTACCTGATGTATTACGGTGTCGCCTCGTTCACCGATGGCTTCACCCCAGGCGTCAAGGCGTTCACGGCTGCCGTTCTCGGCGGTATCGGTTCGCTGCCGGGCGCAGTGTTCGGCGGTCTGCTGATCGGTCTCATCGAGTCGCTCTGGTCCGCCTACTTCACCATCGCCTACAAGGACGTCGCGACCTTCGCGATCCTGGCTTTCGTCCTGATCTTCAAGCCGACCGGTATTCTCGGACGGCCGGAAGTCGAGAAGGTATAATCGTCATGGCAAACATTGAAACTTCCGCAGGCAAGCCCGAGGCCGGGCTTGTCCAGAAGGGTATCCGTGAAGCTTTCTTCACCGGTCTCGTCTCGCTCGGCCTGTTCGTTCTCTATGTCGGTCTCGGCACGCAGCAGAACATCAACAACGAACTGATCATCGTCCAGCGCTGGGGCCTGCTTGCGATCTTCGTCGCAATCGCCGCCATCGGCCGCTTCGTCATGGTCGTCTTCATCCAGCCGAACATCAATCGCCGCAAGCTTGCCAAGGCAAAGCAGGGCGAGCTCGATATCTCGACGGAAAAGAGCTTCTTCCACACGCACTTCCTGAAGATCGCGCTGGTTGCCCTGCTGCTTTACCCTGTTGTGATCTACGCGCTCGTCGGTGCGCAGGGCTCGCTGAAGTGGGTCGACAACTTCGGTATCCAGATCCTCATCTACGTGATGCTCGCCTGGGGTCTGAACATCGTCGTCGGCCTCGCCGGTCTTCTCGACCTCGGCTATGTCGCCTTCTACGCTGTCGGCGCCTATTCCTATGCGCTGCTCTCCAGCTATTTCGGCCTGTCTTTCTGGGTGCTGCTGCCGCTGTCTGGCATCTTTGCCGCTCTCTGGGGCATCATCCTCGGCTTCCCGGTCCTGCGTCTGCGCGGCGACTATCTTGCCATCGTGACGCTCGCTTTCGGTGAAATCATCCGTCTGGTGCTGATCAACTGGACCGATGTCACGAAGGGAACGTTCGGCATCTCCGGCATTCCGAAGGCAACGCTGTTCGGCATTCCGTTCGATGCGTCCGCCGGCGGCTTTGCCAAGCTGCTCGGCCTGCCGATGTCGTCTGCCTATTACAAGATCTTCCTGTTCTATCTGATCCTGGCACTCTGCCTGGTCACGGCTTACGTGACCATCCGGCTTCGCCGCATGCCGATCGGCCGCGCCTGGGAAGCTCTGCGCGAAGACGAAATTGCCTGCCGCTCGCTCGGCATCAACACGGTGACGACCAAGCTCACCGCCTTTGCGACAGGCGCCATGTTCGGCGGCTTCGCCGGCTCGTTCTTCGCAGCGCGCCAGGGCTTCGTCTCGCCTGAATCCTTCGTGTTCCTGGAATCGGCCGTCATCCTCGCCATCGTCGTCCTCGGCGGCATGGGCTCGCTGACGGGTATCGCGATTGCCGCGGTTGTCATGGTCGGCGGCACGGAAGTGCTGCGCGAAATGGACTTCCTGAAGGTCGTCTTCGGTCCCGATTTCACGCCGGAACTCTACCGCATGCTGCTCTTCGGCCTCGCCATGGTCGTGGTCATGCTCTTCAAGCCGCGCGGTTTCGTCGGCTCGCGTGAACCGACCGCCTTCCTCAAGGAGCGCAAGGCGGTATCCGGAAGCTTCACCAAGGAGGGCCACGGCTGATGAGCCCTGTAGAAACAATGTCCAACGATACCCTGCTCAAGGTCGAGCACCTGTCGATGAAGTTCGGTGGCCTGATGGCCATCAACGATCTGTCCTTCGAAGCCAAGCGCGGCGACATCACCGCCCTGATTGGCCCGAACGGCGCAGGCAAGACCACGGTGTTCAACTGCATCACCGGCTTCTACAAGCCGACGATGGGCATGATCACCATGAACCAGAAGAGCGGAAAGCAGTATCTGCTCGAGCGCCTTCCGGATTTCCGCATCACCAAGGAAGCCAAGGTCGCCCGTACCTTCCAGAACATTCGTCTGTTCTCGGGTCTGACGGTTCTGGAAAACCTGCTCGTCGCCCAGCACAACAAGCTGATGAAGGCGTCCGGCTACACGATCCTCGGCCTGCTCGGCATCGGCAGCTACAAGAAGGAAGCGGCTGCCTCGATCGAGCTTGCACGCTACTGGCTGGACAAGGCCGATCTGACCGATCGCGCCGACGATCCGGCAGGCGATCTGCCCTACGGCGCCCAGCGCCGCCTGGAAATCGCCCGTGCGATGTGCACCGGTCCGGAACTGCTCTGCCTCGACGAACCCGCGGCGGGTCTCAACCCGCGTGAATCGCTGGCACTCAACGAGCTGCTGCGTAGCATCCGCGCCGATACCGGAACCTCGATCCTACTCATCGAGCACGACATGTCGGTGGTCATGGAAATTTCCGACCACGTCGTCGTTCTCGAATACGGCCAGAAGATCTCCGACGGTACGCCCGATCATGTGAAGAACGACCCGAAGGTCATTGCGGCCTATCTCGGTGTCGAAGACGAAGAAGTTGAAGAGGTCATCGCGACCGTAGAAGGGGGCGCATTCTGATGGCTGGGGAACAGCTTCTTAGTGTTCAGGGTGTCGAGACCTATTACGGCAATATCCGCGCTCTCGCCGGCATCGATGTCGAAGTCAAGAAGGGTGAAATCGTCAGCCTGATCGGCGCCAACGGCGCCGGCAAGTCGACGCTGATGATGACGATCTGCGGCAGCCCGCAGGCGCGGACCGGCTCGATCATTTTCGAGGGCCGCGACATCACCAAGATGCCGACCCACGAGATCGCGCGCCTGCGTATCGCCCAGTCGCCCGAGGGACGCCGGATTTTCCCGCGCATGACCGTTCTGGAAAACCTCCAGATGGGCGCGGGTCTGGATAACCTGAAATATTTCCATGAGGACCTCGAGAAGATCTTCGTGATGTTCCCGCGCCTCAAGGAGCGCCAGACGCAGCGCGGCGGCACGCTTTCGGGCGGTGAGCAGCAGATGCTGTCGATCGGCCGCGCGCTGATGGCCCGTCCGAAGCTTCTGCTTCTCGACGAGCCGTCGCTTGGCCTGGCGCCGCTGATCGTCAAGGGAATTTTCGAGGCGATCAAGAAGCTCAACGAAACCGAAGGCCTGACGGTCTTCCTCGTCGAGCAGAACGCATTTGCTGCCCTCAAGCTTTCGCATCGCGCCTACGTGATGGTGAACGGCAAGGTGACGATGAGCGGTTCCGGCAAGGAACTGCTTGCCAATCCCGAAGTCCGTGCCGCCTATCTCGAAGGCGGGCGGCATTGATCCGGGCAGAAGGGAGACTTTGATATGCAGGGACTTTTCTTCGAACCGGACATGGGCGTCAGGACGGTTATCCGCGCGCTCGTCATGCTCATCGGTTTCTGGACCGCGTGGCGCGCCGGCAAGGCCGCGGCCGAAGGCTGGAGCGATTACCCGCTGGTGATCGCCTATACCTTCCTGCTCGCCTGGGTGATGCAGTTCCTGCATCACGCGCTGTTCAACGGCCCGATGCTGAGCGCCTTCTTCTACATCATCGATTTCGTGCTGCTGCTCGTCTTCTCGACGGCCGGCTTCCGCTTCCGCCGCACCAATCAGATGGTCAACAACTATTACTGGCTGTACGAAAAAACTTCCGCCTTCTCGTGGAAGAACAAACATTGACAGCCCGTTGAAACTAGGCATGAATTGCCTCAGCGGCGGTACCCGGAAGTCTTGGACTTAAAACGGAAATCCGCCACTGATAAGAAATCGAAGGGCATGGCTCATGGCCGGCAAGGCACAACGCCACCGGTTCATGCCCCCAGAGAGGAACAGCTTCCCGGCGCAAACGATGGTGGGTAATGCGCTGGGTCTAGGACCGGAACCCGCCCAAAAATTGGGAGTAAAAACATGAAGAAGTATCTTCTGTCAGCAGTAGCTCTTTCCGCGATGGTCGCTTTCAGCGGCGCTGCGCGGGCTGACCTGCTTGTTGGTGTTGGTGGTCCGCTGACGGGCCCGAACGCTGCGTTCGGTGCACAGCTTCAGAAGGGTGCCGAACAGGCAGCCGCTGATATCAACGCTGCTGGCGGCATCAATGGCGAGCAGATCAAGGTCGAGCTCGGCGACGACGTCTCCGACCCGAAGCAGGGCATCTCGGTAGCGAACAAGTTCGTTGCTGACGGCGTCAAGTTCGTTGTCGGTCACTTCAACTCGGGCGTTTCCATCCCGGCTTCTGAAGTTTACGCTGAAAACGGCATCCTCGAAATCACCCCGGCTGCTACGAACCCGCAGTTCACCGAGCGTGGTCTGTGGAACACGTTCCGTACTTGCGGCCGTGACGACCAGCAGGGCGCGATTGCCGGCAAGTATCTTGCCGACCACTTCAAGGACGCCAAGATCGCTGTCGTTCACGACAAGACGCCTTACGGCCAAGGTCTCGCTGACGAAACCAAGAAGGCTATGAACGCCGCTGGTATCACCGAAGTCGTGTACGAAGGCATCAATGTCGGCGACAAGGACTTCTCGGCCCTCATCGCCAAGATGAAGGAAGCCGGCGTTTCGATCATCTATTGGGGTGGTCTCCACACCGAAGCTGGTCTCATCATCCGCCAGGCAAAGGACCAGGGCCTGAAGGCAACGCTCGTATCGGGTGACGGTATCGTTTCGAACGAACTGGCTTCGATCGCTGGCGACGCTGTTGAAGGTACGCTGAACACCTTCGGCCCGGATCCGACGCTGAACCCGGCCAACAAGGACCTCGTCGAGAAGTTCAAGGCTGCCGGCTTCAACCCGGAAGCCTACACCCTCTACTCCTACGCTGCGATGCAGTCGATCGCAGGCGCTGCAAAAGCCGCTGGCTCTAACGATCCGGAAGCCGTTGCAAAGGCGATGAAGGAAAAGGGTCCGTTCCCGACCGTTCTCGGCGAAATGTCCTTCGATGAAAAGGGCGACCCGAAGCTCCCGGGCTACATCATGTACGAATGGAAGAAGGGCCCGGACGGCAAGTACAGCTACTTCCCGCAGGCTGCGAAGTAAGCATCGCTTGCACGGTTCCGACCGTTTAGAGGAAGCCCGGTTTCGACCGGGCTTCTTTGTTCTTGGCGACGGTTTCGCGGCGGAGTGACGTTTTCAATCCAGGTGTGATGGGCTAGGTCTTGAGCCTCGCCTGGATCTAGAACGGAAGCTCATCATGTCCCGACCGCGCATTCTCGTCACCCGCCGCTGGCCCGCTGCCGCCGAGGCGGCACTCGCCGAACGTTTCGAGGTTACCCTCAACGAAGCTGACGTGCCGATGACCGCCGATCAGCTGCGCCAGGCGCTGGCCGATTATGACGCGGTGCTGCCGACCGTCTCCGACAAGCTGCCGGCATCCGTCTTCGAGGGCGAGATCCGTACGAAAATCCTCGGCAATTTTGGTGTCGGCTACAATCACATCGATATCGCGTCCGCCAAGGCCAAGGGTATTGCCGTCACCAACACGCCGGGCGTTCTGACCGATTGCACCGCCGATATTGCCATGCTGCTGCTGCTCGATGTCGCCCGCCGTGGCGGCGAGGGTGATCGGCAGGTGCGCGCCAACGAATGGAAGGGCTGGTGCCCGACCCACATGATCGGCACCAAGGTCTCCGGCAAGACCGTCGGCATCATCGGCTTCGGCCGTATCGGCAAGGCCTTCGCCCAGCGCTGCCATTTCGGCTTCGGCATGGATGTGGTGTTCTACAATCGCTCCAAGGTCGATGAGGCCGAAGCCGCCCGATACGGCGCGCGCCAGCTCGCGGCCGTCGAGGACGTGCTTGCGGCCGCCGATTTCGTCTCGCTGCATTGCCCGGGTGGAGCCGAGAACCGGCACCTGATGAACGCGGCGCGCTTCGCGGCGATGAAGAAGGGTGCGTTCCTGATCAACACGGCGCGCGGCGACGTGGTGGACGAGGCGGCGCTGGTTGCGGCCTTGCGGGACGGGACGATCCGTGGGGCAGGGCTCGATGTCTACGAGGCGGAGCCGCAGGTGCCGGAGGCGCTGAAGGCGATGGAGAATGTGGTGCTGCTGCCGCATCTCGGCAGTGCTACCGAGGAGACACGCACGGCGATGGGGATGAAGGTGGTAGAGAATGTCGCCGCGTTCTTCGAGGGCCGGGAGCCGGCGGATCGGGTGGTGTGAGGGTGGTCTTTTCTACCTGAGCAAGTTCGCCCCCCTCTGCCCTGCCGGGCATCTCCCCCAAAGGTGGGGAGATTGGCTGGGGCAGCTGCTCGCATCACGCTGGCATTGACGTTGCAGCGCCAATGGCTTTCTGCAGCTAATCCACGCGCACCCTCATTCCTGTGCTTGTCACAGGAATCCAGCCACCGCGCGTCTGCGCGGTGAATGACTCATTTCTCTATTGAAGAAGTCTCCCGCGCCCCAGGACTGGGGCGCACTGGATTCCTGTGACAAGCACGGGAATGAGGGAGGTTTGGGCGGCGGCTGCGGTGTGAGGTATGAGCGAGCGGCAGCCACGAGTCATCTCCCCACCTGTGGGGGAGATGCCCGGCAGGGCAGGGGGGCGGACTTGCTCGGAGCCGCGAAGCTCAAGCCACCTCCACATCACGCCTCATGCAAAACATGCGCCGCCTTCACCGCAGCAGATGCCCGGTTCTCCACCCCAAGCTTCACATAGATCTGCTCGAGATGCTTGTTCACCGTCCGCGCCGAGAGCCCGAGAATCTCACCGATATCCCGGTTCGCCTTGCCCTTGGCGATCCAGAGCAGCACTTCCGACTCCCGCTGGGTCAGCGAAAAATGCTGGCGCAGCACAGCGTCGTCGCTGCGCTGGCTGACGGCGGTGAGGCGGAAGAGGTATTCGTCGGGACCGATGGTGCCGAGGAAGGCGAGCTGCAGCACGGGCTGGCCGGCGTGGGTGACCGAGAAGGCGGTGTCGCGGCCGCTTCCCATGCGGTCCTTCATCCAGGCGGCGATATGCGCCGTTACCACCTCCATGCCGTCGTCGCTGCCCATGGCGGCGTTGACGAGGCGGGTGGCTTGCGGGGTGGACCAGTGGATGGCGCCATTGCCCTTGACCGCCAGCAGATGGCGGCCGGCGGCGTCGAGGGCGACGCGGGCGCTCTGGGCCGAGCGGGCATTGCGCAGGTGGACGCGGATGCGGGCGCGCAGTTCGTCGATATTGATCGGCTTGGTCAGATAGTCGACGCCGCCCGATTCCAGTGCATGGACGACATGCTCGGTCTCCGTAAGCCCGGTCATGAAGATGACCGGCACCTGGCCGACTGCGGCATTCGCCTTCAATTTGCGGCAGGTCTCGAAGCCATCCATGATGGGCATGACGGCGTCGAGCAGGATGAGATCGGGGGTGATGCGCTCGACGATGTTGAGTGCCGCCGTCCCCGACGTGGCGATCAGCACGGAGAAGCCCGACTGTTCCAGCGCATCGGTCAGGAAGCCGAGCGCCTCCGGGGAATCATCGACAAGCAGGACGATATCGCGGGGATGGGCCGTGTCAGCCAATGGTCTCTACCTTTTCGTCGAAGCCGTGCAGGAAGGTCATGAAGCCGTCGAGATCGAAGGCGCCGACATAGGCTCGCAGTTCATCGGTAAATGGCTGATTTGCTTCGTCCTTGGCAAGGTCATTGAGCTTGGCTTCGATACCCCTGATGTAGCCGATTTCGCAAAGGCGCATCAGTTCCTCGATATGGGCCGCACCCGGGCTGACGAGCGGCGGCCTGGCTGGCGCTGCAGGCGGCGGGGCGCTGTCGGCATAGGTCCATTTGAGGCCGAGATGCAAAGCAAGCTTGTCGCGCAGCTGCTTGATATCGACGGGTTTGCCGATCGCGTCGTTATGGCTGTCGTCGCTTTCGGCTGTCGCCGCGGCATCGCCGATATTGGCCGAGAGCATCAGGATCGGTGACGTCTGGCCGCTTTCGCGCAGGCGCGACGCGAGCTGCCAGCCGCTCATGCCGGGCATGGAGATGTCGACCAAGAAGAGGTCCGGCTTGATACCCTCGATCAGCGTCACGCAGTCCGGCCCGCTCGCCGCCGTCAGCACCACGAAATCGAGCGGCGCCAGGATTTCCCGCATCATCTCGCGGTGATCCTCGTTGTCATCGACGACGACGATCGTGCGGCGCGGGCCGTCATAACTGACGATCTTCTTTTCCTGTGGCGGGGCGACGATTTCGCGTGTCACCGCCGAGAGCATCAGACGGACGCGGAAGGTCGAGCCCTTGTCCTTCTCGCTCTCGACCGAGATTTCGCCGCCGAGCGTGTTGGTCAGGAGCCGGGTGATGGTCAACCCGAGGCCGAGCCCCGGCATCGGCCGGATGCTTTCGGCTTCGCCGCGTTGGAACGGTTCGTAGATGCGGCTGATATCCTTCTCCGCGATGCCGCGGCCGGTATCCGACACCGTGAAGGTGGCGACCTGGCTGCGATAGCCGATGTCGAAGGTCACCGTGCCCTCGTCGGTGAACTTGATGGCGTTCGACAGCAGGTTGACGAGAATCTGGCGCAGCCGCTTCTCGTCGGTGCGCACGAATTGCGGCAGTGAGGGCGAGCGATAGTGATGGAAGGTGAGGCCTTTCGCCTGTGCCTGCGGCCGGAACATGTCGACGATCTGGTCGAGGAAATCCTGGATGTTGATCTCGTTGGAATAGACCTGCAGGCGCCCGGCCTCGATCTTGGAGATATCCAGTAGCCCGTCGATCAGGCCGGAGAGGTGCTCGGCCGAGCGGCGGATCACCTTGATCGAGGATTGGCGCGGCGCCGGGATGGTTTCGTCGCGCTCGAGGATCTGGGCATAGCCGAGAACGGCATTCAGCGGCGTGCGCAATTCGTGGCTAAGGCCCACGACATAGCGGCTCTTGGCGCGGTTTGCAGCTTCTGCGGTTTCCTTGGCATTCTGCAGTGCTGCATCGGTCTTCTTGTGGGCGGCGATTTCCTTGAGCAGCAGCGTGTTCTGGCGTGAGGATTCTTCTTCCGCGACGACGCGGCTGTCATGGGCGAGCACATAGAACCAGCAGACGACGCCGGCGATGACGGCGAAGACGAAGAAGACGATCAGGATCGTGCGGTTGACGACCTCTGATGTCTCCGGCGATGCGGAGGCCACCTGATGGGCGATCATCGCCAGGATTGCGCCGACGGCAGTCAGCGCCAGCACGACGGCGATGCCGTAACGGCCCAGGCGAGTGGTGAGCTTTTCGATCACCGTTTCGGGCAACAGCGCCTTGGCGACGGTGCCGATCTGCGCATTCAGCCGGGCGTTCGGCTTGCACATGTCGTGGCAGCGGCTGTCGAGCGAGCAGCAGAGCGAGCAGATCGGCGCGGCATAGGCCGGGCACCAGGCCATGTCCTCGGGCTCGAAGGGATGTTCGCAGACCGAGCAGGTGATGCTGGTCAGGTTCTTCCAGCTATGGCGCGGCTTGCGGGCCAGATAGTATTTGCCCTTGGTGCCCCAGGCGATCAGCGGCGAGGCGATGAGCGAAATGACCAGCGTGATATAGGGCGCCAGCGAGGCTGCGATCGCCCCGAAAGCGCCGAAATGGGCGATGAGTGCCACGGTCGCCGACAGTGTCATGGCGCCGAGGCCGACCGGGTTGATGTCGTAGAGATGGGCGCGCTTGAACTCGATGCCCGGAGGGGCAAGGCCGAGCGGCTTGTTGATGAAGAGATCGGCGGAGATGGTGCAGAGCCAGGCCATGGCGATGATCGAGAAGATGCCGAGCGTTTCCTCAAGCAGCTTGTAGATGCCGAGTTCCATCAGCAGCAGGGCGATGGCGACATTGAAGATCAGCCAGATGACGCGGCCCGGATGGCTGTGCGTCAGGCGCGAGAAGAAGTTCGACCAGGCGAGCGAGCCGGCATAGGCGTTCATCACGTTGATCTTCAGCTGCGAGACGACGACGAAGGCGGCCATCAGCAGCAGCGCGGCATTGTGCCAGGGGATCATGTAGCCGAAGGCGGTCAGATACATCTGCGCCGGATCGGCGGCTCGATCGACAGGCACGCCAGCCGTGAAGGTCAGGACGACGAGGAAGGAACCGGCCAGCAGCTTCGGCGCGCCGATGATCACCCAGCCGGGACCGGCGAGGAAGACGGCGAGGCGATGGCGCCACTTTCGCTGCCCATCCGGCGGCAGGAAGCGCAGGAAGTCGGCCTGTTCGCCGATCTGCGACATCAGCGCCAGGATGACGGCCGAGGCGGCGCCGAACTCCACGAGGTTGAAATCGGCGATGGTGCCCGGCGGTCCCGAGGCATGGCGGATGCCGGCGAAGGCGCGCCAGACATCGAACTTCTCCCAGTCGAGAAAGGCGATGAAGATGAACGGCAGAATGTTCAGCACGATCTAGAAGGGTTGGGTCACCAGCTGGAAGCGGCTGATCAGCTTGACGCCGTGTGTGACCAGCGGGATCACCATGACGGCGCTGATGATGTAGCCGATCCAGAGGGGGATACCGAGCGTCAGCTCCAGCGCGCCGGACATGATCGACGCCTCGATGGCGAAGAGCATGAAGGTGAAGCTCGCATAGATCAGCGAGGTGATGGTCGAGCCGATATAGCCGAAGCTCGCGCCGCGGGTCAGCAGATCGATATCGACGCCATGGCGGATGGCATAGCGGCTGATTGGCAGGCCGATGGCGAGCATGGCGATCGAGGCGACGATGATGGCGTAGAAGGCGTTGGTCGTGCCGTAGGACAGCGTGATCGCGCCGCCGATCGCCTCCAGCGCCAGGAAGGAGATGGCGCCGATCGCCGTCTGCGAGATGCGCTGCGAGGAGAATTGCCGGGCGCTCTTTGCGGTGAAGCGCAGCGCGTAGTCTTCCAGCGTCTGGTTGGCGACCCAGCGGTTATATTCGCGCCTGACCGGAATGATGCGTTGCCGCGCTGCCATGCGTGTGTGCCAGTCCCTTCGTTCCGTTTGTCATTCTTCCGTAACATGGATGGGCGCGACGCTTAAGGGTGCGGCGCAGCATAAGCGTGCAGATTTAGCCCCGTTGCCTACGTCATATTACGTATGTGTTTTCGCAGTGCAGCACCGGATAGTCCCTTAAGCAACAGTTAACCGCCGGTTTCGGCCTGTTGTCGAACAAGAAGAGGGGATCACAAGATGAATCTGCGATCATATGTTTCAGGTGCCGTGCTCGGCGCCGTCATGTCGGCCACGGCCGCATTCCATGGGGCAGTCGCTGCCGACGACACGATCAAGGTCGGCGTTCTGCACTCGCTCTCCGGCACCATGGCCATCTCCGAGACGACGCTCAAGGACGCCATGCTGATGCTCATCGACGAGCAGAACAAGAAGGGCGGCCTTCTCGGCAAGAAACTCGAAGCCGTCGTCGTCGATCCGGCCTCGGATTGGCCGCTGTTTGCCGAAAAGGCACGCGAGCTGATCGAAAAGGACAAGGTCGCGGCCGTGTTCGGTTGCTGGACGTCCTCGTCGCGCAAGTCGGTTCTGCCGGTTTTCGAAGAGCTGAACTCGATCCTCTTCTACCCGGTCCAGTACGAGGGTGAAGAATCCTCGCGCAACATCTTCTACACCGGTGCCGCTCCGAACCAGCAGGCGATCCCGGCCGTCGACTACCTGATGGAGAAGGAAGGCGTGAAGCGCTTCGTTCTCGAAGGTACCGACTACGTCTATCCGCGCACGACCAACAAGATCCTGGAAGCCTATCTCGAATCCAAGGGCATTCCGAAGGAAGACATCATCATCAACTACACGCCGTTCGGCTTCTCCGACTGGCAGACCGAAGTTTCCAAGATCAAGGAATTCGGTTCGGCCGGCAAGAAGACCGCGGTCGTCTCGACGATCAACGGTGACGCCAACGTTCCGTTCTACAAGGAACTCGGCAACCAGGGCATCAAGGCAACCGACATTCCCGTCGTCGCCTTCTCGGTCGGCGAAGAAGAGCTTGCCGGTCTCGACACCAAGCCGCTCGTCGGCCATCTGGCTGCCTGGAACTACTTCGAGTCGGTCGAAAGCCCGGCCAACAAGAAGTTCATCAAGGAATGGCACGCCTACACCAAGAATGACAAGCGCGTGACGAACGACCCGATGGAAGCGGCCTATATTGGCTTCAACGCCTGGGTTAAGGCTGTCGAGGCCGCCGGCACGACCGATACCGACAAGGTTCTCGACACCATCATCGGCGTCTCCGTTCCGAACCTTTCGGGCGGCACTGCGACCGTCATGCCGAACCACCACATCACCAAGCCTGTCCTCATCGGCGAAATCCAGGGCGACGGCCAGTTCGAAATCGTCCAGGAGACACCTGCCGTCGTCGGCGACGAATGGTCCGATTACCTGCCTGACTCCAAGGATCTGATCTCCGATTGGCGCAAGCCGATGAACTGCGGCAACTTCAACGTTGCGACCGGCAAGTGCGGCGGCAAGGGGTCTTGAGTTAGCCGATCCGATACCTGCCTGATGCCTTCCGTCCGGACCCCCATGTTCCGGGCGGAAGCTCCGTCCCAAACGGTTGGTGCCCCAGAGGCCAACGATAATCCAGGCGAGAAAGCCGATGTATCGCGCCATCAAGATCGTTCTTTTCACACTCCTCCTCGCGCTGCCGGTCTTCTCCTCGGCACTGAAGGCGCAAGAGGATGTCCATGCCCTCGTCAATGCGCTCGGCGCCGGTGATTTCGATGCCCGCGAGGCGGCCATCAAGGCGCTCGTTGCCTCCAAGGATCCGCATGTCGGCCAGATCCTGCAGCAGCTCAGCGACGGCCAGCTTTATGTGAATTCGGAAGAGGGCGGCCCGGTCCTGCTGCAGGGCGGCACGGATGATGAACCGACCTTCTCCGACCCGATCAGCGGCGAAGCGGTCGCCGATATCGACCCGGACTATATGTCCAAGGTCAAGATCAACAATTCTCTGCGCGGCATCATCGCCACCAGCATGAGCACGCTGACGCTGCTGAGCCCGGATCGTTCCGCGCGGCTCGCCGCCGCTCAGGGGCTGCTCAAGGATGCCGATCCCTCCAATCTCGATCTCTTGAATTCAGCGCTTGCTACTGAGAAGGACGGCGAGGTCGAGAACACGATGGAAGCCGCCCGTGCGGTGATGATGCTGAAGAGCGATGTCAGCGCCGAAGACAAGAAGGCCGCCATCGACACGATCGCCGCCCGCGGCGACCGCAACGCCATGACGATCCTGACGGCGGCGATGGAAACCGCGCCTGACGACCTGAAACCGGCGATCCAGTCGGATATCGACGGCATCAAGCGCAGCCTGGCTGTCTGGGATGTGGTGCAGAACGTCTGGTACGGCCTGTCGCTCGGCTCCGTGCTGCTGCTCGCCGCCATCGGCCTTGCCATCACCTTCGGCGTCATGGGCGTCATCAACATGGCGCATGGCGAGATGGTGATGATCGGCGCCTACACGACCTATGTGGTGCAGGAGTACATTACCTCGAATTTCCCGGGCATGGAGACCTATTCGCTGGCCTTCTCGGTGCCCGCAGCCTTCCTCTTCACCGGTTTCGTCGGCCTCGTCATCGAGCGTCTCGTCATCCGCTATCTCTATGGCCGCCCGCTGGAAACGCTGCTCGCCACTTGGGGCGTGTCGCTCATCCTGCAGCAGGCGGTACGCTCGATCTTCGGTCCGACCAACCGCGAGGTGCGCAATCCGAGCTGGATGTCCGGCGCCTTCGAATTCGGCGGTCTGTCGATCACCTGGAACCGCATGTGGATTATCGTCTTCTCGATGGCGGTGTTCGTGACGCTGCTGATGCTGCTGAAACGCTCGGCTTTCGGCCTGCAGATGCGCGCCGTCACCCAGAACCGCCGCATGGCGTCCTCGATGGGCATTCGCACCGGCTGGGTTGATGCCTTTACCTTCGGGCTCGGGTCCGGGATCGCCGGGATCGCCGGGGTGGCGCTCAGCCAGATCGACAACGTCTCGCCGAACCTCGGACAGAGCTACATCATCGACAGTTTCATGGTCGTGGTCTTCGGCGGCGTCGGCAATCTCTGGGGCACGCTGGTCGGCGCCTTGTCGCTCGGCGTCGTCAACAAATTCCTGGAACCCTTCGCCGGCGCGGTGCTCGGCAAGATCCTGGTGCTCGTCCTCATCATTCTCTTCATCCAGAAGCGTCCCCGCGGGCTCTTCGCACTCAAAGGAAGGGCGGTGGAAGCATGATTACGGCTTTCCTTTTCCGGTCTCTCGATCGCAAGATCTCGATAGCCATCGCCGTCCTGCTTCTGGTCGCGATCCTAGTTCCGGTGCTCAATCTGCTCACCGGCCCGGACAATCCGCTGCATATCCCGACCTATATCATGGCGCTGTTCGGCAAGTATCTGACCTATGCGCTGCTGGCGCTGGCGCTCGATCTCGTCTGGGGCTTCTGCGGCATCCTATCGCTCGGCCACGGCGCCTTCTTCGCGCTCGGCGGCTATGCGATGGGCATGTATCTGATGCGCCAGATCGGCTCGCGCGGCGTCTATGGCGATCCCATCCTGCCTGACTTCATGGTGTTCCTGAACTGGAAGGAACTGCCCTGGTTCTGGTACGGCTTCGATCACTTCTGGTTCGCGGCGATCATGGTCGTCGCCGTGCCCGGGCTGCTCGCCTTCATCTTCGGCTGGTTCGCCTTTCGCTCACGCGTCAACGGCGTTTATCTGTCGATCATCACCCAGGCGATGACCTACGCCCTGCTGCTTGCCTTCTTTCGCAACGACATGGGCTTCGGCGGCAATAACGGCATGACCGATTTCAAGGAAATTATCGGCTACAACGTTCAGGCCGACGGCACCCGCGCCAGCCTGTTTGCTGCCACGGCGATCTTCCTGGCGCTGTCGCTCATCATTGCGTCGGCGATCGTCCGCTCGAAATTCGGCAAGGTGCTGGTCGGCGTGCGCGATGCCGAAAGCCGCACCCGCTTCCTCGGCTACCGTGTCGAGCATTTCAAGCTGTTCACCTTCGTTGTCTCGGCGATGATGGCGGGCATCGCCGGCGCTCTCTACGTGCCGCAGGTCGGCATCATCAATCCGGGCGAATTTGCGCCTGCCAACTCGATCGAAGTCGTCATCTGGACGGCGGTCGGCGGCCGGGCGACGCTGATCGGCCCGATCATCGGTGCCATCCTCGTCAATGGCGGTAAGACCATCTTCACCGGTCTCTTCCCCGAGTTCTGGCTGTTTGCGCTCGGCGGTCTCTTCGTTGCCGTCACGCTGTTCCTGCCGAAGGGCATTGTCGGCACGGCCGCGCAGTATATCGGCAGGCGCAAGCCGCGGACGGAAGCGTCACCTCCCTCGCTGGAGGACGGCGTCGATGCAAAAATCCAGGCAGCGGAGTAGGCGCGGATGATCCCCGATATCAAACCTAACAGCGTGCTCTATCTGAACGGCGTCTCGGTTTCGTTCGATGGCTTCAAGGCGCTGAATTCGCTGTCGATCGTCATCGAGCCCGGTGAACTCCGCGCCATCATCGGCCCGAACGGTGCCGGCAAGACGACGATGATGGACATCATCACCGGCAAGACCCGGCCCGACGAAGGCGAGGTGTTCTTCAACGGCCAGACGGACCTGACGAAACTCGACGAAGCCGATATCGCCCAGCTCGGCATCGGCCGCAAGTTCCAGAAGCCGACGGTCTTCGAAAGCCATACCGTCTGGGACAATCTGGAACTGGCGCTGAACCGCAAGCGCGGCGTCTTCCCGACGCTGTTCTACCGTCTCTCCGGCGACGACAAGGCGCGCATCGATGAAATCCTCGAGACCGTGCGCCTGACGCATCGCCGCGATGAGTTCGCGGCCAATCTCAGCCACGGCCAGAAGCAGTGGCTGGAGATCGGCATGCTGCTCGCCCAGGAACCGAAGCTGCTGCTCGTCGACGAACCTGTGGCCGGCATGACCGATGCCGAGACAGCGGAGACGGCGATCCTGCTGAAGGAGATCGCCAAGACCCGCTCGGTCGTCGTCGTCGAACACGACATGGGTTTCATCCGCGATCTCGGGGTCAAGGTGACGTGCCTCGCCGAAGGCTCGGTGCTGGCCGAAGGGTCGATCGATTTTGTCAGTGCCGATCCGAAGGTGATCGAGAATTATCTGGGGCGGTGAGGATGGGTGTGATGCGCGAAATACCCGCCTCTCTCCTGCAACGCCGGTGCCTGGATCCTCGGGTCAAGCCCGAGGATGACGGGAGGGATGTGGGCAAGGACTACGAGAGGGATGTGGGCATCGCAGACGAAAGCGACCATCGCATGCGCGCGGTGTTTCCGTCGGATTGCCTTGGCAAAACCTTTCCTCCGTCATCCTCGGGCTTGACCCGAGGATCCACCGCCTCAACCGAATTCTTCATAGAGGTCGCGCCAGCCGGGATTGAGTTCCTCTATCAGGGTAATTTTCCAAGCGCGATACCATCGCTTCAGCGACTTCTCCCGTTGGATCGCGGTGCCGATGGAGAGGTGTTCTTCATACCAGACCAAACGAGTGCACCCATATTGGCTGGTAAATCCTTTGGTCAGGCCTTCCCTATGTTCGTAGACGCGCCGTTCGAGATCGGACGTCACGCCGATATAGAGTGTGCCGTTCTTCCTGCTGGCCATGATGTAGACGTAGCCGCTCATGACAATCGTCGAATGATGGATCCTCGGGTCAAGCCCGAGGATGACCCAAGGGGCTGTTGCATGCGCAGCTTCACAGCACGCATCGAGCGAGTAAAGCCTTACAAATCTATGGAAGTGGCATCATGCTGACAGTCGAAAACGCAAACCTCCACTACGGCGCGGCCCAGGCCCTGCGCGGCATCTCGATCAAGGCCGAGATGGGCAAGATCACCTGCGTGCTCGGCCGCAACGGCGTCGGCAAGAGCTCTCTTCTGCGCGCCGTCACCGGCCAGCACCCGCTCTCGGCCGGAAGCGTCACCTTCAACGATACCGCGCTCAACGGTCTGCCGCCCTTTGCCCGCGCCAAGCAGGGCATCGGTTACGTGCCGCAGGGGCGTGAAATCTTTCCGCTGCTGACGGTGAAGGAAAACCTCGAGACCGGCTTTGCTCCGCTTGGCCGCCGCGACCGCAACATCCCTGACGACATCTTCAGCCTCTTCCCGGTGTTGAAGTCGATGTTGTCCCGTCGCGGCGGCGATCTTTCCGGCGGGCAGCAGCAGCAGCTGGCGATCGGCCGGGCGATGGTGACAAGGCCGAAGATCCTGGTGCTCGACGAGCCAACGGAAGGCATCCAGCCGTCGATCATCAAGGATATCGGCCGGGCGATCCGCTATCTCCGGGATTCCACCGGCATGGCGATCCTGCTGGTTGAGCAATATCTCGATTTCTGCCGCGAGCTTGCCGATTACGTTTACATCATGGACCGCGGCGAGATCGTGCATGAAGGGCTGGCGGAAACGCTGGATACGCCTGAGGCCCGCCGTCACCTGACCGTCTGAGCGGCAATTGCCGCTTTCTTCGGCAGTCTGCTTTTCTGGTCGAGCCGTCCGGCTTTGCGGCGAAGGCGATCGCGGGCGGCACGGGAATTGCTTGCTTTCACTTGTTTAGCGCATTGAATGAGAACAGCCGGATGAACGGCGGATGTTCAAGGGGATGGAATGACGATCGCTGCGGCAAGCACCAGACCGCAAAGAGCCGAGGGACGCGGGCATCTGGCCGCCAAGGCCCTGGATGGGCGCACGCGGCTTCGCGAGCTCTATCAGGAAGGTGCTGCCAAGATCCGGCTGCCTGACACGTTCGATGCCTCGATGGAAGCCGTCATCATCAACACCGCCGGCGGACTCACGGGCGGCGACCGGATGAACTGGAGCGTCGTCGCCGGTCCCGGCACGCGCATCGACGTCACCACCCAGGCCTGCGAGAAGATCTACAAGGCATCGGCAGGCACTGCCGAGGTCAATACCGTGATCAGCGCCGGTGCCGGATCGCGTGTCGACTGGCTGCCGCAGGAAACCATTCTTTTCGACCGCGCCTCGTTGTTTCGCCGCCTCGACGTCGATCTCGACGAGACCGCCGAGTTTCTGGCCGTCGAAGCCATCCTGCTCGGCCGCAAGGCGATGGGCGAGGCGATGGTCACAGGTCTCTTCCGCGACCGCTGGCGCATCCGCCGTGCCGGGAACCTCATTCATTCCGAGGAGCTCCGGCTCGATGGCGCAGTCGGCGCGCTGACGGCGCTGCAGCCGGTTCTCGGCGGGCGGGTGGCGTTTGTGACGATGCTCTATGCCGGTCCGCTGGCCGACAGCTATCTCGCCAAGGTGCGCCCGCTGCTCGAAGGGCATATGGCCGGCGCCAGCGCGTGGAATGGCAAGCTTGTCGTGCGTGCTGCGGCAGCGGATGGTTTCGCGCTCAGAAAAATCCTGATTCCGGTCATATCCGCCTTGCGCAACGGCGCGCCGGTGCCGAAAGTCTGGAACCTGTAATTCAGCTGGAATGGATGAACGATGAACCTCACTCCGAGAGAAAAAGACAAGCTGTTGATCTCCATGGCGGCAATGGTGGCGCGCCGCAGGCTGGAGCGCGGCGTCAAGCTTAACCATCCGGAAGCGATCGCGTTGATCACCGATTTCGTGGTCGAAGGCGCGCGTGACGGGCGGTCCGTCGCCGATCTGATGGAGGCTGGCGCCCACGTCGTCGGCCGCGACCAGGTGATGGAAGGTGTCGCCGAGATGATCCACGACGTGCAGGTCGAGGCGACATTTCCTGACGGTACCAAACTCGTCACCGTCCACGAACCGATCCGCTGAGGAGGCCGCGATGCTGGAACTGCGCCCGAACTGCGAATGCTGCGACAAGGACCTGCCGCCCGAAAGCCTGGAAGCGATGATCTGCAGCTTCGAATGCACCTTCTGTGCTGCTTGCGCCGAAGATGTGCTCGGCGGCAAGTGCCCGAACTGTGGCGGCGAATTTACGCGCCGCCCGGTCCGCCCGGCCGGGAAGCTCGCCAACAATCCGGCGTCGACCAAACGTGTATTGAAGGCCGAAGGCTGCGCGCCCCAGAAGGCTGCGTGAGGAGAAAGACATGATCCCAGGCGAAATCATTGCCGCAAGCGGCGACATCGAACTCAATGCCGGCGCACCGACCCTGACGATCGTGGTGTCGAACACCGGTGATCGCCCGGTGCAGGTTGGCAGCCATTATCATTTTGCCGAAACCAATGCGGGGCTCTCCTTCGAACGCGAGAAGGCGCATGGCATGCGGCTGGACATTCCCGCCGGCACCGCCGTCCGTTTCGAGCCGGGCCAGACGCGCGAGGTGACGCTGATCCCGCTGTCGGGCAAGCGCGAGGTCTATGGCTTCCGCCAGCTCGTCATGGGCAAGCTTTGAAGCACAAAAAATAACAGAAGACGGGAGGAAATGATGCGTTTGGTGATCGGTCTGCTTGCATTGGCGGGCGGCGTAATAATGGCTTCGGGCGCATTCGCGCAGGAGGAGACCGACTGCAAGAACCCTGAGACGCAGGCGGAGATGACGAGCTGCGAACAGGATCGCTATGGCGAGGCAGACAAGGCGCTGAACGCCCAGTGGAAGGAAACGCGCACCGCGGCGGCTGCGACCGACGAGGATCTGGACGAGAACGATCGCGGTGCCGAGAAGGCGCTGCTCACAGCGCAGCGCGCCTGGATCTCCTATCGCGACGCGCAATGCGAGGCCGAAGGCTTTCAGGCCCGCGGCGGGACGATGGAGCCGATGCTGGTGGCCGGGTGCCTCGCCAATCTCAGCGATACCAGAACCAAGGAACTGAAGGCGCTTGCCGACGCATTGGGCGGCAACTGACGTGGGACAGAAGATCATGATCGTCGGCAACGGTGAGGTGGGAGACGAGGGGCGCGCGGCGATCGCTGCGGCCGATTTCGTCGTCCGCTTCAACGAGTGCCGATCCTATGCCGCGAGCCCCGGCCGCACCGATGCCGTTGCCGTTTGCAATACCGGCCGCCCGGGCAAGGCGATGACCGGCGACACCGGCTGGCGGACACTAGCCGGCGTGATCGAAGCGTCCGAGATCTGGTGCGTGCGCGACCCGGAAAAGTTTGCGGAGATGCGGGCGCCGCTCGCCCTCTCGCATCCGGAACTCGACGATTTCTGCGACGATTACACGAGTCAGTTCAAGGCCTTCTGCAAGGAAGCTGGCAAACGGCATGTGGTCGTTGAGAAAGTGATTCATGAGGCGGTGGACGACGCGCTCGCCGCCTTTCACCCCGAGCCTTACGTCGTGCCAAGCACCGGACTGATCGCGATAGCCGAAGCCTTCCGCCGGTTCCCCGGCGCCGATATCGGGCTTGCGGGGTTCGGTCATGCAGGCTGGGACGGCCACCCATTTGCTGCCGAGCGGCAGCTTGTCGATGGATATATCGCTGCCGGGCGGCTGAAACGATACGCCGCCGAACCACCTCATTCTTCCTCCCAAGGAGCCTGACATATGCCCCACAAGATCTCCCGCGCCGCCTATGCCAGCATGTTCGGACCGACCGTCGGCGATAAGGTCCGACTGGCCGATACCGAGCTGTTCATCGAGATTGAAAAGGACTTCACGACCTATGGCGAGGAAGTGAAGTTCGGCGGCGGCAAGGTAATCCGCGACGGCATGGGGCAGAGCCAGGCGACACGCGCGCAGGGCGCGGTCGATACCGTGATTACCAATGCGGTGATCATCGATCACACGGGGATCGTGAAAGCCGATATCGGGCTGAAGGACGGGCGCATCGTGGCGATCGGCAAGGCGGGCAATCCCGACACGCAGCCGGGCGTCAACATCATCGTCGGCCCATCGACGGAAGCGATCGCGGGCGAGGGCAAGATCGTCACGGCCGGCGGCATGGATGCGCATATCCATTACATCTGCCCGCAGCAGATCGAGGAGGCGTTGATGTCCGGCATCACCTGCATGCTGGGCGGCGGCTCCGGCCCGGCGCATGGCACGCTTGCAACGACCTGCACCGGTGCCTGGCATATCGAGCGGATGATCGAGAGCTTCGACGGCTTTCCGATGAACCTGGCGCTGGCGGGGAAGGGCAACGCGTCTCTTCCCGCGGCACTCGAAGAAATGGTGCTGGCCGGGGCCTCGTCGCTGAAGCTGCATGAGGATTGGGGTACGACGCCGGCGGCGATCGACTGCTGCCTTTCGGTGGCCGACGAATACGACATCCAGGTGATGATCCACACCGATACGCTGAACGAGAGCGGCTTCGTGGAAGACACGATCGGGGCGCTCAAGGGTCGCACCATCCATGCCTTCCATACCGAGGGTGCCGGCGGCGGGCACGCGCCCGATATTATCAAGATCTGCGGCCAGTCGAACGTCATCCCGTCATCCACCAACCCGACGCGGCCTTATACGGTCAACACGATCTCCGAGCATCTCGATATGCTGATGGTCTGCCATCATCTGTCGCCGTCGATCCCCGAAGATATCGCCTTCGCCGAAAGCCGGATCCGCAAGGAGACGATCGCCGCCGAAGATATCCTCCATGATATCGGCGCCTTCTCGATCATCTCCTCAGACAGCCAGGCCATGGGCCGGGTCGGCGAGGTGGCGATCCGCACCTGGCAGACGGCCGACAAGATGAAGCGCCAGCGCGGCCGCCTGCCGGAAGAAAAGGGTGAGAACGACAATTTCCGCGTCCGCCGGTATATCGCGAAATACACGATCAATCCGGCAATCGCTCAGGGCCTCAGCCACGAGATCGGCTCGGTGGAGGTCGGCAAGCGCGCCGACCTGGTTCTGTGGAACCCCGCCTTCTTCGGCGTCAAGCCGGAGATGGTGCTGCTCGGCGGCTCGATCGCGGCGGCGCCCATGGGGGATCCGAACGCCTCGATCCCGACCCCGCAGCCGATGCATTACCGGCCGATGTTTGCCGCCTATGGCAAGCTGCGCACCACCTCGTCGGTCACCTTCGTGTCGCAGGCGTCGCTGGATGCAGGCCTCAAGGGACGGCTCGGTGTTGCCAAGAATCTCGTCGCCGTGAAGAACACGCGCGGCGGAATTTCCAAGGCGTCGATGATCCACAACAGCCTGACGCCGCATATCGAGGTCGATCCAGAGACCTATGAAGTCAGGGCCGATGGCGAGTTGTTGACCTGCGAACCGGCGACCGTTCTCCCGATGGCACAGCGCTACTTCCTGTTCTGAGGCACGGAGGGCTGCCGAAAGCGTTTCGTTAACGGCATTCTCCGGGTGGTTGCAGAAATTCCGGGAAATCTTCGTGCTCGAAACGTGGCTTTCATCAGCGCATCGGTGTGGACTGAAATGCGCGTGATATCAGAGATTTAATCAGGCGTTCAGCAGTTCTGATTCAGGTTGAGGGCGGGTGCGGCCTGCCCGTGAAAATGCAACTTCATTAATTCGGCCGAACTCGCTCAAATCTTAACGATCGGCTTAAGAACCCGGCAGCAAATGCATTCTAATCAAATGCCATGGGGTGCCGGGGCTGGAGGTCGATTCGCATGAAAAACTGGATGATGCTCCAGATGGGGCTCGGCAATTTTCAGCATCGCGGCACCATTTTCAGCTTCGCGCTGAAGATGAGCTTTTCCGCCATCATCCTCTCCGCCGTCATCATGCTGATCGTGCTGCCGCCGCTTTCCTTCTTCGATTTGCTGCCGCTGTCGCTTGCCCATTCGCTGAGCCTCGGGATCGTGTTTTCATGGCTGTTCGGCGGGGCGGCCTGTGGTCTCCTGTCGTTGATCGCGGGCTTTGCGCTGCATCACCTGACGATCTCGCGGGCGGAATTCGAAAAGCTCAGCCGCACCGACATGCTCTCAGGCCTGCTGAACCGCCGCGCCTTCACCGAGGCGTTGGCAACGGTGGAAGCCGATGCCTCGCTGGTCATCTTCGACGTCGATCGCTTCAAGGCTATCAACGACCGCTTCGGCCATGCCTGCGGCGATGCCGTGATCATCGCCATCTCGGCAATCCTGGCGACGGCCTTCAACGACAGCTCGGTGGTCGCGCGCCTCGGTGGAGAGGAATTCGGCGTCATCGTCACCGGTTTTCCGCTGGCGGCGCGGCTCGAGCGCGTGGAGCAGGTGAAAACGCAGATCGCCTGCCAGCCGATCACCGCCGACGGCTGCACCGTGCCGATCACCATCTCGGCCGGTATCGCCGATCTCGAGCCGGGACGGAACAAGGAGGCGGTCTATGCCTCGGCCGACAAGGCGCTCTATCTCGCCAAGGCGCTCGGGCGAAACCGCGTCGTCCACGAGAGCGAAGGTCTGCACCACGCCTGGCACAGCCGCCTGGTGGAGAACGGTCTTGCCGTTCAGGGCGACGACGATGCCGGCTATGACGGCGCACAGCGCGCCTACGGCATTTAGCCACTCCCCCGGCGGGATTGGCGCTTGCGCCGCCGCCCGCTATTTTGCAAGGTCACGGTCTCTGCAAAATGGATAAATCCCATGCAACGCGTCACATCCTATCTTCCCGCCGGTACGCCGAACTCCCACCCGATCGAGCAGGTGAAGCTGCCGCATGATCTGCGCCACCTGCGCCGCAAGCTGCTGCATCTGGAAAGCGGTGGCATGGTGATGCTCGACCTCAAGGATCCGGTGCTGTTCGCCAATGGCGACCTGCTGGTGCGCGACGACGGCGAGTTGATCGAAATCCTGGCGGCGGATGAGAAGCTGTTCGAAATCCGCGGCAAGAACGGCGTCCACCTGATCGAGCTTGCCTGGCATCTCGGCAACCGGCATCTGGCGGCGCAGATCGAGGACGATCGCATCCTGATCCTCCGCGACCACGTGATCCGCACCATGCTGCAGGGTCTCGGCGCGCTGGTTCTCGAAGTCACCGAGCCCTTCCAGCCTGCCCGGGGCGCCTATCACAGCCATGGCCACGATCACCACGCGCATGATCATCACGATCATGACGGCCATGGGCATGACCACCACGGGCACGACCATCATGATCATGATCATGACCACAAGCATCACGACCACGGTGACGGACATCGTCATTTGCACGATTGACCGGCGATGACCGGGAACGATGATCTGCAGGCGCTGCTGCGCCTGATGGCATGGCTCTCGCCGGCCTTTCCCGTCGGTTCCTTCGCCTATTCGGGCGGATTGGAGCGCGCCGTCCATGATGGCCTGGTCGCCGATGCGGCCGGGCTGGAGACCTGGATCTCGACGCTGCTGACGCATGGCAATGTCTGGAACGACGCGGTGATCTTTGCCGCGGCGTGGCGCGGGCAGGGTGATGCCACTGAGCTGGCCGAGTTCGCTGCGCTCGCCGAAGCGCTGGCCGGTTCGCGCGAACGGCATCAGGAGACGATGCTCCTGGGCGAAGCATTCCTGACTGCTGCCCGCGCATGGCCGGATGCGGTCTTCGACCGGCTGCCGCAGCAGGCCGCCTATCCGGTCGCGGTCGGCGCCGTTTCCGGCGCCCATGCCATTGCGTTGGACAAGGCGCTGGCAGCGTTTCTGCATGCCTATGTCTCGCAGGCCGTTTCGGCCGGTATCCGCCTCGGCGTGACCGGGCAGAAGGATGGCGTTGCCATTCTCGCAAGGCTGGAGCAGGTCATCTCCGCTGTTGCCGGAAAGGCCTTGGTCTCGGGCGTCGACGATCTCGGCGCCGCGGCCGTTCAGGCCGATATCACGACGCTGCGGCACGAGACCCAGAGCACCAGACTTTTCCGCTCGTAAGGCAGGCATCTGCGTCATTTGCCGGTGGCGGCCGACATGCGCGGCGGCTATCATCGGACGAATTGGAGTGACATCTATGAAATCGAGAAACGGACCTCTCCGCGTCGGCATCGGCGGGCCTGTCGGCTCCGGCAAGACGGCGCTGACGGAGAAGCTCTGCAAGGCGATGCGTGACGATTATTCCGTCGCCGTCGTCACCAACGACATCTACACGACCGAGGATGCCGAAGCGCTGATGCGCATGCAGGCGCTGCCGTCGGACCGCATCGTCGGCGTCGAGACCGGCGGCTGCCCGCATACGGCCATCCGCGAGGATGCAACGATCAATCTGCAGGCGATTGCCGGGCTGAACCAGCGCATCCCCGATCTCGACGTCGTCTTCATCGAGTCGGGCGGCGACAATCTGGCGGCGACCTTTTCGCCTGATCTCGCCGATATCACCATCTATGTGATCTCCGTTTGCCAAGGCGAGGAAATCCCCCGCAAGGGCGGGCCGGGGATCACCAAGTCGGACCTTCTCGTCATCAACAAGAAGGATCTGGCACCCTATGTCGGCGCCGATCTGGAGGTGATGGACCGGGACGCGACGCGCATGCGGGCAACCCGTCCCTATGTGTTCTCCGACATGAAGCGCGGCGATGGTATCGGCTCGATCGTCAGCTTCCTCAAGGAGCATGGCGGGCTCTGACGCGGAAGCGTCAGGGGCCGTGCTCGCCGAGGCTTCCGGTGAAGCGTTCTGCCCAGTTTTCCCGCCGCGAGGCTTCGAGAACGAAATCGATGAAGACGCGGGTCTTCAGCGGCAGAAGTTTCCTGCCCGAATAGTAGATCGAGACCGGTCCGGCATCGACATACCATTGCGGGACAACACGGATGAGGTCACCACGTTCCAGATGCGGCAGCGCGTCCGGCTTGGCGATCATCGCCACGCCGATGCCCATCAGCGCGGCCTCGCGCATGGCTGCCGGATCATCGACCACGACCCGCTCTCTGGGCGCCGCCGCCTGCTCGTCGCCGGCGACATTGCGCATCTGCCACAGGCGGATCTTGCCGGTGCGGTTGGCACGCATGACGATGCCGTCGAGACTGGCCATGTCCGACGGTTCCTCGGGTGGTGATCTCCCACGCATGTAGGCGGGGGAGGCGACGGCGATGATGTGGGCGGGCGCAAGGGTGCGGGCGATCACACCCGGCGCCAGCTCGAAGCCGCCGCCGATCGCCGCATCATAGCCCTCGGCGATCAGGTCGACCTGCCTGTTCTCGAACATCCATTCCGGCCGGATCAGCGGATAGCGCGCCAGGAAATCCGGCAGCAATGGCAGGATATAACCGATGCCGAGCGTCGGGCTCATGCTCACTCTCAACGTGCCCGAAGGCGCCGCTTCGTCTGATGCCGCCGAAGCGATGGCGTTCTGCAGGCCGGAGAGATTGTCGCCGATCGCCTGCAGAAAGCGCTCGCCCGCTTCGGTCAGCGTCAGGCTGCGGGTGCTGCGCTGGAAGAGCCGGATGCCGAGATTTGCCTCGAGCACGGCGACGTTGCGGCTGACGGCAGCAGGCGTCACCGCCAGCCGTCGCGCCGCGGCGGAAAAGCTGCCGAGCTCCGCCGTCCTGACGAAGGATTCCAGGTTGATCAGAGATTCCATCTCTTCACTTTCAACGATTGTTTGAAATTTATTAAATCCATTACCCGCTAATCGCAATGGAATAGACTGGCCATATTCCGCTCCATCGAAACAAAACTGGAGTTCAGGAAATGACCGATCTATCGAAACCCCTGTCAGGCAAGGCAGCACTCGTCACCGGTGGCTCGCGCTCGATCGGCGCTGCCATCGCCAGACGGCTGGCGGCGGATGGGGCGGCGGTTGCCATCACCTACCATGCGTCGCCCGACCGCGCCGCGCTTGTCGTCAAGGATATCGAGGCTGGTGGCGGACGTGCCATCGCAATCCAGGCCGATGCCGGCGATCCCGCTGCGGTGCGGGCCGCGGTGTCAAAGACCGGGGAAGCCTTCGGCGCGATCGACATTCTCGTCAACAATGCCGGCATCGCGCTCGGCGGCGCCATTGAGGAGACGACATTTTCGGATTACGAGCGAATGATTGCCGTCAACGTCACCGGCATGTTCGTGGCGACACAGGAAGCTGTGCGCCGGATGAAGCACGGCGGCCGCATCATTCATATCGGCTCGTCGATGGTGCGCTACGCGGCCTTTCCGACCGCGTCGCTCTACACGCTGACCAAGGGCGCCGTCGCCGGGTTCAATCGCAGCCTGGTTCGCGATCTCGGGCCGAAGGGGATCACCGTCAACACCGTCCATCCCGGCCCGACCGATACCGACATGAACCCGGATGGCGGACCGATTTCGCAGATCGTCGGTCCCGGCATCGCGGTTGGCCGCTACGGCAAGGATCACGAGATCGCCAGCGTCGTTGCCTATCTCGCAAGCCCTGGCGCCGCTTTCGTCACCGGCGCCGAGATTATCGCCGATGGCGGGCTTTCGGCCTGATGCGTTCCGGCAGGTGATGTGGACGCTGTGGCCAGACGCAGCCACAGCGATGCAAAATGACGCGGCGTGAGCCTGTTGCATCTCCGGCCTGCCGCGATTAGCCTGTTCGCGATGGGGATGGAGTGCCCCCGATAACCGCCGTGATGGCTGATGACTCCTACCGCGATTTCAATCGACGGTGGGAGTGTGTCTACTGCCCGCCGATATAGTGAGGCGTGCATGTCACTCTATACCTGCTTGATCATCATGGCTGGCGGCGCTCTCGGCACCCTGGCGCGATATCTGATCTCGGTCCTGGCGGCGCCGATCAGCGGCAACCTGCCCTGGGGTACGATCATCATCAACATCACCGGCTCCTTCATCATCGGCCTGTTCGGCACGCTGACGCTGGCACATGGCCGGTTTCCCGTTTCAGAGAACATGCGGCTCTTCGTGATGATCGGCCTCTGCGGCGGCTACACCACCTTCTCGTCCTTCAGCCTGCAGACGCTCGATCTGATCCGTTCGGGCGCCATGACGCGGGCAGGGGCGAATATCGCCGTCTCGGTGGTGCTTTGCGTCGCTGCCGTTTCGGCGGGGCATTTGATTGCGTCTTATTTCAACGGCGGGGAGAAGCAGGTGGCGCAGTTGAGGGTGGAGGAAGAGGTGTGAGGGGCAGCAACCAAAATGCCCTCATTCCTGTGCTTGTCACAGGAATCCAGTCGCCGCGCGTCTGCGTGGCGGGAAGAGTCTTTTTCGGCCCAAGGACTTGGGCCGGCTGGATCCCTGTGACGAGCACAGGGATGAGGGAAACGCGGTGGTCTGTGCGCCATCCCGCAAACAAGAAGGCCGAGCATTGAGCCCGGCCTTCTTGTAAGAGACGTCCCCGTTACTCCGCCGCGAAGGGCGGCAGCCTCAGCACGTTCTTGCCGTTGCTGTTGGCGTTCTTCTGCTTGGCTTCCGGGTTTTCGATCGCGCTCACCCGGTCCTTCAGCGAGCCGACGGCTTCCGTCAGTTCTTCGCGGGACAAGGTGGGCTCTTCCACATCCTTCTTGCCGACGAGGCGGCCGAACATCCAGCCGAGCAGGCGGGAGAGATCGTCCATGATCAGGAAGAAGGAGGGAACGACGACGAGCGACAGCACCGTCGAGACGATGATGCCGCCGATCACGGCGATGGCCATCGGCGCGCGGAACGAGCCGCCTTCGCCGACACCCATGGCCGACGGCAGCATGCCGGCCGACATGGCGATCGAGGTCATGATGATCGGGCGGGCACGCTTGCGGCCGGCCTCCACCATGGCTTCGACACGCGACAGGCCGTGACGGCGCATCTCAATGGCGAAATCGACGAGCAGGATGGCGTTCTTGGTGACGATGCCCATCAGCATCAGGATGCCGATCAGAACCGGCATCGACAGCGGATTGTTGGTGACCAGTAGACCGACCGCCACGCCGCCGATTGCCAGCGGCAGCGAGAACAGGATGGTGAAGGGCTGGATCACGTTCTTGAAGAGCAGGATCAGCACCGCAAGTACCAGCATCAGGCCCATCAACATGGCGTTGACGAAGCTCTGCTGCATTTCCTTCTGCACCTTGGTGTCGCCGCTTTCGACGAGCTGCACCGTTGACGGGATCTTGGTATCCCTGACGATCTCAAGGAAGCGGGCCGAGGCCGTATCCAGCGCCACGCCCTGCGGCAGGTCGGAGCCGATCGCCACGACGCGGTAACGGTTGTTGCGCTTGATCGAGCTGACACCTTCCGAATAGTCGATGTCGGCGACCGTCGAGAGCGGAACGCTGCCGCCGCTGGCGGTCTGGATCTTCAGGGCACGAATGGCCTGGAGATCGCGGCGCATGTCGAGCGATGCCTGGACGCGGATCGGGATCTGCCGGTCGTCGAGCGAAATCTTGGCGAGTGCGGCATCGACGTCGCCGATGGTGGCGACGCGGATGGTCTCGGAGATCTGCTGCGGCGTGATGCCGAGGCGGGCGGCCTGATCCTTGCGCGGGCGGACCTGCAGTTCCGGACGGGGCAGGGCGCCGTCGGCGCTGACATTGGCGAGCAGCGGATCGGCGCGCAGCTTCGATTCCAGAAGACCGACGGCCTCGTTGAGGTCCTGATCGTTCTTGGAGAGGAAGTTGAACGACAGGTCGCGTTCGCCGCGGTCGTTGAGCTTCAGGATGCGGACGTCAGGAATGTCCTTCACCTTGGCGAAGACTTCCTTTTCGATATCCCACTGCGGGCGCACGCGGCCATGAACCTCGACCTTCGGCAGATGCGGACCGATGACCGGGATGGAGCCGAGCACGTCGTTGACCAGCTTCTTGACCAGCGATTGATCGAGCTTGTGGAGCGACAGGGTGATCGTCGCGCGGCGCAGCTCGAGATCGCCCTTCGGCGAAGCGCCGCCGAGCACGAAGACGCTTTCGACGCCGTCGATATCCTTGACGCGTTCATAGATGGCGTTGCTGGTCTTGTCGGTGTCATCGAGTGTCGCATTCGGCGGCAGCTCGACCGAGAGCACGATGCGCGAGGCGTCTTCCGGCGGCAGGAAGCTGCCCGGAACCTGCGACAGCAGGAAGACCGATCCGATGAGGAAGCCGATGGCGGCGATCAGCGTCGCATAACGGCTCCACCAGTGACCGGTGGTGGCGCGGATCAGCCGGGTATAGCCGCGGAAGAAGGCGCCATCGTTATCGTGATGATCTTCCTGGCCGTCTTCGGCGCGCATCAGATAGGCTGCCATCATCGGCGTGATCAGACGCGCGACGACAAGGGAGAAGAACACCGAGAAGGCGACGGTCAGGCCGAACTGGATGAAGTACTGGCCCGGAATGCCCGGCATGAACGACACCGGCACGAAGACGGCGATGATCGTAAACGTCGTGGCGATGACGGCGAGACCGATTTCGTCGGCCGCCTCGATCGCCGCCCTATAGGGCGTCTTGCCCATCTTGATATGGCGGGCGATGTTTTCGATTTCGACGATCGCATCGTCGACGAGAATACCCGTCGCCAGCGTCAAGGCCAGGAAGCTGACGAGGTTCAGCGAGAAACCCATCAGGTCCATGATCCAGAAGGTCGGGATCGCCGACAGCGGCAGCGCGATCGCCGAGATCAGCGTTGCGCGCCAGTTCCGCAGGAACAGGAAGACGACGATGACGGCCAGCAGCGCGCCTTCGAGCAGCGTGTGGATGGCGGCTTCGTAGTTGCCATAGGTGAAATAGACGGAATCGTTGATCAGCTCGATGCCGACATTCGGATTTTCCGCCCGCACCTTGTCGAGGCTCTGCGCCACCGTCTCGGCGACGCTGACTTCGCTGGCGCCCTTGGAGCGGAAGACGCCGAAGGTGACGACGGGCGTATCGTCGAAGCGCGAGAAGGATTTCGGCTCCTGATAGGTGTCCTTGATGGCGCCGAGATCGGTCAGCTTGACGAAGCGGCCGTTCGGTAGTGCGATTGTGGTGTTGGCAAGTTCGGCGACATTGCGGGCGTCGCCGAGAACGCGGATCGCCTGCTCGCTGCCTGCCACCTGGCCGCGGCCGGAGCCGAGGTCGACATTGGTGCCGCGCAGCTGCTGGTTCACGCTGGCCGCGGTGATGCCATAGGCGTTCAGCTTGTCGGGGTTGAGCTCGATGCGCACTTCGCGCTCGGCGCCGCCGTAACGGTCGACGCGGCCGATGCCACTCTGGCCCTGCAGCGAGCGCTTGATCGTGTCGTCGACGAACCAGGAGAGCTCCTCGAGCGTCATGTCGGGAGAGGAGACGGCAAAGGTCTGGATCGCCTGTCCCTCGACATCGACCTTGGAGACGATCGGCTCTTCGACATTGGCCGGAAGATCGCTGCGGATGCGGTCGATCGCGTCCTTGGTGTCCTGCACGGCCTGTTCGGTCGGCACTTCCATGCGGAACATCACGACGGTCTGCGACTGGCCGTCCGTCACCGTCGACTGGATTTCATCGATGCCGGTGATCGAGGCGACCGCGTCTTCGATCTCTTTGGTCACCTGCATTTCGAGTTCGGCGGGCGAAGCGCCGCTCTGCGTCACGACTATCGAGACCAGCGGTACGTCGATATTCGGGAAGCGCGTGATCGGCAGCTTGTTGAAGGACTGGATGCCGACAAAAAGCAGCAGGCCGAAGAGCAGCAGCGGCGCTACGGGGTTTCGGATGGACCAGGCTGAAAAGTTCATCGGGCCGTCTCTCAGTTGGAAGCAGCAGGCTGTTCGCGGACAGGGGTGATGTGATCACCGTCGCGAACATAGGCACCGGCCTTGGCAACGACTTCCTCGCCGTCCTTCAGGCCCTTCGTAATCTCGACAAAGGCACCGTCCTGGATGCCGGTCTCGACGGCGGCGAATTTCACCACGCCGTTCTCGACCTTGCGGGCGGACGAGCCCTCGTTCGTCGTCAGCACCGCTGACAGTGGCAGCGCCACGTTCTCAGCCGTGTTGACGATGATTTCGGCGCTGCCATACATGCCAGAGCGCGCCTTGTTGTCGTCGTCGATCAGGATATGCACCAGGCCGAGGCGGGTGGTCGGATCGACGGTCGGGGAGACCAGGCGCACAGAGCCTGCGAGCTTCTCGCGGCTGCCGGCAAGCGAAATCGTCGCCTTCTGGCCGTGCTGGATCTTCATGATGTCGTTTTCGCCGACTTCGGCGACGAGCTCGATATCGTTGTCACGGATGATGGTGAACATCGGATCGCCGGTGCCGGATGCGATGGCGCCGACATTGGCGTTCTTGGCCGCCACCGTGCCTGCAACCGGCGTCTTCACGTCGGTGCGAGCGAGCTTCAGGTCGGCATCGGCGATCTGGCTGTCGGTGACCTTCAGATCGGCCTGGGCGACCTCGATTGCCTGCTCCGCGGAGCTGACGCGGGCATTGGCGGAGGCGGCAGCCGCATCGGCCTGTTCGACCGTTGCAGTCGAGACGGTGCCTTTCTTGACCATTTCCTGGGCGCGGTCCTGCTGCTGACGGGCCTGGGAGGCATTGGCCTGGGCTTCGACCAGCTGGGCGCGAAGCTGAGCAAGCGATGCCTCGCCCTTGGCCTTGGTCGCCTGCATCTGGCTCTTCTGCAACAGCAGGGAATCGGGGTTCAGCGTGGCGATCGTGCTGTCGGCAGCGACCTTGTCGCCGACATCGACATTCAGCGAGCTGATCGACAGGCCCTCGACCTGCGGCTGGATATAGACTTCCTCGACGGCCTTGACGGTGCCCGTCGCGACGACGCGATCGACGAGCGCGCGGGTCTTCGCCGTGGTGACGACGATGGCCGGGAGGTTCTGCTTCGGCTTCGTGGTGGCCGTTTCGGCCTCCTGGGCAAAGACCGGCGATACCGCCATGATGGCGATCAAAAGGGTGGAGGCGCGTAGTATTTCAAGCGTGCGTGCCATGCGTCGTCATCCAATTATGTCAAAATGTCCGGCCAAAATCGGCGCAGCGATGCTGCAGCTTGCGAACAGGCCATTCCCGTCTCTGTCTAACTACTCAGAGGTATTCCCGCATTTGCCGTCTCTCATACAGAGAAGTCCCCGGTCCGGCAAATCTGGTTTTGTACGTGGTATCGGTTTGCGCGACGTACAAGACCGCTAGAAAACAATTCCCCATGAGTGGCACATTAATTACCGTTTACGTATAGATCAATCACCGTCAGGTTATGTTTGCATTCCGATGATTGATCGCAGCGTATAATCTGAAGACGATCGAGGCATGGCAGATGCGACATGCGCACGCCAAATAATTTCAATCGGCGTTAAAAAAGCAGAAAACGCGCGGATTTCTCCGCGCGTTCTCCGCGATGTCGCCTATTCCGCTTACTTGGAAGCGGCGTCGGTGATGTCGTGCGTCCAAGCGCCGGATGGCTCCTTGGTGATGATCTTCTGGTCGAGAAGAGCCTTGGCGGTGCGCTCGTAGAGCGTCGTGTCGAGCTTGCCGCTGCCGTCGCCGATCAGCTTGGCGACTTCGCCCATCATCCGCTTCTGGTGGTTTTCGTCCTGGCCGCCGGCATCGACGACGATGCCTGCTGCTTCATCCGGGTTTTCGGTCGCGTATTTCCAGCCCTTCATCGAGGCCTTGACGAACTTGACCATCTTTTCCTTGAAAGCCGGGTCCTTCAGCTTGTCCTCATTGGCGTAGAGGCCGTCTTCCAGGAGGTCGTTGCCCATGGCGCTGTAGTTGAAGACGATCAGATCTTCAGGCTTCAGACCGGCATCGATTGCCTGCCAGTATTCATTGTAGGTCATGACGGAAATGCAGTCGGCCTGCTTCTGCAGCAGCGGCTGGACGTCGAAGCTTTGCTTCAGCACGGTCACGCCATCGGCGCCGCCTTCCGTCTTCAGGCCGAGCTTGTTCATCCAGGCGAAGAACGGATATTCGTTGCCGAAGAACCAGACGCCGAGCGTATGGCCCTTGAAATCGGCTTCGGTCTTGATCGGGCCGTCCTTGCGGCAGATCATTTCCATACCCGACTTCTGGTAGGGCTGGGCGATGTTGACGAGCGGAACGCCCTTTTCGCGGGCCACCAGCGCGCCGCCCATCCAGTCGACGATGACATCGGCGCCACCGCCGGCGATCACCTGTTCCGGGGCGATGTCAGGACCGCCCGGCTTGATATCGACGTCGAGGCCTTCTTCTTCGTAATAGCCCTTGTCCTTGGCGACGTAATAGCCGGCGAACTGGCTCTGCGCGACCCACTTCAGCTGCAGCGTCACCTTGTCGGCCGCCATCGCGTTAGCGGCGGCGAGCGACATGGCGCTCGCCATCATTGCAACCATCAACTTCTTCATTTTGTTTTTTCCCTCTGAAGTTATGCCCCAATCCCATTTGCGGGAACAAAGCGACGCCTAGCCACCACGGATAGACGGATGCCAGAAAGTCACCGCCCGTTCGGCAAGGGCGACGACGCCGTAGAAAACCGAGCCAGCCACCGCCGCGACGGCGATCTCGGCCCAGACCATGTCGACATTCATGCGGCCGATCTCTGTGGAGATGCGGAAGCCCATGCCGACGATAGGGGTTCCGAAGAATTCCGCAACGATGGCACCGATCAGAGCCAGCGTCGAGTTGATCTTCAGGGCGTTGAAAATGAACGGCATGGCCGCCGGAAGCCTGAGCTTCAGCAGCGTCTGCCAGTAGTCGGATGCGTAGGTGCGCATCAGGTCCCGCTCCATGGCGCCGGAGGCGGAAAGGCCCGCCACCGTGTTCACCAGCATAGGGAAGAAGGTCATGATGATGACGACGGCGGCCTTCGACGGCCAGTCGAAGCCGAACCACATGACCATGATCGGCGCCACGCCGATGATCGGCAGTGCCGAGACCATGTTGCCGATCGGCAGCAGGCCGCGGCGCAGGAAGGCGACGCGGTCAGCGAGGATCGCGACGATGAAGCCGGAGGCGCAGCCGACGACATAGCCGAACAGCACGGCCTTGAAGATCGTCTGGCGCACGTCCTCGCCGAGGATCGGCAGAGAATTGGCGATCCGCACACCAATGGTGCTCGGCGGCGGCAGGATGACGAAGGGGATGCCGCCGCCGCGCGTTGCCGCCTCCCAGAGGATCAGGATCCAGGCGCCGAAGATCGCCGGGATCAACAGCCGCAGAAAGGATTTGCCGGTGTTTGATAGTGGCTTCAGATCCGACAGCAGCGTGACGCAGCGCCAGGCGAGCAGCCAGGCGGCAGCGATCAGCAGGAAGAACGCTTTCGTCGCCATGCCCTCGTTGCCGGTGATGCCCGACAGGAGCAGCCAAGCGGCATCGAAGGAGGCCAGCAGCAGTACGGTTGCCGAATAGAGCGGCGGCAGCGCCGTCAACGAAATCAGCGCCGCGGCGGCGATGATGATGACGACAAGCGTCGTGGTCTGGCTGCTGAACGGGGCGGGGGCGCCGTCCGCCAGCAGCGGCAGCGAGGCCAGCGCACCGAGACAGAAGAGCAGCGCCAGCGCGCTTTGCCAGGAGAGCGTCAGATATTTCATGCCGGTCTCCCGCCCATGGCGCGATCGACGATCTTGGCGGCGAGCCCGACGATCGCGACGAGCAGTGCTGCCAGCACGGAACCCGCCACCAGCGCCGCCCAAATATCGATGGTCTGGCTGTAATAGGAACCGGCGAGCAGCTTCGAGCCGATCCCGGCGACGGCACCGGTCGGCAATTCGCCGACGATGGCGCCAACGAGGCTGGCGGCGATCGCCACCTTCATCGAAGTGAAGAGGAAGGGAACCGAGGCCGGCACCCGCAGCTTCCAGAAGGTCTGCGCAGCACTGGCATTATAGGTGCGCATCAGATCGAGATACATCACCTCGGGCGAACGCAGCCCCTTCACCATGCCGACGGCAACCGGGAAGAAGGACAGGTAGGTCGAGATCAGCGCTTTCGGGATCAGCCCGGTGATATTGATCGATCCGAGCACGACGATGACCATCGGCGCGATCGCCAGGATCGGCACCGTCTGCGAGGCGATGATCCACGGCATCAGGCTGCGGTCCAGCGCCCTGATATGGACGATGCCGACCGCGATCAGGATGCCGAGCATGGTGCCGAGCGCAAAACCGAGCGCCGTCGAGGAGAGCGTCACGCCGGCGTGATAGACGAGGCTGCGGTTGCTCGAGAGCTTTCTGAGGAAGGTGTTCTCGAAGACGTTCTGCGCCACCTGATGCGGGGCGGGCAGGATCGGCTTCGGCTGGGAGAGCGTGGCGGAGATGAATTCGGATGTCGTCGGCGTGATGTTGTTTCGCTGGTCCATGTCGCGCTGGAACGGCGCGTTCATGAAGACGGCGGCGATATACCAGATGACGACGAGGGCGGCGAGGATGGTCAGGACCGGGACGATCTTGTCCTTGAGGGTGTCGGGTTTCATGCGGATACCCTCTGAGTTAAGAGGGTGGGGTTACCCCCCTCTGTCCTGCCGGACATCTCCCCCTCAAGGGGGGAGATTAGCTGGGCGCACCCGCTCGCTCCAACGGTGATGCTTGGCGCGAAGTCTGCCACGAGTCGATCTCCCCACCTGTGGGGGAGATGCCCGGCAGGGCAGAGGGGGGTAACCACGGCCTCAAACATCAGCTCACTCATAACTATGCCCCGCTCTCAAACCCTCGCGCACCCGGTGCGCAATCTCCAGAAACTCCGGCGTCTCGCGGATGCCGAGCGGGCGTTCCTTCGGCAGCGTCGAGTCGATGATATCGGTGACGCGGCCGGGGCGGGGGGACATGACGACGATCTTGGTGGAGAGGTAGACCGCCTCTGGAATGGAGTGGGTGACGAAGCAGATCGTCTTGTTGGTGCGGGCCCAGAGCTTCAACAGAGCGGCGTTCAGATGGTCGCGGACGATTTCGTCCAGCGCGCCGAAGGGTTCGTCCATCAGCAGCAGGTCGGCGTCGAAGGCGAGTGCGCGGGCGATCGAGGCGCGCTGCTGCATGCCGCCTGACAGCTGCCAGGGGAATTTCTTGTCGAAGCCGGCAAGCTCGACGAGCTCGAGAGCCTCAGAGATGCGCTTCTTCTGGTCGGCCTTTGAGTAGCCCATGATTTCAAGGGGAAGGGCGATGTTCTTCTCGATCGTCCGCCAGGGATAGAGAGCAGCGGCCTGGAAGACGTAGCCGTAGGCGCGGGCCTTGCGGGCTTCTTCCGGCGTCATGCCGTTGACGCTGATCTCGCCTGATGTCGTCTTCTCCAGGTCGGCGATGACGCGCAGGAACGTCGTCTTGCCACAGCCGGATGGGCCGATGAAGGAGACGAAGTCACCCTTGTTGACGTCGAGATTGACATTGCTCAGCGCATGCACCGGCCCGTCATTCGTCTGGAAGGTGAGACAGAGATCCTTGGCGGATACGACGGAGGCTGCTTGCATCGAGATGTTACCAGTCCTGTTTTCCCCGCGCCTGCGCGGTTTGCATGTTATGCTGCCGCCCGGTTTCACACGCCGCGGCAAAGTCCATGGAGAATGAGAATGGACGCTAAGTCAAAGCCCACCTGCCACATTGTTCGCCCCAGCCACGCCTATGACGGCAAGCAGGGGCTCAGCTATTTCGAAGGCATTGCCGCGGAAACGGTCGGCGCCAAGGGCATCTGCATGCATCTCCTGACGATCCCGCCCGGCGTGCGCGCCAAGGCGCATCTGCACGAGGCGCACGAGACGGCGATCTACATGCTCTCCGGCGAGGCGCATACCTGGTATGGCGACAATCTCGAGAACCACGTCATCGTCCATGCCGGCGAGCTCTTCTATATCCCGGCGGGCGTTCCGCATCTGCCCGCCAATTTGAGCAGCACGCCCTGCACGGCGATCATCGCGCGGACAGATCCCAACGAGCAGGAGAGCGTCGTGCTCTTGCCCGCGCTCGACAGTATCGTGCCGGATTGAGGCTACTTGCATAGCGGCAGCGGCCCCCACTTGATGGCGGCGTCCGAGGTGAAGCCGATCGTGTAGCCCTTGGGGCCGGAGGTGATCTTCGCCGTGTCCTCGATCTCGCCTTCCTCGCCCTCGGCCTGGCAGGAGACCGTGGCCGTAAAATTCTTGCCCTCGGTCTTCACGAGCTTCTTGATCTCACAATAGGAGGCGGCCGTGGTGATCGCTTCCGAGGTCAGCAGGAAGAAGTTGTCGGAGCCGGTGCTTTCGCCCGATTTGGCGTAGGCGCAGCCGTCCTTGTTGCCGTAGCTGCCCTTGATCGGCAGCGTATCGGCGAAAGCCGCGGTGGAGAGCGCGGCCAATGAAACAATCGTCAGAATGACTTGGCCGCGCATATGGATCACACCCCGCTTGCCGGGATTCCGGTGCGTTCCACCTTGCGGGGAGCGGTCAGCTCCTTCCAGGTGGAGAGCGCCTTGTTGACGGCCTGGAAGGGTTCGCGCCTGACGAACTGGCCGTGGCCTTCCTGCGTCTTGATGGTCGACTCCTCGATGGCGACGACGCCGCGGGTCAGCGTGTAGCGCGGCAGGCCGGTGACTTCCTTGCCTTCGAAGACGTTGTAATCGATGGCCGACTGCTGGCTCTTGGCCGAGATGGTCTTGGAGCGCTTCGGATCCCAGACGACGATATCGGCATCGGCGCCGACGAGGATCGCGCCCTTCTTCGGGTAGACGTTGAGGATCTTGGCGATATTGGTCGAGGTGACCGCGACGAACTCGTTCATGGTGATACGGCCGGTCGCGACGCCATAGGTCCAGAGCATCGGCATGCGGTCTTCAAGGCCGCCGGTGCCGTTCGGGATCTTGCGGAAGTCGCCGAGGCCGGTGCGCTTCTGGTCGGTGGTGAAGGCGCAGTGGTCGGTCGCGACGACCTGCAGCGAACCGGCGGAAAGGCCGGCCCAGAGACTGTCCTGATGCTGCTTGTTGCGGAAGGGCGGGGACATGACGCGGCGGGCGGAGTGATCCCAGTCGCGGTTGAAATATTCGGTCTCGTCGAGCGTCAGGTGCTGGATCAGCGGCTCGCCATAGACGCGCATGCCGTTCTGGCGGGCGCGGCGGATCGCTTCGTGGGCCTGTTCGCAGGAGGTGTGGACGACATAGAGCGGCACGCCCGCCATGTCGGCGATGATGATGGCGCGGTTGGTGGCTTCGCCTTCGACCGAGGCCGGGCGCGAATAGGCGTGTCCCTCAGGACCATTATTGCCTTCGTCCATCAGCTTCTGCTGCATGGCGGCGACGACATCGCCGTTTTCGGCGTGGACGAGGGGGAGCGCGCCGAGTTCAGCGCAGCGCGAGAACGAGGCGAACATCTCGTCGTCGTTGACCATCAGCGCGCCCTTGTAGGCCATGAAGTGCTTGAAGGTGTTGATGCCCTTTTCCTGCACGATGGTCTTCATGTCGTTGAAGACCTGCTCGCCCCACCAGGTGACGGACATGTGGAAGGAATAGTCGCAATTGGCGCGGGTCGATTTGTTGTCCCAGCGCTTCAGCGCATCGAGAAGAGACTGTCCGGGATCGGGCAGGCAGAAATCGACGACCATCGTCGTGCCGCCGGCAAGAGCAGCGCGCGTGCCGCTCTCGAAATCGTCGGAGGAATAGGTGCCCATGAAGGGCATTTCGAGATGCACATGCGGATCGATGCCGCCGGGCATGACGTAACAGCCCGTGGCGTCCAGCACCTCGTTGCCCGAAAGATTCGGCCCGATCTCGACGATCTTGCCACCTTCGATCTTCACGTCGGCCTTGTAGGTCAGATCGGCGGTGACGATGGTTCCATTCTTGATGACTGTGGTCATGGCTGTTCCCTGTTCTTATTGAGTCAGGTGACCGATCGCATCCCCTAGTGGAGAGGTTGCGTGCGAAGCAGTCGGGTGATGTTCGGTAAATGCTCGAGGGGGCTATGCCTCGACGAGATCAAGCCGCTTTTCGATCCGCAAGACGCGTTCATCGATGCGGTCGAGCCGTGTCGAAATGGTCGCATATTGATGTTCGAGTATGCCGAGACGCTGCTTGACGACCTGCATGTCGTCGGCGAGCCGTTCGACGGTGCCCCGGATGGCACGCAAGTGCTCAAGTATGAGGTTGTCGGTTGACATTCACCGGCCTCCGTTGGCGGCAATTCTCCTTCGGAATATAGGCGCAATTGTTTCACACCACAATCTCCGCCGTCTCGACCACCGCGTGGAACAGCACATCGGCACCCGCTGTTGCCCATTCCTTGGAGATCTCTTCCGCCTCGTTGTGGCTGAGGCCGCCGACGCAGGGGCACATGACCATGGTGGAGGGCGCCACCTTGGCGGCCCAGCAGGCGTCGTGGCCGGCGCCGGAGATGACGTTCATGTGGGAGTAACCCAGCTTTTCAGCGGCATCGCGGACGCGGCCGACGAGGACGGGGTCGAAGGTGACGGGGTCGAAATGGCCGACGGCCTCGATCGAGCAGCCGACGCCGAGAGCCTCGCAGATCGCGGCGGCTTCGGCCTCGATCCTGGCGCGCATGCGATCGAGCTTGGCCTGATCGGGCGTGCGGATGTCGACGGTGAAGACGACCTTGCCGGGCAGTACGTTGCGTGAATTCGGCGAGAAGAACACCTGACCGACACCGCCGACGGCGCCGGGCTGTTCACCCATCGCAACACCCTGGACCATCTCGATGATCCGCGACATGGCGAGACCGGCATTGACGCGCATGTTCATCGGCGTCGAGCCGGTATGGGCCTCGCGACCGGTGAGCGTGAATTCCAGCCACCACAGGCCCTGACAGTGGGTCACGACGCCGATCTGCTTGTTTTCGGCTTCGAGGATCGGGCCCTGCTCGATGTGATATTCGAAATAGGCGTGCATCTTGCGGGCGCCGACTTCCTCGTCGCCCAGCCAGCCGATGCGCTTCAGCTCGTCGCCATAGGTCTTGCCCTCGGGGTCCTTGCGGCCATAGGCGTAGTCGATGCTGTGCACGCCGGCGAAGACGCCGGAAGCGAGCATGGCGGGCGCGAAACGCGCGCCTTCCTCATTGGCCCAGTTGGTGACGACGATCGGGTGCTTGGTCTTTAGGCCGAGATCGTTCATGGTGCGCACGACTTCAAGCGCGGCGAGCACGCCGAGGACGCCGTCATATTTGCCGCCGGTCGGCTGAGTGTCCAGGTGAGAGCCGACGTAAACCGGCAGGGCGTCAGGATCGGTGCCGGGGCGGGTTGCGAACATCGTGCCCATCTTGTCGACGCCCATGGTCATGCCGGCGGCATCGCACCAGGTCTTGAAGAGGCTGCGGCCCTCGCCATCGGCATCGGTCAGCGTCTGGCGATTGTTGCCGCCGGCGATACCGGGGCCGATCTTTGCCATGTCCATGAGACTGTCCCACAGACGGTCGCCGTTGACGCGCATGTTTTCGCCTGGTGCTGCCACCATATCTGAAGTCCTCGCCTGTTTTCATCAGTCATGCCGTGAGCATGTCCGGTCTGTTCCCTTGGTCAATTCCCGGCGCGATTGTTTGTTTTCTTTGCGCTGGAAAATCCGCCGTTGCCTTTATTTTGCATCTGACGGATAATTTGACCGATTGGTAAACATTACAGCTTCCGGCGCCGGGCTCAAGACGTAAAACAGCAAAAATACTGACAAATTTGCGAGCCGGAAACTGCTTCTGAAAACTTGAGTGAAGCAGTTGAATTTGTGAGGGAAACGAGAGCCATATGGCCATTCCGAGAGCAGCGAGGACCCAGCGGCGGACCCGCATCCAGGAGGAGAAGGAAGAGCAGATCCTCGAAGCGGCGCTGGATGTGTTTTCGGTCAGCGGCTTCCGCGGCTCGACCATCGACCAGATCGCTGCCGCCGCGGGCATGTCGAAGCCCAATCTGCTCTATTATTTCCGCACCAAGGAAGCGATGCACCGGGCGCTGATCGACAGGGTACTCTTCACCTGGCTGGAGCCGCTCAGGGCCTTTAATGCCGAAGGCAATCCGGAATCCGAAATCCGCAGCTATATCCGGCGCAAGCTGGAGATGGCGCGCGATTTCCCGCGAGAAAGCCGGTTGTTCGCAAACGAGGTTCTGCAGGGAGCGCCGCATATCGAGGATGAGCTGAAGGGGCCGCTGAAGAGCCTGGTGGACGAGAAGGCGGAGGTGATCCGCGTCTGGGCCAAGGCCGGCAAGATTGCCAAATGCGATCCCTATCACCTGATCTTCTCGATCTGGTCGACGACCCAGCATTACGCCGACTTCGATGTGCAGGTGCGGGCGGTGCTCGGCCAGGAGCATTCCGGCGCCGGGCGATTCGAGGATGCCGCGCGGTTTCTGGAGCAGCTCTTCGTCGGCGGGCTAATGGTTCATCCCGCCTGAAGACTCAGCCCTTGCGGACCGGCATCATCTTGTCGAGTGCCGCCGCCACGCTTTCGATCGTATAGGGCTTCTGCAGGATGTTGGCCCCGCTGAAGTTCTTGGCGACCGCTTCGCCGTAACCCGTTGCAAAGACAAGCGGCGTGCCTGCCTGCACCAGTTTCTCGGCCACTGGGAAACTGGTCTCGTCGCCGAGATTGACGTCGAGGACGGCGAGATCGAAATGCTTCTCCGCCACATATTCGAGAGCCTGATAGACGCTCGGCGCCAGCGTCACATCCTTGGCGCCAAGCTGCAGGAAGATATCCTCGCCGTCCATGGCGATGATCAAATTGTCTTCGACCAGCAGGATGCTGCAGCCCTGCAGCGGCTTTTCCGAAATGATCGTCGCGGTCTTGGCCGCCGGTTGCTGGCGCACTTCCGGGACAATCGAGACCGGTCCGTCGGCGAAGGTGACATATTTCGCCGGGATGGTGAAATCCGCATGCAGCCCTTTGGGCTCATAGCGCACCTCGGCCTTGCCGCCGAGATCGTACGGTATCGAGTGGCGGATGATGGTGGTTCCGAAGCCCTGCCGTTTCGGCGCCTTTACCGGCGGACCGTCGCTCTCGCGCCATTCGACCAGCAGATTGCCCGTGTCGTCCTCGGTCCAGGCGACGCTGACCGTTCCGCTATCGCAGAGGCTGCCGTATTTGGCACTGTTGGTAACGAGTTCGTGGAAGACAAGGGCCGCCGTCGAGAAGGCCTGTGGGCCGAGCAGCACTTCTTCGCCGCGCATGACCACGCGCGCAGCATTCTTGCCGAGATAGGCGGCGGCTTCTGCCTGCAGCAGCGAGCGCAGCGAAGCCGGGGCCCAATGATCCCGGGTGATCTGGTCGTGAGCGCGTGACAGCGCCTGAACGCGACCTTCCAGCTGGCCGACATATTCGCCGATATCGCCATCGCTGGTGCGCGACTGGCGGATTAGGCCGCTAATCAGGCTGAGGATATTGCGGACACGGTGGTTCAGCTCGGCGATCAGGATTTCCTGGCGCTCGTTTGCCTGCTGGCGCACCGCACTCGCCTCGTCGGCAAGGCGCAGGATGACCTCGATCAGTGTGACGCGGATCGTATCGGCCACACGTTTTTCAGCCGGGGTGAAGGGGTGCGAGCGTCCCCGGACGAGTTCCGACCAGCTTTCGAAGCTCTTGCGCGGTGTCAGGCGCGGGCCGTTCGGGCCGTATTCGACCGGCTTGTGCGGGTCGCCCGCCCAGCGGACGGTGCGGACGATCTCCTGGCGGAACAGGATCACATAGTCACGCGGCGAGCGCGAGATCGGGATCGCCATCAATCCGGCGACAGTGCCGTCGATATCGCTGTCCGGCCAGAGTTCCTGCAGATGGTCGGTGGTGAAGACACGGCCGGACGAGGTGCGGTTCAGCACCTTTACCAGGCCGGAAAACTGCTCCTGCGTCGGCGAAAGCCCGGTCAGCGCCGAGCGGCCGTTGATCCAGACGCCGATGCCATCGGCGGGGATTGCGTCCGAGAGCGCATCGATCAGCCAGGTCGGGTCGTCGAGCAGGCTCGCATTGTCGGCGACCGAGGTCAGCAGCCTGTCGGCGATCTGGCGGGCCTTTGTTTCGAATTCCAGCGCCAGCCGCCGCTCGCGGCTTTCGAGGCGCGAGGCAAACATCTGGCCGAAAAGCTCGGAGGTCGAACGCCGCTCGAAAGAGGGCAGGCGGGCGGAATAATGATGGCAGGCAAACAGGCCCCAGAGCTTGCCGTCAACGATGATCGAGATCGACAGCGAGGCGCCGACGCCCATGTTTTTCAGGTACTCGATATGGATCGGCGAGACCGAGCGCAGGATCGACATCGACAGATCCAGCGGGCGGCTGTGCTCGTCGAGCTCCGGATGAATGGCGACAGGCGTGGCATCGATATCGGCGATGACGCGGAAGAGGTTGCGGACATAGAGCGCGCGGGCCTGAACCGGGATGTCGGAGGCCGGATAGTGCAGGCCGAGGAACGAGCCTATGCCGGGGCGGGCCGCTTCGGCGACGACTTCGCCAGATCCCTTTTCGTCGAAACGATAGACCATGACGCGGTCGAAACCGGTCAGCGCGCGGGCCTGGCGGGCGCCTTCGCGGTAGAAGGCTTCCAGCGTCTGCGCCTGGTCGAGACGGGCCATCATGCTGCGGATCGACATGGTCGCGCCGCCCTGGGCACCGTCCTGCGAGGGCTCGGCCTCGATGATGACCTGACCGTCGCTGATGTGGAGCGCCACGTCGAAGGCAGGACCGTTCTCGGAAAGCTGCACGCCGAAAAGCCGTTCGACGATATCCGGCCCCCTGATGACGGCGAGGCGGTTTCGAAGCGTATGCAGCGTCTGCGGCATGATCACTTCGGACAGTGGGCGGCCGAGCACGTCCTTGTAGCTGATGCCGATGAACTGTTCGAGATTTTCCGAGGCGCGGGCAACCAGCCAGTCGGCGGAGGAAACGAGCAGGAAGCCGAACGGCTGGATGGCGCCGAGGCGGTGGATCGGTTCGCGGTCGCAATTCGTCAGGTCGACGCGGTCGAAGGTTTCGCTCACGAGGCGGCCATCTCCAGTTCCATCTCGGCAGCCTTGCGGAAGAGTGCAAAGACGGCGCGGGCAGCCTCGACGGCACCCGCTTCATCGGCGCCTGCATTATCGAGCATATCCATGAAGGCCTTCATGCCGCCCTTGGGGCCGAAGGGGCTGAGATAGGCGGATGGCAGCCCTTTGCCGACGGCCTTGGCCAGCATCGCGCCGCCGAGCTTCGAGCCTTCAAGCACATAAACGGCGCCGAGAAGCGCTGCATCGTCTTGCATCGGAGGCGCATCGAGGGCGGGCGGTAGCGGAACATTCATGGCCGCGAGGTCGTCGAGCAACAGATCACGGCGGCGGCGCTCCGCCCAGTCGGGGATCAGCCGCTCGATGCCGGCTTTTTCCAGCGCTATCTCAACGGCCGGAACGGCGCGGGTGTGGGCGGAGAGGAAGGCTCCATAATCTGCTTCACGTCCGAGATCGAACCGGCCGAAAATTTGATCAACATCAGCGTGGCAATCGCTGGTGCCGGCGCGCAGCGCAGTTCGAAGTGACATGGTTATTGCAAATCCGGTTGATGGTGGCCGATGCACCGCCCCGTACGGCGCATCATCATGGCGATATACGGCAGCATTTCATGATTTCCAGTGAATACAATAAAAAATTCAGCCACTTCAGCGGCTTGGTAAATTTCAAAACGTCACTCCATCAGGCCGGGCAATCTCGCAACCAGCGCATCGATGGCGAGGCGGACTTTCGGCAGCATGACGGGCGAGCGCGGCCATATCGCATGCGACTGGAAAATGACCGGGCGCACGTCTTTCAGCACCCGCACCAGGCGCCCGGCGGCCACATGCTCGCGCACCATCCAGCAGGGCAGCCAGACGAGGCCGGCACCTTCGATCGCCACGTCGCAGATGGTGGCGAGATCGTCGAGCCGCATCCGCGATTTCGGCTGAACCTGCCGCCAGGGTTCGTCGTCGGTCGGGAACACCCAGGTGCGGTGCTTGTCCTGCCGGCCATAGATGATGCCGACGTGTTTGGGGATATCTTCCAGCGACTGCGGCGTGCCGTGTTTGGCGAGGTAATCGGGCGAGGCGCAGACGGTCAGCCGCTGGTGGGCGACGAGTCGCGCCATCATGTCCTGATCGTCTTTGAGCGGCCCGTTGCGGATCGCCAGATCGTAGCCGTCTTCAAGAAGATCGATGATCCGGTCGTTGAAGGACAGGTCGAGTTCCAGTTCGGGATGGTCGTCGAGCAGTGAAATCAGGATCGGCGCAATGCATTGCCGACCGAAGATAACTGGCATGGACACCCGCAGTTTGCCGCGCACGGTCTGCTTGCCGGCCTCCAGAAGCGCTTCGCCGATCTTGATCTCTTCCAGAGCCTTCAGGCAGCGCTCGTAAAAGAAGCGGCCTTCCTCCGTCAGGCTTTGCGAGCGGGTGGTGCGGTGGAAGAGACGGACGCCGAGGCGCTCTTCGAGCCTGGCGATCGTCTTGCCGACAGCGGATCGCGTCAGGTTCAGGCCGCTGGCGGCGGCTGAAAATCCGCCTGCTTCGACGACCTCGACGAAGACGGAGATACCACCAAGCTTTTCCATAATTGTATCCTCAAGGGAACCTATCTTGGGAATTTATATCGCAACTGCCGCCATCATTTCAACGATAGCATGGCTCTCTTCGCTGAATATGCAAAGGAGCACATGCGATGACCAAGATAAGGCGGTGGACGATCGACGGCATCGGTCCGCAGAACCTGACGATATCGGAAGGACGAATGGACGATCCCTCGGGGCGCGATGTCCTGGTGCGGACCGAGGCCGTCTCGCTGAATTATCGCGACAAGCTGGTGCTCGAAACCGGCATGGGGCTGCCGCTGCAATTTCCCTTCGTACCGGCCTCCGATATGGCGGGTGTCGTCGAAGCCGTCGGCCCCGGTGTGACGCGCTTCAAGCCGGGAGACCGGGTGATCTCGACCTTCTCTCCCGGCTGGATCGACGGCACGAATGCCGGGAATGCGCGCAACCCGCCCTACCGCACGCTCGGCGGCTTCTATCCCGGCGTGCTCTCCGACTATCTGACCTTTTCCGAAGACTGGTTCGCCAGGGCGCCGGACAGCCTCGATGCGGCCGAGGCCAGTACCTTGCCCTGCGCCGGCCTGACCGCCTGGTTCGCGCTGATCGAGCGCGGCCATCTCAAGGCCGGGCAGAAGGTGCTGATCCAGGGGACCGGCGGCGTTGCGCTGTTCGGCGTGCAGATCGCCAAGGCGCATGGCGCCGAGGTCTTCATCACCTCAGGCAGCAAGGACAAGCTCGAGCGTGCCCGGGCGATCGGCGCTGATCACGGCTTCGGACGTGAGAACTGGGTAGAGACGCTTTATGGCCTGACAGGCGACTACGGTGCGGATCACATTCTGGAAATTGCCGGTGGCGCCAATTTTGGCGAGGCGCTGAAGGCGGTTGCCGTCGGCGGGCATATCCATGTCATCGGCGTGCTCGACGGGTTCGAAGTGTCCGGCCCCGTCGGGCCGCTGCTTCTGAAATCACCGACGGTGCAGGGCATCAGCGTCGGCCATCGCCGGGCTCTCGAGGATCTCGTCCGCGCCGTCGATGTTTCAGGCATCAAGCCGGTCATCGATCATCGCTACGCTTTCGAGGAACTGCCGGAGGCGCTGGCGCATCTCGACCGCGGCCCGTTCGGCAAGCTCGTTATCGAATTCTGAAAACCGGCTCCCGCAATCGCGCGGGAGCCTTCCATCCTCACGCCGCGGCCGCTTCGCTCTCGAAGCGGAAGCCTTCATCGGCCCAGCCGGTCATGCCGCCGATCATCACCTTGACCTGCTTACCGAGCCGGGCGAGGCGGAGCGCTGCCTTGTCGGTGCCGTTGCAATGCGGCCCGGCGCAATAGACGACGAAGAGCGTATCCTCCGGCCATTCCGACATGCGATGCGCCGTCATCTTGCCATGCGGCAGGTTGATGGCGCCGGGGATGTGCGAGGCGGCAAACATTGCGGGCGAGCGGACGTCGAGCAGCACGAAATCGGCATTTCCTGCAGCAAGCGATGCGTGGACATCCCAGCAATCCGTCTCGAAAGCGAGCTTGCGGGCATAATAGGCGGTGGTGGCTTCCCGCGAGGCGGCTGGGGTTTCGCTGACGTGGCTTGGCATGGGCGGTTCCTTTCGTTCGGGTTGCCGCCCGTTATCGCCGATGCTATGGCTTGGCGAAATTGGCCAGGATGACGATGAGCGTAAAGATCATGCCAAAAGGACCCCATGTCGCAGTGCTGGCCTATGACGGGCTCTGCACCTTCGAATTCGGCATCGCCTACGAAGTCTTCGGCCTGCCGCGTCCGGAGATGGGTGAAGGCTGGTACCGCTATTCGGTCTGCGGCATCGAGCCGGGGCCGCTGCGGGCTGCCGGAGGCCTGACGGTCTCTACCGATCACAGCCTCGACGTGCTCGAACATGCAAACCTGATCGTCGTGCCCGGCTGGCGGGCGATCGATGCGCCGGTTCCTGCCGGTCTCGTTGCGGCACTGCGGGCTGCCCATCAGCGCGGCGCTCGCATCATGTCGCTCTGCTCCGGTGTCGCGGTGTTGGCGGCATCAGGGCTGCTGTCCGGGCGCCGGGCGACGACGCATTGGCGCTATGTTGCCGCGATTGCGGCGCGCTATCCCGATATCACCTTCGACGCCGGCGTTCTCTACATGGACGAGGGCAGCATTTTGACGGCGGCGGGAAGCGCGGCAGGCATCGATCTCTGCTTGCATGTGGTGCGGGGCGATTTCGGTGCGGAGGCGGCCAACAGTGTCGCCCGCCGCCTCGTCCTGCCGCCGCATCGCGAGGGCGGACAGGCGCAGTTCATCCATGCGCCGGTGCCGCAGGAGCGCGAAGGCATCCGGCTCGGGCCGCTGATCGAATGGATGCGCGAGAGGCTCGATACCGAACAGCCGATCACTCTGCTCGCCGAAAAAGCCGGCATGAGCCAGCGCACCTTCCAACGGCGTTTCGAAAAAACGACAGGCCTCAGCGTTGGCGAATGGCTGCTGAAGGAGCGCCTGCGTCACGCGCGCGAACTTCTGGAAAAACCGGCCGCAGTCTCACTCGACGACATCGCCGCCGCCAGCGGTTTCGGCACGCTGGCGACGATGCGGCATCATTTTCGCAGGCGGCTGGGAACGAGCCCGGGGGCGTACCGGAAGACGTTTGCGGGGTGAGCGCCTCCGCCCTGTGACGAGCACAGGAATGAGGGAAGGGGGTAGGCAGCGCCGCGGAGCAAAATTCTACGCGGCGCCAATCTCTATTCCGCGGCCTGTCTCGCCATCGGGTTGTTCGGATGCGTCGTCCAGTTCGCGTAGTTCGGATCGACGGTCTTGCCGGTGCGTTCGTCCAGCGCGCCGGCGGGCAGGGCTTCCATCGTGATGCAGTTCTCGACCGGACAGACGTTGACGCAGAGATTGCAGCCGACGCATTCGTCTTCCATCACCTCGAAGTGGCGGACGCCGTCAACGAACTGGGTGATCGCCTGGTGCGAGGTGTCCTCGCAGGCGATGTGGCAGCGGCCGCACTTGATGCAGGCGTCCTGGTCGATCTTCGCCTTGGCGATGTAGTTGAGGTTCAGATACTGCCAGTCGGAGACATTCGGAACGGCGCGGCCGGTGATGTCGTCGAGGTTGCGGTGGCCCTTGGCGTCCATCCAGTCGGAGAGGCCGGAGATCATCTCCTGGACGATCTTGAAGCCGTAGGTCATCGCTGCCGTGCAGACCTGCACGTTGCCGGCGCCGAGAACCAGGAACTCGGCGGCATCGCGCCAAGTCGTCACCCCGCCGATGCCAGATATCGGCAGGCCGTAGGTTTCAGGATCACGGGCGATTTCGGCAACCATGTTGAGGGCGATCGGCTTGACGGCCGGGCCGCAATAGCCGCCATGGCTGCCGCGTCCGTCGATCGAGGGTTCCGGCGAGAAGGTGTCGAGATTAACAGCGGTGATCGAGTTGATCGTATTTATCAGCGACACGGCGTCGGTGCCGCCTTGCTTTGCAGCGCGGGCCGGTTTGCGGATGTCGGTGATATTAGGCGTCAGCTTGGTGATGACGGGCATGCGGGTATATTGCTTGCACCAGCGCACCACCATCTCGATATATTCCGGCACCTGGCCGACCGCGGCGCCCATGCCGCGCTCGGACATGCCGTGCGGACAGCCGAAGTTGAGCTCGATGCCGTCGGCGCCGGTTTCTTCGACCAGCGGCAGGATCGCCTTCCAGCTCTCCTCCTCGCAGGGAACCATGATCGAGGCGATCAGCGCCCTGTCCGGCCAGTTCATCTTCACCTGCTTCATTTCGCGCAGGTTGGTGTAGAGGTCGCGGTCGGTGATCAGCTCGATATTGTTGAGGCCGAGCAGGCGGCGGTCGGCGCCCCAGATCGCGCCGTAGCGCGGGCCGTTGACGTTGACGACGGGCGGGCCTTCCTCGCCGAGCGTCTTCCAGACCACGCCGCCCCAGCCCGCCTTGAAGGCGCGCTCGACGTTATAAGCCTTGTCGGTCGGCGGAGCGGACGCCAGCCAGAACGGGTTCGGGGACTTGATGCCGACGAAATTATTGCGGAGATCAGCCATTGTTCATTCTCCCCTTCACGCGACGGCGACGGCCGGCTGCAAACCTGCAGTCAGCATGCGGTTGATCGATTCGGCGGCATCGCGGCCCTGCGCCACGGCCGAGACGGTGAGGTCGTCACCGCCGAGCACGCAGTCGCCCCCGGCCCAGACGCCTTCGATCGAGGTCTGGCCCTCGGCATCGATGGCGATGCGACCGTTTTCCATGCGCAGAGCGCCGAGGCCGGAGGCCTCGAAGGTCTGGCCGATAGCCTTGAAGATCTGATCGGCGGCGATGACGCCGGTTTCGCCTGTGGTCACCAGACGGCCCTCGGCGAGCGCGGTGTATTCGACTTCGATGCCGGCGACCTTGCCGTTGTTGGCGACGATCGATTTCGGCGCCAGCCAGTGGCGGATGATGACGCCCTTGGAGGCGGCCAGATCCTGCTCGAATTCCGAGGCGTTCATGTGTTCCTTGCCGCGGCGGTAGCAGATCGTCACTTCTTCGGCGCCGAGCAGCTTGGCCTGGACAGCCGCGTCGATCGCCGTCATGCCGCCGCCGAGAACGACGACGCGGCGGCCGATGGCGATCGCACCCTTGTCTGCAGACTGGCGCAGACCGGCGATGAAATCGACGGCGTCCTCGATACCCGGCAGGCTTTCGCCATCGACCTTCAGGGCGTTGACGCCCGCCAGGCCGAGGCCGAGGAAGACGGCGTCATATTGCTGCTGCAGATCGGAGAGCGAGAAGTCGCGGCCGAGCTGCTCGCCGTTCCTGACCTCGATACCGCCGATCGAAAGGACGTAATCGACTTCCTTCTGGGCGAAGTCGTCCACCGACTTGTAGGTGGCGATACCATATTCGTTGAGGCCGCCGGATTTCGGCTTAGCGTCGTACATGACGACGTCGTGGCCCTTGACCGCGAGGCGATGGGCGGCGGCAAGACCGGCCGGGCCGGCGCCGACGACGGCGATCTTCTTGCCGGTTGCGGCGGCGCGATCATAGAACTGGCGGCCGGCGTTCATCGCCGCATCGGTGGCGTAGCGCTGCAGGCGGCCGATTTCCACGGGCTTTTCTTCTGCCGTGTTGCGCACGCAGGCCTGTTCGCAGAGCTCTTCGGTGGGACAGACGCGGGCGCACATGCCGCCGAGGATATTCTGATCGAAGATGGTCTTCGCCGAACCCAGCGGGTTGCCTGTCGATATCTGCCGGATGAACAGCGGGATATCGATGGAGGTGGGACAGGCCGTCATGCACGGCGCGTCGTAGCAGAAATAACAGCGGTCGGAAGCAACCAGCGCCTCATGCTTGTCGAGGCGCGGATGAAGATCGGAAAAGTTTGCGTCATACTCGGCGGGCGAAAGCCGGCCGGCATGAATCCCAGTTTCCAGACGTTCCATTGAAGTTCCCTCATTATTGGTAAACGGCCTGTGAGGGAAAGCGTAACTCAGGTGTAAAAATTTATCAAATGGTAAAATTTTGGAATGTTTTGTAGCCTATCAGGCTGATTTCATGTTGTTTTTTGTTTTGGCATCGTGAGCTGAAATGCTGCCTGGGGCTGGGCGCTCAGGGCCAGGCAAAAAAAGATTCACAAAAGTCCACTTTTTTTCCGCAGCGTTGGAACCAAAGGTTAACGGCGCCGTTATTGGGATATCCAGATGATGACCGCATCGACCCAACATGCGCGCCCCCAACCCATCATCCGGATCTTACTCACGGTCCCCTCCCGGTGAGTAAAAACAGCCAGTGCGCCGCCCTCGCACTGGCTGTTTTACTTTGTCCGGTTTGCAGCGCTGTAACGGGAGACGGGCGCTATCTCACGCCCGCTTGAGGATTTCGAATTCGGTCTCGGGGACGAGCAGCGAGTATTCGATGCGGCCGGGGATCAGCTTCAGTTCTGCCTTGCCATTCATAGAGGAAGGCACCACGCGTTCCAGAACTGTCTTGCCGAAGCTGTTTTCGCTGAATTCATGTATCTCGGTCTTGTCGGGCAGCGCTTCCGCCCAGGTGACTTCTATCGCTCGCCTGCCGTTCAGTTCCGCCTCGCGGCAGTTCAGCGTGATCGACGCCGCGCCGCCGGCGATGGCGCCGAAGGAGGCGGAGTTGACGATCAGCTCGTGCAGCGCCAGTCCGAGATGGACGGCGGCGTTCGGCGTCATATGGGCGTTGATCCCATAGATCGGCAGCGAGCCAGCAGTCTCCGGCCAGTAGGGCGCGAACTGCTTTTGGGCGAGTTCGAACAGATAGGCGCCGCGCCAGCTGGAATCGGTGATCAGGTCCTGCGAATTTGAGAGAGATTGCAGGCGGCCGCGGAATTTTACCAGGAAACCATCGAGCGACAGCGTGTTGCGCGCCGTCTGCGTGGCGATGCCCTGGATGATTGCCAAGAGATTCTTGGAGCGGTGCGAGAGTTCCCGCAACAGCGACTTCAGCACCTTCTCGCGGTGGCGGGTTTCGGTCACTTCGGAAAGCACCGTCAGCACGCCATGGCTGTCGCGTTCGCTGGCGCGCTCGACCTTCAGCTCGTAGCTGCGCATCTCGCCGCCGACATTGACTTCGATCTCCGCGGTCGTGGCGAGCCCGGTGTCGAGCACCTTCATTTTCAATGCATGCAGATACTCGCCATAGGCGCTGCCGAACAGATCGGCGTCCGTCATGCCGGGTCTGAATAAATCCTGGAAATGAGCGGGGAGATTCTCGGCATAGGCCATCTCAAGCCTTGAGTCCTGGAAGACAATCGAGATTCCGGCGCTGCGCAGCGCCCGCTCCATCATTGCGGCCTTGCCATCGGTGCGGAACGGCTTGCCGGTCAATGGTTCTGTCGTATTCACCAAGCCGCCTTTCCTTCGATCCGTCTGGTGCAGCTGGATAGAAGTTGGCCCATCAGCCAACCCGCCGGTCAGTTTATAACCAAGCGTTGCAGAAACAGTTAAAGCCGCCGGAGCGCACCAGTCATGCTGGAACGCCCCGGCTATTGCTTTGTTCCGTCATCCGGAAACCCGGGTTTCAGGCTGCAACCTTGGTGGATTCATTGAAGAACAGCGCCTGGCTGATCAACGCCTTGACCATGTCGGGGTTGAAGGGTTTCGTGACAAGGAATGTCGGCTCCGGACGCTCGCCGGTGAGCAGGCGTTCGGGGAAGGCGGTGATGAAGATCACCGGCACGTTCGAGGTCTTCAGGATGTCGTTCACGGCATCAATGCCGGAGCTGCCGTCGGCAAGCTGGATATCGGCGAGAACCATGCTCGGCTTGGTCTTGTTGTAAAGCGCAACCGCCTCGGTATGCGTGCGGGCAATGCCGGTAACGCGGTGGCCGAGGCTTTCGACCATCTGCTCGATATCCATGGCGATCAGCGGTTCGTCTTCGATGATCATGATGTCGGTCGCCACCTGGCGGGAAATTTCCTGCGAGGCAGTGTCCAGAAGGCCCATCACGTCCTGTTCGGCGATCTCGAGGATCTCGGCGATTTCGCCGACGCGGAAGTTCTCGACCGATGCGAGAATGAAGGCTTGGCGGGCGCGGGGAGAAACCTTGGCAAGATTGACGGTCGCGCGCTGTTCCCAGGCGTAAGGAGACGCAGGTTCCGGAATCTGGACTGCCGTGGAACCAAACAGTTTGGTGAACAGTTTGTAGAGTGCAACACGGTCGTTCGCGGTATCCGGGAAAATGGATAGGTCGGCGATGATTGCCTCAAGCACGGCGGCTACGTAGGCGTCGCCAGAGGTCTGAGTGCCGGTAAGAGCCCGGGAATAGCGACGCAGATAAGGAAGGTGCGGCGCAATTCGAGTAGAAAGTGTCATTAAAAACTCCCGTCTGTAGGCCGGTAACTGGCGCTAATGAGGCAGAAACGTGAGACGGGTAAAAAAGTTCCGGAGCTTGCGGAACTTTTTTCAGACAGCCGCATTATCCTGCCGACGAATAAAGGGCGCACCAGCTTGAAGCAGGACTTAGGCAGCGTATCGGCATCAACTGCCCAACAGGCAGCTGGTGCTATCGGTGTCGATAGCCGCTTTCAACGGAAAAGCTGCCCGGTTTTTACAGACAACAGGCGAGAAGTGACGATTTGATGGCTACACAGCAGAATGAAGAAAGAGATCAGCAGCGGCTGGATGTAAGGGCGAGCGACATTCTCGATCCCAACAACCAGATCGGTGTGAAGCTTCGCTCGCTTTACGCGGCGGCGCAGGATGAGGCCATTCCAGACCGGTTCCTTGATTTGCTCGAAAAGCTCGACCAGGCCGAAATGGCCTCGGCGAAGCTGGCAGAATAGGGTGAGCTGATGGAAAAAGAGCAACCGAGCTTCAAGCGCGAGATGCTGGCAGCCCTGCCAAGCCTGCGTGCATTCGCCATCTCGCTGACCGGCCGCCACGACCGCGCTGACGATCTCGTTCAAGACACCATCATGAAGGCCTGGGCCAAGCAGGACCATTTCGAGATGGGCACCAACATGAAGGCCTGGCTGTTCACGATCCTGCGCAACGAGCTTTATAGCCAGATGCGCAAGAGCGGCCGCGAAATCCAGGACAGCGACGGCCTGTTTACCGAGTCCATGGCGATGCATCCGTCGCAATATGGCGCGCTCGATCTGCAGGATTTCAAGAAGGCGCTCGATCAGCTGCCGCCGGACCAGCGTGAAGCGATCATTCTCGTCGGCGCTTCGGGCTTTTCCTACGAAGAGGCCGCGGAAATCTGCGAATGCGCCGTCGGCACGATCAAGAGCCGCGTCAACCGCGCCCGCCAGCGGCTGCAGGAACTGCTGCAGATCACCGGCGAAGCAGACTTCGGCCCGGATGCAACATCGGCGCCACTGACATCGAAGGCCTTCGCTTTCTAACCAAGGGATACTTGGGAGGAAAAAGCCGGTCGCCTGAAAAGGCGCCGGCTTTTTTGTTTTGCGTCGATTTGGAAAGGTTTGCGCCCGGAGGCTCCTCATCCGGCTGCCGCAACCTTTCCCCGAGGGGAGAAGGTGCCCGAAGGACGGATGCGGGGGCCGGAGCCTTTATTTTTCCCTCATCCCTGTGCTCGTCACAGGGATCCAGCCAAGCCCAAGTCCTTGGGCTGAAAAGACTCTTCCTGCCGCGCCGACGCGCGGCAACTGGATTCCTGTGACGAGCACAGGAATGAGGGTGGAGAGGGGTGTGGCCGTCAACTAACCCCGCGCCCTGAACTAATCGTCCTTCTTGGACCCAACCAAATTCGATGCCACAAGCGCCATCAAGATCCCGGCCGTCAGAAGCGGCTGCGAGCGGATCAGGCCGATACCGGCGGCGGCTGCGGATTCGAGCGCTAGGCGCCGATCCCTGGCCTGACGTTTTTCCTGCGCATTCATGATCACCATGGCGATCAGCGCCACCACGGCTATGAAGACGGCGCAGGCGGCCAGGAACAGGGCTGCCCCGACCGGCCCATAGATACCCGCAAGCCAGATCGCGCCTGCGGTGACCGCAAGCGCATAGGCCGTCAGCAGGAACAGGGCTGCAATGGCAATGAAAATACCGTTGCGCTTGGTCCGCGCAACGGTACGGTGAACGCCGTTTCCTACCAGCATACTGAGTAGAGGAAAGAGCATCGAGCCTCCTAGCGGCGGGCGAGGAGAGCAAGGACGAGGCCGAATGCGGCCGCAGCCCCAATGGTCGCAACCGGATGCTTGCGCACCGTGTCGCGCACTTCGGATGCGCCGCGCAGGTAGCCGTCCTGCAGATCGCGCAGCAAGTCTTCACCACGGCCGACAATCTCGTCGTAGCCTGCGGAGGCCTGATAGCGCAGCTTGTCAGACTGGCGGCGAGAGCTCTTGGCGGCCAGCTTGGTCAGGGCGTCGATCTCGTCGCGGAGGTGCTCGATCTGATCTTCGATCGTGCTTTCGATGCTGTGAAGCGTGCCATTGCCCTTGCGGCTGCCGCGAACGGATTGGAGGATGGATGAAGCCATGATTTTCTCCATGTTTTTGGGCGTGCACATGCGCCGCCTGTTTGAAATCACAGGCCGTCACCGTTGCTGTCTTGAAGAAGCGCCCGGCAATGACCCAAATCATCGACACGGAGAACGCGAAAGACCGGGAAAGGTTCCCGGAAAAGCCTCAGAGCGCGCTGTGGGCAAGCACGAAGGGCGTGCCATCTGATGGCACCTGATTGATGCGCAGCGGGCAGCCGAAGACCGATTGCATGTTCTGATCCGTCAGGACCTCGCGCACGCTGCCTGCGGCTGCCAGCCGCCCGGATTTCATCAGGACGATCTGATCGGCAAAAAGCGCCGTCAGGTTGAGGTCATGCATGACGGCGATGACGCCGCCGCCGGCCTCACAGAACTGGCGGGCGAGCCGCATGATCGTCAGCTGATGGCTGATGTCGAGGCTTGAGACGGGTTCATCGAGCAGCAGCCAGCAGGGCTTGCCGTGAGCTACCGGTTCGGCGATCTGGCAGAGAACGCGGGCGAGCTGGACGCGCTGCTGCTCGCCGCCCGACAATTCCTGATAGTAGCGGCCTTCGAAGCCGTGGAGATCGACGGCGCCGAGCGCGCGGGCGGCGGTTTCCTCGGCGCGTTCCGGGTGGAGGTTGACGCCTGTCGTCAGGCCCATGCGGACGATCTCGCGGACGGTGAAGGGAAAGGAGATGGCGCTTGCCTGTGGAAGCACGCCGCGGATGGCCGCGAGCTTCCAGGGTGCCATATCGCTGACTTCGGCGCCGTTGATCTTCACCGATCCCTGGGCGGGCAATTCGCCCGATACCGCCTTCATCGTCGTCGTCTTGCCGGAGCCGTTCGGGCCTGCGATCGCCGTCAGCTCGCCGGCGCGGGCGGTGAAGCTGACGCCGTGGACGATGGTCTTGCCCGACAAATCGACGGAGACGTTGGAAAGCTCGATCATGGAAATGCTCTCAGAGGGCGAGCCGCGAGCGCTGGCGCAGCAGGATCCAGAGGAAGAAGGGACCGCCGACGGCCGCGGTGATGATGCCGATCGGCAGTTCGGCCGGGGCGACGATGGTGCGCGCCAGAACATCGGCGAAGATCAGCAGCGAGCCGCCGAGCAGGGCGGAGGCGGGCAGCAGATAGCGGTGGTCGGGGCCGATCACCATGCGCAGCACATGCGGTACGACGATGCCGACGAAGCCGATGCCGCCGCTGACGGCAACCGAGGCGCCGGTCGCGGCGGCCACGGTGACGATGGCGATATTCTTCAGCCGCTGGACCGGCACGCCCATGTGGAAGGCGGCTGCCTCGCCAAGCGTGATGGCGTTCAGGCCGCGGGCCATGAAGGGAAGCACGATGTAGGAGGCTAGGATGATCGGCGCGGCTGCGGCGATCTTCATCCAGGTGGCGCCCGCCAACGAGCCCATGCCCCAGAATGTAAGGTCGCGGAGTTGCTGGTCGTTGGCCATGTATGTCAGAAGGCCGGTCAGGGCGCCGGTGAGAGCGCCGAGCGCGATGCCGGCGAGCAGCATGGTGCCGATCGAGGTCTGGCCGTTGCTAGTGGCGACCCTGTAGAGCAGCAACGTCGTGACGAGGCCGCCGCCGAAGGCTGCGAGCGGTAGCGCATAGATGCCGAGCAGATTGAACACCGGCATGGCAATCGAGCCGCCGAGCACGATCATGATGACGGCGCCAAAGCCTGCGCCCGAGGAGACGCCGACGAGGCCGGGATCGGCCAGCGGATTGCGGAACAGGCCCTGCATGACCGCTCCGGATACGGCGAGCGATCCGCCGACCAGGAAGCCGAGGATGGCACGCGGCATGCGGATATCGAAGATGATGATCCGGTCGCGGGTGGTCAGCGCATCGGCCTGGCCGCCGAGATTGGCCAGCACGTCGAACATCGAAGCATCCGACGCGCCTGTGGTGACCGAGAACAGCAGCGAAAAGACGGAACCGATGACCAGCAGGGCGATGACGAGGGCGGCGATCCGGGTACGATCGCCAACCCGGTGGCTTTCGCGCAATGCGGCGATCGAAAACATGGAACGCTTGCCGTCCGTCGTCATCACATCCTGCACTGCCATGTCAGCCGCCGTAGATCGCCGTGTTGAGTTCGCGGACGGCGCTTGCCGTGCGCGGGCCGAAGCCCAGCAGATGCAGGCCGTCCATACGGATGACGGCCTTCTTCTCTGCCGCAGGTGTCAGCGCGATCGCAGGCTGCTTGAAGAGATCGTCATTGGCGGCCGCATGACCGCCTTCGCGGTCCATCATCAGGATGACGTCGGGCTTCGCCTCGATGATCGACTCGTCGGTCAGCGGCTTGTAGCCCGGGAAGGTGCCGACAGCATTGACGGCGCCGGCGAGCTTGATGATGCCATCGGCAGCCGTACCAGTGCCCGAAGCCATGATCTTGCCGCCCTGCATGCTGAGGATGAAGAGCACGCGTTTGCGCTCGCCCTCCGGACGCTTTTCGGCATCGGTGATCGCGGCATCGAGATCGGCGCCGACCTTGGCTTCCAGCGCCTTGGCCTTGTCCTCGACGCCGAGCAGGGAGCCGACGCGATCGATCTTCTTCAGGATGCCTTCGCGGTCGTAGGTGTTCGGCACCGTCTCGAAAGGAACACTGGCATTCTTCAGAACCGTCAGCGCTTCCGGCGGACCGGCGCCTTCGACGGCGATGATTGCCGACGGATTGACGGCGAGAATGCCTTCAGGCGACAGCGCCCGCATGTAGCCGACATCCGGCAGCTTCATTGCCGCTTCCGGATACATGCTGGTGGAATCGCGGGCGATGATGCGGCCTTCCTCACCAAGCGCGTAGATGATCTCGGTGACGTCGCCGCCGACCGAGACGACGCGCGAGGTGTCGAGCTTCTTCGGCTCGGCCGCATGGGCGGCGCGGACGAAGGAATAGCCGGGCGTGGCGACTGGTGAGGGGATCAGCGGCAGGGCCATGACAGCAGCCGTCAGCGCCAGTTCCCGGAGGCGGATGCGGCGCAGGCTTGAAGGCATTCTCATGATCGGCTCCTTATGCGGCGACGCTCGCCGCGCGCGGCAGGTTTTCCATGATCTCGCGCCAGTCGCCGCGCTCATCCGTGCCTTCCTTCCGTTTGCCGAAGAACTGGATGATCATCTCGCCATTGGCGTCATAGGCTTCGAGCGAGGTGACATGGCCGTCCTTGGTCGGCTTGCGCACCGCCCAGGTTTCGGCGATGTGGTCCTGGCGCAGATGCAGGTGGAAGGTTTCGTCGAGAACGTTGATCCACGGACCCATCGGCTGGACGTTGTGGATCGGGCCGGAATGGATCTGGACGATGCCGTTATTGGCGACGAAGCACATGATCGGCAGGCCGGCCTTGACCGAAGCATGCATCATGTCTGCGGTGGCGGTGTTGTCGAGCTTCCAGGCATAGTCGTCGCCGACGGTACGCACGGCGGCCTGGCGGCCGATCTTCAGGCGCTTCAGCATGCCGAAGAATTCGTGCGTGTCGGTCAGCTTGCTCCAGCTATCGCGCAGTTCGTTCTGGTTGACGTCGCCGGTTTCATCGGCACTGAAGCTTCCTTCCTGCTCGACGAATTCCTGCGACTGGTCTTCGAGCGTCAGCTCGGCGACGATAGCGTGATAGGCTTCGGCATTGGAGGCCGGGCGCAGGTGGATCTTGTGGACGGCATTGCCGGTCTTGTCGAAATACTGGAGGCTGAGGCGCTCGGTGTCGCCGTCCTTCTTGGTGACGGCGAAGGCGTGGGCCCAACGGCTCGGGAAGACGCGCAGGTCGATGTTTTCGCCGAGAACGATGGCATTGTGCTGGCCGACGCTGATGTTCTCGTAAACGCCGATCTTCTCGTGCACGGCGCTTTCGTTGCGCGACAGGGCCATGACCTCGCCGAGTGTCGCCACGCGCTCGAGAAGCTTGGCGGCGCTGGCATCGATGCGGGTGGCGGAAATGCCGACTTCGGCGGCAACGAGCGCTGCTTCCGAAATCTTCAGCTGAGCGGCGATATCGCGCTCGCGCATCTTCGGATTCTCGGCGCGGAACGCGCGAATTTCGGCCGGTGCCGGTCTGGTGTTCTCGGTCATGGTCTACCCTTACTTATTGAGAATGAGCTTGCCCTGGCGGGTAATTTTCATGCGATAGACCACGCCGTCATGCCGGATCATGATCTCGTTCGCGCCGCGGAAGATGTCTCCGCTTTCGATCGTGCGCACTTCCGCCGCGTCCTTGACGAACGGCGCATGCTTAAAGGTGTCAGGCTTTTCAACCATCATTTCGGTTGGCAATTTCCGCTTGTGCCGCGGCTTGTTTTCCGGCGGCCTAGATACATTTATCTTGACTTTCATAGTCACCATTTTTTAAAGACGCAATAGAAGAGTTATCAACTCAAGTTTTCGAAATCGCATGGAGAAGTGGTGATGGCGGCACGCAGTTTTGCAGCGTTTGTGGCGTGCGGATTGATGGTCGTTGGAAGCGTTCTTCCTGCCTATGCACAGGATGCCGCCGCTGCTGCTCCGGCCGCTCCGGCCAACGCTCTCGAAGTCGAGCTGAACGCGCTGGCGCCATCGCAGAAGGGCTGCATGATGACCTTCGTGGCGCTGAACAAGCTGGCTGCGCCCGTCAACAAGATCTCCTTCGAGCTGGCCTTCTTCAACGACAAGAACGCGGTCGACAAGATCACCGTTCTCGATTTTCGCGATCTGCCCGAGGGCAAGAAGCGCGTGCGCCAGTTCGACATGCCCAACATGAAATGCGAGGCGGTGACCCGCATCATCATCAACGACACGCCGGTTTGTGATGGCCCGGCTGCCGGTGCATGCATGAAGGGTCTCGTTACCCGCTCGCAGATTTCTGTGCCCTTCGAAGGGTAAGACAGACCGCCGGAGATGATTTCCGGCAGGCTTCAGTTTCAAACTGGCCGAGGCAAGGCAGATGGTAGTTTCAGCGAAATCCACATTGCGGCACGCGTTCCTTGCCGAGCAGGATGCCGGCACGTCGAACGATAATCTGCCGGGGCTGCATCCCGGACACGAGATGCCGGAACTGCGCAACGCGCCGCGCCAGCCGGCCGCCGAAACCGTCGTCCACTATGCCCGCTTCGCCCATATCGGCTCCTTTCCGGAACATGCGCAGGGACCGAAGGCCGGTGCCGCCGACGCTCCCGCGATGGACACGTCGGCGATCGAAAAGCAGGAGGCCGGCGCCAAGCCTGCCAAGCGCAACGTCGTCGTCGCCTGCCTGACGTCCTTTGCCTTCCATGCCATTCTCTTTACCGCTCTCGCCGTCGGCTTCGTCGTCGCGCCGCACGAGCCGGAAGAGGAAGCCGGCGAGGCGGTCAGTGTCATCATTCTTGGTGACTCCGAAGCCGACCAGGCTTCTGCCGGTGATCCCGATCTGCAGGTCGAGCCGCAGCCGGAGGAGGTGGTCGCCGAAAGCGTCCAGCCGGAAACCGTGCAGCCGACAGCGGTTCAGCCGACCGAAGTGCAGCCCGAGATGGCGCAGCCGGTTGAAGCGCAGCCTGTTCCGCCAACAGAGGAAGTCACACGCGTTTCGCCTGAAACGGTGACGGCCGCCGAGCCCGAGGTTCTGACCTCCAACGTTCCGGCCGAAACTTCCGTCGTCCAGCCGATGGCGACCGAGATCCCGGAAGAGGTGAAGCCGGTCGACCCCGTCGAGACGGCCGAGGCGCTGCCGGATCCGGTGCAGCCCGAGGAAGCGCCAACGCCGATCGCCAAGCCGAAGGCGGTGCAGCCGGTCGAGAAGCCCAAGGTCGAGAAGAAAGAGCCGCCGAAGAAGGTGGTGAAAAAGGCTGCGGGATCGCAGGGCGAGAACAAGCAGGATTCTCGCCGCGGCGCCAGCGACGGCGAAGAAGTCGCCAATGCCGACCGGAATTCGCGCTCGGCAGGAAGCTCGGGCGGGGCAGGCAGTGCGGCCGTCGCCAACTATCCGGGCAAGGTTCGATCGCGCATTCACCGCGCCGTGAAGGTGCCGTCCGAATACAAGCGGATGAGCGCGTCGATGAGTGTCAGGGTTCGCCTGACGATCGGCGGCGACGGCTCGCTGAGCGGCCTGTCAGTTGCCCGCAGTTCCGGAATTCCCGAGCTCGATCAGGCGGTTGTCTCCGGCGTTCAACGCGCTTCGCCATTCCCGCCGCTGCCGTCGGAATGGGGCAAGCCGAGCTGGACATTCACCCAGGAAGTCCAGGTTACCGGCCGCTGAAATAAATATGATCAAAAGAGTCAACTTTATACTTTACTCTAAAAATCAAGTTTAATAAGGTCCCGCTCGCACACTGGAATCGTGTGACGATCAACGAGCGAACGGGTGGTAAATGGCTCGGAAGGCGAAGAAGGGATCTAACCGGGACATCCGCGTCAGCGCGGATGCGGCAGCGCAGACGCAGCAGCCGTCCGGACGATCCAAATTGGACGGCCGCAGTTTTCTCTATGTCGGCGGCCGGGATTGCCAGGTGGCACATCTTCGCGAGATCGCCAGCAGCTTCGGCGCCGAGCTGATCCACCACGACGGGGGCTTGCGCGAAGCGGTCTCGCGCATCGACACCGTTCTGCCATCGGTCGACTGCGTGTTCTGCCCGATCGACTGTATCAGCCACGATGCCTGCGTGCGCGTGAAGACCGGCTGCAAGAAATTCGGCAAGGCCTTCATCCCGCTGCGCAGCGGCAGCAAGTCCAGCCTCGAGCGGGCCTTGAACACCATGAACGAACGAGACACCGCCCGATGAAAGACCAGCGCCCCGAGGGCTTCATGATGATCGGCCTGCACAAGCTGGCCGCACAGAACGGCGACGGCCTTGTGCCCGAACTCTATGAGCTTCTGATGAAGAATGCAGAACGCCAGGCCGACTACCCGAATGTCACCGAGTTCCCCTATTGGGAAACGCGGATGCCGGGCGTGGAGCCGGAAAAGCCGCTTGGCCGCGAAGCCGCCAACGGCAATAATGTCGTCGCTTTCCCAAGCGGCAAGCGTGCCAAGGGCTGAGGACGGCGCAATGTATATCGCAATGAACCGCTTCAAGGTGACCGAGGGATCGGAGAGCGAATTCGAGGATGTCTGGCGCAACCGCGATTCCAGTCTGTCCACGGTTCCCGGTTTCGTCGAGTTCCGCCTGCTGCGCGGCAAGGCGAATGTGGAAGAGGGCTATACGCTGTTTTCCTCGCATACGCTTTGGGCGAGCGAAGAGGACTTTCTGAACTGGACGAAGTCCGAGAGTTTTCGCGCTGCGCATCGCAATGCCGGTGACCGCAAGGCGATGTACAAGGGGCCGCCAGTTTTCGAAGGTTTTACCGTCGTCGAGGGTATCTGAGACATGGACGATCCGCAGCGCATCGAAGTTCTGCCGATCCTGCCGTCGCTTGATATTGCGGAAACGTTGGCCTTCTACCGCGACCAGCTGGGCTTTGCCGCGACCTATGAGACGGCAGACTATCTGATCGTTCGCCGGCAGGACATGGAGCTGCATTTCCGGCTGACCGGCAATCGTGCATTTTGCGAAAGCAGCGCCGTCTATCTCCGAGGCGGCCGGATCGGCGCGCTGCACCGGGAATATTCCGAAAAAGCCGTACCAACGCTGACGGCTCTCGATGTCCGGCCGTGGAACATGGAGGAATTCTTCGTCCATGATCCGCATGGCAACCTGCTGCGGTTCGCCCGTATCCCGGGGCGCTGAGGCGTAAAACCAGCCCTGCGGCATGTTTGTCCGGGCAAGGGTTCGCTATGGCCGAGCCCACTTGCCGTGCTATCCTGTCACAATGACCAAGCCGACCCTCTCCCTGCAACTTTTCTCGCTGCGTGAACTGGGATCGCTCGATGCCCAGCTTTCGGCAGCCGCCAGAGCGGGTTTCCAGTCGGTCGAGCCGCTCGGTCATCATCTGCGCGAAGCCGATGATCTCGGTGAGGCGCTTGCCCGGCACGCGCTGACGGCGCCGACAGCCCATATCGGCTTCGAATTCCTGCGCGACGAGCCCGGCCAGGTCACCGGGGCCTGTCAGGCCTGCGGCATCACCCAGCTCTTCGTGCCGCAATCCTCAAGTTTCCTGCCGCCGGAGACCACTGGCGGCTGGCAGCGGCTCGGCGCCGAACTCGGGCGGTTGGCGGAGCAATACAGGCCGCACGGCATTTCCATCGGCTATCACAACATGACGGCGGGCTTTGCGCTGCTGTCGACCGCCCGCTACGGCTTCGAGGTGATGTTCGAAGCGGCGCGCGGCAGCCCGCTCGTCTGGCAGGCCGATATCGCCTGGATGTCCCGCGCCGGCGTCGATCCGGCAGAATGGCTGCAGCGCTATGCCAAGGTGCTGGTCTCGGCGCATGTGAAGGACCGGGCGCCCGAAGGGGCAAACGCCGATGAGGACGGCTGGGCCGATGTCGGCGCCGGCACGCTGATGTGGCCTTCGCTCTGGCGGCTGGCGCTGGCGAAGGGCGCGCGGACACTGGTGGTCGAGCACGACAGTCCGCGCAAACCGTTCGAATTCGCGCAGACGAGTTTTGCCTATCTCAGCCGGTTCATGGCGCATTCGGGGTGAGGGGTTCGCGCGATTATCGAGAAGTTGCGTTGGCGGTTTTTCGTCGATTTCGGATACGCCTGTACTGCGAAACAGCGAGCTATGCGGCGTTGTAAAAAAAGTAGAACAACAAGTTTTGCTTTCATCGAGAGTGTTGAAGCTCCACCAAAAGTATGCACTCTCTGAATGGTCATCAGGATCGGCTGGAGGAGACGGCAATGACTGATCAGCAAGGAAGCAATCCCTTTGACGGCCCTCAAATGCAGGGGGTGCGCTACGAGCGGGCAGATATGTCGGGCGCCAATTTCGATGGCGTTTATCTCGCTGACGCACGATTTTATGCTGTTCTGACGAAAGCAAAATTCATCGACACCAATTTAGGCGAAGCTGATTTCGACGACGTCAACCTTCAAGCCGCGCGCTTTAATAACGTCAATCTGTCTGGAGCGGCTGTCACCAATGCAAACCTGTCACGATTGACCATAAGCGGTGCCACATTGGCGAATTCGGAGATCAGGGACGCCGATTTGACTGGGATGCGGATCAACGGGATTCTGGTAACCGATCTCTTCGACGCCTATGAAAAGGCGAAATGACGAAGGTCCGTTGTCAGGTCTGAGATGCGTGTAACTCGTTGCGCCGGGGATGAGGGGCGCCGAGTTAAAATCAAATACCCGGAAGCCGCAGCACCATACCCGCACGCCTCTCCGGATCCATGCCGTTCGCAACCTCAGCGTCAAGGATCGCCCGCAGATACGCGAGCATATCCTTAGTCTCAGGCTCCACGAAGCCCAACGACCGGTAGAACGGATAATTGAACACCACGAAGCGGTCTGTCGTCAGCGCCACAGCCGACAGTCCGCGGCTTCGCGCTGCATCGATCGCAGCCTGCATCAGCGATCGCCCGATGCCCTTGCCTTGCAGCCGCCTGATCACGTCGACCTCGGCGATGTAAAGCATGCCGCCGATCTCCTCCGCCGCAACGAAACCCACCGGCGTGTCCTCCGCGCCGGCGGCCACGATCAACAGACCATCCGCGAGATAGGCGGCAAGCTGTTCCGAGGATAACGGGTGCGGCTCGCCGGAAAAGGGGACACCGGCGTCGATAAGCGCGGCCACCGCGTCCATTTCGATGGCGCGCAGCGCTTCGAGCTCGCCGGCGCGGGCGTTGCGGATGGTGACGCCGTTCACCGGACCGGCCGGCGCAGGAAGCCGCCGACGGAAATGGCCAGCCAGCCGAGCATCATCGCCCAGCCGCCGGTTGGGGCAGCGTAAGGAAACAGGCCGTGGCCGGCGAAACGCAAGGAGACGAGATCGCCGGCGAAGAGGGCGGTGCCGATGATCATCAGCAAACCGGCCAGCCAGGCGGTTTTGAGCTTCTCGCCTGCGAGTGCGAGGCCGAGAAGGGCGGGTGCATGCGCCAGGCACATGGCAGACGCCGAGGCCGCGAGGCTGGCATCGCCGCCGCCATGGGCCGCGACTGCGGCCAAGCCGACGCCTGCGACGCCGAAGAGGCCGGCGAAAAGGAAGAAGAACGGCGCGATGCGTTCGTTGCTGATCATGGCGGCGCTAGTCCTTGTTCTGCATGTGGAAGGCCAGCCTTTCGATCGGCGGCCATATGAGGTCGCGAAGTTTGGGATTGGCGATGGTCTCGTCCATCGCCCAGCGGAAGCAGAGCAGCCACTCGTCACGCTCGGCGGGGCCGATTTCGGCGACGAAATGGCGGCTGCGCAGGCGGGGATGGCCGCGCTTGTCGGTATAAAGCGGCGGGCCGCCGAGATAGCCGGTCAGATATTCGTAGAACTTCTCCTCGCTGCCCGTCAGGCTCGGCGGGTGAACGGCGCGCACGTGCCTGGCCTCCGGCAGCGTATCCATCAGCTGGTAAAAGCGATGCGCCAAAGCCTTGACCGTCTCGTCGCCGCCGATCGCCTGATAAAGCGTGATCGCCTCTTCCGTCACTGACCCATCCCTCGATACCCGCAGTCTTCATGCACCGGCATGCATCAGCGCGCAACACGGCAAGTGCGTAGCGCGGCATTTCGTCCAAACGGCTGCGATACCAAGGGGCTGAAGCGATTTGGATTGACAAAACCGTCCAGACGGTATTTTTAGAACGCATGGCACTCGCACATCACCGCAGGAAACAACCCGAACTCGTCCGCCGGCAGCTGCTGGATGTCGCCGCACGTCTGGCAACAGAGAGCGGCATGGCGTCGGTAACGCTGGATGCGGTGTCTGGCGCCTCAGGCGTCAGCAAGGGCGGGTTGCTGCATCATTTCCCGACGAAGAATGCGCTGCTCGATGCGCTGTTCGAAAGTCTGCTGGAGCGGTTCGATGCCGATATCGAGGAGCTGATGCGCCGCGATGCGGTCTCGCATGGCCGCTTCACCCGCGCCTATCTTCTGGCCGTCGCCGATATCCAGAGCGATCGCGACGAATCACGGCACTGGGCGCAGGTGACGATTGCGATGCTGGCCGAGCCTCGGCTTCGCCAGCGCTGGCGCGAATGGGTGCAGGCGCGCGCCGACGAATATGTCGGAACCGACTCGTCCGTCGATGCGCAGATCGTCCGCTTTGCGGCCGATGGCCTCTGGCTCTCCGATACGACCGAGAGCCACGATCTCGGGCTTGCCGAGCGCCGGGCGCTGATTGCGCGCCTGACCGAACTGACCAAGCGATAATTCCAGGGGACAGAAGACCATGAGCCCGGCTGCCGTCTATGCGCTGCTTTTCTTTGCGATCGTGCTCGAAGTCATCGGCACGACGGCGCTGCAAATGTCGCAGCAATTCACCCGCCTTTTGCCAACGGCCGTGGTCGTCGTCTGCTATGCGGCGGCCTTCTATGTGCTGTCGCTGACGCTGAAATCGATCCCCGTCGGCATCGCCTATGCCATTTGGAGCGCTTTGGGAATCGTGCTGATTTCCGCCGTCGGGCTGATCTATTTCAAGCAGCGCCTCGACCTGCCGGCGATGATCGGGCTCGGCCTGATCATATCGGGCGTTCTCGTCGTCAACCTGTTCTCCAAGTCCGTTTCCCATTGATTTTTATAGGGTTGGTCCGACGTCCGGCGGCCTGTCGCAGGATCTAATTTTCCCCTTTGTCAAATTGCGGCCAAAGGTCTATGTCTTCTTGTAACTTGGAGGAGGCAAGGCGCAGATTTGTTCAATTTCCCAAAGCGCTTTGAATTCTTCTCGACCCGCCAGTTTTGACAACCCCCGAAGCCTAGAGGAGCACCGGCAATGGCCATTCGTACCGTCGTCTGGGGAGAGAATATCCACGAGAATACCAACGAGATCGTCAGGGGTATCTACCCGGAAGGCATGCACACGACGATTGCCAAGGCGCTGAACAGCGACCCGGCGATCAGCGCCACGACGGCGACGCTGCAGGAAGCCGAGCATGGGTTGCCGCAGTCGCGCCTCGACGAGACCGACGTGCTGCTCTGGTGGGGCCACAAGGATCACGGCGCGGTGTCCGACGAGGTGGTCGAGCGCGTTGCCAAGCGCGTCTGGGAGGGTATGGGTCTGCTCGTTTTGCATTCCGGCCATTTCTCGAAGATCTTCAAGCGGCTGATGGGCACGCCCTGCGCGCTGAAATGGCGCGAGGCGGGCGAGCGCGAACGCCTGTGGGTCATCAACCCGCGCCATCCGATCGCCGCCGGTCTGGATGAGAATTTCGTGCTTGAGAACGAGGAAATGTATGGCGAGCAGTTTTCCGTTCCGGAGCCACTGGAAACGGTGTTCATTTCCTGGTTCCAGGGCGGTGAAGTGTTCCGCTCCGGCATGACCTGGCGCCGCGGCGCCGGCAATATCTTCTATTTCCGCCCGGGCCACGAGACCTACCCCACCTATCACGACGCCAACGTCAAGAAGGTGCTGATCAATGGCGTAAAATGGGCGCATAACCCGGCTGGTGCGTTGACTGCCATCCACGATGCCCCAAATGTGCCGGTTGAGAAGGCCCTGGAGCCGATCGAAGAACGCGGCCCGAGACTGCACCAGGCCGGCGAAGCCGGTTACCGCTGAGGAAAATCCATGCGACTACTCGTTCTCGGAACGGGCGTGATGGCGAAAAACCAGCTCGACCACTTCACCCGCATTGACGGTGTGACGGTGGTCGGCGCTGTCGATACCGACACCGTCCGCCTTGCGGCCTTCGCCGACAAGTTCAATATCGAAAAGCGTTTCCTGACCCTCGACGAAGCGATCGCCTGGGGCGAATTCGACGCGGCGACCAATGTGACGCCTGACAGAATCCACCACCCGACGACCATGGCGCTGATCGCCGCCGGAAAGCACGTCTTCTGCGAAAAGCCGCTGGCGGAGAATTATCCGAAGGCGCTGGAGATGACCGAAGCTGCGGAAGCCGCCGGCGTCATCAACATGGTGAACCTCACCTACCGCAATGTCGCGCCGCTGCAGCGCGCCCGCGAAATGGTGCTGGCCGGTGAGCTCGGCACCATCAAGCATGTGGAAGCGTCCTATCTGCAGAGCTGGCTGGTGTCGCGCGCCTGGGGCGACTGGCGCACGGAATCGACCTGGCTCTGGCGCCTTTCGACCGGCCACGGCTCGAACGGCGTGCTCGGCGATGTCGGCATCCACATTCTCGACTTCGCGGCCTATGGTGCGGCAACCGATATCGACCATGTCTTCGCCCGCCTGAAGACCTTCAACAAGGCGCCGGGCGGCCAGATCGGCGAATATATGCTCGATGCCAACGACAGTTTCACCATGTCGGTCGATTTCGCCAACGGTGCGCTCGGCGTCGTCCATGCCAGCCGCTGGGCGACCGGGCATCTGAACGAGCTGAAGCTGCGCATCTATGGCGAACGCGGCAGCCTCGAGGTCAATCACAACCCGAACGGCTCGTCGCTGCGCGGCTGCTTCGGCGATGATGTCGAGACGGCCACTTGGAAGGATATCGAGGTTCCCGCGGTTCCGACCAACTATCAGCGCTTCGCGGAAGCGGTGATGACCGGCGTCCAGCCCGATCCAAACTTCCGTCATGCCGCCAACCTGCAGAAGGTGATCGACCTGTCAGTCGTCACCGAGCGCGAGCGGCGGGAATTGAAGGTCTGATTTCCGCGCCACAAACAAAAAAAGCCGCCCGGATTGAGGGCGGCTTTTCTGTTTCCAGCTTAGGTCTTCGCGATTACTGGATCACCTGCACGACGCGGTGCGTCTCGGGCTCGACGATCACACGCTGGTTGTTGACAACGGTATAGGCATATTTCGGGTTCTCCGGCACCGGAACGACCTGGACCTCGGCCGGAAGCGGCTTGCCGACGACGATCGGCTGCTGAACGATGACGGCCTGCGGCGGAGCGGGCTGGGCCTCGACATAAGTCACGACTTCGCGCGGCGGCGGATCGATCACGGCACCGGCGACGGCGCCTGCGACACCACCCACGGCAGCGCCGATCGGGCCGCCGACAATCGCACCTGTCACGGCACCACCGGCAGCGCCGGTGACCGCACCATCAGCCAGCGCATTCGTGGCCAGGGACGACAGCGCCAGTGCACTGGAGACAAGTAGAACCTTGTACATTGTATTTCTCCTTAGCTCGGTTTGCGGGGGAGAAACGGCGCATCCTATTTGTTGTTCCGCGCAGGGGGTCACGCTTTCCGTGCGGTGGTCATATGGCGTGAGGATCGGGATATGGGAGCCTAGTGCACCCGGTCGGTCTCCGGGGCAGGTACCGGGAAGACCGTGTCGAAGGGGAAGCGGCGGGCTTCGCCGTGGGGGGCGGGCTGCAGGGCGGCGGTCTTGCGGGCGCGCAGTTCCTCCTGGATGATCAGTTCCATGCTAAGCTTAAAATTGCGGGTGCTGAAGCGGGCGGCGTGGGCGCGGATGGCTTGCGGGTCGAACATCGCGGCCTGCGCCTCGAAGCTTTCCACGGCATCGATGATGGCTTCCGGTGTCTGTTCGTTAAAGAGCATGCCGCTCAGGCCCGGCACCACCGTTTCCAGCGCGCCGCCACTGCCGAAGGCGATGACCGGCCGCCCGCTGGCCATGGCTTCGACGGGAACGATGCCGAAATCCTCTTCGCCGGGGAAGATCAGGGCGCGGCAGCGGGCAAGTTTTTCCTTCATCACCGGGAAGGGCGTGCGGCCGAGGAAGGTGATGGTCGGACCAGCGATCGCCTTCAGTGCCGCAAGTTCCTTGCCTTCGCCGATGACGACGAGGTTGCGGCCCATCTTGGTGAAGGCGCGCACGGCAAGGTCTATGCGCTTGTAGGAAACGAGCTGTCCTGCGCAGAGGTAGAAGTCGCCGATGTCGTCAGAGACGGCATAGTCGTCGACGGCAACGGGGGGGTGGATGACCGTCGCCGAGCGGCCGTAATATTTGCCGATGCGCGCCTTGACGTGATGCGAGTTGGCGACGAAGCGGTCGACGCGCAGGCTGGTGCTGACATCCCAGGACCGGAGCAGCGGCGCCATGACGGGCAGCATCATCCGCGAGGCGAGACCTGCGCGGGCGCGATAGACATGATAGTGGTCCCAGATATAGCGCATCGGCGAATGGCAGTAGCAGACATGGGTCGAGTGCGGTGGCGCGATGATGCCCTTGGCGGGGCCCGACTCGCTGGAGATGATCAGGTCGTAGCCGCTGAGATCGAGGCTTTCGAGCGCAAAGGGCATCAGCGGCAGCAGCGACTGATAGTGCTTCACGGCGCCGGGGATCTTCTGCAGGAAGGAGGAGGTGACCTTGTGGCGCTTGATCGTTTCCGACATCCGGCTTTCATCATAGACAAGCGTGAAGATATCCGCGTCCGGATACATGTCGCAGAGCGCTTCGACGACCTTTTCGCCGCCGCGCATGGACACGAGCCAGTAATGTACGATCGCGACGCGCATAATTATCCCCTCAAGTGAAGCGGTGCCATCATCGTTGAGTTCGGTTGCGGGCCCTAGCGCCTTCATCGGCGCGGACCGGCGTCAATTGGGGGTAGGAGCCTAGCCGAAAGTCTTACGCGGCCGGGAAACTGGCTCCTCGTGCAGGAGGCCGGGTGGCAGGCATGCAAAAGAACCGGAGCGCGTTGGCGCTCCGGCTAGATCTTCGGAGGAATGGGAGATTATTGAGCGAACTCGCGGATCTTGTAGGCAACTTCCGTCCGGTTGGTCGCGTGCAGCTTCTTCATGATATTGCGAATATGCACTTTGACTGTGCTTTCGCAGAGGTTCATCTCGTAAGCGATGATCTTGTTCGACTTGCCGCGGCGAAGTGCATCCGCCACCGACATTTCGCGTGGCGTGAAAGAATGATCGCCGCATTTCGCTGCCGTGGTGCTTGAGGTGATCATCTCCTTGGCGGCGAGCAGACTGCTTGCCGGAACGAAAACACCACCGGCACGGGCCAGAGCGATTGCCTCGGCGGCAACGCCGATGCCGATATTCGCGGGGATGTAGCCCTTGGCGCCACATTCCAGTGCCTTCAGCACCTGCTGGATTTCGTCGCCCTCTGCGCCGACGATGACAGGTACGGACGGGAATTTCTGCGCCAGCTTGGCAATCTTGTCGCTGACATCCGGTTCGGAGACATGCTTTCCGCCGATCATGTAAAGGATCAATGCCGGTTCGAACCGCATGCGCTTGCGCTGCCACTCCTCGATCGAGGTCGCGGTGATGACCTTGAGATCCTCGTCGTATTCGGAAAGGCTTCTGGAAAGGCACTCGCTCTGCAGCGAGCGGGGATCCAGCAGCAGGACATAATCCATCAGCTCTTCCTGGGAATCTGCCCGGGAGGAAACCTGATAATGTCTCATGGAATCGGATGTGCGAAGAGAGATAAGGTGAGCTGTATCAGATCTGATCTGCTCACTCGATGTTGTTAGACCTTCCATTTCACGCCCCTACATTGGTTGAACTCAATACTAAACGTGTAAGAGAAGTAAGCCCGAGAATTATTACTTAGCACTAGGTGCTATGTCTGTTTGAATTCCATGGCTCCGGAATTGATCTCTTGTATGTAAATATGGAGGAAGCCAAATGAGGCGGCATTAACATAGGTTAATGTTCTGTTAAAATATCAGCGTCTGAAATAATTAGCCCAGAAATGGGCGACTAATTACTTTGAACTATCACTTTATCTCGGAATTATCTGCGGTTGTGTAGCAAGGTAACTATCGTCGAATTCAACAAGTTCTTCGAGCTTTCTACGATTGAGAAACTCGACGGTCCCGTTTCTAAACGACAGTAGTCCATTGACCCGGAGATCTTTCAGGACACGGTTGATATGCACCGTGGAGAGGCCGACGGCATCGCCGATGTCGGATTGGGTCAGGGGGCACAGGAAGCCATCGAGGCCCGGCCGTTTGCGGTCCGGCCCGATACGCGCTGCGAGCTCGAGAAGAAGGTGTCCGGTGCGGGCCAGCGCGTCGCGGCGGCCGACATTGGCGAGACGCTCGGACATGCGGGCATGACAGCGCATCATCTCGGAGAGAATGATGTTCTGGCCGGTGTTGCTGTCGAGATAGCGGGCCAGAACATGGCCGCTGAGCTCATAGAATTGGACATGGGAAATGGCTTCGATCGTTTCCCGGGCGGTCGCTACCGATGGCGTCCAGATGATGTCGCCGGGAAGGATGAATTCGAGCACGACGCGGGTGCCGTTCGGCAGCGATTTGCAGGACACGGCCCAGCCGCTTACAAGAATAAGCAGCGCCGCCTTCCGGGCTTCGGGGTCGAATACAATATCGCCGTCATCATACGCGCGGTGAGAACCGCCCGATAACGTGAATCTTTGCCCCTGTATTCTGACCAGCCCAAGATTTTCGTGGTCCGACCCTTCGTATATCGCCACGCCCCGCCTCCAGCAAACTTCGTGGTTTTATTTCCCCTTAGACACCTGTTAACCATTAAATATGAGCACATCGTAACATGAATATTTCATGTTGTCTCGGAATCGGGATTGTTGAAGAGGATAGATTTGCCGGAATGGTTATTTTCAATATTGGTGCAGAATAAATCTCATTTTTATACGTTATGTACCAATTTATTACGTTTTTTGGAGCGGGAAATCGTGTCTGGCCGGTTCAGCCCAAATAAAGTCGAGCACACATTCGTTAGTGCGGACCTGGCCGCAGTCACTTGTTCGTGATGGACCTCGGAAGAGAGCCCTTCCTGATCTGCGCGCATGACCATTGCGGCAATCCCGGCGGGGCTGGTTCCAGCGGCGGCGAAGGCGCCGGAGCGGTTCATCTCACGGAAGAAACCCTCGACCTTGCCATCCCAGGCAAGGCCCACCGCCGGGATACGCATGGCGTGTGCGGCGATGCAGGCATGCAGCCTGTGGGCGGCGATGACACTGTTTTGCCTGAGGATCGCCAGCAGCTGCTGCGGATCGCGCGGGCGGTCGGCCAGGCGTAGCGTCTCCGCGGTGCCGATACCGGCAGCCCTGCAGGACGACAGCACGGTTTCTGCCAGCTTCTGGTCTTCACCGGCCCCATTCGAAAACAGCGTGACGCGGTAACCGGCGCCGATCAGATGGCTGATAAGGTCGCGGTAATCGGAGACCGTGGTCAATGGAATGGAGAGCGCCGGGCGCGAAGCGTGTCGTGCCAGGATCTTCGGCTCGGTGACGCAGAGGCCAACGGATTTATGGACGGCAGGAAGATCCCTGGAAAAGAGGCTTGCGGCGAGCAGGCCGGGGTCGGGCTCGATCTGCGGCACCGGGCCTGAGGGGAAATATTCGAGCCAGTTGCGATAGGCAAAGCCGTCACGGACGGAGAGATGTGCGAGCCGGGTGTCCTGCAGCCGCCGGAACAGGCGTTTTGCCGATTCTGACCAGTGCGGGCCGACGCCGACGGCATAGATGGCAAGGGGCTTTCCCTGCCGTGCGGCGCAATCGAGCAGCGTGCCGACCTTCAGCGGAAAGTTCAGGTCGTCGTCCTGAAACAGATTGCCGCCGCCGAGAATGACGGCATCGGCGGCCGCGATCTTCGCGTCCCAGATGCGGCTGCTTTCGCGCAACTGTTTGGCCAGTGCCTTCGTGACGACGGCGCGTCGCAGCCGTGCGGGGAGGTGGCGCAGGATATTGAGGATCAGGCTGCGGTTCCTGCTGGTGCCGACGGCGGTGCGGCCGGCCAGATCGAGCGTCTCGACCTCTATGCCTTCGGCGCGCAACGTGGTTTCGATGCAGTCGGCCAGCAGGCCGTCTCCAAGGTTCTCGCTGTATTTGACGTTGAAGACGACGATTTTCATGAGTGAGCCTGTGCTGCGTCCTGGCTGCTTCGGAAGCGGAAGGCCGGTGCGGCCTGTGCCGGGCGGCTGACCGCCCGCGGCAGCGTCAGGGCTGCGACGCTGCCTGCGAGGATATAGAAGGTGAGGCCGAGATCGTAGACGGTGCCCGAGATGGTGGCCGTCACCAGCACCGCGAAGAAGCCGAGCTTGGCGGCGCGTACGGCGGCGATATCTTCCGGACGTTCGGCATCATGCTGCGGCAGGCGCGCCAGGACGACGGCGAGCGAGAAGATCACGAAGATCGCCGTCCCGGCAACGCCGAGGTTCGACAACAGCACGAGCACGAAGCTCGATGCGCGGGCGCTGCCCAGTCCGGCGCCGAAGCCATAGGTATTGACGAAGCTTTCGTAGGCGACCGAATTCCACATGAACCGCTCGCGGCCTGACTGGCTGTCGGCCTTTGAGAGGACCATTTCGTCGAGGAAGTCATGCAGGCCGGTGGCGAGATCGGGAAGCGCGACAACAACAATGACCGCCAGAAGCGGCAGGGCCGCAGCACCAAGGGTGATCGCCAGTGCGTGGCGGCCGCGGATCGCCCGGATCAGCAGGAACGGCATGATTGCCGCGACGCCGACGAGGGCGGTTGCCGATGTCGAGAGCAGCAGCGAGGTAAGCAGCGCCAGGGAGAGGATGCCGGTGATCTTCTTGCGCACGCCATCCAGCCAGAGGCTGGAGACGGCGGCAAATAGCACCAGCGTATAGTCGGCAAAGGCGGATGCTTCCGGGAAGGTTCCGGAAATACGCTTCAGTCCGCCTTTTTCCGAGGCTGTCAGAAGCGCGTAGTTGGCGGTATGCACGAAGCTCATCAGCCATTCGGTATGCGAGTAATAGGTGATGATGTCGGCGACAGCGAAGGAGAGATCGACCACGGTCGTGACGATCAGCGCGGTAACCAGCGAGGTGGCGATGCCTTCGCGGCGGAACCAGGCAAAGGTGCAGGCAAAGCAGAGCAGCCCACCGACGGCATAGACTGACTGGGTGATATTGTTGGACGAGAAGCGCAGCGGCTGCAGCGCGATGAAGCTGCGCGCGCCGACCTGGCGCTCGACGATCATCGTCTCGGCCATGCCTTGGAACAGCCGTGGGAAGAAGACGGCGGTGACCAGTCCGAAGACGGTCAGCGCCAGGAGATAGAAGCCGATCCTGGAGGGTGCGAAGGCCGCCAGTATCCGGCCTTCGCCGCAGCTCATCAGCACGCGGATGAAGAAGAAGACCAGGAAGAGATTAGGAACCAGAACCGATGCGCCGCCGAGACCCGACAGGTTGAAGGCGGCGGCAGAACCGAAAACCGTCGAAACGAAGATCAGCAGGAACGACCAGACCGGCGGCATGTAAAGTGCCGCCGCGCCCAATACCAACGTCAGAAATCCCATGATCTGAAAGTGCATGGAAGTCGTTGCCCAGCCCTATTTTCAGAAACAGTAGCATGCAGGAAAGCACCGCGTATTTACGCCCGCGGCTACTTCTTTCGGGCAGGGGCTCGGCCGAACGTGGTTCTTCACCCGGTTTCAGGGTCTGCCTATCGTTGCGCCATGTTCAATATATTCAAGACATCTCGCAACGAGCATCTGACCGGCGGGCGGCGTCCGTTGCTGCTGGCCATGTGCGCGGCCGCCCTCGCTGCAACCACCGCGGCACCGATCTTTGCAGACGACGCGGCGTCCGGCGATACGGGCGACGCTCTCGACCTCGACAAGATGAAGATCACCTTCGCCGACGAGTTCGACGATCTCAGCGTCTCGGCCTGGGGGCCGGGAACGCGCTGGATTGCGCATACGCCGTGGTCGGGAGATTTTGGCGGCGCGCGCTTTGCCAATCCCAAGGATGGCTTCCCATTCACCATCGATGATGGTGTGCTGCGCATCGAGTCCTCGAAGGACGGTGAGGGCGAATGGCGCTCGGGGCTGCTTGCCTCGGTTGATCCAAAAGGCAACGGCTTTGCGCAGCAATACGGCTATTTCGAAACGCGCGCCCAGCTGCCGACCGGTCCGGGTCTGTGGCCGGCCTTCTGGCTGATCGGCAAGGACCGCTCGAAATCGACGGCCGAGATCGACGTCATGGAGTATTACGGCGACAAGCCGGACGGTTATTCGTCGACCGTGCATGTCTGGTACAAGACCGGCGAGCACTATTCGAAATTCTCGCGGATCAACGCCTTCCTGAAGGCCAAGCCTGGAGACTTCCATACCTATGGCGTGAAGATCGACCCGAAATACATCCGCATGTATTTCGACAGGAAACTGGTCTGGAAGACCGAGACGCGGCCCGAGCATCAACAGCCGATGTATGTGCTGCTCAACCTCGGCCTCGTCGATAATGTGACGAAAGCCAGTGCACCCGATCCGTCGCATATGTTCGTCGATTACGTGCATGTCTACGGGCTGCCCTGAGCGGCAGCTTGGAAAGCAGGTCAACAGCACCAGAAATGGATAGCGGGAGCGGCAGAGATGCCGCTCCCGCTGCGTTTTGCCACCAGCGGCAAACCTAATTCTTTCGGCTAGGTCCGGTGCGGCCGCCTAGCCCTTTGCGGCCACTCCTCTACGCCCTCTACCGCCAGATAGCGCCGATTTCATCCCAATGATCATCTGGCGGAATCCCTGTGAAATGGGAAGGTCGGCTCACGGATGCCGCTCAGCAGACACCCGCCAGCGGGGTATGAAGGGGAAAAGGCGATGACGGGCCTTGCTTACACAGAAACGGCCGAGACGCAGGACATCGGCCACTACGACAGGGATCGCGGACTGCCGGCGATCGTCCACGGTCATGCGCTCAGAAATCCGGCCGCTACCGCGCTGGTTTTCGGCAACAGCCAGCTGAGCTATGGCGAGCTCGATACCATTTCGGATGCGCTCGCCGTCATGCTCCAGGAGCGCGGCGTGGTCCGCGGCGATGTCGTCGGGCTGCTGCTTCCCCGCAGCCTCGAAACCGTGGTCTGCATGCTGGCCATTCTCAAGGCGGGTGCCGCCTATCTGCCGCTCGATCCGGCCTATCCGGCCGAACACCTCGATTATGTGATTGCCGAATGCGCGCCGAAGATCATCTTCGCCGAGACGTCCTCTGTTCCGAAGCTGGCGCTGATCCCGGGTCTCGAGACCAAGACGCTGGATGCCCGCGCGGCGATTGCCGACGCTTCGGCCGCGCGCCCGGCTGTTCAGCCGGCCGGCCAACCCTGCGGCTGCGATGCCGCCTATGTCATGTTTACCTCCGGCTCGACCGGCCGGCCAAAGGGCGTCGTCGTCCCGCATCGTGGCCTCAGCAATCTGATCCTCGACCAGCGCCACAATATCCTCACCACCAAGGATGTGGTGCTGCATGCGCTGACGATCTCCTTCGATGCGTCGATGCTGGAAATCTGGAGCGCGTTGCTGAACGGCTGCAAGCTGGTGGGCATGCTGGATGTCAATTTCTCGGTCAGCCGCCTCTGCGAGCTGATCGAAGAGCACGGCGTCACCTTCCACGCCTCGACGCCGGGTCTCTTCAATCTCATGGCCGACTATGGGCAAGAGCGCATGCAGTCGCTGCGCCATGTCATCTATGGCGGCGATGTCGGCTCGGTCACCCATTCGCTGCGCTTCATGCAGTCGCATCCGAACTGCCGCGTCTCGAATGTCTATGGACCGACCGAAGCGACCGTTCTCGTCACCGCCTATTCGATCCCTGCCGATTTCAAGGGCTCGGAGCTGCCGATCGGCAAGGCGATCGCCCATACCGAGATCCGCATTCTCGATGACGAGCTCCGCGAAGTCGCTTACGGAACGGAAGGGCAGATCGCGATTGGCGGCGATGGCCTGGCGCTCGGCTATTTCAACCGCCCTGAGCTGACACGCGAGCGTTTCGTCATCGTCGATACGCGCGACGGCCCGGTGCGCTGCTATCTGACCGGCGATCTCGGCACGATGGACGCCGATGGGATGGTCTATTTCCGCGGCCGCCGCGACCGGCAGGTCAAGATCAACGGCAAGCGCATCGAGCTCGACGAGATCGAGACCGCGCTGCGCAGCGACACCCGGCTCGCCGAGGCGGCCGTTGTCTGCCAGGTGATGGGGCCGGAACTGAAGCAGATGATCGCCTATCTCTGCCCGCGCGAGGATCTGCGGGGCAGGGACCAGGAGCTGACTCGGGACGTGATGGCGGCTTTACGCGGCCGGCTGCCTGCCTTCATGATCCCGAATTCTATTGTCGTCATCGATGAGATGCCGCTCACCCGCTCGGGCAAGATCGACCGTTCGAAGCTGCTTGCACCGCCACCCGAAGCCGTCCCCGGCAGTCTCGACCTGACCGCCAAGAGCGGCGGCGAGGCGATGCTGACGCGGCTGTGGCGTGAGGCGCTTGGCAACAAGCCGGTCGATGCCGACACCAATTTCTTCGATCTCGGCGGCACCTCGCTGCAGCTGATGCAGGTGCACGCGCGGATCGAGGCCGAACTCGGCCGGGCGATCCCGGTCGTCCTGCTCTTCAAACATTCGACGATCCGGGAACTGTCCCGGTTCCTGGACGGCAAACTCGACAGTTCGGCCCGGGGAACCGCCGCAGCCCAGCGCGCCGAGCAACAGCGCAACAATATGGCTCGCTTCCGGAGGAATACGAAATGATGGGGGATCGCGGGGGCGATGCTGACGAAGCCTTGCAGGACGCAGGGCAGATCGCAATTGTCGGGATGTCGGGACGGTTTCCAGGGGCCAAGAACGTCGATGCGTTGTGGCAGCTGGTAACATCGGGCCGGAATGCCTTTTCCAAATTCACGCCGGAAGAACTCGAGGATTCGTTCACGGATGAAGAGCGGGCTCTTCCGAATTTCGTTCCGGCACGGCCGAACCTGACCGATGTCGACATGTTCGATGCCGAGTTCTTCGGGATGTTTCCGAAGGAGGCGGCGGTCACCGACCCGCAGCACCGGATCTTCCTGGAAATCTGCTGGGAAGCGCTCGAGGATGCGGCCTATGATCCGGCCGCCTATGACGGCCTGATCGGCGTTTTTGCCGGCGCTTCGATGCCGACCTATCTGATCAACAACATTCTCCGCGACCGGGCGACGGCCGAGGAAATGACCTCGAACTACCAGATCGGCTTCTACCAGCAGATCGTCGGTTCGCTGAACGATGCGCTGGCAACACGCATCGCCTACAAGCTCGACCTGCATGGCCCGGCCTTCTCGCTGCAATCGGCCTGCTCGACCTCGCTGCTCGCCGTATCCCAGGCCTGCCAGAACCTTCTGACCTATAGCTGCGACATGGCGCTGGCCGGCGGCGTGTCGATCACGCTGCCACAGAAGCGCGGCTACATCTACCAGGAAGGCGGCATGGTTTCCGCCGACGGCGTTTGCCGCCCGTTCGATGCCGATGCCACCGGCACCGTATTCGGCAGCGGCGCCGGTGTCGTGGTGCTGAAGCGTCTGGAAGATGCCCAACGTGACGGCGACGACATCTATGCTGTCATCCGCGGCTATGCCGTCAATAATGACGGCTCGGAGAAGGTCGGCTTCACGGCACCGAGCATTGCCGGTCAGGCGAATGTCATCTCCTCAGCCATCGCCAATGCCGGCGTCGATCCGGAGACGATCGGCTATATCGAATGCCACGGCACGGCGACACCGCTCGGCGATCCGATCGAATTTGGCGGCCTCAGCGAAGCCTTTTCCGGCATTGCCGGGCACCGGCGCAATGTTGCGCTCGGATCGGTCAAGGGAACGGTCGGCCATCTCGATGCGGCCGCCGGTGTCTGCGGCCTGATCAAGACGGCTCTGGCGCTGAAGAATGCCAAGATCCCGGCGATGCCGAATTTCCGGGCGCCGAACCCGCGCATCGATCTTGCCAATAGCCCGTTCTATATCCTGAGCGAGACCGCCGACTGGCCGGTCTCCGAGACGCCGCGTCGCGCCGGTGTCAGCGCCTTCGGCGTCGGCGGCACCAATGTTCACGTCGTGCTGCAGGAAGCCCCGGTTGCCGAGACGGTGCCGGCTGAGGGCCCCTTCATTATCCCGCTGTCGGCCCGTTCGCCGGAGGCGCTTTCGGCGATGCGCGGCAAGCTTCACGCGCATCTTGAAACCCATCCGGACACTGCGCTCGCCGATGTCGCTCACACGCTGCAGAGCGGCCGCCGCACCTTCAATCACCGCAGCGCTTTTGCTGCCGGCAGCCGCGACGATGCGATCGAGCGGCTGAAGTCGGAGCGCTATACCTCGATGGTGGCCGAGGACGCGGCACCGCCGATCGCCTTCATGTTTCCGGGGCAGGGCGCGCAATATGTCGGCATGGGTGCGGCGCTCTACAGCCGCGAGCCCGAATTCACCCGCTGGATCGACCGCGGCGCCGAGCTATTGAAGATGTCGCTGAATGCGGATCTGCGCGAATATATCTGCCATTCCGGCGCGGTGACGCAGGCGATGATGGACGAGCAGCGCGAGACGCAGATCGCCCAGCCTTGCCTTTATCTCGTCGAACATGCGCTGGCGCGCCTCTGGATGAGCCGAGGCGTACGCCCCTTCGCGATGATTGGCCACAGCGTCGGCGAGTTCGTCGCTGCAACACTTGCCAATGTCATATCCTTCGAGGACGGGCTGCGCCTGGTCGCCACCCGCGGGCGGCTGATGCAGAACCAGCCGCATGGCGCCATGGTTTCGGTCCGCTCCGATGTCGATACGGTCTCGGCCTATCTTCGCGAAGGCGTCGAGATCGCTGCCGTCAATGCGCCGAAGCTCTGCGTCATCTCCGGCACCTTCACGGCCGTCGATGCCGTCTGCGCCTCGCTCGACGGGGCCGGGATCGCCTATAGCCGCCTTCACACCTCGCATGCCTTCCATTCGGCGATGATGGACAATGCCGCCGATGCGCTGCGTGACGAGACGGCGCGGGTGACCTACGGCACGGCGACGCTGCCTTACATCTCCTGCGTCACCGGCGACTGGCAGACCGGCGAACGCGGCACGTCCCCGGACTATTGGGCACGCCACTGCCGCGAAACCGTTCGCTTCTCGGCCGGCCTCGAAACGCTGTGCCGCGGCGTCAAGCCGGTGCTGATGGAAATCGGCCCCGGCCGGGCGCTCTCGACCTTCGCATCGCAGACGCTGCCCAAGGAAGGCGTTGCGACGATCATCCAGTCGCTGCCGGAACATGACCGTGCCGACGCTGCCGCCGAAACGCTCGGCGAAGCCGTCGGCAAGCTGTGGATGGCCGGCTGCAATATCGACTGGCAGGCATGGTCGCATGGCGGCAGCAAAACGCACCTGCCGACTTATCCCTTCCAGCGCAAGCGCCATTGGGTCGATGCACCTCCTTCCACGCGGCGGGCAGCAACAACTGCCCCCGTACAAGCCCAACCAGCAACCGTATCAGCCCCCGCTGCGGTGACGGCATCCGTCGCCGGAGTTCAAGAACTGCAAACGCAACCTACCGGTGAGAGTAAATCCATGACCGTTTCTTCCGTTGTCGATCGTGTTCCTGTTCTCGAAGCCTCGCTGCTTCGGATTTTGAGCGACATCTCGGGTGAGTCGCTCAGTGCGAACGAGACTGCTGCGACCTTCCTCGAACTTGGCTTCGATTCACTGCTGATCGGCCAGTTCGCTCAGAAGGTGGAGCGCGAATACAAGGTCAAGATCTCGTTCCGCGAGTTGCTGAGCAACATCCCGTCGATCGCCGATCTTGCCCGCCATCTGGACCGCGAAATGCCGGTGCAGGCCGCACCTGTTGCCGCTGTTGCTGCAGCCCCTGCCGCAGTAGCCGCACCGGCACCGGTTCAGGCTACCGCACAGCCGGTGATGATCAGCGCTCCGCCGCTTGCCAATCCACTCTCTGCCGCACCCGGTACCCTCGAAGCCCTGATGCAGTCCCAGCTGCAGGTCATGCAGTCGCTGTTTGCGCAGCAGATGAGCCTGATGCAGGGCGGCACGGCGCTGGCCGCACCGGCGCCGGTCCAGAGTTTCGCGCCAGCCGCTGCCGCAGCACCACAGCCGGTCGAGGCCGCACCGGCACCTTCAGCGGCACCCGCTGGCGAAGGCGCGCCCGCCGATGCACCGGTGGAATCCCGGCGCATGAAGCTCTACAAGCCGGGCACGAAGAGCACCGTCAACGAGCTCTCGCCCGAGAAGCGCCAGTTCATCACCGATCTGATCGCCGCATACGAAACCAAGACACGCCGCTCCAAGTCCTCGACCGCCCGCTATCGCCGCCGCCTCGCCGATCCGCGCACCGCCTCCGGCTTCCGTCCTGAATGGAAGGAAATGGTGTTCCCGCTGGTCTGCGACCGGTCCAAGGGTTCGCGCATCTGGGATATCGACGGCAACGAATATATCGATCTGGTCAACGGCTTCGGCCAGACGGCCTTCGGTCACGCTCCCGATTTCGTCGTCCGTGCCGTCAAGGACCAGGCCGACGATGGCTTTGCGATCGGACCGCAGACGCCGCTTGCCGGCGAAGTGGCCGACATGATCGCCACGCTGACCGGCCATGAGCGCGTCACCTTCTGCAATACCGGCTCGGAAGCCGTGATGGCGGCCATGCGTCTTGCCAGAGCGGTCACCGGCCGCGACAAGATCGTGGTGTTCTCGAATGACTATCATGGCCAGTTCGATGAAGTGCTGGTCAAGGGCCGCAACCGCGCCGACAATCCGACGGCAATTCCGGTTGCCTCGGGCATTCCGGCGGCGTCGGTTTCGAACATGATCGTGCTGCGCTACGGCGCCGCCGAGAGCCTCGAATATATCCGCTCCAACGCAGACGATATCGCTGCCGTCATCATCGAGCCGGTGCAGAGCCGCCATCCGGAACTGCGCCCGGTCGAATTTGTCCGCTCGCTTCGCCAGATCGCCACCGATGCCGAATTCGCGCTTGTCTTCGACGAAGTCGTCACCGGCTTCCGCGTCGATCCGGGCGGCATGCAGGCCATCTGGGGCATCAAGGGCGATATGGCCACCTATGGCAAGGTCATCGGCGGCGGCATGCCGATCGGTATCCTGACCGGCAGCAGCCGCTTCATGGACGCGCTCGACGGCGGCAACTGGAATTATGGCGATGACTCGGTTCCGATGACGGCACCGACCTTCTTCGCCGGCACCTTCGTCCGCCATCCTCTGGTTCTGGCCGCTATGCGTGCGGTCATCGACCATATCAAGGGCGATGGTGCCATTCTTTATGATTGGGTTGCCGAACGCACCCAGGCGCTGATCGCCGAAATGAACGCCGACCTTGCCAAGCGCGGCATCGGCATTGTCATCCAGGGCTACAAGAGCTGGTTCATCACCGATTTCGGCAGCGAGGATCCGCTCGGTTCGCTGATCTATGCCCATATGCGCCTCAACGGCATCCATATCCAGGAGGGTTATCCCTGCTTCCTGACCACGGCGCATGTCGAAGAGGACTTCAACGCCATTGCCGCCGCCTTCCGCAAGAGCCTCGATGCCCTGCAGGGTGTCGGCATCCTTGCACCGGCGGAGCGCAAGACCAACGGCGCTTCCAACCCGTTCTACAAGTCGGAGACCGAAAGCCAGCCGAAGCTGCAGTCCGCACCGCTGACGGAAGCACAGAAGGAAGTCTGGCTCGCCGCCCAGGCCGGTGACGAAGCCTCCTGCGCTTTCAACGAATCCTTCCTGCTGACGCTGGAAGGCGAGTTCGACCATGCGATCTTCCAGCAGGCGGTCGATCGTGTCACGGCACGCCATGACGCGCTCAGCATCCGCTTTGCCCGCAGCGGCGAAAGCTTCGAATTCATCCCGAACTTCCGCCTCGAAGTGCCGCTGATCGACATGTCCGGCGACAGCGATCCGGACGCGCGGCTGCAGGAAATTCTCGACGGTGAGGCGCGCACGCCCTTCGATCTGGTCGAGGGCTATCTTGCCCGGGCCGCCATCATCAAGCTTGCCAAGGACAAGCATGTCTTCGTCTTCACCGGCCACCACATCATCTGCGACGGCTGGTCGCTGAATATCTTCGTCGGCGAGCTGTCGACCGTCTATTCGGCAATCAAGGAAGGCACGGACGTGGCTCTGCCGAAGGCCATGTCCTTCGCCACTTATGCGACGCAATATGCGCCGACCACGGAAAGCTCGGCTGCGACGGAAGCCTTCTGGCTCGATCAGTTCAAGACCATTCCGGGCCTGCCGGAACTGCCGCTCGACCGTCCACGCCAGGAGCCGCGCACCTTTGCGGGCGGTACCTGCACAGGCTTCATCAACACCAAGCACTACAAGGCGCTGAAGAAGGCCGGCGCGAAGTCGGGGGCGACATTGTTCTCGACGCTGCTTGCCACGCTTCAGGTCATGGTCTCCCGCCTCTCGGGCGAGCAGGATATCGTCATCGCCATCCCATCCGCGGGCCAGACGCTTGCCGGCGACGACGTGCTCTTCGGCCATTGCGTCAACCTTCTGCCGCTTCGCCAGATCGTCGATGCGCATGAAAGCTTTCTGACGCATCTGAAGGCCACCCAGCAGCTGGTGTTCCAGGCTTTCGAAAACCAGGGCTACACCTACGGCACGCTGGTCCGGAAGCTCGGCGTCAAGCGTGACGCCCGCCGCCTGCCGCTGACCGAAATCCAGTTCAACCTGGAGCGTGTCGCCGGCGGCGAGAGCTTCGGCGATCTTAAGGCGCAGATGGCGCCGAATGCCAAGGCCTTCTCCAACTTCGACCTGTTCTTCAATATGATCGAAGGCCGCGACGGCGTGCGCATCGACGTCGACTACAATGCCGATGTCTTCGACCGCGAAACGGTCGAGCGCTGGATCGGCCATTTCGATACGATGGTCAGCGCGCTGGCCGACGATCTCACGCTGTCGATCGAGAACGTGCCGATGCTGACGGCTGCCGAACGCTCCTGGCTGATCGGCGGGCTCAACGACACGGCCACACCCTACGACCAGGAAGAGCTTGCGGTCTCGCTGTTTGCCAAGCGCGCTGCCGAGCAGCCCGATGCAACGGCGGTCCAGTATGGCGCCGAGACGATCAGCTACCGCGACCTCGAGGCCCGCTCCAACGCTCTGGCGCTGGATATCCAGATGGCTGTTCCGCAGCCCGGCCAGCGGGTGGCGCTGCTCTGCGAACGCTCGATCGGCATGGTCGTCGCCCTGCTTGCGATCATGAAATCGGGACATGCCTATGTACCGATGGATCCCGGCCATCCCGTCGAGCGCCTGCGCCAGACGATCGATGCAGCCCGGATCGGCGGCATGGTCTGCGACAGCGACGAGCTGGCGGCCCTGGCATCCGGTGTCCCGGTCATCCGCCTCGACAAGCCGCAGACTGCGTCTATGACGGAGGCGGTCCTAAAAAACTCCGTTGAGGCCGGCGCGGCCGCCTATGTGATCTTCACATCGGGTTCGACCGGCGTGCCGAAGGGCGTCGAAGTCTCGCATGGCGCTCTGGTCAACTTCCTCTTGTCGATGCAGCGCGAGCCTGGCTTCACGGCCGATGACAGCATCGTTGCCGTTACGACGATCTCCTTCGATATCGCCGCGCTGGAGCTTTACCTGCCGTTGATTTCGGGCGGCAAGGTCATCATCGCCGATCGCCAGACGGTTCAGGACGGCTTTGCGCTGGTCGATCTCGTCAACAAGAGCGGCGCGAATGTTCTGCAGGCAACGCCAACCCTCTGGCAGATGCTTGTCGAGGCGGGGCTGAAGAACAAGCCTGCTCTCAAGATGCTTTGCGGTGGCGAACCGCTGCCGAAGGATCTGGCGAAGTCGCTGCTGTCGATCGGTGGTGAGCTCTGGAACATGTACGGCCCGACCGAAACCACCATCTGGTCGTCCGTCCAGCAGGTCGCCGACGCGGCAAAGCCAATCACCATCGGCCATCCGATCGCCAATACGCAGCTCTACATCCTCGACGATACCGACCAGATCGCACCCATCGGAGTTACCGGTGAGCTCTGCATCGGTGGTGACGGCCTGGCAAACGGCTACTTTGACCGTCTCGATCTGACCGAGAAAGCCTTCGTCCCGGTTGCCTTCGATCAGGGCAAGCCACAGCGTCTCTACAAGACGGGGGATGTCGGCAGGCGTCTGGTGGATGGTTCGCTGCAGCTGCTCGGCCGCCGCGACCAGCAGGTCAAGCTGCGTGGCTTCCGCATCGAGCTCGGCGACATCGAATCCGTCGTCGGCCAGGTCCCGGGGATTGCGCAATGCGCGGTGGTGGTTGCCGAGAACGACAAGGGCGACAAGTCGCTGGTTGCCTATGTGGTGCCGGCAGCAGGTGCAGGCGAGCCGTCTCCGGCAGAGCTTGCAGCCCATGCCAAGGCCAAGCTGCCGGGCTACATGGTGCCGTCCTTCTGGGTGCCTGAGGCTCAGCTGCCGCAGACGGCCAACGGCAAGCTCGACCGCAAGACACTGAAGCTGCGGGGCGTGCCGAAGCGTGAGGCGCAGATCATCACCGTGCAGCCGCGCACCGAGATGGAGCGCAAGCTGCTCGCCATCTGGCAGGATGTTCTCAACCTTCCGGATGTCGGCGTCGAGGACAACCTCTATGCGCTCGGCACCGACTCGCTCGCCATCTTCCGCATTGCGGCCCGCATGCTGGATGCCGGCCTGCCGCTCGAAGCCAAGCACCTGCTGCGCCACCCGTCGATTGCCGAACTTGCGGCTTTCGCCGAGCAGCAGGACGTGATGAGCCAGACGGCGGCGCAGTACCACGTCCCTTCACTGAAGGATTTCCGTAATGGCGCACGCCGCGGCTTGGGGAGAGCATGATGAGCGCATTCGAAAAGACACCTGCGCAGCCTGAGGACGGCCAGCAGATCATCGGTGAGTTTCCGTGCACGCAAACGCAGCTGCGCTGCTGGATCCTGAACCAGCTCAATCCCGGCAATCCGGGGCTGAACGTCGCGGTGCGCTGGGAAATCCGCGGCAACTTCAAGGCGGCAACACTGGAAGCGGCATTCCGCAAGATCATCCAGCGCCATGAAGTGCTGCGCACAAGGATTGTCGAAAAGGACGGTCGCCCCTATCAGCAGGTCGTCGACAGCGTCGACTTCAAGATGCCTGTGATCGATCTGCGCAACATGCCGCCGGAAACCCGCAAGAGCCGCGTGCCGTCGATCGGCGAGGAAACCGCGCGGGTGCCCTTCGATCTCAGCAAGGCGGGGCTCTTCCGCGTCACCCTGCTGATGATGGAAAACGATGTCGGCGTTCTCCTGATCACCGCGCATCAGAGCTGCTTCGACGGCTGGTCGATCCGCGTGCTCGGCCGCGAACTGGGCGAGATCGCCTCGGCAATCGATGCCGGACGCCAGCCCGACGTGCCGGAGCTTGCCCTGCAATATGGCGACTACGCGCTGTGGCAGACCGAATATCTGGCGAGCTACGGCTTCGAGACGGAAAGCACCTTCTGGCGCGAGAAGCTGACGGATGCGCCGTATTTCGAAGTCTCTCCCGACCGGCCGCGCGGCCCGGTCAAGACCACCAGCGCCGATCTGATCTCGGTCTTGCAGCCGATGGATTTCGGCGACAAGATCGATGCCGCCGCGCGCAAGGCACGCGTCTCGCTCTACAGCTACGGCACCGCGGTGATCAGCGCCATGCTGCAGCGGCTGACCGGGGAAAACTGCGTTCTGTTCGGCTCGAACGTCGCGGGACGCGAGGATACCGACCTTGAAAACCTGATCGGCGTCTTCATCAACACGCTGGTCCTGAAATACGACATGGGCGGCGATCCGACCTTCGCCGAACATATCCGTTCGTCGAACGAGATGCTGGAAGGGGTTCTCAACCACCAGCGCATGCCGTTCAACGAACTGGTCGGGATGATCAATCCGCCGCGCGATCCGTCGCGCAATCCGCTGATTTCGGTCAATTTCAACCTGTCCAAGGCTTTCCTCGAAGACCGCCGCTATGGCGAATTCGAGCTGATCAGTGCTCCGTCGCAATCGCCCGGTGTCATCTACGACCTGAGCTTCATGATGGTCGGCCGTCCGAGTGGCTGGCGCATGTCGATCGAATACAACACCGATCTGTTTGACAAGGAAACCATCGAGCTCTTCCTGCGCTACTGGAAGGAGACCTACGATGCGGTGCTTGCCAATCCCGACATGCCGCTTTCGGCACTGACGGTGCCGCGCCGCGGGGCTGCTCCGGTTGCGGTTCACCGCTTCGATCCGCATGATGTCGAGGGCGTGCTGCGCGCGCATCCTTCCGTCGGCGAGGCTGCCGTCGTTTCCGGTGGCGGGCAGATCGGCTCGCAGGCCTTCGTCGTTCCGTCGCCGAGCTGCGAGGATGCGCTCGACCGGCTGCCGGCGATCCTGATGCGCCATCTGGAAGCGCATGTCCCCGGTGACAAGCTGCCGAAGGAAATCAGCGTGCTGATGCGGCTTCCGAAGTCGGCCGATGGATCGATCGACCGTTCGGCGGTGCGTCTACCGGCGTCCGCTCCGGCCAAGGCTGTCCAGGCCGTTGCCACCGGTGGTGCCGCTATGAAGGCCGATCCGGAAAAGATGGCGGCGGTTGCCGCCCTCTGGAAGCAGATCCTCAATGTTCCCGCAGTGACGCCTGAGAGCGATTTCTTCGCGCTTGGCGGTCATTCGTTGCTGGCGCTGCGGATGCTCGCCGCCGTGCGCGAAAAGTTCAACGAAAAGCCGAACCTCGAGCTGCTGTTCCGCGAACCGACGCTCGAGCGGTTTACCGCATCGGTGTTCGGCGTCTCGACGGCGCCTGTGAAGGCAGAGGTTCAAGCTCCTGAAAATCCTTGGGAAATGATCACCTGCAAGCCGGGAACGGGAACGGAAGCGGTCTATACGCTGAATCACCCGTTCCTCTACTACCGGCTGGCAAGCGAGCTGCCGGAGACCGTTGCGGTCTACAACGTCAACATGTTCAACGCGCGGCTCGATGATGCGCTTGACAGCAAGTCGTTCGAGGAGATTGCCGCCCTTGCCATCGACGCGATGCAGATCCCGCCGCAGGTCACCTCGGTTTCCATCGTCGGCCTTTGCGTCAACGGCGTTCTCGCCTTCGAGATCGCCAGGCAGCTGCGCGAAGCGGGCAAGAACGTGCAGTTCACGGCGATGATCGACGCCTGGGCGCCGGGCTATTTCCGCTCGCAGCCGAAGTTCCGCCAGAAGCGCTGGACGATAGAGCGGCGCGTCAAGCGGTCGATCTACTTCACGCAGAAGGTGCTCGGTGGCCGCATGCCTGTCATCGATTACCTGAAGGAGTTCAACGTCACGCTCGGTCTGCTGCGTCTCTTCGGCGTCCGCAAGGGCGAATATTCGCCGGAAGAAGTCGCCAATGAGGCGGTGACCGGCCTGCTGGTGCGCGCATCCAGGCAGTACAAGCCGGCGCAGACGCAGGATCCGTCGATCGTCTTCCTGCGTAGCCAGGCACATCACCCGCGCGCCCGCAAGTTGCGGTTCGGCTGGGGCGAGGCGGTTGCCAAGGATACGGCATGCGTCGATCTCAGCGGCTGGCATGAGGACTCGCTCAGCAGCGACGGCATCCGCGAACTGGCCTCGGCAATCTCGAGGAAACTGCAGTCAGCAGATCAGAAATGACCCGCAACCCGTTGAAACGGAGCGACATCATGGGGCAAGACAGACCGCTGAGGATCGGCGTTCTGGCCGGAAGCAAGGACGGGCTGGAAAGCTGGCAGCTGGCCGTGCTCGACCGGATCAAGGCCGACAGCCGTTTCGTGCTCGAGACCGTCATCGTCCACGATCGTCCCGACGGCACGGCGAGGGCATCGCGCCTGTTCCGGCTGCAATGGCAGATCGAGAACCGGCTTTTTGCCCGCCAGCCCGCCTATCTGCCCGGCAGCTTCCAGGCTGCCGAGCAGCGCTTCGACGTCATGCATGCGATGTCCGACGATGCGGCGCGGGGCAATTATGTCGCGCGGCTCGCGGTCGAACTCGGGCTGGATCTGATCATCCGGATGACACCGGCATCGCTGCCGGCAACGGTGGCGAACCTTCTGCCGTTCGGCGTCTGGTCGTTCAATTTCTCCGACGAATGCTCGGCGGACGGCAGCTGGTTCGGATACCGGGATCTGCTGTCGAAGGCACCGGCGACTGAGCTTATCCTGTCGGCCGACCGCGGCGGGGCGGGCAAATCGACGATTGCCGCCTGCAGTTTTAACATCAAGATTTCAGCGGCCCGCAACACCGCCTTCATCAAGGAGCGTTCGGTGACGCTGTTGATGCGCGAGCTGCGCAAGGCGGCTGCCGGCGAGCTCAACATCGAGCCCGCCCGGGTGCGCAAACCTGCGACACCACCGAAGCTTGCGACTGTGCTGCATTATGGCGCGGCTCTCGGCCTGCATCTCCTCGAACGCGCGGCGAGTGCGGCCGGCCGGCGCATGCATCTGCGCGCCGCCGTCTGGACGCTCTATACCGGCCGGGGAAAGATCGACGATTTCGATCCGTCGCAATCGATCGAGGTGCCGCCGACCAAGGACGACATCAAGGCCGACCCCTTTCTCTTCGAGCATGATGGCAACTGCTATCTGTTCTACGAATCCTATTCGACCGGCGGTCACAAGGCGCATATCTCGGTGGGGCGCTTCGAGGGCGACAAGCTCATTCCTGTCGGCATCGCGCTGAATTGCGAGCACCATCTCTCCTATCCCTACGTCTTTCGCGATGGCGACGACATCTTCATGATGCCGGAGACGCATGCCACCAAGCGCATCGAGATCTGGCGCTGCGTCGAGTTTCCGCTGAAATGGGAGCTGCATTCGACGGCGCTCGAAGGGCGGTCCGCAGCGGACAACATGCTGGTCCAGCATGGCGGCAAGTGGTGGCTGTTCAGCAATCTTTCCGACTATCACGCCTATGAGGATCACTGCAGCGAGCTCTATATCTACGAGGTCGATGGCCCGGATCTGAAGGGTCTGAAGCCGCACCGGCACAATCCCGTAGTGATCGGCAGCGTCGCGGCCCGCAATGGCGGGCGGATGTTCGAGCGCGGCGGGCATCTCTACCGGCCGTCGCAGCGCAACACCAACGGCGTCTACGGCTATGGCCTGAATATCATGGAGATCGATGAGCTCAGCGAAGATGCTTATCGCGAGCGGTGCGTCCGGGTGATCACGCCTGATTTCAAGGCCGGCCTGCACGGCTGCCATCATTTCGACGAGGCAGGCGGGCGCTACATACTGGATGCGCGGCTGACGGCGTAAAGCTCCTCCAGGCTGCGCCATTGCAGCCGGGAGTTCCTGCCGCCCGTCAACACTGCCAGGGCGCCGGCAAAGCCTGGCGCCGGGGCGAGATTGAAAAGCTTCCAGTTCCGAAGGCCTGATGGATCGGAGTCCAGCCTCTTGAGAAGAGGCGCGGCTTCCGTGCCGATAGAGACGTCGAAGGATTGCAGCGGCAGCGACAGGCCTTCGCCATGCGCCTTGACGAAAGCCTCCTTGCGCGTCCAGCAGCGATAGAAGCCGTCCAGATATTCGCCCGGCCGCAGGGCTGCGAGATCGCTGCGCTCGGCATCGGAGAAGCAATAGGCGGCCACATCTTCCTTGAGCGGCGCCACCTGTTCTATATCGGCGCCGAGAGAATAGCGGTCCGAAACCGCCAGCAGCGCCAGCCCGGCGCTGTGGCTCAGATTGAAATGCAGAACGCCGTGAAGCCCGGCGTCGAGACCGGGCTTTCCGTATGCGTTGTAGGTAAAGCGGATGTCCTGCGGCGGCAGGCCGAGATAGTGCGCCAGGATTTCGCGCAGCCGGCCGCGCCCGGCGATGTAGCGGTTGCGGTCCTCGTCGAAGACGAAGGCGGCGGCGCGGGTCCGCTCGTCGCCGCTGAGCAGCCGTTCGAGATCGTGGACGTCAGGCAGCGCCGGCTCGAGATCGAACAGCCAGAGGTCGATGATGCCGTCGCTGCCAGCCGTCTCAGGTCGCATAGGCGAGCTGTCCGCCGGCCGGACGCTGCTGCACCATCCGCTTGGCAAGATGGGCCATCAGCATCAGCGGATAGTTTTCGCCGAGGCTGATGCGGCAGGTGCGCTTCAGGATGTCGAGCGACTGGGTGCAGGTGTCGCCGCCGTAATCGACGCTCTTGTCGGCCCACTTGTAGGGGTTCATGCCCGGATGGGCTGTACGTTTCTGCAGGATTGGCTGCCAGTTGGTGAAGACGTGGCGGCTGGAATCGTAGAGGCGGTAAACGCCGCGCTTATGTTCGGCGGCAAAGCGCTTGGCGTCGTCCTCGGTGTCGAACATGACATGCAGACCGGCGGCGTTATTGACGTCGTTATGGGGGCCGACGCGCAGCACGTCGCTATGCGACAGGATGTCGGTCATCACATCATAGCGCCGGCGCATCTTGGCGATCATCGGATCAAGCTTCTTCAGCTGCACGTTCAGCATCGCGCCCTGGATCTGGTTGGCCTTGAAATTGACGCCGAGGATCGGCGGCTCCTTGATGAATTCGAGATGGCCGCGGAACAGCGCGCCGATATCGTGATACATGCGGGCGCGGGCGAACAGGGTGGCGTCATTGGTGGCGAGCGCCCCGCCTTCGCCGATATTGATGTTCTTGAACTGGTTGAAGCTGTAGGCCGCCGCATCACCGAACGAGCCGGTGCGCTTGCCCTTGTAGGTCAGGCCGACCGCCTGGCAGGCATCCTCGATGACCAGAAGATTGTGTTCGCGGGCGATCCGCATGATGGCGTCCATGTCGCAGACCATGTTGGCCATGTGAACCGGAATGATCGCCTTGGTCCGCGGCGTGATCTTGCGCACGATATCGGCCGGATCCATGGTCAGCGTATGGTCGATGTCGACAAGCACGGGAACGGCACCGGCAGCCAGCGGAGCGGCCGCCGTCGCGATCCAGGTATAGGCTGGTACCAGCACCTCGTCGCCGGGGCCGATGCCGGCGGCGGCGATCGCCGAAATCAGCGCTGCGGTGCCGTTGCACATCGTCAGCGCGTGTGACAGGCCGAACTTCTCGCAGAAGTCGGTTTCGAAACGCTTCAGCGGCCCGCCAGTGTCATCGCTGTAGCGGGCGAGCTTGCCTGATAGCATTACCGGCGCAAGCGCCAGCCATTCACGAACTCCGACACGGGCCATCTGCTGAAATCTCCTGCGCTCCCAATTCGCGGCGCTTATAGCCACGCGACACCGAACCTTAAAACGGAGCGCCGGGCCGTTCAGCATATCCTTCCGGCTTAGGAGAGGGTGGCCGGGGGTGGGAGCCTAGCCGAAGTCGGTAGGCGATCTAATCCGCGGGACCTCATTGGACGATTTATGTCGCGGGCGCGGTCTTGCTATCAAAGGGGACGCTATCGAAGGGGAAAAGGCCTTGAGCATTCTCGATCTCAGATCCATGCCCGTGCACACCTTGCTGCAGGTCGATGTCGCCGTCGTCGGCGGCGGGCCTGCCGGGCTTACGATCGCGCGCGAGCTGACCGGGAAGGCGGATGTGCTGGTGCTCGACAGTGGCGGCCCGTCCTACGAACCGGGCCCGCAGGCGCTGAATGCGGTCGAGAATACCGGTGAACCATCCGGCGGCCGTCAGGCGCCCGAAGGACGGGGCTATAACGGCTCTCTTTCCTGGCTGAACGCCATTCCGGCTTTCGAACTTCGCAACCGCATGCTCGGCGGCAGCACCCATACCTGGATCGGCAAATGCGCTGCCTTCGACGATATGGATTTCGCATTGCGGCCGTGGCTCCGGCTGTCCGGCTGGCCTTTCGAGCGCAATGAATTGATGCCGCATCTCGGCCGTGCCGCTGAACTGCTCAATCTCGGGCCCAACGTCTATGACGAGAAGCTGCACGATCTGCTGCGCACGGCGCCGGAAGAGCTGAGGCTCGACGCCAAGAGCCTGCGCTATTTCTTCTGGCAGTTCAGCCATGAGCGGAAGAAGCGCGGCGAGCCGATGCGCTTTGCCAATGTGGCCCGCGGGCTGGCGCAATCGGGCACGAAGTTCCTGACCAATGCCAATGTCACCGAAATCCGTGCCGAACAGCGCGGTTATCATTCGCTGAGCGTCGCCAGCGCCGAGGGCAACACGGCGACGGTGCGGGCGAAGATGGTGGTGCTCTGCTGCGGCGGCGTCGAGAATGCGCGGCTGCTTCTGGCGTCGAATTCGCTGTCGCCCGCGGGTCTCGGCAACAGCCGCGGCACGGTCGGCCGCTATCTCGCCGATCATCCGCGCACGACGCTGATGCGCTTCCGCAAGAGCCGGGATATCGACGCGGTGACGCGTCACTTCAACTTCTACGGCCTGAAGCATGGCGGCGCGCCGCATTTTTATCTTCGCGGCCTGTCTCTGAGCCCGGCGATCCAGGCGCGGGAAGGGTTGACGAACTGTGCCGCCTATCCGGTGCAGATCCACGCTGCCGACGATCCCTGGGCGGCGCTCAAGCGGCTGGCAAAGGGCGGCGGCAAGCGCGCGCTCGGCGATCTGCTGACGGTCGCCGGTTCTGCCGGCATGGTCGCATCGGGCACCTATCAGCGACTCGTCAAGATGCGCGGACTGCCGCATCGCTCCGCCGAGTTGCGCTTCGACGTGATGGCCGAGCAGCAGCTGGATCCGGAAAGCCGCGTGACGCTGTCCGAGAAGCTCGACCGCTTCGGCAAGCCGATTGCCCGGGTTAACTGGAAGATCGGCGAGACGGAAGTCGAGAGCATCGCGCGGCTGGCGCAGACCATTGCCGGCGAGTTCCAGCGGCTCGGATTGCCGGAGCCGGAGCTTGCCGAATGGATCGCCTCCGGTGACCGGTCGGCCGCGGCCTTCATGGACATGGCCCATCCATCCTGCACGACGCGCATGGGCAGCGATCCGGCGACAAGCGTCGTCGATCGCAACGCGATGGTGCATGGCGTCGATGGTCTCTATGTCGCGGGCAGCTCGGTGTTTCCGACAGCAGGGCACGCGAACCCGACGCTGATGCTGGTGGCACTATCGATGCGGCTTGCCGATCATCTGAGCGAACGCCTTGCCGGCGAGCGGCGGCCGGCCTCAGGCGCGGAACAATCGCGCCAGGTGGTCTGAGGTTCCATTTCGATCTGGAAATGAAGACGCCGCGCAATGCGCGGCGTCTTGGATTCGTGGCGATCCCGTTCACATCTTGCGGAAGTAGAAGCCGGCACTTTCGCTGGCGCCGAGTTCCGGATGGGTGTCGATCCGGGACGAGAGCGAGGGGATCGCCCAGCGGTCCACCAGCTCGTATCCGAGGCCCGTGACATGATGCATGAACTCGGCTTCGTTGCGGATCTGGTAGGGCACCTTGGCAGGCCCGATCTGCTCCAGCGTCACGACGGTCGGCCCCTTGCGCAGGGCGACCTTGTTGAGCAGCAGATGTTTCGGGGCTTGCGGCATGTCGCCGATCAGCTTGCCGAGCGGGATGTCGAGATATTGCATCAGCCCGGAACCGAGAAACAGCGGCGCGGGACCGGCGTCGGCCATGCGGTCGACGAAGGAAAGCCGCGTCAGTTTGTCCTTCTCGGCGAGACGCTGCCCGGCACGGATGATCGACGGCAGGTCGTAGACCACCCAGCGGAAATCGGGGCCGAGCGGCAGGTGCGAGCGGAAGGCCCGGTATTTGGTGCCCATATGGCCGCCTGCATCGACCAGGCTGCCGGTCTCGCGGACCAGATCACGCATCCAGAAGAGGACCGGATAATCCCAGGCGGCGATCTTGCACATCTGCTCGAAGGCAACAGGGGCGATCTCGTCGTGATCGTAGCCGGCAAGCGGGCCGGTGCTGGCTGCGGCCAGCGCTTCGGCATAGCTGGAATAGGCGCCGGTGAAGCGGCGCGGGATCGGAAGGAAATATCGCAGGCGCCCGCTGAGGGCTTGCAATGGCACAATAAGCTTTTCAGCACGCCGCCTTGCTTCGCGCAAAGTCGATGTGCGGCCTTTCAGCGTCACAGTCGTCGTCATCGGCTTTTCCCCGGCCTTGATGGATGGTCACTAAGTCTTGTGTTGATCTTTCACCTCCCAGATCGGAACGACGCCGCCGTGGAACCGATGCATCACCCCCAGTGCTGCAAAATAGGTCACGGCGCCTGACAGCACCTGAAAGGCAATCATCTCGATGCGGGTCATCGCCGTCGCTTCGCCGATATAGCCGAAGGCATAGACGATGGCCGACATCGCGAGGATCGCGATGAAGACATAGCCGCAATCGCGGAACACCCGCTTCCAGTCGAGGCCGCCGTAGCGGCCTTGCAGATGGGCGGAGATTTTCAGGCTGATCAGCGCGGCGATGCACTGGCCGAAGGCGGCGGCCTCGACCCCGAAGGGTGCTGCGGCGACTATCAGGGCGATCGCCACGACGCCGTTCAGCAGCATCAGGCGCGGCATCCGGGCAATATTGCCGGTGATCGACAGCAGCGGCTCGGTGACATAACCCGGGATCAGCAGAACCTGCTTGATGGCGAGGATGGAGACGAGTGCCGCGGTCGGCGCCCAGCTGTCGCCGAGCGCGATATCGACGAGAGCGGGAGAGACTAGCGCCAGGCCGATATAGACGGGGGCCGAGACGATCATCAGCGCCGTCATGAAATGCGTTGCGGTGCGGCCAAGCTCCTCGAATTTCTGCGGGTCTGCCGGCTGCCCCTTGATCTTGCGGAAGGCCGTCCAGGCCAGCATGCGGGCCGGTTCGCCGAGCAGCTCGGAAATGGCGCCGACGATCCGTTCGGCAGCGCGGTAGTAACCGGCTTCGGCTAGGCCCAGGAAGCTGCCGAGCGCCAGCGTGCCGGAATAGGAGCGCAGGTAGAAGATGATCCGGTTGGAGAGGATGTGCCGCGAGAATTCGAGGATATCGAAGAGGAAAGCGCGGGTGAGATGGAAGCGCGGATACCAGCGCACGACGATGAAGGAGCCGACCAGGCAGGTGGTCTGCATCACCAGCCGGCCGATGATCAGCGAGGCGACGTGGAAGCCGGCATGCAGACCGGCGATGGTGACGGCGAGCCCGAAGCCCTCGGCGACGATGCGGATGATCGATTGCTGCTTCAACTGCCCGCGATTGACGAGGAGGCCGTCATAGACGACCGACAGCGAGGAGGGCAGGAACCAGCAGCTGTAGAGTGCGATCAGAATGCCGAGCCATTGTTCGTTCCAGACATGCAGGGCGCCGGAAATCAGGAAGCCGACCCCGGTGCAGAGAACGCCAGACATCACCGCAATCGTACCGATCTGGTCGAGCTCGCGGCCGGTGCTGTGGGACTTCATCACATACTCGCCCCAGCCGCCCTCGGCACAAAGCACCAGCAGGATGGCGATCGCCGAACTGTAGGCGTAAAAGCCGAATTGCGCCGATTCGAGGATGCGGGCGGCGAGCAGGAATGCCAGCAGCTGGGCGAGCTGCGAGACGATCTTGGCAGAGAGCGTCCAGAGCCCCGCACCGACGAAGGCGGGCATCTTCATGCGCCTGGCTTTCTGCTGCGGATTCTGGCTGTCCGGTCTTTCCTCCCGCTCCTTCATCTCACCGAACCTCGCGGCGGATTGAACAACAAGGCGGCTGCGGTGTTATTACTGCAGCCCGGAAAGATGCGGCGCTGCTTTGCCAAGCAAAGAAACAATCGTTGGACAAGGTTTGCGCGGTATGCGATTTCCGGCAGGACGGAGAGCTTGTACTGAGTCGGCTGCCGAATAGGTAGGGAGACAATGTCATGATCACAGAGTCAAAGGCGGCACGTAAATCTGCATATGCGCAGAGCGCGGCCAGCTTCAGTGATCTTTCCAAGGATGCCGGTCCCGGCCAGGCGCCGGATGGCCGCCCGTCTTTCCTGAAATACAAGCTCCGCTGGGGCTTGGCGCTGTTCTGCCTCGCCTGCTGGGTCATTCTCGCCGCCATTTTCATTTGGTGAGCCGCTCTTTCTCGTTGTGAGCGAGAAAAACCACCCCGACCGTTTTCCAGAGAATGCTGATATCCGTTGTGAATGAACACGAGCGGTAGTAATCCACGTCATACTGGACGCGTTCCTCGTAGGAGGTGTCCTGGCGGCGGCTGACCTGCCACATGCCGGTCAGGCCAGGGGTCATCGCCAGATAGACATGGGCGTTGGCGCCGTAGCGCTCGATTTCCTCGGCAATGATGGGGCGCGGGCCGACAAGGCTCATCTCGCCGCGCAGCACGTTGATCAGCTGCGGCAATTCGTCGGCGCTGGTCATTCTCAAGAGCTTGCCGAGCCAGTGGACGCGCGGGTCATTCATCAGCTTCTGGGTTTCCTGCCATTCGGCCCGGCGCACCGGATCGGTCGCCAGGATTTCGGCCAGGCGCTCGGCGGAATCGGTGCGCATCGAGCGGAATTTCAGGCAGCGAAACGGGCGGCCGTATTTGCCGACACGGGTATGGCTGAAGGAGATGGGACGGCCATCGACGATCAAAAGGGCGATGACGATCAGGATCAGGGCGGGGGCCAGAAACAGCAGGCCGAGGCTAGCGAAAACGATGTCGAGGGTACGCTTGAGCCGGTAGCCGGCTGCAACGACACGGATCTCCGGCGTGACCTGGTCACCGCGGGCAAAGCCGTCGAAAGCAGATAACATATCAAACCCCATTTACCCTTGAACCCATGATCAGGTTGCCAGCGCCTCTGGCCATTTACAATTCATCCTGAGGGTAGTCGGCTAGTCACATAGAGGTAATCGGGCGCGTCCAATCGTTGCCTTGCGATGCGGGATTACCCAGCAAGTGCAGCTTCTTGGCCAGCATGTGCCCGTTCGAGGATCTCATCGTAGAGTTCGAACAGGGCCTCAGCCCAGGAGAGGGAGGTATGTGCCATGCCGGAGCGCTGGCGCAGGCAGTTTGCACTCATGGTGCGAATGAGGGCGTCATCATCGGCAAGCCGCCGCATGGCGGCTGCCAAGGTTTCGATATTGCCGTTCTCGAAGGTCAATCCGCAGCCGAGATCGGCGATCTCGCGGGCGAGCAGTGCGGCTTGTGGAATGATCACGGGAATGCCGCTGGCGACCGCCTCGACCGCGGCAAGACCGAAGGGTTCCGGCACGCGCGAGGAGATGACGATGCAGCGTGCGTCGGTGACGAGGCCCGCGATCTCTTCCTTGCTCTTCCAGCCGTGCAGGACGGCTTCGGGGTAATCGCGTTCCAGCATCGCGCGGCCGGCGCCATCGCCGATGACATGCAGCGGGACATTGGCGAGACGCGCTGCGCGCGCCGCATCCTCGAAGCCCTTTTCCGGCTCCAGCCTGCCGATGAAGAAGAATTTCTTCGTCTCCGCCGGACTGGGCGGCAGGTGCAGGAAGGGCTCCACCGGGTTGCGGATGGTGCGGATGAATTCGGCATTGATGCCGGCGCGAGTGAAATATTCATGCATGTGCTGGTGCACGATGACGATATTGGCCGGAACGTAGCGCGTCGGGAAGAAGTGCTGGCGGATCAGATGGCGGGTCGAGCGCCAGACTTTCTCGTGATAGCCGCGTTTGTCGCATTGTGTCGTCAGGCACCGCGCCGACATCGGCGTCAGGTTGCAGACACGGTGGCTCTGATAGTTGGCATAGCCGCCGTTCGGGCAGGAGAGGAAATAGTCGTGGGCGTGCAGTACCACCCGCGAGCGGACGCGCCAGAGCGCCCGGAAGATCGACGGCGAGAGGATCTTCGACCAGCCATGAACGTGATAGATCGTGCCGGGTGAATCGGTGCGGGCGATGACGCCGCGCAGGCTGTCGTAGGCGGCCTGATTGTAGAGACCGCCGATCGTTGCCGCCAGCTTGTGCTGGTTGACGAGCGGCATGCCGCCGACGCCGACCATCTCGGCCGAAGCGATACCGTGCTCGACGCCGTCTCCGGCGAAGTAGGTGACCGGGATACCCCGGTCGCGGATCAGTTCGGCGGAGAGGACCGCGAGATTGGAAGCGCCGCCGACCCGTTCGGAACGGTCATTGATGATCACGACGCGATCGGGCCGACGGTGCCGCATCCGCTATTCCAGACTTTCGATCCGGCGCGGGGTCAACCGGCCGCGGAAAAGGTCGAGCATCGCAAGCATGTTGCCCTTCAGCCGGCCGCGGCGATCGACCCAGGGTTCCGGCCGCAGGCATTTGGCGAAGTTCGCCGCGACGTTGCGGCCGATCTGGACTGTGCCGTAACGCGTACCCATCGTCTGCTTTCGCATCAGATAGATCGGGTTGGCGATCTGCGAGTAGCCGAGCTTCAGACCCGCTGTGCGGGCGACCTTGACGCCGAGATGGACGCCTTCGAGGCTATCGGCGGAAACGACGCTGCCATATTCGGCGATGCGGCGGCTGAAATCGACGTCCTCGAGCCAGCCGTAAGCCGGCAGGTTTTCGTCAAAGCGGATATCGCCTGCCTTCACCGCCGACATGCGAATTGCCATGTTGCAGCCGTATGCGTTGTAGATCGGGCTGATGGTCATCGGCAGGTTCGACGATTGCCGGGCGCGGTCGCTGACCAGCTTCAACCCGTCGTGGACGGAGATGCCGGGGCCGATGATGCCATCGGCCAATACCCGGCCGGTGCACATGGCGACATCCGGATGGGTCTGGAAGATGGTTTCCAGCCGCTCGATATAGTTCGGCACCATGATGAAGTCGTCGTCGAGGAAGAGCACCACACCGGCGTTTCCGGCATTGGCGACGATCTCGTTTCGCTGTCTGCAGAGGCCGCGCTCGGAAATGATGATGCGGACGGGGCAGGCAAGCGAGGAGAGCGACACCTGGTCGATATCGGTGGTCGAGGTGACGCAGACGATGACCTCGTCGGGTTGGCGCGTCTGCTTCGAGATCTGCGGCAGAATGGCCGAGAGGATGTCGCGGCGCCCCGAGCTGGCGATCCCAACCACCATGTTCAGCGGTGATGCCGTGGTGCGGTTGATGATTGCCGGTACCGAGGCGGTCCGGGCGGCCCCGGTTGGTTTCAGGAGCTTGTGGCGGCCGCCCGATACTTTCGGCTTTGCGGCGCTGATCTGTGTCGTGACGACGCCGAGAAGATTGATGCGGCCGCTGCTGAATTCGCTGAGGGCGTTCTGGATACGGTCGTTGGTCACGTCGCTGCCATTGTCGAGGACCAGCAGCACGCCGTCCATGAAGCTGCAGATCTGGCGCGTATCAGCCGACCCCTCGAAGGGCGACATATCGACGATGACGATCTTGAACTTGCGGCGCAACGCCTCGATTTCCTGGCGCAAGGCCATCAGGTGGCCGAAGCGCTGATGCGCGCCTGCCGAGCGCATGATGTCGGGTACGGTAACGGTCGCGAGCGCGCCCTCGTTATCCACCACCGGCTCGAGATCGTTCGGACGCTGGTTGTTCTTGCGGGCGGCGTGATCGGAGCCGAGCAGCTTCAGGCCGAAGGCCGGGCCGGAGTCGGCTGCGACTGCGCTCAGGCGTGCGTTGATGAAGTCGGCATCGACGAGAACGACATTGCTGCCTTCATGCTGGTAGACCTGAGCCAGATTGACGCTGAGCGTCGTCTTTCCGGCGCCAGGCGTGATCGAGGTGATGCCGATGACGGTCGAATTGTTGGAGCGGAATGCAGCGTCGATGGCGCCGCGTATGCTGCGCAAGGATTCCGTGAAGCGTGAATAGGGTGCATCGAGAACCCGCCGGTAGGCGACGTCGATGCTGACAGGCGAGACGCTGGCGGCGAGATTGCCATCGCGGCCGATCAACGGGATGGTCCCGAGCGAATTGATGCCGAGCTCGCTGCGCAGCCGCCCGAGGACATTGAGGCGGCGGCGGTAACCGTCGTTGAACAGCGCCATGCCGAGGCCACCGGCAAGGCCGAGCATGGCGGTCAGCGGAATGATGAGGCTGGGTTTCGGCCAGTTCTTGGAAAGCGGAGCGGTGGCCGCCGTGACGATACGGGCGTTGCCGATCGGGAAGGACTGGCGCTGGATGGCGCCGGTCACCTGCTGCAGGATGGTTTCGTAAATCCGGCGGTAGGTGGTGGCCTGGCTTTCCATCTCGGTCAGTTCGACACGCGCAAGGTTCTTGTCGGTCCCGGCGGCGGTCAGCGTTTCCAGCTGGTTCTTCAGCAGCTGCTCGCGGTTCTTGGCGACTTCCAGATTGGTGGCGTAGAGTGACTGGATGCGGGTATATTCGTCGTCGATCGCCTTCTTCAGCCCGGCGACCTCGTCCTGTGCCGCAACGACGGCTGGATTGCCGGCGTCGTAACGGCCGGTCAGATTGTTGAGCTTCGACACGGCGATGCTCAGGTCCTCCTGAAGCTTCTGGATACGCGGATTGTTGACGGCTTCCTGCACCGTCGCATCGGGCTCCCCGCCGTTCTTCAGGCGGGCGAGTGCGTCGTATTTTGCGGCTTCAGCCGCCGTCTGGGTACGGGCGCTGAGTTCCTGGGTGCTGATTTCGGAAAGCTGCTGCTGGTCGAGCGAGGAGGTGGCATTGATCTCCATGATGCCGTTCTTGGCGCGGAATTCTTCCGCCTGCATCGCCGTCTCGCGGGCTTTCCGGCCAACTTCGATCAACCGGCTTTCGAGCCACTTGGCGCCGCTCTGCGCGGCGGCGGCGCGCTCGGCAAGGCCTGAGCGGATATAGGCGTCGGCAATGGCATTGGCGACGCGGGCCGCCTTTTCCGGATCGGTGGAGCTGTAGCCGATTTCGAGAATATAGGACTGGCCGACGCGGGTCACCGTGACGCGGGAGAGGAAAGACGCCATCGTGCGGCGCATCAGGGCTTCTTCAGCCGTCTCGGTTGGGGATTGCGGCGCAGTCTCCGGCTTGTGCATGCCCGGGATGATGCTCTTGATGGCGCCCGTTATCATGCCGCGCCAGGATTCGCCGCCGATGATCTCAGGGTCATGATCGAGCTTCAGCTTGGCGATGACGTCGCGGGCGATCGATTCCGACTTGACGATTTCCACCTGGCTGGCGATTTCGGCGGCTTCGATGATGATGGTGCCGGTGAAGGCGTCCTGCGAGGCGATGCGGCCCTGTTCGGGGTCCATGACCAGGCGGGTCGTTGCCGAGAAGATCGGCTCGGTGCTGAAGATATAGAGCCCGCCGACCGACACGCCGAGTGCCGTGCAGATCGCCAGATGCGCGGCGTGGCGCTTCAGGAATGCCCAGATGTCACGGAAGGATATGTATTCGCGCTGCGTCTCATCGAAAGCGTGATGATTGCCGGGAACGATTTTGCCGATCTCCTGAATGACCATGTCTATCCTCGCAGCTCCCTAGGGCGTTTGTTTTTGTTCAGGTTCCAGGGCGGAAATGACCGTTCCCTGGAAGCTGGTGGATACGTTGTAGCGAACATCGAGAACGTCACCGGGCTGCAGTTCCTCGGTGTCCTGAACTTCGCTCGTCGTCGGAATGTCGCTTGCGGTGCGCGTCACCCAGAATTCCAGCGGTTGGAGATCGACGGCCTTGAGGCTCTGGTAGCGGGACACCGTTGCACCGGCGATCTGCAGGAGCTGGAGCGTGGTTGCCCGCTTCAGCTTGGTATCCTCGATGTCGGACTCGGTGGTCTGCAGCTCCTGGCCGGCTTCGGTGGTGCGCTGGCTCTTCAGGGTTTCGGCGTCTCGCTTGGTTTCGCTGAGCTTCTGCTTGGCCTGCATCGAGGCGACGACGAGGTCGAGCTTGCTGCCCTGCATTTCGGCGACCGTGCGCTCGAGGGCTGTCTTGCGCGAGGTGGTCAGGATCTTGGTATCGACGAGCTTGGAGATGTCGCTCAACTCGTCCTGGGCGATGGTGACCTGCCGGTCCTGCGTCGACATCTTCTCGTCGAGGACGCTGATTTCGCTGGTCAGCAGGGTTTCGAGCTCGGTTGCTGATTGCAGCGCGCGGCTCAGCGCATCGGCACGGGCCTTGAATAGGGCGGTCTCGCTCTGGATGATCTGGCCGATGATCGGATCCTGGCTGGCCGCAGCGATCTCGGGCGGAAATTCGATTGAATCCTTGCCGGAAAACTCGGCCATCAGCCGGGCGCGCTTTGCCATATATTGCTTGAGCTGCAGTTCGAGGCGGCCGAGATCGCCAGCATAGCGGATCTGTTCGGCGTCGGAATATTCGCCCTGCGGGCTGCTGCGGCGTTCCTTGCCGCCGGCCATGGCCATTGCCTGCTTGACGGTCAGTCCGGGGCGGAATTCGAACTCGCCGGAGCGTTCGACGGCACCGCTGACATACACCATGGGGTATTTGACCACCTCGACAGAGGCGGTCGGCGCGGTCGCCAGTCCGGTGATGCGCTTCAGGTTGGCGCCGATCAGCTGCGAGATCTCGTCGACCGTCTTGTCCTCGACATTCATCTGGCCGATCATCGGGATGAAGATGTTGCCGGCCGGCGTGACGGTGAATTCGCCGTTGAGCGCGGTCCATTCCTTGTAGTCGCCGGTCGAGGCCACCCATTCGACCACGGTGACCTTCAGCTTGGTTTCGGGACGGACCTGGTAGCCACTTTCATCAGCCAGAACGCCTGACGGGGCGGCTGCAAGCAAGAGTAGGGCGGCGCCCGCAACCTTCGCGGAGAAACGTCCGCGTCCTTTTGCGCCAATGGTCATCTGACAGCCTCATGGTTCGCATCGTCCTGGCGGAGGGCCGCCGGGCATACTGGCACGGATGATCAGGCGAAACGCCCGCGAGCGAAATCCCCTGGAGGCGGTAGGCGCAGCTAGTTCTTTTGGCCGCTGGGGTAGCTCGCGCGCATGGGACGCACTGAAGCGTCCGCGCGGCGGGCCCCGGAATGCTTCATTCGGATTAGCGTGAAAAAGGAGAGGCGGACAGCATCACGAAGCGGGCCCAAACCGCACCCGCCGCGCAAGATTCCTGGATATCAACGAAACCGGGCTCGCTCCGTGTTCCGAAGCGAGCCCTTCCGCAAGGAGCCAGGTCGCGGCTCTATAGTCCGCGAGTATTAGCTGCCGCATTTGGAATAGGTTCTACTCGCTACTTTCCCCAATCCCGAGGTCAGGATGCCATATCGATGGTCGAAATCAACTAATCCCTTTGGGTTAAGGGCTTAAACTGGGGCGAAATAGCCGGTTTTCGGGCAGATAAGGCGCTTTTTAGCGCCTTCTGTTGCACGCTTGCCGCGGTTCAGCTTCCCTTTGGCGGGGCGATTGTTTCCACCTTCGCGACAGCACTCGGCTTTGCGCCATCGGGCGCATAGCCGCCGCCGACGGCGACGTTGAGCGAGACGTAGTCCTTGGCCATCTGCTGGACGGCAGCGGCCAGGCTTGCCTGGGCCGTCGAGACGTTGCGCTGGGCATCGAGAACGTCGAGCAGCGAGGACGCGCCGTCCTTGTAGCTGGCGGTCGAGAGCTCAAGCGATTCCTGGGTGGTCTTCACCTGGGCACGCAGAGCCTGAACCGTCTGCGCATCGCGGCGGACCGCCGAGAGTGCGTTCTCGACCTGCTCGACGGCGCTCAGCACCGCAGACTTCCAGGCGAGATAGGCAGCCTTGGCATCCGACTTGGTGATGTCGACATTGGCGCGCAGGCGGCCGCCGTCGAAGATCGGCAGGTTCAGCGTCGGGCCGAAGGACCAGGTGGTCAGGCCGCCATTGCCGCCGACCGGGCGGACATAGGAGGGCGAGATCGAGCCGGACAGCGAGATCGACGGATAGAGCTGTGCCTCGGCCACGCCGATATTGGCGGTGGCGGCGGCCAGATCCCGTTCGGCCTTGCGGATATCGGGACGGTTGCGGATCAGGTCAGCCGGCATGCCGGCCTGCAGGCCACCACGGAACACCGGCTGATGCGAGCCCTTCTGCAGATCGCTGACCAGCGAGGAGGCGGGCAGGCCGAGCAGGGTGGCGATGTGATGGGCGGCAACCCGGAAGTTGGTTTCGAGACCGGGGATTTCGGCCTGGGTCGACTGCACCAGACCTTCGGCCTGGACGACGTCGAGGCGCGAGGCGGCACCGGCTTCGAGCTGGAACTTGGTGAGGTCGAAGGTTTCGCGGCGCGACTTCAGGTTTGCCTGGGAGAGCGCGATGCGTTCCTGGTAGTAGCGGGCGTCGATATAGCTGTTGACCAGATCCTGGAGGAAGGTGAGCTTGGCGACATCGGCGGTGGCATAGGCCGAATCCAGCGATGCCAGCGCACTTTCCTTCGAACGGCGGTATTCGCCGAACAGATCGAGCAGCCAGGAGACATTGGCTTCACCGGCGGTGGTGTTGGTGGCGCCGGAGCGGGTGCGAAGGTTGCCCATCTGGCCGCTGACGGTATGGGAAGCACCGACGACGAGGCTGGGCAGCGCGCCTGCACCGGCGACCGTCACCTGGGCTTCGGCAGCGTTGATGCGCTCCAGCGCCTGCAGCACGTCGAGGTTCTGGCCGATGCCCTGGGCCACCAGCGAATTCAGCCGCTGGTCGCGATAGGCCGTCCACCACTGGGCGGTCGCAACATCACCATTGCTCTTGACCCCGCCTTCACCGAACTTCGCGGGAAGCGGCATCTCCGGGGGGACATGATCCGGACCGCTCACGCAGCCGGCCAGTGCGGAAGACATCAGCATGCATGCTGCAACCCGCGCGATTATCGTCTGATGCTTCAACGGCCCTCTCCGTGTTTATATCGACGATGCCTAATTATGGTTAATGGATGGTTGATTTTGCGCGATGCAGCCGAACGCGGCGTCACAGCGCCTTCTCCTCATGACGCCCGGTTCTGCCGTCGAGCTCGAGCGGCGGCTGTGGAGGAACGGCATGCATATCGGCCGACGGGAAGCGTGCTGCCAGCAGATCGGCAAGGCTTTCGGAGGATGCATAGGCGGCGCATTCGGTCGGCGCCACGCAGCTTTGGCGGACGCGGAATGTCTTTGCTGTCGTCTTTGGAGCGAGGTTGACTGTGCCGGTTGCGGACAGTCTGGTTACCGGGTCGAGCGGCGGCGCGAAAAATGGATAGATGACGAACCCCGTTGCCAGGCTCACCGTTACGCACGCTACGATATAAATCAACACAAACCTCATGAGCCTATAACGTCAGCCGCATCACCCCATATCAACCTGCCAATTAGGATTAGAATCCACTGCCGGATGTAGGCCGCGCGCCTCCGCAGGTGCCAAGCGGGGTAGAAAAACAGCCGGATTTCGCTGAAAAGCGGTGAGCGCCCGATCTTCGCGAAACTTTTCGCCTGTCCGGGAGTTTCCGTCTTCAGCAGCAGTGGGTTGAGACCGCAAACGCAGGAGAGACAGATGCCAGACAGATCACGGCCCGGAGCAGACGCAACCGAAGCGGACCTTCAGGCGCATCTGGCCGAGATGGAAGCGGAGGCGATGGCCGATGATTTCGTCCGGGACAATCCGGAGGAGGATGCGGCCCTTGAGGCCGATCTCCACCGGCTGCAGGCAGAGCTCGAAGCACTACGGGCGCGCCTTTCGGTGATCAAGGAGCAGAGTGCTGCCGTAGTGCGCAACAATCTGGAATGGGCCGACAGAAGCGCCCATGACCAGCTCGGCGACTACCCGTGGCTGAAGCTCGCGGGCGCGATGGGCGGAACCTATGTGTTCGGCCGCATGCTGCGCAACGCACCGGTCGCCGCCATCCTGACGGCGGTCGTACCGTTCGTTCTCTCCAAAGCCGAGAAATAGCCGCCATCAGTCCTTGAAGTCGCGCAGGCATTTGACGATTTCGCGCAGGCCGCGGGTCAGGTGCTTGTCGCGGCGCATGACGATGCCGAGCTGGCGGACCAGACGCGGTTTCACCGGCGACGTTGCGAGATAGCCGGCGCGGTCGCGGCGCAGCGCCAGCGACGGCAGCACCGACCAGCCGAGACCGGCCGCCACCAGTTCCTTGATCGCCTCGACGCTGCCGAATTCCATGACCGGCTGGGCACGGATGCCTGCATCGGCAAACCATTTGTCCGTCGCCTGGCGGGTATTACCGCCGTCATAAAGCATCATCACCTTCTGCTGCAGGAAAGCAGCATCGGGGCCGCCTTCCGGCATGTCGCTGCCGCGCGGGGCGACGGCCAGAAGCTCGTCCTCGTAGAAGATCTCGACCTCCAGCGACCTTGCTGCGGCGGGAAGGGTGACGACGGCGAGGTCGAGCGCGTTGGATTCCAGATCGCGGAGGATCTCGTCGGTATTGCCGATCTTCACGGTGATCTCGAGACCCGGCATGCGCTTCTTGGCGGCGGCGATGGCGCGAGGCAGCAGATGGATGGAGGCTGTGCCGCCGCTGCCGATCCGCACACGGCCCGCAGCCCCTTCCTTATAGGGCGCCATGGCATCGAGCGCCGTATCGCATTGCTCGATGATCTTTCGCGCATGGGCGAGGAACTCGACGCCGGCGGCCGAAGGCTGGGCACGGCGTCCCACGCGTTCGATCAGCCGCACGCCCAATCGCTGTTCCAGCAGCTTGATCTGCAGGCTGACTGCCGGCTGCGTGACCCCGGCGCGGTCAGCGGCCGCCGTGAAGCTGCCGAGTTCGGCGACGCTGACGAAGGCCGCCAGCTGATCGAGATTGATCATCAAAGAAATCCTTATGCATTGCATAACAATGATAAGCTTCTTTCACTGCTCCTGCCAGGCCATCCTCGCGCCTTCAAAACGGCAGGAGACTGGCATGACGATCGAGACTGAAGAGAGCGCCGGACGCAGGGCAGACGCGGGGCGATGGAGGCTGGCGTCAGGCGGGCTGGTAGCGGCGTTGAAACATTGGCTGGAAAAGCGCCGCACGCGCAGAAACCTGCTTGAGCTTTCGGTTAGTGAGCTCAGCGATATCGGCATGACTCGCGAAGCCGCCCGCGCCGAGGTGCGAAAGTCGTGGTTCTGGGACTGATGCTCTTGCCTCGTGCGAAAACATTCATCCATATGGTTGACTATCGATTCGAATTTTGTATATTCAACCATACGGGTGAATAAATGGACGACGACGCTCTGTCACGTATTCTGAAGGCCGCGGGTGACACCACGCGGCGGCAGATCCTTACGCTTCTTGTTCAGGAAGGGGCGCTGAGAGTGACTTCGCTTGCCGCTCATTTCGACATGTCCCTGAATGCCGTTTCTAAGCACATCAAGGTGCTGGAGGAGGCGGGACTTGTGACCCGCAGGACTGTCGGCCGTGAGCATTTCATGGCCGCGGAGCTCGAACCACTAAAGCTGACTGAGGGCTGGTTCGCGCAACTGAAGTCCATCTGGGACCTGCGCCTTTCGGCGCTGGAGGCTATTCTCGTTTCAAAGGATGACGGACATGAGTGAACTGGAACTAACAATCAACCGCAAGATCGCAGCGCCCCGCCAGACGGTCTTCAACGCCTGGCTCTCGCCGGAAATCCTGGCGCAGTTCATGCGCACGCCGACCGGCGGCAGCGATGTATCGAAGGTGTCGAACGACCCGGTGAAGGGCGGCCGCTTCTCGATCGTGATGAAGACCGCCGAGCGCGAAATCCCGCATGCCGGCACCTATCTGGAGATCGATCCGCACGCGCGCCTCGCCTTCACCTGGGAGTCGCCCTATTCGCTCGACGACAGCGTCGTGACGATCGATCTCGCCGAGGTCGATGCGAACACGACCGAAATCACCCTGAAGCAGGTGAAATTCCGCAGCGAAGAGGCCCGCGACGGCCATCGCGGCGGCTGGAATGCGATCCTCGACAACCTGCAGGGCATCATCGCCTGATGTTCATGGCCGCCGCGCTGGTCGGCTGCGGCGGCCATGCTTTTGCTACTCGCCGCCCTGCGGGCTGAAGGTTTTCCGCATCGTCTCAGTGTAGTGGGCGTCTGATGTCGTCCAGCGGAGATCGGCGACCATCCTGGTATCGGCTCCAGCCAGGTAGCGCACTTGCCTTGCCTCGTCCGTCGCCGCCGCGAAGATCGCCTCGGCCACTTCCTGCTCGTTGCAGTAGGGCGTCGGGTAGTTTGCCATCTTCTGGAAATAGGTCTGCGCATATGTGCCGTAGTCATCCGGGATCAGGCCGTTCATGCGGTCGCCGCTATTGGCCGTGAAGCTAGTTGTCGGCGCATAGCCGGGCTCGACGAGGCGAGCCTTGATGCCGAAGGGTTCGAGTTCGTAGGCAAGCGATTCCGTGAAACCCTCGACGGCCCATTTGCTGGCGCAGTAGACGGCGACCATCGGCATTGGGCCGATGCCGGCGCTCGATGTGACGTTGATGATGGTGCCGCCGCCCTGTCTGCGCATCACCGGAATGATCGCCCGGCAGGCGGTGAAGACGCCGAAGCTATTGGTTTCGAAGATTTCACGGGTGACCGCATCGGGTGTTGCCTCGAAGGCTGAGGCGAGGCCGATCCCGGCATTGTTGACGAAGGCGTCTATCGTGCCGAAGGCTTCGATGCCGGAGGCGATCGCCGCGCGGATGCTGTCGTCGCTGGTAATATCGAGCGGCAGGACCTTGAGGCGGCCGGTTTTATCCGCGAAGGCCGCCTTCTCCGGCTGTCGCATCGTCGCCAGCACGTTCCACCCCTTGTCGAGGAAGAACTCTGCTGCTGCCTTTCCGTATCCTGTCGAGCTTCCTGTGATCATCATCGTCTTGGCCATGTCGGGCTCCTTTCGTTGTCAGGGAGCATAGACAAGTCTCAAAGACGATCTATAATCAGAAATCCATAAAACATTGTAGATCGTCCATCATGGATCCTTTCAGCGACCTCATTGGCCTGCTTCGGCCGCATGCCGCCGTCTCCAAGCCGATCACCGGCCGCGGCAAATGGGGCGCGCGCTACCGTCCCTATGGGGCGCCTGGATTTGCCATTGTACTCGAGGGTGCCTGCTTCCTTCAGTTTGACGAGGAAGCGCCGATCCGGCTTGCAGCCGGCGATTTCATTCTCATTCCATCGACGCCGGCGTTCTCGCTGTTCAGTCATGCCGAGGCAGAGCGGCTGCCGCGCGAACCCACCGATCAGCCGGTGCGGCATGGCGAGGCGGAAGGCGAGGCGGATTTCCGGATGCTCGGCGGCGGCTTCCAGATCGAGCCGGTCAATGCAGGGCTGCTGCTGGCACTGCTGCCCGGGATCATCCATATCCGTGCCGATGAGGGCGAGGCCGACCGGCTGAAGCGCATCATCGCGCTGATCATGGAAGAGAGCGTGGCCGACCGGCCGGGCCGCGAACCGGTGGTCGAGCGGCTGCTGGAGGTGATGCTGGTCGAGGCGCTGCGCTGGGGCGGCGGTATGGATGCCGGGCCGGTGACATCGGGCATGCTGCGTTCGATGCGTGATCCCTCGCTCGCCCGTGCTTTGCGGGCGATGCATGCCGATGTCTGTGCGCGCTGGACCGTCGAGGGGCTGGCGAAGCTGGCGGGCATGTCGCGCTCGGCCTTTGCCGCCCGCTTTGCCGAGGCTCTTGGCACGACGCCGATCGACTATCTCGCGCAGTGGCGGATGGCGCTGGCGCGCGATGCGCTGAGCCGTGGCGATATCAGCCTCGAGCGTCTTGCCGGCGACATCGGTTATGACTCTGCCAGCGCGTTCAGTACCGCGTTTCGCCGCCACAACGGCTGTTCACCGCGCGAGTTCGGCCGTGCGCTAGGGGATAGATCAGCTCAATCGGCGTGACGCGGACGGCGGCGGACGAGGTCGTCGCCGGCCTGTGGCGGCAGGCGCCAGAAGGTGATGACGCTGGAGGCGGAGACCAGACCGACGACGGCGAAGGCGATGTGGAAATCCGAGAGCAGCAGCCCGCCGCCATGCAGGCTGCTGGTGATATCGAGCGAGGCGCCCGCTACCGCCACGCCCATGGCCATCGAGACGCGCTGGGCCACCGCATTGATCGCCGTCGCCTGGCCGGTATCGGCCTCGTCGACATCGCCGAAGGACATGGCGCTGATGCCGGAGAAGGCCATCGAGCGCAGGATGCCGCCGATCAGCAGGCAGCCCATGATTAGCCACATCGGCGTGCCCGGATGGAAGAGCGCGTTGATGCCGAGCAGAATGGCGGAGATGAAGGTGGTGACGATCAGGATGCGGCGGAAGCCGAAGAGCGCGAAGGTGCGGGCGGCGCCGAATTTCGAGCTCAGCGATCCCACCGCGGTGATGAAGGTCACCATGCCCGACTGGAAGGGTGTCAGCCCGAAGCCGAGCTGCAGCATCAGTGGCATCAGGAAGGGCAGGGCGCCGAGCCCCATGCGGAAATTCGAGGCGCCGATGATGGAAGCGCGGAAGATCGGATAGCGGAACATCCGCGGGTCGAGCAGCGGATGCTCGGTGCGCTTGGCATGCCAGAGATAGGCAATGCCCATGAGTATGCCGATCGCGATCGTCGTATAGCCGTAATACATCGGCAGCGCCGGCAGGCTGACGACGGAAATGCCGAAGACGAAGGCGCTGAAGCCGATCCCCGAGAGAAAGAAGCCGGTAAAATCGAGCGGCTTCGGTTCACGCGGCTCGACGGGTGGCAATAGCTTCGTGACGAGAATGGTGCCGGCTATGCCGATCGGCACATTGATCCAGAAGATCCAGTGCCAGCTGAGATAGGTGGTGAAGAAGCCGCCGACGGGCGGGCCGAGGATCGGGCCGACGAGAGCGGGGATGGTGAGCCAGGCGAGCGCATCGACCAGCTGGTGTTTCGGCGTTCCGCGTACCAGCAGAAGGCGGCTGACGGGCGTCATCATCGAGCCGCCGGCACCCTGCACCAGCCGCCAGAAGACGAAGGCGCCGATCGAGCCCGAGAAGGCGCAGCCGATCGAACCGATCATGAAGACGCCGATGGCGGTGCGGAAGATGTTGAGAGCGCCGAAGCGATCCGCCATCCAGCCGCTGATCGGAATGAAGACGGCGAGTGCTACAAGGTAGCTGGTGACGGCCAGTTTCAGGGCGATCGGCGAGGTGCCGATATCGGCGGCGATTGCCGGCAGGCTCGTCGCGATGATCGTCGAATCCATGCGCTCCATGAACAGGGCGATGGCGAGAATGATCGGCGTAAGGCGGGGCAAGGATATGTCCGGTCAATGATGCGCGGCCGTTATAGGACGCATTGCGGCCGCGCACCAGTTCAACTTCTCGCAGGTTATCTGCCCTTCAGCCCGAACAGGGCCTCGGCATTGCGGAAGCAGATCTTTTCCATGTCTTCCTTGGGAAGGTCGAGCGAATTCAGGATCTTCAGCGTGTCACGGATATAGCCCGGACCCTTTTCGGGATCGAAGGGCGAATCCGAGGCGAAGAGGATGCGGTCGCTGCCGTAGAATTCCAGGCCGCAGATGGTGGCTGCCTTCGAGCCAAAGACGGCGGTGTCGGCGTAGAAATCCTTGAAGTAATCGAGCGGGCGCTTCTTCAGGCGCTTCAGCACCAGCGTCAGGTCCTCATCCGTGGTGCGCTTGCCGAGCTGGTCCCAGCCCGGGCCGACGCGTCCTTCGAAATAGGGCACCATGGCGCCCATGTGGTGGGCGAGAACCTTCAGGTTGGGCAGGCGGTCCATGAAGCCGGAGAAGACCAGACGGGCCATGGCGGCGCTGGTCTCGTAGGGCCAGCCGAAGGTCCACCAGATCTCGTATTTCGATTTGTCCTCGGTGGCGTAGTCGGTCATCGAGGCATTGCGCGAGGGGTGCAGCAGCACCGGCTTGTTGTGCTTGGCGGCGACTTCGAAGATCGGGAAGAAGCGCTCCTCGTCAAGCGGCGCGCCGTTAACGTTGGTGTGGATCTGCAAGCCGTTGGCGCCGAGTTCGGTGAAGGCGCGTTCGGCCTCGCGAACGGCAGCGTCGGGCGCGTTCATCGGCAGCGCGGCGACGAAGCCGGCGAAGCGCTCGGGATATTTCTCGACGAGTTCGGCCTGGCCGTCATTGGCGATGCGGGCAAATTCGGTGGCGAGTTCCGGACCGCCCATGGCTTCCAGCGGCGGCATGCCGAGCGAGATGATCTGCCGGTAGTCAGGAAACTCGTCCATGACGCGGAAGCGGGTTTCGAGATCGTAGATGCAGGGTACGCCCTGCATGCGACGGCCGATATCCTTGCCGGCGCCTTCGAGCTTCTGGATGCGCTCCCAGAGCGCCTTCGGGAAGAAATGGTTGAACGCGTCGATATAATACATGGGGACTCCTCCTCAGTCGTCTATGTCTGGCCGCTTCAGCCGCGCTTCAGGCGGCGGACGAGATAGGCGAAGGTCGCCTTGAACATCTCGTCGCGGAACATGTGCTTGCGCTTGGCCTTGATATCCTCGGGCTTGCCGAGCGCCTTGGCGCCGCCGGCAGCCTCGACCCACAGCTGCATCATGCAGGCGTTTTCGAGCGACAGCGCCAGATAGATCGCCTGCTCGATGCTGGCGGCGGCGGTGACGATGCCGTGGTTCTGCAAGAGCATGGCGCCATGCTCGCCGAGGCAGGCGGCAACCGCCTTGCCGCGCTCGGCGGTGGTGATCAACTCCGTGGTTTCCGAGAAGACCGGCAGGCCCTCGGCGAAGATCGAGCCCGGGTGGCCGACCGGCTGCAGCGGCTTGCCGAGCGCCGAGAAGGCGGTGGCATAGGGCGCGTGGGTATGAACGACAGCGTTCAGATCCGGCCGGGCGCGCAGCACCTCGGAATGAATATAGACCTCGTTGTGGCGGCCGAACTCGCCATCGACCTTCTCGCCGTCGAGATCGACGGTGATGATGTTGTCGAGGGTGATCTCCTCGAGGCCGAATTTCGACGGCTTCATGTAGAAGCGATCGGGCTGATCGGGGACGCGGATTGAGACGTGGCCACGGGTCCAGTCGCCCTGGCCGGCGGCTTCCAGAATGCGGCCTGCCTCGATCATCCGCTGCTTCAGGTCTTCATGCATCGTCTTGTTCTCCGAGGAATTGTCGCAGCGGATGCCGCTGCCGGACCAGGCCGGTTCGAATGCGGTGCTGCTGTCGTCGCAGGCGCTACACACGGTGCTTGTCGCCGCGTTTGCGGCCCTGCGAGATGTCGAGGAAGAGATCGGTGGGGGCCACCTTGTGGTCGATCAGACCCTGCTGGTGCGCGTAGCCGATCACGGTTTCCAGCGTCCTGGCGTTCTGGCCGTCGAGGCCGTAGGCCCAGGGATCGTCGCCCATGATCGCCTGCTGTTCCTCCCAGGCCTCGCGATACCAGGCGAGCGGCACGATGCGCGGGTTTTCCATGCGCTTCATGGCGATCTGCTTGGCTTCCTCGAAGGCGATGTAGAGATTGATCGGCACCCAGGGGTGGCGGGCGACAATCTCCGGGCGGATGCCCATGACATGCATAATCGGGAAGATGCCGGTGCGCTCGTAATAGGCGATCTCCTCGGCCTTGTAGTCGGGGAAGAGACGGCCGACGCGCGGGTCGCGCTTCTTGATCGGGGCAATCAGATCAGGGTGTAGCAGGGCGTCGATCTCGCCGTCGACAAGCATCTGCTCGATCGACTTGTCCTCGCCGATCTTGTGCAGCTTCAGGCCTGAGGGAAGCTTGAAATCGACGTCCTCATCGAGCTCCGAATACCAGGTGTTTCCGGACAAGAAGCTCGGCAGCGGCTAGGAACCCGGCGCATCCCGCCTCGGGGCGGGATGTGTCGAGACGAAGGCTTCGGCCTCGGCCCGCAACCACTCGCAGAAGATGACGGATTTGCGGTTCCGCCTCGCGCGGCGCAGCGCCACATATTCGTGGCCGCTGTCGAGAAAGCCGAAGGGGGCCGCCAGCCTGTTGTCGCGGATGTCGTCCGTGACGTAGGGCCAGGGCGCGACGCAGACGCCGAGCCCTGCGCCTGCCGCTTCCAGCATGAAATAGAAGTGTTCGTATTCGACGCGCGGTCCGCTCTCGATGTTTAAACCCGAGCGCGCCAGCCAGTCGCCCCAGGCGCGGAGCCGGGTCTTGGTGTGCAGCTGCGGCAGGCCGCCGATCTGTGCCGACAGGGCCGGAGAGACCACCGGTCCGGTCTGTTCGGGAAAGAGCGGGATGACATCGGCGCCCTCAGGCCAGGGTGCCGTGCCGACACGGATCGCCACGTCGAAGCCGTCGCGGGCAAAATCGACCGGCCGGGACGAGGCCGTCAGCCGTACGTCGATACTGGGATGTTCGGCCTGGAAGCGATAAAGCCGCGGGATCAGCCAGCGCATCGTGAAGGTGCCGGGGCAGGAGACATCGAGCGGGCCATCGCCGGTATCGGCAACGGCGCGCACCGACATGTCGATCTGATCGAAGGCAGCGACCAGCCCCGGCAGCAGCGTCTGGCCAGCCTCCGTCAGCCGCATCCTGTTTTTCGGTCCTTCGAACAACGCTACGCCGAGAACCTCCTCCAGATGCTGGATCTGGCGGCTGATGGCGCTGTGCGTCACGTTCAGCTCTTCGGCCGCCAGCGTCATGCGGCCGTGGCGGCCTGCGGCTTCGAAGGCGCGGAGCGCATTGAGGGAGGGCAGACGTCTTGCCATGTGCGTTTTAGGAACAATCTGTGTTCGAGCTTATCGGTTTTCATCCCGGAGAATATGATGTTTTCTCCAGTTGCAACACTAAGGCAAAGCCGCTGAGCGCACAACAGGTGCTGGATGCCCAGGCATTCGGCAGGGCGAAGCTTTGCCTGCCAAAGGATGGAATCATGAACAGCAGACATGTAGACGGAAGTGCCGGCGACGCCAATTACGGCGTGATCGGCACCAATTATACCCGGTACCGGCAGCCCGATCCCCATATCGCCGCCTTCATCTGGAGCGCGCTGGGGGATGCCCGGACGGTGCTCAATGTCGGCGCCGGCGCCGGTTCCTACGAGCCGACCGATCGCGCGGTGACCGCCGTCGAGCCTTCGGCCTCGATGCGCGCGCAGCGTCCGGCGCATCTGCCGGTGGCGATCGACGCGGTGGCGGAAAAGCTGCCCTTCGCCGATGACAGCTTCGATGCCAGCATGACGACCTTCTCTGTTCACCAATGGTCTGACCTCAAGGCCGGCCTTGCCGCGATGCGCCGTGTGACGCGCGGACCTGTCGCGGTGCTGAGCTGCGACCCGGACGAGCTGCATCGCTCGTGGCTGCACGCCTACGCCCCTGAAATGATCGCAGTCGAGGCCAGCCGTTATCCGCCGCTTGCGGCCATCTCCGGCGCCTTGGGTGGGATGATCGAGATCAAGCCAGTGCCGATCCCGCTTCACTGCACCGACGGCTTCAGCGAAGGCTATTACGGCCGCCCCGAGCGGCTGCTTGATCCCGGCGCACGGCTTGCCAACTCGGCCTGGAGCTTCGTCGATGCTTCCGTTGGCGAGCGCTTCGCCGAAGAGCTCGGCCGCGATCTGAACGATGGCAGCTGGGACAGACGCTATGGCGAACTTCGCTCGCAGCCGTTCTTCGAGGGATCGCTGCGGCTGATCGTTTCGACGCCGTGAACGGATAGCGGCTTACAACTCACAGCTTTCAGGCAGTCCCGTCGCCTATGCAGCGAAGGGGCTGCCTTGCCGGATGGCGATAAAACCGATAGAAGTTTCTTTCAGCTTTCGGATTTTATCGGAAACGAAATTCAACGAAATCAGCAAACTGCGGGATAAAATTTTAAAACCGGCGAAGTTTCTTGCCGTTGCCCGTTGCTAAATTTCAAATTGATCCTATATTGGGTTCATCGACCATTGCTTGTGACGTCGCTCAAGAGCGCTTTTGCCTCTTCAGATTTCCTTCCAAATAATCGATCTAGGTCCGCAAAGTATCGCGGAAAAAACAACGGTTGCTTTGAAAGGAGATCGTTATGAATACAGGTACAGTCAAGTGGTTCAACGCCACCAAGGGTTTCGGCTTTATCCAGGCTGACAACGGCGGCGCAGACGTTTTCGTCCACATTTCTGCAGTTGAACGCGCAGGCCTGCGCTCGCTCGCAGACGGACAGAAGATCCGTTTCGACATCGTGCAGGACCGCAAGTCCGGCAAGAACTCGGCGGACAACCTGCAGGCTGAATGAATTTGTCACGGCTCGCGCGACCACGGATGTACTGGCGCGCTGAGACGATGACGGAGGAAGGTCGGGATTAGTCCCGGCCTTTTGTTTTTTCATCTGATACGGAGAACGGCATGACGAACCGCCACTACCGGCCGGGCGATAGCATCGTTCTGAAGCCGGGAATTCTTGGAAGCGTCCAGCCGGGCGGCGCCGGCCGCGTCGTGTCTGTCATGCCGGCAGCACAGGGCTTCGTCCATTACCGCGTCAGATTCCAGAACGAGAATTGCGAGCGAAGCGTCCGCCAGGACGATATCGACGTTCTGGCATCGTCAGGCCGCCCCGCCGCCGAGGTCAAGGTGACGGAAAGCCCGAAATCGAGCTGGATCAATTCGAACACGATCCGCATCAAGAAATAACGGCCGTTGGCCGATTAAGGAGACGTCTTGCAGGTACTCGTCCGGGATAACAACGTCGATCAGGCTCTTCGCGTCTTGAAGAAGAAGATGCAGCGCGAGGGTGTGTTTCGCGAAATGAAGGCGCGCAGCGCCTATGAAAAGCCTTCTGAAAAGCGCGCTCGCGAAAAGGGCGAAGCGATCCGCCGCGCCCGCAAGCTTGCTCGCAAGCAGGCTCAGCGCGAAGGCCTCCTGCCGGCTCCGAAGAAGAAGATCCTGGCGCGCGCCCGCTAACCGACCGTCATACCGGGACAGGCACTCCTGAAGGAGGAAAGCATGACCAAGACGAAAGACAATCTCTTCAAGCCCGAAAAGCTTTCGGCGCAGGCGAAGGCGGAAAACACCGCCTCGATGGCCAAAGAGATCATGGCCGGCGAGCTCATCGAGCGGCAGAAGAAGACCGAGAGACTGCGGGCGCTGCGTTTGGCGCAGCCCGTAGCCGAGCCGCCCGCGAAGAAAACACGCGCGGCCAGCAAGAAATCCTGAGTTCATTCTCATCTTGAGAACGCCGCCGTCAGGCGGCGTTTTCGCGTCTGGGCATATCAGCCCCGGGCTGTTGTTTTCGGCCGGTGAATGCGCGCCTCAATGGCGCGGGCCGATTGTCCACGCAGCGTCTGCAGCGTGGTCATCGGGAAGGTGATCTCCGCCAAGGCGCGGATGAAGGCGCTCTCCTCAGGCTTCGAAAAACGCACGAAGACGCTGCCTTCCTGCTGCCGGATCTGCGCGCAGGTGATGAAAATTTCCGATGTTCCGAGACAGAGATAGAAGTGCGCGGTCAGCTGCTCGATGCCGCGCGCCTGCAATATGGCGCCGGTCTCGCTGATGCTGACGATGCGCACCTGCCGGGCCGTGAAGGACTTCACGCCCTTGACCGGGCAGAGCGCCCGGGCAGCCAGATTGACCCGATGATAGGCAGGCTCGGCGCTATCGCCCGCAAAGGCAAGCCGCGACAGGTAGTTGCGGTGGGTGTTCGAATTCAACATGAAATGACTGCGAAAAAGATATTAACGAATTTTTAACCATGTAGCCGCCGCAAGCCGGAAAGGCAACGCGCATTGCGTGTGCCCCGATGCAAAGATGTTGATGATTTCCTGCCCGGAGAGCTGCCGGCCGCGGGCAGGGTGAGTCGGGCAGCGGTTCGCCCGAACGCGGCTGCGGTGGGTCGCCGGCGATGGCCGCTGGCCATGCCCGGACAGGTATTCTGTATCGAAACGGAAAGGCTGCAACGTGGCCGCTGTGGACCGTAACCCTTCGTTAAGGTTGATCGCCTGGCAATTGGAATTTCCGGCCCGTGCCAGGGCTCAAGCACCCTAAAATGGCTGGGCGGCTTTTGGCCGACCCTGATGATTTTCCTTAAGATGGTGTTTTATGTCTAATATTTCCGATGACCTGCCGCCGATCGGACCAGATAGCGCCGGTGACGGCGTGGCCAGAACCGGAGCTGCCTGGCAACGCCTGCGTCAGCATGAGGCAGATCTGCTGTTCTCCGCCGTACCGCCGGAAGTTGTGGAGGCGCAGCGTCCGGAGCTGCGCAAAAAGGTAAACGACATTCCTGTCGAAATCGAGGTGGTGATCGGGCGGGCGCGTGTTTCGGTTGCCGAGTTGATGCGGGTCGATCCGGGTCACAGCTTCCGGCTGGATAGCCGTTTCGGCGAACCGGTCGAGCTGCTGGTCAATGGCCGGCTGATCGGCCACGGCGAAATCGTTGCCGATGCCGATGACAATGTCGTCGGCGTGCGGATCGTTCGTCTCGCAGGTTGAGAGCGTTTTCATTGGGGGCAAGTGCATGGGCCATCAGGCCCGCAACGGCGCCGGTCAGGATTGCGGGGGCATCCGGCACGAAGGAAACTGCAAGGAAGACATCATGACGATGAGAGCCTGCATAATGACCGAAAGCCATCTGAAGACTGTGCTCGAAATGCTGCGCGACAAGCCGGAGCTGGGTGCTGCGCGACAGCTGGTGGAAGCGGCGCTCACGGAGGTCGAAACTGTACGGAGGAGCCATGCCGCGGCCTTTCAACAGGCCGGACGGCGGAGGGCGAGGTGAGGTGGCGGCGGGGAACCGAAGGGGCTTGCCCGCTCAACTCCCCAGCAGCAATGCGGCGAGTGCCACCTGCGAATTGACGCCGAGTTTGGAGTAGATATTCCGAAGATGCGTCCGGACCGTCTCGTAGCTGATCTGATAGGCCGTCGCGACTTCCCGTGGCGTGTTTCCCGAGGCGACGCTGAGAGCGACCTTGATTTCGGTCACCGTCAGTTTCGAGGTTTCCATGAGGGCGTTCTGCCGGTCTTTCAACGGGGCGGCCACGATCGGCTCGGCAATGACAGCAACAGTCGGCCCTTCCAGAAATTCCGTGAATGCGCTCGACTGAAGCCTGACGATGGTCAGGCGATAGCTGCCTTCCTTTCCGTCGCCCTGGACGATGGCGGTATAGGGCCCCCTCTGTCCGTCGTGGCGGGATGCGAGCCACTCGAAGGCTGCCGCCGACTTCTGGCATCGAATGCTGATCCGCCCATCGGCGGCGACGCGAAACGGAAACCCGGCGGCGATGATGTTTTCAGCCGTGCGGTTCGACCAGCGCACCTTGCGTTTGTCCGACACGTAGATGAGGCCGGCACCGATGCTGTCGAACAACGTTCGCAGCGCCTGATTGTCAGGCGCAAGCAGGTCGCGCTTGCGGATGAAATCAAACGCGCGCTTCAGGTGAGGGGCAAGCAGGGTGTAGCGCTCGGCGGCCTTCCTGTTGCGCTCGGGATCGGAGGAGGAGGTCGCTGTCGAAAGAATGAAGGTGCGGGCTTCTTCACGGATGATGGAGACGCCGATACTGGTTTCGCAGCCCGCCTGTCGCTTCAGCCAGTCATTGTAGAATTCGGTCTTGACGAGGTTCTTTCGGGCAAAGATATCCTCGCCGCACAACCCGCGGCCGACCGGCACAAGGCCCATGCGCGGGATCCACGGATTGACCGACGCGAAGTGATTGCTGAACTGATCGACCTCGTCCTTGGTGAACCCTGAAATATAGGGAACGTGGGCAACCGGCGAGGCAAGATCGTGGTAGTGCAGAGCAGCCTTGCCGTCGGGAGAAGTCTTGGCGACGGCATCCAGAAAGCCCTGCCAGCTGCATTCGCCGAACAGGCTTCCGTAAATCATATCGATCAGATGAATGGCGGCATCGGCAGGCTGCGGCATTTCTCAGGCTCGCAAAACACAAGAACACGTCTTGGTTGTCGCAAATCGGCACGGGATTGACCAGCCCTTCAAAAGAAGATGGTCACATGGCCGTCCGGTCATCGGATGGCCGCACGGCGCCAGGTGCGCCGCCCATACTCCAGGTGGAGCATGCCCTGCACGCGAAGGCGCTGTAGACCGACAAACGGGCGGGGTTTGCGAACGGACGGGTCTGTCCGGACGCTTCCCTTGCGCCCGTTTATCAAGGGGAAGGGGATACAATGAAACTCAGATATTCGCTCGCCGTTCTGATCGCTTTCGGACTGGCCGGATGCCAATCGATCCTGAAGGAAGAGCCCGCAAAGGGAACGCTACCGACCGGAAAGAAAGTCCTTGTCGATGACGGCACCTGCCCGCCCGGACAGGTGAAACAGGTGACCGGCGCCACAGCCGGAAATCCGCGTATCAAAGAATGCGTGCCAATGCCGAAGGGGTGATGTCAGAAAGGATTGGCGCACCCGACAGGATTCGAACCTGTGACCTTTGGAATCGGAATCCAACACTCTATCCAGCTGAGCTACGGGTGCATGCCGTGGCGGTTTGAATCGCCTGTCCGATGTCGTGGTTCTTAGCCTAGCTTTCGGCGCTCTTCAATCGCCAAATGGTGAAATCGGCGGAATGGCTGGCGGTGTCACCGGAATTCTAAGGAAAAGCCCGCCGGGCCTTGGCGCGGCGGGCTTTCTGTTGTGCTGATGTCTCAGACCTGCATGGCGCCGGGGCCGGGGATGGCCTTGGGCGGGACCTTGCCGAGGATGATCATGCCGAGGACTTCGTCCTTGGTGACGTCTTCGGTGCGGGCGTGGCCGACGACCTGGCCGTTCTTCATCACCGAGACGCGGTCGGCGAGGTCGAAGACGTCGTGGATGTCGTGGCTGATCAGGAAGATGCCGATGCCTTCCTTCTTCAGCTGCTTGATCAGCTCGCCGACCTGCGCCGTTTCCTGGGGGCCGAGCGCTGCCGTCGGCTCGTCCATGATCAGGATGCGGGCGTTGAACAGGATCGCGCGGGCGATCGCCACCGATTGCCGCTGGCCGCCCGAAAGCGCTTTCACCGGCTCCTTGAAGCGGCGGAAGTTCGGGTTCAGGCGTCCCATCACCTCGCGGGCCGAAGCTTCCATGGCGACGTCGTCGAGCGTGCCCCACTTGGTGCGGATTTCGCGGCCGAGATAGAGGTTGGCGGCGGCATCGACATTATCGGCGACGGCAAGCGTCTGGTAGATCGTCTCGATGCCGTATTTCTTGGCATCGCGCGGATTGCGGATATCGGCCGGTTCTCCATTGATCAGGATATCGCCCGAGTCGCGCTTGTAGGCGCCTGAAAGGATCTTGATCAGCGTCGACTTGCCGGCGCCGTTATGGCCGAGCAGGGCGACGACTTCGCCGGGGTAGAGATCGACCGAGGCGTTGTCGACGGCGTGGATGCCGCCGAAGGAGATCGAGATATTCTTCAGTTCCACAAGGGGAGTGCGTTGTTCAGTCATTACTCGTACTCCTCTTACTTCGCACGCGAGCGGTAGACCGTGTCGAGCCAGACGGCAACGACGAGGACGGCACCGACCACAACGTTCTGGATGGGGGTATCCACATTTGCGAGACCCATGCCCGACTGCAGCGACTGCATGACGAGCGCGCCGAGCATGGCGCCGGCGACCGTGCCGGTGCCGCCTGCCAGCGACGTGCCGCCGATGACGGCCGCGGCAATGGTATAGAGCTCGTAGGTCGTGCCCTGCGAATTCGCCGCCGCGTTAAGGCGGGCGGTCGAGATCGCCGCGGCAACGGCTGCGAGGAAGCCCATCAGCGCGAAGATCTTGACGGTGACCCAGCGGGTTTTGATGCCGGCAAGTTCGGCTGCTTCAGGGTTGCCGCCGATGGCGAAGACATAGCGGCCGAAGCGCAGGCGAGTGGCGATGAAGGTCATGACGATGCCGACGAGAACGGCGATCAGCACCGGTACGGCGATGCCGTAGGAGATGAACAGTCCGGTCTCGGGCCAGGCGATGGCGTGGGCTTCGGCATATTTCTTGGCGATCGCCACCGGCCAGTAATAGATGGTCGAGACCCAGATGGCGCCGAGCACGAGGGCGCAGCCGAGAACGGCCAGGAAATACTCCGCCCAGAGCGGGCGGCGCGGGAAATTGAAGCGCTTGCGCTGGTGGCGCGAACCGATGATGCCGATGACGATCAGCAGGCAGGCGATAAGCCCGATGATCCAGCTCCAGGTGGCGCCGACGGCACCTTCCGCACCGCCGCCCATGATGCGGAAAGTGGTGTCGAGGGGCGCGACCGTCTGGCCCGACGTGACATACCAGGCAAGGCCGCGCCAGGCGAGGAAGCCGCCGAGCGTGACGATGAAGGAGGGCACGCCCATGAAGGCGATGATGACGCCCTGGAAGAGGCCGATCAGCGTGCCGGCGATGAGGCCCGCGGCCAGCGTGATCACCCAGGTCCAGGAATTGTCGAAGCCCAGATATTGCGGCAGGAATTTCGCCTGGACGACGCCCATGATCATGGCGACGAGGCCGAGCATGGAGCCGATCGACAGATCGATGTTGCGGGTGACGATGACAAGCACCATGCCGGTCGCGAGAACGGCGATTTCCGTCGTCTGGACCGAGAGGTTCCAGAGGTTGCGGGGGGTGAGGAAAAGCCCGTCGGTATAGAGATGGAAGCCGATCCAGATGACCAGCAGTGCCGCGACCATGCCGAGCAGGCGCGTGTCGATCTCGGTGGCGCGCAGGAAGCGCGTGATGGGGTTTGCGTCCGCGGTGCGCGGATGACCCGGTGAGGATTGCGTGATGTCTGCCATGGGTTTGCCGTTCCCCCATTGTTTGGGCCCTGGCCGGGTGCCCGAAAAGCCCAGCCTGAGATGCCCTGTTCTTCGAAATGACCACCGGGATGCTTCCGGAATAGCCGCGTCGGTGACGGCGTTATTCTGGCAGGGAATTAAAGCGTTCGCGGGGCGTTGCGAGGCGGGGAGGCTTCTGAAAGATGCCTGCATCCGCATCCGGCGCCGCAGCGGAAACGCTGCGGCGCCGGCCTGTTGATCAGCTTACGAGGATTAGTCGCAGGCCTTGACGCTGCCGGCCTTGACGCCCTGGCAAGCTTCAGCCTTCGAGATCCAGCCGGCGTCGATGACGACGTTCAGGTTGTCCTTGGTGATGGCCTGCGGCTTCAGGAAGATCGACTGCATCTTCACCTTCTTCGGGCCGCCGTCGAAGGTGGTAACGCCCTGGATCTTGTCCATGGTCGTGCCGCCAGCGAGGTCGAGCGCGATTTCAGCAGCGCGCTTGCCGAGTTCGCGGCTATCCTTCCAGACGGAAACCGTCTGGGTGCCGAGCGCGATGCGGTTCAGAGCGGCCTTGTCTGCGTCCTGACCGGAAACCGGTACGGTGCCACCCATGCCCTGTGCGTCGAGAGCGGCAACGGCGCCACCGGCAGTGCCGTCGTTCGAAGCAACAACGGCGTCAACCTTGTTGTTGTTCGCGGTCAGGAACTGTTCCATGTTGCGCTGTGCGTTCTGCGGCAGCCAGCCGTCGGTATAGGCTTCGCCGACGTTCTTGATCTTGCCGGCGTCAACCGCAGCCTTCAGAACTTCCATCTGGCCGGCGAACAGGAAGTCCGCGTTCGGGTCCGACGAAGAGCCCTTGATGAAGACGTAGTTGCCTTCAGGCTTGACCTTGAAGACGCCTTCAGCCTGCAGGCGGCCGACTTCCTTGTTGTCGAAGGTGATGTAGAAGGCAGCCGGATTTTCGATCAGGCGGTCGTAACCGACAACCGGAATGCCTTCGGCAGCAGCCTTTTCGATGGCCGGGCCGATTGCGTCGGAGTCCTGAGCCAGAACGATGAGGGCGTTGGCGCCCTGCGAGATCAGCGATTCGACGTCGGTCAGCTGCTTGGCAGCGGAAGACTGCGCGTCAGCGGAAATGTACTTCGCGCCCTTGGCTTCCAGCGCCTTCTTGATGGCTGCCTCGTCGGTCTTCCAGCGTTCTTCCTGGAAGTTCGACCAGGAAACGCCAACGACGAGATCGGCCGCCATGGCAGCCGTGTGCACGGAAACGAGGATGGCGGCACCCGCCATCAGCTTCATAATAGACTTCATAAATTATCCTCCCGAGTGATAAGCGGCCAGCCCCAGCCAGTGGTTCCTCCAGCCGCCGCGGATCACTGTCGAGCAACAATGCATTATTTTCTCGACAGTCGAGAAATTAAGTGTCAGAGATTTTTTCAACTGTCAACAGGCCACTACCGGCAGAATCATCCATCACGCATAAGTTGTTGTAGATGGCCTGTGAAACGAGGGCGGAAGCGGGGGAAGGGCGGCTTTATGCTGACCAAATCGAGCACGGAGTCGGTCCGGCAAAGGAATAGCGGGCTGGTTCTCGCTGCCCTGCGCCGCCACGGCGCGCTCGCGCATACCGAGATATCCGACTTCACCAAGCTGTCTTCGGCGACCGTTTCGGCGATCACCGCCGATCTCGAGAAGTCGGAGATCATCGAGCGTTCCGAGCAGCAGGCGGCCAGCGGCCGCGGGCGGCCGCGCGTGCTGTTCCGGCCGCGGCGCGATTGCGGCTATCTTATCGTCGTCATCATCTCATCCGATGCCGTGCAATTTTCGCTGGTCGATTACGCCGGCAAGCTGATCGACCGTTTCAGCGAGGGGCGCTCGCATGATCCGGCCGGGGCTGCGGTTTTTGCCGAAGCCATCAAGGAAGGTCTCGCCCGCATTCTCGAGCGGTCGCGGATCGCCCAGGAGCGGGTGTTGCTGATCTCGATCAGCAGCAAGGGGCTGGTCAATGCCGCCGAGCCGGTGCTGCTCTGGTCACCGATCTTCGGCACCGACCAGATCGATTTCGAGACGCTGCTGCGGCCGGAATGGCGGGCGCGGGTGATCCTCGACAACGAGACCCTGCTGGTTGCCGCTGCCCTTGGCGCGCATGAGGAGAATGTGAAGGGGGCGGATTTCCGTTCGCTCGCTGCTCTCTCCCTCGGCCACAGCATCGGCCTTGGCATCGTCCGGCGCGGCGCCGATGGCGGGCAGGAAATCTCGGCGCCGAATTTCGGCCATATGCTGCATCTGGCAAATGGCGGGCTCTGCCGCTGCGGGTCCAAGGGCTGTATCGAGGCGCATGCCGGCTTCTACGCCATCCTGCGCACCGCCTTCGAAGTGCCGCTCGATACCATTCCCGCCAAGTTCGTGCCGGTCGGGGAACTCGACAAGATTGCCGCCCGCGCCCGCCAGGGTCACCGCATGTCGGCCTTTGCCTTCCGGCAGGCCGGACTGGCGCTCGGCAATGGCCTGTCGCGGATGCTCAGCCTCACCGAACGCATGCCGGTGGCGATCACCGGGCCCGGGACGCGCTACTACGATCTGTTGCGCCAGGGCATCGAGGAGGGGCTGGGGCAATCGCATGTGGTGCGCATGGAGGGCATGCCCGAACTGCGGGTCGTTGCCGACGAGACCAACCTGGTTTTCGAGGGGCATCTCGGCCGCGCGCTGGCGCTTCTCGACGAGGATATTCTGGGTGGTGTCAGCCAGGTGGGATTGGAGCGGTCGGCTTAGGGCCACCTTTCCCTTTCCTGCTGCTGCCGAGAATTGAATCGGGTTCTCGACCGTAAAATCATCAATTGCTTATATTTTGTGCCGGCGGTGGCGATTGAAACTTTCGCGCATCACGCCATCCTTCTCTAAATGCCCAGTTTTTCGGCGCTTTTCGGGGTTTCAGACGATTTTACGAATCTTGCCCGCGAACTGAGCATGGTTCTTGCATTGCAATTTGCGTTGTATTCAAATGAACAAAAAAGGGGAGCCACACCTTTGGCATTTGATGAAATGATTACCGGGGACGAAAGTCCGCGTCAGCCATATGAGAAATACTTCGAGTGGTACAATGCCCAGGACAGGGCGCATCTGATTGCCAAATCCCGCGATGCGGAAAACATCTTCCGGAAAACCGGCATCACCTTCGCAGTCTACGGACATGCAGACTCCTCCGAAAAGCTCATCCCCTTCGACATCATCCCCCGCATCATCTCAGGAAGAGAGTGGCGCAAGCTCGCGCAGGGCATCGAGCAGCGTGTCATCGCGCTGAATGCTTTTCTCGACGATATCTATCACAAGCAGGAGATCATCCGCGCCGGGCGCATTCCCCGCGAGCTGATCGAGAACAACGTCACCTTCCTGCCCGAGATGATCGGCTTCCGGCCGCCGGGCGGCGTCTATACGCATATCGTCGGTACCGACATCGTTCGCACCGGTGAAGACCAGTTCTACGTCCTCGAGGACAATGCGCGTACGCCATCCGGTGTCAGCTACATGCTGGAGAACCGGGAAACGATGATGCAGATGTTCCCGGAGCTGTTCCACGAGAACAAGGTGCAGCGCGTCGAGGACTATCCCTATCTGCTGCGCCAGAGCCTGGCATCGCTGGCGCCTCCCGGCTGCAAGGGCAGGCCGCGTGTGGCGGTGCTGACGCCTGGCATCTACAACTCCGCCTATTACGAGCATTCGTTCCTCGCCGATACGATGGGCGTCGAGCTCGTCGAGGGGTCGGACCTGCGCGTCATCGACGGCAAGGTGAAGATGCGCACGACGCGTGGCTACGAGGCGATCGACGTTCTCTACCGCCGCGTCGACGACGACTTCCTCGATCCGCTGACCTTCCGCAGCGATTCCGCGCTCGGCATTCCCGGCATCATGGATGTCTACCGCTCCGGCAACATCACCATCGCCAACGCGCCAGGCACCGGCATCTGCGACGACAAGGCGATCTATTCCTACATGCCTGAGATCGTCGAGTTCTATACCGGGCGCAAGTCGATCCTCGAGAACGTGCCGACCTGGCGCTGTTCGGAACCGTCGAGCCTGAAATATGTGCTCGAACATATCGAGGAGCTTGTGATCAAGGAGGTCCACGGCTCCGGTGGCTACGGCATGCTCGTCGGTCCGACCGCATCCAGGAAGGAGCGCGCCGATTTCGCCGAGAAGCTGAAGGCGCGGCCGAACAACTATATCGCGCAGCCGACGCTGTCGCTGTCGACGGTACCGATCCTGGTCAACAAGGGGATTGCACCGCGCCATGTCGACCTGCGTCCCTATGTGCTGGTTTCCGACAAGGTACAGATCATTCCGGGCGGGCTGACCCGCGTGGCGCTGAAGCAGGGTTCGCTGGTGGTCAATTCCAGCCAGGGCGGCGGCACCAAAGACACTTGGGTACTGGAGGACTGATGCTCGGAAGAACTGCAAACGGCCTCTACTGGATGTTCCGTTACATCGAGCGCGCCGAAAATATCGCGCGTCTCGTTGATGCCGGCCTGCGCATGTCGCTGACGCGTAGCGGGACGGGTGATGACAATTGGGATGGCGTGCTGCAGAGCGCGGGCGTGCGCGAGGCCTATGACGAGGGCCATACGAAGCTGACGAGCGCCGATGCGATCGATTATCTGTTGCGCGACCTCTCCAATCCGTCGAGCGTCATGGCCTGCATCGACAGCGGCCGTAACAATGCCCGTATGGTCCGCACGGCGCTGACGCGCGAGACCTGGGAAGCGACCAACGAATGCTGGATCGAGCTGAAAACGCTGCTTTCGAAGCGGCTGAAGGCGGCGGAGCTGCCTGAAGTCATCGATGTCATCAAGCGGCAGGCAGGGCTGATCCGCGGGGCGTTCCACGGCTCGATGCTGCGCAACGAGCTCTACAACTTCGCGCGCATCGGCACCTTCATCGAGCGTGCCGACAACACGGCGCGCATTCTCGACGTGAAATATTACGTGCTGCTGCCGTCGGTTTCGCAGGTGGGCTCGTCGGTCGATAACGTGCAGTGGGAATCGATCCTGCGCTCGGTCTCGGCGCACCGGTCCTACAGCTGGGCTTATGACGACGAGTACCGGGCGGCGAATATTGCCGACTTCCTGATCCTCAACGGGCAGATGCCACGCTCTCTCGCCTATTGTTACGAGAAGGTCGTCACCAATCTCGGCTATATCTCGCGCAGCTATGGCGGCGAGCGGCTGAGGGCGCATGACACCGCGGATGCCATCCGCGCTTCGCTGCATTCGCGGGCGATCAAGGACGTGATCGATCAGGGGCTGCACGAATTCCTCGAGGAGTTCGTCAACCGCAACAATTCGCTCAACGTCGAGATCACCAACGGCTACCGGTTTTATGTTTAGGCGGTGAAGAGATGAGACTGAAGATTAGCCACGTCACCGAATACCGCTATGACGAACCGGCGCAGTTTTCCCTGCAGCGGCTGCGGCTCACGCCGCCGAGCGCTTTCGGGCAGAAGGTGATCAACTGGTCGCTTGATGTCGAGGGCGCGACGCCCGAGGTCGAGTATGACGATCAGTTCGGCAATCATGTGAACCTGGTGTCGCTCGAGGGCGCGCAGAAGGTGACGCGGATCGTTGCCGAAGGCGAGGTCGAGACCGATGACCGCAATGGCGTCACCGGCCCGCATACCGGCTTCTGCCCGCTCTGGCTGTTTCTGCGCGATACGCCGCGCACCAAGCCCGGCAAGCTCATCAGGGAACTGATCAAGGGCGTCAGCGGCGACAACGAACTCGCCCGTATGCATGCGCTGATGGCGGCGATCCATGAGGCCGTCGATTACAAGCCGGGCACCAGCGACAGCGAAACCACCGCCGAGCAGGCGATGGAACGAAAGAGCGGCGTCTGCCAGGACCACGCCCATATCTTCGTCTCGGCTGCCCGCGCGCTGAAAGTGCCGGCGCGCTACGTCTCCGGCTATCTGATGATGGAGGAGAAGGTCGAGCAGGCGGCAACGCATGCCTGGGGCGAGGCCCACATTCCCGGCCTCGGCTGGGTCGGTTTCGATCCGGCAAACGAGATCTGCCCCGACGCCCGCTACGTCCGCACCGCGTCCGGCCTCTGCTACCGCGATGCCGCACCTGTCTCCGGCATGCGTATCGGCATGCCGGGCGAGACGCTGACGGTTACGGTGAAGGTGGAAGATAAGGCGCAGGGGCAAAGCCAGAGCCAGAGTTGATGGCCGCACCCGGTGGCGGCGCGATATCGCCGGCGGCCGGGATCTCGTCGGTAACGACCTCGAATTGCGCCAGCTTCGCGGGACCGAAAGCGGTCGATAGGGCAACGTCGGTCGCGTCACGGCCAGTCGCCATCAGGATTCGTCCGATGCGCGGGGTGTTGTGGCGTGCGTCCACCGTGTGCCAATGGCCGCCGAGATAGACCTCGAACCAGGCGCTGAAGTCCATCGGCGCGGGATCCCTGGGAACGCCGATATCGCCGAGATAGCCGGTGCAATAGCGCGCCGGGATGTTCATGCAGCGGCAGAGCGTGATCGCGAGATGCGCGAAGTCGCGGCACACGCCGGTTCTGTCCGTGTAGCCGCCATGCGCAGTTCGCAAAAGGTCGGCGTTCATGTAGTCGAAGCGGATATGGCCGTGCACGAAATCGGCGATCGCCTGGACCCGCGCCCAGCCGAGCGGCGTGCCGGAAAAGGTCTTCCAGGCAAAATCGGCAAGCCTGTCGGTGTCGCAGTATCGGCTGCCGAGCAGGAAGACCAGGACGTCATCGGGGAGATCCTTGATGTCGTGCTGTGCGGCATCGACAGGCACGAGATCCGGCTGGCCGCTATCGTAGATGTCGAATTCGGTCGAGATCGTCGTCAGCCCCGCCGGGGCGACGATGCGCGTGCAGGCGTTGCCGAACGTGTCGGTATAGCCCCAGGCATCGATCGGCTGATTGAACGATAGCGGTTGCTCCGTCAGCAGGTCACCCCGCCGCGAGGGATGGATGTTCAGCACCAAAAGCATCGGGGTGGGCTGAACGCATTCATAGCCAATCGTAAAACCAGCGTGGATCTTCATGGAATGTCCTTTGCGGAGCGGGTTGACACCCGTCAGCGGGCCATCTGGGAACGCCACTGCAGTCGATCGGTTCCATGGCGCCGATGCTTCTAGGACGATCCGGGCTCGGTGGTGACGTTGACCTGCACGGTCATGTCGCCGAAATCGCCGGCATCGCCATCATAGCTGCCCCATAGCGGGATGGCCTGAACCGGGTCGCGCGCGACGCCGACACGGATGAGATCCTGGTTTCCGACGATGCCGTTGGTTGGGTCGAACTCGACCCAACCGGCGCCCGGGAGATAGACCTGGCACCACGCATGCGTCGAGCCGCCGCCGAGCGTCGTCGAGCCGTCACGGTCGGGCACATAGATATAGCCGGTGACGAAGCGGGCCGCGAAGCCGAGCGAGCGGGCTGCCTCCATCATCAACAGCGCGAAGTCGCGGCATGTGCCCTGGCGCTTCTGCAATGTCTGAACGGGGGTCTGCGTCCCGCGCTCGACGCGGCGCGCGTAGGAGAAGCTCTGGCGGATCGCGTAGCAGAGCGTCATCAGGATATGCCCTGTACGCGCCGCCGGCTCGGTGCCGACGAATTGGCGTGCCCAATGCGCAACCTCATTTTCGGGGTCGGGGTAGCGGCGGATAATCGTGCAATCGAGATCCGGCATTTCCTCCTCGTCATAGGCGAAGGGGTAGGTCAGAGCCTCGGTGTCGATCTCCAGATCGAGAGGGACCTGCGCGGTGTGATCCAGGCGGATGTTGGTCTCGAACCGCAGGTGATCAGACGGTCCGGCCATGTCCACAAGGGCAATGCAATTGCCGAAGACATCGTGGATCCAGCGAATGTTGGCGGGCTTGGGTACGATCGCGATCGTCGCATCGAGGAGGCGCTGATCGAAGCTGTCGCGCGGCCGGAACAGCACGCGATGCTGGCCGAAGGTGACAGGGCGCTTGTAGCTATAGTGCGTTACGTGTCTGACGGCGTAGACGGTCATGGTGCCCCTGTCTGCCGGATGCGAGCAGAGGCAGGAGCCGCCGCTATTCGAATTCCGGTATCTGCCCGGACTGAAACAGGATCACCGAGGGTCCTGCTTCGCCGATCGCCACATTGGATTCGCGCGTCCACACGACCACGCCGGCGTAATCGTTGACGAGCGTCTGGGCGACATAGACGGCCGTGTCTTCCTGTTTCATCCGGCGTGGTTCGAAGGCCGGTGTCAAACCACCTTCGGAATCCCTGTTGAAGGCACTCAGCACAATCAGCTTTCGTATTCCGGGCATGGCGCTCTCCATGACCGCTAACGGTTCTGGCTCTGGTTCGTTCCAGATAGGCTTTCCGCTCACAAAGAAAAGGCGGAGCTTTCGCCCCGCCTTTCATCATGTTCAAGACATGGTTGGCTAGTGGCTGTCCTTGCCGACAGCACTGCCACGACATCCCTTGAGGAAGTCGAGGTCGGCGCCGGTGTCGGCGCCCTCAACGTGCTGCTGGTGCAGCCAGGCGTAACCCGAGGTCGGCAGGTCGTGGTGCGGCTTCCATTCGGCCAGGCGCTTTGCCAGCTCCTCTTCGGAAATGTCGAGGTGCAGGCGGCGGTTCGGGACGTCGAGCTCGATGAAGTCGCCGTTCTTGACGACGGCCAGCGGGCCACCGACGGCAGCTTCCGGCGAGGTGTGCAGGACGACGGTGCCGTAGGCAGTGCCGGACATGCGGGCGTCGGAGATGCGCACCATGTCGGTGATGCCCTTTTTCAGCACCTTCGGCGGCAAGCCCATGTTGCCGACTTCGGCCATGCCCGGATAGCCCTTCGGACCACAGTTCTTCATGACCATGACGCAGGTCTCGTCGATGTCGAGATTGTCGTCGTTGATCTTCGCCTTGTAGTCGTCGATGTCTTCGAAGACGACGGCGCGGCCGCGGTGGACCATCAGGTGCGGGGAGGCGGCGGACGGCTTCAGCACGGCGCCCTTCGGCGCCAGATTGCCGCGCACGACAACGATACCGCCGGACTGCGTCAGCGCCTTTTCAGCCGGCAGGATGACGTCCTCGTTCCAGTTGACGACGTCCTTGACCTCATCCCACATGCTTTCGCCGGAGACGGTCAGAGCATCCTTGTGGAGGAGACCTGCTTCGCCGAGGCGCTTCAGCACGACGGGCAGGCCGCCGGCATAGAAGAACTCTTCCATCAGGTACTTGCCCGATGGCATCAGGTTGACGATTGTCGGCACGCCGCGGCCACAGCGATCCCAGTCGTCGAGCGTCAGGTCGATGCCGACGCGGCCGGCCATGGCAAGCAGGTGGATGACGGCATTGGTCGAGCCGCCGATGGCCGCGTTGGTGCGGATGGCGTTTTCGAAGGCCTGCTTGGTCATGATGTCGGAGGGCTTCAGGTCGTCCTTGACCATCTGCACGATGCGGCGGCCGGTGAGCTGCGCCATCACCTTGCGGCGGCTGTCGACGCCGGGGATCGCGGCATTGCCGGAGAGAGCCATGCCGAGGGCTTCGGCCATCGACGCCATGGTCGAGGCGGTGCCCATGGTGTTGCAGGTGCCGGACGAACGGCTCATAGAGGCCTCGGCCTCGAGGAATTCGGCCTGCGTCATCTCGCCGGCCTTCACCATTTCGGAGAACTTCCAGAGATGCGTGCCGGAGCCGACGCGTTCGCCGCGGAAATAGCCGTTCAGCATCGGGCCGCCGGTGACGACGATCGAAGGGAGGTCGACGGAGGCCGCACCCATGATCAGCGACGGCGTGGTCTTGTCGCAGCCGACGAGCAGCACGCAGCCGTCCATCGGCTGGCCGCGGATCGCTTCCTCGACCGCGAGTGCGGCAAGGTTGCGGTACATCATCGCCGTCGGGCGGAAGGTGTTTTCGGAGGCCGAGAACACCGGCACTTCCATCGGGAAGCCGCCGGCTTCCCAGACGCCGGCCTTCACCTTTTCGGCGAGCTCGCGCAGATGGCCGTTGCACGGCGTCATGTCCGACCAGGTGTTGAGGATGCCGATCACCGGGCGTCCGTCGAACAGGTCGTGGGGATGCCCCTGGTTCTTCATCCAGCCGCGGTGATAGATGACGTCACGGCTGGTGCCGCCGTACCATTCCTGCGACCGAAGCTTGCGCGGCCATTCCGCTTTCTTGAACATAGTCTCTGTCCTTCAAGGGCGCCGGACCGCCTCGCACGGTCCGGAACGCCAATGGATGTCTTAGGCCAGTGTGTAGCTGGTCTTGACGGTTGTGTAGAATTCGGCGGCGTACTTGCCCTGCTCGCGCGGGCCGTAGGAAGATCCCTTGCGGCCGCCGAACGGAACGTGGAAATCGACGCCTGCGGTCGGCAGGTTGACCATCACCATGCCGGCTTCGGCATTGCGCTTGAAATGCGTCGCATGCTTGAGGCTGGTGGTGGCGATGCCCGACGAGAGGCCGAAGGGCGTGTCGTTTGCGGTTGCCAGCGCTTCTTCGTAATCCTTGACGCGGATGACGGAGACGACAGGCCCGAAGATCTCTTCGCGCGAGATGCGCATCTGGTTGGTCGCTTCGGTGAAGAGCGTCGGCTGCAGATAGAAGCCGGGCGTTTCGCGGGTGATGGTTTCGCCGCCGAAGGCGAGCTTGGCGCCTTCCTTCTTGCCGATCTCGATGTAATCGGTATCGGTCTTCAGCTGGCGCTCATCGACGACAGGGCCGATATGGGTGCCGGGCTTCAGAGCGTTGTCGACGACGATGGTCTTGAGCTTTTCCGTCAGTGCGGCAACGAACTTGTCGTGGATGCCTTCGGTGACGATCAGGCGCGACGAGGCGGTGCAGCGCTGGCCGGTCGAGAAGAAGCCGGAGTTGGCGGCCGCTTCGACGGCAACCGTCAGGTCGGCATCGTCGAGAACGACCATCGGGTTCTTGCCGCCCATTTCCAGCTGGAACTTGCGGTTATGCTCGATGGAGGCGGCAGCGACGCGCTTGCCGGTGCCGGTGGAGCCGGTAAAGGTGATGCCGGAAACATCAGGGCTGTCGAGCATGACCTGGCCGACGACCGAGCCCTTGCCCATGACGAGGTTGAGGACGCCCTTCGGCAGGCCTGCGCGGTGCAGGATATCGACGATCGCCCAGGAGCAGCCCGGAACGAGTTCGGCCGGCTTGAAGACGATGGTGTTGCCGTAGCAAAGCGCCGGGGCGATCTTCCAGGCCGGAATGGCGATCGGGAAATTCCAGGGCGTGATGATGCCGATGACGCCGAGCGGGTCGCGCGTGATCTCGACGCCAATATTCGGGCGAACCGAGGGAACGATCTCGCCGGCAAGGCGCAGCACTTCGCCTGCGAAAAATTCGAAGATCTGCGAGGCGCGGATGGTTTCGCCGATGGCTTCCGGAAGGGTCTTGCCTTCTTCGCGGGCAAGCAGCGCACCGAGCTCGTCCTTGCGGGCCATGATCTCGTCGCCGGTCTTCTTCAGGATGACGTGGCGTTCCCAGATGCCGGAGCGCGACCAGGCCGGGAAGGCGGCCTTGGCGGCGGCAATGGCGTTCTTGGTGTCTTCGGCGGAGCCATCAGCATAGAGGCCGACGACTTCGTTGGTGTCGGACGGGTTGATGTTCTTCGTCGCATTGGTGCCGACCCATTCGCCGGCGATCAGGTTCTGATAAATGGTCATGGGCTCGCGAGCCTCCTTTACCTTTTATGAAAAATGACCCGGCCATAGCGGCAGCCGGGTCATGGGAAATTAGAGCTGCTTGACGACGATTTCTTCTTCGGCGTCGATTTTCAGCGGATTCTTCAGCGGCAGGCCGAATTCGGCGACTTCGATTTCGAAGACGTCGCCGGCTTCCGGCTTGATGCCGTCGGCAAAGGACAGTGTCGCCGTACCGAACATGTGGACGTGAGCGTCGCCCGGTACGCGGAACAGGCCGTATTTGAAGTGATGGTATTCGAGGTTCGCGAAGGTGTGCGACATGTTCGCTTCACCCGACAGGAACGGCTTTTCGAAGATCACCTTGTCGCCGCGTTTGATGCGCGAGGTGCCGCGGATATCCTCAGGGGCAACGCCGATGCGGATCTCGGGGCCGAAGCTTGCCGGACGCAGCTTGGAATGAGCGAGGTAGAGGTAGTTGATCCGCTCGGTAACGTGGTCGGAAAATTCGTTCGACAGCGCAAAGCCGATCCGGAACGGGCTGCCGTCTGCCGAGATCACGTAGATGCCGGCCATTTCGGGCTCTTCGCCGCCATCGAGCGCGAAGGAGGGGGAGACGAGGGGAGCGCCCGGTGCCGCAGCGCCGTAGCCGTTGCCCTTGTAGAACCACTCGGGCTGCACGCCCTTTTCGCCAGCCTTCGGCTTGCCGTTCTCGATGCCCATCTTGAACATCTTCATCGAGTCCGTGAGGGTTTCCTCGGCGGCTTCGCTGGTCTTCTTGTGCATGGAGTCGCGGGTGGCGGCCGAGCCCAGATGCGTCAGGCCGGTGCCGGTCAGATGCAGGTGGGCGGCGTCGGGATGGGTGATCGGCGGCAGGAAGCTGCCATCCGCGTAAGCCTTCTCCAGATCGACGGCATCGCCGAGGCCATGCGCCTCGATCACCGAGACGAGGGACTTGCCGGCGTTTGCCGCTTCCATCGCCAGCGCATAGACGCTGCCTGCATTCTTCACGGCTTTCGCTGCACCGCCCGGCTCGCGCACGGCGACGATGATCTCTCCGTTCGAACCCTTGATCTGCGAAATGAGCACGGTCTTCATCCTCTTTGGGTAGCTGCGGATAATGCTCCGCCCGTCCGGCTCCCTGGGGAGCCGGAACTATTCGTTTTCATGACTGCGAATGCGAATGCATGGAGCCGGCGCCGAAGCGCTCAGCCCTTATTCTTGTTATAGACGTCGAAGAAGACGGCGGCCAAAAGGACTGCGCCCTTGACCATCTGCTGGGAGTCCGTGCCGAGGCCGTGGATCGACATGCCGTTGTTCATGATGCCCATGATGAGAGCACCGATCACAGCGCCGGTCACCTTGCCGACGCCGCCCTGGGCGGATGCACCGCCGATGAAGCAGGCCGCGATGACGTCAAGCTCCAGGCCGAAACCGCCCTTTGCCGTTGCCGAGTTGAGGCGCAGCGCAACGATGAGACCGGCGAGACCGGCAAGCAGGCCCATGTTCGCAAAGGTGAGGAACGTCAGCCGCTCGGTGTTGATACCGGACAGCTTCGTTGCCTTCTCGTTGCCGCCCATGGCGTAGATGCGGCGGCCGATCGTCGTGCGGCGGGTAATGAAGGCGTAAGCCGTGATCAGCACAAGCATGATCACGAGCACGTTCGGAAAGCCCTTGTAGATCGACAGCTGATAGCCGAGCGCCAGGATGGCGAGAGCGATGACACCGTTCTGCGCAAGGAAGAAGCCGAGCGGCTCGACGTCGTTGCCATGCTTCTCGTTCGACTTGCGCTGGCGCCAGGCCAGGTAGACGAGGGTAACAGCGCCGACGACGGTCAGGATGAGCGACGTCGAATTAATGCCGCCCATGTCGAAGAGGTTCGGCAAAAAGCCGATGCTGATCAGCTGGAAGGCGGGCGGGAACGGACCGATGCTGGTGCCGGTTCCGGCACCCGTCATCACGGTCAGCGTCAGGCCGCGGAAGACCAGCATGCCCGCAAGAGTCACGATGAAGGACGGGATCTTGTGATAGGCGACGAAATAGCCCTGTAGGCCGCCAACCAGCGCACCCACGGCCAGACAAATAACGGCTGCCAGCACATAATTCATGTGCCACTCGACCGTCATGACGGCGGCGATGGCGCCGATGAAACCGACGACGGAGCCAACCGAAAGATCGATATGGCCGGCAACGATCACCAGCAGCATGCCCAGCGCCATGACGACGATGAAGGAATTCTGCAGGATGATGTTGGTCAGGTTGAGCGGGCGGAAGAGAACGCCGCCGGTCGAGATCTGGAAGAACACCATGATCGCGATGAGCGCGATGAACATGCCGTACTCGCGGATGTTACCGCGAACAAATTCGCCGATGGAGACGACACGCCCTTGTTCGGTGATTGGTTGATTGATCGGCGTCATTGTTTCTTATCTCCTGAACGCATGATGGCGCGCATGATGGTTTCCTGGCTCGCTTCCCCTTTCGGCAGTTCCGCAACGATCCGTCCTTCATTCATGACGTAGATGCGGTCGCACGTACCAAGGAGCTCCGGCATTTCCGATGAAATCATCAGAACGCCTTTGCCGTCAGCCGCGAGCTGGTTGATGATAGTATAGATTTCATATTTAGCGCCAACATCAATGCCGCGCGTTGGTTCGTCCAGGATCAAAACATCGGGATCCGAGAACAGCCATTTCGACAGAACCACCTTCTGCTGGTTGCCGCCGGACAGGTTGACCGCTTCCTGGAAGATACTGGAAGAGCGAATGCGCAGCTTCGAGCGATAGTCGGACGCGACCCGTGTTTCCTTGACGCTGTCGATGACCGTGGCGTTCGACACCGCCGCCAGATTGGCGAGCGTGGTGTTGTGAACGATCGTCTCGCCCAGAACGAGGCCGAGATGCTTGCGGTCTTCGGTCACATAGGCAAGACCGGCGTCGATCGCCTTGCGCACCGTCGTCGTATCGACCTTCTTGCCATCGACGAAGACGTCACCGGTGATCTTGTGACCATAGGTCTTGCCGAACACGCTCATGGCGAATTCGGTACGGCCGGCACCCATCAGGCCGGCGATGCCGACGACCTCGCCCTTACGGACATGGACGTTGATGTCGTGCAGAACCTGACGGTCGCGATGCTGCTGATGGAAGGCGTTCCAGTTCTTGACCTCGAAGATCGTCTCGCCGATCGGCACAGAGCGCGGCGGATAACGGTCGGCCAGGTCGCGGCCCACCATGTTCTTGATGATGATGTCTTCGCTGATCTCGTCCGCATGACAGTCGAGCGTCTTGACGGTCATGCCGTCGCGCAGGACCGTGATCTGGTCGGCGACCTTGCGGATCTCGTTCAGCTTGTGCGAAATGATAATCGAGGTGATGCCCTGCTTGCGGAATTCCATCAGCAAGGTGAGCAATGCGTCGGAATCGCTTTCGTTCAGCGATGCCGTCGGCTCGTCGAGGATGAGCAGCTTGACGCTCTTCGACAATGCCTTGGCGATCTCGACGAGCTGCTGCTTGCCGACGCCGATGTCGGTCACGAGCGTATTCGGAGATTCCGCCAGGCCGACCTTGGCCAGCAATTTCTTGGTGCGATTGAACGTTTCGCCCCAGCTGATGACGCCGTTCGTGGCGTTTTCGTTGCCGAGGAAGATGTTTTCCCCGATCGAAAGCTGCGGTACCAGGGCAAGTTCCTGGTGGATGATGACGATGCCGATTTCTTCGGAATCTTTCAGGACCTTGAAGTTGCGGACGTCGCCTTCGTAGACGATGTCGCCTTCATAGCTTCCTGCTGGATAAACGCCGGAGAGCACTTTCATCAGGGTCGATTTGCCGGCCCCGTTTTCGCCCACCAATGCGTGGATTTCACCTTGGCGAACCTTGAGGTTCACATTCTCGAGCGCTTTCACACCCGGGAACGTCTTGGTGATGTTCCGCATTTCGAGGATTAAATTGTCCATTACTTTAAAACCCAACGCCGCGACCGAAAATGATCTGGCGATCATAGAATCGAAGACCGGAACCCGCAATTGTGCAGGTTCCGGCCATTCATAATATTACTTCAGCTGGTCTTCTTTGTAATAACCGCCATCAACGAGAACTGCCTTGTAGTTCTCCTTGGTGACAGCAACCGGCTTCAGCAGGTAGGACGGAACGACCTTGACGCCGTTGTCGTAGGTCTTGGTGTCGTTCACTTCCGGCTCCTTGCCGGACATGACGGCATCAACCATGGCAACGGTTACCTTGGCGAGATCGCGGGTATCCTTGAAGATCGAGGAATACTGTTCGCCAGCGATGATCGACTTGATCGACGGGATTTCCGAGTCCTGGCCGGTGACGACCGGCAGCGGCTGTGCAGCCGTACCGTAGCCGACGCCCTTCAGCGACGAGATGATGCCGATCGACAGGCCGTCGTAAGGCGACAGAACAGCGTCAACCTTTGCGTCGGTGTAGTTAGCCGAGAGCAGGTTGTCCATGCGAGCCTGGGCCGTTGCCGGATCCCAACGCAGCGTGCCAACCTTGTCCATGCCGGTCTGGCCGGACTTTACGACGAGCTTGCCGCTGTCGATGTAAGGCTGAAGAACCGACATTGCGCCGTCATAGAAGAAGAAGGCATTGTTGTCGTCCGGCGAACCGCCGAAGAGTTCGATGTTGAACGGGCCCTTGCCGTCCTTGAGGCCGAGCTTGTCGACGATCGTGCCAGCCTGGAGAACGCCAACCTGGAAGTTGTCGAACGTTGCATAGTAGTCAACGTTGCCGGAGTCGCGGATCAGGCGGTCATAAGCGATGACCTTGATGCCGGCGTCATGAGCCTTCTGGAGAACGTCCGAAAGGGTCGTGCCGTCGATAGAAGCAACAACGAGAACCTTGGCACCCTTGGTGACCATGTTTTCGATCTGCGAAAGCTGGTTCGGAATGTCGTCGTCAGCGTACTGGAGGTCGGTCTGGTAACCGGCGTCCGTGAGCTGCTTGACGATGTTGTTGCCGTCGTCGATCCAGCGAGCCGAAGCCTTGGTCGGCATTGCGATGCCAACGAGGCCCTTGTCAGCTGCCATTGCAGGCACAACGAACGAAGCGACGCCGAAGGCAGCCGCAGCCATCAATGAGATAATGGATTTCATTTCTCTCTCCCTTGTTAATAGATCGGCGGACGAAAAATCGCCCACCACGAAACTGTGGCAGGTTCCGTAGATCGGATAGTTACTTCAGATGGTGAGAAACGAAGTAGGTCTCCTCCACGATCTCACACGTGTTGAGTGCCAACCAGCACACGGCGGCAAACTCGTACGGAATCCTATAACTGTCAAATAGAATAAGTGGTAAAGTGCATAACAAATTTGGTATATCGTTAAAAAGTATTACTTTTAATGGAAGGCGGAGGGGAGGCCGCAACCATGCCGATTATTTCCGAGCTGCTTTCGCTGGATCAAGTCGATATCCACAGCGAGAATTTTGCCGACGATGCCTTTCTGCGTGCGGGTTTAAAGCTGAATCACCTGCGCATGATCGTCGCAATCGAAGATAGCGGCCAGATTTCGGCCGCTGCGGAGACGCTCGCCATCTCGCAGCCCGCCGCATCGCGGATGCTGTCCGAAATGGAATCAATCCTGAAGACCGCGCTCTATGAGAGGGTGGCACGCGGCGTGGTACTAACGACCTTCGGAGAAGCACTCGCCAGACGTGCACGCAAGATCCTGCTGGAGCTGCGCGAGGCGGGCCGGGAGATCGCCGAACTGAAGAGCGGGAAGGGCGGTTCGGTGTTCATCGGCGCGGTCACCGCGCCGGCCATGAGCCTCGTCGTTCCCGCCATCGACAAGGTGCGAAAGAGCTTCCCGGGGATCGAGGTCAACATCCAGGTGGAGACCAGCAACGTGCTGGCGCGCGAGCTCCTGGCGGCGCGGCACGACTTCATCATCAGCCGTATCCCTGACGATCTCAATCCGCGGCTTTTCGAGGTGCGCGAGATCGGCATCGAGAAGGCCTGCCTGATCGTACGCAGCGGCCATCCGCTGTTGCAGGGCGGGCCGAGCAGCCTGTCCGACCTCAGCGACTATGACTGGGTGTTCCAGCCGCCGGGCACGCTGCTGCGCCGGACGGTCGAGGACATTTTCCTGGGGGCGGGTGTTCCGGTGCCAGGAAATATCGTCAACACCTCATCGCTGCTTCTGACCTGCGCCATCGTCTGCAAGACCGATGCGATCGCGCCGGTGGCGATCGACGTCGCGCAGTTCCTGGCCAGCCAGAATTCGCAGGCCGCTGACGTGCGCATCCTGCCAACCGAATTCGAGATCAACGTGAAGCCTTACAGCCTGATCACGGCGCGAGAGCGGGCGCTGCCGCCGAGCGCGCGGCTGCTCTACGACCTGATCCTCGAGGAGGCGGCGGCACAATCGCCATAGCCGCAAGCCCGGCGCCATGTTGAGACGCGAGACTGCGCCCCTTCGAAACGGGAAGGCGACATGCTGTTCGGACAATCGGTGTTCCAGTCGGTTCTGGAGCGCCTGAAGGCGGAAGAGGGCGAGGAAGACGACGAGGCTGGCGATCAGCCCGCGGCGTATCGCGTTCGCGGCTTCGCGACCGGCCTTGCCTTCGATGTGATGGAAGGGGTGTCGGCTGCGGGGGCGCAGAAGCCCGGCCAGGCCTATTTCGACAATCTCGAATTCGAAGCGCCACCACCCGAGCCGGAAACGCCTGTGGCCGAGCCTGAACCCGCACCGGAGCCCGAGCCGGAACCCGTCATGCCCGAACATCTGTCGCGCACGGCACCCGCCGATATTGCGGCGGAGCTGGCGATCTCATCGACGGATACGGTGCCGTCGCTCGGCGAAAAGCGCCGCGCCTTTGCCAAGGTCAATCATCCTGATCGCGTGCTGCCGCAGTTCCGCGACAACGCGACGCGGCGCATGACATTGGCGAATCTTCTGATCGATGAGGCAGTGCGCCGCCTCAGCCGCTGATTACTCCGGATCCTTGCCGTCGGCGACGGGCTCCGCGCTTTCTGTCTTCTCTTCCGCTGGCGGCTGCGGCTTGAAGGTCCAGAACAGCATATAGAAGGCATAGATGCCCGCTGCGCCCGACAGCACGCCCCAGAAGGGATCGCCGCCGAAAAATTCCACACCCGCCCAGCCAAGGCAGACTGCAACGATGAGCGCACGTACCCGGACGTTGCGATAGGCGGGATGGGTTGGATCAATCAGCTGCATAAGTTCCCCGGTCATATTTCCATCACTTGTCTTTAGGATGGATTTCACAAATGTGAAAGGGTGGCGGGCTTGACGGCTCGCATAGAAAATGGAATGAAAATTCCAGAAATATTGCAATTCGGTCCATTTGTTCCGAATTCTCAGGGAGGTTCTCATGACTGTCAGATTTGGTCTTCTCGGTGCCGGCCGTATCGGCAAGGTGCATGCCAAGGCCGTAAGCGGCGATGCGAATGCCAAGCTCGTCGCCGTCGCCGACGCGTTTCCGCAGGCGGCTGACGCCATCGCATCGGCCTATGGCTGCGAAGTGCGCACCATCGAAGCGATCGAAGCCGCCAAGGATATCGACGCCGTCGTCATCTGCACGCCGACGGATACGCATGCCGATCTGATCGAGCGCTTCGCGCGCGCCGGAAAGGCGATCTTCTGCGAAAAGCCGATCGATCTCGACGTCGATCGCGTCCGGGCTTGCATGAAGGTCGTGGAAGAGAACAAGGGCAAGCTGATGGTTGGCTTCAACCGCCGCTTCGACCCGCATTTCATGGCTGTGCGCAAGACGATCGACGACGGCCGCATCGGCGATGTCGAGATGGTGACGATCACCTCGCGCGATCCGGGCGCGCCGCCGGTCGATTACATCAAGCGTTCGGGCGGCATCTTCCGCGACATGACCATCCATGACTTCGACATGGCGCGCTTCCTGCTCGGCGAAGAGCCAGTCTCGGTCTTCGCAACGGCTGCCGTTCTCGTCGACAAGGCGATCGGCGAAGCAGGCGATTACGACAGCGTTTCGGTTCTCTTGCAGACGAAATCCGGCAAGCAGGCGATGATCTCCAACTCGCGCCGCGCCACCTATGGCTACGACCAGCGCATCGAAGTGCATGGTTCGAAGGGCATGGTCGCTGCCGAAAACCAGCGCCCTGTTTCCATCGAGGTCGCCAATGGCGACGGCTATACCCGCCCGCCGCTGCACGACTTCTTCATGACCCGCTACACCGAAGCCTATGCCAACGAGATCGCCAGCTTCATCGCCGCGATCGAAAAGGGCAGCAAGATCGCGCCGTCGGGTGCCGATGGTCTCGCAGCGCTGGCGCTTGCCGATGCCGCGGTCCAGTCGGTCAAGGAAGGCAAACTCATCAAAATCGGCTGACGGCCTTCTCCCGACCGAAAGCTGACCATGAGATGGCCGGGCAATCGCCCGGCCATTTCGGTCTCTGGGCATCAGCCGGATTTGAATTTAGCATCAATGTTTCGTCTTTGACGCAGCGGAGCGGGGAGGCTATCAGCCGGGGATATTCTTGCTCTTGCCCCGAGCCGCATCATGACCCTCGACCGCTTCGCTCCCGCCATCTTCGTGCTTCTCTGGTCGACCGGCTGGGTCGTGGCGAAATATGCGGCGATGCATTCGGAGCCGTTCACGTTTCTCGTCATGCGCTACACGCTGTCGGCGCTCGCCTTCCTGGCGCTCTGTCTGGTGCTGAAAGCGAAGTGGCCCGACCGCGCGACCATCTGGCGGGCGATCTATTCCGGATTTTTCCTGCACGGCTTTTATCTTGCCGCCATATGGTGGGCGATCGCGAATGGCGTACCGGCCGGCATCTCCGGCGTGATTGCCGCCATGCAGCCGCTGCTGACGGCGATGGCCGCACCCTTCCTGATCGGTGAGCGTCTGCAGCCGGCGCAGAAGCTCGGCCTGGCGCTTGGTTTCCTCGGCATCATCATTGCCGTGTCGCCCAAGATTCTGGAACCGGCGACCGCCGATCTTATGCATGCGGCGGTGCCGCTGACGATCAACCTGATCGGCATGGCCTCGGTCACCTACGGAACGATCTATCAGAAGAAGCATCTTCACAGCGGCGACCTGAAGACCATCGCGACACTGCAATATCTCGGCGCGCTCATCATCACAGTGCCGCTGGCGCTCGCCTTCGAAAGCCTGCATTTCGACGGCACCGCCGAAGCCTTCGCGGCGCTGGCCTGGTCTGTCTTCGGTCTGTCGATGGGCGGCATCGGCCTGTTGCTCTATCTGATCCGCCGCGGTCAGGTGTCGCGCGCCGCGTCACTGATCTACCTGATGCCGCCGACGGTGGCGATCGAGGCCTTTATTGCCTTCGGCGAGCCACTGACATTGCCGCTCATCCTCGGGACTGTCGTTGTTGTCACTGGTGTCTATCTCACCAATCGAAAGAGCGTGCAGACGATCGAGGCCTGATCACTCGGCGGCCGGAGCCGCGTGGGTGAGCTTTGCGATCTTGCGGACGTGGGTGACGGCGGCCGTGCCGCCCGAGGTCTTTGTGAAGAGCTCGAGACGCTCTTCCTCGTTGTCCTCGACCGGCGTCAGCGCCTGGTCCATGTAGGTCTTCGAGGCCGGATTCCTTGCGATCTTGAAGGCGGCATAACTCATCTTTGCGATCACACCGGCAAGCTTCATATGCTTGCTGAAAGTTTCCCAGGCAAAACGCGGCCAGAAAAGCAGCGGATGGACCGGTTTCAGGCCGGGTCGCAGTTCCGAGGGATGCTTCAGGCGCAGCAACCCGCTCTGCAACGGGTGGACGTTTTCGAGCGGGACCGTGGTGGCGAAAGAGACGAGGACCTTGACGAGGCTGACGAGCGGCACACCTGTTGCTACCGCGCGGCGCAGCAGCGTCTTTACATGTTCGGGGGAATAATAGAGCGACCATGCCTCGCGGTAGACGGTTTCCCACTCCTCCCGGCTCATCTTGTCATGGGCGGTGCAGACATGCTCGACGTCGTAGGTGTTGAGGTCACTATCCATCTCGACGCCCTTGCGCCATAGCGTCTGATGGTCCTCTGAACCCGGCAGGGGTGTCAGCACGAAGAACTCGATGACATCGAGTGGCAGTTCATGCTGGATGATCTGGATGTCGCGGCGGATGCTCTCGGGCGTATCGGCGGGGAAGCCCAGAATGTAGCCGGCCAGCGTCATGATGCCCTGCGCCTTCCAGGCGAGCAACATCTTGCGGTATTCGGTGATCTTGTTCTGGTTTTTCTTGGCCGCTGTCAGATTATCGGGGTTGACGTTTTCCAGGCCGATGAAGACGCGGGTGACGCCGGCGCGCTTCGATTTCTCGATGAAGTTCGGGATCTTGTGGCAGAGCGTATCGACCTGGATCATCAGGCCGAGCGGAATGCCGTCCTTCTCCCTCAGTTCGATCAGCCGGTCGAAGATCGCTTCCCAATCGCGATTGCGGGCGAAGTTGTCGTCGGTGATGAAGAACTTGTGGATGCCCTGCGCCCAGTTCATCCGGACCAGCTTTTCGATGTCGTCGGCCGAGCGGAAGCGCGACTTGCGGCCCTGGACATTGATGATCGTGCAGAACGAGCACTGGTAGGGACAGCCGCGTCCGGCATCGAAGCTGCTGGAGAGGCCGAGCGTGTGCTGGATGTTTTCCTTGCGCAGGAAGGGCACGGGCGTGCCGCCGATGCCGGGCAGATCGTTCATGAAATTGTAGACGGGTTCCAGCTGGCCATAGGCTGCGTCCTGCAGCACCTTGTCGAGGCGCCCTTCGGCTTCACCGGCAAACATCGAGATGCCCATTTCACGGCAGGCATCGAGCTCCACGGCCTTGCCGTCGAGCATCGACAGACAGCCGGAGACATGGAAGCCCCCCATCGACACAGGAATGCCGGCGGCGCGGAAGGGGCGGGCGATATCGAGGGCGCGGGGATATTGGTTGGACTGCACGCCGATGAGGCCGACCATGCCAAAATTGCCGTTGCGGGCAAGCAGTGACAGGAGCTCGGGAATATTGACCCGGGTGTTGGTCTCGTCGATCACCTTGATATCGATGCCGACACCTGGGCCGAGCACCTCGCGCTCGCCGCAGTCGGCGGCGATGCCGTAAAGCGCGGCCAGCGAATTGGAGGGGATCATCGCCCGCCACCAGCGGATCACGTAACCGTCGTCGTCATAATGCGACGGTTTGATCAGGATGAACTGGAAGCGGCGCGCGCTCGATCTCGAAGGCAATGACACTGGCTATCTCACTTAATCCAATGGACTTGAAAATAAACACAGTTAACGGCGCACGCTCCTGTCCGGAGCCTGCGCCCAACAATACTGCTTGGATGACGATCCCGGCGTCTCGCATGCAGATTGCAATGTCGTTTTTCACATGTGACCGGTTCACGGCGCTTCAAGGCCGCTTATCCGGATGTAAGCCGTCTCCTGTGTTTTAAAACAAAAAGAGGCCGGAATATACCGGCCTCTTCGTGAATTCAGTATTCGGACAGACGCTCAGGCCTGTTCGCGGCGCTGGCCACCGCCGTTGCGCGGGCCCTTGCGGCGAATGCCGCCGGAGCCATCCTTGCGCTCGCCCTGAGCCTGCTGGCCTTCGCCATGCTTGCGGGCTGGACGGCCGTGGGCATTGCGGGCGCCGCCCGGATGATGGCGGTTTTCGCCACCGCCATGGTGCGGACGCTGCGGCTTCTTGGCGGCAGGACGGAAATCCGACGTCGTTGCGAGATCGTTGTCCGGGCCGAGGTCCGGAGCGACTTCGCCACGGCGCTGGCCGCGGAAGTCCTCGTTGCGCTGGGTCTGGCGCTCGGGACGGGGACGGCGCTCGCGGCGCTCCTCGCCACCTGCACGAACCTCACCGCCTTCACCTTCGCGGCGCGGACGCTGCGGACGGTTGCCGCGGTTTTCGCCACGGGGCTGCTCGCTGCGGCCTTCGCCGCCACGGGCCTGACGCTCGCCACCGCGATTGCGGTTGTTGCCATTGCCGTTGCCGTTTGCACGGCGCGGGGCGGCGCGCATGTCGGCCGGCGCTTCGCCGCTGGCAACGGTGATGCTGATGTTCATCAGCTTCTCGATGTCGCGGAGCAGGCGGGCTTCATCTGGGGCGCAGAAGGCGATCGCGATACCGTCACGGCCGGCACGGGCCGTACGGCCGATGCGGTGGACATAGGCTTCGGCGACTTCAGGCAGGTCGTAGTTGTAGACGTGGCTGACAGCCGGAATGTCGATGCCGCGGGCGGCAACGTCGGTGGCGATCAGCGTCTTGATATCGCCGTCCTTGAAGGACTTGAGGGCGCGCTCGCGCTGGCCCTGGCTCTTGTTGCCATGGATCGAGGCGACCGAGTACCCGACGGAATCGAGATGCTTCATCAGCTTCTCGGCACCATGCTTGGTGCGCAGGAAGACGATGGCGCGGCCATCCGGGTTCTGCGTCAGCGACTTCTTCAAGAGGTCGGTCTTGTCGTTCTTGCCGTTGACGAAGTGGACATACTGCTCGACCTTGTCGGCAGCCTTGCCCGGAGGCGTGACTTCGACGGTAACAGGATCGGTCAGGAAGTCGGCGGCGAGATCGGCAATCGCCTTCGGCATGGTGGCCGAAAACAGCATGGTCTGGCGCTTCTTCGGCACCATCTTGGAGATCTTGCGCAGGTCATGCACGAAGCCCAGGTCAAGCATCTGGTCGGCTTCGTCGAGCACGAGGTAGCGCACGGCCGTCAGGCCGATGGCGCGGCGGTTGACGAGGTCGAGCAGGCGGCCGGGGGTGGCGACCAGGATGTCGGTACCCTTTTCAAGCTGCAGCTGCTGCTTGTTGATCGACACGCCGCCGACGACGACGTTGATGCGCAGATGCGACTTGCGCAGGAAGTTCTTCAGGTTGACGGCGATCTGGTTCACCAGTTCGCGGGTCGGCGCCAGGATCAGCGTGCGGGTCGTGCGGTTGTCGGGGCGGCGCTCTTCGGGGATCAGCTTTTCGATGAGCGGCAGGCCGAAGGCAGCGGTCTTGCCGGTGCCTGTCTGGGCGAGACCGATGAGGTCACGGCCCTGGATGAGCAGGGGGATCGCCTTTTCCTGGATGGGAGTCGGCGTTTCGATGCCGAGCTGGAAAAGAGTGGCGACGATCGGCTTGGAGACACCAAGCGATTCAAAATTGGTCAAGTCATAACCTTTTCAGGGCGCGCCAAAACCAAATCGCCGGAGCGCGGAATGCGGCCCGGTGTTGTTCTGGCGTCAAGAACCCCGCGTGAAGTGGGAACTTGTCTTGTTGGAAAAAGCTTTCCAGCGCTTCTGCCGCGTCTTGGGATGCGGTCAATACGAAATGCGCTTTTGTCCTTCTTCCTGCTCCTATTTGCTGGCAGGGGCACGCTCACGCGGCGGCCGGAAGGTGAAAGCTGGGCTGCATTTGGTCTAGTTCGCGCTGAAAGTCAAGAGGCGATGGCTATATGGCGATTGCGTGCCGATCGCCGGAGCGGCGACCGGCACCTCGATCATGTCACGGAGAAGCAGGGTGGGACCGCTGCCACTCACCCCATGATATCGTTCATGATCGCTGTAACCTCGGCCAGTACGGCACCGGCATTGCCAGTGCCGCTACGCTTCTGCTCTTCCGCCCAGGCCGACTGCACGTCGCGATATTTGGCGGCCGTGCCAAAGCGCACGGGCTCGGCGGGCTCAAGAATTCGCACGGACGCCCCAGCGGTTTTCAGTTCCGCCAGTTGTGCATCGAAGCTGCGATCCATCACCGGGCCGAGAGCCCTGTACGACGTCTCTGTGGCGCGGGCGATCGCATCCTTGTCTTCCTGCGCGAGGGTGTTCCAGACGTCCTTGTTGATCGTCAGCATATAGAGGTGGCCGAGCCACAGATCCTTCGACACCAGCACATTGGGCGCGGCTTCGTGGACCTTCAGCATGTAGCCGCTGTCGACATTCACCATCAGGCCATCAAGCGTTCCGGCTTTCAAAGCATCATAGATTTCAGGTCCCCAATGCATGGTGACAGGGGTTGCTCCGGCATTGCGCAGGAAGTCCAGATGCCAGAAGCTCGCCGAACGCCATTTGCCGCCCTTCAGGCCATCCAGATCCGCCATCGGCTTGGTGCTGAAGAAGGCCACGGGATATCCGGTGCCGCAGAAAAGCGGAACGATGTTGTTTTTCTCCAGCTCCGCGGGGAAGGCCGGAACTTCGGCGTAGACGCGGCGGAAGAAATCGACCTGCTCGCTTCCGGCCGGGCCGGTTGGGAAACTCTTGAAAATCTGGTGCAGCGGCAATTCCTTGGCTGTGTATTCCGGCACGACGATCGCCATGTCGGCTTTGGATGTGCTGACCGCACCGAGCGCGTCATAGGCGGCAGCGATCTCACCGTTCCAGTGATCCTCGATCTTAAGCCGCCCGTTCGATTCCCGTTCGATTGCCGGGAACAGCACATCCTTGAGAAACCGGGTGCGCATTCCGCCGAGCGGCTCGTGATCGCTGAACGTCAGGACGCGGGGCGAGGCGGCCTGCTGGGCCGAGGCATTCGACGGCAAGGATGCCATGGCCGCACCGGCAGCCGTGGCGAGGAACAGCCTGCGGCTGATGCCGTTTTCGCCTGTGGTCATCTGGTTCTCGATCATCGCGATGCTCTTTCCCTGTTTCTGATGCTGCCGGGTGAGGCGCCGTTTGCTTGACCCTCACGTCAGCTGCCAATATACCTGAAGGATCCTTCAGTTCGGTATTCGCATTTGGAAAACGCCATCCCATCACGGCTGAAGCCGAGGAAAACGCCGCTGCAGGCACGATCGGGCGCGACGGTCGAGGCCATTCACGAGGCAGCCATTCAGGTTTTGCTGACGGGCGGATTGGCGCTGTTTACGACAACGCGGGTGGCCGAGCGTGCCGGTGTCTCCGTCGGCACCCTCTATCAATATTTCCCCAACAAGCAGGCGCTGCTCTTCGCAATTCTGCTGCGCCATTTCGAACAGATCGCCGAGGCGATCGAGGCCATACCGGGTGACGGAAAGCCGATTGCGGCGATCGCGGAAGATATTGCGGATGCCTATGTCTCGGTGAAGCTCGCGCGTCCCGACGCTACCACCGCGCTCTACCGGGTGGCTGGCGCGATTGACCAGTTCAGGATGTCGGCCGATGTGCTGAAAAGGCTGGAGGCCGCCGTCGTCAGGCTCCTGACCGATGCGGCGGATGCATCCTTTCGTCAGGCGGAGAAGACCGCCTTCACGCTTCTTTCCTCGCTGGCGGGGCTATCGAGGGGCAGCTTCGGAAAGCTGGCGGTGGCCGACGATGCGCTTGACGGGCTCGGTGCGGAGGCACGCCTGCTGTCGGCGGCCTATCTGCGGGCGGCTGCGGACGCCTGATTTTCGGCGCTGCGTTTGCCGTTGGAGCCTCGCTGAGGCAGAATGCGGTGGATGAAGAGGAGCGGCATCGATGATGATCGGATCATGTCATTGCGGCAAGGCGCACTGGACGCTTGAGGGCGATCCGGGCTCGATCACGGCCTGCAACTGTACGCTCTGCCGCCGCTACGGGACGCTCTGGGCTTATGATTATGAAAATGAGCGGGTTGCTGTCAGCGGACCGGTCGCGTCTTATACGCGTTCCGGATTAGACAAGTCGCCGCTGGAGATCTTGTTCTGCCCTGCCTGCGCCTGCGTTCTCGCCTGGCGCGGTCTGGTATTGGAGCCGGATGGGCGGCGGCGGATGGCGGTCAATGTCAGGCTCGCGCCACCGGAGGCGGTGGAGGATCTGGCGATCGATCATTTCGACGGGCTGGTGACCTTCACCGATCTGCCGTCGAAAGGGCGCTGCGTGCGCGATCTCTGGTTTTAGAGAGAAGACGGCGCCGCCGGGAGGAAGCGGCGCCGCAACTCACTCAGCGTCTGCAGACTTCGATCCGGTAGGGCTGGCCCCAACGGTCATAGCGCCATGCCGGATGGCAGTAGCGGGGAGCGTAGTAGGCCGGGTAGGCAGGCGGCGGGTAATAGGCATAGGCCGGCGGATAATAGGGGCGCGAGGCGATCGCGCCGCCGACCACGCCGCCAACGACGCCTCCGGCAACACCACCCCAGAAGGCGTTGCCGCCGCGGGCGTTTGCGGTTCCTGTGGTGGCGAGGGTGGCGCCGGCAACGATCAGCGCAATCAGGCCCGCCGCCATGGTCTTATGAAGAACGGACATGTCGAATTCCTTTCATGGACAAGGCTTGTCTTGAAGCCGGTCCCAGAATCCGCCCCGATCGCGGCACGTTGATGGTCGCGCAAGCGCCTGCGGGATTAAATTTTCTCCATGATCTCAAGGGCGCCGGGGCAACCAAGCAGCCGGAAAAGAATAAGCAATGGCAAATAGATGAGACGTCCGGCTGGTCTTCTGATTCAACTTTAACATCGCTTTTGGCGCCCGGTGCTCGCGCGCTAAGATTTTATGGTTAAAAGCTTGTTAAGCGGCTTGGCATTATGGTTGCAGTCGTGAATATTTCATTCACAGCGGGAGTGGACGCTTTTTGACATCGGCAGGTAACCTTCTGGAACTGGCATGCAGCCGGATCGCGGATCTGGATACCCCTGCTTATGTCAAGAATAGCGAGCTTCGCTACGTTGCCGTCAACGAAGCCTATGCGCGCTTCTTCGGCATGGAGATCTCCAATTTCATCGGCCGCCGCAGCCGCGAGGTGCATGATCGCCCCGAGGAAGAGGAGCGCGAGGACAAGGAGCGCCGGGCGCTGGTCTTCGGTACCGAGGAAAATGCCATCTGCTTCGACCGGCCGGGGCAAGGCCACGAGCGCGTCCAGATCGAAAGCTTCATGCCGTCGGAAGACCGGGCCTATGTGCTCGGCATCTTCGAGAAGCGGCCGCAGCCCCGCCGCGCTGTTTCCACCGGGCCGGATCAGGCGCTGCTGGCCGATTTCGAGCGGGTGCGTACCGCCCTCGAAACGCTCGATCACCCGATCGGCGTCTTTGCCGCCGATGGCCGCCCGCTCGTCGTCAATTCCGCCTATCGCGGCGATGCGCGGCCGCCCAGCGAAAAGGGCTGGCACGAAAGCGTTGCCGAACTCGATCTTCTGCGCACGATCATGGAGGACCTGCCGGTCGCCGCTTTCGTGCGCGACGAGGCCCACCGGCTCGTCTATGCCAACCAGTATTACGAGACCTTCACCGGACACGAGCGCTCGAAGGTGCTTGGCCTTACCGAATTCGAGATGTTCGGCGAAGAGAGCGGACGCGGCATCTACGAAGAGAATATGCTGGCGCTCAAGAACGGTTCGTTGACGGAGATCGAAGGCCGCGTACCGAGCACCGACGGCAAGTCCTACCCGATCCTGTCGCGCGTCAACCGGGTGCAGACCCCTGACGGCAAGTTTTACGTCGTCGGCTCCTTCTCCGACATTTCGCCGCTCAAGGAGCGCGAAGCCGAGATCATCAATTCCCAGCAGCATGCAGAAGTGCTGCACCGGGATATTGAAAGCATCCTGCGCTCGCTGCCGGTCGGCGTGCTGATCCTCGATAACAAGCTCGATATTCTCTACGTCAACGACGAGTTCTATACGATCAGCGATCTGCCGATCGAGGACCGTTTCGACGGCCGGCCATTTCTCGATGTGATCCGCCGCAATCACGAACTTGGGCGATATGGCTACAGCCAGACGCCGGAGGAAGTGCTGGAATCGCGGCGCCACCATTTCACCGCCGAGGCCGATCCGGAGCCGGTGGAGCTCAACTGGTCGGGCGGCAAGTCGATCATCTTCGACAGCCGGCGGATTTCCGACGACCGCATCCTGCTGACCTATTCCGATATCAGCACCATCCGCCAGCGCGAGCAGGAAGTGCATGACGCACGGGCGGCGATCGAGACGCTCGGCGAATTGATGCGCGATGCAACGCGGGCGATGCCGCAGGGGCTGGCGATCGTTCAGGATGGCATCATCCAGCTTTCCAACGAGGCGCTGGCGCCGGTGCTGCAGATTCCGGCCGAATATCTCGCTGCCGGGCGTGGCTGGATCGATCTCTTCAATTTCTGCGCCGAGCGCGGAGATTTCGACGGTTCGGCCGCCGATACGCTGCATTACTGGCGCAGTTCCATCGCCGCGCGTGAGCCGATCATCACCGTCTTCCATATCCTCGGCGAGCGCTGGGTGAACATGGAGGCGACGATCAGCGAACGCGGCCACTGGATCGCGTTGTTCACCGACGTCACCGAGATGAAGCAGCGAGAAGGCGAGCTGCAGCGGCTCTTGTCGCGCGCCGAAGCCGCCGACCGCGCCAAATCGGAATTCCTCGCCAATATGAGCCACGAGATCCGCACGCCGATGAACGGTGTTCTCGGCATGGCCGAGCTGATGGCGAAGACCGATCTCGATGCGCGGCAGAAGACCTTCATCGATATCATCGTCAAATCCGGCAATGCGCTGTTGACGATCATCAACGACATTCTCGACTTCTCGAAGATCGATGCCGGCCAGATGAAGCTGCGCAAGGCGTCGTTCGATCTCGTCGAGGCGGTCGAGGACGTGGCAACGCTGTTGTCGTCGCAGGCTGCGGAGAAGGATCTGGAACTTCTGGTACGCGCCGATCCCAACCTGCCTGCTGCCGTCATCGGCGATGCCGGGCGGTTCCGGCAGGTCGTCACCAATCTGGTCGGCAACGCCGTGAAATTCACCGAGAAGGGCCATGTCTTCGTCGATATCGGGTTCCGGCAGGGATCGGATGGTGAGGTGATGGTCGAGCTCCGGATCGAGGATACCGGCATCGGCATTCCGGCCGAAAAGCTGCAATCGGTGTTCGACAAATTCTCGCAGGTCGATTCTTCCTCGACACGACGCCATGAGGGAACCGGTCTCGGGCTGGCCATCACCGCCGGTCTCGTCGATCTCTTCGGCGGCTATATCCATGCCGAGAGCGAAGCCGGCAAGGGTTCGGTCTTCACCGTCAATCTGCCATTCGCGGTCGCTGCTGCGAAACTCGATCCGAAGCCGCTGCCGGTCAATGTGCGCGGCGCCCGCATTCTCGTCATCGACGACAACGAGGTGAACCGCGCGATTCTCAGCGAACAGCTGACGCTCTGGGGCTTCGACGGCGTGGCGGCCGAAAGCGGGGCGACGGGGATTGCCATTCTGGAGGCGGCGCATCAGGTCGGCGTCGCGGTCGATGCACTGGTGCTCGACTATCACATGCCGCGCATGAACGGCGCCGAAGTGGCGCGCCGCCTGCGCGCCGATCCGCGCTTCGAGAATCTGCCGATCATCTTCCTGACATCGATGGATATTTCGGGCTCCGAGAAGGAGTTCGCGGCGCTGAACGGCCAGGCGCATCTGATGAAGCCGGCGCGCGCCAATCTGCTGCGCGGCACGATCGTCGAGGTCGTGCGGGCCAAGCGCGTCAAGCAGGCTTCGGAAACCGAGCTCGCACGGCTGCAGGCGGAAGCGCAACTCAAGGAGCCGGAGTTCGAGGAACCCGTGCGCGAGGAGCCTCGGCGCAAGGCCGAGTTCGTCGATGTGCTGGTCGCCGAGGATAACGAGGTCAACCAGATCGTCTTCACGCAGATCCTGCAGGGCACCAATCTCAGCTTCCTCGTGGTCAACAACGGCCAGGAAGCGGTCAATGCCTGGGAAACCCATTCGCCGCGCATCATCATGATGGATGTGTCGATGCCCGTCCTGAACGGTCATGATGCAACGAGGGCAATCCGGACCCGCGAGCGCGGGCAGGGGCATCGCGTGCCGATCATCGGCGTGACTGCACATGCGCTGGAAAGCGACCGCGAGCTTTGCCTCGATGCCGGAATGGACGACTACATGTCGAAGCCGATCAGCCCGGAACTGCTGGAAGAGAAAATCCAGCTGTGGCTCGGCAAGACCGAGCCGGTGCCGGGCCGCTCCGGCCTATAGGCCCCTGGTGCCGCAGAGCATTTCGCGCTTTCCCGCAAAGCCCTTGCGGCGCTCGACGGCAAAGCCTGCAGCGACAAGATTGCGCCGGACGAATCCCGCTGCCGCATAAGTGGCGAAGCTGCCGCCCGGAACCGTCTTCTCGCAGACCAGCCGCATCAGCTCTTCCGACCACATGTCGCCATTACGCGACGGGGCGAAGCCATCGAGATACCAGGCATCGAAGCGCGGCTCTGCGGCCTTCACGCCGTCTAACGCGGGACCGCAGACGACGCTGAGGCGAGTCTCCGGATCGAGATCGAGGCTGACGATACCGGATGGTGCATCCGGCCAGGCGGACGTCAGCCCATCGCGTTCGGCATCGATCTCGGGCCAGTGCGACAGGGCGCGGTGGATCTCCTCGCGCTGCATCGGATAAAGCTCGAAGGACATGAAGTGCAGGTGCTGGCCGTCCGCGCGATGCAGCTTCCACTGGCGCCAGGTCTCGGCGAAGTTCAGGCCTGTGCCGAAGCCGAGTTCGCCGATCTGGAAACTCTGCTTTTTAGCCCAGCGTTCCGGCAGGCCGTTGCCCGCGAGGAAGACGTGGCCGCATTCCAGGCGGCCGTCGGTCTGACAATAAAAGTGGTCGCCAAAGGCCTGCGAATAGGGCATATCGCCGTCTCGCCATTCGAGCGGCTGGCTTTTGCTGCCAATCTGATCGGGATCGATATCTGTCATGCCACAAGCCGATAGTCCGGCTCTTCTCTCCGGTCAATCCGCCGATCTCCTGATCGCCGGCGGCGGCATCATGGGTCTGTGGGCGGCGGTTCACGCCGAGCGGCTGGGCATCGATACGTTGCTGATCGACGCAGGAACGATCGGGCAGGGTGCCAGCGGCGGTCTGCTCGGCGCGCTGATGCCGCATATGCCGGACAAGTGGAATGCCAAGAAGCAGTTCCAGTTCGATGCCCTGGTCAGCCTTGAGGGCGAGATCGCGGCGCTTGAGGCAGCAACCGGGCTTTCGGCCGGCTACCGGCGCTCCGGCCGTCTTATACCGCTGCCGAAGCCGCATCTGAAGACCATTGCGCTCCGTCACTCCGCCGATGCCGAGACCAACTGGCGTCAGAAGGGACGGGCGTTTCATTGGCATGTCAGCGATGCACCACCTGTTCAGGGCTGGATCGATCCGGCGGCAGGCGAGAGCGGCTTCGTTCACGATACGCTGGCCGGCCGGGTGGCGCCGCGCGCGCTGATCGCCGTCCTCCGGGCGTTCCTGATGCGGGCGAAGCATGTTCGGCTTCTGGAGGCGGCGGCGCTCGACAGCCTCGACACAGGAGTGCGGATTGCCGTTATCGGCGGCCGGAGCATCGGCTTCGGCGATTGCATCATTGCCGCCGGGCACGGATCGTTCCCAATCCTTCAGCGCTTCACGCCTGATCTTCCGCAGCCGCTCGGGCAACCGGTGAAGGGGCAGGCGGCGCTGCTGAAGGCCGATATCGACCCCGCAATGCCGACGATCTTTCGCGACGGGCTCTATATCGTCGCGCATGAGGGCGGGCATGTCGCGGTCGGCAGCACCAGCGAGAACAGCTTTGCGGAACCGTTGTCCACAGATGCGCTACTCGATCCGCTGATTACCGCTGCGCGCGAGATGGCGCCGGTCCTTCGTGATGCGCCCGTCATCGAGCGTTGGGCGGGGCTGCGGCCGAAAGCGATCGATCGCGATCCGATGGTGGGGCCGCACCGGCTTCATCCGCATCTGCATGCGCTGACGGGCGGTTTCAAGGTCAGCTTCGGCCTGGCACACCGGCTTGCCGAGGCTGTTGTTGGTCCAATTGCAGGCGAAAGGCGCGCCATCGACCTGCCGGAAAGTTTCTCGCTTTCGAGCCATATCACGGCCGCTTCACGCTAAACGTGAATTCGTCCAGAGTATATTTCGTTATTCTGTCATGCAAATCACCTATCTGCTTGCGCATCGACGGCGCCGGATTCGGCCGTGCGCCGCATTCTCAGATGGAGGAAATCGCATGCGCTATGCCATTTGCTTCACGCCTTCGCCGAGCGATCCGCTCAGCCATGTGGCGGCCAATTGGCTTGGCCGCAACGTTTTTTCGGGCGAGATGCTGGAGCCGCCGGCCGTTCGCGGTCTCGGCATTCACGAAATTGCCTTCCACACGGCCGTGCCGCGCCGCTATGGCTTTCATGGCGTGCTGAAGGCGCCGTTCCACCTCTCCGCGGAGGTATCTGAAGCGCAACTATTGCGGGAATTGATGCGCTTTTCTGGCACGTTCCAGCCGTTCAGCGTGCCGCGCATCGAAGTGGCGCGGCTCGGAAACTATTACAGCCTGGTTCCGACGTTGCCATGCGAGAATGTCCGCTATCTCGCATCGTCGATCGTTCAGCATTTCGATGGCTTCCGGGCGCCGCTTTCGGAAGCCGATATCGAGCGGAGTGATCCCGACGGCTTGTCGGCGGCGCAGTTCACGAATCTACACCGCTGGGGCAACCCCTATGTGATGGACGAATACCGGTTCCACATGCCGGTGACCGGCCCGGTCAATGTTGTCGACATGCCGCGCATCGAACAGGCGCTGCGCGGCATCTTCGAGCCGGTGCTGGCGGAGCCGATCGCCATCTCCAATATCGCGCTGATGATGGAAGAAGGCATGGGCGGGCCGTTCCGCGTTCATTCGCTGCATCCGATGGGCAAGGTCAGCGCCCGCAAGATCGCCTGATCACTTTTGTTCAAGAAGCGGCTGTGGAAAACTGCTATATCGGCGCGATGCAGAATATTTCCCAGGAACAGGCGACTGTTGCCATGCCGCTCGCCGGGGCGGAGACGACCCGCTTCTGGCGCGACCGGCGCTTCGACGGCATGGAATGCCTGAGCGCCACCTTCCTGACCCATGAGTTCGCGCCGCATGCGCATGACACGTTCAGCATCGGCGCCATCGAGAGCGGCAGCCAGATCGCCACGATCCGCGGTGCGCGCGAGGCCTCCGGTCCCGGCGATCTCTACCTGATCAATCCCGGCGAGACGCATGACGGTGCGCCGACGGATGGCGGTTACCGCTACCGGATGATCTATCCTGACATGGCACTGTTCCGGGAAATTCTTGAGGACGTGACCGGCCGGGCCTTCCACGGCACACCGGCCTTCGGCAAGCAGATCCTCCATGATCCAAAGCTCGCCAATGCCTTTCTGGAGGCGCATCGGACACTGGAGACGGGTGCCGGGGCGCTGGAGACCGGGCAGGGCATGTTCCTGGTGCTGGACGCGATGTTCCGCCAGCATGGCAGCTCGATCATCATTCCTGTCGATAGCGTCGAACGGTCGGCGGTGCGCCGGGCGCGCGACTATCTGGTAGAGCAATATGAAAGCGATATCGGTCTCGAAGAGCTCGCCGCTATCGCTGGTCTCAGCCGTGCGCATCTGATCCGCGCCTTCCGCAAAGAGTTCCACATCACGCCGCATGCCTTCCTCACAGATGTCCGCGTCAGGATTGCCCGGCGCAAGCTGCAGGCAGGCGAACAGCCGGCGGAGATCGCGCTCGAATGCGGCTTTGCGGACCAGGCGCATTTCACCCGGCATTTCAAGGCCCGCACCGGACTGACACCCGGCCAGTACCGCGCTCGGTAATCACTTTCGTTCAAGACGCTGTCCGCGCGCGGTCCTATGACCGTCGCAGCAAACGGAGTTTTGAATGTGAAAAAGAATGAATTCTGGGCGGAATTTTCCGGCGGTATGCGGGCGATCGCACCGCTGATCGCCGCCGTCATCCCGATCGGCCTGGTCTTCGGCGCAGTCGCTGCCACCAAGGGGCTGTCGCCGCTTGAGACCGGCCTGATGAGCGCGCTGGTTTTTGCCGGCGGGTCGCAATTCGTGGCGATGGATATCTGGACGCATCCGGCTTCCTGGGCGGGGCTGGGCTTCGCGGCGCTGCTCGTCAACATCCGCCACGTGCTGATGGGCGCTTCGATCGGCTCGAAGATGCAGGCCTTTCCGCCGCGTGCCCGTTATTTTTCGGTGCTGTTCCTCGCCGACGAGATCTGGGCGATGGCCGAATTCCGGGCCGGTATCGCGCGGCTGACGCCGGCCTGGTTTGCTGGGCTTGCCACGCCATTTTATCTGACCTGGCTGCTGTCCAGTCTCGCGGGGGCAACACTCGGCGCCTTCCTCGGTAATCCCGTCACTCTCGGCCTCGATTTCGCCTTTCCAGCAGTCTTCATCGTGCTGGTAATGGGTTTCTGGAAGGGACCGGAGACCGGCGCGGTCCTGCTCGCCAGCGGTGCGGCGGCCGTCATGACACAGCATTTCATCCCCGGTGTCTGGTACATCGCTGCCGGCGCATTGGCCGGGCTTGCCGCCGCGATGGTCAGCGGCAAGCGCCGCGTGGAGGTGACGCCATGACGCTTGATTTCTCAACGCTGCTTGCCATCCTGGCAATGGCGGCGGCAACCATACTGACGCGTGTCAGCGGTCTCTTCCTCATTCGCCATGTGTCGCTCGACGGCAGCAGGCGCAAGGCAATCGAATCCATTCCACCGGCGGTGCTGATGGCCGTCGTCGCGCCGACAGCCTTCGCGACCGGGATTGCCGAGACCATCGCCTGCGCCGTCACCGCGCTCGCAGCGCTTCGTTTGCCAATGCTGGCGGCCGTCGCATCGGGCGTCGTCTGCGTCGCGGTCCTCAGGGCGATCGGGCTTAGCTGAGTGATTTCGTGAGAGACTTCCGCGATTTCCGTGAAAGCCTCTTTCGCATTTCCGGCTCGACTTTCGCTCCCCGGGTGCTACCGTTTCGCCTGTCTTCCAGAAGGTGATTTCATGGCATCCGATACCTATCCGCGCAATCTGATCGGCTACGGCCGCAACACGCCTGATCCGAAATGGCCGGGCGGCGCGCATGTCGCCGTTCAATTCGTCATCAATTACGAGGAGGGCGGCGAGAGCTGTATTCTCGATGGCGATCCGGCCTCGGAGAACCTGTTATCGGAAATCGTCGGCGGTGCTGCCTGGCCGGCGCAGCGCAACCTCAACATGGAATCGATTTATGAGTATGGCTCGCGCGCCGGTTTCTGGCGGCTGTGGCGGCTGTTCACCGAACTCAAGGTGCAGGCAACCGTCTATGGCGTGACGCTGGCCATGGCCCGCAATCCGGAGGCCGTCGATGCGATGAAGGAAGCGGGATGGGAGATTGCCAGCCACGGCTACCGCTGGCTGGAATACAAGGATTTTCAGGAGGATCTGGAGCGCAAGCACATCCTGGAAGCCGTGCGCCTGCATACCGAACTGACCGGCGAGCGGCCCTACGGCATGTACCAGGGCAAGCCTTCGGACAACACGCTGCGGCTCGTCCAGGAAGAGGGCGGTTTCCTTTATTCGTCGGACTCTTATGCCGATGATCTGCCGTTCTGGGTGAATGGCGCGGATGGCAAGCCGTTTCTGATCATTCCCTACACACTCGAGACCAACGACATGCGCTTTGCCACCCCGCAGGGTTTCAATTCCGGCGATCAGTTCTTCACCTATCTGAAGGACGCCTTCGACACGCTCTATGCGGAAGGCAAGGAGGGCAGCCCGAAGATGATGTCGGTTGGCCTGCATTGCCGCCTCGTCGGCCGTCCAGGCCGCGCCGCGGCGCTGAAGCGCTTCATGGAATATGTGCTTGGTCACGAGAAGGTCTGGGTGCCGCAGCGCATCGAGATCGCCAGGCACTGGCACGAGCATCACAAGCCGGAGACAATCTGATGATCGCGCGAGAGGAATTCGTCAGCCGCTTCGGCGGCGTCTTCGAGCATTCGCCGTTCATCGCCGAGCGCGCCTATGACGACGGCTTCATCCACGGCGAGCTGACGGCCGATCGTGTTCATACGCCGATGGTGGCGATCTTCCGGGCGGCGAGCGAAGAGGAGCGTCTCGGCGTGCTGCGCGCCCATCCCGATCTCGCCGGACGTCTGGCAATCGCGGGTGAATTGACCGAGGACAGCAAGAAGGAACAGGCGGGCGCCGGGCTCGACCGTCTGAGCGCGGTGGAACACAAGCGTTTCACTGAGCTCAACACGCGTTACACTGAAAAATTCGGCTTCCCCTTCATCATTGCCGTCAAGGGCCTGAACAAGGACGATATCCTCTCAGCGTTCGGGAAGCGGATCGGTAACAGCCGCGAGGAGGAATTTGCGACGGCCGCCGGTCAGGTCGAGAAGATCGCGCTTCTGCGTCTGAACTCCATGCTTCCGGAGCGTTGAATGATGCGGAATTCTTTCCTCATTGTTCCGCCTCGCCTATAGTCTCAGTTGCAGGAGAGGGTGCGATGAAGCCATCGGAGGTGCTGGAGAAGAACAGGCAGGCGATCCGCGACGCAACGAAGCGTTTCAACGCGGCGAACCCGCGCGTCTTCGGCTCGGTGGCGCGCGGCGAGGACCGGCCTGATAGCGATCTCGATATTTTGGTCGATGCGCCGCCGGGGACGACGCTGTTGGATCTCGGCGGGCTTCAGGACGCCTTGGAGCAAATGATGGTTGGCACGCCGATCCACTTGCTGACACCTGGTGACTTTCCCGAGTCCATTCGGGTACGGGTCATCTCCGAGGCCAAGCCCATATGAGTGAGGGTCGCATCGTCTATCTTCTGAATCGGATGCGCTCGGCAGCAGCGGATGCAAATTCGATCATAGCAGAGGTCAGCAAGGAAGATTTCCTGGCGGATATCGTTCTTCAGCGCGCCGTCGGCATGAGCCTGCTGATGGCATCTGAAGTCGCCACGCAATTGCTGAAACTTGATCCCGAATTTGCTGTTGAACATCCAGAATTTCCGTGGGAAGCGATGCGTGGTATGCGCAACCGGATAGCGCACGGCTATTTCGACATCGACCTTGAGAAGGTCTGGGCCACTGCGAAAGACGATGTGCCCGATCTCGTCGAAAAGTTGGATCTCATCCGCCATTGGCGGGCACAAGGCGAATGACAATGCCAGACTACCTCGACATCCAGCCCCTCACCAAAGCCGCCTTCGCGCCCTTCGGCGATGTGATCGAGGCCGATCCTTCTACGATGCGCTACATCAATGGCGGCACGACCGAACGTTTTCATGCGCTTGCGTCTGTCGAAGCGGCGGGTGAGGGCGCACGCGTCATCATCAATCTCTTCCGCGGCCAGCCGCGTGCCTTTCCCTACGCGGTCGGGATGATGGAGCGCCATCCTTTCGGCAGCCAGAGTTTTTCGCCGGTTTCGAACTTGCCGTTTCTCGTCGTCGTCTCGGAGGGTGAGGATGGCCGGCCGGGGCGGCCGCAGGTGTTTCTGGCACGGGGTGATCAGGGCGTGAACTACCGCCGCAATGTCTGGCATCATCCGCTGATGTCGCTCGGCGAGCCGAGCAGCTTCATCGTCGTCGATCGCGACGGGACCGAAAACAATCTGGAAGAATTCTTCTTCGACACCCCCTTCATCATCAGAGAGCCAGCCCTATGACCGGACTGACCACCCACGTCCTCGATACCGCCCTCGGCAAGCCGGCCGAGGGCCTGCGCATCGATCTGTTTTCGGTCGAAGGCGATCTGCGCAAGCTTCTCAAGACGGTCGAGACCAACGCTGACGGACGCGTCGATGGCGGGCCTATCCTTGTTGGCGACAGCTTCACTGCAGGCACCTACGAGCTCCTTTTCCACGTCGGCGATTATCTTCGTGCCTCAGGCACGGCGCTGCCGCATCCGGCCTTTCTCGATCTCGTGCCGATCCGTTTCGGCATTGCCGATACGACAGCGCATTACCACGTGCCGCTGCTGATCTCGCCCTACGGCTATTCCACCTATCGCGGCAGCTGAGAGATGCGGTTTGCGGCGATCGCGGATATCCACGGAAATGCCCTGGCGCTGGAGGCGGTGCTCGCCGATATTGCGGCACTTGGCATCAGCGACATCGTCAATCTCGGCGACTGCTTCAGCGGCCCGCTCGAAGCGGGGAAGACCGGCGACCGGCTCTTGCCGCTCAACCTGCCGACCGTACGCGGCAATCACGACCGCTATCTCATCGAGTTCGCGCCGGAGCAGATGTTCACATCGGATGAGGCCGCCTATCACGATCTCAGCGCACGCCATCTCGATTGGCTGCGGACGCTGCCTTCGGAACTCGTCTATCGCGACGAGGTCTACCTCTGCCATGCAACCCCTGATGACGATAATCTCTACTGGACAGAAACGGTTTCTCCCGACGGACATGTTCTCCTGAAGGCGCAGGCGGAGATCGAGGCGCTTGCCGAGCGCATCGACCAACCGCTGATCCTCTGCGGCCACACCCATCTGCCGCGGATGATTGCTCTCTCCGGCGGTCGGCTGCTCGTCAATCCCGGCAGCGTCGGCGCCCCGGGCTATGACGATGACGCGCCCTATTTCCACAAGGTCGAGGCCGGCCATCCGCTGGCAAGCTACGCCATTCTGGAGAAGACCGCGCTTGGCTGGACCGCCAATTTCCGCGCCGTCCGCTATGATCATATGGTGATGTCGGAGCTCGCAAAAGCAAACGGCCGCCTCGAATGGGCGGCCGCACTGGCGACGGGGCGGTTGTAGATCAGGCGGCAATCACCGACGCATCCACATCCTTGATGTCTCGCTTGCCGCAGAGCGCCATAGTGAAATCCATTTCCTTGCGGAGGATCTCGAGCGCCAGCGTCACGCCGTCCTTGCCCATGGCGCCGAGGCCGTAGAGGAAGGGGCGGCCGATATAGGTGCCTTTGGCGCCGAGGGCGATGGCTTTCAGCACGTCCTGGCCGGAGCGGATGCCGCCGTCGAGGTGGATCTCTATCCTGTCGCCGACGGCATCGACGATCGAAGGCAGCATGCTGATCGAGGAGGGGGCGCCGTCGAGCTGGCGGCCGCCGTGGTTGGAGACGATGATGGCGTCGGCACCGGTTTCGGCGGCAAGCCTGGCGTCTTCCACGTCGTTGATGCCCTTGATGATCAGCGGGCCGCCCCATTTTTCCTTGATCCAGGCGACATCGGCCCAGGAGAGGCGCGGATCGAACTGCTCATGCGTCCAGATGGAGATCGAGGAGAGGTCGGTGACGTTTTTGGCGTGGCCGATGATGTTGCCGAAGGTGCGGCGCTTGGTCTGCAGCATGTCGAGGCACCAGAGCGGGCGCGTTGCCATCTGCCAGATGTGCTTTGGCGTGAATTTCGGCGGGGCGGAGAGGCCGTTGCGCAGATCCTTGTGGCGCTGGCCGAGGATCTGCAGGTCGGCGGTCAGCACCAGAGCCGAGCATTTCGCCGCCTTGGCGCGGTTGATCAGGTCGAGGACGAAATCCTTGTCCTTCATCACATAGAGCTGGAACCAGAAGGGCTTCGTGGTGACCGCGGCGACATCCTCGATCGAGCAGATGCTCATGGTGGAGAGCGTGAAGGGCACGCCGAATTCTTCCGCTGCGCGCGCTGCCAGCATCTCGCCGTCGGCATGCTGCATGCCGGTCATGCCCGTTGGCGCCAGCGCGACGGGCATCGAGACCTTCTGGCCGATCATCTCGGTTTCGAGCGACCTATTGGTCATGTCGACCAGCACGCGCTGGCGAAGCTTGATCCTGGCGAAGTCGCTCTCGTTGGCGCGGTAGGTGCTCTCCGTCCAGGCGCCGGAGTCGGCATAGTCGAAGAACATCTTCGGGACACGGCGGCGGGCCAGGGTCTTCAGATCGGCAATCGTCAGCGGCTTTGACATGATATCGGCATCCTCCGGAAAGCTTCCGAGAGGTAGCATATTCACGTCCCGCTGCCAGCAGAAACATATGCTTAGGGCAGGGTTTCCGGACTATCCGGCAGGCTTGGCGCCGGCCCATGTCAACAGCGCGTCGAGCGCGGGGCAGAGCGACTGGCCCCAATCGGTGAGGCAGTATTCCACCTTCGGCGGCACCTGATGGTGGACGGTGCGACTGACGATGCCGTCGGCTTCCATCTGACGCAGCTGCTGGATCAGCATCTTCTGCGAGATCGCCGGGATCGCACGTTCCAGATCGGAGAAGCGCAGCACATTGCCGCCGAAGAGATGGAAGAGGATGACGAGCTTCCAGCGCCCTTCGAGCATGCGCAGAACATTTTCGACGCCCTCGGCGGCGGTCGATGGCGTCAGGTCATCATCGGGCTTACTTTCAGGTAAGTACCCTACTTTTTCGTGCGTACTTGTCATGTCGAAAGCCTAACGCCATCTTGCCGGCCATGCAACGCGATTGTTTTGGACGGCGGCGCCCCGTCCTCCAACACAAGAGGACAGACATGACTATAGCTCAGACATTTCCGATCATTCCCGCGGAGTTCTCCGGCAAGCGTGTGCTTGTGACAGGCGGAACGAAAGGCGCGGGTGCGGCGATCCTTCGCCGGTTTGCCGCGGCTGGCGCCGAGACCATCACCAGTGCCCGTTCGGCGCCGGAGGCGAGTACGCCTGCGACGCTCTTCGTGCCCTCCGATCTCTCGACACCGGAAGGCGTGGAGGTGCTGGCGCGGGCTGCGCTCGAAAGATTCGGCGGGATCGACATTGTCGTTCATACGCTCGGCGGATCGGCAGCACCCGGCGGCGGTTTTGCGGCGCTGACCGAGGAGCATTGGCAAAGCGAACTGGCTCTCAACCTGATGCCCGCCGTCCGTCTCGACAGGCTGCTCGTGCCGCAGATGATCGAGCGGCGAACGGGTGTGGTGATCCACATATCGTCCATCCAGCGGCGACTTCCGCTGCACGAGGCGACGATTGCCTATGCGGCGGCAAAGGCGGCGCTCAGCAATTACAGCAAGGCGCTCTCCAAGGAGCTGGGTCCCAAGGGCGTGCGGGTGACGTCGGTGGCGCCGGGCTGGATCCTGACGGAAGCGTCAGATGCGCTGGTCTCGCGCATTTCGGAAGCGAATGGCATCGATACGGACGCGGCGAAACAGAGCATCATGGATGCGCTCGGCGGTATTCCGGCCGGCCGCCCGGCCTATCCCGAGGAAGTTGCGGAGCTCGTCGCTTTCCTGGCGTCCGATCGGGCGGCGTCGATTCACGGCGCCGAGTTCACCATCGATGGCGGAACGGTGCCGACCGTGTGAAGCTCTTGGCGGGGCGGCCTTGGCCGCCCCTTTCAGCCGCGCATCACCCAGCGGATCGCGCCGACGGCGGCGAAAGCCATCAGCGGCCAAATGGCCCAGAATGTGCCGCTCCAGGAGAGCAGGTTGATGGCGATCAGGCCGAGGCCGATGATGGCGAGACCGGCGAGCTGCTGGTCGACGCGGTTTTGCAGGCGGGCGATGGTCATGGCGGCGGCGAAAGCGAGCACGAGGATCGGCCAGACGGCCCAGAGGTTTCCCTCCCAGGTGAGCGCGTTGATGAGGGCGAAAAAAGCCGCGGCGATGGCGAAGATGCCGAGGAGCTTGCGGGCGCGTGATGGCGAAGCCGTTGGCCGCTGATCCGGGCGGGCGGCGGCGGCCGGTGCTCCAGAGGGTGCGGCTTGCGCGACAGCTTGCGCTTGATGACTCTCGCCGATGCGGATGGCGTAGCTCGGGATGGCTTCCGAGACATTCTTGACGCTGAGCGGGCCGAGGAAATCGAAACCAACAGGCACCTTGTTGCGAACCTGGTCATAGACGGTGTTGGAGATGACGATGCCGCCTGCCGGTGCCGAGGCCTGCAGGCGTGCGGCGATATTAACGCCGTCGCCGTAGATATCGGCGCCCTCGACGATGATGTCGCCGAGATTGATGCCGATGCGGAAGAGCATCTGTTCGCTCGCCGGTTTGGCGCTGTTGAAGCCTGCCAGCTCGGTCTGCACATCGACGGCAGCCCGGACGGCCTCGACGACGCTCGGGAACTCGGCGATCAGGCCGTCGCCCCAGGTGTTGACGACGCGGCCGCCATGGGTGGCGATCAGTCCGGACATCGCCTCGCGGTAGCGCTTCAGCGTCGCCAGCGTACCTTCTTCGTCAAGGCCCATCAGGCGCGTATAATCCTGCACATCGGCGGAGAAGATGGTCGTCAACCTGCGTTGCGTCTCGCTCATGCTTCCCCCCGATTGCAGGTTCTATCTCAAAGCGCTGCCTTCATTGCGTTGCCAGCGACATATGTCTCGACGATCGAGCGGTCGTCGCCCATCGTCTGCAGCAGGAAGAGTTCTTCCACCAGCGTTTTGACCACGTCCATCTTCAGCGCCATGGCCGGCGTTGCCGCGGCATTGAGGACGACGATGTCGGCATCGGTGCCCGTTTCCAGGGTGCCGATGCTATCGGAGAGCGACAGGGCTTCGGCATTGCCCAATGTCATATGGTAATAGCTGTCCAGCGGGTTCAAGCGCTCGCCGAGCAGCTGCTGGATCTTGTAGGCCTCGTCCATCGTCCTGAGCATCGAATAGCTGGAGCCGCCGCCGATATCGGTGGCGACACCGATGCGGACAGGCTTTTCGCGGCGCGACAGGGCCTTCAGCGGGAAGAGGCCGGATCCGAGGAACAGGTTGGATGTCGGGCAGTGGACGGCGATGGAGCCTGCTTCGCTCATCGCATCCGCTTCGCGATCCGAGAGGTGGATGCAATGGCCGAACAGCGTCTTTTTTCCGAGCAGGCCGTAACGGGCGTAGATATCCGTGTAGTCGATCGCTTCGGGATAGAGTTCGCAGGTGTATTTGATCTCGTCGTGGTTCTCGGAAAGATGCGTCTGGATATGCAGGTCCGGGAATTCGCGGGCGAGCGCGGCTGCGGCTTCCATTTGAGCGGGCGTCGAGGTGATGGCGAAGCGCGGGGTGATGGCGACATGATTGCGCCCCTTGCCATGCCATTCGGCGATGACGGCGCGGGTCTCGTCGTAGCCCATTTCGGGCGTATCGAGCAGGCCCTGCGGGGCGTTGCGGTCCATCATCACCTTGCCGCCGACCATGCACATGCCGCGCTTCATGGCTTCGGCGAAGAAGGCGTCGGCGGAGGTCTTGTGGACGGAACAATACGCAACGGCTGTCGTCGTGCCGTGGCGGATCAGTTCGTCATAGAAATGCGTGGCGATCTTTTGCGCATGGGCGGTTTCGACGAAGCGGCATTCCTCCGGGAAGGTATAGGTATTCAGCCATTCCAACAGGTTGGCGGCGTAGGAGGCGATCACCTGCATCTGCGGGAAATGCAGATGGGTGTCGATGAAGCCGGGCATGATGAGATGCGGGCTGTGATCGATTTCCTCGGCATCGTCAGGCGCCTTTGCCTTCACATCGGCATAGCTGCCCGCAGCGATGATCTTGCCGCCCTCGATCAGAAGGCCGCCATCGGTCTCATAGCTGTAGCTCTCCTGATCGCTCAGGCTTTGCGGGGCGCGCTTGAACGAGAGCAGGCGCCCGCGCAGAAGTTTCATTGTCATTCCTGTTTGCCTTCGACTGCGCTTTCGAACCAGGCGACGAGCAGCTTGCGCTCGTCGGCGGTGATCTCTGTGACATTGCCGGGCGGCATCGCATGGCTGCGGCCCGCCTGTATATAGATTTCCCGGGCGTGGGCGGCAATTTCCGCGTCGTTTTCCAGCATGACATTCTTCGGCGCCCGGACGATGCCGTCATAGACGGGCTCGGCCGCATGGCACATGGAACAACGCGTGCCGATCAGCTGCTTGACGGCGGGGAAATGCGGATCGCCGGCGAACTGCTGGAAGGCAGGGGCGACGGCCGCCGCATCGGCATCCTTCTCGCCGGTGAGCACCTTCGGCACCGTCGACAGCCACATGATCAGGATGAACAGGATCACGGTGGCGATCCACGTCCATGTCGGGCGGCCCTTGCGGGCATGGGTGGTGTTGAACCAGTGGCGGATGGTGACGCCCATCAGGAAGACGAGGGCGGCGATCACCCAGTTGAAGGCGGTGCCGAAGGCCAGAGGATAGTGGTTCGACAGCATGAAGAAGATGACGGGCAGCGTCAGGTAGTTGTTGTGCAGCGAGCGCTGTTTGGCGATCTGTCCGTATTTCGGATCGGGTGTGCGCCCGGCGATCAGGTCGGCGACGACAATCTTCTGGTTGGGGATGATGATCATGAAGACATTGGCCGACATGATCGTCGCGGTGAAGGCACCGAGATGCAGGAAGGCGGCGCGGCCGGTGAAGAGCTGGGTATAGCCCCAGGCCATGAAGACCAGCACGGTATAGAGCACGATCATCAGGCCCCAGGTATTGCGGCCGAGCGGCGATTTGCAGAGCAGATCATAGACCAGCCAGCCGCCGGCAAGTGAGGCCAGCGAAATCAGGATCGCCGTCATCGGACTGATATCCAGCACATGGCGGTCGATGAGGAAGAGATCGGCACCGCCGTAATAGACGATACAGAGCATCAGGAAGCCGGAGAGCCAGGTGAAATAGCTCTCGTATTTGAACCAGGTCAGATGCTCCGGCATCTGCGCCGGCGCCACCAGATATTTCTGGATGTGATAGAAGCCGCCGCCATGGACCTGCCATTCCTCGCCATAGGCGCCGACCGGTAGATGCGGCCGCTTCACGAGGCCGAGGTCGAGGGCGATGAAATAGAAGGACGAGCCGATCCAGGCAATCGCGGTGATGACGTGGAACCAGCGCGCCGCAAAGGCGAACCATTCCCACGCTATGGCGTATTCATACATGCTGTTCCCCTATCTTCCTCCGACTCGTCACATTGCAGAATGTTGATGCGCGAGGGAAGGGGGAAGTTGGCTTCCCATCGCGTGCCGGATCGCCGATAGTTGCGGGGCAGTTCTGAAGGAGAGGGCCGATGATCCTTGCGCTCTACAGCGACCAGGTGATTGCCGAGAATGCGCCGATGGACAGGCGGCTGGCGGAACTCGTGCGCCAGCGCGGCGAGCACATCGGTTATGTCTCCTCCGGCCCGGATCCCGACCGCCATTTCTTCAACGAAAAGGTGGCCTACTATGCGGAATATGGGCTGAAGCTTGATCCGTTCATCGATCTCGACGACATCGTGCCTGACGATCTCGAGCGGCTGTTTTCCTGCAATGCGATCCACCTCTCCGGCGGCCATACCGGGCATTTCCTGCACCGCTTGCGCAAAGCCAATGTGCTCGAGCGGCTGCGGACCTGGACGCACGACGATGGCATCCTGATCGGCACCAGCGCCGGAGCCATCCTGATGACGCCGACAATCGCCGTCGATGCCTTTTTCCTGGGCCAGCAGCCAAAGGACATCACCGATGGCGAGGCACTCGACCTCGTGCCCTTCGAGTATTTTCCGCATCTGAACGAGGACGAACGCTTCCTTCCGGCGCTGCTACGCTACAGCGAGACGATCACCAACCGCATCGTCGCCTGCCGGGATGGCGAAGGGCTGATCGTCCACAAGGACGGGGTGGAAATATTCGGCAAGCCGCTGATGATCTTTCGCGGCGCGGCTGATGTCATTAGCCTAGACAGGCTTGATGCACTGATGCTGCCACCTCAATCACGGGCCGCGCCAAAAACGATATAGCCGCGCCCGCCATGCTCGATCCTGGTGAAGGTGGCGGCTTCGCTGTCTGCACACTCTACGGGGATGAAGTGCTGCGGTAGGGCGCTGGCGAAGCGAGGCTCTGCGGCTTGGGCGCCGAGAATATCCTGCGCCGCCGACCGCTTGAATGTCAGCAGCTTGATTGAATCGCCGTGATCAAGGATCAGCGCCCAATCAACTTCATCGCTTCTATAGCCGCTCTGCCGAAGATGGTCGTTGAGCTTCTCAATGTCCGCCGATTTTCCGCCGAGTTGCGTTTGATACGGCGTTAGCAGGCACATCTGCTTGAATGGCAAGCCCGCAAGTTCCGCAGCCGGTTTTATCTGGTTAACGCGCATGTTTGCGAGCGATGCCGCAACTTGCACGGCGTCATCGGCGCTAGAATATGGCCAGACAACAAATGGCACGGCAAGAAGTGCGGTATATCGCATCGAGATCTCCTCCTGACGAGGACTATAGCTTACGCCATTGTGGCAATTTTTGGTTGTGTTTCGTTATGGCGGGCGCGTCTTGAAATGTGACGGCTTCGTTACACCTTCATTTGAGGGCCGCCGCATTGCTGCGAGAGCGCATATCCGGTGGGGCATTCATCTGGAGATGTGCCCATGCGAAGCTTACTGGCATGCGTATTGATTGCCTTTGCGCCAGGCGCTCTGGCGCATGATGCGGCGTCCGGATGGGCTTATGATCCCTTCTGCTGCAACGGCGACAGCGAGACCGGGGATTGCCAGATGATCCCGTCGAAAAGCGTGAAGGTGACACCCAACGGCTACCGGGTGACGCTGGTGCCGGGCGACCACCGGCTGGTGACGCGCTATCATGTTTTCCTGCTGCCCTTGACCAAGGCGATGCATTCCGGCGATGGCGATTATCACCTCTGCCTGTTTCCCAACGAGGATACGCCGCGCTGCTTCTACGCGCCCGAGATGGGCTATTGAGACGGCGCCCCGGTGCCGTGCATCTCCGTCAGTATCCAGTTGCGGAAGGCCTTGATTTTCGGGACGTTGCGGCGGTTTTCGGGATAGGCCAGCCAATAGCCGCGGCCATCGGTGCATTGCAGGTCGAAGGGGCGGATCAGTTTGCCGCTGGCGAGCTCGTCCGGGTAGAAATCGGGGGTTAGGATGGCGACGCCCTGGCCGGCCACGGCGGCTGACGCCTCGAAGGCCTGCGCGCCGTAATAGCTGTTCGCCCGCGGCTTGAGGTTCGATGCCGGGACGCCTGCCGCTTCCAGCCACTGGTGCCACCAGGGGTCGGTTGTATCGAAGATTCGTAGCTTCAGGAGATCGGCGGGTTCGTGGATGCCGCCGATGGTTTCGGCGAGCGCCGGGCTCAGCATCGGGGTGAAATAGACATCCATCAACTTTTCGGCGCGCAGGCCCGGCCACTCGCCGGTGCCGGAGCGGATGCCGATATCGAAAGCCTCGCGGCCGAGATCGACCAGCGTGTCCGACGTGTTCATGCGCACGGCTATATTGGGATGGGCGAGCTGGAAGAGGCCGAGCTTCCGGGCCAGCCATTGTGAGGCGAAGGTTGCCAGGCAGGTGATCTGTAGCGTCACTTCGGTCTCGCCGCGCGCCTCGGCCATGGCGAGCTGCAGCGTCTCGAAGGCTTCCGTCACCTGCGGCGCCAGCCTTTCCCCGGTTTCGGTCAGGCTGATCTGCCGCGGGCGGCGCAGGAACAGCGGCTCGCCGATATTCTCTTCCAGCAATTTCACCTGATAGCTCACCGCCGTCTGGGTCATGCCGAGCTCTTCGCCCGCCTTGGTGAAACTGCCATGCCGCGCCACGGCCTCGAAGACGCGCAGCGCATTCAGCGGGAATTGCTTGGAGAGCTTCATGGATAAGTTCTCTTTATGCGTTCGCATGTTTGTTCGATTGGAATTTCAGCATTTTCGGGCGCAGACTGCAAGTCATACCGTCAAGTGAATGAAGGTGACTGTCATGAAAGACTCAACGATCGAACGCAATGAACTGCACCACGAGCTGCCGGTAAAAGCGCTTGTCTCGCGTCTTCGGGCATGGGTCTATCGCACGTTCGTATACTCCTCGCGGCTCGACCCCGACACCATGCCCGACCGGGTCAGGCGCGATCTGGGGTTCCTGGATGGCCGGGAACCGCGCGATCATTTCGAGCGCTGGCCATAAACAGCCAACGCCGTCAGAATCTCGGCGGCGGTCATGGCGGCGATCACTTCCGGGCGCTTGTCGCGGACGGCAGAGCCGCCGATCGGCAATGTCAGACGCTCGAGCCAGCGCCTTTCGCCGCCCTCGCGCGACAGCCAGCTCGAAAACGTAGCGCGCTTGGTGACCGAGCCAATCATGCCTGTGTAGGCGAGGTCGGTTCGCGCCAGCGCCTCGCGGGCGATCAGGAAATCGAGGGCATGGTCATGCGTCAGGATGACGACCGCCGAGCCTGCCGGGACCTCGGCGATCAGCGCCTCGGGCATCGGCGTCAGCAGGGTTTTGGTTTCGGCGGGCAGGCTTGTCAGTTCTTCCTTGCGGGTTTCGATGACCGTCACTGCCAGCGGCAGCGGCGCGAGGGCTGCGGCCAGCGCCCGGCCGACATGGCCGGCGCCAAACAGATAGACGGCCGGCCGGTGTTCGGCTTCGTGGACGCGCTTGGTTTCCAGCTCCTCCAGGATATCGGTGGTCACCCTGCGGAAGCGCAGCTGCGTGCGCCCGCCACAGCATTGGCCGATCTCCGGGCCGAGCGGGATGTCCATGGTTTCCTTGCCGCTGTTTTGGAGCAGGCTGCGGGCGTTTTCGATCGCCAGATATTCGAACTGACCGCCGCCGATCGTGCCCCAGATGGCGGTGGGGGAGACGAGCATGAATGTGCCGGTTTCACGCGGGGTGGAGCCCTGGGTGCCGGTGATCTCGATCAGGATGGTGGCGGGGTGGGTGAGGAGGAAGTCCTTGAAGGTGGTCATTGTTTTGTGACCGGGAGGTTTGTGGGTGGGGTACCCCCCTCTGTCCTGCCGGACATCTCCCCCTCAAGGGGGGAGATTGGCTGGGGGCGCCCGCTCGCATCGTAATAATCGTTCGACGCTAGTTGTTTAGGGAAGCCATAGCGCCTAGCTGATCTCCCCCCTTGAGGGGGAGATGCCCGGCAGGGCAGAGGGGGGTAAGCCACGAACGCCACCCCGCCGCCCCTCACACCATCTTCATCCGCTCGACCGCCATTAGCACACGCTCAGGCGTGGCAGGCGCATCGAGCCGCGGGCAGACCCTGTAATCCGCGACGCTGGCCACCGCCATCGACAGTGCCTCCAGCACCGAGATCGCCAGCATGAACGGCGGCTCGCCGACGGCCTTGGACCGGCCGATTGTCGCTTCCTTGTTTTCCGACCATTCCGCCAGCTTGACGTTGAACACCTTCGGGCGGTCGGAGGCGAGCGGGATCTTGTAGGTGGAGGGGGCGTGAGTGCGCAGGCGGCCCTTGTCGTCCCACCAGAGCTCTTCGGTCGTCAGCCAGCCCATGCCCTGCACGAAGGCGCCCTCGACCTGGCCGATATCGATCGCCGGGTTCAGGGAGCGGCCGACATCGTGGAGAATATCGGTGCGGTCGATGAGGTATTCGCCGGTCAGCGTGTCGATCGTAACCTCGGTGCAGGCGGCGCCATAGGCGAAATAGTAGAAGGGCGTGCCGCGGCCGGCGGCGCGGTCCCAGTGGATTTTCGGGGTCTTGTAAAAGCCAGCCGCCGAAAGCTGGACGCGGGCGAAATAGGCCTGCTTGATGAAATCCGGGAAGGGGATTTCCGTTTCGCCGACGCGCACGCGGTTCGGCAGGAACAGGACGTCCGCCGGATCGACGCTCCATTTTTCGGCCGCGAAGGCGACGAGGCGTTCCTTCAGCTGGCGGGCGGCGTCATAGGCGGCCATGCCGTTGAGGTCCGAGCCTGAGGAGGCTGCCGTTGCCGAGGTGTTCGGCACCTTGCCCGTCGTCGTCGCGGTGATCTTCACGCGGTCGATATCGACCTGGAAGCTGTCGGCCAGAACCTGCGCTACCTTGGTATAGAGGCCCTGGCCCATCTCTGTGCCGCCATGGTTCAGGTGGATCGAGCCGTCCTGATAGATATGGACGAGGGCGCCGGCCTGGTTGAAGGCGGTCATGGTGAAGGATATGCCGAATTTCACCGGCGTCAGCGCAATGCCCTTGCGGATGTAGCGGCTGTCGCGGTTGAAGGCGATGATGGCGTTGCGGCGGGCCTGATAATCGGCGCTTTCCTCGAGTTCTTCGACGATGCGCAGGACGATGCTGTCCTCGACCTCCTGATGATAGGGTGTCGTCGTCCGGCCAGAGCCCGGCTGGCCATAGAAGTTCAGCTTGCGAACTTCCAGCGGATCCTTGCCGGTGGCATAGGCAATTTCTTCGATGAAGCGCTCGGCGCCGAGCATGCCCTGCGGGCCGCCGAAGCCGCGGAAGGCGGTGTTGGAGACGGTGTGGGTCTTCAGCGGTTTCGATTGCAGATGCACATGCGGATAGAAATAGCTGGAATCGGCGTGGAACAGCGCGCGGTCGGTGACCGGGCCGGAGAGATCGGACGAGAAGCCACAGCGCGCCGCATAGGTGGCGTCGACCGCATGGATGCGGCCTTCGTCGTCGAAGCCGAGCTCGTAATTGACGAGGAAATCGTGGCGCTTGCCTGTTGCGGTCATGTCCTCGTCGCGGTCCGGGCGGAATTTGACGGCGCGCTTCAGCTTCTTGGCGGCGATGGCGGCGAGGGCTGCAAACTGGTTGCCCTGGGTTTCCTTGCCGCCGAAGCCGCCACCCATGCGGCGCACGTTGACCGTCACGGCATTGGATGGAATGTCGAGCACATAGCCGACGATATGCTGGATCTCGCTCGGATGCTGCGTTGAGGACCAGACGGTGACCTCGTCATCCTCGCCGGGGATCGCCATGGCGATATGGCCCTCGAGATAGAAATGCTCCTGGCCGCCGATGCGCATCTGACCGCGCAGCCGGTGCTTGGCATTGTCCATCTCGCTCTTGGCTTCACCGCGCTTCAGCGTCATCGGGGTGATGACGAGAGGGCTGCCGTTTTCCAGCGCGCCGTCGATGTCGCTCCAATGCGGCAGGTCGCGATATTCGATCTTCGCCTTGCGGGCGGCATCGCGGGCGGCTTCCCGGGTTTCGGCGATGACGGCGAAGATCGGCTGGCCGTGGAATTCCACTCTGGTTTCAGCAAGCAGAGGCTCGTCATGGCTGCCGTTCGAGGAAACGTCGTTGATACCAGGCACGTCCTTGCCGGTGAAGACGAGGATGACGCCGGGGTGGCGGCGGACGTCCGAGAGATCCATGCTGAGGATATCGGCATGGGCACGGTCCGAGGTGCCGAGGGCGCCATGCAGCAGGCCCGCGGGTTCCGGAATATCGTCGATATAATCGGCACTTCCGGTGACGTGCTTATGCGCTGAATCATGGCGCAGCGAGCCGTGCATCGGGCCGGAGATCATCGCTTTGGGGTTTTCGAAGGTGGATTTATCCATGGGGATGCTCCGCCGTGAGGGAGGGCGCGTGTGGCCCCCTCATCCGGCTGCCGCCACCTTCTCCCCGAGGGGAGAAGGTGCCCGAAGGGCGGATGAGGGGGCTGCTCTCGCAAAGGTCAAAGGCTTCCATCACGCCACCCCCTCGAACCGCTTGAGTTCCACCGGCGTTCCCACCGTCTCCAGGTAAAACCGCATCAGCAAGTTCTTCGCCGCCAGCTGCCGGTATTCCGCCGTGGCGCGCCAATCGGTCAGCGGCTGGAAGTCGGCGTCGAAGGTGGGGCGGGCGGCGTCGATGGTGGCTTCGGTCCAGGGCTTGCCCATCAGGTCGGATTCGACGGTGCGGGCGCGTTTCGGGGTTGCCGCCATGCCGCCGAAGGCGATGCGGATGTCGTTGACGTCGCCGGCGTCGTCGAGTGTGAGGTAGAAGGCGCCGAGGGTGGCGGTGATGTCCTCGTCGCGGCGCTTGGTGACCTTGTAGACGGCGAAGTGGCTACCCTCGGCGGGGTAGGGCACAAAGACGCTTTCAACGAATTCGCCCGGTTTGCGGTCCTGCTTGCCATAGGCGATGAAATAATCCTCGAGCCGGAGCATGCGAGTGCCGGCGGCGGAGCGCAGTTTCAGCGTGGCGCCGAGCGCAATCAAAGGCGGCGGGCTGTCGCCGATCGGCGAGCCGTTGGCGATGTTGCCGCCGATGGTCCCCATGTTGCGAACCTGCTCGCCGCCGATGCGGTTGATCAGGGCGGCAAGCGCCGGCACCTTCTTCGCTAGCACTTCGAAGGCCTTGGTATAGGTGACGCCTGCCCCGAAGGTGACGCCGCCGTCGGTGACCTTGATCGTCTGCAATTCGCTCAGGTGATTGATGAAGACGACGGGATTCAGCGCTCGCATCTGCTTCGTCACCCAGAGCCCGACATCGGTCGAGCCGGAGACGATGGTGGCGGATTTTTCTTCCGCCAGAATACGGGAGAGCGCCTCGACGGAACCGGGAATCAACAGCCTGCCGTCATCGGAGGTGACGGTGATGGTCTCGCGCGGCTGCATCGCCCAGAGGCGGGCGACGATATCGGAACGGGTCTTTTCGAGCGGGTCGAACAGCGTGCTCGGGCGCGCCCTGGCGATGGCTTCGGCCGCCTTGACGATCGGTTCATAGCCCGTGCATCGACAGAGATTGCCCTGCAGCGCCTTTTCGATCTGCGGGCGGCCGGGCTTGTCGTTGGAGAGCCAGAGGCCATAGAGCGACATGATGAAGCCCGGCGTGCAGAAGCCGCATTGCGAGCCGTGGTAATCGACCATCGCCTGCTGCACCGGATGCAGTGTGCCATCCTTGGCCGCCAGATGCTCGACGGTGACGACATGGGTGCCGTTCAGCGAACCCATGAAGCGGATGCAGGCATTGACTGATTCATAGGCGAGTTTGCCATCGACGAGACGGCCAACCAGCACCGTGCAGGCGCCGCAATCGCCTTCCGCGCATCCTTCCTTCGTGCCGGTCAACCGGCGCTTCAACCGCAGAAAATCGAGCAGAGTCTCGGTCGGGCGGACATCTTTGAGTGCGATGTCCTCGCCATTGAGGATGAAGCGGATGCTGTCGCTCATGATGTTCCTTATTCTTGTTTTTCTAATGGTTATGCCGCAGTCCAGCCCCCGTCAATCGAGATGTGGGTGCCGGTGACCTGCCGGGCGTCGTCGCTGGCGAGGTAGAGCGCCAGCGCGCCGATTTCCTCTGCCTTGACGAATTCATGCGTCGGCTGGGCCTTGAGGATCACTTCGGTCTTCACCTGCTCCTCGGTCATGCCGCGGGCCTTTGCCGTATCCGGGATCTGCTTTTCGACCAGCGGCGTCAGCACGTAGCCGGGGCAGATGGCATTCACCGTGACGCCCGACTCAGCAAGCTCCAGGGCGGCCGTCTTCGTTAATCCTAATATACCATGTTTCGCCGCCACGTACGCGGATTTGAACGGCGAGGCGACGAGGCCGTGGGCCGAGGCGATGTTGATGATGCGGCCGTGCTTCTTCGCCTTCATGTGCGGAATGGCTGCGCGCATCGTGTGGAAGGAACTCGACAGGTTGATGGCGATGATCTGATCCCACTTGTCGATGGGGAAATCCTCGATCTTCTCGACATGCTGGATACCGGCATTGTTGACCAGCACATCGACGGTGCCGAAGGTCTTTGCCGCCGTTTCGATCAGGTCGGCGATCTCGGCGGGCTTGGTCATGTCGGCCGGATGGTAGAGGGTGCGTCCCTCCGAAAGTGATTCAAGCCGCTCGGTGATCGCCTTGATTTCTTCGGGTCTTCCGAAGCCGTTGATGACGACGTTGTCGCCCTTGCCGGCAAAGGCGGTGGCGATCGCCAGGCCGATGCCGCTGGTGGAGCCGGTGACGACGACGGTTCTCTTCATGAACGCTTCTCCTTGGTCCGCAATGGACCAAGGTTATGCGCAAAGAGCGGTGGCTGACAATCGCCGCGTTGCCGCTATCAGCTTCCGGCGAGCAGACCGTTGGTGAAAGCCGCCGAGAAATCCGGGCGCTTGGCAAGCGGTGCGCCATTGGCATCCTTCAGGATACCGGCATCGAAGAGATAGTTGCTGATCGCGTTCATTTTGGCCGGTTCCATATCCCCAGCCTTGCCGGGTGCCGTGCGCAGATAGGCGCCGTCAACGAGAGCCTTCAGCGAGGCGCGCACCAGTTCGCCGTTCATCAGCGCGCCGTCGGAACCGGCAATCAGGATGGCGGCGGCTTCGTCCGGATGATCGGCCGCGAATTCATATCCCTTCCGCGTTGCCTGCATGAAGGCGCGGGCAAGGTCCGGCTTTTCGGCAAGGTAGGCGTTGCTGCTGCCCAGAATGGCCGTGTGTTCGTCGGGCACGCCGTAATCGGCATAGACAAAGGCGCGCTGGGCCTTGTTCTCCAGCTCGGCCTGAACGCCCTCCCAGGTGTAGACTTCGAGGGTGAAATCGACGGCGCCGTTATCGAGCGCCTGGTAGGCCGAGGTTCCGAGTGTCACGGTCTCGAACTCGCCCTTACCGCCGGCGTTCTTGATCATCGAGCCGAGCAGGGCGTTTTCCCAGGCGCTGCCGAAGCCGCCATAGGTCTTCCCGTCCAGGTCCTTCGGCGTCTGGATGTCGCTGCGATCGGCCTTGAAGACGACGCGGCCGGTTTCCTTCTGAACGATCGCGAAGGTGCCGATGAGATCGGCGCCGGCGGCGCGCTGCGTCATCAAGCCGATCGAGCCGAGCACGCCGAAATCGGCGACACGGCTGGCAACGAGGGTCGCGGCCGAGGTGTCCGTGTAGGGGAGAATTTCGACATCGAGACCGGCGTCGCGGTAGAAATTCCTGTCACGGGCCACGTAGAGGCCGACGTGATTGGTGTTCGGCGTCCAGTCGAGGGCGACCGAAACCTTGGGATTGGCGGCGCGAACGGTGAGCGGTGCGGCGGCCAGCGACAGGATGCCGGCAAGGGCGGTGCGGCGGGTGATGGACGGAAGGGTCATGGCTGATCTTCTCCTTCGAAGAGCGTTGCGAGGATACGGTTTTCGATTGCGATGACGTCCGTCTGCTGGCTGCCGGGTTCGGTGCGCGGACGGGGCAGCCTGACCGCCGTTTCCAGGACGATGCGGGCGGGGCGGGGCGAGAAGAGGTAGATTCGGTCGGAGAGCAGCACGGCCTCGCGCACATCATGGGTGATCAGGATCACCGACAGCCCCCGGCGCAGGCAGAGCGCTTCGAGAAAGCGCTGCATCTTCAATCGGGTCAGTGCATCCAGCGCGCCGAAGGGTTCGTCGAGCAGCAGGATCGGCCGCTGCTGGACGACGGTGCGCAGCAGGGCGACACGCTGGCGCATGCCGCCGGAGAGTTCATGCGGCCAGCTGCGTTCGAAGCCCTCCAGGCCGAATTCGGCCAGCAGCGGCGTGATTTCGGCGCTCGCGTCTCGTCTCGACATCCCCGCCATCTCCAGGCCGAGCGCCGCGTTGGCGAGCAGCCGCCGCCACGGCATCAGCGCATCGCGCTGCGGCATGAAGGCGAAGGGGCGGGTTTCTGAGTCCAGCGCATTGCCGTTCATGCGGATACTGCCGCCTGTTTTGGCGACGCTTCCGGTCAGAATCCGGAAGAGCGTGGATTTTCCGGCGCCCGACGGGCCGAGGATCGAGACGAATTCGCCCGCGTGAAGCTGCAGTGAAATGCCATCGAGCACGGCGACGGTGCCGAGACGGCAGCTGAGATCCCGGATATCGAGAAGAGGCTGATCGCTCATCGACGGTCGTCCCGGCTGGTGCGGTGCCAGGGCATGGAGAGCCATTCGACCAGCACGGCCAGCGAAAACAGGATGAGTGTCAGCAGCGAACTGACGAGCACGGCGGCAAGCACCAGATCGGCGCGGAAATTGTTCTTGGCGTTGAGGATATAGACGCCGAGCCCGCGGGCGGCGCCTGCATATTCGGCAAAGATCGCGCCGACGACCGCGTAGGTGATCGAGATGCGCAGTCCGGCGAAGAAGTAGGGCAGGGACGCCGGCAGCCGCGCTACGATGAAGCGCTTCCAGCGTGAGGCGCCCATCGAGGCCAGCAGCTCCTCGATCTCCGGTTCGGCTGCCGCATAGCCGAGGGCAAGGGCCACCAGCATCGGAAAGAAGGTGACGAGGGCGACGAGCAGGATTTTCGGCAGCAGCCCGAAGCCGAACCAGAGCACGATCAGCGGCGCGATGGCGACCAGCGGCAATGTCTGGCTGATGACGAAGACCGGCATCAGGGCGGCGCACAGGCGCGGCGCAAAGTCGATGGCGACCGAGAACAGGAACGCGATCGCCAGCGAGAGGCCGAAACCGGAGATCGTCGCCTGCAGCGTCGGCCAGCTGTTGTTCAGCAGCGCTACGCGTTCGACGAATGCCTGGGTGATGACGCGCGATGGCGCAGGCAGCGTCGTCGGCGGCACACCGGCAAGGTCAACATAGGCTTCCCAGATGGCCAGCAGCGCGCTGACCGACAGCACGGCGGGCGCAGAACGCATGGCAAGTTCCGGCAATCGGATGAATCGCGGCATCGGCAGTCTCCTGACGTGAGGCAGCGATCAGACGGCGGATGGGCTGTTGGCGGAGACGGTAAGGTCGATGGTCACATGGCCATTCGGCGGACCGAAGCGGACGAAGGCTTCGTGAATGGTCGCAAAGACCGCACCGGCATCGCCTTTGACGCGGGTGCAGAAATTCTTCGAGCGGTCGAAAACGCCCGAATTCTTCAGGAAGTCGATGCAGCCGTAGATCTCTTCCATGTGATCGCCGGTGCCCATGACATAGAGCGAGAACTGCGCGGCGGCGGTACGGCCGGTGACCGGCGAGGAGGCTACTGCTTCCAGAGCTGACGCCTTGCGCTCGGCAAGCGGCAGGACCGGACCCGAAAGGGCCTCGGTATGGCACATCGGATCGTCAGGCTCGCCGGGGCAGCCGCGGGAGATAGTGGCGCGCAGCACCGCATGGATGCCATCCGCCGAGCCGCTGACATAGAGATCGCGCATCGCCGCGAAGACGACATCGGGCGTGCCGACGATCAGCGTCGAGATGTCGTCGGTCTCGATTCTGAGCTTGTCGCGATAAGGGGCGAGGGCCGGAAGGGCCGAGAGGATGACATCGACGAAACGGTCGGTCATCGGGTAAAGGGAAATTTGTGCGCCAGAAAACATCGCTCGCCTCGCTCCGCTGGTATTATCCAGATCAGCTCAAGAGTTTGAGGCCATGCGGCCGCATCTCAGCCCCGGCTATACGGAGCACCCCTGTCGTTGGTGCCCTTTAAGCATGCGTCGGCTGGCTTGTAAAGCGGCCGATTTACGACGAGGCAAAATTGCGATCGGCTTTCTTTTCTCTTTCGTTTCTACGTCTTAAATGATCTATCTGAAAGCCGCTGAGCTTAGAGGGAGGGGCAGGCATGAGCGGGTATGTTCTGGCGATCGATCAGGGCACGACATCGACGCGGGCGATCGTTTTCGATGGCGAGATGAAGATTGCAGGCGTCGGCCAGAAGGAGTTCACGCAGATCTATCCGCGCTCGGGATGGGTGGAACACGATCCGGAGGAGATCTGGGATTCGGTGGTTTCGACCATCCACATGGCGCTGCGCGAAGCCAGGGTGAAGGCCACTGACATTGCCGCACTCGGGATCACCAACCAGCGCGAAACCGTCGTCGTCTGGGAGCGTGCAACAGGCAAGCCGATCCAGAACGCCATCGTCTGGCAGGACCGCCGCACCGCCAGCTATTGCGAGAACCTGAAACGCCAGGATCTCGAAAAGCTCTTCACCAAGAAGACCGGGCTGATCCTCGATCCGTATTTCTCCGGCACCAAGCTGTCCTGGATGCTGGCCAATGTGAAGGGCGCGCGTGCCCGGGCCGCCAAGGGCGAACTCTGCTCCGGGACAATCGATACCTTCCTGATCTGGCGGCTGACCGGCGGCAAGAGCTTCGTCACCGATGCGACCAACGCCTCGCGGACGCTGATGTACAACATCGCCGACAATAGCTGGGACAAGGACCTGCTGGAGATCCTGCGGGTACCGGCCGCCATGCTGCCGGAGGTCAAGGACTGCTCCGCCGATTTCGGCATCACCGAGAAGTCGCTGTTCGGCGCCGAAATCCCGATCCTAGGCGTTGCCGGCGACCAGCAGGCGGCGACGATCGGCCAGGCCTGCTTCGAGCCCGGCATGATGAAATCCACCTATGGCACCGGCTGCTTCGCGCTGCTGAATACCGGCTCCGACATGGTGCGCTCGAAGAACCGGCTTCTGACCACCATCGCCTACCGGCTGGATGGCGAGACGACCTATGCGCTCGAGGGGTCGATCTTCATTGCCGGAGCTGCGGTGCAGTGGTTGCGCGACGGGCTGGGCATCATCGATTCTGCCGGGGAGACTGGCAAGCTGGCCGAGGGTGCCGATCCCTCGCAGGAGGTCTATCTGGTGCCTGCCTTCACCGGCCTCGGGGCGCCGCACTGGGATCCGAAGGCGCGTGGCGCGATCTTCGGCCTGACGCGCAACAGCGGCCCGTCGGAGCTTGCCCGCGCCGCACTCGAAGCCGTTTGCTACCAGACGCGGGATCTTCTCGATGCGATGCAGAAGGACTGGAAGAACGGCACCGACGATACCGTGCTGCGCGTCGATGGCGGCATGGTCGCCTCCGATTGGACGATGCAGCGGCTGTCCGATCTGCTCGATGCGCCCGTCGACCGGCCGGTGATCCTGGAGACCACCGCGCTGGGGGCTGCGTGGCTGGCCGGCAGCCGGGCGGGTGTCTGGCCGGATCGCAAGACCTTCTCCGCCAAGTGGAAACGCAACAAGCGCTTCGAGCCTGACATGGATGAGAAGACGCGAGCCGCCAAGCTCAAGGGCTGGCGGAATGCGGTGAAGCGGACGCTGAGCGACGCTTAGGGCGGTGCGCCGGGTGGGGTGGCGGTGGGACGAGCGCTTCATCCCATTCGCAGTCTTCACGTGCGAGCCTCAGTCCTACCCACCGCCGTCATGCTCGGGCTTGTCCCGAGCATCTGCAACGGCTGACGTAGGAGTTCGTTAGATCCTCGGCACAAGGCCGAGGATGACGGAGGGGGCGTGCCGCTCTCTGCGAACTTCAAACAGGACCCTCCAAATCATTACCATCCGCACTGTGCGCGAATGCCGCAATCTCGCTGCTTGCGTCTTTTGTACCGATCGGTACAATATATCCTCATCAGTACAGGAGAAAGACGATGACTGCGCTTATTCCTCCCTTCACGCTTGAAACCGCCACGCAGAAGGTTCGCCTTGCCGAAGACGGCTGGAACAGCCGGAACCCGGAGAAGGTTTCGCTCGCCTATACGCCTGATAGCGCCTGGCGCAATCGCGCCGAGTTCGTCAACGGACGCCCGGAGATCGTTGCCTTCCTGGCGCGCAAATGGGCCAAGGAGCTGGACTACCGGCTGATCAAGGAGCTGTGGGCGTTCCGCGAAAACCGCATTGCCGTGCGCTATGCCTATGAATGGCACGACGACAGCGGTAACTGGTTCCGCTCCTATGGCAACGAGAACTGGGAGTTCGATGCTAGCGGCTTGATGCAGCGGCGTTTCGCCTGCATCAACGACATGCCGATCAAGGAATCGGACCGCAAATACCATTGGCCGCTGGGCCGCCGTCCGGATGATCATCCGGGGCTGTCGGAGCTTGGCCTCTGAAGGATTGATGCCCTGAAGACCGTTTACGAACGCCGCGATGTCGTGCCCCTGCTTGCCGAGATCTTTCGGGAGCTCGGCTATGAGGGCACGACGCTGAGCCGGATCACCGAACGCACCGGGATCGGCAAGGGCAGCCTCTACCACTTCTTCCCCGGCGGGAAGGAGGAGATGGCGGCTGCCGTGCTTGCCGAGGTCGACCGCTGGTTCGAGGACTTCATCTATGAGCCGCTGCGCCGCGACGAGCCCGCCGTGGCGATCGCGGCGATGTGGCGTGGCGTTGACGATTACTTCCGCTCGGGCGGGCGCATCTGCCTCGTCGGCGCCTTTGCGCTGGATAGGACGCGGGAGCGCTTCAGCGAGGCGATCAACAGCTATTTCCGGCGCTGGGTCGAGGCGCTGGCCGGGGCGCTGACGCGGGCTGGCCGGAACTCCGGCGAGGCGCGGGCCGAGGCGGAGGCCGCGGTTCTCGGCATCCAGGGCGCGCTCGTTCTGTCGCGCGCCCTTAGTGATCACGATGTCTTCCGCCGGGCAATCACCGGCATGCAGAAGAGGCTGAAGGCTACTTCTTGAGCCAGGGGCTCTTCGTGCTCCAGAAGATGACGCTGGCGCCGAGATAGTCGTCGGCGAAGGCAGTGAATTCTTCCTTGGTGAAGGGCTTCTTGGTCTGCGGGTTCCTGTAGGTCAGCGTCGGCTCCTGAACCGCCATTCCGACATAGGCGAGCTTGCCCTTGTACTGGTTGAAGAACGGATAGGAGTTCTTCATCTGCGCCTTGCGGTTCGGCACGATGTCGGGGCCGCCGAGGCCAATATTGTTCTTCGCCGCGAAGTCGAAGAGGCGGCTCATATATTTATGGTCGTTTTCCCATTCGCAGGGCCAGAAGTTCACATACTGGACGACCATCGACTTGGCGAAGGCCTTGCGGGCAAAGCCGAGATTTTCCATCTCGCCGGCGAAGTAGGCATCGCAGCTGAAATCCTTCGGCTCGTTCTTCGGGTCGAGATCGATCGAAGTCTCAGGCAGGTTGATGCCGTAGACGCGGCCGTCGAATTTCTGCGCCAGAGCCGAAATGAGCGCCTGGTAGCGCTCGCGCACCGCCGGGTTCCATTGCTGCGCCACCCAGCCGGAGCCGATGCCCTTGTTCTCACCGGGATTGTCGAATTGAGGCGCCAGCCCGCCGCCATAGTCGGCGCCTTCAAGCATGTAATCCGGAATGTTACGGGCCTTCGGGTTGAAGAAGCGGTCCTGGACCTGGATGAACAGCTTCTTGTTCAGGCTCTCGGCGATCGCCAGATCCTTCTCGATAGCCGAGAAGTCGTATTCGCCCTTGGCCTTTTCCAGCATCTTCCAGTTATAGACCACCTGCGCGCCGCCGACATCCGGCCGCTCCAGCAGGGACTTTGCTGCCTCGAGGTCGCCGGAGCCGGTATAGATGAAATTCTGCGGCGCGGCATAGGCGGCGGAGGCCGCCACGGTGATCGCAGCAGATAGCGGCAGGCTTTTGAAAAGATGCATGTTTCGTCCTGAAATGTGATGTTGGAAATCCAGCCGCTGGAGACATCGAAGCCGAAGGTGGCAACTCGATGGCGAAACGCGGGACGGCCGATACAATCCCCAATGCTAATTTTGCCTGGCGTAATTTTTTGCTGCGCCGTGTCGGATGGCGGGTTACTCCTTCGTCATTGAGGAAGAGGAGTGACCGATGCTGTATGCGATCCTTTGCTATGCCAATGAAGAAACCGTCTTTTCCTGGTCGAAGGAAGAGGAGGATGCCGTCATGGCCAGGCTTTATGCGGTGCAGGAGCCCCTTGCCAAGTCCGGCAAGCTCGGCCCGACCGGCCGCCTGATGCCGACGACCTCGGCGACCACGCTGCGCAAGTGCAAGGACGAGCCGCTGGTGCTCGATGGACCCTTCGCCGAAACCAAGGAAGCGCTCCTCGGTTTCTACTGCGTCGATTTCGAGACGCTGGACGAAGCGATCGCCTTTGCCAAGGAGCTGTCGGCCGCCAATCCGGGCTCGACCTCCTACGAGATCCGCCCCTTCTACGTGTTCCATCCGGGAGATAAAGCCACATGACAGACATTGCCTGGATCGACGTGACGCTGGCTTCGGCCCGGCCGAAGGCGCTGGGCGCGCTGCTTCGCTATTTCCGCGATCTCGATATCGCGGAAGAGGCCTTTCAGGAGGCCTGCCTGCGCGCCATCCGCACCTGGCCGGACAAGGGTCCGCCACGCGATCCGACGGCATGGTTGATCTTCGTCGGCCGCAACAGCGGCATCGACGCGGTGCGCAAGCAGAAGAAGACGCAGGCGCTGCCGGACGAGGAACTGATTTCCGATACCGAGGATGCAGAAAGCGATATCGCCGACCGGCTGGACGAATCCAATTATCGCGACGACATCCTGCGGCTCTTGTTCATCTGCTGCCATCCGGATCTGCCGGCGACGCAGCAGATCGCGCTAGCGCTCCGCATCGTCTCCGGGCTGTCGGTGCAGCAGATCTCCAAGGCGTTCCTGGTTGGCGAAAGCGCCATGGAGCAGCGCATCACCCGCGCCAAGGCGCGTGTCGCCAAGGCCGGCGTACCCTTCGAGACGCCGGGACAGGAGGAGCGGGCAGAGCGGCTCACCATCGTCTCAACGATGATCTATCTGGTCTTCAACGAAGGCTATTCGCAGGGCGACCCGAAGCGCGAAGCGGCCGCCTTCGCCGACGAGGCGATCCGCCTCGGGCGGCTGATGCTGCGGATCTTTCCGGGTGAGCCCGAGATCATGGGGCTGCTGGCGCTGATGCTGCTGCAGATCTCGCGCCGCGATGCCCGCTTCGATGCCAGGGGCGAGCTGGTCCTGCTCGAGGATCAGGACAGGACGCGCTGGAACCAGGCGCTGATCAACGAGGCGCTCAACCTGCTCGACAAGGCGATCCGCCACCGCCGGCCCGGTCCCTATCAGATCCAGGCCGCGATCGCCGCGATCCATTCGCGCGCCAAGCGGGCGGAGGATACCGATTGGGAAGAGATCGAAATCCTCTACCGCGTGCTGGAGCGTCTGCAGCCTTCGCCGGTGATCACGCTGAACCGCGCGGTTGCCGTCTCCAAGCTCAAGGGGCCGGAAGAGGCGCTGGCGCTGGTCGATACGCTTGCCGAGAAGCTCGACGGCTATTTCTACTTCCATGGTCTGAGAGGCGGGTTGCTGAAGCAGATGGGGCGGACGCGGGAGGCGCGCGAGGCGTTCGACCGGGCGATCGCGCTCGCCAATTCCGCCGCCGAGGCCGCCCATATCCGCCTGCAGCTCGATGGCCTGCAGAAACCGCCGGTGCTGTCAGGCGTCAAATAACCTTTGAAAAAATCGACCACGATGTCGGAATGGCGGGAGCCGCCACGTCCTTGGAACAACCTGATCGTACACAGGTTTCGCTCAACAGGAGGAATGCCGAAATGACCGCCACGACACAGCATGAACTGGTTCTCGTTCGCGAAATGGATGTGCCGCGCGAGAAGATCTACAAGGCCTGGACCGACGAGAATTCGATCAAGGAATGGTTCGTTCCGAAGCCCTGGACGATCGCCGAAGCCAAGCTCGATGTGCGCCCGGGTGGCTCCAGCTACGTCGTCATGCAGGATCCTGACGGGAACAAGTATCCGAATTCCGGGGTCTATCTGGAGCTCGTCGAAAACGAGAAGATCGTCTTCACCGATGCCTATACGAGCGGCTGGGTGCCGTCCGAAAAGCCGTTCTTCACCGCCGTCATCCTGCTCGAAGATCTCGGCAACGGCCGGACGAAATATACCGCCAAGGCGCTGCACTGGCGTGCCGAAGACAAGGAGGCCCACGAGAAGATGGGTTTTCACGAGGGCTGGGGTACCGTCGCCGGCCAGCTTGAGGAATACCTGAAGCGCAGTTGATCGACTTAAAGCGGGCGCTGAGGCGGTTTCGATTTCGATTCCGCCAGCGCCCGCAAGCCGTTGAATTTGGATTCGGATTGGCGGTTGTGTATTGTGTCGGAGCAACATCGAGGTGACCGTCATGGCCGTGATGAGCAGCAAGGATTTCGAGCAAGACGGCAGCGCTGCAATGAAGGCGGCCGCGAGCGGCCCCGTGTTCATCGTCGATGGCGGAGTGAACTCGTATGTGCTGCTGACGGTTGAGGAATATGTCAGGCTTGGCGGCAAAGGGCCGAAGATTGCCGACCTCTTCTATACGCCAGGGGCCGCCGATATAGAATTCGATCCGCCGAAGATCGAAGATTTGCCCAAGCCAGTCGATTTTTCGTGATATTTCCCGGACGCCAGACATCAGACTGTCTGATGTCGGATCCCACCGCCTAATCCACCCATCAACTTTATCGAACGATCCGTTCCAGAATTTCCGTTTGCCCGGGGGCTTGCCGATCCTTATCTGAGGAGCAAGTTCAACAGGATGCCGACAATGGAACTGGGTCTCTACACTTTCGCCGACGTCAACCCCAATCCGAGTCGCAGCAAGGGTGCGGAGGGTGCCGAGCGGTTGAAGCATCTGATCGAGGAAATCGAGCTTGCCGACCAGGTGGGGCTCGATGTCTTCGGGCTTGGCGAGCATCACCGTCCTGACTATGCGGCCTCCGTTCCCGCCATGGCGCTGGCGGCGGCTGCGGTGAAGACTAAGAATATCCGGCTGACGAGCGCAGTGACCGTTCTGTCCTCCGAAGATCCTGTCCGCGTCTTCCAGCAGTTTGCAACGCTCGATCTGCTCTCCAATGGGCGCGCCGAGATCATGGCGGGGCGCGGTTCCTTCATCGAGTCCTTCCCGCTGTTCGGCTACAATCTCGAAGACTACGACCAGCTGTTCGAAGAGAAGCTCGATCTCTTGATGGCGCTGCGCGACGAGGAAGTCGTCAACTGGAAGGGCGAGCTGCGGGCGCCGATCAACGGGCGCGGCGTTTATCCGCGTCCGCTGCAGGATCCGCTGCCGCTGTGGATTGCCGTCGGCGGGACGCCGCAGTCGGTGGCGCGGGCAGGCGCGATGGGCCTGCCGGTGGCGCTGGCGATCATCGGGGGAGAGTATCCGCGTTTTGCGCCGCTCTTCGAGCTCTATCGCGAGGCGGCACGCCGGGCAGGGCAGGATGCCTCGAAGCTGAAGACCAGCATCAACGTTCACGGCTTCATCGCCGACACGACCGAAGCGGCAGCCGACCAGTTCTACGGGCCGCAGGCCGATGTGATGAACCGCATTGGCCGCGAGCGCGGCTGGGGGCCGACGAACCGGGCGCATTTCGATGCGGCGCGGGGACCGATCGGCAACCTCTTCCTCGGCAGTCCGGAACAGGTGGCCGAGAAGATCGTTGCTGCGCACAAGCTGTTCGGGAATGACCGCTTCCTGCTGCAGATGGCGATCGGCCTGATGCCGCATGACCAGATCATGCGCGGCATCGAGCTCTACGGCACGAAAGTCGCGCCGCTGGTCAGAAAGGCATTGACTGAAACGGGCGAAGGCGCGAAAGCGACCGCCTAGACCCGCAATTGGCCTGCCGCCGATGCGGCAGCCGGGAAGAACGATGGTAATCGAAAACGACGACGAACTGGAAAAGCTGAAGGATGTCGGGCGCATCTGCGCCAACGCCATCCAGATCATGGCGGCAGCGCTTGAGCCGGGGATCACCACCCTGGAGCTTGACCAGATCGGCCGCAAGGTTCTCGAAGATGCAGGCGCCCGTTCGGCGCCTGAATTCTGCTACCAGTTTCCCGGTGCGACCTGCATCAGCGTCAACGAGGAGATCGCCCACGGCATTCCCGGCCCACGGGTGATCCGCCCGGGCGATCTCGTCAATATCGACGTCTCGGCCGAGAAGAACGGCTTCTTCGCCGACACCGGCGCCTCCTTCACCGTGCCGCCGGTCAAGCCGAAGATCGAGCGGCTCTGCCGCGACGGCAAGCGGGCGCTGTTCGTCGGCCTCAACCAGATCAAGTCGGGCGAGCCGCTGGCAAAGATCGGCAACGCCGTCGGCGCCTTTGCGGCGAAGAACCGCTACACCCTGGTCGCCAACCTGGCGAGCCACGGCGTCGGCCGCTCGCTGCACGAGGAGCCGGGCGAACTCTCGACATGGCCGGATCCTTCCGAAAAGCGGATCATGACCGATGGTCTTGTCTTCACCGTCGAGCCGTTCCTGTCGCTCGGCGCCACATGGGCCGAAGGCGGTGACGATGCCTGGACGCTCTATGCCGATCCGCAGGCGCCCACTGTGCAATACGAGCACACCGTCGTTGCGACCCGCAACGGTCCGCTGATCCTGACGCTGCCGGATCTTGCTGCTTAACCGGGTAGGGCGTTCATCCTTTACGGCGCCCGGCGGCCAGGCTTAGGACCACACTCATCCGAATATTCAGGCGTCTACCGCCTATGGCCGATTAGCGGCTGCGGCATTTCCGCGGTACCGCTTGAGACATGCCGGCTGAACCGTTGCCTTGCCCGCCGGCTGTTGCGGAGGGTCGGGAATGCTGCAGAGACAACAGGGCAGTGGATCGGCCGTTCAGCACGGCTATCGCTCGGATATCGACGGGCTGCGCGCTGTCGCGGTTCTGTCCGTCGTCATCTTCCATGCCTTTCCCACCTGGCTGCCGGGCGGCCTTGTCGGCGTCGATATCTTCTTCGTGATTTCGGGCTATCTGATCAGCGGGCATATCCTGCAGCAGCTGCATGACGACCGCTTCTCGATCTTCGATTTCTATAGCCGCCGCATCCGCCGGATTTTTCCGGCGCTGATCGCCGTGCTGCTGTTCTGCCTGTGCGTTGGCTGGATCGCCTTGTCGGCGGCCGATAACCGGGAGCTTGGAGAGCATGTGGCGGGCGGCGCCGGTTTCGTTGCCAACCTGCTGTTCTGGTTCGAGATCGGCAGCCAGAAGGATGGCGGCATTTCCAATCCGCTGCTGCATCTCTGGTCGCTCGGGGTCGAGGAGCAATTCTACATCGTCTGGCCACTGGCGGCCTGGATTGCCTGGCGGCGCGGCATGAACGTGATCAAGACGATCGCCGTCGTGGCGCTTGTCTCGATGATCGCCAATCTGGTGATCGTCTACCTTGACCGGACAACGGCATTCTACCTGCCGATTACCCGCTTCTGGGAGCTGCTTGCCGGTGCTGCGTTGGCCGAGCTTGAGCGGTCCCGTGGCAATCTTTCGAAACCGGCGGCCAATGCCGCCGCCATCTCCGGCATCGTGTTGCTGGTTCTTAGTTTCGCGCTGATCCGCGAGAAGCAGGCCTTTCCGGGCATCATCGCCGCGGCACCGGTTCTCGGCGCCGTGCTGGTGATCGCTGCGGGAAAGACCGCATTCCTGAAACAGGCGATCTTCAGCAATCCGATTGCTATCGCCGTCGGCCTGATTAGCTATCCGCTTTATCTGTGGCACTGGCCGCTCTTGTCGTTCGGCTACATCGTCGAGAAGGACACGCCTGCACTTTCCGTTCGCATCGGCCTGCTTGCCGCCGGCTTTGCCCTCGCAGCCCTGACCTATCTGCTGATCGAAAAGCCGATCCGCTTCGGGCGGTTCAGGAAATCGGCCGTGGCCGTTCCACTGTTTGCGGTGATGATGGCGATTGGCGTAGCTGGATATTGGGTCGCGGAGCGCGACGGGCTGCCGGGCAGTTCGGTGCGGCGCGACATGGCGCAGATCGGCCCCGTCCTGCAAAAAGACGGCCGCCACGCAACGCGCGACGGCAGTCCGCTTTAAGGTCTGGTGTGGACCGCTCAGCCTTGCGGCTTGGCATCACCGCCCTGGAGAATTTCCATTGCGGCGCGCTCCAGGATGCCTGAAATGCGGGCCGCTTCAGCCGGTGACCAGGGATGACGCATGCGCAGCGCCGAGCGGAGCAGTTCGCGGGCGGCACGAACCTCACGGTCGTCGCGCATGAACTCCTCGTTCTCCTCGTGGCGGCGGCCATGCTGTTCCGGATCGAACATGCGGTTGACGAAGGCCATCTTCTCGCCGACGCGCTCGAGCTTGCTGAAAATTCCGTCGATCATTGCACGGTTCTCCTCGACCTTGCGCTTGCCGCTTTCGGTGATCTTGTAGAGCTTCTTGGTGCCCTCGGCCTCGACTTCAGTCAGGCCGGTTTCTTCCAGATAGGTCAGTGCCGGGTAGATGACCCCCGGGCTCGGCACATAGAAGCCGCCGGAGCGCTCTTCCAGTACCTTGATCAGTTCATAACCGTGGCGCGGCTGCTCGTTGAGCAGCGCCAGAAGCACGATCTGCAGATCGCCTGCCGAAAACTTCCGGCCCATGCCCATGCGGATCGCATCGCCAAACATGCCGCCGCCACCGCCTCTAAAGCCTCTCATAGCTCTTCCTTTCATCGTTAGTCATATCGAATGCTATGTCGTAAAACATATATCGTACGATATTGCGTTTCAAGATGCACATCTTGAATTTCTGAAATTGATCGATCGATCAGAATTACTTGTTTGCGGTGCAACAGGGACGGCGCGATAAGCGGAGCATGTTGGCACGCAATGACAATGAGCCCGTCAGTCTGTTCCGCACGGCGCTTGCCGGGATGATCGCCATGGCCGCGGCCATGGGCTTCGGGCGCTTCTCCTACACGCCGATCCTGCCGGGCATGATGAGCGGCATTCCGCTCTCGGCATCGGATGCCGGCTTCATCGCCTCGGCGAATTTCGTCGGCTATCTCGCGGGTGCCATTCTTGCCGCCTATGGCTGGGCGGCGGGGCGGGAGCGCTTCGTGGCGCTGTCGGCTTTGGCGCTCAGCACGCTGCTACTGGCTGCGATGGGCGTGACGACCTCGGTGCCCGTCTTCGCTGCAATCCGGTTCCTCGCCGGTCTCGCCAGCGCCTTTGCAATGATCTTCACCTCGTCGATCGTGCTCAGCCATGGGGCTGCTGCCGGTAACGACCATGTGCAGTCGGCGCATTTCGGCGGGCCGGGGGCAGGGATCGCGCTGTCGTCGGTCATGGTGCTGCTGATCGGTCTCCTCTATCCCGGTGCCGGTGCATGGCGGGCCGACTGGTTCGGCGGGGCGATCTTCTCTGCGGTCAGTCTTGCCGCCGTCTGGTATCTGCTGCCGGCCGGCCCGGCACGTTCGCAGCAGTCAGGGCCGGAGCCTGCCATCCGCTGGAACCGGCCGATGACGCTGGTGACGCTTTCCTACGGGATCTTCGGCTTCGGCTATGTGATCACCGCCACCTTCCTCGTTGCCATCGCGCGCATGGATGCAGCCGGGCAGATGGTGGAGTTTCTCTGCTGGTTCATCGCCGGGCTGACATCGGCGGTCGCGCTGTTTGCCTGGAAGCCCTTCGTCAAGCCGCTTGGCCTCGGTGGCGTCTATGTGGCCGCGCTGGTGGTCGAGGCGGCGGGCGTTCTGGCGACCGTGATGCTGCCGCATTCGCTGGCGCCGCTGATCGGCGGCGGGTTGTTCGGCGCGACATTTCTGGCCATCACCGCATTCGGCCTGCAGATCGGCCGCAAGCTGTCGCCCGAAAGCCCGCGGCGGATCTTCGCGATGATGACGGCGGCCTTCGGAGTCGGCCAGATCATCGGGCCGCTGGTCGCCGGCTGGGTGGCTGAGGGCACCGGCAGCTTCACGCTGCCGACCTATATGGCGGCGGCCGCACTCGTCGTCTGCGCGCTGCTGGTGCTGCCGGTCATCAAGAAACTGGGATAAGCCGTTACAAATACGTAAGAATGGCCCGCGGCCATTGCTGCCTTCTTCGAACTGCCTTAATTTCCCGCACAATCAGTGCTGTCAAAGCAAATGCCGACTCTGTTCAAGAAAGCCGCGCAAACGTGTTCGTCTCCTATTTCCCGAAGCCGAAACTGTTCTTCATATCCGCTATCGTCTGGGCGCTGATTGGCGTTCTTCTCTGGTATTTCGGAGGCTCCGGCCTCGGTGCCGCGATCGGCCTGCCGCCACTGCCGGCCGGGGAGGAGGCAGTGATCGGCGTTTCCGTTTTCTGGTCGAAACCGTTCCTGTGGTTCTACATCTATTACGCGGTCTTCGTCGCCCTGTTCGCGGGCTTCTGGTTTACCTACAGCCCGCACCGCTGGCAGAATTGGTCGGTGCTCGGTTCGGCGCTGATCATCTTCAACACCTATTTCTCGGTGCAGGTGAGCGTGGCGATCAATGCGTGGTACGGACCGTTCTACGACATGATCCAGCGGGCGCTGGCGCGTCAGGACCCGATACCGAGCGCTGCCGACCTCTACTGGGGCATGACCGGCTTTGCGGGCATCGCCTTCGTCGCCATCACCGTTGGCGTGCTGAACCTGTTCTTCGTCAGCCACTATATCTTCCGCTGGCGCACGGCGATGAACGAATTCTACATGTCCTACTGGCCGAAGCTGCGCCATATCGAAGGCGCTTCGCAGCGCGTTCAGGAAGATACGATGCGCTTCTCGACCACAGTCGAAAGCCTTGGGGTCAACCTCGTCAGCTCGATCATGACGCTGATCGCCTTCCTGCCGGTGCTGTTCAAGTTCTCCAGCACGGTCACGGAGCTGCCGATCGTCGGCACGGTGCCGCATGCGCTCGTCTGGGCGGCAATCTTCTGGTCGCTGTTCGGTACGGTCTTTCTGGCGGCGGTCGGTATCAAGCTGCCGGGCCTCGAATTCCGCAACCAGCGCGTTGAAGCGGCCTACCGCAAGGAACTGGTTTATGGCGAGGACCATGACGACCGCGCGGATCCGATCACAGTGGCGCAGCTGTTCGCCAACGTGCGGCGCAACTACTTCCGCCTCTATTTCCACTACATGTATTTCAACGTTGCCCGTATCTTTTATCTGCAGGCGGACAATCTGTTCGGCACCTTCGTCCTCGTGCCGTCGATCGTTGCCGGCAAGCTGACGCTTGGCGTCATGAGCCAGATCCAGAATGTGTTCGGACAGGTGCGTGAATCGTTCCAGTATCTCGTCAATTCCTGGACGACGATCGTCGAGCTGCTGTCCATCTACAAGCGTCTTCGGACGTTCGAATCGGCGATTGATGGGGAGCCGTTGCCGGCGATCGATCAGCGGTATCTGGACCGTGAAGGTGGGGTTGTCCATCAGGACGGTTGAGCCGGATTGCCGAAAGCTCTGAGCGAGCAGCCCCCTCATCCGGCTGCCGCCACCTTCTCCCCGATGGGGAGAAGGGAACGAGCCTTAAGCGCTCGCTTCCTCTTTACGCAAGTTTTGTGGATGCCGCCGCCAGACTTCCCTTCTCCCCAGCGGGGAGAAGGTGCCCGAAGGGCGGATGAGGGGGCCGCTTGCGCTGACGCCAGTAGACGTTACAGCCCCGAAGCGTCCTGCGCCTTCAACTTCCCGCGTGCCAGAATCATCGGAATCGCCTCGGAATAGCTGACGCAAGCGACATCGCTCCTATGGCAGACGTCGCTGACCAGCCGGTCGAGCGCCCGCCAATAGGCGCCGCCGTTCATCTCCACGAAATGGAAGCCGAGCTGCAGCGGGATGCGGTTGCCGGAATATTGCTTGTCGAAGGCTTCCTTGAAGGCGGCGTAGGAGCGGTCCTCGAAGGTCTTGCTGTCGGCGGCGTCTTCTTCGCCCTTTGAGTGGCGGACGAAGAGATTGTAGTCCATGCCGATGATCGGACGGTCCTTCGGACCCTCGGGGATCAGCGGCAGGCCGAAGCGGATGATGCCGTCTTCGACGACGGGCATGGCCGGTCCCTTGGTGACGAGACTGGCGTCATAGGTGAAGCCCGCCTTCTTTTCCGCCGTGATCATGTCGCTGCCCGCCGTTGCCGAGAGGTAGGGGGCTCGAAAACCCTTGATGCCGTGATCGGCGAGATCCTGCCAGCCATCCGGCTCCTCCAGGCCGACACTCTTCCAGGCATTCTTCAGCGTCGTCTTGAAGGTCGTGTATTCATCCGACCAGTCGGCAGCGCTCCACTGGCGGCCGTCGAAGTGGCCGCAGGCATGGCTGGAGATGTCGTGTCCCTCCAGATGGGCGTGCCAGATGTTGCCGAGACGCTCGCGGATTTCATCATCGCTCTGGGCGAAGCCGACATTCGACTTTCCGCGTTTCTGATGAGGGGCTTGGTAGGCCTTCTTCGCATCCTGATTCATCAGGAAGGTGCAGGAGAGGAAATAGGTGAAGTGGGCGCCGTTCTTGGCCGCTATCTCGCGGCTCTTCTGCCATAGCGCGTTGTCGTGGGCGCCGTCGAAGGAGATGATGACGAGCTGCTTCGGCTGATCGGCAGCGATGGCTGCGGAGGGCAGGGCAACGGAAAGGGCGAGACAGGCAGAGGAAATGGAACGAAACATGGGCACCGCGACAATTTGTTTGCGGCTTTCCTGTTACAGAATTGCGGCGAAGCTGCGGTCGCGCTGGCATTTTCGCCGGTCAACCGGTATCCAGCATCAGCATCTATCAATCAGGAATATCAGCCATGGCCTTGCTTGCCTTAAGCCTCGTTCTTTTCCTTGGTCTTCATCTGATCCGCGTTGTCGCACCCGGCTTCCGGCTGGCGATGATCGAGAAGCTCGGCAAGCCCGTGTGGATCGCCTTCCATTCGATCGCCAGCATCCTGACGCTGGTGTTCGTCGCCTATGCCTTCGTGACGGCGCGCAGCGAGCCGATCGGCATGCTCTACAATCCGCCGGCGGGCATGGCGCATCTGACCGTGACGCTGATGCTTGTCGCCGTTATCTGTTTTGTCGCCGGCTTTCTGCCGGCCGGCCATATCCGGGCCAAGACCAAGCATCCGGTGGTGCTGTCGGTGAAGATCTGGGCGCTCGCCCATCTGCTGTCGAATGGCGAGGCCTATTCCGTGCTGCTGTTTGCGGCGTTTCTCGCCTGGGGCGTCATCCTGCGCATCTCGCTGAAGCGCCGCTGGCGCCGCGGCGAGATCACGCTGCCGGTGTTCGTTTCGGGCAAATACGATCTCTATGCCGTCGTCCTCGGCGTCATCGTCTGGGCATTGATGATCTGGCGGGTGCATGAATGGCTGATCGGCGTGGCGCCGCTGCCGATGCTGGCTTCCTGAGGAATCTCAGATATCCCCCTTACATCGGCCGCAAAATGGGGTAGAAGGCCCAACAATATGCGCAAACGCATAAACTGGGCTTTTCCTGCCGGAGACGAGAATGGCATTCAACGACGATAGCTTCATTCGTGAAGTCAATGAGGAACTGCGTTCCGACCAGATGAAGGGCGCATGGCGCCGTTTCGGCCGCTACCTGATCGCGCTCGCCGTCCTGATCGTTCTCGGCACCGTCGGCTTCAAGGTTTACCAGTATTGGGACGACAATGCCTCGTCCAGCACCGGCGACCAATTCCTGGCGGCGATGAAGCTGGCCGACGAGAACAAGAACGACGAGGCGCTGGCCGCGCTCGACAAGCTGGAGAAGGAAGGCCATGGCGCCTATCCGGTTCTGGCCCGCATGCGCGCCGCGACCGTCCTGTCGGCCAAGGGCGACAATGCCGGTGCCGTTGCTGCCTTCCAGGTGATCGGCAAGGATCAGTCGGTTCCGGAAGCCGTGCGCAGTGCCGCCAAGCTTCGCGCCGGCTGGTTGCTGATCGATACCGGCACTTACGATCAGGTCGTTGCCGAGCTTGAGGATATGGCGATCCCGGCCAATGCCTTCCGCCACTCGGCCCGCGAAGCGCTCGGCATTGCCGCCTACAAGGCCGGCAACATGGCGCAGGCGCGTACCTGGTTCACGCAGATCACTGAAGATGCCGCGAGCCCGCGCAATATTGCCAACCGGGCGCAGATGATGCTTGATAACATTACCGCATCCGGCAAAGCGCCCGCCGCACAGGGCTGAGCTTAAGGAAACCTGATGAGTTTTACGGTCGCCATCGTCGGTCGCCCGAATGTCGGTAAATCGACGCTTTTCAACCGCCTGGTTGGGAAGAAGCTGGCGCTTGTCGATGACACGCCGGGCGTTACCCGCGACCGCCGTCCTGGCGACGCGCGGCTGATGGGCCTGACCTTCACCATCATCGACACCGCCGGTCTCGAAGAGGCCGACGAAGAGAGCCTGCAGGGCCGCATGCGTTTGCAGACGGAAGCGGCGATCGACGAGGCGGATCTTTCGCTCTTCGTCGTCGATGCCAAGTTCGGCCTGACGCCCGTCGACAAGGATCTCGCCGAGATGCTGCGCCGCCGCGGCAAGCCGGTGGTGCTGGTTGCCAACAAGTCGGAAGCCAAGGGCTCCGACGGCGGGTTCTACGATGCCTATACGCTCGGCCTCGGCGAACCGACGCCGATTTCTGCCGAACACGGCCAGGGGATGCTGGATCTGCGCGACGCCATCGTCGAGGCGATCGGCAAGGACCGCGCCTATGCCAAGCAGGAAGACGACGCCGTCACCGACGTCGATGTTCGAGACGAATTCGAAGACGACGACTACGAACCCGAATACGACGACACCAAGCCGTTGCGCGTGGCGATCATCGGCCGCCCGAATGCCGGCAAGTCGACGCTGATCAACCGCTTTCTCGGCGAAGACCGTCTGCTAACGGGTCCGGAAGCCGGCATTACCCGCGATAGCATTTCCGTCGAGTGGGACTGGCACGGCCGGACCATCAAGATGTTCGATACGGCCGGCATGCGCAAAAAGGCGCGTGTCACCGAGAAGCTTGAAAAGCTGTCGGTTGCGGATTCGCTGCGCTCGATCCGCTTTGCCGAAACGGTGGTGATCGTCTTCGATTCGACTATTCCGTTCGAAAAGCAGGACCTGCAGCTGGTGGATCTGGTGATCCGCGAAGGCCGCGCCGCGGTTCTCGCCTTCAACAAGTGGGATATGATCGAGGATCCGCAGGCGGTGCTTGCCGATCTGCGGGAAAAGACGGAGCGGCTGCTGCCGCAGGCGCGCGGTATTCGCGCCGTGCCGATCTCGGGTCAGACCGGCCGCGGGCTCGACAAGCTGATGCAGTCGATCATCGAGACCGACCGCGTCTGGAACAAACGCATCTCGACCTCGAAGCTCAATCGCTGGCTGGAGCAGCAGCAGGTGCAGCATCCGCCGCCCGCCGTCTCCGGCCGCCGCCTGAAGCTGAAATACATGACGCAGGTCAAGGCCCGCCCGCCGGCGTTCATGATCTCCTGCACGCGCGCCGATTCCCTGCCGGAATCCTACACGCGCTTCCTGATCAACAGCCTGCGCGTCGATTTCGACATGCCGAGCGTGCCGATCCGGATCCACTACCGCGAAAAGGAAAACCCCTACGAGGGGAAGAGGCGGCGGACTTAACGCCCGTCATTTAGGCTGGAGCGTGCAGCCCCCTCATCCGGCTGCCGCCACCTTCTCCCCGCTGGGGAGAAGGGATTCGCCGCACTCACTCGCGTGCTCGCGATGTTGGATTTCGGGGGCTGCAGTTGCCTCAAGTGCCTTCTCCCCAGCGGGGAGAAGGTGGCCCGAAGGGTCGGATGAGGGGGCTACGCCCGCAAATCTCAAACGAATTCAAACACTAGGCTTCATCACTCCGCAGCGATCGCCGCCTTCCGTCTTGGCAGGGTCTTGGCATATTGCCAGGCGCGCTTCCATTTCGGAGCGATGACGCCGTTGGCGGCGCGGATGTTGTTGATGAACTGCTGCGTCGCCGCTTCCCAGGAATAGTTCAGCGCCAGCTCGCGGGCTTTTTCGCGGGATGCCGAAAGTGCGGCCAGGCAGGCGGCACGCAGGTCGTCGTCCAGCGCGCCGACTTCGCCATCGTCGCCGATGATATCGAGCGGGCCAGTGACCGGATAGGCGGCGACCGGGACGCCGGAGGCGAGCGCCTCGAGGATGGTGTTGCCGAAGGTGTCGGTCAGCGACGGGAAGACGAAGACGTCGGCCTGGGCGTAGATCGCGGCCAATTCCTCGCCGAACTTGATGCCGGTGAAGAGGACGTCGGGGTAGCGCCTGGCAAGCTCGGCACGCGCCGGGCCATCGCCGACGACGACCTTCGAGCCGGGCAGGTCGAGATCGAGGAAAGCGGGCAGGTTCTTTTCGAGCGCGACGCGGCCAACGGTCATGAAGACGGGGCGCTGCAGGCCGAAAGGCTTTTCCTCGAGTTCCGTCGGGTGGAACTGCGAGGCGTCGATGCCGCGGGTCCAGGGCATCAGGTTGCGGATGCCTTTTTCCGCCAGTTCGCGGGCGAGGCTGGGGGTCGCCACCATGCAGCCGGCGCCGGAATTGTGGAACCAGCGCACGAAAGCGTAGAGCCAGCTCTTCGGCACCGGCAGGCGTGCCGAGACATATTCCGGAAAGCGGGTGTGATAGCTGGTGGAGAAGGGCATGCGGTTCTTCAGGCACCAGCGCCGCGCCGTCAGCCCGAGCGGGCCTTCGGTGGCGATGTGAACGTAGGACGGCCGGTGCTTTTCGATCTCGCGGGCAACGCGGCCATAGCGGGCGACCGACAGGCGGATCTCGGGATAGGTCGGGCAGGGGAAGCTCGCGAAGCGCTCGGGCGTGACCATCGACACCTCGACGCCCATCTTCGCCAGCTCGCGATTGGTATTCTCGATCGAGCGCACGACGCCATTGACCTGCGGGTGCCAGGCGTCGGTGACGATGACGAGGCGTTCGAGCACCGTCCCGGGCGCGGCATTGGCCCAGCTCTCACCACTCTGGCTCTTCGAAGGATGTTGAAGCATATCCCGTATCCATCCAGGCCGCCGGCTTCGGCGGACACGACCCCAGGCAGGCTTGCTCCACATATAGAGCGATTCCCGCATGCCTTATTTTGAAGGCTTTCCGTGATGGATTTATTACAGAGCGCTTGGAGAGCCGGGCTCAGAGCCCGAGCTTTTCCCTGGCAACCAGCGCGCCATGTTCGCTGACGACGCGGGCGGCGACCTTGGCGGCGAAGCGGGCGCTTGTCTCGGCGTCTTTGGTTTCCAGGTATTTCGCCAGGAAAGAGCCGTTGAAGCTGTCGCCGGCGCTGGTCGTGTCGATGACGGTCTCGACCTTTTCGGCGGGAACTGCGGCGCGCTTGCCTTCGAAATCCAGCGTGGCGCCATCGGCGCCGTTCTTGACGACGATGTTCTGGGCGCCGAGCGCGCGGTAGCGGTGGATGGTCGCCTCGATCGAATCGTCGCCGAAATGCGAGGCCTCGTCGTCGAAGCTCGGCATGACCAGCGTCGAGGCGCGGGCGCCCTCGCTGATGACCGTGTGCATCACGTCATAGCTCGACCAGAGTCGCGGGCGGATGTTCGGATCGAAGACCACCAGCTTGCCGGATGCCTTGGCGCGGCGGGTTTCGGCCAGCAGCGTATCGGTATCCTCGCGCGGCAGGATGGCGAGCGTGATGCCGGAGAAATAGATGACGTCGGAGGCTTCCACCGCCTCGCGCAGGCGGTCGGGGTCGGCGGCCAACTGCCTGGCGGCGGAGCTGTCGCGCCAATAGCTGAAGGAGCGCTCGCCGTTCCTGAGGTTGATCATGTAGAGACCGGGCGCCTTGCCCTTGATGCGGCGGATATGGCCGGTGCCGATGCCGTGGCTCTCGAAGAAGGCCGCCATCTCGTCGGACATGGCGTCGTCGCCGAGTGCGGTGAAGTAATCGACGGTCCAGGAGGAGGGCATGCAGGCGCGGGCATACCAGGCCGTGTTCAGCGTATCTCCGGCAAAACCTTTCCGCAGCAGACCTTCACCCGCCTGCGACAGCTCCACCATACATTCACCGATCGAAAGAAAGCGTCCGCTCAAATCAGCCTCCCGGAATTCCTAAGCGTCTGCTGCTTACGCGCAGAGGCTTCGGGTGGCAAGCGCACAGGACATGCAAACGGCCCGCTTTGGGCGGGCCGTCTGTTTTCGAAACGCGGTTTTTGAAGCTTAGCCGATTTCCGGGCAGCCACGGCGATTGGCGAAAATGATCCGGTCCGGACCACCGCGCGTCCAGCCGCGAACGGTGACGCTGCGGTCGGTAACGCGGACGACTTCGGCGCGGCGCAGGCCCGCATCGCGGGCGGCCATCACGGCTTCGCGCGGGCTGCAGCCGCGGCGGAAATCGCGATCGCGGTCACCGTAGCGATCCCTGTCGCGGTCACGATCGTAAATGCGCACGCCATCGGGACCAATGCGGAACTGCACGTCCTGCGCCTGCGCAAAGCTTACGGGCAGCGCGACGCTGCCCAAGGTGAGTGCCAGAGCAAGACCGGCATTCGAGATCAATTTCAGCATTATTCTTTCCTCCATTCGGAGCCCTACCAAGACCCGGAACATATGTTTCACGAGGAGGAAACTGCCCCGGAGCGTCATTTGTTCCGCTCCGGGGCAAGCGCTGGAGCTGTCCGCGTGTTGCGCGCGTCAGTCGCCAGGGCGGATCTGAGATCAGCGATCCATGTGATAGCAGGCCGCCGATTGCCCGGGGCGGACCTGCTCCGTCGGCGGCATTTCGGTGCGACAGATGTCGGTCGCCTTCCAGCAGCGGGGCGAGAAGACGCAGCCCTTCGGCGGGTTGAGCGGCGAGGGCGGATCGCCCTGCAGACGGATGCGGGTGCGCTGCCGGGCAAGCTTCGGATCCGGGATCGGGGCAGCCGAGAAGAGGGCCTGTGTATAGGGGTGAGCGGGGTTTTCGAACACCGTCGCGCAGTCGCCTGCTTCGACCACCTTGCCGAGATAGAGTACCAGCACGTCATCGGAAATCAGGCGCACGACCGAAAGGTCATGGCTGATGAAGATCAGCGTCAGGCCGAATTCCTTGCGCAGCTTTCTGAGCAGGGTGATCACCTGCCCTTGGATCGACACGTCGAGCGCCGAAACCGGCTCGTCGCAGATGATCAGCTTCGGCTTGGTCACGACGGCGCGGGCAATGCCGATACGCTGCGCCTGGCCGCCCGAGAATTCGTGCGGGTAGCGGTTGATCATTTCGGGTACGAGGCCGACGGCATTCATGATGTCGCGGACGCGCTCCAGCCGCTCTGCTCTCGACAGCTTCGGCTCGAAGACCGTCAACGGTTCGGCGATGATGTCGCCGACCGTCATGCGCGGATCGAGCGATGCGATCGGATCCTGGAAGATGATCTGCATGTCGCGGCGTGCGGCCCGCATCTCCTCGTCGGAGAGATCGAGCAGGTTGCGGCCCTGCCAGAGGATGCGGCCCTTCTGCGAAGTCAGCAGCCGCAGGATCGAGCGGCCGAGCGTGGACTTGCCGCAGCCGGACTCGCCAACGATGCCGAGCGTGCGGCCTTCCTTGAGATCGAAGCTCACATTGTTGACCGCTGTCAGCATGACCGGCGGCTTGAAGAAGCCCTTGGCGGGCAGTTCGAACTGGGTCGTCAGATTCTCGACCCGGAGCAGGGAACGGTCAGCCATGGATCAGAAGCTCCTTGCGGCGCGGGAAAGGGTGATAGCAGGCCGCACAGTGGCGCGGCGCCAGCGTTTCAAGCGTTGGCGGGCGATCGATGCAATCGTCCTGGACCTGCGAACAGCGGGGCGAGAAATTACAGCCCTTCGGCAGGTGCTGCAGGTTCGGCGGCCGTCCGGGGATGACGACGAGTTCATCGACATCCTGATCCGGGCGGGGAATCGAGGCGTGCAGCGCCGCCGTATAGGGATGCGCCGGGTTGTCGAAGAGTTCGTCGACCGGCGCTTCCTCGACGATGCGCCCGGCATACATGACGGCGACGCGGTCGGCGAGGCCGGCGACGACGCCGAGATCGTGAGTGATCATCACCAGCGCGGTGTTCATCTCCGAGGTCAGGTCGTTGAACAGATCGAGGATCTGCGCCTGGATGGTGACGTCGAGCGCCGTCGTCGGTTCGTCGGCGATCAGGAGCTTCGGCTTGGTCAGGAGCGCCATGGCGATGACGATGCGCTGGCGCATGCCGCCGGAGAGCTCGTGCGGATAGAGATTGAAGCGCCTCGTGGGATCAGGGATACCGACCCGCTTCAGCATGTCGAGGGCTTCGGCGGAGGCGGCGCGCGCCGTTAAGCCGCGGTGAACCTCAAGCTGTTCCGTCAGTTGCCGGGAAATCCTGAGAGACGGATTCAGGGCGGTCATCGGGTCCTGGAAGACCATGGCCATGTCCTTGCCGCGGACTTGGTCGAGCTCTTTCGGCTTCAGCGACAGCACGTCGCGTCCTTCGAGCAGCGCCTGGCCCGATGTCCGGCCGTTCTTGGCAAGCAGGCCCATGACGCCGAGGAAGGTCTGGCTCTTGCCGGAGCCGGATTCGCCGACGATGGCGACACGCTCGCCGCGCTTGATCGACAGGTTCATGTTGGAGACGGCCTTTACCTGGCCGTCCGGGGTCTCGAAGGTGATCGAGTAGTCTTTGAGTTCCAGAAGGTTTTCGGTCATGTCAGCGATCCTTCGGGTCGAACGCGTCGCGCAGGCCGTCGCCGATGAACAGCAGGCTGAGCAGCAGGGCGACAAGGAAACCGGCCGGGAAGATCAGCAGCCAGGGCATGCTTTCCATGGCATCCGTGCCTTCGGCGATCAGCGTGCCGAGCGAGGTCAGCGGTTCCTGCACGCCGAAGCCGAGATAGGAGAGGAAGCTCTCCGTGGCGATGATCTCGGGCACGGTCAGTGCCGCGAAGATCACGACAGGGCCGATCAGGTTCGGGATGATGTGCTTGATGATGATCTTGAGCGGCCGCTGGCCGGAGGCGCGTGCGGCCTCGATGAACTCGCGGTGCTTGATCGACAGCGTCTGGCCGCGAACGATACGGGCCATGGTCAGCCATTCGAGCGCGCCGATCGCTGCAAAGAGCAGGTAGACGTTGCGGCCGAAGATCACCATCAAGAGGATGACGAAGAGGATGTAGGGGAAGGCGTACATGATGTCGACGAAGCGCATCATGATCGAATCCAGCCGTCCGCCGATATAGCCGGAGATGGCGCCGTAGAGCACGCCGATGACGACCGAGACCAGCGTTGCGGTGAAGGCGACGGCGAGCGAGATGCGGGTGCCGTAGAGCACGCGGGCCAGCAGATCGCGGCCGTTCGGGTCGGTGCCGAAATAATGGCCGGTTTCGAAGGAGGGCGGGATGCGGAAGGCGGCCCAGTCCGGATCCTCGTAATTATAGGGGATGAACCACGGGCCGATGAAGGCAACGAGGATCAAGAGCACGAGGACGACGATCGAGACGACGGCGGCCTTGTTGCGCGACAGGCGCCGGAGCGCATCCTTGGTGAGCGAGCGGCCTTCCGGCGCCAGGCCCTCGGCCTCCAGCAGCTCGGCTGCCAGCAACTCGCGTTTGGCAGGATTGAGGATCATCGGTTTCTCACTTTCGGATCGAGCCACGCATAGGCGATATCGACGAGAAGGTTCAAAAAGACGATCAGCACCATGTAGAAGATGACCGTGCCGAGAACCATGCCGTAGTCGCGGTTCAGCGCTGCATTGATGAAATAGCGGCCGATGCCAGGCAGTCCGAAGACGCTTTCGACAACCAGCGAGCCGGTGAGAAGATAACTGGCCGCCGGGCCGAGGTAGGAGACGACGGGCATCATGGCGGGCTTCAGCGCATGGCGCATGACGGTCAGGCGCGGGCCGATACCCTTGGCCTTGGCGGTGCGGATATAGTTCTGACCCATCACCTCGATCATCGAGCCGCGGGTGATGCGCGAGATGCGGCCTGCATGCGGCAGCGCCAGCACGACGACGGGGAGCACCAGATATTTCAGCGAGCCGTCACCCCAGCCGCCGACCGGAAGCCAGGCGAGATGGATGCCGAAGACCAGCTGCAGGATCGGCGCGATCAGGAAGTTCGGCAGCACGACGCCCACCAGGATAAGCGCGCCCAGAATGTAATCCGGCGTCTTGTTCTGATAGAGCGCCCCAAGACAGCCGACGAAGACGCCGATGATGATGGCGAGCAGGAAAGCGGCCGTGCCGATCGTGAAGGTGTAGGGCAGGCCGATCATGATCTGCTGCGCGACGGTGAAGTCTTCGCTGGCAAATGACGGGCCGAGATCGCCTCTGAGCAGATCACCCACATAGATGAGGTACTGCTGGATGAGCGGCTTATCCAGATTGTAGTGGACAGCCAGGTTCTTCAGGATCACCGGCGGCAATGGCCTTTCGCCATCGAAGGGGCCGCCGGGGGCAAGGCGCAAAACGAAAAAGCAGGCTGTAACGGCGATCCACAGAACCGGGATCGTCGACAGCAATCGACGGAGTGCATATTTGATCATGATCGTGGACCGGCCCTTTCCGCGCGCGGCGGAAAGGGCCGTTTTCCTTTACTCTTTCATCGACAGCCAGCGGGTGCGGTGGATGTCCTGGACGTTGTCGACGAAGCCCTCGATCTTGGGCGAAACGACGTTCTTGGAGACGTAGTAATAGATCGGCAGCGCGGCGGAATCATCCAGCGCGATCTGCTCGGCCTTCTTGAACATTTCGGCACGCTTGGTCAGATCGGTCTGGGCGTTGCCGTCCTTGATCAGCTTGTCGTATTCCGGGTTCGACCAGCGGCCGTAGTTCATCTGGACGCCGGTGACGAGCAGGTTCAGGAAGTTGTCGGGGTCGTTGTAGTCGGCGAGCCAGCCGGCACGGCCGATCTGCACTTCGCCGCGCTGCAGCTGGTCGTAATGCACCTTGGTTTCGGCATTGACGAGCTCGACATTGACGCCCAGCGGCTTCCACATCGAGGCGATCGCAACGGCGATGCGCTTGTGGTTGTCGTTGGTGTTGTACTTGAGCTCGGCCGTCAGCGGGTGATCAGGACCGAAGCCTGCTTCCTTGAGCAGCTTCTTGGCTTCCTCGACCTTGTCCTTGTAGGGCAGGTCCTTCCAGGAGACGTAAGCCGGATCGCCGTAATTCGCCGTGCCCGGCGGGACCCAGGAATAGGCCGGCAGTTCCCCGGTGCCGAGGATCTGCGGGCCGATGACTTCGCGGTTGATCGCCATGGACAGGGCCTGGCGGACGCGCTTGTCGCTGAAGGGCGGCTTCTGCGAATTGATGACGTAATAGTAGAGACCGGAGAACGGCGCGACATGCGCCTGGCCCGGCAGGTTCTTCTTCATCCACTCGTACTGGTCGGTCGGGAAGTCGGTGAGGATGTCGAATTCGCCGGCGCGGTAGCGCTTCAGCGCGGCTTCCTGGTCTTCGAGGACGAAGAACTTGGCGCCGTCGATCTTTACGTCCTTGGCGCCGTAATACTGGTCGTTCTTGACGGTGGTGACATGCGAACCCGGAACCCATTCAGTCGGCTTATAGGGACCGTTGGTGACGATGTTGCCGATCTTTACCCAGTCGGCGCCCTTGGCTTCCACCACATGCTTCGGCAGCGGATAGGCGGTGTAGTGCATCAAGGCGTTGATGAAATAAGGGGTCGGATTTTCAAGCGTGATCTCGAGCGTCTTGTCATCGACAGCCTTGACGCCGAGCTGGTTGAGATCGGCGATCTCGCCCTTGTTGATCTTTTCCGCGTTCTTGATGGTGAACTGCAGGTAGGCATAATCGGCGGCGTTCTTCGGGTCGACGAGGCGCTGGAAGGCGAAGACGAAGTCTCCGGCCGTTACCGGCTGGCCATCGGACCACTTGATGCCGTCGCGAAGCTTGAAGGTATAGACCTTGCCGTCATCGGACACTTTCCAGCTCTCGGCCTGGCCGGGAATCGGATTGTCCTTGGCGTCTTCCGTGACGAGACCTTCGAAAATGTCGCCGGCGATACGGTTTTCCCAGTCGCCTGACAGTTTTTGCGGGTCGAGCGACGTCGGGTCGCCGCCATTGTGGATGTTGATCGTGGCCGCGTGGGCCGAGAAAGCCAGCAATGTGCCAAACATTGCGGAAGCTAGAATTTTTTTCGTTATATGGTTCATGGTTGGGCCACCTTTCCAGGCTTTGTCGCCTGTTTTTAGTCATTTGTTCCCGGTTTTGACCTGTTACGTGCAGGTCAACGCGCACCTTATCGCAAAGGTTTGGCGTTGCAACCCCCCTTGCGAAGGGGTCGTCATGGGTGTGGACAAGCCTATATGCGGCGCGAATTTGCCTTTCCGCGTCCACCCCAAAAGAGGCTGTTAACGCAGTTGTTTTTTGTTTTCCGGGCTTTAGTCTGTGCGCGAACGAACCATTCGGAGAGTGCATTCATGGCGGTGAAGTCGGCGGACTGGTGGCGGGGCGCGGTGATCTATCAGGTCTATCCACGCTCTTTTCAGGATACGAACAGCGACGGTCTGGGCGACCTGAAGGGAATCACGCGCCGGTTGCCGTATATTGCCAGCCTCGGCGTCGATGCGATCTGGCTGTCGCCCTTCTTCAAGTCGCCGATGGCCGATATGGGCTACGACGTTTCCGATTATTGCGACGTCGATCCGATCTTCGGGACGCTCGATGATTTCGACGAGATGATGAAGGCCGCGCATGCGCATGGCATCAAGGTGATCATCGACCAGGTGATTTCCCACACCTCGGACCAGCATCCCTGGTTCGTCGAGAGCCGCGCGAGCCGCGATAATCCGAAGGCCGAATGGTATGTCTGGGCCGATCCGAAGCGCGACGGCACGGCGCCGAACAACTGGCTGTCGATCTTCGGCGGGCCGGGCTGGGAATGGGATGGCGTGCGCCGCCAGTATTATCAGCACAACTTCCTGACCTCGCAGCCGGATCTGAATTTCCACAACAAGGAGGTTCAGGACGCGGTGCTGAAGACCGTGAAATTCTGGCTCGACCGCGGTGTCGATGGCTTCCGGCTCGATACGGTCAACTATTACTTCTGCGACAAGCTTCTGCGCGACAACCCTCCGCACGAGCCCGACGAGAGCGATGCAGGGCTCGATGCGCCCGACAGCAATCCCTACGGCATGCAGAACCATCTCTACGACAAGACGCAGCCGGAGAATGTCGATTTCCTCAAGCGCTTTCGGGCGCTGCTCGACCAGTATGAAGACCGGACGACGGTCGGCGAGGTCGGTGATGGCGCGCGCTCGCTAAAGACGGTGGCGGCCTATGTCGACGGCGGCGACAAGCTGCATATGTGCTACACGTTCGACCTGCTCGGCCCCGATTTCACCGCTGCCCATATCCGCAAATGCGTCGATACGTTCCAGCGCATGGTGGCGAACGGATGGGTTTGCTGGGCCTTTTCCAATCACGACGTCAACCGCCATGTCAGCCGCTTCGCGAAGACCGAGGCAGAGCGGCCGGTGATCGCCAAGCTGGCGATCTCGGTGCTGGCGGCACTGCGCGGCTCGATCTGCCTCTATCAGGGCGAGGAGCTCGGCCTTCCCGAAGCCGAGCTCGCCTTCGAGGATCTCCGCGATCCCTACGGCATCCGCTTCTGGCCGGCCTTCAAGGGCCGCGACGGATGCCGCACACCGATGCCCTGGGAGGCCGCCAAGGCGCATGCTGGTTTCACCGGCGCGGAAAAGAGCTGGCTGCCGGTGCCCTACGAGCAGGCAGCGCTATCGGTCGATACGCAGGAAACGGATGCGGCTTCAGTGCTCTCGCATTACCGGGAGACGCTGGCATTCCGTAAAGAGCATCCGGCACTCATCGACGGCGACATGGAATTTATCGGTACCAACCAGGACCTGCTGGCGTTCACACGGAAGAAGGGTGGAGAGAAGCTGCTGTTTGTTTTCAACCTGACGCGCGAGGCGGCGGAGTTTAAATTGCCTGCGGGGATGAAGGTCGGTGGGGGGCTTGCTGTGCCGGGGCTGAAGGGCGAAGTGTCAGGCTGGGCGATCAGGCTTGCGCCACTGAGCGGTTATTGTGGAGAGTTGGGCTGATCACGCCGCGGAGGGGCGCTTGATTGTCTGGTCACCACGCCCGGCAAGCAGTCCCTCGATCGATATGTCTTCGTCGAGTTCGTCCCAATGGAGACCCATCGGACTGATCTCGACGGCTGCGCGCTGTTCGGTTGTTGCGGAAAGCAGGCGCGGAAACCAAGCGAGCGGTACACCGAGTGTGCGGCCATCATCGAGCACGACCCACATGGTGTTTTCATCGAAGCTGACTTCAGTTGCTGAAATGCTCATGCCACGCTCTTTCGATCGCCGATCGGTTCTTTGCGACTTCCCGAATGATATCAGCAAGCTCGCTGCGATTGAAGCCTCTGCTCGCGGCGATGCCGATGGCCGGTTCCAGCCAGATCTTCGCTTCGCCGCTGGGGCCGCGGATGTGGATGTGGATGGGCTCGCGCGGATTGCCTTCGTTTGAATAGAAGAAGAACTTCAGGTTTCCGAATCTGAAAACGACAGGCATCGCTCACCCGAGCAGCATGAACCGGTCGACATCCACCATCCCCATATCCGAAATCTTCAGGTGCGGGATCACCGGGAGCGGCAGGAAGGCGACCTGGAGGAAGGGCTCTTCGAGAGTCGTTCCAAGGGCATAGGCCGCCTTTCTCAAGTGATGCAGCGTGTCGCGCACGCTCTCATAGGGTTCGAGGCTAATCAGGCCGGCGACGGGAAGCGGGATTTCGCCGGTGACCTTGCCGTCCTCGACGACGACGAAGCCGCCCTTGATTTCTCCGAGCCGGTTGGCGGCGAGCGCCATGTCGTCCTCGTTGACGCCGACGACGCAGATATTGTGGCTGTCATGGCCGACGGTGGAGGCGATCGCGCCTTTCTTCAGCCCAAAACCCTGGACGAAGCCGTTGGCATGGTTGCCGTTCTTGCCGTGGCGCTCGATGACGGCGACCTTGATGATGTCGTTTGCGAGATCGAGATCGGTCTGGTTGCCCTTGACTGGCAGGCGGTAGCGGCGATGTTCGGTGATGATCTTGCCGGGCATGACGCCGATGACAGGCGTTTCACCTTCGGCGACAGGCACGCCAAAATGCATCGCCTGTACCGGCCGCGCCTTGACACTGTCGAGGCCGACGGGGGCGACGGGTTTGCGGGTGGCGAAGAGTTCTGCGGTGACGCGGCGGCCGGCCGAGAAGACCATCTCGGCCTTGCAGCTTTCGAGGCTGTCGATGACCACGAGATCGGCGCGCCAGCCGGGGGCGACGAGGCCCCGGTCCCTCAGGCCGAATGCGCGGGCGGCCGAGATCGAGGCGGCGCGATAGATAGCCAGCGGCTCGACGCCTGACGCGATCGCCGTGCGGATCATGTAATCGAGATGGCCCTGCTCGGCGATATCGAGCGGATTGCGGTCATCGGTGCAGAGCGCCAGAAAGGGCGACAGGCGCTCGGTGATGATGGGCATCAGCGCGTGAAGGTCCTTCGACACCGATCCCTCGCGCACCAGAATGTGCATGCCTTTGCGGATCTTTTCCAGCGCTTCCTCTGCGGTGGTGCATTCGTGTTCGGTGCGGATGCCAGCCGAGAGGTAGCCGTTCAGATTGGTGCCGCGCAGCAGCGGCGCGTGGCCATCGATATGGCCGCCCTGGAAGGCTTCGAGCTTGGCGAGACAAACCGGATCCTTGTGGATCACGCCCGGGAAATTCATGAATTCGGCAAGGCCGATGACCTTCGGATGATCGCGGAAGGGCAAAAGTTTCTCGATCGGCAGGTCGGCGCCGGCCGTCTCCAGATGCGTTGCCGGGACGCAGGAGGAGAGCTGGACGCGGATGTCCATGATGGTTTCGTTCGCCGATTCCAGGAAGAAGCGGATGCCTTCCTCACCGATGACATTGGCGATCTCATGCGGGTCGCAGATGACCGTCGTCACGCCATAGGGCAGCACGCAGCGGTCGAATTCATGCGGGGTGACCAGCGAGGATTCGATATGCAGATGCGTGTCGATGAATCCAGGGACGACGATCTTGCCTGATATGTCGATCTCGGTAGCGCCTACGTAATCGGCGCAGGTGCCGACGATCCGGTCGCCTGATATCGCGATATCGGAGGCGACGAGTTCACCGGTCACCAGATCGAAGAAGCGTCCGCCCTTGAGGACGATGTCGGCGGGTACGCGGCCAGTGCTCTGGTCGATGTGGCTTTCGAGCTTGCTGGTCATGCGCGTCCCCAATTTCCTTGTGCCACCGTTATAGCCGAACTGTGTTGCACAAGGCGATATATGGCAGCCTGCTCCCCAAACGAAAACCGGGCGCACAAGGCGCCCGGGAAAGATGCGATGGCAGAGCGGCTTATTCGACCGGAACGGCCTTGCCGGCTTCCCACTTGTAGAGCTCGAAGCTCTTCGAGGAGAGGTCGCCGGTTTCGCCGTAGGTGAGCTTGCCGATGGCGGTCGGGATGGCCTCACCGCCCTTGAGGGCGGTTGCGACGGCTTCCGCGTCTTCGGCGCTCTTGGCCTTTTCGATGCCGGCCTTGATGACTTCGACGGCAGCATAGGCATTCAGCGTGAAGGCTTCGGCCGGGATCTTCTTGGCGGCGAGCGCTTCGGCTGCGGCCTTGGAATCCGGGCTCTTGGTGGCGTCGGAAGCGTTGGTGAAGATCGTGCCTGCAGCGGCTTCCGTACCAATGTTCCAGAATTCGTTGTTCGACAGGCCGTCACCGCCGATGATCGTCGCCTTGACCGAGAGGTCGGCGAGCTGGCGGGCGAGCAGGCCGCCTTCGGGGTGGTAGCCGCCGAAATAGACGACGTCGACCTTTTCAGCCTTCAGGCGGGTGGTGAGTGCCGAGAAGTCCTTGTCGCCAGGCGTGACGGCGTCGTCGATGACTTCCTTGACGCCACCGGCGTTCAGGGTTGCCTTGAAGTTGTCGGTGAGACCCTTACCGTAAGCGCCCTTGTCGTTGATGATGGCGATACGCTTGTCCTTGAAATGCTTCAGGGCATATTCGGCAGCAACGCCAGCCTGCTGGTCGTCACGGCCGCAGGTGCGCAGGACGTTGGTCAGGCCGCGGTTCGTCAGATCAGGAGAGGTTGCAGTCGGGGTGACCATCAGCACGCCGTTTTCAGCCAGCACGTCGGATGCCGGAATGGCAACGCCCGAGGTGACCGGGCCAACGACGAACTTGATGCCTTCGCCGACCAGCTGGTTGGCGGCGGAAACGCCCTGCTTCGGCTCGCCGGCGTCGTCAGCGGTCTTCAGGATGACCTTCTCGCCGAGAATGCCGCCGTTCTTGTTGATCTCGTCGACAGCGGTCTGCGCGCCGTTCTTCACCTGATCGCCGTAAGCGGCAACCGGGCCGGTGAGGGGCGCGATGAGGCCGATGGTGATATCGGCATGGGCAAGCGGTGCAAAAGCCAGCGATGCGAGCATCGTCGCGCCAGTCAAAGTCTTCAGACTCATTTTCGTTCTCCTTGGGTGGGGCTTTCGCCCGCGTGACTGCCGCGACATCGGAGCCGGCGCGTACAACAACTCTTCTGAGTTGCGCCAAGACGGCGGTTCCGGTGCGGTCAATGCCCCCCGGCCGGTCATCTTTGACTTCAGCGGGCGCATGGCGATTTTCTAGGAATTCTCATTTGATTTCGCAAGGAAATAACAAAATCACTGCCAAAATTGTTCTGGATTGCGCGAAACGACCAGGCTCCGGCGTCATTTTCGTAAAATTCCGGAGTTTTTCAGAGGTCATTAGCCCGCATCTACCTTGGGCTAAGTGCTCAAAACGATTTAATCCACGAGTTGCAAATAACGCCGGAAAGATACCAAGAATAGTCAGTGAATCTTTGTGCGTGAGAATATTCGTAAAATAGAACCGATTAACATTTGCATGCTATGAAGGTTGTAGAGGGGTGGCCGGTCTGGAGTGTGTCTCAAGAATAAACTCGGCCCGGCAAGTCTAATCGTGCGTTGGGACTAAGCGACTGAATGCTAAAGCGCATTGAAGCCAGCCAGATCAGGGCTGGGATGTTTATCGAGGCCGTCGAAGGGGCCTGGAACGACCCATTGCTCGGGCGTCACCGGTTTCTCGTAAGGCGGGAATCCGATGCCCAACGGTTGCGCGGCAGCGGTGTCGCCGGGGTGGTCATCAACACAGCCAAGGGCGTCGATACGAACGGCCTGCGCTCCAATGTGCCTGCCTATGCGTCCGAGGATCCCCGTGCCGTCGAGCTACAGACCAAGGCTGCGCGCGAAACCATCCAGAAATCCGCCGAGCAGCTCGAAGATGTCTTCAGCAAGATTCAGGGCGGGGCGGGTGTCGCGATCGATGATATCGCGCCCGTCATTTCGGGACTGTCCACGTCGCTCGATGAAAACCCGGCGATTTTCCTCAGCGTCACGCGATTGAAGTCGAAGGACGAGACGACCTTCGTGCATTCGCTGTCGGTCAGCGCGCTGATGATCCATTTTTCCCGCTATCTGGATTTCGACGAGGAGACAGTTCGCGTCCTTGGCATTGCCGGTCTGCTGCACGACGTCGGCAAGGTGGAAATCCCGCACGAGATTCTCGCCAAGGAAGGCAAGCTCGACGACGAGGAAATGCAGCTGATCCGCAGCCATCCGGAACTTGGCCATGCGATCCTGAAGCGGCAGGCGGGCATGCCTGACATCGTTCTCGACGTCTGCCTCAACCACCATGAGCGGATCGACGGGCGGGGATATCCGAATATGGTGCCGGGCTCGAAGCTCAGCATCTATGCGAAGCTCGCAGCGATCTGCGACGTCTATGACGCGATCACCTCGATCCGGCCCTACAAGCAGCCCTGGTCGCCTGCCGACGCCCTGAAATGGATGCTGAGCCGAGAAGGGCATTTCGACATCAAGCTGCTGAAGCGCTTCGCGCTCTGCCTGTCAGTCGCTTCGGCGCACAAGGCCTGAGATCAAGACATGAAAGGCCCGCCGGAGATCAGTTCCGGCGGGCATTTCGTTTGGTCTCGTGACGATCAGATGTTGTTCTGAAGGATCTCGCGCAGCTTGCCGAACAGCTCGTCGATATGGTGCTTCTCGATGATCAGCGGCGGCGACAGGGCGATGATATCGCCGGTCGTGCGGATCAGCAGGCCCTTCTCATAGGCCTTCAGGAAGGCGGTGAAGGCGCGCTTGGTCGGTTCGCCGGCGATCGGGTCGAGCTCGATGGCGCCGATCAGGCCGGTGTTCCTGATGTCGATGACATTCGGGCAATCCTTCAGCGAGTGCAGCGCGTCGGCCCAGTAGTCGGAAAGCTCCGCGGCGCGGGTCAGCAGGCCCTCTTCCTTATAGGTGTCGAGCGTGGCGAGTGCAGCGGCCGAAGCGATCGGGTTGCCCGAATAGGTGTAGCCGTGGAAAAACTCGATCATGTGCTCGGGGCCGCTCATGAAGGCGTCGTGGATCTCCGAGGTGACAAAGACCGCGCCCATCGGGATGACGCCATTGGTCAAGCCCTTGGCGGTGGTGATCATGTCGGGCATGACGTCGTAATACTGGGCGGCGAACGGAGCGCCGAGGCGGCCGAAACCAGTGATGACTTCGTCGAAGATCAGCAGGATGCCGTGCTTGGTGCAGATCTCGCGCAGCTTCTGCAGATAGCCCTTCGGCGGGATCAAAACGCCGGTGGAACCTGCGACCGGCTCGACGATGACGGCGGCGATGGTCGAGGCGTCGTGCAGGGTGACGATGCGCTCGAGTTCGGTTGCGATATCGCCGCCATGCTCAGGTTCGCCGCGTGTAAAGTTGTTCTTGCCGGGCTGGTGGGTGTGCGGCATGTGATCGACGCCGGTCAGAAGCGTGCCGAACATCTTGCGGTTGGAGACGATGCCGCCGACCGAGATGCCGCCGAAATTGACTCCGTGATAACCGCGCTCGCGGCCGATCAGGCGGAAGCGCGAGCCGTTGCCCTTTACCCGGTGATAGGCCAGCGCCACCTTGAGCGCGGTCTCGACCGATTCAGAGCCGGAGTTGGTGTAGAGAACGTGGTTCATGCCTTCAGGGGCGATATCGACCAGGCGGTTCGCCAGTTCGAAGGCCTTGGGGTGGCCGAGCTGGAAGGCTGGGGCGTAATCGAGTTCGCCCGCCTGTTCGCGGATCGCCTCGGTGATCTTCGGGCGGCAGTGGCCGGCATTGACGCACCAGAGACCGGCGGTGCCATCGAGCACCTGACGGCCATCATGGGTGGTGTAATACATGTCCTTGGCGCCGACGAACATGCGCGGCTCCTTCTTGAACTGCCGGTTCGCCGTAAACGGCATCCAGAAGGCGCGAAGGTCGTTGGGGGTGTTGAGGCGATTGGACATGCTGTTCTCCTGGCCGCGAGGCCCGTTCCCCGGGCTTAAGCCCGTATTTTTACCGTCCGGTCAAACTATCAGCGCGGAATCGGGCGTCAAGAGACCGAAAGCGCACGAAACCAGAGTTTACCGCTCATTGCTATGCGCTTTGCCGCCGTATTGAAATACCGCCAGAACGGTATCCGGCCGAAACGAAAAAGACCGGCAAATCGAGCGATCTGCCGGTCAAGAAGTAGGGTTGACGTGCTGAAATACTGCGTCCGGTCCATTCCGGAATTATTCCATTGGCGGACCGGTTCTTGGCTGACGTGATGTCAGCGTTGACTTTAGGCCGCGGAACGGCTCCGGTTCTGAACAGCGTAAATGTCTTCGAGCGTTGCCAGGATTTTCATCACAGGCTCGGAATTGCTCGAGTAATAAATGGTCTGCGCATCGCGGCGGGTCCGGACCAGCTTCTGGGCGCGAAGCTTGGAGAGATGCTGCGACAGGGCAGACTGGCTAAGGCCAACCTGCGTCGCGAGGACGCCGACGGGAACTTCACCCTTCACGAGGCTCACGAGGATGAGCAGGCGCTTGGGGTTTGCCATTGCTGACAGAAGCGCGGCCGCCACATTAGCGTGATCTGACAAGTCAGTATTTTCCATTATTCCAATCTTCCTAATGCGAATTTTTTCCGTATAGGCACAGGGCGTTAGACGGGGTTTGGCGGACGCCCGAAAAGTAGCAATTGGGCATGAAGATTGTATATACCTAAATTTCGGGTATCGAGTATGCTATTTTAGATATGTGTGGAATAATTTCCCCGGGTTTTGTGACAGGCTCTTCGAATTCACAACGTGACAAGTTATCGCCCGAAATCACGTCAAAACCAGCACAATCGAGGCCGCATACCCTCAAAGTCCCGTCAATTGTCCCCTTGAAACGGGTTTCAAGCGCCCTAAGCACCTCTGGATGGTTGTCTACTAAATCTCGCACTATGGCATCGGCTTCGGCCGCCACCGCATCATTGGCGGGAGAGAGAATCGCAAGGTCCGAACCCTCCAGGAGATAGGCCCGGCCGAAGCCTCCGTTGAGGCTGGCGGACTGCGGCAGCAAGCGGAAAAACCGGAAATCCGGGAAGTCGATATAGAGCTTGGCCTTGGTATGCCGGTTCAGGAAACGGCCGCGGATGCGTTCGTGAAGCGGGCTGCCGCGCTCCAACGGTTCGGCGATGCATTGCGTCGTCAGGCGCGGGTAGGCGAGCGGATCGCCCTTGCCGGGCTCGCCTGTTAGCAGCGAGGCGCGTGGATCGTTTTCCAGCGCCTTGGTATGGGTGGAGAGGGCCGAGACGAGGACGACCGGCGTGCCGTCGATATCGGTGCCGAGAAGCACGCGGCTGGCAAAGGGAAAGCCGGTCGCCGGATCGAGTACGGCGAGGCCGGCATAGCGGGCCGAACGGAGTAGGGTGCGGGCGAGCGTCCGGGCCTGCCCGTCCGTCTCCCGCAATACGGAAGCTTGATCTTTCATGTCCACTTTTCTGTCGGAAGTGGACGGAAGGATCAAGCCTGTTCTTTGCGCCGGTGGCGGGTGAGACCGCTGACGATGTCCTGCGCCGAAATCGTGCCGACGATCGTGCCGTTGTCGACGACGCCGATGCTGCCCGGCTGGCGGGACAGGGCATCGAGGATATCGACGAGCGGCGTTGCGGGCTTGGCTGTCGCGGTGACGGTGGCGCCCACGGCAGACTGGCCGAGACCCGGCTGCATGACGTCCTGCGCGGTCAGCATGTTGATCGGGTTCATGTTCTGCACGAAATCCGCAACATATTGGTCGGCCGGGTTCTTGACGATTTCCTGCGGGGTCCCGCACTGGATGATGCGCCCGCCTTCCATGATGGCAATACGATTGCCGATGCGGAAGGCTTCGTCGAGATCGTGGCTGACGAAGAGGATGGTCTTCTTCAGGCGGCGCTGGAACTCCAGCAGTTCGTCCTGCAGGCGGGTGCGGATCAGCGGATCGAGGGCGGAGAACGGCTCGTCCATCAGGAGGATCGGCGCGCCCGTTGCGAAGGCGCGAGCGAGGCCGACGCGCTGCTGCATGCCGCCCGAGAGTTCGTTGACCTTGCGGTTTGCCCACTTTGTCAGGTTGACAAGTTCGAGCTGCTCATCAACACGCTTCTTGCGCTCGGCGTCGGCCATGCCGGCGAGTTCCAGACCGAAGCCGACATTGTCGGCGACCGTCCGCCAGGGCAGCAGCGCGAACTGCTGGAACACCATCGAGACGGTGTGCATGCGCAGATCACGCAGCGCCTTGGCGCTGCATTTATAGGGATCGACGGGGCCGGTGGCTGTGGAAACCGTGACCGAGCCGCGCACGACGGGCGCCAGCCCATTGACGGCGCGCAGCAGCGTGGACTTGCCGGAGCCGGAGAGGCCCATTAGGACGAGGATTTCTCCTTCCTCGACGGTGATCGAGGCATCGGCGACGCCGAGCACGAGACCGGTCGATGCGCCAATCTCGTCGCGCGTCTTGCCCTGATCGACCATCGAGAGGGCCGCTTCCGGCTTGTCGCCGAAGATGATGCTGACATTGTCGAAACGAACGGAGGTCATACGCCGTCTCCTTCACCTGCAGTGCGGAACATGCGGTCGAGGATGATCGCCAGGATGACGATGCAGAGACCGGCTTCAAAGCCCTTGGCGACGTTGACTGTGTTCAGCGCGCGAACGACGGGGACGCCGAGACCGTCGGCGCCGACGAGGGCGGCGATGACCACCATCGACAGCGACAGCATGATAGTCTGGGTCAGACCGGCCATGATCTGCGGCGTGGCGAAGGGGAGTTCGACCTTTCGCAGCACCTGCATCGGTGTCGCGCCGAAGGACTCGGCGGCTTCGACGAGGGACGGCGGGGTCGAGATGATGCCGAGGCGCGTCAGGCGGATCGGGGCAGGAATGGCGAAGATCACCGTAGCGATCAGGCCAGGGACCATGCCGAGGCCGAAAAGGATGAGGGCAGGGATCAGATAGACGAAGGTCGGGATCGTCTGCATCAGATCGAGGATCGGGCGCAGCACCGAATAGACCCAGGCGCGCCGCGCTGCGGCGATGCCGAGCGGGATGCCGACCAGCATGGAGACGAAAGTGGAGGCGAGCACGAGCGCCAGCGTTTCCGTCGTCTCTTTCCAGTAACCCTGGTTGGTGATCAGCAGCAGCCCAAGACAGGTAAAGACCGCGACGACGACCGACCGGCGTATCCAGTAGGCAATGCCGGTGATGGCGGCGATGACGATCAATGGATGCGGCGCCTGCAGCACGAAAAGCATGCCGTCGATGACATGCGACAGGATGAAGGCCAGCTGGTTGAAGAACCAGTCGGCATTGGTCGTCAGCCAGTCAACGAACAACTTGGCCCAAGAGCCGATCGGAATTTTAGCGTCAGTGATCCAGTCCAAGGGGCGTGCCTATCCAAAAAAGATCAAGAATTCGGGATGAAATGGAGGCGGGACGGCAAAGCCGCCCCGCGCACGTCATCGTCAGAGGCCAAGGCTCTTCTTGACGGCGGGCAGGCCATCGGCACTGCCATCGCGCGTCTTGACGCCTGCGAGCCACGGATCGAGCGCCGACGGGTTGGCCTTCAGCCATTCCGCAGCAGCCTTTTCCGGCTCTTCGCCGTCATTCATGATCTTGCCCATGATCTGGTTTTCCATCTCGAGCGAGAAGGTCATGTTCTTGATCAGGGTACCGGTGTTCGGGCATTCACCGAAATAGCCGGCACGAACGTTGGTGAACACCTTGGCGCCGCCGAAATCAGGACCGAAGACGTCGTCGCCGCCGGTCAGGTAAGTCAGCTTGAAGTTGGTGTTCATCGGGTGCGGTTCCCAGCCGAGGAAGACGACCGGCTTGCCGGCCTTCTCGGCGCGAGCGACCTGCGCCAGCATGCCCTGTTCGGAGGATTCGACGACCTCAAGGCCCTTCATGCCGAAGGTGTTCTTGTCGATCATGTCGATGACCAGGCGATTGCCGTCGTTACCGGGCTCGATGCCATAGATCTTGCCGTCCAGGTCATCCTTGTGGGCAGCGATGTCCTTGAAGTCCTTGATGCCGAGTTCGGCGCCCTTGGCGTTGGTCGCGAGCGTGTATTTCGCGCCGACGAGGTTCGGACCGTAGGATTCAACCGACTTGTCGTCGAGGAACGGACGGACGTCCTTCTCCTGCGTCGGCATCCAGTTGCCGAGGAACACGTCGATGTCCTTGTTCTTCAGCGACTGATAGGTGACCGGCACCGACAGAACCGTGGTCTTCGGCTCATAGCCGAGGCCCTTCAGCACGACAGTTGCGGTTGCGGTGGTTGCGGTGATGTCAGTCCAGCCGACGTCGGAAAAACGCACGGCGGTGCAGCTTTCAGGATCTGCAGCGAATGCGGCCGTGGCAATGGAAAGAGCTGCAACGGCAGTTGCGGTAAGCAGTTTGGATGCGCTTGTCGTTCTCATTTATAGACTCCCAGTCTTATCGTCCCCAAGCCAACCATCAATAGCTGACATTTACAAGCGACCACAGTGCGTTTGCGGCGGTTTGGCATACTCGATTGCGACGTCGCGCAATTTTCCGTGATGGCCTGAAAAGCAAGGATTCCGGCGGGATTCGCGCGTGGATTTCCTGTGGTTATCAGCTCTGCGCTCTTCTCATCGGCGATTCGAGCCGTCAAAAGCGAGGAACGGAGAAAAACATGGCGAAACTCTACTTCAATTACTCGACGATGAACGCCGGCAAGACGACGATGCTGCTGCAGGCCTCCTACAATTACCAGGAGCGCGGCATGCGCACGGTGATGCTGATCGCCGCCTTCGACGAGCGCACCGGCAAGGGCATCATCGGCTCGCGGATCGGCCTGGAAGCCAAGGCCATCCCCTTCGAGGCGGAGACCGATCTTCTGGCGCTTGTGACGCGCCTTGCCGGCGAGGGAGAGCCGATCGCCTGCGTCTTCGTCGACGAGGCGCATTTCATGACGCGCGAGCATGTCTGGCAGCTCGCCCGCATCGTCGACCGGCTCGGTATCCCGATCATGGTCTATGGCTTGCGCACCGACTTCCAGGGCAAGCTGTTTCCGGCCTCCGAGGAGCTGCTCGCCATTTCTGACGAGATGCGCGAAGTGCGCACCATCTGCCACTGCGGCCGCAAGGCGACAATGGTGGTGCGGCTCGACGGCGAGGGGAAGGTGCTGCACGAGGGCGCGCAGATCGATGTCGGCGGCAACGAGAAATATGTTTCGCTCTGCCGCAGGCACTGGGACGACGAAATGAACGGCCCCTTCGTGGCCGAGGCCGTCTGAAAAGGCGGATTTTCATCCCGTCTCCGACCGGTTAGCTTGAGGCCAACGATTCCCAGGAGAAGCGGGTGCGCAAGGCTCCATCATTCGAAATTCTCATGGAAACGGCAAGCGCGCTGGCGGAAGAGCTGCGCGCCGAAGCTGGCGATTGCGCCGCCTTCATCGGCAGCTTCGCGCGCAACGAGGCGCAGTCCAGCGACGAGACGTTTCTGGACGAGAACCAGCGGTTCCAGGCCGCAGGCCAGAAGCGCGAGGCGCTGGATGCTGCGCTTGGCGAGCTCGCCGGTGAACTCGACCGGTTGTCTGAAGACGTCTCCGCCGATCTCGACAGCTTCCGCGGACTGACGCGCCGCGAGCGGATCACCGGGTGGTTCTCGCGCCAGCGGATGTGGAGATTGCACAGCCAGCGCGTCAGCGAGGCACCTGTTGTCGAGCGGCTGCTTGATCTTTTCGCCAAGAGTGATGCGCTTGCAGGCCTTGTAACCCAGCACCGTGGCTTTGCCGGCGAATGCCACAAGGCGGCCGAAGGCGGTGTCGTCGATATCATCGAGCACCGCCGTCGCCTCGTCGATGCGATCGATATCGCGCGGATGCGGATGAAGGAGCTGAACGCCAAGGCGCTGACAACGCAGGGGCGCATCGGCGTCTATGGCGGCAGAACGGAGTGGGAGCGGCTCGAGGAAGAGCGCCGCGCGCTGAAAGGCGAGGCTGACCGGATTTCCAGCGAGGAGCAGGTGATGCGCGACGAGAGCCAGCGGCGCGAGCGCTTCATCACCATGTTTCAGACGTTCGTCGATGCGCTGAACAGCCAGATCGCGCTCTGCAACGTGCTGACCCGGAAGCTGATGGTCGATACGGAAGAGCGGCTGGTGCTCTACCGTGCCCAGGTCGATACCGACCGGCCGGGTGCCAAGGCGAAGATCAGCCAGACGATCTTTCCGAACATCGCCGCACCGATCTCGCTTTTCGAGCGGGGCATGCTGGTGCCGCAGGATATCGAGCAGCGCAAGAGCGCCGCAAGTATCGCCTTCGAGAAGAAGTTTTCCGCGTTTGTGCCTGTTATCAGCATGGAGCACGACAGGCCGCTGATCGACCTGACCAAGCGGCTGCCGCGTCTGAGATTGCGGTTCGGGCGCTCCTAGCCGGCATCAGCGCCGGACCTCCGGTCTTTGCAAGAACCGGCCAAGCCGCTATGCCTCGACCGGGGAATTCCGCGACACGCATGGTAGGGCCAAACGATGGAAACGATTGAAACGATAGGCAACTCCAATCCGGTCCTGCCGGAAGGCTATTCTCTTGTCCCAAAGGGCAAGCTTGCCAACGCCGTCACCTGCCTGGAAATGCGGGAGAAGCCGGAAGCTATCGCCGCCGCCGAACGCTCAGACCTTTCTCTCGCGCGCATGACCGTCCCCGATCTCGATACCTACCGGCAGCTTTTCCGGGCGATCGGCGAGGAATGGATGTGGGTTTCACGGCTGGTGATCAGCGACGGCGAACTGGCCGATATCCTCCGCGATCCCAGGGTGGAGATCTACGTGCTGTCATCGGGCGGCACGCCTGCCGGGATGATCGAACTCGATTTCCGGGAGCCGGGCGCCTGCGAACTGGTGTTTTTCGGCGTCACCAAGGAGACGATCGGCACCGGCGCCGGGCGCTATCTGATGAACCATGCGCTTTCCATCGCCTGGGCGCATCCGATCGAAAGGCTGTGGCTCCATACCTGCCATTTCGACCATCCGAATGCGCTCTCGTTTTACCGGCGCTCGGGCTTTTCGCCCTATGCCCTATTGATCGAAGTCGCCGACGATCCGCGGGTGACCGGCATCTTGCCGCGGACCGCCGCGCCGCATGTTCCGATCCTGGAATAGCGGTTACGGCAGCGCGAAAATCTTCACCTCTCTGGAAATGCCGTGCAGCTCCTCCATGCGGGAGACCGAGGTGATGCCGCTGTCGCGCAGGATTTCACAGACCCGTTCGTTTCCGACAATTGCTTCAGTCGTTAGGATCACGTGAGGATCGGCAAGGTTCTGCACGCGAGAGGCGATGTTGACGGTCTGGCCGAAGTAATCCTGCCGGTCGTTGAGGCTGACGGCGAGGCAGGGGCCTTCGTGGATGCCGATCTTGAGCAGCAGATCTTCGCTACCGCGTTCGGTATTCAGGCGGAGCATCGCTTCGCGCATTCGCAGGGCTGCTGTGACGGCGCGGTCGGGGCTCGGGAAGGTCGCCATTACTGCGTCGCCGATGGTCTTGACGACCGCGCCCGCTTCGGTGGCAACGATTTCGTGCAGCACCCGGAAATGAGCGCGCACCAGATCGAAGGCGGCGAGATCGCCGACACGCTCGTAAAGCGCCGTAGAACCCCTGAGGTCGGTGAACAGGAATGTCAGGCTGGTGATCCTCAGGCGCTGGTCGACGTCGAGCGTATCGGTCCGGTAGATATCCCTGAAACTCTGGTTGGTCAGCAGACGCTTGGCGGTCAGGAATGGCCGCCTGCGGCCGAGGATATCGTGCAGGTCGTCGCCGGCGATGCAGACATTCGGCAGCACGCGGCGGTCGGTGTGGTTTTCGAGCGTCAGCCGCAGCAGACCGGGGCGCAGGGTCTCGGTCTCGTTCGGCGTATGGCTGCGGCTGATGACCATCGACAGGTTCTGGCGCTCGCCAGTTGGCTCGCCCTGGACGTCGATGAACTGCGCCGAATGCGTCACGGCATCGAAGATGATGATGAATTGCGGTGGCAGCTGCACCGAGACGAAGGCCTTTTCACCGGGATCCAGCTCAATCATCTCCAGGAGGATGCGACCGAACCGGTCTTCGAGATCATCGGGAAGGTCGACGCCGGTGCTGAAGAACACTTGGCGATAATATTCGAGCGCCGGCAGCCGGTCGGGCTCGTGGGCGGCGATTCTGCGCACGCGTGGACTGACGGTGAAGGTGACCTCGACCATCTCGTCGAGGGTCGGCTCGTAACCGGCGGCGCAGAGCGCGCAATGATAGCTGTCGCGATCGACGGCCTTTAGCGTGGTGCCGGTGTCGAGGACACCGCCGCAGCCGGGGCAGAGCACATTCCAGGTCATTTCGAAGGCGCCGATCCGGGCCGCATGCAGAAAGCCCGCGATCGTCTTCTCCTCGTCGAGATCATGCGCCTTGGCGAAGGCGAGCGCGTTGATGCGGTTGAGATCTCGATCCGAGCCGTTCCTGACCGCATTCTCGATGCAGTCGGCTGTCTGCTGGCCGGCCGCATGCCTCAGGGTGGCGAACAGCACGTCGACTTCGCTCATCACACAACCTCCCGGCAGGCGAGCCCACGGCGGACGGCGCCAAGCGCAGCATTGTACCATGAGGATTTGCTCATAGAAATCCGAGCCGCCGGAGCCGCCGCCCACAGGGTGGCGCTTCGGTGCGCGCGGCAAAAATCTCGTGCTCTTGTTGTGCTCGCTTCGGCAAGCACTTATGTGGATGAGGAAATTCTGCGCAAGGGGAGATAGCAATGCTCGACCGGATTACCGGTTTCTTCAGGTCTATCGGAAGCGCCATCGGCCGCTGGTTCGGCGTTCTGGCTGCCGGCATCCTCTGGCCGTTCATGGCCGCACATGGCTGGTATCAGCGGCGCAGCTGGATGATCCGTTTACCTGTCATCGCCGTCGTCGCGCTGTTTGCAGTGCTCTACGGCTATTTCTTCTGGCAAACGCAGGTCTGGTCGGGCTTCAATCCGAATTTCGTCGATCAGTACCGCTTCTCGGAGCGTAAGGTCGCCGCCGGCCAGGAAATTCCGGCTGCCGATACAGGTGCCGCTGCTGCGGCGTCGCCGGCGCCAGCCAAGACCTGCCAGCGTTCTGCGATCGTCGATGTCACCGCCGATCTGATCGATTCCAACGTCAACCAGAATGCCTGGATCTCCTCCATGCTGCTCTATCGCATGGGCTTCTTCGGCGTCGACTGGGATCACACGCCGTTCCTCGACAACAAAGCCTCCTTCCAGCGCGGCATCAATCAGGCGGTTCGCCGCACGTCGGCCGAACTCGTCGATACGCTGGGGCGCGTTCGCGGTACTTCAGGGATCAACGGCGACCTGCAGAGCGCCCGCGGCAATCTTCAATATGACGAGTACAGCTGGTATTTCGGCATGAACCCGTTTGGCCCGAAGACGCCGACGCCGAGCTACTACCGCTCGGCGATCGAGAGCCTGCGGAAGTTCAACACCGATCTTGCGAACTGCAATGCCGTGTTCGACGGCCGCGCCGACAACCTGCTGCAGTTCATCGATCGCATCGCCAACGATCTCGGCGGCACATCCGACATTCTGGCGGAGCGTTCGGAGAACCACAATTTCGGCTGGTTCGACACCCGGGCGGACGACCGCTTCTGGTTCGCCTATGGCCAGCTGTATGGCTATTACGCGATCCTGACGGCTGCCCGATCCGACTTTTCGCAGGTGGTAGCCGAGCGCAATCTCGGGGCGCTGTTCAGCGGCACCACCAAGCAGTTCCAGGCGGCGCTGCGCATCCAGCCGGCGATCATTTCCAATGGACGCGAAGACGGCTGGATCATGCCGAGCCACCTGGCGACGATGGGCTTCTATATGCTGAGGGTGCGCTCGAATATCGTCGAGATGCGCGCGGTGCTCGGCCGCTGATGCGGCCGGCTCAGGCGCCGTTATCCTCGAAGCCGACGACGCGGAGCTGCTCGACGAATTCGTAGGTAATGCCGACGATCTCGTTGTTGCGGAATTTTCCGACGGAGCGGACCGTCTTGTAGCCGCCAAGCCCGTTATCGACGCGATAGGAAAAGTGGAAACCCGTCTTGTGCAGGCTCGCCTGCTCGAAGGTTTCGGTGATCAGAACCCGGTCCTCGGGATGAATGCGCGAGAGGAGCTCGACCAGATTGGCGGGGCCAGAGGTGAAGGTCATGCAGAAAATCGCGAAGACATCTTCGCTGGCGAAGAAATGTCCCGATTCCACCTCGATGCGCCAGAATCCGAAATTTCGGTAGGCTGCAACCATCTGGACGATCTCAAGATCAGAGATGCCGATATGGTCGCGCGTCTGCTTTTCTTTGCCGTTGGCGGGCTGTTCAAATCGAAGAGGCACGTTCCCTCCCATGAGGTTTGCGCACTGATTCTCTTCTGATTTCTCAGCTGATCAGCTTCAAGCGTATGGCCTTAGCTACCAACTGCGTTCTGTTCACGCAATCGAGTTTTTTGATCGCATTGGTCATGTAGGCGTTCACGGTATGGTCGGAGAGCGCCAGGATCTGGCCGATCTCGACCGAGGTCTTGCCCTGCGCCGTCCAGCGCACGACCTCAAGCTCGCGGGCCGACAGGGCATTGTAGGCGCTGTCCTCGTTGCGGCGCACGGTATTATAGGCGTCGAGCGCATGCAGCATGATCATCGCCAGCTCGTTGACTTCGTTCTGGGCGAAGGGCGCACGCTCGCCGCCAAACCAGAAGACCAGCCGGTTTCCATCGAGTGCGTTGATCGGGAAGGTGATGCCCGTCGGCATGGCGTAATGCATCATCAGGTTACGCAGCTCTGCCGGGAAGTTGAGTCCTTGCAGCGTTTCCGCCAGATTCCAGTGCTGCGGAACGGCTGATTCACGAAGCTTTGCCGTGAAGGGACAGCTGCGCAGCATATGCGCCCGGTCGAATTCGCGGATATAGGAGGCGGGCAGCGAGCTTTCGATGATCAGCGACTTCAACAGCAGATCTTCGGCCGACGGTGTGTGCAGGAGCGTCGTCTGCGACAGGCCGAATGCGCCGGCCACCCTGTGCAGTGCGTGAACGAACAATACACGCGTGCGGGCAGCAGCCAGCTCTCCTGTCAGCAGCGATTGCCGTTCAGAGGTAGTCATGTATGACATTATGCGCCCCGATCACTCGAATGTTACCGCTAACACATACGTAAAACTCCACGGGATGCTAGCCACAATTCGCATCGGCCATGCTGATTAATTTATAGTGTTAAAAATTAATCACACATACGCACTCATTGGTTGCATAATGTATTATGCAGGTAGTGATCGCGGCTATTTTACTTCTTCCATTACTACGAAGCTGTGGATTTCTCCCGCGCCGGGAGGAGAAGAATCACCTCAGAAGTTGGTCGACGGTAGACTTAAATTCCTAAAAGGCTGCCTCTGAAGCGATGAATACGGTTTCACTTTAGCATAACGTGCGGCTGTGGCGCTTGCTGCTTCGGGTCGCTATTGCTAGCGTCAGGCGATCCAAACGGGACGACCGCTCGTGCGCTGTGCCACCATTCTCGCCGCCAAATATTTCGTCATTCTTTCGCTGATTTTCTGCTTCCAATTGCCTCCTGTCTCCGGTTCCGATGCGTGGGCTGCCAAACCCAAGCGGAACCAGCCTCCTTCCATGAGTTTCATCCTCGTCCGCAGCGCCGATTGCCTGGCGGATTGCGCCGAGTGGGTATCGGCAGAAGGCCGGATCACGCGCGACACACCGCTGCGGCTGAAGAAAATTCTGAAGCAGCTGAACGGGCGCAAGCTGCCAGTCGTCTTCCGGTCGGAAGGCGGGGAGGTGGATGCCGCCTATGCGATGGGCCGGATGATCCGCAAGAATGGTCTGGAAACGGCAGTCGGCGGCACCCGGCTCAAGGATTGTCCGATCGCCGACATGCGATGCAAGGCGGCGATCGCCAAGGACGGCACGGCTGCCGGCCTCACGTATTCAGGCGGCGCCTATTGTCTTTCGGCCTGTCCGATCGCACTTGCCGGCGGGATGTCGCGGGTTGCGTCGCAATGGGCCTATATCGGCGTCCATCAGATCACCACTATCTATGACAGGATCCGGGTGTCCTACCGCATCGAATACCGGATGGTGAACGGCCGGAAAGAGGAGATTTCGCGCACCGAGATCGGCCGCAGGAGCGAGGGCGAGACGAAATCGACCAAGCTCGGGAAGAAGGCCGAGGCTGCGCTCTCCGCCTATCTGAAGGAAATGGGCGTCAGCCAGGATATCATCGCACTGATGATGAGTGCGACGCCGCAGACGCTGCGGCTTCTGCCGACTTCGGAGGCTTTGAAGCTGGGGCTGATCACCGACATGCTTGCCTCGAACGAGAGCCCAGGCATCCGGCTCTGCCAGGCGGACGATCCGGCGGGCGCCCGCTGCCACCGGCACGGCGAGCCGCCGGCGACGACTGGAGCGCCCGCGGATGTCCAGCCGGCATCGGCGCCGGCTGCTTCCGGCGGTTAGTCCTTGTCCTTCAGATCGTTCTTCTTGGTCGAGCTCATCAGCTTTTCCAGGAAGCCGAGCATGAGCGCGGAGACGACGAAGGCGATGTGGATCAGCGTCAGCCACATAATCTTGCCGTCTTCATACTGATCGACATTGAGAAACACCTGCAACAGGTGGATCGACGAGATCGCCACGATCGACGAAGCGACCTTGATCTTCAGGCTGCCGGAATCGAGCTTGCCGAGGAAGGACACTTCGTGCTCCTTTTCGCCGTCCGCCTCGTCGAAGCGGCTGACGAAATTCTCGTAGCCCGAGATCATCACCATGACGATCAGGCTGGCGACCAGCGCGGCATCGATGAGACCAAGCATGGCGAGGATCATCTCGTCTTCGCCAAGTGTGAAGACGGCGCTTGCGACCTTCAGGAATTTGTAGCCGAAGGAGATCGCATAGACGGCAAGGGCCGCCACGAGACCGAGATAGAACACGACGAGCAGCCAGCGGCTCGACAGGATGATGCGCTCGACGAGCAGCTCAAGTGATTTCATCTTTAGGTGCCCCCGCACGCTGAAACGATAGAGGGGCATAGCCCATCCATGCAAGTTGCAGCAAGCCTTGGCGGCGGATTTCACCCCGGCCGATGGCGCGGTTTGTCGTGGAACGGCGTGAAAAGCGGCATGCGGGGTCTTGTTTCCGACGCGGCGATGGCGGCATGGTCGGACAATAACACAAACTCCGAGGACGACCCGTGGCTATCAAATCCGACATCGAAATCGCCCGCGCGGCCAAGAAGAAGCCGATCTTCGAGATCGGCGCCAAGCTTGGCATTCCGGAGCAGGATCTGGTGCCCTATGGCCACGACAAGGCGAAGATCAGCGCCAGTTTCATCGCTGCGCAGGCGGAGAAGAAGGACGGCAAGCTGATCCTGGTCACAGCGATCAACCCCACGCCAGCGGGCGAGGGGAAGACGACGACGACGGTCGGCCTCGGTGACGGGCTGAACCGCATCGGCAAGAAGGCAATCGTCTGCATCCGCGAGGCCTCGCTCGGTCCGTGCTTCGGCGTCAAGGGCGGAGCGGCCGGCGGCGGTTATGCGCAGGTGGTGCCGATGGAAGACATCAACCTGCATTTCACCGGCGATTTCCACGCGATCACCTCGGCGCATAATCTGCTGGCGGCGATGATCGACAACCATATCTACTGGGGCAACGAGCTCGATATCGACATTCGCCGCATCACCTGGCGCCGCGTGATGGACATGAACGACCGGGCGCTGCGGGGCATGGTGAGCTCACTCGGCGGCGTTGCCAACGGCTTTCCGCGCGAGGGCGGATTCGACATCACCGTCGCCTCGGAGGTGATGGCGATCCTCTGCCTGGCCTCCGACCTCAAGGACCTGGAAAAGCGCCTTGGCAACATTATTGTTGCCTACCGCCGCGACAAGACGCCCGTCTATGCCCGCGACCTGAAGGCGGATGGTGCGATGGCGGTGCTGCTCAAGGATGCAATGCAGCCAAACCTGGTGCAGACGCTGGAAAACAATCCGGCCTTCGTCCACGGCGGCCCCTTCGCCAATATCGCCCATGGCTGCAACTCGGTGACGGCGACGAAGACAGCGCTGAAGCTTGGCGACTACGTCGTCACGGAAGCAGGCTTCGGTGCCGATCTCGGCGCTGAGAAGTTCTTCGATATCAAATGCCGCAAGGCCGGGCTGAAGCCGGATGCTGCGGTTATCGTCGCTACCGTCCGGGCGCTAAAGATGAATGGCGGCGTGAAGAAGGAAGACCTCGGCGCAGAGAATGTCGCCGCCCTCGTCAAGGGCTGCGCCAATCTCGGACGGCATGTCTCGAACGTCCGCAAGTTCGGCGTGCCTGTCGTGGTTGCCATTAACCATTTCGTCTCGGATACTGATGCCGAAATCGCCGCTGTGAAGGAATATGTGGCGCGTCTCGGCGGCGAAGCCATCCTCTGCCGCCACTGGGCCGAGGGTTCCGCCGGGATCGAGGAGCTTGCCCACAAGGTCGTCGAACTTGCCGATTCCGGTCAGGCAAAGTTCCAGCCGCTTTATGGCGACGACCTGCCATTGCTGGAAAAGATTGAGATCGTCGCCTCGAAGATCTACCACGCCGGCGAAGTGACCGCCGACAAGGCGGTGCGTGATCAGCTCATCGCCTGGGAAGAGCAAGGCTACGGCAAGCTGCCGGTCTGCATGGCGAAGACGCAATACTCATTCTCGACCGATCCCAACCTGCGCGGCGCGCCGGAAGGCCATATCGTGCCGGTGCGCGAAGTGCGCCTCTCCGCCGGCGCCGGCTTCGTCGTTGTCATCACCGGCGAGATCATGACCATGCCGGGCCTGCCGAAGTCGCCGTCGGCGGAGCGTATCTTCCTGAATGATCAGGGGTATATTGAGGGGTTATTCTGAGGACTGGTTCGGAAACTGAATCAGGTGATTCAGTTTCCGATTCACTTGGTGAGGCTAATGCGTTGAGTGGGCTGAACATTCAGTGACAATACCGGTATCCGCCCTTGCGCTCGAGAACATCGAGATGGAAATGCGTCTCGTGCGCCGCGTCGCTTTCCGGATCGAGCACCGTCGAGAAATAGAGGCAGCCGGAGGCGCTGACCGTGCGCTGGAAGGCGCCGGTCAGCGTTGAATCCTCGCGGCGCGGCTTGACGGCGATGTCCTCGCCCTTCTCGAAGCTGAAGCTTGCGACATCGATGGCGTTGCCGCGGGCGTGTTCGGAGATCTTGCCGGTTTCGGCGCTGTTGCGCAGTCGGCAGATATAGGCGGAAGCCTGGTTGATGGTGGTGATCTTGCCCTGATCCTTGGCGGCAACGGCGGCGGCCGGGATGACGCTTTCCTTCATCCAGTGAGCGAGCGCCCGCGCCGTCGAGCAGCGCAGCGTCGCTTCGGGTTTCACCTTGATGCCGGGCAGCGCTTCCGACAGGACGATCGGCTTGTCGATGCCGCAGCCGTTGCCGTCATCGATCCGGGGGATCTCCTTGAAGACGACGCCGAGGCTCTGCAGCTCCTTGATGCAATCAGCATGGTCGGCTTCGCTCTCTGGCTCGATCGTCAGGTGCTGTTCTTCCAGCGTCTCGGCCTTCGGCGTTTCGGGCCTGGCATCCTCCGCTTTCTGATCGGCAGGTTGCGACGCATCGGGTTTGGCCGTTTCCGGGGTGGTATCTTCAGGTTTGCCTGGCGCGGCAGGCGCCTGCTTGCCGTCGTCGGATTTCGGCTGTTCTGGCTTTGCTTCTTCGGGTTTGGGCTGGGGAACGGGTGCTGTCTGCACCGGCGGAGCCTGGTCTTGCGGCGCTGCCGGTTCGGCTGTTTCAGGCTTCTGTTCAGGTACCGGCCCGTTACGGGGCAGGGTGGCGCCCGAGAGCATGAAGACGGTGAGGCTCATGGCGGCAATTGCGGAAGCGATTTTCACATGCCCATCCCACGTTGCTGTTAGCGGCAGGAGGGACAACGCAAACGGGCTGGTTTCGTTGCAATTTCGCAACGTTTGTGTGGATCGTTAAAACATGATGATTATTATCAAGATAACCGCCGATGATATATTGACATAAATAGTCATGTTTTTTATTGCGGCAAAAAGAAGGCGGTTTTTGAGGCCGCCTCAATCTGAAAACGCCTAGCCAGCCCCTCGATCGCGCCCGCGAACCGACCAGCCAGCCCGGTACTTCATCATATAGAGGGTTGGTTTTATGGTTGTCCGCAATTCGCGTTCGCTGCTGCTTGCTTGCACGGCGCTTGCTCTAATTTCTCATTCGTCGATCGGCCTTGCGCAGAGCGCGGCGGCCCCGGCAGGGCAGCAGTCGGACGATAAGCAGGCGAAGGACGGAGAAACGTTCCTTTCTCCCATCGTCGTCAAGGGGGATCGCAAGGCAGCGAATGACCCCTACGACAAGGCCGGTCCTTCCAGCACAGTGACAGCGGACCAGATCGACCTGCAATCGGGGCAGGAAACGGACGATCTGCTGCGTGGCGTTCCAGGCACGTCGACTGCCAACAATCCGCAGAATCCTGGCGTTGCCGTCAACATCCGCGGCTTTGAAGGTTCTGGCCGTGTCAACATGATGATCGACGGCGTTCGGCAGAACTTCCGCTTCACCGGTCATGAAGCGCAGGGCCTGACCTATGTCGACCCGGCATTCCTTGCAGGCATCGATATCACGCGCGGGGCAGTCAACGGTGTTGGCGGCGGTGCGCTTGCCGGTTCCGTCAATTTCCAGACCTACAATGTCGACGATCTTATCCAGGGCGACAAGAGCTATGGCGGCATCGTTTCGGCGACCACCGGCGATAACGGCATGGGCTGGTCTGAATCCGCAGTCGGTGCCTACCGGTTCAATGATGTGTTTGCCGTCGTCGGCGGCATCAGCAAGAGCGATCCCAAGAATTTCGACAACGGCGATGGCGTCGAGGTTCCGTTTACCGAAGAGGATCTAATCTCGGGCCTGCTCAAGGCGGAAATCACGCCGAACGCCGAAAACACCATCCGCATCGGCGGATTGACCTATGACAACGACTTCTTTGCCAACTCCTACTACCAGAATCTGAAGAACAAGACCTTCAGCGCGACCTACGAATACAAGCCCGGCGACAACGATCTCATCGATTTCAAGACCGGTTTCTATTACAACCGTTTGAAGATGACGTATGATACAAACGCGACTGGCGGAGGAACTGCGGCCGGACGCGAGATCACCGATACCGGTATCGGTTTCGACGTCTCGAACACCTCGAAATTCGATCTCGGCGATGTCTCGGTCTCATCGAACTATGGTGTCGAATATTTCCACGACACTTATGATGTCATGAACAGCACGGCGCAGCCGCAGGGTGGAGTGAACGGCGACGGCAAGAATGGCACGCTCGGTGTTTTCAACAGCACGACGTTTACGTACGGCATCACGGATTTGACGCTCGGTCTGCGTTACGACCATTTCGATCTCAGCGGCTCCGGGGCCGTTACCGCAGGTAATCCTGCTGGGCTGCCTGCAGGACCGTACTCGGTCGATCGCTCCGATGGCCGGCTTGATCCGAGTGTGACGCTGGCAGTCAACGCCACCGATTGGCTCCAGCCCTATGTGACCTATGCCGAAACGATGCGTTCGCCGACGATCAACGAGACATTTGTTGGCGGTACGCATCCTGGCGGCCGGATGTCCTTCTTCCCAAATCCGTTCCTAGAGCCGGAAGTCTCGAAAGGCTGGGAAATCGGGGCAAACGTCAAGGTCGATGGTCTGTTTGATTCCGGTGACAGCTTCCGGTTCAAAGCGAACTACTTCTATGATCGTGTCGATAATTACATAACGGCCGCGTTTACGCCGACGGGCGGTGTATTTTTCACCAACAATCCCGGTACTTCGACGGTTCAAGGTATCGAGATTCAGGCTGGCTACGATGCCGGTTTCGTCTTCGGCGATTTGTCCTATACCCACACAGACACCGACCTGCCGTCGCAGATCAACGGTTTTGGCGTCCAGTCCTACCTGCCTGACGACATCTTCACGGCGACGCTTGGAGCACGTTTCCTCGAAGATCAGCGCCTGACGGTCGGTACGCGCTTCTATGCCGCGAGCCGTGCGAACATCGGTGATGTCAACGTCGCAGCGGGCGCCAGCCCCTACAAGCCGGGTTACGGCCTTGTCGACCTGTTCGCCAACTACAAGTTCGACCAGGGCTTCGAAGTCACCGCCAGCGTCACCAATGTCTTCGACAAGGCTTATACGCCAGCGTCGAGCACAATCGCAGGCAGCACGATCGATACCGGCCGCGGCCGTACGTTCATGCTGACGGCAAAAGCCAAGTTCTGATCGACGGATTCAACGACAAGGGCGGCCTTCGGGCCGCCCTTTTTCATTCCATATTCGCCTCTTGCGCTCTCCCTCATCTCACGCTAACAATTTCGCCCATGAACACGTCTAAGAACATTGCAGTTTGGTGGTGGGCTCGCTGAGGCGGCCTCGACCAATCGTGTCTTCAGACGACGAGTGAGCCGCCCGAAACTTCGAGGCGGCTTTTTTGTTTTCTGGCCGCCTGTCGTCCGGGCACCGATAACGGAGTGGAACTATGGTTACGATCCTTCGGGACGATGGTGCGGAAATCTACGAGACCAAGGGCGGCATCACCGTCACCCGGCAGCGGCGGCCCATTCCCTATGCGGATGCCGTGGTCTCTTATGTCGACAAGCTCGATGAGCGGCGCGGCGCGGTGTTCTCGTCGAACTACGAATATCCAGGCCGTTACACGCGCTGGGATACGGCCGTCGTCGATCCGCCGCTCGGCATTTCCTCCTTCGGCCGCGATGTCTGGATCGAAGCCTATAACGAGCGCGGCGAAGTGCTGCTCGGTTTCGTCACCGAGCGCCTGAAGGCCGTGCGCGAGCTGGAGCTTGGCGCCGCCACCGCCCGCCGGCTCGATCTCAAGGTGAAGCTGCCCGACCGGGTGTTTACCGAAGAAGAGCGCTCGAAGATGCCGACGGTGTTTACGGTGCTGCGCGCCGTCACCGATCTCTTCTATTCGCAGGCCGATGCCAGCCTCGGGCTTTACGGCGCCTTCGGCTACGATCTGGCCTTCCAGTTCGATGCGATCGACCTGAAGCTGAAGCGTGCCGATGACCAGCGCGACATGGTGCTCTATCTGCCGGACGAGATCCTCGTCGTCGATAATTACTCGGCCAAGGCCTGGGTCGACCGCTACGACTTCGCCAAGGGCGGCCTGACTACCGAGGGCAAGGCCGGCGATATCGCGCCGGAGCCTTTCGTGCGCACCGATGCCATTCCGCCGAAGAGCGATCATCGCCATGGCGAATATGCCGAACTGGTGACCAAGGCGAAGGAAAGCTTCCGCCGCGGCGATCTGTTCGAAGTCGTTCCCGGCCAGAAGTTCATGGAGCGCTGCGAGAGCAAGCCATCAGACATTTCCAAGCGGCTGAAGGCGATCAATCCGTCGCCTTACTCCTTCTTCATCAATCTCGGAAATCAGGAATATCTGGTCGGTGCGTCGCCCGAGATGTTCGTGCGCGTTTCCGGCCGCCGGATTGAGACCTGCCCGATCTCGGGTACCATCAAGCGCGGTGACGATCCGATCGCCGACAGCGAGCAGATCCTGAAGCTCCTGAATTCCAAGAAGGACGAGTCCGAGCTGACGATGTGCTCGGATGTCGACCGCAACGACAAGAGCCGCGTCTGCGAGCCGGGCTCGGTCAAGGTCATTGGCCGCCGCCAGATCGAGATGTATTCGCGTCTGATCCACACGGTCGATCACATCGAGGGCCGCCTGCGGGATGACATGGATGCCTTCGACGGCTTCCTCAGCCACGCCTGGGCGGTCACGGTGACAGGTGCGCCAAAACTCTGGGCGATGCGCTTCATCGAAAGCCATGAAAAGAGCCCGCGCGCCTGGTATGGCGGTGCGATCGGCATGGTCGGCTTCAATGGCGACATGAACACGGGGCTGACGCTGCGCACCGTGCGCATCAAGGACGGGATCGCCGAAGTCAGGGCAGGGGCAACGCTGCTCAACGATTCCATCCCCGAGGAAGAAGAAGCCGAAACCGAACTGAAGGCCTCCGCCATGCTTTCCGCCATTCGCGATGCCAAGGCCGGCAATTCCGGCAAGGTCAGCCGCGACGTCGCTGCCGTCGGCAAGGGCGTCAATATCCTCTTGATCGACCACGAAGACAGCTTCGTCCACACGCTGGCGAACTATTTCCGCCAGACCGGCGCCACGGTCTCGACCGTGCGCACGCCGGTGCCCGATGAGATCTTCGACCGGCTCGACCCGGACCTCGTCGTGCTGTCGCCGGGACCGGGCAATCCGAAGGATTTCGATTGCAAGGCGACGATCAAGAAGGCGCGCGCCCGCAACCTGCCGATCTTCGGCGTCTGCCTCGGCCTGCAGGCGCTCGCCGAGGCCTATGGCGGCGAGCTTCGCCATCTGGCGCTGCCGATGCACGGCAAGCCGTCGCGCGTCCGCGTGCTGGAGCCCGGCCTGGTCTTCTCCGGCCTCGGCAAGGAAGTCACCGTCGGCCGCTACCACTCGATCTTCGCCGATCCCTCGACCCTGCCGCGTGAATTCATGATCACGGCGGAAAGCGAGGACGGCACGATCATGGGCATCGAGCACACCAAGGAGCCGATCGCGGCGGTGCAGTTCCACCCGGAATCGATCATGACGCTCGGCGGCGATGCCGGGATGCGGATGATCGAGAATGTCGTGGCGCATCTGGCGCGGAAGGCGAAGACCAAGGCTGCCTGAGCCAAGGATACCGATCGGCCACCGCCATCCGGTGGCCGATCATTTTCCATCTCTCGTGCGGAAGATCGCATGCTCGTGAAGCTGCTCAAGGGATTGGCGATCATTGTCGTGCTGGCCGCCATGGCCGTCGTTGCCGGAACGGTGATTCCAAGGCCCTGGCGTGCGCCGCCGCCAGAAACGACGAGTGCCACCGACCGCATTCTCGTTCTCAGCAATCCCATTCACACGGATTTCGCGATCCCTGCCACGCCCGATATTCTCAAGCGGTTCAGCTTTCTCGCCGATGCCGGTCTCGATCTCGGCAATCCTGATGTGCGCTACATCATCTTCGGCTGGGGAGGGCGCGCTTTCTATACCGAAACGCCGACCTGGGCCGATCTGAAGCCGATCCCGGTGTTCAAGAGCCTGACGCTGGATAGCGCCGTCATGCACGTGCAACTGGCGGGAGATATTCCGCTCGATCATCCCGATGTGACGCCGGTCGACGTGTCCGCCGCAGGTTTCGCGCGGCTGTCGGACTATATCGCGTCGAGTTTCACGGATGGCGATGAAAAGCCTGTGCCGCTGGGTTTTTCCTATGGTCAGGGCGACGCCTTCTTCGAGGGGCAGGGCCGTTTCAACGCGCTTGTCGGCTGCAATACGTGGACCGCTGCCGGCTTGCGCGAAGCCGGGATTGCGACCGGCCTGTGGACGCCGCTGCCGTGGCTGCTGCGTATTTCGCTCCGGCTTCACAACCCTCCCGGGGCCTTTCGCCCAGGAGAGGAAGTAACTGGTTGACTTCCCATTCCAAATCAGAACATTTCAGGAACGATGAATAAGGATATCGTCGTGGCCAATGCTGAGAAGTTTATCATCCTCCCGTACCGCAAGAACCGGGGCAACCTGGTGCCGGGCGAGATGCGGCAAGCATCGAATGCCATGAGTGCGGAAAAGATCGCGACCTCGATGGCGGCGCGGTTTATCGGCGTTGCCGCCTATGCGGTTATGGTCGATGACGAGACCGGCGATATGTCGTCGCCGCGGCTGCTCATTCGCCATGGCGAGATCGCCGATCTCAATCCGGCCTAACGCTTCCCGATGGAAACTTCGCTTTATCTGCCGGTCAAAGCCTTTCTGGAGGCGGCGGGTTATGCCGTCAAAGGCGAGATCGGCGGATGCGATCTCGTGGGCCTCAGCGAAGGCGATCCAAGCGTGGTCGTCGTTTGCGAGCTGAAGCTCAGCTTCAATCTCGAGCTCGTACTGCAGGCGGTCGATCGGGCGGCGATGAGCGACGAAGTCTGGATCGCCGCGCGGGTTTCGGCCAAGGGGCGCGGGCGCGAAGCGGACAAGCGCTATCGCGATCTCTGCCGCAGGCTGGGGATCGGCATGCTCGGCGTTTCCGATACCGGAGAGGTGAGCGTCATCGTCTCGTCCATCTCGCCGATGCCGCGGACCAATCCGAAACGGCGGTCGCGGCTGGTCAGGGAGCATCAGCGCCGCCGTGGCGATCCCGTTCTCGGCGGGAGCACGCGCGTGCCGCAGATGACTGCCTACCGACAGCAGGCGCTGATCTGCGCCGCCGCTCTGCAGCAGGGGCTGGTCAGGCCGCGGGATATGAAGGCGTATGCGCCGGATGCCGGAAAAATCCTGCTCGGCAATGTCTATGGCTGGTTTGAAAAGCAGGGGAAGGGCGTCTATGCCCTGACGCCCTCGGGTGCCGAGGCGCTGCTGCGCTGGCCGCAGACTGTCGCCTTTGGTACCGATGATGGTGAGGCGTCCGTAGAGGGCGCCTGATCTCAGGCGTTTGGAACGCCGCGCTTTTATCAGTTCTTGCCATGGCCGAGGTTGATCGTCGCCCTAGCTTATTCGTCGTGAACAAAGCTGCGATGCTCGCTGGGGCCGCAATGGGTCCAGCCAAATTCCCCGAGGCTCGACCATGGTTACTTTCACGCTCAATGGACAGACGAAGACGTTCGACGGCGATCCGGATACGCCGCTTCTGTGGGTCATCCGCGATTTCGAGAAGTTGACCGGCACCAAATATGGCTGCGGTGTCGCCCAGTGCGGCGCCTGCACCGTGCATATGGACGGCTTCACCCGCCGCTCCTGCATCACTCCGATCTCCACCGTCGATGGATCCGAGATTTTCACAATCGAAGGTGTGGAAGGCAAGGAAGCCGATGCGGTGAAGGCTGCCTGGGTCAAGATCGACGTGCCGCAATGCGGGTACTGTCAATCCGGCCAGATCATGTCGGCCGTGGTGCTGCTGCAGAACATCCCGCAGCCGACCGACGAGGATATCGACGGGGCGATGGCCGGGAATATCTGTCGATGCGCCACCTACCATCGGATCCGCGCGGCCATTCACAATGCCGCCGCGTCGATGGAGGGTTGAGCGATGACCATTCAGGAGATTGCAACGACACGCCGCGGCTTACTGGCCGCAACAGGCGGCTTGGTGATCGGCTTTGCGCTGCTGCCGAAGACCTCGGCCTTTGCCGCAGAAAAGGGTGTGCAGGCGGGCGGCGGCGACGCGCTGGTGACGCTGAACACATTCGTCAGGATCGGCACCGACGATACGGTGACGATCCTTTCCAAGCATATCGAATTCGGGCAGGGGCCGTTCACCGGTCTTGCGACGCTGGTCGCCGAAGAGCTCGATGCCGATTGGGGGCAGATGCGCGCGGTGCATTCGCCTGCCGATGACAAGGTCTATGCGAACCTTGCCTTCGGCCTGCAGGGCACCGGCGGCTCGTCGTCGATCGCCAATTCCTACGAACAGTTCCGCCAGGCGGGGGCAACGGCGCGCGCCATGCTGGTTGCTGCGGCGGCCGACGAGTGGAAGGTGCCGGCCGGTGAGATCACCGTCGAGAAAGGCAGGGTCAAGCATGCTGCCTCCGGCAAGGACAGCGGTTTCGGTGCGCTGGCCACCAAGGCCGCCGGTATCAAGCCGCCGGCCGACGTGAAGCTGAAGGATCCGTCCAAATTCACGCTGATCGGCCAGGAATTGCCGAAGCTGGATACTGTGTCGAAGACCAACGGCCGGGCGATCTATACGCTGGACATCATTCCTGACGATCTGCTGGTCGCCGTCGTCGCGCATCCGAACCATTTTGGCGCGGCGGTGAAATCCTTCGACGATAGCGAGACGCGCAAGGTCAAGGGCGTCGTCGATGTCAAGCAGCTACCGCAGGGCGTTGCCGTCTATGCAGACAACACGTTTGCGGCGTTGAAGGGCCGGTCTGTGCTGAAGGTCGATTGGGATCTGTCGCAGGCGGAGACACGTTCGAGTGGTCAGCTCTCGGCCGACTATGCGAAGGCGCTGACGGAGAAAGGCATTACCGCATCTGAAAAGGGCGATGTCGACAAGGCCTTCAGTGATACCTTGCTGAAGACGCTGGAGGCGCAGATCATCTTCCCGTTCCTGGCGCATGCGCCGATGGAGCCGCTCGATGCAGTCTTCATCAAGGCGGCGGACGGCAGCCTCGATGTGTATAACGGGGCGCAGTTCCCGGGCATGGACAAGGCGACGGCGGCCAAGATCACCGGCATCGATCCGGCGAAGGTGCGGCTGAACACGCAGATCACCGGCGGCAGTTTCGGGCGAAAGGCGCAGTTCGGTTCGCCCTATATGCAGGAGGCGGCGTCGGTCTTCGCCGCGACCGACCAGTCACGGCCGGTCAAGCATATGTGGACGCGCGAGGACGATATTCGCGGCGGCTATTACCGGCCGATGTATCTCCACAAGATGCGTGGCGCGATCAATGCCGATGGCCGGATCGTCGCCTGGGACCAGGCGATCGTCGGGCAGTCGATCATGGGCAAGGCCGATCTCGACAGCACCTCGGTCGAGGGCGCCTCCGACCTGCCTTACGATGTGCCGAACCTCAGGGTCATCTCACATAATGTGAAGCTGGCGATCCCGCCGCTCTGGTGGCGCTCGGTCGGCCACACGCATACCGGTTTCGCGGTCGAGACCTTTCTCGACGAGCTGTTCCAGATGGCGGGCAAGGATCCAGTGCAGGGAAGACTCGAGCAGCTGGCGGAGGACCCACGCTATGCCGGGGTTCTCAAGAAGGCGGCGGAGATGGCCGATTGGGGCGGCAAGATCCCCGAGGGACGGCAGCGTGGCGTTGCCGTGGTCAAGAGCTTCAACACCTATGTCGGCCAGGTGGTGGAGGTCTCTGCCGGTGCCGACGGCGCGCCCAGGGTCCACAAGGTCTGGTGCGCCGTCGATTGCGGTGTCGCGATCAATCCGAATGTCATCAAGGCCCAGATGGAGGGCGGCATCGGCTACGGGCTTGGTGCGGTGCTGTTCGATGCGGTGACGCTCGGCGAGGGCGGGGCGATCATGCAGTCGAACTTCCACGATTACCGCTCGATCCGCATCAACGAGATGCCGGATGTGGAGGTCGCCGTCATCAAATCCGGCGAGCCGCCCACCGGGGTGGGAGAGCCGGGCGTGCCGCCGGTCGGGCCGGCAACGGCAAATGCCTGGCGGCGGCTCACCGGTGCGCCGGTGCGCAGCCTGCCGATCGTTGCCGTGGCAACGAGCTGAGGGAGGCGGAGATGACAAGCAGATTGGTACTCGCCTGCATGGCAGGCGGCCTCTCCCTTCTTGCGGCCTTGCCCGTATCGTTCATGGCATTGGCCGAGACGGCGCCGGCCTCTGACAAGACGACCCTAAAGCCGGTTGCCTCCTTCGCTTCGATTGCCGATCAGAAGGCGCGGTCGGTGGCGCTGTTCGAAGAGGCGGGCAAGGTGATCGAGCATCCGCGATGTCTGAACTGCCATCCGGCGGGCGACAGGCCGCTGCAGACGATGGCGATGCATCCGCACCAGCCGCCGGTGACGCGCGGCGATGGCGGCATGGGCGTGCCGGGCATGATGTGCAACACCTGCCACGGGCCTGACAATGCGGCGATCGTCGGCCAGTCGCCGACGCTGAAGAGCATCCCCGGCAATCCCGCCTGGCATCTGGCGCCGATCGAAATGGCCTGGGTTGGAAAGTCGCTCGGCGAGATCTGCCAGCAACTGAAGGACCCGGAGCGCAATGGCGGGCGCGATCTGTCGAAGATCGTCGAGCACATGGCGCATGACAGTCTGGTCGGCTGGGGATGGAACCCGGGCGACGGGCGCGAGCCGGCGCCCGGCACGCAGGCCGAGTTCGGCGATCTCATCAAGGCCTGGGTCGATACCGGGGCTGCCTGTCCGGCAAGCTGAGACGAACATTCAGGCGCCGGTCAGTCCCGGCGCCTGACGATTTTCAGATTGAGTTCCCAGCGCTGTTCGAAGCCCAGCGTCTTGTAAAGCGCGATCGCCCCGGTGTTGAGCGCGTTGACATGCAGATACGCGGTTGCGCCGGATGCCGCGATGTGGCCTGCGACATAGCGGAAGAGCAGCTTGCCGAGACCCTTGCCCTGGAAGTCCGGGTGGGTGCAAAGGCCGCTCAGTTCCGTAAAGCCGGTCTGCTTCAGCCGCTGACCGCCCATGGCGATCAGCTTGCCGCTGTTCTTGATTCCCCAGAAAGTGCCGAGTTTCTGGGCGCCGAGGGTGAAGGGACCGGGTTTGGTCAGCTGCGCTAACGCCAGCATCTCTTCGGCGTCGGCCTCTGTCAGCGGAGTGATACGGGGATCGGAAAGCGGATCATGCGGCGTCCTGGCGATCATCTGGATCAGCGTTGCTTCGCCGACGATATTGAGCCCATCCGGAACCGTAGCCGATCTTGGCTCCACAAGCGCCATCGTCTCATCGGGCCGGGGGAGTGCAGCCAACGCTTCCAGGCTTTCCGGTGTGTCGTCGGCCGCTGCCGCGAAGGGCACGATGCCGGGCGGGTAGCGCCGTGCGAGCGGGCCGCCTTCGGCGATGCCTGCACGCGTTGTCTGCAGCGCATTCCAGATCGGGCGGTCGAGGATATGTGTCATGGTTTCTTCTCCTTCGGCGGCGCGCGGCGGATGAGCGATGCAGCGGCCAGGCCGTCTTCGATTGTTGCAAGCTGATCGAGAAGCGGGCCGTCGAGGCTACCGCAGAGATCGGCGACGGCGGCGGCGATGCGCGGCCAGACTTCGGCACGCGAGACATCGACGAGCTGCTTTCCCTTTTCCGTCAGCGACACGAGCCTGCGGCGCTGATCGTCTGGCGCCGGCTGCATATCGACCAGTCCGAGCTCCAATAGCTGGCCGACGGTGCGCGTGGCGCCGGGCTGGGTGATGCGGACCGACTGGGCAAGCTCGCCGATCGTCAGCGGTCCAGCGCCGTCGATCGCCGCCAGGAACGGATATTGTCCAGCCTGGATGCCGAGGCCCGCCTCGTCGATGAACTGTTGCGTGTCGGCCTGCAGGCGCTCGCCGATGCGGCGCATGCGGCTGCCGAGCGTCAACAGGCCCGATGTCCGCACGATGTCTTCGACCATGCTGTGCTCCATTATGTATGCTGAGTTATATAACGCGTTATGCAATATCCGTCAACGTGGATTTGTGAGCTTGCCCTTTGACAAATCGTCCGTCTTCGACCATATGAGCCGCATTAGCCGCCTGCGCGATTTTCGCGTGGGCGGTTTTGCGTTTGAATGGGCCAAATGCTGCAATTCATTCGCATCCGCAGAGGGATACGAGATGACGGAACAAGGCAATATGACAGTCCGGCGGCTGGCATTCTGGGGCATCCCGATGTCGCTCGGCGTGATGGGGCTGAAGCTCGCCGCCTGGTGGGTGACGGGGTCGGTGGCGCTGCTCTCCGACGGTCTCGAATCCTTCGTCAACGTGGTGGCCGCCTTCATCGCCTTCTTCGTGATCCGCTATGCGCAGAAGCCTGCCGACCACGACCATCCGTTCGGCCATCACAAGGCCGAATATCTTTCTGCGGTCACCGAGGGCGTGCTGATCGTCGTCGCGGCCATCCTGATCGTCAAGGAAGCCGTCGGGTTTCTCAGCGATCCCAAAATGCTGGAAGCGCCGGTGCTTGGCTTAGCCATCAACTTTGCGGCCGGTGTCATCAATTTCGTCTGGGCAAGGCTGCTGATCCGGGTTGGAACGCAGCATCGTTCGGCGGCGCTGACGGCGGATGGCCAGCATATCATGTCGGATGTGGTGACTTCGGTCGGCGTGCTCGTCGGCCTGCTTCTGGCGCTCGCCACCGGCTATCCGATCTTCGACCCGGTGCTCGCCATCCTGGTCGCCATCAACATTCTCTATCAGGGCTACAAGGTCATCTCCCACTCGATCGGCGGCCTGATGGACCATGCGGCGGAACCGGAAGAAGAAGAGGCGATCAAGCAGGCGATCGCCACGCATGCGGTGGGGTCTCTCGGCGTCCATGATCTGAAGACGCGCCGGGCAGGGGCGGTGACCTTCGTGGACTTTCATATGGTCGTTCCGGCTGCCATGTCGGTGCGCCAGGCGCATGATATCTGCGACCGCCTTGAAGATGCCATCCGCGCGGTGCATCCGGGCGCCAGCATTGCCATTCACGTCGAACCGGAGGGCGAAAAAGCCCATGGGTTGCGCGTCAAAGTCATAAAGGAAGCCTGACGGCGCGCCGATATGGCCGTCTGCCGGTTAAGGTCTCCGGGCGGAGACACTCTCAGAGCGCTCCTGTGCATGCGGGTAATGTGAAAATCTGCATATGCGCGGCAGCATTGGCGCGGTGCAACGTTGCTGACAGTGACGGCATCTTCGGGTTGCAATAGAGCCAGTGCCTGCTCTGTATTTCCGGGGATTGCATATAAATTCAATTTGCTATGCATCATAAAGTTGCTTCGCTGCGCCGCGCAGTACTACAATTTTGTCCAGTAATAATCTCTGTTGCGCTGCAATATCGGTTTAATAATTCCAGTCTAATCGATCCCTAGATCGCCGAAGTCAAAGTCTTGGCCCGGCATTTTGAATTGCAAACTTATTATTCTGTTTTAGCAATATCTAGGATTTCCATGACCGGACCGTACAAGCGTGCCATTTCATGCGGCGTTGACTCTGCGCGCCAACCGATATCCGCAATCTTGCTTTCAAGTGTCAGCTTTTCAGCCATCGTTCTGTCCTGCCTATCGCCCACTCCTGCGTGCGCGGCCGACTATGTGGTGACCAACGAGACGGAGCTTCGTAACGCGATCACGTCGGCAAATGCCAGCGGCGATCCCAGTTCGACGATCGTCATGGCCAACAGCTTCTCGATATCGGCCGGCATCCTGCCGGAGCCGACCAGTCCGATTTCGATCGATACACAGGGCTTCACGCTGACCGGGCTCTATGACGCCTCGACCGTCGGTACACGCGCCAATCTGACGATTCAGGAAAGCGGATCTGGTGGTATCGGCGTCACGTTCTCGGGAACGCTGACCGGTGGCAATGCCGGTGCGGCGGATACGACTGCGGGGCAGGTGGCGGTGTGGACGACACGTACCGCATTTACCAACAATGGGACGATCACCGGTGGCGCAGGCGGCGGCGCCGGTGGCTCGGGCGGTGTGGGAACTCGCATTTTTGCCAGTTCGAGCCTGGTCAATAACGGCACGATTGCCGGTGGTTCCAGCGCCTCCGGTGCGGGTGGAGCGGCCGTCGATTTCGGCGGCATCGGCGCCGCTGGCACGCTTGTCAACAATGGCACGATCCGGGGCGGCAACGGCGGCCTTACCGGTGGCCTGGGCGGTGTCGGTCTGATTGTCCGCGCTGGCAGCGGCGCGGTCACAAACAGCGGAACGATCGAAGGTGGCGCTGGGGGAGCGGCTATCCTGTCGAACACCGGGGCTAGCGATATCGACATCACCAATAGCGGTACCATCCGGGCCGGTGCAGGACAGAGCGACGCGATCACGCGCACCGTTGCGGCGACCACGGGTACCATGACGCTCGAATTACAGGCAGGGTCGGTGATCGAGGGCAATGTCGTGGCAGGGGCTGGGGTTGCCACCGATACGCTGCGCCTCGGCGGTACGGGCGGCGACAGTTTCGATGTTTCGGCGATTGGCCCGCAGTACCAGAATTTCGATATCTTCCAGAAGACCGGCACCGGCACCTGGTTCCTGACCGGCACCGGGAGCGCGGTGACCGACTGGGATATCCAGGCGGGCACATTGGCGATCGGCAATGGCGGCACAAGCGGCAGTGTCACCGGCGATATCACCAACAACGGCACGCTCGCCTTTGACCGTTCGGACAGTTTCACCTTCGCCAATCTCGTCACCGGCAGCGGTACGATCCGCCAGATCGGCAGCGGCACGACTTTCCTGACGGGCAACAACGCGGCCTTTGCCGGTACCACCTCGGTCGAGGCTGGAACGCTGTCGGTCAACGGCATTCTCGGCGGCCCGCTCGACATATTCTCCGGCGGGCGGCTGCAGGGCATCGGGCAGGTTGGCAATACGGTCAATGCCGGCACCATCGCCCCCGGCAATTCGATCGGCACGCTGACGATTTCAGGCGACTATGCCGGCAGCGGCGGCGTGCTCGAAATCGAGAGTGTACTCGGCGACGATACCTCATCCACCGACCGTCTCGTGGTAACCGGCAATACCTCGGGCAATACCAATGTCCGTGTCGTCAATCTCGGCGGCGCAGGCGGGCAGACGGTCGAGGGCATTAAGATCGTCGATGCCGGCGGCACCTCGGCGGGGACGTTCTCGCTCATCGGCGACTATGTGCTGGACGGACAGCAGGCCGTCGTTGGCGGCGCTTATGCCTATCGGCTCTATCAGAGCGGCATCACTACGCCGGGCGATGGCGACTGGTATCTGCGCTCGGCCGGTTTGCAACCCGGTATTCCGGTCTATCAGGCCTATCCACTGCTGATGCTGCTCGGGCTCAATCAGGCCGCCACGCTTCAGCAGCGGATCGGCGACCGGATGCTGTCGAGCGATTTCCAGACGGTTTCCGATGGATCTGCAGGCGGAGCCGCGGATGAGATCGAAGGCGTTTGGCTGCGCACCGAGGGTCTGCATGGCCGCCTCACGGCCAATGATGGCACCGTCGATACGAGCCATGATTACGACATCTGGCGAATGCAGGGCGGGTTGGACGGCGCGCTTTATGACGGCAGTAATGGCAGGCTGATCGGCGGTCTGACGGCGCAGTTCGGCACGATGTCGAGCGACCTGCGCTCCAGCATCAGCAATGGCCATATTGATACGTCGGGCTTCGGACTTGGCAGCACCCTGACGTGGTACGGCGATCAGGGCTTCTATGCCGATGCCCAGAGCCAGCTCAATTTCTACGACAGCAACTTGAGCTCCGATCTCGTCGCTTCGCCGCTGAAGAGCGGCAGTGGCGCCGTCGGCTACATTCTGAGCATCGAGACCGGCCAGCGTCTTGATATCGCCGGCTCCTGGTCGACTACACCGCAGGCGCAGCTGACCTATTCATCCGTTGATTTTGGCAGCTTCTACGACAAGTTCGGCGCTGAGGTGTCGCTTGACCGCGGCGCCAGCCTGAACGGCCGGTTGGGGATGGCGGTTGATCGGGAAGCGGGCTGGCAAGCCGACGACGGGACCGCGACACGGCTCAAGCTCTATGGCGCGGCCAATCTCTATTACGAGTTTCTAGATGGTGTCTCGGTGAACGTGGCCGGTAGCCATTTCGCCAGCCGTGGCGATGACCTTTCGGCGGGGCTTGGTCTTGGCGGTTCCTATAGCTGGAGCGACGAACGCTATTCGGTCTATGGCGAGATGGCCGCGAAATCCTCGCTGTCCGGCGCCGGCGACAATTTCTCCCTGGGCGGCTCGCTCGGCGTTCGCGTCGAGTGGTAGGCCAAGCCGGCTGACAGACGCCGCCGCGTTTTGTCCGCTTGGAAGATCGGCGCAAAAGGACTATTTGCGGTCCCACATGAGCAATCCATGTGGTGCGCGACGATCGGCGCCCGTGGACGGACGATCGATTTGGAAGGAATAGGGAAATGGCGATGACGGATGTCAGCGGGCTTTCGCAGCTCGGTTCGCAGGTTGAATCACCAACGGGCCCGGAAGCGGCCGTTCTCGAAAAGGTGCCGAATGGCAGCCAAGGCGCCGACTATGTCGTGCGCTTCACGGCGCCTGAGTTCACCTCACTTTGCCCGATGACCGGGCAGCCGGATTTCGCCCATATCGTCATCGATTACATCCCGAACGATTGGCTGGTTGAATCGAAGTCGCTGAAGCTTTTCCTGCATTCCTTCCGCAATCACGGTGCGTTTCACGAGGATTGCTCGGTCTACATCGCCAAGCGGATCGTTGAGCTGCTCGATCCGAAATGGCTGCGCATCGGCGCCTACTGGTATCCGCGCGGCGGCATCCCGATCGACGTCTTCTGGCAGACCGGCAAGCCGCCGGAGCATGTCTGGCTGCCCGATCAGGGCGTCGCCAGCTATCGCGGCCGGGGCTGACCTCCGCGCGCACGAAAATGTGATCACTCGGCAAATCCTGCCGCAGCGTTCCGCATCGGCGTTAAGTCGATATTTATAATCATCTTTTGGCGGCCGCGGATTTCGCGGCCGCCTTTTTGCGTTAAGTGGCTTGGATTGCAGCAGAGTTTCCTGCCCGCTATGTGCGGAGGGCATCCTGTCACACACTTCATTCAAGAGATAAAATCATGGCCATTGATCAAGCCGCCGCTGTCCCGCGCGCGGCCGCCGACACGTCCCGCTACGACAAAATGACGATTGCCCTGCACTGGCTGACCGCGATCCTCGTGATTGCGCTCTTTGCCGCCGCCTATGTCTGGAACTCGCTTCCCAAGGGTACGCCGCTTCGCAAGGAGCTGCAGGCCATTCATATTTCGCTCGGACTGCTGTTCACCGTCGTGTTCATCGTCCGCCTCGTCTGGCGCAGCTCCGGCGGCAAGCGGCTTGCGGCTGCCGAGGCCGGCATCAGCGCGCTGTTGTCCAGGGGCATGCACTGGCTTCTCTACTGTCTGCTGATTGCGCAGATGGTTCTCGGCTTCCTGCTGCGCTGGGCGCAGGGCGAGCCTTTCGAGTTTTTCGGGCTGTTCTCGGTGCCGAGCCTGTTTGCACAGGACAAGCCTCTCGCTCATACCTACGAGATGCTGCACAACGATGCGGCCTGGATCATCATCGTGCTGGCCGCCGGCCACGCGCTCGCAGCGCTCGGCCACCACTATCTGCTGCGCGACGGCATTCTCAAGCGGATGATGCCGCACGGCTAACCATCGAGGTGGCATACGGCGCCCTGCGCCGTATGCCACCCATATCAGACGTCCGATGTGTCGCCGCTATCCTGTGAATCGTCGAAGCTATCGTCATCGTCGGACGGATCGTAGTCTGCCTGCTGGATATTGCTGTTGTCGTCGTTGCCGGCCGAATTGTCGGCCGCCTGCTTGCTGTCGTCACCGCCGTAGTAATTGTTGATGACGGTCTCTTCCGTGGGTGCAGGCGTGTTGCCGAACGGGCTTGAGCCGAAGGGCGAACCCCAGCCGAGCGACGACATGTGATTGCCGAAGACACCGCTCAGCGAATTGGCGAGCAGCATGCCGCCGGCAACGCCGGCTGCCGTGCCGAGCGCCCCGCGCAGGAAGCTGCCACCGGCAGAAGGAGCGTCCGGCTGCGGGTTCCAGGGGCCGGATGGCTGCTGCTGCCGCGGCTGCATCGGGCGTACATTGTCGTCGTAGCCGCGGTCCTGATAGCTCTGGCGCGGGGCATTGCCCCAGGGGCCGGAGGGCTGGGCGGCCTGCTGCGTCTGGCCGCTGCCGAAGATCGAGCTCAGGAAGCCGCCGCTTTGCTCGGCCTGGCGGTGTTCGCTCTCGCCGGCTTCCAGCTGGCGGACGCGCTCTTCGAGCTCCTTGATGTGGTTGGCGGCTGCTTCCAGCCCCTTTTCCTGCACGATGACGGCCTGTGCCAGATAATACGTCGTGTAGGGCTGTTCGCGCACGCCCTGATCGATCAGCGCCTCGGCGTCGCGATCGCGCGGCGTTGCGGATGCGGTGCGTACCCTATCGAAAAGGCCGGTCAGCAATTGGCGTTCTTCCGGTGACATGGCTCTCTCCTGTGTTACGTGCGGGATAAGCCCGCCTACGAATGACGTAGGAACGGATTCCGGCTTTTCAAAGCCTTGGCAACTTACATTTCGGTAAGCTCAGTCGCGCGCCCAGATCCGCAGCCGGCCGAGTGCCGTAAAGCCGAGTGCCAGGGCATTTTCCAGATCGTCGCCGCTCTCATAGCCGACGATCGGTTCGCCGGGAAACAGCCGCCGGGCTTCTCTGACGAGCCCGGTGCGGATCGGCTGCTCATTGCCGCCGATGGCGAAGACATTCGAATGGCCGATCACCTCGGCCTGGTGATTGAGAATGGCGCCGCCCTGGAGCGCCTTGCCAGAATAGGCGGCGAGGAAAGCGATCTCGGGTCGTTGCAGCAGCGGCTCGGCGAAAATGGGCATAGCCTGCGCTTCTCCGCCCGCCCAGGCTTTCTCCCAGGCGGCGAGTTTTCCGGCGGTTTCGACGCGCTCCCATGTCAGGCCAGAGCCGTCGTCATCGAGATCATCATCAGCATCGAGACCGATCCATTCGGCCTCGAACAGCACGGTAAAACCCTGCGGCGCGAGATCGAGGGCGCAGTAGCTGTCCTTGATGCCCCAGCCGCCCGGACGCGAGCGGGTGAGGACGGCGATTGCTTCTTCCTGTTCGGCGGCACTTTCCGCGCCGGTCAGCGTGATGGCATCGGGATAGAAGGGAGGGGCGCCCTGACGGTGCAGCCAGAGTGTTCGGGCAAACTCGCCGCGCTGGCCGTGCGCCGCGCAGACGGCGTCGCACCAGAGCGCGTTGTTTCTGACGGCCCGATGAAGCAAAAACGATGTCATCTTTTCCTTCCGCCTGGGGATAGCAGCATAATGCTGGCAGTTCTCGGGTTTGTCATAAGAATATCTTCACCCGTTCCGTGGCTTGTCTTTTTCCCGCATTGTTTTACGCATTGAGTCACACTATGTCCGGGAAACCCGAATGAAGCCGAGAGAGGTTCGAATGAACGACGAAGAACAAGAGGACAAGACCAAGGAACTGTCTTTGGGGAAGGACGCAGAGGCTAACCTCTTCAAATCGCGTTCGATCTTCATCTACGGCCCGATCACCATGGAGCTTGGCCAGAAGGTCTGCTCGCAGCTCGTGGCGCTTGCCGCAGCCAGCGACGAAGACATCCGCATCTACGTGAGCTCGCCTGGCGGCCACGTCGAGTCGGGCGATTCGATCCATGACATGATCAAGTTCATCAAGCCGAAGGTCTGGATGATCGGTACCGGCTGGGTCGCTTCTGCCGGCGCGCTGATCTATGTCGCCGTTCCCAAGGAACAGCGTCTCTGCCTGCCGAACACCCGCTTCCTGCTGCATCAGCCCTCCGGCGGCACGCGCGGCATGGCGTCGGACATCGAGATCCAGGCACGTGAAATCATCAAGATGAACGAGCGCCTGAACAAGATCTTCTCGGTGGCCACCGGCCAGCCGGTCGACAAGATCGCCAGGGACACGGATCGCGACTACTGGCTTTCGGCCGAAGAGGCCAAGGATTACGGCCTGGTGTCGCGCGTCATCACTTCGCAGAGCGAGATCTGATACAATCCGGGGCGTTCGCGCCCCGTTTTTCTTTCCGCCTGCCGGTCAGCTCGGCGCCGGCTTCCAGCGCTCTTCGATGATCTCCTGCGCCAGTTCGAAGACGCCATCTTCATCTTCGCCCGCATTGTCGCCAAGCAGCGCGATCGCCGCGTCATAGACGGCGTTTTCCTCGTCGTCCGACAGAAGATTCTTTTCGTTCAATGTTTTGATGAGCGATGCGAGAATTGCCGCTGAAGAAAGGCCAACCGCTGCTCTGCTGAGGTCATCGGGATCGTCCGACATTCATTCACCTGGATTTTTGGTTCTCCACCGCAACTAAATTAGGCTTTTTTGCTCGCATAGCAAGCATTTGCCAGTTCGGGTTCGACCGGACGTGCCTGGCGGCAGGAATCTCCGGGCTGCCAGCAATGATCCGCCTCACTGCCGCAGCAGGTTCTATCTGTGATTGTTCAACCTAAGCGCAAGTTTTAGGCAGGCTTGGCGCGGCAGGATTGCTGTATTGCCCGGGTATGCATTTCAGCGTGAGGTTTTGGGGCCGGTTGCCGGCAGATGAATTTTCGGGGGAAGATTCCATGACAAATACGAATGGGGTGACGACAGGTTTCTCGCTTCTCTGGCGCGCGCCGGACAGGGTTCCGCAGCCGCCGGACTTCGACAAGATGCACTCCGCCGCGAAAGGCGCGCCGCGTGGCAAGGCTGCGGACGAAACGCAGATAACGTCGGCAGACCTTCGCAATGCGGCGGATCGCTGGCAGGCGACGGCAATCCGCATCCTGATCGGCGGGGCGACGGATGACTCGATTTCGGCGGCAGCCAACAGCGTTGTCGATGCCGGAGCAGGGGACGACACGGTCACCGTAGGAGAAAAGAGCTTTGTCGATGGCGGCGCGGGTGACGATACGATCGGCGCCTGGTCCGACAGCGTCATCTATGGCGGCGAGGGCAATGATGATATCAAGGCGTGGTCCGAAACGCATATCGAAGGCGGGGCGGGCAATGACGTGATCGATGCCTGGTCTGACAACTATGTCGATGGTGGAACAGGCGATGATACGATCGTCGTCCATTCCGGCAGCGTCGTCATCGGCGGGAAGGGAAATGACACGATCGGCATCGGGACCGACAGTACAGTCCGTTTTGCGGCTGGTGACGGGCAGGACAATATCTGGACGTTGCGTGACGGCCGCATCGAGTTTGGAGAGGGACTGAATGCCGACAAGATGCGTGTCGAGCACAAGGACGGAAAGACCATCATATCTTTCGACGGGCATCCTGACGACAGCGTGACCATCAACGGATTCTACAGAACATTTGCCGTCAGCTTCGCCGATGGCTCGTCGCAGCAGATCGAGCGGCCGGTCGATCACGAAGCCCAGGCCGCCCTTATCGCGCGGTTCAACGCGAACAAGGACAAGCCGATTCCACCATTCGCGACCAGATAGCGGCTGACGACCATTTGCGGGGCCGCTGCACTTGCATGCGGCCCAAGCTCCATGCTCCATGCGGTATTCGCCCCATCACGCCGAGTCCCGCAATGCTCAAAGACTTTTCCGTTCAAAGCCTGTTCATGGGCGTTCTCGCGGCTTTCGCGGGCTTTGCCAGTTCCTTTGCCGTCGTGCTGCACGGGCTGCAGGCGGTTGGCGCCACAGAGGCGCAGGCGGCGTCGGGCTTGATGGCATTGTCTCTGGGGCTCGGGATCTGCGCCATCGTGCTGAGTTTCACCACACGGCTGCCGGTCAGCATGGCGTGGTCGACGCCGGGTGCGGCGCTGCTGGCCAGCACCGGGATCGTCGAGGGTGGGTTCAATGCTGCGGTTGGGGCCTTTATCGTCTGCGCGCTTCTGATCATCGTCGCCGGATTGTTCAAGCCGCTGGGCCGGGCGGTGGCGGCCATCCCGGCGCCGCTTGCAAACGCCATGCTGGCGGGCGTGCTGATCGGGCTCTGCTTTGCGCCGGTGAAGGCTGTGGCGTTCAATCCGCTGCTCGGATTGCCGATCGTTCTCACCTGGATGGTTGTCGGCGCCTTCAAGCGGCTCTGGGCGGTTCCGGCAGCGCTTGCGGCCTTCGGATTGGTCGTGGTCTTCGGCGTCGATGTTCCCGACGGGGCAGGGGCGGCGGTCGGGCGGGCGCTGCTGCCGACTGTCGCGTTTGTCGCCCCGGTCTTCAATCTGCCGGCCTTCATCTCGATCGCCCTGCCGCTGTTCATCGTCACCATGGCCTCGCAGAATATTCCCGGCATCGCGGTCATGAAGGTCAACGGCTACGAGCCGAAGCCCGGGCCGCTGTTTGCGATCTCCGGCGTCTTTTCACTGCTGGCTGCGCCCTTCGGTGGCCATGCGGTCAATCTGGCTGCGATCACCGCCGCGATGTGTGCCGGTCCCGATGCGCATCCGGATCCGGCCCGCCGCTACTGGGCAGTGCTGGTCTGTGGCATCTGCTATCTGATCCTCGGGCCGCTTGCCGGTGCCGTGACGACTGCGGTGGCGCTGGCGCCACCGGTGCTGATCCAGGCGGTCGCCGGTCTTGCGCTGGTCGGTGCCTTCTCGAGCTCCGCCATGGCGGCGTTCCAGGCGCCCGAATCGCGCGAGGCGGCGGCGATCACGTTTCTGGTCACAGCGTCTGGCGTCTCCTTTGCGGGGATCTCCGGTGCTTTCTGGGGATTGCTGGCGGGCGGATTGATGCTGACGCTGCAGCATCTGATGAAAAAGGCAAAAGCATAGGTGGGGGGTTGCCAGTTTTTTAGCGCACGGCTATAAGCCCGAGCATGAAGACCACAGGCGCAAAGATTTCTGGCACGATTGCACGCGGGCGTATCGCCCTGCGCGACAACGCGCATGCCCTGACCTCGCTTCTTCTCCTCGGCCTTACGCGCGGTTGCCGGGTCCGTTGAGGAGCGCCCGGCGGCCGAAAAGCCTGCCGGCATAATAGCTCCTCTCACGAACGTTCAAGACCAGGCCACACAAGACCCCTACAGGTCCGCATCGAAGACGGCTCATCCCCGAACGGGCGCCGGCTTATGCGTGAAGCGAGAAGAGACGACGATAATGGACGCCAACAGCAATTCCTCCCAAACCAGCACCTCCCCGAAGGCCGGCATGCCCGAAGCAGGGCTGAAATACCGCGCCTATCCGACGATCAACATTCCTGACCGCACCTGGCCGTCGAAGACCATCACCAAGGCGCCGATCTGGTGTTCGGTGGATCTGCGCGACGGCAACCAGTCGCTGGTCAACCCGATGGGCCACGACCGCAAGGCCCGGATGTTCCAGCTGTTGCTCGACATGGGTTTCAAGGAAATCGAGATCGGTTTCCCCTCGGCTTCGCAGACCGATTTCGACTTCGCCCGCTGGTGCGTGGAAGAGGGTGGCGTGCCCGACGACGTTTCCCTGCAGGTCTTGGTGCAGTGCCGCCCGGAACTGATCACCCGCACCTTCGAATCGCTGCAGGGTGCCCACAAGCCGATCATCCATTTCTACAATTCGACCTCCGAGCTGCAGCGCCGCGTGGTGTTCGCCAAGGATGTCAACGGCATCAAGCAGATCGCCGTAGATGCGGCGAAGATGATCACCGACATGGCGGAAAAGGCCGGTGGCGGCTACCGCTTCCAGTATTCGCCGGAGAGCTTTACCGGCACCGAGCTGGAAGTGGCGCTGGAAATTTGCAACGCGGTTATCGCCGAAGTGAAGCCGACCGCTGACAACAAGCTGATCATCAACCTGCCATCGACCGTCGAGATGGCGACGCCGAACATCTATGCCGACCAGATCGAGTGGATGTGCCGGCAGATCGACAACCGCGAAAACATCATCATCTCCCTGCATCCGCATAACGACCGCGGCACCGGCATCGCCGCGACCGAACTCGGCCTGATGGCGGGTGCTGACCGCGTCGAAGGCACGCTGTTCGGCAATGGCGAGCGCACCGGCAACGTCGATGTCGTCACGCTGGCGCTGAACATGTACACGCAGGGCATCGATCCGGAACTGGATTGCTCCGATATCGAGCGGATCAAGGCCGTCTATGAATATTCCAACGAGATGGTCATTCCGGAGCGCCACCCCTATGTCGGCGAACTGGTCTATACCGCCTTCTCCGGCTCGCATCAGGATGCGATCAACAAGGGCATGAAGGCGATCAAGGTCGCCAACCATCCGGTCTGGGAAGTGCCGTATCTGCCGATCGACCCGCAGGACGTCGGGCGCTCCTACGAGGCGATCATCCGCATCAACTCGCAGTCGGGCAAGGGCGGCATCGCCTATATCCTGCAGCAGGATTACGGGCTCAACCTGCCGCGCAACCTGCAGGTCGAATACCGCGAGGAAATCCAGCGGATCACCGATGAAGAAGGCAAGGAAGTGCCATCGAAGCGGATCTACGAGCACTTCATCGACCGCTACGTGACGCAGCCGAAGGGCCGCATCAAGTTCGTCGATCACCACACCTTCGCCGATCCCGAGCGCAAGGGCGTGCGTGTGGTTGCCGCCGAGATCACCGACAACGGCGTGACCAAGAAGATCGAAGGCCGCGGCAACGGCCCGATCGACGGCTTCATCAATGCGCTCTCGGACTATCTCGGCGTCGAGATGTCGGTGCAGGATTATTCCGAGCACTCGCTGCAGCACGGCTCGAACGCCTCGGCGATCTCCTATGTCGAGACCGCCTATCCAGGTGGAAAGCTGTTCGGCGCCGGCATCAGCACGAATATCGTCGGCGCCTCGCTGGAGGCGATCGTCTCGGCCGCAAACCGCGTGCTCGACGTCAAGGCCGGCAAGAACTGAGATATCGACAATGAAAAGGTGCCGCGGAGCGATCCGCTGCACCTTTTTGATTCCGTTTTGCTGGGGAGCTTAGATCTCTGCCGCGACTTCCATGGCGATCTGGCTGAGCGAGGCCTCGGCGGACGGGCCGACGAGGGCGTAGGACGTACCGGCATTGTGCCAGGTCACCAGACCGACTTCGTCCTTGATGGTTTCCTTGAAGTCCTCGGTATCGGCAGGCTGGCTATCCTTGCGGAAATAGATCGAGATCAGGTCGCCGTCGGCGCTCGAATAGACCAGCTGTCCGGCCGGGCGGCCATCGCCAAGCACGACACGGGCACCCTGAAACGTCCAGCCTTCGCCGGTCAGGTCAGGTACACGGAAGGCGACGCCGACGGTCGAGGTCAGCCAGCTTGAGATCTCTTCTGCCTGCGAGGCAGGCACTTCCACCAGATGGCGGGGCTGGCGGATGATCATCCGCTGATAGCCGGCCACATCGTTCAGCCAATCCTTGGTGCGCGGGCTGTCGTCGGTGACGTGCTGGTCGTCGCCCGGCGTCGGATCGCCCGGGCCAATACCGACGAGATAGCCGATGCCGCAACCGGCAGCGAAGAGAATGAGTGCGGCGGCAAGCGCCTTCGGCCCGGAAGGCGACAGCTTCAGCGATGGGCGCGTGGCCCGCGGCGCGACAGGCGCCTTCGGCGGCTGCACGCTCTTGATCGAACGCACCAGCGCCAGAGGAACGGGCTCCTTGAGCACATCCTCAAGCCTGCGGCGGCCAAAATCGGCGCCATGCCTCAGTTTGTCATAGAGCCTACGCGCACCTTCGTCGCTGGCGATGCGCTCTTCCAGCTCATGCTTCTGCTCCGGCGTCGTTTCGCCGTCGAGAAGGGCGGTCAGCTGTGCATCGAGCGGCAGTTTCTTGAAATCCGGCAAAGTTCAGTACCTGTGGTGAAAGTCGTCGGCGAGGCTGGCGAAATGCAGTCTCGCGGCGGCAAGCTGCGCCGAAACGCCGATTGCCGGAATGCCCATGATCTCGGCCGTCTGCTCGTAACTGTGACCTTCGACCACGGTCAGCAGGAAGATGCTGGCGAGGTTCTCGGGCATTTCCGCAAGCATCCGGTGGACGAGATCGGTATCGGTAACGGTGGCGCGCTCGCGGGCGGCCTCGTGGATGTCGGTGACGTTGCCTTTCGGCGCGGCAGGGCGGGGGCGGCGCTTACGGCCTTCGTCATTCCAGAGATGCCGCGCCAGCGTATAGACCCAGCTTTCCAGCCGTCTTTCGCCGTTCCACTGCTGGCTCTTGGCGACGGCGCGCTGACAGACGCTCTGCACCAGTTCATCGGCTGCCGCGACATCACCCGTCAGCGTCATCGCAAAACGGCGCAACCGCGGCAGCAAGCCGACTAGGTCGCGTCGGATGTCGATGGTCGTTACGGGCTGACGCATAGTCTCATTTCATGAACATGTCCGGCGCGAAGCGCCGGTGCGGGTAAACGATTTTATATCGCGAATGTGACCTTTATGAAACAAGTTTGACGTGCTTCGCAACAAGAAGAGAGGCTAAGCGGCGATTTCCCAAAGGTTTTCCGCCGCTCATCACACGCTCGTGTTTCAATAGGTCCTGTAACCGTTCAAGCTTTGCAGCAGCGCGCGGTAGGCCCAGGTGTTTTCGCCGCCGCGATCGCGGATTTCGACGAGCTGAACCTTGGCGCCCTGAACGTCTCCTTGTTCCATCAAAGCCTGGCCCATGTATGACCGGGCGAGGATATAATTCTCATCGGCCTGCAGTGCCTTGCGGTAGTAGGACATGCCGAGTTCGAAGCGGCCGGCCTTGCGGTTGGCATAGCCGAGATAGTTGAGGATGCGCGGATCGCTCTGGTTCCTGGCGAGGTTCAGAATGTTGATGGCATTCTCATACTGGCCCGCATATGCGAATTCACGGGCGAACTTATAAAGGTCGTCGTCGTTGAAGCTCTGCTTCTTGGCATCGACGCATTCCTTCTTTTCCTTGTCCCAGACCTTGCCGTCGGCGCATTTGGTCGTCGTCTCGGTCTTCGGTGGCGGGCTGGTCTCGTCGTTCTCGTCGCCGACCGCGAAGGCCGGTGCGGCAAGCCCAACGGCAAGGCCGAGGGCGAGGGTGAGGCGGCAGATACGGTTGGCGGCGATGCGCATGGCGGGCTCCCTGATCGGCGTCGATGGTGCGATTGTACGCCTCGATCTGGAAATACCAAGGGCAGGATTACCGCGCGGGAAAAATCCTCGCAAAGCGATTCAAGCTGCGGCGAAACTGATTCCGCTTTTGCTGCTAAAGCTTGAAAATATCGACGCTTTCGGGCGAAACGCCATCGCCCTGATCGTTGAGGCTGAAGCGTTCGCCCTTCAGTTCCCAGGCGCCGGGCGAGCCATCGATCGAGAAGAGATTATAGGCGGCGCGCGGCTTCATGCCGCCGGGGCCCTGAGAGGCGGATGCGATGCCGACGACGGGGACCGGGCCTGTCTGTCCCTTCAGCCAGTAGAGCGTATTGAGATGGGTGTGGCCGTGCAGGACGAGCTCGGCGCCGCCTGATGTGACGACGGCGGCAAAGCGGCGGATGCCGATCATCCGCTTGTGAAACGAGGTGGCGCCACGGATCGGCGGATGGTGGATCATCACCACGCGGAAGAGCCCGGCTTCGCCTGCGGCGCGCAGCATGTTGACCGCCTCGCGGGCCTGGCGCTGGCCGAAGAAGCCGCTGGCGGCAAAGGGGGGCGTGGCGACAGCCGTCGAGCAGCCGATGATCGCGACTTTGCCGCGGACCCTGAGATAGGGAAAGATGTGCTTGTCTTCCTGCCATTCGGCAGGCGCCAGGTCGCCGCGCACATAATCGTACCAGGCACGCATCGACTTCTCGTAGGCGCCCGGCACATAGGCGTCGTGATTGCCGGGGACGATCGACGTCTCCTCGGGATCGCCAAGATCGCGCAGCCAGCCGGCGGCGGAGCGGATTTCCAGCCCGCTGGCCAGATTGACGAGATCGCCGGTGACCGCCAGATGATCGGCGTTATGAGCGCGGATATCCTCCAGAAGCAGATCCAGCGTTCCGCCGAAAAGATGCTTGCGCCGGTTACGGTGCCAGTTCACAAAGCCGGTGATGCGCTTCGAGAAGAGCTCGCGGAATGAAAGACGGGGAAGTGGGCCGAGGTGAATGTCTGAGATATGCGCGAGCTTGAACATGCTACGACACATAGACCAGGATATTTACAATTCAAACACATCTGCTTGAACGAAATAGTGAAAACGGAACGATGGCGAGCAACGAGATCAGGTCCTGGCAGTCGAAAATCCTGATGCGGATCGTCCACGTCTATTTCGCGGTAACGCGCGGGATGACGATGGGCGTGCGCGCGGCCTGTTTCGATCCGTCGGGCAGGGTGTTCCTCGTTCGCCACAGCTATGTGCCGGGCTGGCATATGCCGGGTGGCGGCATCGAGCGGCGGGAAACGTCGCATGAGGCGCTGGTCAAGGAATTGCGGGAAGAGGGGAACCTTCGGATCGTCGGCGAGCCGAAGCTCTTTCAGGTCTATCTGAACAGGTCGGCCAGCCGGCGCGACCATGTGGTCTTCTACCGTGCCGATGTCGAGCAGACGGCGCCACGCCAGCCCGATATGGAAATCGTAGAGAGCGGTTTCTTCGCGCTCGATGCGCTGCCGGAGGGGACCACCGATGCGACGAAGCGCCGCCTCAGGGAATTGAGCGGCGCAGAGCCGGCCGCTCAATATTGGTAGGGGTCAGGCGGCCGCAAGCTTGGTGCGGCCATGCGGCCGGTCGAGATCGAGCTCCGGGCCGACAGGGACGATGCCGGTCGGGTTGATCGTCTTGTGGCTGCGGTAATAATGTTCCTTGATGTGGCGCATGTTCACCGTCTCCTTGACGCCAGGCGTCTGGTAGAGGTCACGCAGGTAGCCCGACAGGTTCGGGTAGTCGTCGATGCGGCGGATATTGCATTTGAAATGGCCGACATAGACGGGGTCGAAGCGCACCAGCGTGGTGAACAGCCGCCAGTCTGCCTCCGTCAGGGTATCGCCGAACAGGTAGCGGCCCTTGCCGAGGCGGGCTTCCAGCACATCCAGCGTTTCGAACAGCTTGACGACGCTTTGGCCATAGGCTTCCTGCGTGGTCGCAAAACCGGCCTTGTAGACGCCGTTGTTGACGGTGTCGTAGACCAGCGCGTTCAACTCGTCGATTTCGGCGGCGAGAGTGGCCGGATAGAGGTCGAGCGTCGAGCCGGTGATGCCGTCGAAGGCGCTGTTGAACATGCGGATGATTTCGGACGACTCGTTGTTAACGATCGTGCCGGTCTTCTTGTCCCAGAGAACCGGAACGGTGACACGGCCCGAATATTTAGGATCGGCCTTCACGTAGATTTCCCAGAGCGCCTTTGTGCCGAACAGATGGTCGCCCGTGGCGCCTTCGCTGATCTGGAATTCCCAGCCGTTTTCCACCATCAGCGGATCGACGACGGAGACGGAGATGAGGTCTTCCAGCTTCTTCAGCTTGCGGAAAATCAGCGTGCGGTGTGCCCAGGGACAGGCGAGCGAGACGTAGAGATGGTAGCGGTCGCGCTCCGCCTTGAAACCGCCGGTGCCGGAGGGGCCGGCTGCGCCATCGGCGGTCACCCAGTTGCGGAACTGTGAGGCGGCCCGTTTGAAATGGCCCTTGGTTTCCTTCGTATCGTACCAGACGTCATGCCAGACGCCTTCCACCAGCATGCCCATTGTGTGTTTCCTTCGAATTGGTCTCGTTGAGGCAAAGATATCGCAGACGGCTGGTCTTTGCAGTGGGCAAAGAATGAACAGTGCGTCACAGGCCATTTTGCGCTGCCTTCATTTTGCGTTGGACGGCGGATTTTTTTCCTGCTATCGGCCTTTTCACGATTTTCCTGCGGAACCCGATTTGATGCACGCAATCAGAAGCCTGCGACGACGCTGAAGCTCCCGAACGCCTGAGGGCGTGCTCGAGAACCCCAGCTTTCTGTCTATCCGGTTTCTGTCTCATCATGCACAAGCACGATCTGGTCTACCTCACTGAGGATGCGTCTCACGACGCCGCAATCGAACTCATCAACGAAGAAGCATTTGGTCCCGGCCGGCACACCCGCGCGGCAGCGCGTATCCGCGAGCAGGGGCCGCATGATCTGTCGCTCTCTTTCATCTGCGCCGACGACGGCGAGACCATCGCTTCCGTGCGGATGACGCCGGTGACGGCCGGTGGCGTGAAGGGGCATCTGCTCGGGCCGCTCGCGGTGCGCCCGTCGCACAAGAGCCGGGGCATCGGGCGCGAACTGGTGCGGATCGCCGTCGAAGCCGCAAAACGCAAGGGTTCGGAAGCGATCATTCTCGTCGGCGATCCGCCATATTACTGCCAGCTCGGTTTTGAAAGGGTCGCCCTTAATGCGCTGAGCTTCCCGGGCCCGGTCGATCCGGCGCGCGTTCTCGTCGTGCCGGTCAGCGATGACGCGCATCAGCGGCTCAGGGGCTCAATTAGCTGGCGTAAATAGAGCTTATGCTTTATCAAGCCCCTGATTTTGCTTGGGACTCACCAGGCGAGTTTCAGCTGGGGGGCGGCATGAGCGGACTATCGATGGACGAAGCGCTGGAGCGTGCCGGAACCGGCGCTTTCCAGCGGCGGCTGATGGGGATCTTCGGGCTCGTCTGGACAGCGGATGCGATGCAGGTACTGGCTGTCGGCTTTACCGCCGCCTCGATCGCCGCGACCTTCGAGATCACCGTGGCGCAGGCGCTGCAGACCGGAACGGTATTCTTCCTGGGCATGCTGATCGGTGCCGTCGTCTTCGGGCGGCTGGCCGATCGTTTGGGGCGGCGCTACGTACTGATCCTCACCGTCGCCTGCGATGCGATCTTTGGCCTGCTGTCGATCTTCGCGCCCGATTTTACCAGCCTGCTGATCCTGCGCCTGCTGACCGGCATGGCCGTTGGCGGCACGCTGCCGGTCGACTACGCGATGATGGCCGAATTCCTGCCGTCGAAGAACCGTGGCCGCTGGCTGGTGATGCTGGAGGGCTTCTGGGCCATCGGGACGCTGATCGTGGCGCTCGCGGCCTGGGCGGCAAGTGCGGCGGGCGTCGCCGATGCCTGGCGCTATATCTTTGCCGTCACGGCGGTACCGGCGATCCTTGGCGTCGCGCTCCGCTTCTTCGTGCCGGAATCGCCGCATTACCTGCTGCGGTCGGGCCGGGCTGGCGATGCCAAGGCGATCGTCAACCGGATGCTCGAAGCCCATGGGAAGCCACCGCTTGCAGCCGGCGACGAGATCGTCGCCGCGCCGCATGCCGTCTCGGAAGGGCTGTTTTCGCCCGATCTTCGCCGCCGCAGCCTGATGATCCTGGCGATCTGGTTCCTGGTTTCCGTTTCCTATTACGGCGTCTTCACCTGGATGCCGGCAAAGCTGGCGGGCGAGGGCTTCGGCTTCGTGCGCGGCTATGGCTTCCTGGTCTTCGTCGCGCTGGCGCAGATCCCGGGCTATGCGCTTGCGGCCTACGGCGTGGAAGCGTGGGGGCGGCGGCCGACGCTGATCGGTTTCTGCCTGCTGTCAGCTGCCGGGTGCCTGCTGTTCGTCCTGTCGCCCGATGATCTCCTGATCGGCGCCTCGCTGCTGATCATGAGCTTTGCGCTGCTCGGCACCTGGGGCGCGCTTTACGCCTATACGCCTGAACTCTATCCGACCGCATCGCGCGCCACCGGCATGGGCGCTGCCGGCGCCATGGCCCGTCTCGGCGGTCTCGTCGCGCCCTCGGTGATGACCTTCGTGGTGACGCTCGGGCTTGGCGTGGCGATCGGGCTGTTTGCCGGATTGCTGGTGATTGCCGCTCTGGCGGCGCTGGCGATCGACGCGGAAACGCGCCAGGCCTCGCTTGCTTAAGCCTCGAAACGCTTCTTCAGCCAGGTGAAGGTGTGGCCGCCGGCGAATTCGCCGAGGGCGCCGATCGTCTCGTAGCCGTAGCGCCGGTAGACCTTGAGGGCATCCGGGCTCATCGTATCGATAAAGGCGCCGATGCAGCCGCGGCGCTTCGCTTCGTCTTCCGCCATCCCAAGCAGCGTGCCGGCCATTCCCTTGCCGCGCAGTTCCTCGGGAACGAAGAGCATTTCGATATAGAGCCAGTCGCGGGCCGTGTAGCCGACGAGACCGCCGGATATCTCGCCGTCATCGCCGCGCAGGCGGATCGCCAGCTTTTCGCGGCCGCTCTCGCCGAAGCGAGCGATATTGTAGGCGATCAGCGGATCGGCAATCTTCTTGCGGTCTTTCTTGGAAAGAACCTTGGTGACCTTCAGCGTCTGCGGGGCCATGGCTGCACTCTTCGGCGGCGATTGCTATCGCCTGCCGATATCAGAGTCTCGCCTTCGCACAAAGCCGCTCAGCGCCCCTCACGCCACCACATGGCGCCGAAGGCCAGCAGCAGGACGCCGACGCCGGCAAAGCCGGCAAACAGCGGCAGCGTGTTGATGCCCTTCAGCACGGTCTCGTTGGTGAGCTTGATCTGCATCCGCTCGCTGTCGGCGACACGGATCTGGCCGCGCACCGGCAGAACCGGCGGCACTTCGATGGCGCCAGTTGCGTCCGAGACACGGGCAACGAGGCCGCGGGTCTTGTCGGTGATCGGTTTCAGGGCTTCAGTCGTCGAAACCATCGCCTTGAACTCGGGCGCATCGACGGCGCCGACATGGACGAGGGTCGTCAGGTCGCCGTTGCGGATCTCGAAGAGGCCGATCTCGTCCATCTTCTTCTCGGCCTTGTAGAGGCCGGGTTCGGACTGGGCGAGCGGCAAGTTCTCGGTCTTGCCGGATGGGTAGCGGACGGTTGCCTCGCCGGGATCGCCGCCGATCGTCTGGCGGGTGAATTCAAGCGTACGGCCCTGTGCGCGGGCAGTCAGCGCCTCTTCCTCGAGCGCCGGCTCCTTCATCAGCCAGTGGGCGATGCGGCGATAAAGCGAGACGTGCGGACCGCCGCCCTCGAAGCCGCGGGCCCAGAGCCAGCCCTGATCGGAGAGCAGCATGGCGACGCGGCCCTGGCCGGCGCGGTTCAAGACCAGGAGCGGATTGTTGTCGGCGCCGACCATGACGGTCTGGCCCTGCGGCTGCTCGACGCCGACGGAACGGAACCAGCGGCCCCAATGCGGCGGCTCGTCGGCGGAACCGTCGAGGCCGCGGGTGACCGGGTGCTTGCGCCCCTCGTCCGAGAGGCGTGGATAGAAGGCCTTCTCGATCATCTGGCCCGTCGGTGCCGCAGGCAGAACCGATTGCAGCGGCGTCAGCGCGATCGAGTCCTGGCCGGCATGTTCGGGGCCGGCGGCGATCAGCAGCGCACCGCCATTTTCGACATATTGGGCGATGTAGTCGTAATAGAGGATCGGCAGCACGCCGCGATGCTGGTAGCGGTCGAAGATGATGAGATCGAAATCCTTGATCTTGTCGACGAACAGCTCGCGGGTCGGGAAGGCGATCAGCGACAGTTCGTTGATCGGCGTGCCGTCCTGCTTTTCCGGCGGACGCAGGATGGTGAAATGCACCAGATCCACCGAAGCATCCGACTTCAGCAGATTGCGCCATGCGCGTTCGCCGGCATGCGGCTCACCTGAGACCAGCAGCACCCGCAGGTTTTCGCGAATGCCGTCAATGACATGGACGGCGCGGTTGTTGGCTTCGGTCACTTCGCCGGGCAGGGCGGCGACGGCGAATTCCAGCACGTTGCTGCCGCCGCGCGGAACGCGGAATGAGAAGGGCGTATCCTGGCCGGGTGTGGCCTGCAGCGTGGCGATCTCGTCGCCATTCAGCTTGACGGTAACGGTTGCGGTGCCGCCCGGGCTTGGGCCGTCGTCGAAGACGCGCAGGACAAGCTGCTGCTCCTCGTTGACGATGCCGAAGCGCGGCGCTTTGATGACCTCGATGCGGCGGTCGAATTCGTCGGGCTTGCCGGTGATCAGCCCGTGGATCGGGGCGTCGAAACCGAGTGCCTGATTGACGCCGGGAACATCGTGAACCTCGCCGTCGGTCAGCATGATGGCGCCGCCGATACGGGCGGGCGGAACGTCGGCGACAGCGGCGGAGAGGGCGTTGAAGAGGCGGGTTGAGGGCGCGTCCGAATCTTCGGGCTCCGTGGCCTCGACATAGCGGGGCTCGATATCGGGGAAGCGCGACAGCCGGTCCTTCAGCTGCGCCAGCGCGTCGTCGGTCATCTTGATGCGCTCGGGCGTCTGCTGGCTCTGGCTGCGGTCGACGATCACAGGGACCACCGTCGAAAGCGGTTCGCGATCTTCCTGCATCAGCAGCGGGTTGGCGAGGGCGGCAAGCAGGGCGATGGCCGCGACCGTGCGGATCCAGGCGCCGCGGACGCCGCGCAGGATGGCAAGGGTGGCAACGGCTGCGACGATCACGGCGAGGACGGCAAGGATCGGCCAGGGAATGAAGGGGGCGAAATTGAGCGTCATGTCACTGCCCCAGACGTTCGAGGAGGGCGGGGACGTGAACCTGGTCGGTCTTGTAGTTGCCGGTCAGCATATACATCATGATGTTGACGCCGGCGCGATAGGCATATTCGCGCTGCGCCTCGTCCGGCGGCACGGTCGGCAGCAGCGGCGTTCCGTTTTCATCGACCGCCCAGGCACCGGCAAAGTCGTTGCCGGTGATCAGGATCGGCGAGACGCCGTCGGCGGAGGCGGCGGACTTGGGATCGCTGGCGCGATTGTCCTGACGGGCCTCGATCCAGAGCGGGCTGCCCGCATAGCGGCCGGGGAAGCTCGACAGGAGATAGAAGGACTTGGTCAGCACGTGGTCCGATGGCACCGGTTCGAGCGGCGGAATATCGAGATTGGCAAGGATCTGCTGCAGGCGTTCGCCATTGGCGCTCTGCGCGCCACCGGAATTGTCGAGGGCGCTGAACTGGTCGCGGGTATCGAAGAGCACCGTGCCGCCGGCGCGCATGTAGGCGTCGATGCGGTTGATCGCTGCCGTCGAGGGCATAGGGGCTGAGGCGGAAACCGGCCAGTAGATGATCGGGTAGAAGGAGAGCTCGTCCTTGGTCAGGTCGAGGCCGACAGGCGGTGCCGGCTCCAAGGTCGTGCGGTAGGTGAGGAATTCCGTCAACCCTTCGAGGCCGCGCTCGGAGATGTTGTCGACGTCCTGTTCGCCGGTCACGACGTAGGCGAGATGGGTGTTGTCGAGCCGTTGCAGGATCAGGTCGTCGCCGGGTTTGGAATCGTCGGCGCGCAGATCATGCGGCTGCAGGAAGAAGCCGGCGGCGATCGCCACGGCAATCAGCGCGGCGCTGCGGGCGGCCGGGCGAAGGCGCGAGAAGGCGCCGCTCATGAACATCACGATCAGGCTGTCGGCGAGCAGCAGCAGGAAGGCGATCAGGAAGAGCGCAGGCTTGGCGGACCACGTTTCGCCGCCGATCAATCCGGCGCGGATGACGGTGACGCCTGCGGTGTCCAGCGGCTTCAGTTCGGCATTATCAGGCAATACATTCAATGCGGTAAAGCCATCTTCTGAACCATAGAGTCCGGGCGGATTGTCGAAATTCGAGACCGGTGCGGCCTTGGCGTTCGGGATCAGCGGACGGGCGGTTCCGGTTTCGGTGGTCAGCACGCCCTTGGCGTCCAGCAGCCGGAAGGGCGGCAGCGCCTCGGCGGTGGATGCCGCGCCGGCCTCGGAGGTCACGCCGCCGGAGCGGGAAAGCTGAACGATGCGGCGGAGCATTTCCACGAAGTTGCCGGAGATCGGCAGGTTCGACCATGTGGCCTCGGCGCTGACATGGAAGAGCACGATGCGGCCGGCACTGATCGGCTTGGTGGTGACGAGCGGCGTGCCGTCGGCAAGGCTGGCCCAGGTGCGTTCGGCAAGGTCGGGTGTCGGCTCGGCGAGCACTTGCCGCTTGATCGTCACGTCGGTTGGCCTCGCCATGCCGGCGAAGGGGCCGAAATTCGGGAAGTCGGCGAGCGGCTGCGGTTCGGCCCAGGAGAGAGCGCCGCCGAGCGCACGTTCGCCCTGGCGCAGCGTCACCGGCACCAGCGGATCGTCGGCAGGGGCTGCGGCAAGGCGCGGACCGGCGAAGCGGATCAGCGTGCCGCCATTGGCAATCCAGCGCTGCAGCGGCTCGTAGGTTTCCTGCGGCAGACGGCCGATATCGGCCATGATGATCACCGACGGGTTCTGCGCAAGAAGATCCGGGATCGAGGTGGCGAGATCGGGCGAATTCGGTTCGATCAGATCCGCGTAGGGCTGCAGCGCGCGCTGGATGTAATAGAGCGGCGAGAGCAGCGGCTGGAATTCGTCGCCTGCTTCGCCCGAGAGCAGCACGACGCGGCGGCGCTTGAAGCCGTCGTCGAGCAGGTGGACGGAACCAGCCGTCGCATGGGCGTCGATGCTGACGCGGGCGAAATCGTTGCGCATCTCGAAGGGGGCGGCGATCGACCCTGTCGCCACCGACTGGCCGGGCTGGAAGGTGACGGAACCGGCGGCGATCGCACGGCCCTGGGCGTCCTGCGCCGTCAGCGGCAGTTGCGAGGCGGCTGCCGTGTCGAGGCGGGTGGCGGTGACGGTCATCGCATCGGCGGCATTGGCAGCACCGGTGATGGCGATGGTCTGCGCCCTGTCGCCTTCGACGAGCCGCAGCTCGGCCGGCTGCAGGTTGGCGAGGTCGCGGACGACGGTTTCGTTGTCCCTGGAGGCGGCGCCGTCGGACAGGAAGGCGAGCGTGCCGGGCTTTGTACCGTTCAAAGCGGCGCGCAATGCTTCGAAGGCGCGCTGGCGGTCGGGGAGGAGTGGCTTGGGTTCGGCGGCGCGCAGCTTGTCGCGGGCGACTGCCGCGGTGCCGGGAACGGCATCGTTGGTCGGGTCGGCGGTGAAGGCGATGGCGACGGGGCTGCCTGCGGATTCTGCGTCGTCGATCAGCGCTTCGGCCGTCTGCACGCGGCGCTCCCAATCGGGTGCGGTTGCCCAGCTATTGTCGACAAAGAGCACGAGCGGGCCGCCTGCGGCCAGCGAATTGGTGCGCGGATTGAAGACCGGATCGGCGATCGCCAGGATCACCGCGGCGGCGAGCAGCATGCGCAGCAGCGTCAGCCACCAGGGGCTCTGCGCCGGTGTTTCCTCGCGCTTTAGAACGGTCGCGAGGATTTTCAGCGGCGGAAAGACTTCGGTCTTCGGGCGCGGCGGCGTGAGACGCAGCAGCCACCAGATGACCGGGAGGGCGACGAGGGCGCCGAGGATGGCGGGATAGGCGAAAGCGAAGGGAAGGGCGTTCACAGCTGCCCTCCATGCGTTGCCTTGGCCGGCATGCCGGAGAGATACATATGGATCGCCACCAGCGCTTCGGATGCCAGATGGTCGGTCCGGTGGGTGACGAAGGTCCAGCCGAGATGGCGCAGCGACTGGCCGAGACTGTCACGCCGGGCGAGATAGGCGCGGGTGTAGGCGTCGCGGATATTTTCGGCGCGGCCGGAGACGAGCTTGGAGCCGGTTTCCGGATCGGTGAATTCGGTGCGGCCGCTATAGGGGAAGATTTCCTCGGCCGGATCGGCCACTTCGACGACATGGCCGCGAAGGCCGCGGCGGGCAAGCGGCGTCAGCCGCGCGATGACGGCATCGGCATCGTCAAGGAAATCGCCGATCAGCACCAGATCGCTCCAGCCGCGGATCATCGCCACTTCGGGCAGCCCGCCGGTGAGCTGCGAATGCATCAGCGCGGTCGCCAGACGCTCGGCAGCATTGCGTGCCGAAACCGGCTCCATGACGCCTGGGCAGCCGATGCGTTCGCCTGATCGCGCCAGGATTTCGGCGAGCGCCAGCATGATGACAAGCGCACGGCTTTCCTTGGACACGCTGCCGAGCGTCGATTTGTACATCATCGACGGTGACATGTCGGCAAAGAGCCAGATCGTGTGGGCGGCTTCCCATTCGCGTTCGCGGATATAGGTGTGGTCGTCGCGGGCCGAGCGGCGCCAGTCGATGCGCGACAGGCTTTCGCCTTCGGTATAGGGGCGGAACTGCCAGAAATTCTCGCCGATGCCGCGCTTGCGGCGGCCATGCCAGCCGGCGATCACCGTGTTGGCGATGCGCTTGGCTTCGACCAGACAATCGGGCACCAGCGAGGCGCGCTGCCTTGCTCGTGCAAGCGCATCGCTGCCCGGTGTGGGATTGACGATCTGTCCGATAGACGCCACGCGTTCTCTATCCTTGTTCTTATCCCCGGGCCTGCTTGACGAGGCCGGCAATCACATCGCGGACCGACATGCCTTCGGCGCGGGCGGCGAAGGTCAGCGCCATGCGATGTTCGAGCACGGGTTCGGCCAGAGCATAGACGTCATCGAGCGAAGGCGCGAGGCGGCCTTCGTAGAGTGCGCGTGCACGGGCGCAGAGCATCATCGCCTGGCCGGCGCGCGGGCCGGGGCCCCAGGCGACATGCTTGTCGGTCGCGGCATTGCCCTGGCCGGGACGGGCCGAGCGCACGAGGGCGAGGATGGCATCGACCACCTTGTCGCTGACGGGCATCTGGCGGATCAGGCTCTGGATCTGTGTCAGCCTGCCGGCATCGAGCACCGCCTGCGGCTTGGTTTCGCTGAGGCCGGTGGTTTCGAGCAGGATCTGCCGCTCGGCAGCAAGCTCCGGATAGTTGACGTCTACCTGCATCAGGAAGCGGTCGAGCTGTGCTTCGGGCAGCGGATAGGTGCCTTCCTGCTCCAGCGGGTTCTGAGTGGCAAGAACGTGGAACGGCGCCGGCAGGTCGTAGCGTTGGCCGGCGACGGTGATGTGATATTCCTGCATGGCCTGCAGCAGCGCCGACTGGGTGCGCGGCGAGGCGCGGTTGATTTCGTCGGCCATCAGCAACTGGGCAAAGACCGGTCCCTTGACGAAGCGGAAGGAGCGGCGCCCGCTCTCGTCCTGGTCCATGACTTCGGAGCCGAGAATATCCGAGGGCATCAGGTCGGGCGTGAACTGGATGCGGTTGGCGCCGAGGCCGAGCACTTCGCCCAGCGTAGTGACGAGCTTGGTCTTGGCAAGGCCGGGAACGCCGACCAGCAGCGCATGGCCGCCCGAAAGCACGGCGAGAAGCGTGTTCTCGACGACGCTTTCCTGACCGAAGATCACCTTCGAAACTTCTTCACGGACAAGGGCGATATCGGCAAGCGCCTTTTCGGCGGCGGCAATGATCGCCTTTTCATCGAGGCTGTCTTCGGTCTTCATCATACCCATCAGGCATCTCCAACGGCTAAATCATTCGTCGCGAATCGGCGGACTTACACCTCTGCCTCATACCCGATAGAGTTATGAAGATGTTGCGGGCTGACAAGTTCGTTTCGAATGACTATCTCGTGACTTCCCCTCGTTAAGTGCAAACCGGGACAGAAGAATGGCAGGCGAAGAGATCAGGGCGAGCGAAGATGCAGCGGGGCTGGCCGCGCTGATTTCGCGTGCCGCCGGCGAAACCGGTGGCAAAACGCGCGGTCTTCCGCCCGTGGACAAGTGGAATCCGCCCTTTTGCGGCGATATCGACATGGAAATCCGCGCCGACGGCACATGGTTCTACATGGGCACGCCGATCGGCCGGGCGCCGCTTGTCCGCCTTTTTTCGACGGTCCTGCGCAAGGATGAGGACGGCAAGACCTATCTTGTGACTCCTGTGGAAAAGGTCGGCATCCGCGTCGCCGATGCGCCGTTTCTCGCCGTCGAGATGAGTGTGACGGGACGTGGGGAGACCCAGGTGCTGACGTTTCGCACCAATACCGGCGATGTCGTCGAGGCCGGAGACGAGCATGCGCTGCGTTTCGTCATCCATGGCGACAACAGCGAGCTGAAGCCCTATCTGCATGTGCGCGGCAGGCTGGAGGCGCTGGTTGCGCGTCCTGTGATGTATGAACTGGTCGAGCTTGGCGAAGTGATCGAGGTGGAGGGGCGTCAGATGTTCTGCCTGCGATCCGGCGGGCGCATCTTTCCTGTCATGCCTGCGGATGAACTGGACGCGCTGTCCCGATGAGCGAACCGATTGCATCCCGCTATCCGTTGTATTCGGCCGATGAATTCCGCCGCCGGGCGCTCAATCAGAAGGGCGGGCCGATCGATCTCGCCTGGCGCGACCATGGCGATCACCTGATCAACCAGGATCTTCTGCCCTATGTCGAGACCATCAAGCTGCGCGATGCGGCGGTGCTGGTGCCTGTCATCGATGACGGCGACGACGCGCGGGTGATCCTGACCAAGCGCACCGAGACGCTGCGCAAGCATTCCGGCCAGATCGCCTTTCCGGGCGGTTCGATGGATCCGACCGATGAGTCGCTGGAGATGGCGGCGATCCGCGAGGCTGGCGAGGAGATCGGCCTCGCCGACATGTTCATCGAACCGGTCAGCCGCCTGCCGGATTATCTGGCGGCGACCGGCTTCCGCATCACCCCGGTTCTTGCCGTCATCAAGCCCGGCTTCACGCTGACGCCGAGCCCGGATGAGGTGGAAAGCGTGTTCGAGGTGCCGCTATCATTCCTGATGAACCCTGATAATCACGCGCTTGACAGCCGCCCCTGGAACGGAGTGCAGCGCCAGTTTTACCGCATGCCCTATGAGGAATGGATGATCTGGGGCATTACGGCCGGCATCATCCGCACGATTTACGAAAGAATGTATGCATGACCAGTGTGGCTCACGAAGCCTGGTTTCAGGATCCGCGCCTGACGCGCGTCTTTTCGCTGCTGAATGCCGATGGCGGCGAGGGCCGCGTCGTCGGCGGCGCCGTGCGCAACAGCCTGATGGGGCTCGATGTCAGCGACATCGATATGGCCACGACGCTGACGCCGGAGGCCGTGATCGCGCGGGCGAAGGCCGCGGGTATAAAGGCGGTGCCGACAGGGATCGCGCATGGCACGGTGACGCTGGTTCTCGACGGCAAGCCCTTCGAGGTGACGACGCTGCGCACCGACGTCGAGACCGATGGACGGCACGCCAAGGTCGCCTTCAGCACCGACTGGCAGGTTGACGCCGAGCGGCGCGATCTGACGATCAATGCGCTCTATGCCAATGCGGCGGGCGAGGTGATCGATCTCGTCGGCGGTCTGGCCGATATCGAAACGCGCAACATCCGCTTTATCGGCGATGCGGCGACGCGGATATCAGAGGATTACCTGCGGGTCCTGCGCTTCTTCCGTTTCTTCGCCTATTACGGCTCCGGCAGGCCGGATGCGGCCGGGCTGAAGGCTTCCGCCGCGGCGCGCTCGAAGCTCGCAACGCTTTCGGCCGAGCGTGTCTGGTCCGAGCTTCGCAAGCTGCTGTCGGCCAAGGATCCCGGCCGCGCGCTGCTCTGGATGCGGACCGTCGCGACGCTGAACGAAATCCTGCCGGAGACGGAAAAGTGGGGTATCGACGCCATTCCGGGGCTGGTGGCGACCGAGCAGGCGCTCGGCTGGGCGCCGGATTCGCTGCTCCGGCTGGCCTCAATCGTCCCGCCCGATGTTCCCCGCCTGGTGGCGATGTCGGCGCGGCTGAAGCTTGCCAATGCGGAAGCCGCCTGGCTGAAAACCTGGGCGCTTGCGGTCCCCGTGAACGACGAGATGTCGTCTGCCGCCTTTGACCGGCTGCTTTACCGCAATGCACCCGAAGGCATCATCGCACGGCTGAAGCTGGCGCTCGCGGTGGCGCGGAGCAAGGCGGAAGGCGACATGAAGGAGATGAGCCGGGCTGCGCGTCTCGGCAAGCTGCTCGATCAGGCGGAGCGGTGGCAGAAGCCGAAATTTCCGCTGAGCGGCGGCGACGTGATGGCGTCCGGCATACCGTCGGGTCCGCGCGTCGGCCAGCTGTTACAGACGCTCGAAGAGCAATGGGTCGATGAGAATTTCGTTGCCGACCGGGCGGCGCTGCTCGCCCGGCTCAACGATATCACGACATGATCAGGCCGCGTTCGCTTCGTTGCGGATGCGAGCCTTGATATTGTCGACCATGTTTTCGCGGATGGTGGTCTCGCCGTGGGCGGTCTTCATATGCTCAACCGCGCGGCGGACGACTTCGGCGTCGTCATTGGCACGGGTATGCCAGTCGCAGCCTGGAACGAGCGTACCGCATTCGAAAAGTCGCATTGTATCCTCCTTGATCCGGAACGTGACAGGATCGCGCAAATTCACGCGTAGCTTGAATGTGCAAAGAGGGGAGAAGGTTCCGGCCGATCGCGGCGATCGGCCGGATTGATAGGCTTATTCCGGCATCGCCCAGAAACGGTAGCAGTCCGAAGACTGGTAGGGCGTGTTGGAATTGGCGCTTTCGCGGCCCTGGCCCTGCAGCTCTTCCGGCGATTTTCCGCCGGCGAGCTGAAGCTTGACCTGCTCGATGAAGCAGGAAAGGGGCAAATCCGAGCCGCTTTTCGCCCGCATGTCTTCTGCGAGACGGCTCAGAAATTCCGGGGCATCGATTACGCGGGATGATTGCTGCGCATCCGCGGATGAACCGCTTTGTATCGTCATGGACAATCCTCCTCCGATTGTTATGCACATACAAATTGATTTAGAACGCGTTCACCCTTCTTGAAGGGCATTCAACATGTTTTTACCCGTACGTTATCGTACAGTCTGATCTGCAGCGCCTACGGCCATTTCACCGTTGGCGGCATGGACGAGAGAATCGACTCGATATTGCCACCCGTCTTCAACCCGAAGATGGTACCGCGATCGTAGAGGAGATTAAACTCCACATAGCGGCCGCGACGAATCAATTGTTCCTCACGATCCTGTTCCGTCCACTGTTTGTTGAAGTTGGCGCGAACAATCTGTGGATAAACTGCGGCAAAGGCCCGGCCGACGTCCTGCGTGAAGGCGAAATCGGCCTCCCAGCCGCCGGCCTCAGGGCTCGAATGCAGCCAGTCGTAGAAGATGCCGCCGGTGCCGCGCGGCTCATTGCGGTGCTTCAGCAAGAAATATTCGTCGCACCACTTCTTGTAGGCATCGTAATCGGCAACCGCGTGCTGGCGGCAGCTGAGTTCAAGCGCCTTGTGGAAGAGCTGCGTATCTTCGTCTTCCTGGCTACGGCGGCGGTCGAGAACCGGCGTCAGGTCGGCGCCGCCACCGAACCAGCGGGTCGAGGTCACGACCATGCGGGTGTTCATGTGGACGGCGGGCACGTTCGGATTGACGGGGTGGGCGATCAGCGAGATGCCGGAGGCCCAGAAGCGCGGGTCCTCATTGGCGCCGGGGATCTGGGCGCGGAAATCGGGGGCGAATTCGCCATAGACGGTCGAGGTGTGAACGCCGACCTTTTCGAAGACGCGGCCATGCATCATCGACATGCGTCCGCCGCCGCCCGCGCCATTGTCACGCGACCAGTCTTTGCCGATAAAGCGGCCCGGCTCGCGATCGGACATCGGTCCGGCGAGTTCGTCTTCCAGTGCCTCGAAGGTGGAACAGATCGTGTCGCGCAGCTGCCGGAACCACGTCTGGGCCGCAAGCTTCTTGTCTTCGATGTCGGCGGGAAGGCCTGCCGGCAATACTGGTCTTTCCATACTAACCCCCATAGGCCGCAGCCGGAGCCGCGACCCGTCATTCCTGATTGCGACGCCTCCTATCAGCTAGGAACGCCAGTCGCCAGCGGGCGGAAGGCCGCAGTCAAGATTCGACTCGCAAATTAGCGGCTTCGATACTACCTTTTTCCGGCAGAGGTAGGTTTCATGAATAAAATTCCGGGACCTCCGTCATTCGACGGCTTGAAACGAAGGATCGAGCGGCATCGCGCCGAGGGGACGCCCCGCACGGGCGCGGACCGCTTCGTGCGCGAAACATACCGGCTTGCGCTGCTCGATGCGCGGGCCAAGGCCCGAGAATGGTTTGCCGAATATCCGAAGGCGGCCTACTGGACCGAAGTCGAAAGCTGGCGGCAGCTCGATAATGATCAGATCGAGTTCACGATGCGCCGCCTGCCATCGGCCGACTGATCATCTCTATTCCGCAGCGTCCTTGAGGCGGCTTTCGATGAGGAGGCCGTGTTCGTCCATGATCGGATGGGCGACCGAGACGATATGGGCGTTGATGCGCTTCAGGTCGCGCAGCATGTCGAGATGCAGCGAGCTGGTCTGCAGGCTGTCGGCGCGGCCGTCGCGCAGGCGCTCCAGATGGCGCTCGGAGGACTGCTTCTCCATCCTGCGGACCTCGACCTTCACTTCCATCATCTGCTTGGCGAGTTTGAAATCGCGGGTGACGAAGATCGTCTGGGCGATGCGAAGATTGTCGATCGTCAGGTGGAAGAGCTTCTTCAGCTCCTCATAGCCGTCCTCAGAGAATTTCAGGCCGAGCGAAGCCTTCTTGGTGACCTGCGGCAGCAGACCCTTCTCGATGATATCGCCGATATGTTCGAGGTTGATCGCATAGTCGATGATGACGATCGAGCGGCGTCCGTTTTCCTCGCTGAGGCCTTCGCGGCCGAGCTTGGAGAGATAGATCTTCACTTCCTGCTGCAGGCTGTCGACGCGCTTTTCGAGCGAGGGAATTTCCTTGAGCTTGGCAAGATCGTCCTTCTCGAAGGCATCGGAGGCGCGCATCAGCATGCGCTCGATGAGATCGCCGACGCCCAGCGTTTCGCGCGTGGCACTGGCGAGAGCCACGACCGGGGTCGAGAGTTCGCCCTGATCCAGATATTTCGGGGCGTTGTCGGGCTGCGCTTCTTCCGGCACCAGGCGCAGCATCAGCTTCGACAGCAGGCGCGAGAAGGGCCAGGCGACGGCGGCAAGCATCAGGTTGAAGCCGAGATGGGCATCGACGGGCAGCTTTGCAGGCGCCAGCGGAAGAAGCTCCAGAAGTTCCGCCCCGTAACCGGCGAGCGGCAGGGCGATGAGACAGCCGATGGCGCGCACGATCAGATTGCCCAATGTCACCCGTTTGGCCGAAGCCGGGCCGGAGAGCGAGGCGACAACCGGCGGAATGGCGCCGCCGAGATTGGCGCCGAGCACCAGGATGATCACCAGATCCGCAGAGAGGATGCCTGTCGATGCCAGCGACAGGATCAGCACGACGGCGGCCAGACTGGACGAGGAGATGAAGGCAATGCCCGCCGAGAAGGCGAGCGCCACCGGCCAGGCATTGTCGAGCAGGCCGACGAAGGCCGCGAGTGCCGGCGACTGGCGCATCGGTTCGGTAGCGCTGCTCAGCAGATGCAGCGACAGGAGCATCAGGCCGATGCCGATCAGCGCCGTGCCGCCGCCCTGTCGGGAGGTGGAACCGCTGCGATAAAGCACGATGCCGGCAAGGATCACCAGCGGCGAGAGCCATTCGATGCCGGTGGCGACGATCCAGGCGGTGACGGCGGTGCCGACATTGGCGCCGAGCAGCACGATCTGCGCCATGCGCGGCTTGACCAGCTCACGCTCGACGAAGGAGGCGACCATCAACGCGGTGGCCGTCGAGCTCTGCAATGCGACGGTAGCGACGAAACCGGAGAAGAAGGAGCGCAGACCGCTGCGCGTGCCGGTCGCAAGCCCTGTCCGGAGCTTGGCGCCGAAGGCCCGCGACACGCCATCTTTGACCTGCGCCAGGCCGAATAGCAGCAAGGCTACGGCACCGAACAGGTTTATCATGACGATCGTGGATTCCATTATCAGCAGTCTTCTTCTTGGTTGGCGTTTGCAATGCTGTGCATATTAGAATCACGTCATTGCCAATTCGTTGAAATTGCTGCGCAGTGACGGATTTTTGTTTGCCCGGCTAACAATAATAGGCCGATTTGGCAGCAACACAACGCCGTTTGCGACATATTGCAGGGATGTGCCGTCATCTACGGCAGAGCCGCTGGAAATCAATGGCATCCGGCGGCGAATGCTACCGGATGCCGCAGATGATTTCGGGTTCGAAGGGCCTTGGTCAGCTCTGCGAGGAGGCCAGAAAAACCGCCAACTGTGCATCGAACGCGCGCTTGTAGGCTGGCCGTGCCTCGCCGCGTGCGACATAGGCCGCTAGGTTCGGGAATTCATCGAGCAGATTGGAGCTTTTGAGCCGCTGAAGCACCGAGATCATCTGCAGGTCACCGGCGCTGAAATCGCCGTCCAGCCAGTCGGCAGTGCCGAGGCGTCGTGACAGTTCGGCCAGCCGCTTGCGGATGCGGCCGGTGAGGAGGGGGAGGCGTTGTTCGTACCAGCTCTCGTTGCGCTCCAGAAAGCCTGTCGCTTCCCGTTCGACAATCGGCGGCTCGATGGTGCTGACGGCGGCAAACAGCCAGGCGATGGCGCGAGCGCGGCCGTTCTGATCCGCGGGCAGCAGGCCGGGGAATTGTTCGGAGATATGGAGGATGATGGCGCCGGACTCGAAGATCGCCAGGTCGCCGTCTTCGTAGGTCGGGATTTGCCCGAAAGGCTGGAGCGCCAGATGGGCGGGTTGCTTCATCGCCTCGAAGGACACGAGACGGACCTCATAGGGTTGCTGGACTTCTTCGAGTGCCCAGCGAACGCGCATGTCGCGGGCCATTCCGCGGCCGCGATCGGGCGAGCATTCAAAGGCGGTGATGGTGATCGTCATCGTTTCCTCCAGAACATGTCTGTCTTGAAGACGTCCGGACAGCCAGGGTTCCGACATCGGCTTGTATCTTGGCACCGCTTTCCGGCCGCGGCGCGCCCCTAGGATTTGCGGGAGACGATCAGGCCCATTCGCGCTATGAAAAGCAACCACAGATCCTGCCCATCACATACCGAGGTCTCTTCCATGGCTTTGAACGTGCTTTTCATCGGCGGTACCGGCCAGATCTCTTATCCCTGCGTCGAGCGCGCGGTTGCTCAGGGACACCATGTCAGCGTCTTCAACCGCGGGCTGAGAGGCGATCCGCTGCCTGCCGGCGTGACCTCGATCACCGGCGAACTCGGATCGGCAGCCTATGCCGATCTCGCCAAGGCCAACTACGACGTCGTCTGCCAGTTCATCGCCTTCACGCCGGATCAGATCGCCCGTGACATCGAGATATTTTCGGGCCATTGCGGCCAATACATCTTCATCTCGTCGGCCTCTGTCTATGAAAAGCCGGCGCGCCATTATGTGATCACCGAAAACACGCCTGCCATCAATCCCTACTGGCCCTACAGCCAGGCGAAGATCGCCTGCGAGGAACTGCTGAAGAAATCCAGCAATCTCGCTTGGACGATCGTCCGGCCCAGCCATACCGTCCGTACCGGCCTGCCGATCATGATGGGCGAGAGCGATATCATGGCGAGGCGCATGCTGGATGGCGAGCCGACGATCGTCGCCGGCGATGGCCACACGCCCTGGACCCTGACGCGTTCCGTCGATTTCGCCGTTCCCTTTGCCGGACTGTTCGGCAAGCAGGCGGCGCTCGGTGAGATCTTCCACATCACTTCCGACCGCGCGCATATCTGGAACGACATTCAGAAAGCGATCGCGCGGCTGCTCGGCGTCGAGGCCAAGATCGTCCATGTCCCGACCGACACGCTGATCAAGTACAATCCGGACTGGGTCGGTCCGCTGGTCGGCGACAAGGCCTGGACCGCCATCTTCGACAATTCGAAGGTCAAGCGCGTGGCGGGCGATTTCACCTGTGCCGAGAACCTCGACGACATCCTGGCGGAACCGATCCTACATCTGAAGCAGCGTCTGGCGAAGAACCGCCCGCCGAAGGGCGAGTTCGATGCGCTGATCGACCGGATCTGCGCGGCGCAGAGCGCGTTGGGGTAGGGCTTCCCTTAAGCAAACGATCGATGACGACGGCCTGCCGTCATCGATCCCGTTGCCGAGGTGCGGTCAGATTTCTTCAAGCTTCGTTGAGCCATCGAGGCTTCGGATCAGAGTCGCACTGGCATCATTCAATCCCAAGACACGGGATGCGATGCCATGGGTATTGAAACGGTCTACGACCCGATCGAGTGCGGCGACTGCCGTGATGTCCCAGAAATGCGCCTGTGAAACGTCGATCGTCACGTCCATGCCCTTGGACTGTTCGATGTCGAATGCGTCGATGAAGACGTCGGCCGATGCAAAGAATACCTGACCCGACACCAGATATCTGACCTGACCCGCATCGGCGTCGATCTCCGTTTTCACTTGCAGGAGACGGGCCACCTTGAACATGAAGAACACGCCGCTCAGCAGGACGCCGACGGTGACGCCCAGAGCCAGGTTGGCGCTGAACACCGTGACGAGAACAGTTACGAGCATGACGGCGCTCGACATTTTCGGGTGAACGACCATCGTCTTCAACGACGACCAGTCGAAGGTATCGATAGACACCATGACCATGATGGCAACGAGTGCGGCGACCGGAACCTGAGAGACCCAAGGCTTCAGCAGCACCATCAGCACGAGCAGCAACGCGCCGGCGAAGAGAGTGGAAAGCCGGCCGCGGCCGCCGTATTTCACGTTGCTCACCGCCTGGCCGATCATGCCGCATCCGGCGATTCCACCGAACAGGCTGGACGCCATGTTGGCGATGCCGAGGCCGGTGCATTCCCTGTTCTTCGAGCTCGGCGTTCCGGTCAGATCGTCAACGACGCTCGCCGTCATCATCGATTCCAGCAGTCCGACCATGGCAATGGCCAGCGCCGGTCCGGCGATGATCGTCAGCGTTTCGAGCGTGATCGGGACGGCGGGCCAGCCGAAGACCGGGAGGGAATCAGGAAGTTTGCCGAGATCGGCAATCCTCATCACCGGAAGGTTGAACGAGATCGCAGCGACCGTCAGGATGAGAATGCAAATCAGCGGAGAGGGGATGGCTGTGGTCACCCTTGGCGCGATGTAGATGACCGCCAGACCCGCTGCCAACATGCAGTAAGCCAGCCAGTCTCCATCGACGATATGCGGCAGCTGAGCAGCGAAGATCAGGATCGCCAGCGCATTGACGAAGCCCGTTCGTACGGATTTCGAGACATAGCGCATCAGGACGCCGAGGCGCAGAATGCCGAAGGCGATCTGAAACAGCCCCGCGAGCAATCCGGCGGCGAAGAGATATTGAAGTCCGTGCGCATGAACCAGCGGTGCCGCGACGAGGGCGACCGACCCTGCCGCAGCCGATATCATCGCCGGACGGCCGCCCGTGAAGGCAATGACGATGCCGATGACAAAGGACGCGAACAGGCCGACCTGAGGATCGACACCGGCGACGAAGGAGAAAGCGATGACCTCAGGGATCAAAGCGAATGTCGCGACTGCTCCAGCGAGCATTTCGCGCCTGGGATTGGCGGACCAATCCCTGCGGACGGAAGAAAATTGCATGTGATAAGTTCTCGCAAAGCATGACGAGCGCGCTCTTACGAGCGGCCGGTTGATTGGCATGCAGGTTTTGCGTGGTCTGGCGGATCGGCGGCCAGAAGAGCCACCCGGAGTTTCACCGGGTCCGTGGTGAGTGAATTCGTATTATCGCAATTCGTCCGCAAAGCAATACGCCGCCGCTCTGGCGCGAAGCGGCTACTACATCATCCGGCGACTTTCCGTTCGTCGATGTTTTCCTCGCTACCTACCCCAGCAAGCTCCCATATATCCACCTTCTCGGCGCGCCCCTTGACCTGCACCAGACCGAGCGGGCGCATTTCGAACTGCCCGGCAACGGCATCGCGTGTTGCCGCGCTCAGCAGGATCGAGGTGTTGAACTGCTTGTTGAGCCCTTCCAGCCGCGAGGCGACGTTGATCGTATCGCCCATGGCCGTGTATTGCTGCCGCGAGATGGCGCCGAAGCTGCCGACGACGGCGGGGCCGGTGTGCAGGCCGAAACGGGTAAAGAGTTCCGGCAGGCCGTTTCCGGCATTGGTTTCGTTCATCGCATCGATCGCCGCCTTCATGGCGAGCGCGCAACGGCAGCCGTTTTCGGCATGTCTCAAATCTTCGACAGGGGCATTCCACATGACGAAGATGGAGTCGCCGAGATACTGGACGACGGTGCCGCCATGGCGCTCGGCGATGGTGTTCAAGAGCTCGAAATAGGCCGAGAGTATATCGACGACGTCCTCGGGCGAGTGCTGCTCGGATATGGTGGTGAAGTCACGGATATCGGTGAAGAGGACGGTGACCTCCTGCCGTCTCGCCTTGACCATCGTGCGGTCTTCGGAACCGACGATCCGCCGGACCACTTCGCGCGGCACATAGAGCGCAAACTGGCGGATGGCGTGGCGGCTTGCGGCCAGCGCCGTCGCCAGCGTGTTGATCTCCGAGATCCAGGAATGCGAGGCCGCCTTCTCGCCGACATCGAGATCGCCGATCCGCCGCGCCTCGTCGGCAAGCTTGTTCAGCGAGCGGCTGACGATGCGCGACAGGATCACCGATGCCGCGACACCGGCGATCAGGAACCCCGCGGCGATCAGGAGATTGTGGATCAGCAGCCGGTTGGCCTGTGCCACCAGATCCTCCAGCGGCACGACGATGGCGACGACATCGCCCTTGAACAGGCCGGAGACGCTGACCGGGGCGATCTGCAGCAGGTGTCTTTCGCCGTCGAGCTCGATGCGCGCCAGGCCGCCATTGGCAAAGGCCGGGTCGTGGCGCAGCCGTGCCACGGTTTCGAGGCTGCTGTCGAAGCTGTTGGCGGTCGTATCGGCCGGGCCCGTGCTTTTCGACCAGATGTCGAGCAGCCTCTGCATGATGGCAGGGTCGGAATGGGCAACCAGATCGTCCGCATCGTCGATGATATAGGCGCGTGCGCGCGGCGCGATACCCTGCGCATCGAGCAGGCGGCCGACGGTTTGCAGGTGGATATTGATGCCGACGACGACCTTGGCGTTGTCGCGCATCGGTGCGGCGACGGTCAGCGTCGGGACCTGAAGCGTTCCGGCGACATAGGGGCCGATCGAGATCGCCTGGCCATCGCGAACGGCGGATTGATACCATGGGCGCTGGCGCGGATCGAAGGAGGCGTAGTCGATGTTCTTCTCGCCGAGCGGTCTTGCCTGACTGTCGAGAAAACGGAGCGTCGAAATGACGTCGGCGCTTTGCCGCTCGGCGATGGTTCTGATCGCGAAGGCGGTGCCATCGGGCGCCGCAAGGGTTTGGCGCACATCGCGCCTGCTGGTGTTGATGACCTGCACATAGGAGCCGTCGGGGTAGCCGGTGTAGATGCTGGTGGCATTCGGAATGTTGCGCAGGGCCTCGATCAGAAATTCCTGCTTTGCCTGCAGATCCTGCGGCGGCGGGGAGGCGAGCTGCGGCAAGGTCGAGGCGAGGGCGACCGCCTCGGTGCCGCCCTGCAGCGTGTTGCGGTAGCCCTCGATCAGCCGCAGGCTCATTTCGCGCATCTGCTGCACGCCGGCGCTGACAGCCGCCTCGCGGCCATGGCTGAAGGCCAGCCAGATGATTGGCGTCGAGGTACAGAGCAGCGATGCGACGACGAGGACGCCGAGATGCAGCCTTAGGGGTTTGGACCAGTGCACGCGATTTTCCTCGACATCAGGAGAGGCGGCGGCGCCTGGAGAAAGCGCGCCGCCAATCCGGTCAGACGGCGTCCGGTTCCTTGCGCAAATTGGTCACGACGCGGCGGTTCTGCACCTTGCAGGAGCGATCCGTGCAGTCGCGAACCTCGCGGTCCTTGCCGTAGCCCTTGGCCCACATCCGCTTGGCATCGACGCCCTTCGAGACGAGGTAGGCCATCGCGGCATCGGCGCGCTTCTGCGACAGCGTCTGCATCTTGGATTCGGAGCCGGAATCATCGGCAAAACCCTGCAGCTTGATCAGCCATGCTGGGTTGCGGCTCAGCCAGGCGGCCTGGCTGTCCAGCGTTGCCATCGCAACGGAATCGAGCGTGGCGGAATCCTGGGTGAAATAGATGCGGCGGCCGACATTGAGGATGAAGTCCTCCTCGCTGCCCGCCGCGACCGTCTCGAAGCCGGGGGCGGGGTCATTGGTCTTGCCTGTCATCGGCGTTGGCGCGGGTTCCTCCACCGACGCAATATTGCTCGTGGTGCAGGAGGCAAGGGCCATCAGCATGGCTGTGGCGGCGAGACGGCCGGCAAATCCGGTCTTGAAAGGCATCTGGTGATTTCCTCATTCGACCGGGGTTGTCTGGCTGACCTGGGCTGCAGGCTCTGCCTGATCGGCAATATGCGGCAGGACCTGCACCGCGGTGCCGATCGGGCAGCGCTGATAGAGGTCGATCGCATCCTCGTTGAACATGCGGATGCAGCCGCTCGAGGCGTCCTTGCCGATGCTCCAGGGCTCAAGCGTGCCATGGAAACGGTAACCGGTATCGACGCCATCACGCAGCAGATACATGGCACGTGGCCCGAGCGGGTTCTTCGGCGAGCCGCCGGCCACGAATTCCGGCAGTTCCGGATGGCGCTTGCGCATCTCCGGCGGCGGCGTCCAGCGTGGCCAGAGCGCCTTGCGGTCGATCGTGGCGCGTCCGAACCACTTGAAACCCTCGCGGCCGACGCCGACGCCGTAGCGGATCGCCGTCTTGTTTTCCATGATCAGGTAGAGGAAATGGTGCCGGGTATCGACAACAACGGTGCCGATCGGCTCGGTGCTAAAATACTTGACGACCTGGCGCTGCCAGCGCCTGTCGATCTTGGCGAAGTTGGTGCTTTGATAGGTTATGCCGTTATCCACGGCGGTTCCGGCAAAATACGAGGCGGCGGCGGCAAATGCCGGGCGCTGAACCGCGCCCGCTGCAAGTAATGCCATGCCCCCATGCAAAACAGTTCTGCGGGTCCACTCCATCGGCAAGATCCCCCTCAAAGCCAAGCAGCGAAACCGCAGTAAATCAGGTTTTCTATTTGCTACAACAGAAAATTCTCCAGCAGGGGTGGCTCACGTTACGGCTTTCGGGAAACTGGTTCCTTGGCCATTACTCGGCGATGGCAATATCGCCCCAAGATTTCGCCGAAGCGGCCCGGAGCTTCAGCTCCAAACCGTCTGCCGCATCGCTTCTCCTGTTATCATCGCGGCGGAGACGGCGACGTTGATCGAGCGCTGTCCCTCGACCATCGGGATGAGGAGCCGCCCATCGGCCTTGTCATGGACGTGATCGGGTACGCCGGCGCTTTCGCGGCCGAAGAGCAGGATGTCATCGGGCCGGAAGGTGAAGCTGGTGTAGGGGCTGGAAGCCTTGGTCGATGCCAGGATCAGGCGGCGCCCTGTGGTTGCGCGCCATTCCTCGAAGCGGTCGAAATTGACATGGCGGGTGAGGGCGGCCGATGAGATGTAGTCCATGCCGGAGCGCTTCAGATTGCGGTCCGATATGTCGAAGCCGGCTGGCTCTATGATATCGACGGCAAAGCCGAGACAGGCGGCCAGTCTCAGGATCGTGCCGGTGTTGCCGGGAATGTCCGGCTGGTAGAGCGCCAGTCTGAGGTCGGTCATCGCTATCTCCGGGAAGGGCGTGCCAGCCCTAGAACATGTGTGTTTTGAACGCAACAGGACGCATTTTGACCCTGAAATGTTCAATTTCCGCCGATTTTCAGCTGGAAATTTGGCGATTTTCGCGTTATCGGTGCACATCTTCAAACGCCAGCAGGGAGGCCGACATGAATATTTTGCTGCTCACGCGCCTTCCGGCCGTCATCCGACCGCTGGTGATGGCGCGTTCCTGACGCGCAAAAGCTTTCTCAAAATCCCCCATTGATCCATTGCGCGGCTGTTGTGGCCTCGCCCCTTGAACGTCCGGTTCCCATATGTGCTCAAGCGCGGATTTGCGCGGGCCGGGAGACGGAACGGTACGGTTCCGGAGCATTTTCATGTTTGGCTGGTTCGAACAGCGGTTGAATCCCTTCCCCAGCGAGGAGCCTGTGGCGCCTCCCACGGGGCTTTTCGCCTTTTGTTGGCACTATACGAAGCCGGCGGCACCCTGGCTTGCGATCATGGCGGTCCTCACCGCGCTGATCGCTGTCGGCGAAGTGGCGCTTTTCCAGTTCCTCGGCGATATCGTCGACTGGCTCGGCAACGCCGACAAGGCGACCTTCATGCAGAACGAGTGGCAAAGGCTCGCCTGGATGGGCGCGCTGATCCTGATCGGCCTGCCGCTGGCAGCGGGTATCGACTCGCTGATCATGCATCAGGTGCTGCTCGGCAACTATCCGATGATCGCCCGCTGGCAGATGCACCGCTTCCTGCTGCGTCACAGCATGACCTTCTTCGCCAACGAGTTCGCCGGACGCGTTGCCACCAAGGTGATGCAGACGTCGCTGGCCGTGCGCGAAACGGTGATGAAGATCCTCGACGTCTTCGTCTATGTCGTCACCTATTTCATCTCGATGATCGTGGTGATCGCTGCGGCTGACTGGCGGCTGATGATCCCGATCCTCGTCTGGCTCGGCGTCTATGTCGGCATCGTCTCCTATTTCGTGCCAAGGCTGCGCCGGATCGCCAAGCAGCAGGCCGATGCGCGCTCGATGATGACGGGGCGTGTGGTTGACAGCTATACGAACATCGCGACCGTTAAGCTGTTTTCGCATGCCGGGCGGGAGGAGAGCTACGCCAAGGAAGGCATGGACGAATTCCTGCAGACGGTGCATGCGCAGATGCGCCGTGTGACGCTGTTCCACATGTCGGTCTACATGAACAACTGCATCGCGTTGTTCGTGATTTCGGGCCTGTCGATCTGGTTCTGGCTGAACGGCGAGATCTCGGTCGGCGCCATTGCCATCGCCATTGGCCTGGCGATGCGTGTCAACGGCATGTCGCAGTGGATCATGTGGGAAGTGTCGGCACTCTTCGAGAATATCGGTACCGTCTATGACGGCATGGATATGATGACGAAGAACCACGATATCACCGATCTGCCGGGTGCGCCGGTGCTGCAGGCCAAGCGCGGCGCGATCCACTACGAGCGGATCGGCTTCCACTACGGTAAGGGCAAGGGCGTCATCGAGAACCTGTCGCTCGACATCAAGGCCGGCGAGAAGGTCGGCCTGGTGGGCCGCTCGGGCGCCGGCAAGACGACGCTGATGAACCTGCTGCTGCGGTTCTATGACCTGGAAGCAGGGCGTATCACCATCGACGGTCAGGATATCACTGCCGTGTCGCAGGAAAGCCTGCGGGCGCTAATCGGTGTCGTGACGCAGGATACCTCGCTGCTGCACCGCTCGATCCGCGACAACATCGCCTACGGCCGTCCGGATGCGACGGACGCGGAGGTGATCGAGGCGGCGAAGCGGGCGAATGCCTGGGAGTTCATCGAAGGGCTTTCCGACATGCACGGCCGCAAGGGGCTGGATGCTCAGGTCGGCGAGCGCGGCGTGAAACTGTCGGGCGGCCAGCGCCAGCGCATCGCGATCGCCCGCGTCTTCCTGAAGGACGCGCCGATCCTGGTGCTCGACGAGGCAACCTCGGCGCTCGATTCCGAAGTGGAAGCGGCGATCCAGGAAAACCTCTTCGCGCTGATGCAGGGCAAGACGGTGATCGCCATCGCCCACCGCCTGTCGACGCTGACCGAGATGGACCGGCTGATCGTGCTCGACAAGGGCAAGATCATCGAGTCCGGCTCGCATAGCGAACTGGTCGGAGAGGGCGGCATTTATGCCGACCTCTGGACCCGCCAGTCCGGCGGTTTCCTCGCCGATCACGAGGAAGAAGCTGACGCCGCGGCGGAGTGAAAATGAGAGAGCCCTTTCGGCGGAAGCCGGGAGGGTTTCTTAACTGTTGAGAACAGTTAAGAAACCATGCTATCTTTTCTTCGAAGGAGAACGTGATGGCGACCGTGACGATTTCACTGCCTGACAGCCTGAAAACCTTTGTCGAAAGCCAGATGGCAAGCAAGGGTTACGGCAATGTCAGTGAATATTTCCGCAGCCTTATTCGAGACGCGCAGACGCGCGAAAACGACGCTCGCCTGGAAGCGCTTCTTCTGGAAGGTCTCGCATCAGGTGACGGGTCGGAAGTCACGCCCGAGTTCTGGGCCGATCTGAAAAAGGAGGCCGCGCAGTTGCTCTCAACGCGGCAGGAGAAGAAGCTGCGGTGAAGCTCGTCGTCAAGCCTGCCGCGCGCCGCGATATTCTTGCGCAAGCCGTGTATTTCGCGGAGCAGGGCGGCGAGGCGCTTGCCAATCGATTTTTGCACTCCGTCGAGAACTCGCTCACGCATTTGCTGGATCATCCTCAGGCCGGCGCTCCCAAGTTTTTCGACAACCCGGCGTTGGCAGGGTTGCGGTCCTGGCCGGTCGCGGATTTCGAAGATGTGAGAGCGTACTATCTGGCGACCAGCGCCGAGGTTTCGGTGTTGCGCGTCCTGCACGGGAAGCGCGACCTGCCGCACATTCTGGGCGACGGCTAAAGGCTATCCGCCCAGTCGCGGACGCGGTGGGTCTCGACGATGAACATGGTGTTGGCGCTGGCAAGCGTGCGCAGGTCGAGCAGGCGGCGTTCCTCTTCGCGCTCCAGCCATACGGCGACGGCCTCGCTGACGATCGCGTCGTGCTCGATCCCGAGATGTTCGGCGGCGGCCATCAGCCTTTCCGCAATTGGAAGCGGAATATGCACTCTCAGCATTTTCGTTTCCATGCCTGGATGTCTCCGTTGAGCGTCGATTGTACTCCGAGATTGTGGCGAGGTCAGCGGCATTCAACACGCCTCACGCCGATATTATCGAATATTACCAAAATATAAGGTTGTGTCAGCCGCCGTTACTCTTTGCCGGTCCGGGGTTTTTGCCTATATCGGCACTCATGTTGCTGCGCCCCATTCTCAACCTGTTCGAAACCTGGATCGACCCCTTCCGTCAGCGGGATAATATCCAGCCGCCGCGTTCGACGCTGGGTTTCATCTGGTTCTACATCGGCCAGGCACGATGGCCCTTCATTGCGATGCTCGTGCTCGGCGGAATGTCGGCGGCGATCGAGGCGGCGCTCTTCTGGTTCGTCGGCCGTCTAGTCGATATTCTGAGCACCATCAAGCCCGGAGACGGCTGGAGCAAATTGCTGGGCGATCACGGCACCGAGCTTTTCGGCATGCTGGCGCTGATCGGCATCGTGCGCTTCGTCGTCGCCTTCCTGATCGCGCTGGTCGATCAGCAGGTGATCACGCCGGGATTTTACAATCTTGCCCGCTGGCAGTCCTATCTGCATGTGTCGCGCCAGTCGCTGCAGTTCTTCGAAAGCGATTTTTCCGGCCGTATCGTTGCCAAGGTCTGGTCGGCGGGGCAGGCGGTCGGCGATCTGGTGACGTCGCTGATGGAAAGTGTCTGGTTCGTCGGCATCTATGCGGCTGCGACGCTGGTGCTGGTTGCGCGGCTCGATTTCTCGCTCGCGGCCGTGGTGTTTTTCTGGATCGTCGCCTTTGGCGTGCTGGCGCGCTATTTCGTTCCGCGCATCCGCTTCCACTCCCGCGAAACCGCCGAGGCGGCGTCGATGCTTAACGGCCGCATGGTGGATTCCTACAGCAACATCCAGACGCTGAAGCTGTTTGCCCGCGACGAGGAAAGCGACCGCTATATGCGGCAGGGCTTCGACATCTATCAGGAAACGGTGCTGCGCTTCACGCGCTTCATCACCGGCGTGCGCGCCTCGATGGCGCTGCTGTCGGGCCTGATGATCGTGACCATGGCGGGGCTCAGCGTCGATCTGTGGCTGCGCGGACTGATAAGCTCCGGCGCCGTCGCCTTTTCGCTGGCGCTGGTGCTGCGCCTGAACTTCCTGCTGGGCCGGTTAATGACGCAGTTCAACGGCATTATGCGCAACCTCGGCACGATCCAGAATTCCGCGGAGCTGATTTCTCAGCCCCTCGGGCTTGTCGACCGGCCCGACGCGCGCGAACTCGTCATCCGCGAACCGAGCATCCGCTTCGAGAACGTTTCGTTTCACTACGGCAAGAGCAAGGGTGTGATCGACAACTTCTCGCTGACAGTCGCACCCGGCGAAAAGGTCGGTATCGTCGGGCGTTCAGGTGCCGGAAAATCGACGCTCGTGAACCTGCTGCTTAGGATGTACGACGTCGAGGGCGGCCGCATTCTCGTCGATGGACAAGACATCGCCGCCGTGCGCCAGGAGACGCTGCGCATGCAGGTCGGTGTCGTCAGTCAGGATACGTCGCTGCTGCACCGCTCGGTGCGCGACAACATTCTGTTCGGCCGTCCTGATGCCGGCGAGGGCAAGCTGATCGAGGCGGCGAAGCGCGCCGAAGCCATGGGTTTCATCGAGAGGCTGCAGGACCAGAACGGCCGCAAGGGCTTCGACGCCCATGTCGGCGAGCGCGGCGTCAAGCTCTCCGGCGGCCAGCGTCAGCGTATCGCGATTGCCCGCGTGATGCTGAAGGACGCGCCGATCCTGGTGCTCGACGAAGCCACTTCGGCGCTCGATTCCGAAGTCGAGGAGGCGATCCAGTCGAACCTCAACCGCATCATGGACGGCAAAACGGTGCTGGCGATCGCTCACCGGCTCTCGACCATCGCCGCGCTCGACCGGCTGATCGTCGTCGATCAGGGGCGAATCATCGAGGAAGGCACGCATGAGGCGCTGATTGCCAAGGGCGGGCTTTACGCCGAACTCTGGGCCCGGCAGTCCGGCGGGTTCCTCGCCTCCGATGACGGCGCTGGCGAGGGTACGGGCGGACGCGAGGCCAAGGTGGTCTAGAGCAGAGGCTCCAGCGCCCTCCAATCCCGCGAAGCCTGCGGATTGACTTGAAAATTTCATCTGAAATTTCCCGCGACATTGTGCCGTCAGCCCCTTGTCAAGGGTAGACATAATTTGCGATCAAGCATAGAACGCGCCGGATTGGTGGGGAGTCTGTGGCCGAATTGTGTCTTCAACAGATTCGTCGCTGAGAGGGGCAGGGCGGAATTCCGCGAAAATTGCGCAGAGGATGGTTTAGCCGTGAGCGAACACGATACGACAAGCGGGGCTTCATCAGAGCCCACTCGCCGTGATTTCCTATATCTCACCACTGGTATGGCGGGTGCTGTCGGCGCCGTTGCGGTTGCATGGCCGTTCGTCGATCAGATGCGTCCGGACGCATCGACGCTGGCACTGGCTTCGATCGAAGTCGATGTCACGAGCCTGACGCCCGGCATGTCGCTGACCGTCAAGTGGCGCGGCAAGCCGATCTTCATCCGCAATCGTACGCCGGAAGAGATCAAGGCTGCTGCGGATACGCCGCTGGCCGACCTCAAGGACCCGGTTGCGCGCAATGCCAACCTTGCTCCCGATGCCCAGGCGACTGACCTCGATCGCTCCGCCGGCAAGGACAAGGAAAACTGGATCGTCATGGTTGGTACCTGTACCCACCTCGGTTGCGTGCCGCTCGGCCAGGCCGGCGAATACAACGGTTGGTTCTGTCCCTGCCATGGTTCTGTCTACGATACGGCCGGCCGTATCCGTAAAGGCCCTGCGCCGCAGAACCTGGCTATTCCGACCTTTTCGTTCGTGTCCGACACTAAGATCAAGATCGGTTGAGGGGAGACTGATACATGAGTGGCCATTCCAGCTACGAGCCATCAACCGGCTTGGAAAAATGGATCGATGCGCGCCTTCCGCTGCCGCGTATGATCTACGACAGCTTCGTTGCATACCCGGTTCCGCGTAACCTGAACTATGCCTATACCTTCGGTGCCATGCTTTCGGTCATGCTGATCGTTCAGATCCTGACCGGCATCGTGCTTGCCATGCACTACGCCGCCGACACGTCGATCGCCTTCAACTCGGTTGAAAAGATCATGCGTGACGTCAATCACGGCTGGCTGCTGCGCTACATGCACGCCAACGGCGCATCGTTCTTCTTCGTTGCGGTTTACCTGCACATCGCCCGCGGCCTCTATTACGGTTCGTACAAGGCGCCGCGCGAAATCCTCTGGATCCTCGGCGTCGTCATCTACCTCCTGATGATGGCAACCGGCTTCATGGGCTACGTTCTGCCCTGGGGTCAGATGTCCTTCTGGGGCGCGACCGTTATCACCGGCTTCTTCTCGGCCTTCCCGCTGGTCGGCGAGTGGATCCAGCAGTTCCTGCTTGGCGGCTTTGCCGTCGATCAGCCGACGCTGAACCGCTTCTTCTCGCTGCACTACCTGCTGCCCTTCATGATTGCAGGTGTTGTTATCCTGCACATCTGGGCGCTGCACGTGACCGGCCAGACGAACCCGACAGGCGTCGAAGTCAAGACGAAGACGGATACCGTCCGTTTCACACCTTACGCGACCCTCAAGGATGCGCTCGGCGTTTCGATCTTCCTGCTGGTTTACGCCTATTTCGTCTTCTATCTGCCGAACTTCCTCGGCCACGCCGACAACTACATCCCGGCTGACCCGTTGAAGACGCCTGCTCACATCGTTCCGGAATGGTACTTCCTGCCGTTCTACGCGATGCTGCGCTCGATCACCTTCAATGTCGGCCCGATCGACTCGAAGCTCGGCGGCGTTCTGGTGATGTTCGGCGCGATCATCGTGCTGTTCTTCCTGCCCTGGCTCGATACCTCGAAGGTCCGTTCGGCCGTCTACCGTCCCTGGTACAAGCTGTTCTACTGGCTGTTCGTGATCAACGCGATCATCCTCGGCTGGCTTGGTTCACAGCCGGCTGAAGGTCTCTTCACCACCATCTCGCAGATTTGCACCCTCCTCTACTTCGCCTTCTTCCTGGTGGCGATGCCGGTGCTGGGTCTTGTCGAGACACCGCTGCGCGTTCCGAACTCGATCACCGAAGCGGTGCTCGAGAAGAAGAACAAGTCTGCGGCCAAGGCATAACCGAGCGGCGGAAGGAATTAAAAACATGAAAAAGCTTGTTACAAGCATTCTGTCGCTCGCAATTGCAGCCACCTTCGCCGGTGCTGCTCTTGCCGAAGACGCGGCGCCTGCGGCTGGCGCAGCGCCTGCTCATCACGAGGAAGCGACGCCTCATTATCCCCTGAAGGAGCCGACCGAGGAAAAGTGGAGCTTCGCTGGTCCCTTCGGTCACTATGACAAGGGTCAGCTGCAGCGCGGTCTGAAGGTGTATACCGAAGTCTGTTCCGCCTGCCACTCGATGAACCTCGTCCCGTTCCGCATGCTGAGCAACCTCGGTTACTCGGATGCGCAGGTGAAGGCATTCGCGGCCAACTACGAAGTGCAGGATGGCCCTGACGCCAGCGGTGAGATGTTCACCCGCAAGGCTGTTCCGTCCGACCATTTCCCGTCGCCATATCCGAACCCGGAAGCGGCTGCGGCCTCCAACAATGGCGCAGCCCCGCCAGACATGTCGCTGCTCGCCAAGGCACGCGAAGTCGAGCGCGGTTTCCCGCAGTTCGTCTTCGACATCTTCACGCAGTACCAGGAAAGCGGCCCGGATTACATCCACTCGCTGCTGACGGGCTACCAGGATCCGCCGGCTGGCTTCCAGGTTCCGGCTGGTGCCCACTACAACCCGTACTTCCACGCCGCCGCCGCTTTCGCCATGCCGAAGCCGCTCTCCGACGACCAGGTCACCTATGACGATGGTTCGCCGCAGACCGTGGATCAGTATTCGCGCGACGTTTCGGCCTTCCTGATGTGGGCTGCCGAGCCGCATCTCGAAGAGCGCAAGCGCACCGGCTTCATGGTGATGATCTTCCTGCTGATCTTCTCGGGCCTCATCTACCTGACCAAGCGCTCGGTCTATGCCAGCAAGGACCACTGAGCGGTTCTCTTTCGAATAAGCAAAAGGCGGCCTCCGGGCCGCCTTTTTTGTTGGTTCCGGGAGTGGCAATTGATAGGGTGCAGCCTCTTTGTGCCCTCGCAGACAGACGGATTTTCCATGAACAACATTGCCTCGGAACTTGCTGCCAGCATCCGCTCCATCCCCGATTATCCGAAGCCCGGCATCATCTTTCGCGACATCACCACGCTGCTCGGCAATCCGCGCGCCTTCCGCCGCGCCGTCGACGAGCTGGTGCAGCCCTATGCCGGCCTGAAGGTCGACAAGATCGCCGGCATGGAAGCCCGCGGCTTCATTCTCGGCGGCGCCGTGGCTCACCAACTGTCCGCCGGCTTCGTACCGATCCGCAAGAAGGGCAAGCTGCCGCACGAGACGGTGCGGATCGCCTATAGCCTGGAATATGGCGTCGATGAAATGGAGATGCATCGCGATGCGGTGCAGCCGGGCGAGAAGGTTATCCTGGTCGATGACCTGATCGCGACCGGGGGCACGGCGGTCGGCGCGACGAAGCTGTTGCGTCAGATCGGCGCTGAAGTCGTCGGCGCCTGCTTCGTCATCGACCTGCCGGACCTCGGCGGCCGCAAGAAGCTCGAAGAGCTCGGCGTCGACGTTCACACGCTGGTGGAGTTTGCCGGGCACTGACGCCCGGCTTGTCCTATTCGAATTCGAGGACGCTGCTTTCGAAGCGGATCACCGGGATCCCGTCCTGATTGATGCCTTCGTTGAGGATCTTGTTCAGGTGCCAGCCCGGGCGCGATGCCAGCGGGCGGCTGGACAGGAAGGTCACCGAATAGGCGACTGTCTCGTCGACGAAGACGGGCTTCAGCCATTGCAGATTTTCGAAACCGGGCGAGGGGCCGAGTTTCGGGGCAGCGAGCCCCTCCTTGGCCAGGCGGACGCTTTGCGCCATCCAGTAATCCAGGAAGGTTCGCATCCAGGCGGCGCAATTGTGCCAGCCGGAGGCGCAGAGATCGCCGAACAGCGTGTCCTTGGCGGCCTCGCGGTCGACATGAAATCGCTGCGGATCGAAACGGGTGGCGAAGTGGACGATGCGCTCCTCGGTGAAGGTGTAGCTGCCGATCTCGACCTTCTGGCCAATGGCATAGAGCTCGGTCATCCTCATGTGCGTGCCTCCGCCGCTTCGCGGGTGCTGAACATGATCCAGTTCTCCGAATAGCAGACGAGCTCACCGCGCTGGTTTTCGATCTCGTGCTTGAAACGCGCAATACCGATGCCGGGCCGCGAGCGCATAAGGCGGGATTCGAGCACGATCGAGCGTCCTGAGAGCGTATCGCCAGATAGCACCGGCTTCTTCCATTCCATGATGTCGATGCCGGGCGCGCCCTGTGAATAGGAGTTCAAGAGATAGCCCTCGGCCATCATCCGCATGAACAAAGCCGACGTATGCCAGCCGGAGGCTGCAAGGCCGCCGAGGATGCTCGCCTTGCCGCCCGCTTCAGATGTGTGCATCGGCTGTGGATCGAATTCGGTGGCGAATTCGATGATCTCTTCTGATGTGACAGGGATCGGGCCAAGCGGAAAGCTGCGGCCCGGCGCGAAATCTTCATAGCTCAGTTTCTGGTTGTTCATTGCAGGCCTCGTCAGTCCCTGCCTTCGCAGATGGCATGTGAGGTGTCGGGAGTGCAAGTCTTTTCAGACATGGAGACGGGACCGTCAGGCACAGGATCACCGGGCTTTTCGCCTATTGATTGCGAAATGATCCTGTGATCTTCATGGGCTGTATTCAACGATGCGGGATGTTCATGAGCAATCTGGAGACGGCGCTGCAGGGCGCAGCCGAAGACGGCATCATCACCGAAACCCAGGCGCAGACGTTGTTTTCCTATCTCGGCCAAAGACTTGCAGCGGCCGAGCCGACCGCGGGGGGAGAGCAACTGCTGGCGAAACGCCAAGGAGATGCCGCCAACCCGCTGGAAGATAGCGAGGCGCCCAGGTTCGTTCGCGGGTTTCATGACATTCTGATCACGATCGGCATCATCGTTGCGCTTCTCGGCTTCGGCGGGGTGGGTTCCGTCTATGCAACCCTGCCTGCGATCATCATTTTTGCCGAAATATTTGTTCGCCGCCAGAGGCTAGCGCTTCCAGCCGTCGCGCTTACCGTCGCGACGGTGCTCTGGATAGGAGCTTCAGTCATGCTATTGACCACGGACCCCTCTCTCGGACTGGAGCAGAGATACATCCACCCGTACCCGTCTTTGGGCGCGTTCCTGTTGCTCGTGCCTTTTCCACCGCTACTGGCGCTGTTTCATTGGCGCTATCGTGTACCAATAGCCCTCGCGGCGCTTTTGATCTCGCTCTTCCTCGTGTTCCTCGCAGGCGTTTTGGCTTTCATGGCGCCTGCGGCCGGGTGGCACGATGCAACAGGCTCCATACGATATCAGACCGTCAGCATCTTCTTCGTCTGCGTGATTTTCATGTTCGCCGTTGCCATGTCGTTCGATCTCAGGGATCGCGAGCGGGTGACGCGCAGTTCTGACGTTGCTTTCTGGATGCATCTCGCGACTGCGCCGGCGCTTCTCTATGGAACGGTGTTGTTGTGCTTCCTGCTGCTCGGCGTGACCACGAATGATGTCGACAACTACACCGGACCGGCTGTCGTGGTTGCTATCGTCCTTGTCATGATGGCGATTGGGCTGATCATCGACCGCCGTGCGTTCGTCACGTCGGGCCTGCTTTCATTGGGTGTCGCGCTCAGCGCAATTCTGCAGTACAGCAATATGCGGATGGACGGCTTGCTGTCCGCAGAGCTCGTCACTATCGGAATTTTCGTGCTGCTGATCGGTATGAGCTGGCTGCCGTTGCGCCGTGCCATCGTCGGTAGGCTGCCGCTCGGCCTGCAGGCAAAATTGCCGGCGTTGCGATAACGCCGGCATGAGCTGCCCGCCAGGGCGGCAGTGCGCTTTTTGATCAGGTGTTGAAGCGGAAGTGGATCACGTCGCCATCGGCGACAACGTATTCCTTGCCTTCGTCGCGGCCCTTGCCGGCTTCCTTGGCGCCGACTTCACCCTTGAAGTTGATGTAGTCGTCGTAACCGATGGTGAACGCGCGGATGAAGCCGCGTTCGAAATCGGTGTGGATGACGCCGGCGGCGGCAGGCGCCTTGGTGCCGCGGACGATCGTCCAGGCGCGCGTTTCCTTCGGGCCGACGGTGAAATAAGTGATCAGGTCGAGCAGGTGGTAGCCGGCGCGGATGAGGCGGTCGAGACCGGCTTCTTCGAGGCCAAGCGCGGAGAGGAACTCCTTCGATTCCTCTTCCGGCAGCTGTGCGACTTCGGATTCGATCGCCGCAGAAATGACGACGCATTCGGCACCCTGCTGCTTTGCCATCTCGGCAACGGCCTTGGTGTGCTCGTTGCCGGTGGAGGCGTCCGCTTCGGCGACGTTGCAGACGTAAAGAACCGGATGCGAGGTCAGCAGATTGAGGCCCTTGAGGATCTCGATTTCCTCAGGTGCCAGCGCCTTCAGGAGAAGGCGGGCCGGCTTGCCCTCGTTCAGCAGCTTGATGACGGCTTCCATGACCGGCAGCTGAGCCAGCGAATCCTTGTCCTTGCTGGCGGCGCGCTTGCGGGTCTGTTCGACGCGGCGCTCCAGGCTCTCGAGGTCGGCGAGCATCAGCTCGGTCTCGATCGTGTCGGCATCGCCAACCGGATTGATGCGACCCTCGACATGGGTGATGTCGTCATCTTCGAAGCAACGCAGCACGTGGACCACGGCATCGACTTCGCGGATGTTGGCCAGGAACTTGTTGCCGAGGCCTTCACCCTTCGACGCGCCGCGCACCAGGCCGGCGATATCGACGAAGGAAATGCGCGTCGGAATGATTTCCTTTGAGCCGGCAATCGCTGCCAGCTTCTGCATGCGCGCGTCGGGAACGGCGACTTCGCCGGTGTTCGGCTCAATCGTGCAGAACGGATAGTTTGCCGCCTGCGCCGCTGCCGTCTTGGTGAGCGCGTTGAAAAGGGTCGACTTGCCGACATTCGGCAGACCGACGATACCGCATTTGAAGCCCATGGCTGAATGTCCGTATTCGCTAAAATCGTTGCCTTGCCTATGGGGGAATGGCGCCCCGCGGTCAAGACTTGCAATGATCCGCGAGGCATCAACCTTGCCGGTAAGGCAGATTTGCCTTACTTTAAAAGAGAAGGAGAAGTCGATGGTTCGCTTGAAAGTGACCGCCAAGGGACAGATCACGCTGAAGAAGGAGGTGCTCGATCACCTGGGCATCAGCCCGGGCGATGAGATCGACGTCAATCTTCAACCGCAGCGCCAGGCAACACTCCATGCGATTTCGGGCAAGCTGCCGATCGAATCCCTATTTGGGATGATCAAGAACGAGGCAGGCGTGCATCTTACCATTGACGAAATCAACGAAGCGATTTCGGACGGGTGGGCCAACAGGCGATGACGATTGTCATCGACACGAACGTGCTGTTGCGCTTGGTGATCGAAGATGACACCGGAGAGACGGAGCAAGCGCAGGATGCCTTGGCCAGCGCCAGCCGGGTTGTAGTGCCTGTTGTCGCAATCTGCGAAGCAATATGGGTTCTGCGAGGCCGCTATAAGGTCGGAAGAGAGCCGTTGCAGGCGTTTGTGAGGCGTCTTCTCGAAACGGATAAGCTTCTTATGGACCGGGTTGCCGTCGAGGCGGGAATAAACATGATGGAGCGGGGCGGCGATTTTGCCGATGGTCTCATCGCCCTCGACGGCAGGCGTCTCGGTGGCGAGACCTTTGTCAGCTTCGACAAGAAGGCTGTAGCACTTCTCACTGCTTCGGGCTTGAACTGCAGACTTCTACGGCCACATAAATGATTGCGCATAGCTGATCGCGATCAGGCGCATCTTTCCCATATGATAACGGCAGACTCCCGATGAGTGACAATGATGTTGTCCTGACACCGAAAACTAAGACGAAGCTGAAGCTCGACAAGCCGAAGCTTTACAAGGTCATTCTGTTCAACGACGATTATACGCCGCGCGAATTCGTGACCATGGTGCTGAAGGCCGTGTTCCGGATGAGTGAGGAGGCCGGCTATCGCGTCATGCTGACGGCGCACAAGCTCGGGTCGAGCGTCGTGGTCGTCTGCACCAAGGACATTGCCGAGACCAAGGTCAAGGAAGCGATGGACTATGCCAAGGAAGCGGGATTCCCGCTGATGCTGACGGCCGAGCCCGAGGAATAGCTTGGCGATCTCTTAACCAGCCTCCTTAATCGAATGTCCGAGGTTTTTCGGTAGCATAGCGGAAACGGCGGAGGCTCGAGATGCCTGCGGAAGCGGCGACCTGGCATTATTTCGTGGCGGCGGCGATCTTTGCGCTGCTCGGCGCGATCGGCCATGTCTGCAGGGCGGTGTTCAACCTATTGCCGGACCGTATCACCGACCGGCCATTGCTCGATCTGCCGCTCTCCAGCGGCTACAATCTTCCCGACCTGCTGTTCGGCACTGAATATGACGACAACGGCTATTACCGGCTGGACAGTCTCAAGAACTTCCGCATCTCGGTGATGCTCAGCACTGCCGGCGGATTGCTGGTCATGCTGTTTTCGCCGGGTGCCTCGGGCGCTGTCGCCTGGATGATCGACAGCGGGCTTTCAGCCTTGTGGAACCTCTTTCTCTACCGGCTGCACGAGACCGGGCTGTTCTGAGGTCAGCGCCCTGCCGGCCGCCGCACCTGGTAGCCGGTCTTGTTTTGCGCGAAGCCGCAGCGCTCATAGAAGCGCAATGTTGCCGGATCCTTGGAACCGGTCAAAAGCATCACCTTGTAGCATGCGGCGTCCCAGGCTGCGTCGATCGCGTGGGCGATCAGTGCCGAGCCAAAGCCATGCTTGCGATGGCTTGCACCGGTGACGACGTTCTCGATCAGCGCGTAGGATGCGCCGGCGCGGGTGAGATTGGGGACGACGACCAGCGTCACGGTGGCGGCGGCCACCTTTCCGGCAAAGCCGATGAAGATGCGCATGCCCGGCTGTGCCAGGATCGCGGTCATGCGCTCGGTAGCAACGGCTGTATCGATCGGCGGATCTGACGGGTTCAGCTCAGCATAAAGGCCAAGCAGGGCAGGGAGATCGCTGGCCTCGGCTGTGCGGATCGCGAGCGGCGTGCTCATCCGATCAGTCGCCCTTGTTGCCGAGCAGTTTCTTCAGCATCTCCGCCATCGGGCCGCTGGCCGGCAGGATCTTAGGCTGGTTGTGGTTGCGGGCCTGATGGATGTGGGATTTGGCCACCGGCTTCTTCTCCGCCTTCGGCTTTTCTTCGTCGGCCTTGCCGCCGGTGGCAAGCGCCAGCTTGTTCATCAGCTGCGAATCCTCGTTACGAACCAGCATGCCGGCATTGTCGGCCAGCGCGTCCAGCAGCGACTCCAGCCAGCTTTGGTCTACCTTGGCGAAATCGCCGAGGACGTGATGCTGAACCATTTCCTTGACGCCGGGATGACCGATGCCGAGGCGCAGGCGGCGGTACTCGCGGCCGCAATGGGCATCGAGCGACTTGATGCCGTTATGCCCGCCATGGCCGCCGCCGGTCTTCAGCCGCGCCTTGCCGGGCGCCAGATCCAGCTCGTCATAGATGGCGACGAGATCGGACGGCTGCAGCTTGTAGAAACGCATGGCTTCGCCGACGGATTCGCCCGACAGGTTCATGTAGGTCTGCGGCTTGATCAGCAGCACCTTCTCGCCGTCGAGTTCGCCTTCCGATATCTCGGCCTTGAACTTCTTCGACCAGGGCGAAAAGCTGTGGCGGCGGTGGATCGTATCAACCGCCATGAAACCGATATTGTGACGGTTGCCGGCATATTTGCTGCCAGGATTGCCGAGACCCGCGATGATCAGCATGGGCCAATCCATTCCTTCAAAATCCGATGCCCGTTTCACCACCGCGAAACGGGCGTGAAGTCAAGCGCTAAGGCTGGAGCAGCCTGTCATTGCAGCAGGTTGAGGCCGTATTTCAGAAAGATCTGCTTTTGCGTGCCATCGGCAATCAGCTTGTCGAGCGAGGCCTGCATCTTGCGCAGCAGATCGTCCGGAAAGTCCTTCTGGCAGGCAATGCCCATCGGCTGGCTGGAGAGCACCGTCACCATCTCCAGCGGTTGATCCTGCTTCAGCTTGTCGAAATAGAGCTCCGAGATCGGCATCATATCGATGCGGCCGCCCAGCAGCTTGCGCATCGTGGCGTTGAAATCGCTGGCGACATCGAGCTTGGGGAAGCCTTTTTCCTTCAGCGTCGTCTCGGTGTAGTCCTCGCGCCAGGTGCCGACCAGGTACTTCTTGGCTTCTTCCAGATTGTCGGCGGTGACAGCGGAGTCCTTGGCCTTGATCAGGATGTTGCGGTCGATGAGCAGCGGCTCCACCCATTTGAACAGGGGATCGCGAAGACCGTTATGGGCTGTGGCGAAGACGCAGGTCATCGGCGTGCTTTGCGCCAGCGTATAGGCGCGGGCCCAAGGCATCATCTCGATCGTATAATCGACGCCGATATCGGCCATCACCTTCTCGACCTGCTCGACGGTGGCGCCCTTGATGACCTTGCCGTCGCGGTAGTTGAAGGGTGCGTAGTCTTCAGTCGTGAAGGACACCGTTTGCGCGGAGGCTGCGGCAGGCAGGATGAGGAAGGCGAGAAGCAGCAGCTTTTTCATCGCATAACTCCTGATGTTCGTTGGTCTATGACGCACGCGCCACGAAGGGGATGACGCCGCTCAGCTTCTCGATCAGCTGCGCTGCGGTCTGCGGCCGGTGGAAGAGATAGCCCTGTCCATAATCCAGCCCCATCTGCTGCAGCGTCCGGCATTCCTCTTCGGTCTCGATGCCCTCGGCAATGACTGTGCAGTTCATCTTGTGCGACAGCGTGGTGATCGCCTCGATCAGCATCCGGCTCTTCATGCCGACATCGTCGTTGCCTTCGTTGATGGCGCGGGTAAAGGACTGATCGATCTTGATGATATCAACCGGGAAACGGTTGAGATAGCTCAGAGACGAGTAGCCGGTGCCGAAATCATCCAGCGCGATGCGGCAGCCGAAGCGGCGCAGCTCGGTGACGATCATGCGGATCTGCGGGTTGTCGTGCATCAGCACGGCCTCGGTGATCTCGACGACGATGCGTTCGGGACGGATGCCATGGCGGCCGAGGAGACCGGCCAGACGCGAGGGCAGGGCGGGCTCGAACTGCAGCGGCGAGAAATTGATCGCCAGATAGGTGTCCTGCATGCCGGTGATCCGGGAAATGCGGGAGAGATTGGAAATCGCCTTCTCCATGATGACGTTGCCGATGCGGACGATCTTGGCCGTCTCTTCGGCGACGTTGATGATCTCGGCCGGAGGCATCAGGCCCTTTTGCGGGTGGTTGAGGCGCATCAGCGCTTCGAAGCCTGCGATGTTGCCGTGGGTCAGGCCGACGATCGGCTGCAGGTAGGCTTCGAACCAGTCCTCGGCGAGGCCTGCCTCGATGCAGCTTTCGATCTCGGCGCGGCTGCGTGCGGTATCGAGCATCGCGTTGTCGAACAGGCGGGCGCCGTTCTTGCCGTCGCGCTTCTTGGCATACATCGCCATGTCGGATTTCTGCAGCAGTTCCGCCGCATTGGCCGCATGGCGCGGATAGATGGCGACGCCGACGGAGGCGCTCAGATGCAAGTCGGGGCCGAAAGGCGTGTCGAAGATCGTGGCGATCTGGTCGCACATCGCCCGCGCCCGCTTCTCGGCATCGGCGGCCGGCAGCAGGATGGCGAATTCGTCGCCGCCAAGGCGGGCGGCTTCGTCGGATGGGGCGAGATGGGTCTTGAAGCGGGCAACGAGCTCGCGCAGCGCCCGGTCGCCTTCGGCATGGCCCATATTGTCGTTGATCCACTTGAAGCGGTCGAGATCGACGAACAAGCAGGCAAGCTCTTGGCCCGCTGCGTCCGCTTCGGCGATCTTGCGGTCGAGCACGGCTTCGAAGCCTTGGCGGTTCAGCAGGCCGGTCAGGTGATCGGTGATTGCCTGGCGGTGGTTGCGGTCTTCGGAGGCCTTGAGCTCGGTCACGTCGGTCATGACCGACAGCGACAGCTTGTCGGTACCGCCGGTCGCGGCGTTGGATTCCAGGATCAGCACGTCGATGACGCGGCCGTCGGCGCATCTGAACTTGACCGTGACGTCGAGCGCGCCTTCCTCGGCAGTGTTCCTGCGCGACAGGAAGATGTCGCGGGTATCCGGCATGACGAGATCGGCGAACTTGCGGCCGACGGCGTCAGTGCGGCTGTAGCCGGTGGCGACCAGCCAGTAATCGCTGACGGCTGTGATGCGGTCGTCCTCGTCAAGCGAGAAGAGCATGGCGGGCGTCAGGTCGTAGATGTCGGTAGCGCGGCGATGGGCGAGCTTCAGCTCCTTTTCCTCGCGCTCCAGCTTGGTCTGCATGTCGTTGAAGCTGCTGGCAAGGCGGCCCATCTCGTCACCGGACTGCCAGTCGACGTGATGGCGCGAGCCAAGCTGGCTGGTGGCCTCTATCGCGGCAATGAGGCGCATCAGCGGGTGGATGACGAAGATGCGATTGCCGATCAGCGCGCTGCCGAAAACGGCGAGAACGGCGAAGATGAAGATCGAGATGAAGACCACTTCCTCATGCTTCAGGCCGGAGAAGAGCCCGAGCTTCGGATAGTAGACGGAGATGCTGCCGAGGTTCTTCGGACCGTCGACATTGTTGTAGATGATGGCACGCGAGACCTGCTCCAGCTCGCCGCTGAACGACTTTGGAATGGTGCTCTGGGTGATATCAAGCTGGCCGGACTGGTCGCGGACCTCAACCTTGACGATGGCACCCTGGGAAACGATCGTCGCGGAAATCTGCGTGACGCTGTCTTCGTCGAGATCCCAGAGCGGCTTGGCGAGCGCCTGGGAATTGGCAACCAGAAGCACGGAGATGTGGTCGCGGATTTCCTTGTCGGCGCGTTCTGAAGAGAGGAAGAGAAAAAGCACAAAAAGCGGCGCGACAAAAACAAGTAGCGCACCGCAGACAATCGCAAAAAATCTATTTTCAACGGAATTATTCATTGTTCCGTTTTCTCCCCGGCCGCTTCTTCTTCGGCCGCCTTCTAATATACGGCGATATGGCAATAACTTTGGGGAGAATGCTTCCATGAATGTGTTAAAGCTTGCTGAAACGGTTGTAGCCAGCAAATGAAAAGGCCCGCTTTCCGGGAAGGAAGCGGGCCTTATGCTTTACAAATTGATAGGAAGCTTATCAGGCTTCAGCGCCGCCTTCGGCTTCAGACGTGTCTTCTTCGACGCCAGCTGCCGGAGCAACGATGGTGGCGATCGTGAAGTCACGGTCGATAACCGTGGTGACACCCTTCGGAAGGGTAACTTCCGAGATGTGGATGCTGTCGCCGATCTTCTTGCCGCTCAGGTCGACATTGAAGAATTCCGGGATGGCATTGGCCGGGCAGTGAACTTCGACTTCGTGACGAACGATGTTGAGAACGCCACCGATCTTGAGACCCTGCGACTTCTCTTCATTGATGAAGTGAACCGGGATCTCAACGGTAACCTGCGTGTTGCCGGAAACGCGGAGGAAATCCACGTGCATCGTGAAGTCACGAACCGGGTCGAGCTGGTAGTCCTTCGGGAGAACCTGGTACTTCTTGCCGCCGAGGTCGATCGTGGCAACGGTGGTCATGAAACCGCCGGCATGGATACGCTTCGTCACCTCGTTGGTGTTGAGCGTAATGGAAATCGGGGCCTGCTTGTCACCATAGATGACAGCGGGAATCAAACCGTTGCGGCGAAGTTCACGGGCGGACCCCTTACCAACCCGTTCGCGCGCCTCGGCCTTGAGCTCGTAAGTTTCGTGGCTCATGGCTATTCCTTTCGAGGTTATATGGAGAGTCGAAGTCCGGCATATGCCGTCCTTTGACTGGAAGCACCTTTTTTCGGAAGCTTCATCCGCATTGCCTCCAAGGGTGTCTGTGCGGACGCGTGCGCTATAGTATAAGTCCGGCTGAAACGCAAGCTCGGCAGGGCCGGTCGCGTCCTTTGCTCCTGCGGTTGTGGTTTTCTTTTGCACGGTTGTAAAATCTGACGGTTATTTAACCAATGAATCGCAATTAAAACGCCAATTAATGAATCCTACTATGCGAATACATATAGGTGATCACGGTTTCAATCGCGGTCTCAATCATGTTGCGTATCATCTCCTGCATCACAGTCGAACACAGCCTGTCGCATCTCCTTTTCGCGACCGTGATCTGCGTTCTGGGCTCACTGCTGACGATGCGACTTTTCACACGGGTACGGCGCACAGAGGGCCTGCAGAAGTTCAACTGGCTGTTTCTCTCCGGCTTTGTCGGCGGATCGACGATCTGGACGACGCATTTCATCGCCATGCTCGGCTACCAGTCGCCGGCGATGAACGGCTATGAGCCCGAACTCACCCTGATCTCGCTGTTCATCGGCATCGCTGCCAGCATCATCGGTTTCACCGTTGCCGCCAGCACGCCGAAGACCATGCTGGTCGAAGCGGGCGGGGCGATCGTCGGCCTCGGTATTGCCTGCATGCATTATGTCGGGATCGCCGGATACAAGGTTGCAGGCCACATGGTCTGGAGCCAGCCCTATGTCTTGACCTCGCTGGTGCTGGCTGCTGCCTTCGGCGCCGTCGCCACCAATCGCGTTGCACGTCCGGTCACCCGGTTCTGCAAGCACGGCTCCGGCCTGGCGCTGATCCTGGCGATCGTGCTGACGCATTTTACCGGCATGGCTGGCCTGACGATCGTTCCCGACAGCGCCATTCCGGTTGCGGGAGAGCTGATCTCGGTCAACATCATGACCGGCCTTGTTGTCGCAGTCATGGTGGTTATCCTCGCGCTTGGTGCATCGACCTATGTCATCGACATTCAGTCCAGCCAGGCGGCCGTCGAGCGCTATCGCCATCTGTCGCTGCACGATCCGCTGACCAATCTGCCCAACCGCGCCGCCTTCAACGAGCATCTCGCGGCGCTGACGAAACGGCCGAAGGACATGACGGCGAATATCGCTGTGCTCTCCTTCGATCTCGACCGCTTCAAGGAAATCAACGACGTTCACGGCCATGCGGCCGGCGACGCCGTGCTGCGGACGGTTGCCGAGCGGCTGATGCTACTCAGCAACGACAGCCAGTTCATGGCCCGCGTCGGCGGTGACGAGTTCGTGGCCGTGATGCACAAATATTTCATCCGCGCCGATGCCACTGGCCTGGCGCAACGGATCATCGACGAGATCGCCAAGCCGGTTTCCTGGGAAGAGCAGACGCTCTGCGTCGGTACCAGCGTCGGCATCTCGACCTTCCCGGGACAGGCAACCACGATCGACGATCTGCTGTCGCAGGCCGACATCGCCATGTACCGGGCGAAATCGACCGCTAGCAACAGCATCTGCTTCTACGATGCCTCGATGGACCAGATCTCCCGCGAGCGGAACGCGCTCGCAATCGAGATGCGTGAAGGATTGCGGCGCCGGGAGTTCGAACTGTTCTACCAACAGCAGAACGATACGGTGACGCGCGAGGTCGTTGGCTTCGAGGTGTTGCTGCGCTGGAAGCATCCGGTGCGCGGCTATATCGCGCCGATGGAATTCATTCCGATCGCCGAGCGTAACGGCTTCATTCTGGAGCTCGGCGAATGGGTGATGCGAGCCGCCTGCGCGGAGGCTGCGACCTGGAAGAACCCGCTGCGCATCGCCGTCAACGTCGCGCCGCAGCAGCTGAGCGATCCCCGCCTGCCGCAGATCGTCCACGAAATCCTGCTGCAGACCGGCCTCCCGGCTTCGCGTCTCGAAATCGAGATCACCGAATCCGGCATCATCGCCGACCACCAGCACGCGCTGCATGCGATCCGCCGGCTGAAGGCGCTGGGGATCAAAGTGGCGATGGACGACTATGGGACCGGCTACTCGTCGCTTTCGACACTGCAGAGCTTCCCCTTCGACAAGATCAAGATCGATCGCGCTTTTGTCGATGGCGTCGTCACCAACAAGCAGTCGGCGGCAATCGTCCGCTCGACGCTGATCCTGGCCGCAAGTCTCGACATCCCGGTTCTGGCCGAAGGCGTCGAGAATGAAGATCACATTGACTTCCTGCGCCGGGAAGGGTGCCTGCAGGTGCAGGGCTTCCTTTTCGGCAAGCCGGTGCCGCGGTCGGGTATCGAGGCGATCGTCGGCACCGATGCGCCCGCCAAGCCTCAACCTGAAGTGATGGCTGTGGATGAGATCAAGGCCGCGGCAGCCGCCTGAGAAGAAAATATCAACCCGCGGATGAGGCTGGCTTGACATCCGGCTTCTGGCAATCTCACATGCGCGCCTTCATGCCCCAAGGGAGAATTATCGAGATGCGTCACAGGCTTATCACGGCGACGAGCGCCATTGTTCTGGCTTTGGCTACGGGAGCGTCCGCCGCTGACATCAGTCAGGACGGTGCGAACGCCATCCGTGACAATCTCAATCACCTGCTGCCGAAGGACATCGCCAAGAGCCAGCCGGTCACCGTCAAGCCGGCGGGCTCGCGCTACGAGATCACCTATGATTTCGCCAAGCTCCTGGAGAAGGTCAAGAAGCAGGATTTCGAGATCAAGGGTCTCGTGCCGTTCAAGATGTTCGCGACACCGCAGGATAGCGGCCTCTGGAACCTCGAAGGCAACAACAACCTGAGCGTGACCGGCCATTTCGGCGGACCGGACAAGGCGCGCACGGACTTCACCTACTCGATCGCTCAGATGGATTTCACCTCGGTCTTCGACCCGGCGATCAGCTATCTGCGCTCGGGTGATTTCAGCGCCAAGGATCTGAAGATCAGCTCGACGACCGACACGGAATCCGTCAATGCCAGCTTCGGGGACATGGTCTACAAGCTGAGCTCCGCAGACAGCGCCACGGCCGGGCGTCTGGATTTTGCCGCCAACGGCAAGTTCAGCGCCTTTGCCGAGCAGGTCAGCGGCAAGGAAATGCCGCCGATCCAGATCTCCGCCGACAGCCTGGATTTCGATGCCAAGGTCAACGGCATCGCCGCCAAGGACATCAAGGAGATGGTCCTTTTCGTGCTCGATCATGCCGATGAGAAGCAGCTGACCAAGGAGAGCGAGGCGAAGCTGAAGGGCATGCTCGGCAATGCCTTCCCGCTGCTGAGCTCGCTTGAGGAAACCATCAAGCTCAACAACCTCGCCGTCACCAGTGCGGTTGGCAGCGGCGGCGCCAAGTCCTTCGGCTATCACTTCACCGTCGATGGTCCGAGCAATGCAACGCGTATCGGCGTCGCGATGGATGCTGCCGACGTGACACTCGACAGCGCGCTCGTTCCTGCGGGTTACACCGCGTTCCTGCCGCAGGCGCTCGATATCCAGTTCGGCGTTCCCGGCATGGATTTCGCGGCCTTCGCGGACGAGTTCATGAAGATGGATTTCACCAAGTCCACCGACGACAGCGAGAAGGCCGGGCAGCAGGCTGCCGAGAAGCTTTTCCCAGGCGGTATTCTGAAGGTCGATTTTCCGAAGGTTAGCGCCAAGTCCAGCGTCTATGACGTCGAGGTCTCCGGCGAGCTGGAAGGCCGGGTCGATACGCAGAAAGATTACAAGCTGAATGCTTCGATCGTGGCGCGCGACTACGACAAGACGATCGCCGCCATCCAGGAACTTGCAAAGACCAACCCGGACCTGACCCAGGCATCCTTCGGCCTGATGATGATCAAGGGTTTTGCCAAGGCTGATCCTGATGGCGCGCAGCGCTGGGATGTGGCTGTAGCAAGCGACGGCTCGGTCAGCGTCAATGGCCAGCAGATCAAGGGTCCGGATGCACCGGCCACTGAAGAAGCTGCTCCCTCCGACGAGACGGATCCTTCGGATGAGGCCGCTCCTTCAGACGAGGCTACTCCGGATGAGACCGCTCCGTCTGACGACGCGGCGCCCTCGGATGATGCTACGCCCTCCGAAGAGACCAAGCCCTGATTTAGAAAGGCCCGCTTCGAAGCGGGCCTTTTTCGTTCGGCTGGATAGTGGAAAATGCGGGCCTACTGGCGGCACTCTCCACCGCTGATGATGCGGAAGCCCGCATTGCCGGCTTCGCAGGCATTTGGGAAGGTTTGCGTCTGACGGCCGCGTTCGCCGCAGACCGGGCGGTATTCGCGGGTGCAGATGCCATCGGGGCGGCCCAGGCGGTCGGGTCTATCCGGTCTTTCAGGCCGGTCGGGCCTGCCTGGACCATCCGGCCAGTCCGGGCGGCCGGGACGGTCTGGTTCCGGGCGCGGGAAGGTTGGTGGTCCGCCGCGGCATTCGCCGCGTCCAACGATCATGAAGCCGCTGCTGCGCGCCTGGCAGGAATTGCTGAATGTTTGCGTGCGCCCGCCGCGCTCGCCGCAGACCGGGGCATATTCCATCGTGCACATCTGCGGCTGCGGCGGCCGGGGACGCGGCGGTGGCCGCGAGTAGCCGGGATCGACATCGACGGTGCAGGCCGATAGCAGCGGAATAAGCGCTACCAGCGCCAGGCGCCTGCCGGTTTTCAGATGGTTTCGGATGTTCGTCACAATTGCTCCCCCGTGCAAACAAATCACAGAGGAAGCCTAGTTGAAACAGTCAACGTGATGAAGCGGCAAATGCAACTTCGCCGCTCCGAACGGGGAAAGGATGGAACCGTCAGTCGAAGAGACTGGAGACGGATTCTTCTTGGCTCGTGCGGTTGATGGCTTCGCCGATCAGGTTGGCGGTCGTGATGACGCGGATATTGTGGGCCGACTGCACAGCCGTGGTCGGCTGGATGGTGTCGGTGATCACAAGTTCGCGCAGCTTCGACGAGGTGATGCGGGTGACCGCGCCGCCGGAGAGAACGCCGTGGGTGATATAGGCCGTGACGCTGGCAGCACCCTGGGCGAGCAGCGCATCGGCAGCATTGCAGAGCGTGCCGCCGGAATCGACGATGTCGTCGATCAGGATGCAGTCCTTGCCTTCGACTTCGCCAATGATGTTCATGACTTCGGATTCACCCGGGCGGTCGCGGCGCTTGTCCACGATCGCCAGCAGACAGTCGAGGCGTTTGGCAAGCGCGCGGGCGCGCACCACGCCGCCGACGTCAGGCGAAACAACGGTGATGTTGCTGGTGTCGTAGTGAGCCTTGATATCGCGCGTCAGGACCGGCACGGCATAAAGGTTGTCGGTCGGGATATCGAAGAAGCCCTGGATCTGGCCGGCATGCAGGTCGAGCGTCAGAACGCGATCGGCACCGGCCTCGGTGATCAGGTTGGCGACCAGCTTGGCCGAGATCGGCGTGCGCCCCGAGGCGCGGCGATCCTGGCGGGCATAGCCGAAATAGGGAAGAACTGCCGTGATGCGGCGGGCCGACGAGCGGCGCATCGCATCGATCATGATCAGCAATTCCATCAGATGGTCGTTGGTCGGGAACGATGTCGACTGAACGAGGAACACGTCCTCGCCGCGCACATTTTCCTGAACTTCGACGAAGATTTCCTGGTCGGCAAATCTTCTGACGCTGGCCTTGCCCAAGGACACATTGAGATAGGTGCAGATCGCTTCGGCGAGATGCCGGTTCGAATTGCCTGCGAAAACCTTCATTTTGGCCCGCCTATTGTCTGCTGATAGCCGCGCTTTTTAGCCAGCTTGCTTCTGAATGCAAGCGCAAAGGCGACACAGGGCTTGATATTTATCAAAACCCTGTTGCTAACCGCCCTGAGATTGGCGCCAGACGTTGAATTCAGCGATGGTTTTGGTGCCGATCTGCTGCATGACCGAGGCGGGGACACCGGCCCAGGGGTCCTGAGCGGCGGAGGGGACCTTCTCTTCGCCTTGAATGCGGTGCAGGCGGCCGCCGCTGCTGTCGAGAACATCCCAGACATAGGTGACGGTGACATTGCCCGCATCGGTGAAGGCCGAGAGATAGCCCTTCAGGATGTAGTCGCTGCTGTTATCGGTGGAACTCTTGATCGCTAGGCCGTGCGAACGCGCTTCGGAGCCGAGCTGGCGCGAGAGGGGCGTGACGGCCTGAACGGGTGCGCCGATGATCGGCAGGAAGCGCACGGTATTGCCGCGGGTCGAGCCCGACTCCACCGGATCGATGGCGGCCACCTGTTGCGTCTCCTGACGCTGCCGGCGCGGCGGCGGCGCCTGGTCGCCCATATCCTGCTCTTCGGCTTCGGCGTTGGATAGTGGCTCGCTCTCGACGGCCTCGGGCGCGCGATAGCTTTGCGGCGCCTGCGCAGAAAGGGCGTCGGCCTGTGCCTGCATGGATGTCGGTGGTGCGCCGGGGCCGGGGCGGTAGGCTTGATTATAGGCGGGGTGATAGCCCTCCTGTGGCTCGGCGGCGAAGGCCTGGCGGGATTGCGAACCGGCCATGCGCTCGACTTCGCGCTGGGTCACCGGCGAGGAGCGCGGCGCCACGGAAGAATCGCCGATATCGACGAGCGGCGTCATCGCGTCGGTCGTGTTGCAGGCGGCAAGCAGGCTGGCGAGGCATGCAAGAAGTGCTGGCGCAGTCAGCGATCGCGTCATCCTTCCAGCTTTCCTTCCGTCATTCGCATCAGCCCCGCCCAGTTTATGCGGGCGGGGATGGTATTGTGTCAATTCCGGATTCTTGCCGGTGAAGTCTCTCAGGCGCCGAGGAAATCCAGTCCGTGGCGCGAAAGCGCCCGCGGTGCACCCGATGTCGTCAGGTAGGTCTGGCCAAGCGTCATGGCGGTTCCGCTGTCGGAATCGGCGATGATCATGTGGACGAAGAGCGACATGTTGGGCTCGATCGGCTGCGGATTGCCGACATGGAACATCTGGTGCTCCATCCAGGACGGCGAGAAGCGGGCGCCGAGCGAGTAACCGCAGGCGTTCAGCCGGTGACGGGCGAGGCCGCGCTCGTCCATGATCTTGGCATGCATGTCGAAGACGTCGCCGAAGGTATGGCCGGGCGTCAGCACCGTTTCGATCGCCTGCAGGTTTTCGAGGCAGGCGCTGAACAGTTCACGGTGACGGTGCGTCGGTTCGCCGACGACGATCGTGCGCATCATTGCTACGTGGTAATGCGCGTAAGTGCCGGCCCATTCGATCGTCAGCTGGTCATTGGCATCGAGCTTGCGGCGGCCGGCCTTGTAGCGGCAGAGCAGGGCGTCCGCGCCGGAGCCGATGATATATTCGTTGGCCGGATAGTCGCCGCCGCCGCTGAAGACGGCGCCCTGCATGGCCGCGAGAATGTCGGCTTCGTCGGCGCCGGCCTTGGTGAGCCGGATCGCCTGATCCAAGGCGTCGTCGGCAAGGGCTGCGGCGCGCTCGACATAGGCGACTTCTGCCGGGCTCTTGATCAGGCGCAGGCGGCTGACGAGGTAGGAGGCATCGGTAATCTGGCCGAAGCTCGAAAGCTGGGCATCGAGCAGGCGGGCGACGCGGCCGGTCATCCCATGAGTGTCGTATTCGATGCCGATGCGGGCGCCGAGCAGATCCATTTCGACCAACAGGTTCTTGAGATCGACGGTCGGATCGGCGTTGACGCGATCGACCCAGACATGGACGTCCTCAAGGATGGAGGTGTGCTTGGCCTGGCGAAGGTCTGCCGAGCGGGTGATCAGCGCCATCGTGCCATCCGCCTTGACCACCAATGTCTGGAAGAAGCAGTAGCCGAAGGTGTCGTAGCCGGTCAGCCAGTACATGCTTTCCTGGGCGAAGATCAGCAGAGCGTCGAGCTTTTCCTCGCGCATCTGCTCGGTGACGCGGGCAAGGCGGCTGGCGAATTCGCTCCGTTCGAAGTGCAGTGCCATTGTCTCAAATCTCCCTGATGCTGATCGCTGAAATCTGGCGGCCGTAATCCGGCTCGTTGTTATGGGTGGTGCGGCGGTACGAGAAGAAGCGCTCGCTGTCCGGATAGGTGCAGAGCCCGATGCTTTCGGCGCGCACACCGGCCTTCGTCAACCGGCCGACCGTCAAGGCCGGCAGGTCAAACATCGAATGACCGGGTTTTGCCGACGGAATGAAATATTGCGCGTAAGCAGGGTCCTGCGTGACAAAGCGATCGACGAATTCCGGACCGACTTCATAGCTTGCCTGACTGATCGATGGTCCGAGGCAGGCGACGATCGCCTCGCGCCGGGCGCCGAGTTTCTCCATGGCAATGATCGTGTTTTCGAGCACGCCGGTCAGCGCACCCTTCCAGCCGGCATGGGCTGCGCCGATAACGCGGTTTTCGGGATCGGCAAGCAGGATGGGGCCGCAATCGGCGGCCAGCACGCCGAGGACGATGCCGGGCGTGGCCGTCACCAGCGCGTCGGCCTGCGGGCGGTCGCCATCGTAATTTCCATCGACGGTCACGGCGTCGGGCGAATGGACCTGGTGGACTGTGGCCAGCTTCTCCAGCGGCTGGCCGAACCAGGCGGCGACGCGGCGGCGGTTCTCGTTGACATGGTCGCGGTCGTCGTTCGATCCGAGGCCGACATTGAGGCCGCGGTAAAGACCTTCGGAGACGCCGCCTTGGCGGGTGAAGTAGCCATGAATGATCGCGTCGTTCGCCGCCTGTTTCAGCAGCGCGCTTTCAATCGGTGCGGGTGAAGCCGCGTTTTGCATCAGCGATTCCGGGATGTTTAGAACGGGGTCATTGTTCACCGGATCGTCCGGTGAAGCATTGTCGATTGCGCCGGATGTTGGCGCAGGGCGGCGCGCTCTGTCAATCCACCGGGCGGAAAGGCATGAGATCGACGGCCGGATAGGAGACCGCCATCGCCTTGAAAAGCTCGCCCATGCGGCCTTCACCCGAACCTGCCAGTCGGTCGACGGCGCTCTGGATGATCTGCTGCGTCCGCGGCTCGCGGTCGCGCCCAAGAGCGCTGGCACGATCGAGAATGCCGAGGCCGACGAGGAGGTCGCCCTGATGCAGCGCACCGTTCAGATGCAGTCCCGCGGCAACGGCGGTTCTGGCCAGATGTTCGAAATCCACATGGCTGGTCAGATCGGCTTCGCCGGGATTGGCGAGCGGCGGATCGAATTCATGCATGCGCACCGCCTGCAGCGTATCGCCGAAGCCGCTCACGAGGTGGCCGTAATCGATGGCTAGCGCGGTGCCGCCGAAGGCCTTGAGGCGCTCGCAGATGGCGATCATCACGGACTGGCGGGCAGGCGAGAATTCGAACAGCGTGCCGGCGGGCATGGTCTGCGCGCCATCCGGCAGCAGCGCCGGATCGATGCCCGCAACACCGGCGGCAAATGTCAGCTCGCCCTCGGCGTCGAGGCCGACCATGCGTTCGCGGAAACCGGTCGGTGTCTTGACGAACTGGCGGATCGGGATGGCGTCGAAGAGTTCGTTGGCGGCAATCAGCGTGAATCCATCAGGCACTTCGTCGAAATCATTGTGCCAGGTGATCTTGCCGTCATGAGCCTCGAGCGTCTGGCTCTGGACGTCGCGCAGCCGCCCGCTGGTCTCGACCAGATGCACGCTCATGTTTTCGAAGAGCGGCGGGGCGAGGCGGGCGATGACGCGCAGCATGTCCGACATCATGGTGCCGCGGCCGGGGCCGATCTCGACGAGGCGGACACCTGCCGGCGTGCCGTGCTGCTGCCAGGCGTGAACGATGAACACGCCGATCATCTCGCCGAAGAGCTGGCTGACCTCCGGGGCGGTGACAAAATCGCCGGAACGGCCGAAGGGTTCGCGGACACGGTAGTAGCCGTGTTCGGGGTCAGCGAGGCACAGCGAGAAGTAATCGGTCACGCTGATCGGGCCGTTCGCCTGGATGATCGCCTTGATCTTTTCACCGAGTGCGGTGGTCATGGTGGTCACGTCCGGTCTGCGTTCAGTTCTGCAGCGCGACCTGGCGGCGGGCGCGCATGATCGCCCAGAGGCCAAGCAGGATCATCGGGAAGGACAGCACCATCCCCATGGTCAGCCAGCCGGTGCCGAGCAGGTAGCCAAGCTGCGCATCCGGCTCGCGGAAGAATTCCACCAAGATACGCGACAGCGCATAGCCGCAGACGAAGACGCCGGAAATGAGGCCCGGCGATTTCAGGGCGCGAAAGCCGTAGATCAGAAGCGCCAGAACGGAGAGAAGCACGATGCCCTCGAGGCCCGCTTCATAAAGCTGGCTCGGATGGCGGGCAAAGGGACCACCGCTTGGGAAGACGACGGCCCAGGGAACATCGGCGAGACGGCCCCAGAGCTCGCCGTTGATGAAATTGGCGATGCGGCCGAAGAACAGGCCGATCGGAACGACGCCGGCGACGATATCGAACAGGCTCCAGATCGGGATGCTGTTCTTGCGGGCAAACAGGATCATGGCGATCGTCGTGCCGGTGATGCCGCCATGGAAGGACATGCCGCCGTTCCAGATCTGGATGGCGCGGATCGGGCTCTCGATCACCGCAGGCATGTCATAGAACAGGATGTAGCCGATGCGGCCGCCGAGAACGATGCCGAGGGCGGCCCAGACGACGAAATCGTCGAGCTGCGTCTTGGTGACCGGCGAAGCATTGCCCGGCCACAGGCTGTCATTGCCGGCGATGCGCCGCGCGTAGGACCATCCCAGCATGATGCCGACGACATAGGCCAGGCCATACCAGTGGATGGCGAGCGGGCCGATCGAGAAGGCGATCGGATCGATATCCGGAAACGGCATGATTGCCATAAGATTGGCTGCAGTCGGCAAAGCTTTCCCACCCGTTGATGTGCGCGGAACATGGCGTTGCGATACGAGGCGGTCAAGTCGATTGTGAGGCAGGGCAGGGCGAGGCGGGCTCTTATCCAGAGCAAAGCGCTTGCATCCTTAACGGCGAAGCCCTACCTCCATTTTCAGAGCCTACGGGCCTGAAGAAATTTGTCGTGCGAAGGAGAAGACTGCCATGACGACTGGAACAAACCGCATCATGGACGAATTCGCAAAGTTGATGACCGACGCTGCCGGCGCCGCCCAGGGCGTGCGCAAGGAGGTCGAGACGGCCTTCAGCGCTCAGGCCGAGCGCTGGCTGAACAGCATGGACGTCGTCAAGCGCGAGGAATTCGAAGCCGTGCGCGACATGGCCATAAAGGCGCGCGACGAAAACGATGCGCTGCTGGCACGAGTCGCAGCGCTTGAGGCGCAACTCGCAGCAAAGAAGAAATAATTCCCGTTTTGCTACAAGATGTGGTGTGGCGCTTTTGCGACACGCCGCATCTCAGACAGAAAATCGGGTGGGTTTATCCACCTGTGGACACTGCCAAAAAAGCCAATGGGCAGAGTCGCTTATCTCCCCCTCCTGAATCTGATTTCGAGAAGCTGTCCACAGTACCTTTCGGGAAATAGCCCGGTCGGGGGCTGGCTTGTCGCCGGTCTGATTATACACTGATTTTAAATGATGATTCGAACCGGACGGCGGTAAGCTCCAGGCAGGTTTCCTGCGTTAAGTCTGGGTTGCGGTTCAAGGGTCATCGAAATGGTGTTCCGGTATTTGCGTGTGCTTTGCTTGTGTTTTGTAGACCCAAGTCAGTCGCATTCATTCCCGGTCAAGAAGGTGCTGCATGAGCCTGATGGAATTGGAATTCGAGCGTCAGTCGAACCCGGTCGATATGATCGAGTACGTCGCCGCCAATAATGACTGGGCATTTGAACGGTCAGGCGAGGACGAGATCGCGATGACGGTCGAGGGGAAGTGGGCCGATTACCACATCTCCTTTTCCTGGATGGAGGAGTTCGAAGCCCTGCATCTCGGCTGCGCCTTCGATATCAAGGTGCCGGAAAATCGGGTCAACGAGGTCACCAAGCTGCTCGCGGCGATCAACGGTCAGGTGCTGATGGGCCATTTCGACCTGTGGCGCCAGGAAGACGTCGTGATCTTCCGTCAGTCGCTGCTGCTGGCAGGTGGCGCCGAGCCCACCAACCGTCAGGTCGAAGTGCTGCTTTCCAGCGCGCTCGATACCTGCGAAGTCTATTATCAGGCATTCCAGTTCGTCATCTGGTCCGGCCTTGATGCCGCCAAAGCGATGGAAGCCGTTCTGTTCGAAACTGTCGGCGAAGCGTAATTCCTCATGTCCACCCTGTCTTCTGATCCCATCGTTCTCATTGGCGCCGGCAATATGGGGGGCGCGATGCTCTCCGGCTGGCTGAAGAACGGCGTACCCGGTTCCTCTGTGGTCGTCGTCGATCCCGGTCCGTCGCCGGCGATGATGAAGACGATCTCCGATGCCGGTGCCACGCATGTGACGGCGGCTCCGGATGGTCTGAAGGCCGGCGTCCTGTTCATCGCGGTCAAGCCGCAGGTGATGGAAGCGGTTCTGCCGCCAGTGAAGAAGACGGTCGGGCCGAACACGGTCGTGGTTTCGGTCGCGGCGGGAAAGACGCTCGGCTTCCTCGAAAAGCATCTTGGCGAAGCGGCCATGGTTCGCGCCATGCCGAATACGCCAGCCATGGTCGGGCGCGGCGTGACCGGCGCATTTGCCAATTCCAAGGTCAGCGCCGATCAGCGCGACCGCGTTCATTCTCTTCTTCGCGTATCCGGTCCAGTTGAGTGGGTTCCGGCCGAGTCCGACATCGATTCCGTTACGGCCTTGTCGGGCAGCGGCCCTGCTTACGTGTTTTATCTCGTCGAGTGCATGGCTGAGGCAGGCCGTAAACTTGGCCTGCAGGCGGACCTGGCCATGCGTCTTGCACGGGAAACGGTCGCGGGGGCTGGTGAACTTCTCCACCAGTCCCCCGACGACGCTTCCAAACTTCGCCAGAATGTTACGTCTCCCGGCGGCACCACTGCCGCGGCTCTTGCCGTGCTGATGGCGGAGGAGGGAATGCAGCCGCTGTTCGACGAAGCTCTCGAGGCGGCGCGCACGCGTGCGCAAGAACTGGCAGGCTGACCCAATATGGCTGACGAGATCACCTATGCCGATTTCGAGCGCGTCGACATCCGCGTCGGCACCGTCATCGAAGCCTCGCCATTTCCCGAGGCGCGCAAGCCGGCGATCAAGCTGCTGATCGATTTCGGCCCCGAGATCGGCGTCAAGAAATCCTCGGCACAGATCACCGTGCACTACGATCTCGACAACCTCGTCGGCCGCCAGGTGCTCGGCGTCGTCAACTTCCCGCCACGCCAGATTGGCCCGTTCCGCTCGGAAGTGCTGACGCTGGGTTTCGAAGACGAAGCAGGCGCGATCGTGCTCGCGGCAACGGACAAGCCGGTGCCAAACGGCAAGAAGCTGATGTAATCAGTGGATATCGCGCGAGACCGGGTCGGTCAGCGCGAAGGAATGGAACGTCGCCTCGAAGCCGGCGCGTTGCGGTGAGCAGAACGCGGGACCGACCTGCAAGTCCTCTATCGATGGGTCGAACCAGGCGAGGCGCGCCATGCGCCATTCGGTCATGACATCCGTGCGGTACTGAATGAACAGCGCGTCGCCGTTGCGGGTGACGCGGACGGACATGACGTCGAAGGCGTGGTCGATGCGGAAGGCGGACCAGTCGGAATGAGTGTTGGTGACGACGGTGCTGAAATGCATCGCGCCGTCGGTATATTCGATCCCGCATTTCATCCAGCGCTTCTCATCGGCGCGGATCATCAGGCCTGCCTGGTCATAGAGCGCCTCGTAGCGGCCGGAGAAACTCACCTCGGCGGTGAAATCGCCCTTGTGTAGCTGATGCAGGAAATGCCCGTCGTCGCGGTGGAAGCCGTAATAGGTGCCTTGCCAGAAATCTGTCTTCTCGCCGGAGCGCACCTGCAGCGCGCCGTCGCGGACATCCGCTGAAACAGGTGAGTTGAGCCAGGTCATCTGGTTGAAAGCGGTCATTGTGGGGCACTCACGCGGGAACGCGGATGATGGCGCGCAGGCCACCCAACGGGCTGTCACCGAGCGTCACGTTGCCGCCGTGACTGCGGGCGATGTCGCGGGCGATGGAGAGGCCGAGGCCGGTGCCTGAATCGTCGAGGTTGCGGGCTTCGTCGAGACGGAAGAACGGCTTGAAGACGTCTTCGCGGTTCTTCTCGGGTATGCCGGGGCCGTCGTCGTCGAAGGTCAGTGTCAGCCACTTGGCGCTGTGCTTGGCCTCGATATTCAAGGAGCTGGCGTAGCGGCGTGCATTCGAGGCGAGGTTCATGACCAGCCGGGTGAAGGCGTTGGGACGGACGGAAATCTCATCGTCGCCTTCGATGGAATAGGTGAGGGCCTTTTCGTGGAGCGAGAAGTCGGCCTCGATCCGTTCCATGATCTCGCTGAGCTTCAGCTCGCCGACATCTTCCTCCACCTCCGTGCGGGCGAAAGCCATATAGGCCTCGAGCATCGACTGCATGTCGTTGACGTCGTCGGCCATGCCCTGCAGGTCGGGATTGTTGCCAGCGAGCGCCAGCTGCAGCTTGAACCGGGTGAGGATGGTGCGCAGGTCGTGGCTGACGCCCGTCAGCATTGCGGTGCGCTGCTCCATCTGCCGCTCTATGCGCTCGCGCATCAGGATGAAGGCGAGGCCGGCGCGGCGGACCTCGTCGGCGCCGCGCGGATAGAAGTTCTCGGCCTTCTGGCCCTTGCCGAAGCTTTCCGCGGCGGCGGCCAACGCCTGGATCGGCCGAATCTGGCCGCGCAGGAAGAGGATGGAGACGCCGATCAGCACCAGGGAGGCGCCGACCATCCAGACGATGAAGATGTGAGTGTTCGAGGCGTAGGTCTGATTGCGCTTGGTCAGAACCCGCAGGATCTTGCCGTCCAGCTTGATGCGGATTTCGACGAGATTGGAATCGCCGAGCGTATCGAGCCAAAAGGGCCGTTTGATCTGGTCGGTGAGCTCATCGGACAGGATGCCGTCAAGGATCGAGAAGAACGGTTTTTCGCGCGGCGGGGGCAGGTCGCCATCAGGCTCGACCGAAATCTGCAGCTTCATCTGCTCGCGGGCGATCCGCGTGATTGCGGTATAGTCGGCGTCCTGCGGATAGGTATCGATGATCTGGATGATCGCGGCGATATCCTGGGTGACGGCCATCGACAGGCGCTGTGTCACCATCTGCCAGTGGCGTTCCATGAATACGGCGGCGACCACCGACTGCAAGAGCAGCATCGGCATGATGATGATCAGCAACGAGCGGACGTAGATGCCCGTGGGGAGGCGGCGGCGCAGAAAGCGCGCGAACCACTTCCAGCCGGTGGCGGGCAAGCGCTCTTCGCGCCGCAGGCTTTCGAAAGTCACCATCTCAATTGCGATCCTGACGTCCGGAGCTTCAATCGATACTCAGCCTGTATCCTATACCACGAACCGTCTGCAGCCAGACAGGGTTCGCCGGATCGTCCTCGATCTTGCGGCGCAGACGGTTGATCTGGACGTCGATGGTTCGTTCTCCAACCTCGACATCATCGCCGATCAGCTCGTGGCGCGGAATGGTGTCGCCGGCGCGCTTGGCGAAGAGCAGCATGATTTCCTGTTCGCGATCGGTCAGGCGGATGACTTCCGCCGCCTTCTTCAGCTCCTTGCGAGTCAGCGAGAAGGTGTAGGGGCCGAACATGATCTGCTCGATCTTCGGCGCATCCGATGCGTTGCGGCGAAGAATATTGTTGACGCGCAGCACCAGCTCGCGCGGATCGAAAGGTTTCGACAGATAATCGTCGGCGCCGGCCTCAAGCCCGGCGATGCGATTGTCCGACTCTGCCAGCGCTGTCAGCATGATGATCGGAACGTTCTTGATCGCCCGCAATCCGCGGGTGACGTCGATGCCCGACTCTCCCGGCATCATCACGTCCATGATGATCAGGTCGAAGTCGAGGCCGGCAAGCTTGCGCTGCGCCTCGGCGCCATCTGCCGCCACGGTTACCCTGAAGCCGTTCTCGGTCAGGTAACGGTTCAGCAGCGCCCGGATGCGTGTGTCGTCGTCGACGACAAGCAAATGCGCTGCATCATCTGAAATGATTGTCTTTCCCGTCATTCAGTCCGCTTTCGATGTTTGCCTGTCCCGCATGCCCCTCAGAAATGCCTTCACGCTCTCGCGCGTCTCAAGAGAAGCATTGTCGAATGCCCTCTCAATGCGGCGCGATTGCGGCTCCGCCAGAGCAAGCGCCAGTTCGCGCCCCGTCTTTGTCGGATAGAGTTTGCGCTGGCGCCGGTCTTCCGGGCCTGCGACTTGCCTGATGTATCCAGAATCGATCAGCTGTTTGAGCACTCGAGCGAGGCTCTGCTTGGTAATCTTCAATGTATCCAGAAGATCGGCAACGGTCATGCCGGGTTCACGGTTAACAAAGTGTACCACCCGGTGATGCGCCCGTCCGAAGCCGCTGGTTTCGAGGATCGCGTCCGGATCGGAGACGAAATCGCGGTAGGCGAAGAAGAACAGCTCGATGATCTCGAAGTCGATGATGCCGGTGTTTTCCATCGGCGTGGCCAACGGTTCAGGCTTGCCTGCTTTCGGGCCTGTCTGTCTTGCCGGCACGTCATTTCCTTTCTCATCCAATGCGTTCCGGGAAATACGCGCAGACAACGGCTCAGCATTATCCGATGCAAATCTACGCTGCCGACAGTTCCCCCGGACTTTGCAGAGTATCGGCCTCGACCCGCCTTTTTCAAAGCCGGCCGATCTCCGCTTCCCAATACAAGGCATATTTTCCCGGCGGCGTCAGTCGATAAAACGCAAATGGGACAACAATCAACAAGGGATGGCATGCGCGCGCCGGAGGATAAACTGCGGCTGCACTCTCCTGTTCACGCCTGCGGCAACCTTTACGGAGTAACTTGTCCACAGAAATGCAAAAAGGCGGCCAGGCGGCCGCCTTTTCTGTTTCATTGCGGAACGTCCGGCCGGTCTTACTGATAGACGTAGACGATGCGGCGCGTGCCGGGATCAACCAGGACGGGCCGGTCGTTGATCCGCGTATAGCGGTACTGATAGTCCGGAATTTCCTGGAAGGTCACGTCATCGGGCACTTCGGCACCGACGACCACCTGACCGCCAAGCTCGACAGTCTGACCGGGATTGGTGTCGATATAGGTGCGGACCATCTCCGGAGGCGTGACTTCCTCGACCGATCCGACCGGACCAATCAGTTCGTCACCGGGCTGCGGATCAACAGGCTGCGGATCTGTGGCAACCACGCTCGATGTGCTTTCATAGGTAACGACGGGCACGCCAAGCGTTGTCTGGTTCTGCTGTACGACGACAGGCGTGCCTTCGCGCTCGACCTGCAGATAATCGGCATAGACCCAGCCGCGAACACCGTTCACATCGACGCGGCACCAACGGCTACCCTCGATACAGCCATCGAGATAGGCGGAAGAGCCCCGGGTCGCGATGCCCACAGATGGATATTGAGGGCCGGGGCCGGCGCGGACGTTGAGATCGTTGATGGCCGTGGCGGCCATTTCCGCATTGGCAAAGCCAGCGCTTGCGGCAAGCACGGCGCCTGCCAGGAAAAGGTTTCTCGTCATGGTCATTTCCATTTCTCCTTTTTGCTGGGCTGGAAACGCACCGTTCACTTTCCGGTTCCAAAACCGGCCAGTCTATTAATTCCACCTTCGAGCGATATTTCCATAAATTATTGATGTTATGTAATTATCTCGGAATTTTTAACCTGCTTTTGCGCTGTAAACTGTTGTTACGACCTGTCGCGGCCGCGTGAGGCTTGGGCAAAAGCTGCTTTCAACCGACGGCTTTCCGGCTATAGCTAGGGCCTGAAACAATAGAGGCACACATGGGCATGCTCCAGGCCGGCATTATTCCGGTGACACCCTTCCAGCAGAACTGCACGGTTCTTTTCGACCCCGATACCAAGGAGGGCGTGATCGTCGATCCGGGCGGCGACGTTCCGGCGATCCTGGAGGTGATCAAGGAGAACGGCTTCAAGATCAAGGAAATCTGGCTGACGCACGGCCATCTCGACCATGCCGGCGGGGCAAAGGATCTGAAGGCGGCGCTCGGTATCGATATCGTCGGTCCCCACAAGGATGACCTGCCGCTGCTGCAGCGGATCGAAACGCAGCAGCAGAAATACGGCATAACGGGGCTGAAGAATGTCGAGCCTGATCGCTGGCTTGAAGATGGCGGCAAGGTGTCCTTCGGCAACCACGAATTCGAGGTTTATCACACGCCGGGCCATGCGCCCGGGCATGTCATCTATTTCAACCGTGCGCAAAACTTCGCCCATCTCGGTGACGTGCTGTTCAACGGCTCGATCGGACGCACCGATCTTCCGGGCGGCGATCACGAACAGCTGCTTCAGTCCATTCGCGAGAAGGTGCTGCCACTGGGTGATGACGTCGGCTTCATCTGCGGTCACGGGCCAGGGAGCCGGATCGGCGACGAGCGGCGCAGCAATCCATTTCTGCAGGGCATCTGACAAAACAAAAGCGCCGCTCGATTAGCGGCGCTTCGTTATTCGCTACAGCTTGCGAACTCAGCCGGCGGTGCAGAAATGCTCGCGGCCATCGTTGCCGATGAAGGTGCCGGTGCCCGGGTCGAAGCTGCGGTAACGGTACGAGCAATAACGCTGCCACTGCGGCGTCCAGGGCTCAAGGCCAGCGCGGACCGGCTGGTAGTAGCGCGGCGGCGGCGCACGATAGACCGGCGCGTCATATTCCGGCTCGTAGACCGGTTCGGCATAGCGCGGCTCGTCGTAATAATAGCGCGGCTGGTTGGAGTTGGCGATTGCCGAGCCAACGATCAGGCCGGTTGCGAGGCCCACAGCACCGCCGACGAGGGCGTCGTTGTTGTGGTGACGGCGCCAGCTGTCGGCGGAGGCTTCGCTGACAGCGGAAAGGCTGAGAGCGGCGGCCGCAGCCGTCAGAATAAGTGTCTTTGCGATCTTGTTCATGACCTTGTCCTACTTTCCAAGACAGCGAGAAGTGCTGTCTATAAACTCTTCAAAGCGGCAGCGGGTTCCTGCGCCGTTAGGATGAGACGATAGTGGCGGCTATCTGAACGGATGCTGAATAACAAAACCCGGCATCTCTGCCGGGCTTCCACTCGAATAGATCGCGTTGTTTCGGGATTTAGCCGGAAATCTGAAGATTGACGGCCTTCGGTCCCTTGCCGCGGCGGTCCGGCTCCGTGTCGAAGCTTACCTTCTGATTTTCCGTCAGACCGGCCAGGCCGGAAGCCTGAACGGCAGAGATGTGAACGAAGATGTCCGCGCCACCCCTGTCCGGCTTGATGAAGCCGAAGCCCTTGTCAGTATTGAAGAATTTCACAGTCCCAGTCTCGGCCATGCGTCAGGTCCTTTTCTCTCTGCCCGCCATCCACACGGGCAGCATCAATTAAGCCCCTTCCGGAGCGTTGGCAGGCAGTTCTTGAATTTCGAGAAAAAGGTCCCCTCTACCTCGGCCTGTCTCGTGGTGGGATTATTCCCCATCTTATTGAGACTGGCTGACCGGAATATTAGCGTTTCCGGCGCGCACTTTCTTAAGGACTTCCCATGCTCGCAAAATGCCCGAACGCCCCGAGATTGCTGCGATTATTGAGAATTGGCAAGCAAAAGTTTTTTAACGTGTTGTCCGGGGCGCAGTCCCGCCGGGTATCCTATTTGCGCCAAAACGCAAAAAATCGCTCCCCGCGCGCGCATGATTAACGTTTTGTATCGTCTGCAATATATTTTGTGAGGAGATTTTCCCAAAAACACAACGCTAGCGGGTTATCGGAGCATTCGAAAAAAAATTTCGAATCAGGCCGGGCGTGCGTGCTGGATGCGGTTTCAGGCAGGCTGGGTGCGGCGGGTCAATTCCGGGACGATTTCGACCACAAGCATAGCGGTAAACATCAGCGCACATCCGATATAGCCGACAGGCGGAATGGTTTCGCCGAGGATGAGGGCGGCCAGCGACGAGCCGAACAGCGCCTCCGAAGACAGGAAGATCGCCGCTTGAGACGGCGTCGTGTAGCGCTGACCGATGACCTGCAGCACGAAGGCGACGCCGGACGAGAAGATACCGACATAGAGGATCTCGGGTGCCGCGCCGCGGATGGCGTCCATGCTGATCGGCTCGACGATAGCGGCGACGACGAGGGCGCAGACCGCGGTGACGGCAAACTGCGATGCCGAGAGCGCCAGCGGCCGGCCGGTCTCCTTGACGGTGATGCCCGCAAGGGTGATCTGGATGGCCCAGAAGCCGGCGCAGATGACCGTCAATCCGTCTCCGACCGTGAGTGCCGAGAGATGGCCGCCCGATAGAAGAAAGATGCCGGCGATCGCCATGGCCGCTGCCGGCCAGATGATCCAGTGCGGCGGGCGGCGCAGGAAGAGAACCGCGATGACCGGGACGAAGACCACGTAGAGGCCGGTGATGAAGCTCGAGTTGGTGACCGATGTGGTCTGCAAGCCGATCTGCTGGGTCGAGGCGCCGCCGAAGAGGGCCAGTCCGATCGCGAGATAGATGCCGAGGTGCCGCTTGCTGGTTTTCACCTTCGCCTTGCGGCTTTCCAGAAAGACGAAGGGCAGGACGGCGGCGGTGGCGACTGCGAAACGCAGGCCAATGAACCAGAACGGGCCGATGGCTTCCATCGCCGTCGATTGCGCGACAAACCCGCCGCCCCAGATGGCGGCCGCAAGCAACAACAACAGGTTCGCTTGGACGCGAGTCATGGCATTCCTCGATGCGGGGAGAGTGATGAAACCGTGGTTAGCAGTTGCCTTTTGTTTCAGCAAGCCGGAATAAACGGAGAGGTTGGTCTCAAGGGTGATCGCATGACAGAGCATAACGGCAGGACGTTTTGCCATCAGCCGGCACGGCTAAGCCGATGAGCGCCGGCTATTCGGGAACGCCGCTCGAAAAGAAGCTGGGGCTGAAGGCAGGGCAGGCAGCGCTGCTGATCGGCGTGCCTCAAAGCGTCCCAGCGCTTGCCGATTTCGCGCATTTCAGCCGGGTCGAACTGGTAGCGCCTGAGAAGGAGGCGCGCTTCGACTACATCCATATCTTCGAGACCCGGCGTGCAGCGCTGGAAGCATTGGCGCCGCGATTGCGGCAGCTGGTGCAGCCTGACGGGGTGATCTGGATATCATGGCCGAAGAAGGCATCGAAGCTGCCGACCGATATCGCTGAAGACGTGCTGCGCGAGGTGCTGCTGCCGACCGGTCTCGTCGATGTGAAAGTCTGTGCCATCGACGAGATATGGTCGGGCTTGAAATTCGTCGTCCGCAGGGAGCTCAGGGGCGCTTAGCCGTCCTGGTTTGCAGCGCGCGAGACGCGCAGCAAGGCGCCGTCGCTCTCGTCCGTCACCATCAGCAATGCTCCATCCGGTGCGACGGTGATATCGCGGATGCGGCCGTATTTGCCTTCGAACATGCGCTCCTCGCCAACGAACTTGCCGCTGCCATCGCGCTGCATGCGCGACAGCAGCTGGAATTTCAGTGCGGCGACCAGCATGTCGCCATCCCATTCGGGAAACATCTTGCCGCGATAGACGGCGATGGCGCCGGGGGCAATGGATGGATCCCAATAGTGGAGGGGCTGTTCCAGTCCTTCCTTGTTCGTGCCTTCGCCGATCTTGGCGCCCGAATAATCGACGCCATAGGTGATGACGGGCCAGCCGTAATTCTTGGCCGGCGCGATGAGATTGATCTCGTCGCCGCCGCGGGCGCCGTGCTCGACGGTGTAGAGCTTGTCGTCGGCGGCATCGAAGGTGATGCCCTGCGGGTTACGATGGCCCTTCGACCAGATTTCGGGCCGTGCCTTGGCGCCGTCGCGGAAAGGATTATCCGCAGGAATGCTGCCATCGGCGTTCACATGGACGATCGAGCCGGCGTCATCCTTGAAGTCCTGCGAACGGTCGCGGCTGCCGCGGTCGCCGACGCTGATAAACAGGCTGCCGTCCCCGGCGATGGCGATGCGCGAGCCATACTGGATGTTGCCGCCGGTGAATTTCGCCATGGTGAAGATCGGCTTGACGTCTTGGATCCCGGTTTCGTCGGCTGAAAGCCTGGCGGAGAAAGCCTCGGTGCCTGATCCCCTGGCATTGGCGATGGCGGCGGTGAAATAGAGGATGCGGCTTTGGGCAAAGTCCGGTGCGAGGGCGACATCCATCAGGCCGCCCTGGCCGCGGGCGCTGACCTCGGGCACACCGGCAAGCGGTTCGGAGACCTTGCCGTCGCGGATGATCCTGATATTGCCGGGACGTTCGGTGACGAGATAGGCGCCATCCGGCATCACCTCGACAGCCCAGGGATGATCAAGCTCCGTTGTCAGCGTCTCGACGCTGACCGCGACGTCCTTGGTCTGCACCGTGTCGGCTGCATATGCAGCGCCTGCCACTGCAAATGCGGCACCTGCCGTCAAAGCGATGCGCAATCCCTTGAGCATGTTGATAATCTCCCCGTTTTATCATCCAGCCGGTTAGGTGGCGCGCGGGGGCGATCGCTTCAACCTCGCTAGGTGCCGGATAACGGCTTTGTGTTGCCGGGTTGAACGGTGCCGGTCTGGATCGTATCGACCAGGTCGGCCTCGACGATGTAGCGCATCGGTCCGCGCTCGGTGGCATCGAAGGGCCAGCAGGTGGTCAGCACCAGATGGCGGCCGTTTGCCGCCGCATCGATGCCGCTCTCATCCCAGCGGGCGACACGGGCGTCGGTGGTCTTGAAGGTCAGCACGGTGCCGTCGCGGCGCTTGATCTCGATGTCGTCGCCGGGTTTTACATCCTTCAGCCAGCGGAAGTGGGTGTCCCTGTGGGCGGCGATCACCGACGTGCCCTCGTCGCCCGGCCGCGGCGTGTTGCTGAGCCAGGCCGGGCCGAAGGCCAGCGCTTCGCCCGATGCGCCCGACAGCACGATCGCCGTCTTGCCGAGACGCGGAGCGCTGACTTCGGCTTCGGTGGTGAAATCGGCCCAGGGCCATGGCTTGGCATCTTCGCCACGCAGTTCGGCGGCGAAGGCACGCTTCAGGAGGACCTGCGAAAGCTCCGCCTTGCCCTTCAGATAGAAGCCGCTGCTCACCAGTGCGACACCATAAAGGCCAAGGCCGAGAATGCCGAAGGCGACGATCTTTTCCATCGGCGAGAGCCGGGAGAAAAAGCCCCTGCGCGGCTGCTCGACGTCAAATGCGGTGGCGGCGGCATTCGCCATCATCATTTCCAGATAGCTCGGAAGGGGCGCGAATTCGCCCGTTTCCTCGTTCCAGCTGCCTCTCCGCATATTCGCCATCAGCGGCCTCCCGGGATGACGAGGCCGCGCAGGCGGCGGCGCCAGATGGCAAAGCCACCGGCCGCGGCGAGTGCTGCCAACAGCATGGTCAGGCCCTGCATGATCTGCTGGTCGGCCAGCGTTGCCGTCTGCGGCAGTTTTACCGAGGCGGAACGCTGAGCGATCAGGTTGGCGGCTGCCGGGGTCGGAGCGGCGGCCATCTGGTTGGCGAGGGCGGCGAACTCCGTCTGCGGCTTGGCCATGGCGTGATCCGGTGCGCTGCCTGATGGGGCAGGGGCTGCGGGTTCGCCCATCACCTTATCGAAATCCCAGCCATCGGGCAGGTTCAGCGGCAGCTTGGTCGAGGTAACCGGCTGGCCGTCAGGGCGCGATGGCGTGACGTCGATGGCAACGAGGCTGGTGACGCGGGAGACGAGATGATGCGCCATGGCGATCGTCTCTACATCCTTATCGAGTGCGGCCGGATCCTGCCGCTCATAGGCGCGGGCTTCGAGATCATCGATCTTGCGGCGGGCCCAGAGCTTGGAGAGGCCCTTGCCATCGGCCGCATTGGCGATGTCCATCTCGACGCGCCAGGGCTGGGCGCCGGTCTTGCCGGTGATCTGCAGCTTACCTGCGGGCTTGTCATTCGGGAGTTCGGCGGTGAGGACAACCGGCTCACCGGCATAGAGGTCTGGCATCGGGTTCGGGGTGATGTCGCTTGCCTGCGTGCCTTCGAAGGTGGCGGCGATATCCGTCATCGCCGGGTTCTGCAGCTTGGCGAAGAGCTCGCCCATGCGGGTGGCGACCTGATCGGTGGAGCCGATATGGGTGAAGGTGCCGCGGCCAAGCTCGGCGGCCTTGGTCATGAAGTAGGAGTTCGGCGCTGAGCCGATGCCGACCGTGAAGACACGCGCATCGCTGCGGTTGTTGGTGATCTCCATGAACAGCTGCTGCTCGTTGCCGATCGCGCCATCCGTGAGGAAGACGACCTGGCGGAGCGCGCCATTGGCGACCGAACCCTGATTGCGCAACGCGTCTTCGAGCGCCGGCAGCATCTCGGTGCCGCCGTCGGCCGTGAGGCCGCGCACATAGGCGATCGCCTTCTCGCGATTGTCGGGCGTGGCGCCGACGAGGCCGCCGAAATAATCGGTCATCGTGTCATCGAAGCGGATGACGTTGAAACGGTCGTCGGCACCAAGCTTGGAGATCGCCAGCGCCAGGCTTTCCTTCGCCTGAGCGATCGACTCGCCGGACATCGAGCCGGAATTGTCGATGACGAAGATGACTTCGCGCTTCAAAGGTGCAGCCGATGCATCCGGCGTTGCGGGCGGGGTGACGAAGGCAAGCAGATAGGTCTTGCCATCCAGCACTTCGCGGAACAGGCCGGCGCTCGGCGTCTTGCCCGGTGCTGCCTTCCAGGTGAGCTCGAAATCCTTGTCGGCGGGAACGGACTCGCCCTTCAGGCTGATCACGCTGTTCTGGTCGCCGTCCTGTTTGATATCGACATCGTGGAAGGCGGACTTGACGTCGCCGAGCGGGAAGCCGGCTTTCAGGTTCACGGTCAGCGCGACAGGATTGATCTTGGCATTCTCGCGCGGATCGAGCACCGGTGCCTCGATCTTGTCGCGGTTCGGAACCGGGTCGGTCGGCACAGCGAAGCCAGCGCCATTGTTGAACTCGACGGTCTGGACGACGGGAGCCGGATTGTAGCGGGGGGCGACGACCATCGGGAAGCGGAGCGAGAATTCGCCGCCGGACTGGTGGACGGCCTGCTGATACTCGATCTGCACGACGATCGTTTCGCCGGGGCCGATATTGGCGACCTGGTTGGTGAAGATGTTAGGGCGCTGCTGCTCCAGCAGGGCGGCTTTCTTGCCCTCGGCTTTCGCCTGCTCGTAGATTTCGCGGGCTTCCTGGCGCGGCTTGATCTGGCCCTCGATGAAGTGATCGCCGATCTGCATCTTCAATTCGTCGACGGCAGAATTTTCCGGCAGCGGGAAGACATAGGTGCCTTCGACCCATCCCTTGCTGGGATTCTGGAAACGCTGGGTGACCTTGACGCGGGCGACCGGGCCAGAGACGTCCATCTCGACATCGGTCTTCAGCCGCGGCGCCTCGATGAAGAAGCCCGGGTCCTTCGACGGGAAGAGCAGCGAGCCGCTGTTGACATCGTTCGGGCGAACGAGACCGGCCAGCTGCGTGGCCTTCGGTGCAGCGGCCTCTTCGGCGCGGGCAACGGACACCAGCCCTGCCGTCATCATGATCGATGCAAAAAATGTGGTGAACGCAATCAGGAATGAAATGGCCACACGGCGGACGCGGAGCCGCTCCGTCGCAAACTCGTCTTCCAGAAACATTGGCATACCCTCAATAACCAACTTCGGATGTGCAAGATTGAGGCTCCGATCCCGGCGGGCTGACGACGGAATTGCGGCATGCCGCGGCATTTGTTGCGGCTTATTTGCGGCAAAGGCCCGAAACGGGGAAGTTTCTGATTTTAAGGGGTAAATCCCGATGGCCTCAGAGATTGATTCAAGATCCTCGCAAACTGATTCAACCGGGCGTCACAAACGATCTCTCAGGGTGCGGCAATCGATCAATAAGAATCATCGGCGTCATCGCGCCTTTGCGCTTGAAATGCCTGCGCACATTGGACATAGACCTTAGCGCAGAACTCCGGTCCCGGTCTTCTGCCCGTTTCAACCGTATAGGACCGATATCATGGCCTTTCTTGCCGATGCTCTTTCCCGTGTGAAGCCTTCAGCCACCATCGCCGTCGCTCAGAAAGCGCGCGAGCTGAAAGCCAAAGGACGCGACGTGATCGGGCTCGGCGCTGGTGAACCGGATTTCGATACGCCTGATAATATCAAGGACGCGGCGATCGACGCGATCAAGCGCGGCGAGACGAAGTACACGCCGATCTCCGGTATCCCGGAACTGCGCAAGGCGATTGCCGCGAAGTTCAAGCGCGAGAACAATCTCGACTACACCTGGGAGCAGACGATCGTCGGCACCGGCGGCAAGCACATTCTCTTCAACGCCTTCATGGCGACGCTGAATGCCGGCGACGAAGTCGTCATCCCGACGCCTTACTGGGTTTCCTATCCTGAGATCGTGGCACTCTGCGGCGGCACGCCTGTCTTCGTCGCGACGACCCAGGAGAACAACTTCAAGCTCCAGGCAGCTGACCTCGAAAAGGCGATCACGCCTAAGACCAAGTGGTTCATGTTCAACTCGCCGTCCAACCCGTCGGGCGCGGCCTATACGCATGACGAGCTGAAGGCGCTGACCGACGTTCTCGTCAAGCATCCGCATGTCTGGGTTCTGACCGACGACATGTACGAGCACCTGACTTACGGCGACTTCAAGTTCGCGACGCCTGTCGAAGTCGAGCCGAAGCTATACGACCGCACGCTGACCATGAACGGCGTCTCCAAGGCCTATGCCATGACCGGCTGGCGCATCGGCTACGCCGCCGGCCCGCTGCAGCTGATCAAGGCGATGGACATGATCCAGGGCCAGCAGACCTCGGGCACGACCTCGATCGCCCAGTGGGCAGCCGTTGAGGCGTTGAACGGCCCGCAGGACTTCATCCCGGCCAACAAGAAGATCTTCGAGGGACGCCGCGATCTGGTCGTCTCGATGCTGAACCAGGCCAAGGGCATTTCCTGCCCGGTTCCGGAAGGCGCCTTCTACGTCTACCCGTCCTGCAAGGGTCTGATCGGCAAGACTGCGCCCTCGGGCAAGGTCATCCAGAACGACGAAGACTTCGTCACCGAACTGCTGGAATCCGAAGGCGTCGCCGTCGTCCACGGCTCGGCCTTCGGCCTCGGCCCGAACTTCCGTATCTCCTACGCGACCTCGGAAGACCTGCTGGAAGAAGCTTGCCGCCGTATTCAGCGCTTCTGCGCTGCTTGCCGGTAAGTGACGTCAACAATCGGAATGACAGAAGCCCGCCGGAGACGGCGGGCTTTTTTGTTTGGGCGAGCGCCTGTGGAGATCGATCCGGTGATGTGATAGTTTTTGCTCATGGATCGAAAAGACGTGCTCGAAAGTCTGCAGGAATATTCCGATGCCGTACGCGGCATGGGCGCGGCGGGTCTTTATCTTTTCGGCTCCGCCGCACGCGATGAACTCGGCAGCAATAGCGACCTCGATATCTTCATCGACTACGATAGCGGTTCGCATTTTTCCCTGATTGATCTCGTCGCCATTAAGCAGTTTCTCGAAGACGAGCTGAATGTCGAAGTAGACTTGACGACACGCGACAGCCTGCATCCGATGCTTAAGGCGGACATCGAGCAAAGCGCTATACGGGTCTTTTGATGCCGAGAAAGCTCAAGCCAGTCATCACCGAGATTATCGAGACCATCGACGGTGTGCTGGCAGCGACGTCAGGCAAATCTCTCGACGATTGCTCGCGATCCAGCGGGCGTTGGAAATCATCTCGGAAGCGAGCCGCCATTTGCCCGACGAGCTCATCGCCTCGGAGCCCGATATCCCCTGGAAGCAGATCCGGGGTATCGGCAATGTTCTCAGGCATGAATATCATCGCATCGCCGATGACATCGTTTGGACCGTCGTTGCCAATAACCTCGGGCAGTTGCGAGAAGCAGCAATCAGATTGCTTGACCGCGCCGAAGACTGACAGGCGCTTTTGCGATATCGCTCGCGCGCTACACCGGCCGAACCAGAGCTGAATACCCGCGATCCTTTTAGTCGGCTGCCGCTCGCCTCTGACAATCACAGCCCCAGCGCCGTCAGCATCAGAAATGTTGCGAACAGGATGAAATGCGTCATGCCTTCGATGGCGTTGGTTTCGCCGTCGTTGAGGTTGATGGCGGCGGCGATCAGGGTGATGGCGACCATTACGGTCTGGACGGGCGTCATCGCCATGACGAAGGGTTGGCCGGTGTAGAGCGCGATGGCTTCCATCACGGGAACGGTCAGGATCACCGTCGAGAGCGAGGCGCCCATCGCGATGTTGACGGTTGCCTGCATGCGGTTTTTCAGCGCCGCCCGAAGGGCAGTGAGGATTTCAGGCGCGGCGGAGATGGCGGCGACGACGATGGCGGTCAGGGCGACCGGGGCGCCGGTGTCGCGCAGGCCCTCGGTCATGAAGGCGGACATGAATTCGGCAAGACCGCCGATGATGACGACGCCGACCAGGATGGTGATGATCGAGGCGGAGGCCGGTTCGTCGCTGTTATGCTCGTCGGTTGATCCGGCTTTCCGCTCGACGCGGGGATAGCTGTAGCTGAAGAAATAGCTGTGCTGGCCGACCTGCATGCGCAGGAAGAGGCCATAGAGGGCGATCATCGCGACGATGGTGAAGGCCGAGTAATAGTGCCATTTGGCTTCCGGCACGAATTCCGGGACGATCATCGAGATGCCGATGGCCGTCAGGATCATCACGCCATAGGTCTTGCCCGAGTTGTCGTTATAGGGCTGCTCGCCATGCTTCAAGCCGCCGAGCAGGGCGGCAAGGCCGAGAATGCCGTTGATATCCAGCATCAGCGCCGAATAGATCGTGTCGCGCACCAGCGTCGGCGAGCTTTCGCCGGACATCATGATGGCGAGGATGATGACTTCGACTAGCACCGCCGATAGCGTCAGGATCATCGTGCCATAGGGGTCGCCTACCTTGACGGCGAGGATTTCGGCATGGTGCGCCACCCTGATCGAGGCGAGCACGATGGTGCCGACAAGGGCTGCTGCGGCGATCAGCGCCGCACCGCGGCCCATCGCCATGACGCTATGTTCGAGCCCGTAGCCGGCGATGGCGGCAAGGAACGCGACAATGAGAAATTTCTCGTCCCGCAATCGTGAAATCAGTGTCACGCCTGGCTCCGGATTTGATTCATGCGATCAATCTAAGTCGATGATTTCTTTAATCAAGATGGTGCTTCGAGGGCGCAATTTGCGCTAATGCGGATTTAATGGAATACTGCCTCATCGGTTTGCCGGACACAATCGCGGCGTGCCCTCGTCTTCTTTTGCCGCCGCGACCGGCCGGATCACTCCCGGAAGTTCTTCGCCGCGCCCACGAGAAAAAGGAGAGGTGCATGGTCAAGGTGGTTTATGAGGTTGTCCCGCATGACGGAGGCTGGGCCTACAGGCTCGGTGGCGTCTATTCCGAGGCCTTTCCGTCGCATGCCGAGGCGCTCGAAGCGGCCCGTATCGTTGCTGCCGAACAGCAGGTCGGCGGCGATTCCGCCGAGATCAGCTGGCAGGACGACAAGGGCAAGTGGCACGAGGAATATGCCGAGGGCGGCGACCGTCCGGAAACCGAAGTGGTGGATGGCCTTCTTGCCGGCCGCCGCGGGGCGGAAGCCTCTCCCGGCGCCTGAGGCGCCGGAAATCCGTCTTTCGATCGTGCGCCGTCAGGCGCGCGTGCTCACGCAATTGTCCAGATAGATCTTCAACCCTTCGACCAGGGCATCGAAGGCGGCGCGGCAGCGCGGCGAGGTCTTCAGGTTCTCGTGCATCGCCACCCAGGTGCCGATATGCATGTCCATGATGCCAGGAAGGACGCGCACGAGGTTCGGGTCGGCGTCACCGAGACCGGTCTGGCACATGCCGATGCCGCAGCCGCTTCTGATGGCGGCGAGTTGCGCCAGGTAGCTATCGGTGCGGAACGCAAAGGCGATGCCGCCGGCGGCCGGAAAGCGCTGCACCATCGTCCGCACATAGGCCGTTTGCCGGTCGAAGCCGATCAGCCGGTGATTGCCGATATCCTCAAGCGTTTCCGGTGTTCCGTGGCGCGCCAGATAGGCGCGGTGAGCGTAGCAGGCAATCGGGATGTCGCCGATGCGCCGGACGACAAGGGCATCCTGCTGCGGCTCCATCATCCTCACAGCAATGTCGGCCTCGCGGTTCAGCAGGTCCTCGACGTCATCCGATGCGGACAGCTCGATCTCGAGCGCCGGGTGGCGGTCCTGCAGGGATGCAAGGATCGGCGGGAGCACTTCGACGGCAATCACCTCGCTGGCGCTGATGCGCACCGTTCCCTCGATCCGGTCGCGGTGACCTGATGCGGCCCGCAATAGCGCCGACGAACTTGACGCCATGGTTTCAGCGAAGGGCGCCAATGCGCGGGCGGCCTCGGTCGGCAGCAATCCGCTCTGCGAGCGGGTAAACAGCTGCGTGCCGACAGCCTGCTCCAGCGCGTCGATATGGCGGCCGACGGTCGGCTGTGTCAGGCCGAGTTCGCGGGCGGCGGCCGAGAGCGATCCGTGGCGGAGCACGGTCAGAAAGGTGCGGTAGAAATCCCAGCTCGGCTCTTCGATCATAAATTTATGTATAGATGATGCATTTATTTCGTCAATTTCGTTTATTTGTCATCTGCGGGACAATCATCTCCATCAAAGGAGATCGATATGACTGAAGATCGGAAGATTGCGCTCGTGCTTGGTGCGACAGGCGGCATCGGTGGCTCGGTGGCGCGGAACCTCGCTGGACGCGGATGGCATATTCGGGCGCTTAATCGCGACGCCGCGAAGGCTTCCAGAAGCCAGCCGGCATTCGAGTGGGTACAGGGCGATGCGATGAATGCTGCTGATGTTGCCGCCGCCGCCGATGGCGCCAGCGTCATCGTCCACGGCGTCAATCCGCCAGGCTATCGCGATTGGGAAAAGCTGGTGCTGCCGATGCTCGGCAATACGATCGCCGCGGCGCGGGCAGTTGGCGCGCGGATCGTGCTGCCGGGAACGGTCTATAATTTCGGCCCGGACGCCTTTCCCATCCTGCGGGAAGATAGCCCGCAAAACCCCGTCACCCGCAAGGGCGCGATCCGTGCCGAGATGGAGAGGCGGCTGAAGCGTGCGGCGGATGCGGGGACCGGCGTCATCATCGTCCGTGCCGGCGATTTCTTCGGGCCGGGTGCGACCGGCAACAGCTGGTTTTCGCAGATCGTCGCGCCCGGAAAGCCGGTAAAGACCCTGAAGAACCCGTCGCCCAAAGGCATCGGCCATCAATGGGCCTATCTTCCGGATGTCGCCGAAACGATGGCCGAGCTTATCGAACGGGCATCCTCGCTGCCTGATTTCGCCGTCTATCACATGGACGGTTTCTGGGACCGTGACGGCAGGCAGATGGCCGAGGCGATCCGCCGCGTCTCCGACGGGCGGGCGAAGATCGGCGCCTTTCCGTGGTGGATCGTGCCGCTTGCGGCGCCCTTCGTCACCGTGATGCGGGAGGTGAAGGAGATGCGCTATCTCTGGAAAGAGCCGATCCGGATGTCGAACGAGAAGCTTGTCGCAGAGCTTGGGCGTGAGCCGCAGACGCCTGTTGACGACGCTGTGCGGGCCTCATTGATGGCGCTCGGCTGCCTGCCGAAGCCGGCGGGATTGCTCAGCGATAGCCGTGCGGCGGTGCTGCGCTAGCCGAGTTCGGCGATAGCAATGCGGGCGATGGTGAGCTGCAGCTCGGCGCTCTCCGTCGAGCCGTCGCCCAGGAACCAGGCGGCGGAAAGACCGGAATAGGCGGCGATCCATTGCAGCAGGCGGCGTGGATCGATGCCTGTCTCTTCGGCGACGATGGGCAACTGGCGCTGCAGCCGGCCGGGTGTGGTAATGATCTCCAGATCCTCGTTGGCGAAGGTGTTTGCGAAATCGAAGCCGCGTTCGCCGTAAAGACCTTTCGGGTCGATGGCGAGCCAGCCGTCATCGCCGAAATCCAGAATGTTGCTGTGATGGATATCGCCGTGGAGGACTGCTTCGCCCTGCGGTGTTGCCAGCAATGCGCGGGCAGTCCGGTCGCAATCGGCGAACGTGCCGCCATGGCGGGCGGCGACGGGTGCAAGGTCGCGGAACCATCGCTCCAGCGGGATCAACGCGGGCAGGGGCTTTGACTGCGGCGCATGCAGCCTGTTGGCGGTGCGGCAGATGATCCGCGTTGCCTCGTCGTCCAATCCATCGTGAGCCATGGTTAGCAGCGAGTGGGTGCTGAGTGAGCGCTCCATAAGAACGGCATGCGCGTCATGCGCATAGACTTTGGCCGCGCCGTCGCCATCCCACCAGTCGAGCACCGCCCCGCCAGCGCGCTCGGCCTCGTCGTCGGACATCTTCAGCATCGCCGGTTTGCCGCGCCAGATGACGGGCAGGAGATTGCTGGAATGGGTGGTGATCGGCGAGCCGTCCGGGGTGAGCGCCCAGTGGGAAAGGTAAGGTTCGAACATGTGGGTGAAGGTAGTGGGCCGGGACGTGCGTTTGAAGAGTTTCGGCTCCCGCACGCCCTCATTTCTGTGCTCGTCACAGAAATCCAGCCACGGCGCGTCTGCGCCGTGAATGACCGCCTCAGGCAGTCTCCCGCCGTGCAGACGCGCGGCACTGGATTCCTGTGACGAGCACAGGAATGAGGGAAACGTGGAGGCGGGTCCAAAAAAGAAATCCCGCCACGAGGGCGGGATCTCCAACTGTCGTTTGGCAGGCTTACGCTACCTTATCGGCCAGCGGATAGTCGATGTAGCCCTTCTGGCCGCCGCCATAGAAGGTGGCCTGATCCGGGGCGTTCAGCGGCAGGTTCTTTTCCAGGCGCTTCACCAGATCGGGGTTGGCGATGAAAGGCTTGCCGAAGGCGACGAGGTCGGCGCGGCCGCTGTCGACGGCGTCGATGGCCGTTGCGCGGTCGTAGCCGTTGTTGACCATCCAGTCGGCCTTGCCGCCGGCCTTTTCATAGGCCTGGCACAGCGCCTTGTAGTCGAAGGACGGGTTGTCGCCCTGCTTGTAGTCGCGCTCGCCGCCGGTCTGGCCCTCGACGATGTGGATATAGGCAAGGTCATACTTCGCCAGGCCTTCGACCACATGGGTGAACAGCGCCTGCGGGTTGGAATCGTAGCTGTCGTTGGACGGCGTGACCGGCGACAGGCGGATCGCCGTGCGGCCGGCGCCGATTTCCCTGGTCACGGCATCGACCACTTCGAAGGTCAGCTTGGTCCGGTTCTCGATCGAGCCGCCATACTGGTCGGTGCGGTCGTTGATGCCGTCGCGCATGAACTGGTCGAGCAGGTAGCCATTGGCGCCATGGATTTCGACGCCGTCGAAGCCGGCATCGATGGCTGCGCGGGCGGCCTTGCGGTAATCCTCGATGATGCCGGGGATTTCAGAGGTTTCGAGCGCGCGGGGCTCGGAGGTCTCGGCGAAGGAACCGGTGCCGTCGGCATTGACGAGATAGGTCTTGCCCTTGGCGGCGCGGTTTGTGGAGGAAACCGGCTTCCCGCCATTTGGTTGCAGCGTGGTGTGCGAGATACGGCCGACATGCCACATCTGCACGGCGATCTTGCCGCCTTCAGCGTGAACGGCATCGGTGACGCGCTTCCAGCCTTCGAGCGCTTCCTTGGTGTAGAGGCCGGGCACGTCGGCATAGCCCTGGCCCTGATGGGTGATCGGGGTTGCTTCGGTGATGATCAGGCCGGCGGTGGCGCGCTGGCGGTAGTATTCGACATTCAGGTCGTTCGGAACGGCACCCGGCGAGCGGTTGCGCGTCAGCGGCGCCATGACGATGCGGTTCTTGACGGCGATATCGCCAACCTGTGTCGGTTCAAAAAGCTTGGTCATAAAGGTATTTCCTTTTCTGGCGGGAGATCACTCGGCCGGGGCGGGGGCTGTCTTGCCCTTGGCGGAGAGATAGGTGAGTGCCGTGGCGCCGAGGCCGATAAAGGCCATGAGCGCTGCGGCCAGGGGAACGCGGGTCAGCTCGAAGCCACTCTCGATCACCATGCCGCCGGCCCAGGCACCGAGCGCATTGCCGGTGTTGAAGGCGCCGATATTGATGGTCGAGACGAGGTTCGGGGCACCCTTGCCGAAGCTGACGACGCCGACCTGCAGGGCAGGGACGGCGGCAAAGGTGGCGATCGCCCAGACGAGCAAGGTGATTTCGGCCGGGATGAAGAAGCGGCTGGTATAGCTGAAGACGATCGAGGTGACGGCGATTGCGGCGAAGACGCCGGCAAGCGTTACGCCGAGCTTCCAGTCGGCGAGCTTGCCGCCCACCAGATTGCCGACGGTGAGACCGAGGCCGATCAGGAACAGCGTCCAGGTGACGCCCTTCGGCGACAGGCCGGTGACGTCGCGCAGCAGCGGCGCGATATAGGTGAAGAGCGCGAACATCGAGGCCGAGAAGAACACGGTGGTCGACAGCGCCAGCCAGAGGCGGCCGTTGCGCAGCGCCGAAATTTCGGCGAGCAGGCTGCCGTGCGTTTCGTTCTTGTCCTTCGGCAGGATGGCGATCAGGCCGAGGATGGTGACGATCCCGACGACGGTGACCACGGCAAAGGTGGAGCGCCAGCCATAGGCCTGGCCGATGGCGGTGCCGATCGGCACGCCAAGCACGTTTGCCAGCGTCAGGCCGGTGAACATCAGCGCCACGGCGCGCGCCTTGCGGTCTTCGCTGACGAGGCCGGCGGCGACGACAGAGCCGATACCGAAGAAGGCGCCGTGGCAGAGCGCGGTGACGACGCGTGCAAACATCAGCACCCAATAGTTCGGGGCGATGGCGCAGAGCAGATTGCCGGCAATGAAGATCGCCATCAGCGCGATCAGCGCCGTGCGCCGCTTCAGCTTGGCGGTCGAGACGGCCATCAGCGGCGCGCCGACGGCAACAGCCAGCGCATAGCCGGTGACGAGCCAGCCTGCCTGGGGAATGTTGACGGAGAGATCGGCTGCGACCTCCGGCAACAGGCCCATGATGACGAATTCCGTGGTGCCGATCGCAAAGGAGCTCAGGGCAAGGACGAGGAGGGCGAGGGGCATGATCAGATATCCCTGGAGAGCTGCTTAAGGAAGTCGGCGATCGTTTCTTCGTTTCGCTTGTAGAAGATCCACTGGCCGACCCTGCGGGTGGTCACCAGGCCGGCGCGGTGCAGGGTGCCGAGATGCGAGGAGACGGTGGATTGCGACAGACCGCAGCGTTCGAACTGGCTGGCGCAGACGCCCATTTCCAGCGGATGCTCCTGAGACTTGAAATGTGCCTCGGGATTCTTCAGCCAGTTGAGGATGTCCATCCGTGTCGGATGAGAAAGCGCCTTGAGGATTTCGTCCTTATCCATCGTTCCGTGCCGATCCATAAATCGAAATTTCTCGATATATTGATCGACAGTCTACGATATGCAAGTCACGACGGTGTGAGCTCTTGCGAGATATTTTTCTGATTAAATTTTAAGCAAAAAAAAGAGGGCCACCGGAAAGCCGGGGCCCTTTAAAGGTGTGAAGGTCAATAAACCTCCAGAGGGGAACAGCTAATGCGGTGGCACTGGGAGAGAACCACGAAATGCATCAGCTATGTGCGATATGGTGGTTTATTGGGCAGGTTGCAATGCACTTTTGTGCATGCCTGCTATGCGCTGCACAAATTATGCTGCGATGCAGCGAATTTTGGGCAAAAAAAGAGGGCCACCGAAAGCTCGGGGCCCTTTTAAGGTGTGAAGGTCAAAAACCTCCAGAGGGGAACAGCTAATGCGGCGGAACTGGGAGGAAAAGCCGCCATGTGCATCAGCTATGTGCGATATGGTGTTTAAATGGGCAAACGGCAACCCCCCTTTTGTGCATGTCAGTCATGCGTGAGTTGCATAGTCGGCAATTTATTCCAGGAAACGCCGCCTAGAAGTTCCAGTTTCTGGCCTTGGTGACGATGAAATCGCGGAAGGCCTTGAGCTTCGCGGCGTTCTTGATTTCATCGGGATAGCAGAAATAGGTGTCGAAGGACGGTACGTCCGCATTGATCGCCAGCTGGATCAGGCCGGGGTCGCGGCCGACAATATAATCCGGCATGCAGGCAACGCCCATGCCGAGCAGGCAGGCGCGCTTGATCGAAGTCTGGCTGTTGATCTGCAAATGCGGAATGCGCTTGTTGTCCGACGAGCGGCCGGCGATCTCCAGCCAGTTGACGTCGAGCAGGTAGTTCGGCGCCGGTTCGCCGAAGGTGATGATGCGGTGGTTGTCGAGATCCTCCACCGTCTGCGGCTCGCCGTAACGGTTGATGTAGGAGGGGGCCGCATAGACGTGCATATGCACGGTGAACAGCTTGCGCTGGATGAGGTCCGACTGCTGTGGCTGGCGCAGGCGAATGGCGCAATCGGCGTGACGCATGTTCACGTCGACTTCCTCATTGTCGAGGATCAGCTGGATCTGAACATCCGGATAGAGCTGCATGAACTCCTGGATCTTGTCCGTCAGCCAGCCCTGGCCCAGACCGACCGTCGTCGTGACGCGCAGCTTGCCGGACGGCGTTTCCGTCGTTTCGGTAAGCTGCATCTTCACGGTTTCGAGCTTCAGCAGCACGTCATGCGCGGTGCGATACAGAAGCTCGCCCTGTTCCGTCAGGATCAGGCCGCGCGCGTGGCGGTGAAACAGCTTGGTGCCGACATCCTGCTCCAGCGCGCTGACCTGGCGGCTGATGGCGGATTGAGACAGATGCAGTTTATCGGCCGCATGCGTGAATGAACCCGCTTCGGCAGCTGCGTGAAAAATCCGCAGCTTGTCCCAATCCAATGGCATTCCCCCACCCCTCATAGCCATGCTTACTCCGCGGCCACGGCAACGGGCATGTGTCCCGTCAGATATCGCTCGGCCTCGAGCGCGGCCATGCAGCCGAGACCGGCGGCGGTGATCGCCTGCCGGAAGGTATCATCCGTCACGTCGCCGGCAGCATAGACACCTTCTACGCTGGTTGCGGTGGAATCAGGAGCGGTCCAGAGATAGCCGTTGTCCTTGAGCTTCAGTTTGCCCTTGAAGAGTTCGGTGGCCGGCGCGTGGCCGATCGCCACGAAGACGCCGTCGATAACGGTATCGGAGATTGCGCCGGTGCGCGTATCGCGCAGCCTGACGCCCGAAACCGACGGCGGCATCGGCGGCTTGGCCGGGGTGCCGGTGATTTCGGCGATCTCGGTATTCCAGAGAATCTTGACGTTTTCCTTGGCGAACAGGCGCTCCTGCAGGATTTTTTCCGAGCGGAAGCTGTCGCGGCGGTGCACGACCGTGACCGACTTGGCGATGTTCGAGAGATAAAGCGCTTCCTCGACGGCGCTGTTGCCGCCGCCAACGACGATGACGTCCTTGTTGCGGTAGAAGAAACCATCGCAGGTGGCGCAGGCAGACACGCCAAAGCCCTGGAAATGCTGCTCGCTCTCGATGCCGAGCCATTTGGCCTTGGCACCGGTGGCGATGATCAGCGTATCCGCGGTCCAGACCTGGCCGCTGTCGGTGCGGGCGACGAAGGGGCGCTGGTTCATCTCGACTTCGGTCACGAGGTCATTGACGATTTCGGCGCCGACATGCTTCGCCTGCTGCAGCATCTGCTCCATCAGCCACGGGCCCTGGATCGGATCGGCAAAGCCTGGATAATTCTCAACGTCGGTCGTGATCATCAGCTGGCCGCCTTGCTCCATGCCTGCGATCAGCACCGGCTTCAGCATCGCACGCGCCGCATAGACGGCAGCCGTATAGCCGGCAGGGCCGGAGCCGATGATGAGCACCTTCGTGTGGCGGGCGGACATGTCTGAATTCCTTTCGACTGGCGGGGACGCTGCGGCTAGAGAGCGAATGATGCCGTTTCGCGTTCCTCGCTCATTTATGAACGTCCAGTGCTTTTATTCAAGGGCAGCCTTGCATTACCAACAAGGCATTGCGATCTGCTGTGCAAGAATCCACCGCGACGGCGAAACATTCTTGCCTATTACGGCACTTTATATAGAAGCTGGCGCGACCGAATTAAAGAAAGGCTGAGGCTCTGTGCGTGCCGAACTCGATGTCATCGACATAAAGATTCTGAGAGAGCTGCAGGCGGACGGCCGCATGACCAATGTCGAGCTCGCCGACCGCGTCGGCATCTCGGCGCCGCCCTGCCTTCGCCGCGTACGCAAGCTCGAGGAAGCCGGCATCATCGAGGGCTACCACGCGATGCTGAACAGCCCGAAGCTCGGCTTCGACCTCGTCGCCTTCTGCATGGTCGGCCTGAAGCACCAGTCCGAAGCCAACCTGAAAGCCTTCGCCGCCGCCACCTCCAACTGGCCTCTGGTCCGCCAGGCCTGGATGGTCTCCGGCGACAGCGACTTCCTGCTGCATTGCGTGGCGGAAAATTTGACGCGGTTTCAGGACTTCGTCATCGAGGTGCTGACGGCGAATGAACATGTCGATACGGTCAGGACGATGCTGACGATCCGGCAGGTGAAGCGGTTGGGACTGGTTGAGGTTTAAGGGGCAGGCTATGCTCACTGCCGAAAATACGCTGCTTTGCATCTTCTCCTATAATATGGGGCAGACCTTGGAGCGGTGTATCTTGTCCACGATCAAGATGTGCCCGGGCTTCGATCTGGCGATCATCGATGATCAGAGCGAGGACGAAGAGACGAAGGCGGTCATCGACAGGCATCGCGGTTCGTTCCGGTATTGCCTGACATCGGAAGGTGCCAAAGAAGGGCGCCGCCACGGCCACTTATACAACAACATTCAAAGAATGTGCGAGCTGGCAGGCGCTCAGGGCTACGAGTATATCTTCCTGATTCAGGACGACATGCAGTTCGTGCGGCCGATGGATGAGGCTATTTGCCAGCAATATTACGATCTGTTCAACAGCGATAAAATGGTTCTGCAGGTCGATCCCCGGTTCCTGCGGAACGGATACGAATATGAAATATTGGAGCCGCAGCGCGCTTACGCGTTTCCTGCAGGCGACCCGCGCCGTTCCTATGCTGACGTAGGCATCATCCGGCTATCTGTGCTGAATTCGCTCAAGTGGGAATTTCGCGACAGCGAAGCCGACAACAAGAAAATGTTGAGCCGTTTGGGATGCGTCCGGTTGTTTCCCTTCACCCCGATCATGATGCATGTACCGTTTCCGGTCTCATATCGCGGCGGCAAGAAGAAGCGTTCGCTTCTGCCGTTTTACCGGGGGACCTACGAGTTTCATGAGCTTTCGCAGCGTGAAAAGCGTGCGATGGATGAGCGGGATCTGCACGACATCCCCTATTTTAGAAAGTTTCTGCGGCCGAAGAACATGTATCTGGCCCGGCTCGTCTATGAGCTGGTGACCGATGCATCAGCGCTTAGATGATCGGGGCGCGTCTGTGAGCAGAGGAACCTTGCAGCGGTTGGTCAATCGCTTCAGCGCTAAGCTGGAGAAGAGGCGAGGCCGCGTGGTCGGAAAGTTTCGCCGGCTGTTTGGCCTGACCTATGTGTCGCCGTTGAGCGAGGCCGATATGTTCGAAGCCCTCCGGTTCAAGTCCGTCGCCTTGGTTGGTAATGCGCGTAGCCTGTCTGAGAGTGATTTCGGCGCGTCGATCGATAACCACGACCTCGTCATTCGCTGCAATCAGGCGCCTATGCCTGACAAGCGTTCTCACGGGGCAAGAACAGACTGGATTGCGACCAGCATAGAACTCGATCGCCAGATCATGGCGCAAAAGGGAGCCAGCCACCTGTTGTGGATGTCGCCGCCACGCAACGCGCTACCGGGCTGGATATTGAAGTGGCCGAATTTTTTCCTTTACCCGTCTGCGAGCCACAAGGCACTCTGCGCTAAAGTTGGCAATAGGCCGACGACAGGGCTGATGCTGATCGATCTGCTCGAACGTTCGCCCTGCTTGGCGGTGTCGCTCTATGGCTTTGACTTCTACCGGAGCCTGTCATTGTCCAACGAGCATAACAGCCGCGAGACACCGCACGACTACGGCACAGAGGAAAGCTATGTCCGGAAGCTCTTGGCTTCCGATCACCGATTCTCGCTGAATATCAATGCTTGAAGATTGAGGCGCAGGCGGCGTAATTTCGTTAGCGCTAGTTGTCAGCCAGAGCCCGAATACGATCGAAAAGTCTGGAAGCATCGATGCTAGCCCGGTGGAGCGCACTGGCGATCGTTTTTTCCTCTTCTGATGTGTAGGCAAACTCTTCCGGTTTTTTCAGACGTTCCTGAAGCTGGCCGATTTCGGTCAGGCGGCTGTCATTTAGGCCAAGGTCTTTGAGCAGGGCTTTTGTCTTCCAGGAGTTGGATTCCAGAGCCAGGAAGGGCGTGCCTGACAGAATGCAGAGGCAGATGGCATGAAAGCGACCTGTCACATGCAGGTAGCCATGCTGAAGCGCATTGATGAAACCGGCTTCATCCTTGTTGAACCAGACGTTGCGCCTCTGCAGTCTGAAAGCTTCCGCATGGAGGCGAATGTAGGCCTCGCGTAACATTTTCAGCGGTGCTGGGAAATGTGGTTTGCTGGCCTTGATGGTCTTGAGGATTGGCAGCAAACGCGCGTCAGGGCGGGATGCAGCCAGATCAAGCAGGGCTTTCGATACCTCTCGAGACACTGAGTCTCCAACAAGAAGCATATCGCGTGCAACTGTGGCATTGGTGCTGATGGGGCCGCTGCAAAGCGAGAGGTCCGGCAGGAAATCGATCTTTCGGCCAGCGGCAGCGGATGCGGCCTCGGCGCTCCAGGAATCGCGGGTCGATATCAAATCTATGCGCTCAAGATATCGAGCCCATTCCGGCGGGTTCTCCTGGTAGAGCGCATTGATCAGGGCGACCGGCTTTTTGCCGCGCGCCGGATGGGTGGCGATCCGCAATAAACGCTCGCCAGCGCGCGCTCCATGATGCAGTGTACCCTCGCCATTGATGATGATGAGGTCGCATTCAGCGATGGCACGCAAAAGCGGCTTGTCGTGTTCCCAGTTGTTGCGGACAATGCTCCGCGCGGCAATGTTGATTCTGCGACTGACGAGATTGTCTTCGATGGTTCGCATCACACGGAAACAGCCGAAATGATTGTCGCCGCGCGTATCGTTCAAAATGACTGCATTTATTGACAATTCGGTGCCTTCCCAGGTCGCCATCTATTGAACTATCGATGCCTTTAAAGCGTTTACGCTCTCGCAGAATACCTATCAACTTTTGCATGCTTGACGCCTGCCGGTGCGTTTGCGATTTCCTGTTTGAATGGCAAAGTAAATGGTGGGCAAGGAAGGCCTTATTGTGCTGGGATCCGAACGGCCGTGGCGCCGGTCCATCTTTAGAATTCTTATGTACGTTCTGTGGGGTAGAAGCGGAGCGCACACTCAGGACTGGCTACCCGGCCTCTCTTTGACCATTCCACAGCAGCCATTTGAGACAGGAACGATCGTCTATCGCGGGCATAGCATTTCGCCCTTGTTGCACCCCGCTGTCTTGAAGAACTCTGCAAGTCAGGAAATTTTCATCATCGGCTCGGGCCCTTCTCTGCGGTCGAACGATTTGTCCCTTATTGGTCCGCGCACGGCTATCTTGCTGAACGGGGCGATCAGCCTGTTGACGGAAGGGATCAATGCGCCCCTCGCCATCGCCATAGAGGATGAGCGCTTTGTCTGGCGGCATTTCCAGCTTATGGCTGAAAAGATCGGGGCGGGAAGTATCTGCCTGTTTTCGACGGCGGTTATCCGCGCCATATGCGAAATCAATGACGACTGGCTTGCTGACAAGACGGTGATCCTGATCGACAACATTCGCAAACCTTACGGCGGCAAGCGGCGGGAATATTCTCAGTTGGCTGACCTGGACTTCGTTCGGGTCCATGCCGACGAGGCCGGATTTTCATCCGATCCATCCAAAGGGGTCTTTCAAGGTGGTTCGGTGGCGGTTAGCGCATTTCAGTTTGCTGCCTACTGCAAACCGGCGACCATCGGTTTCTTTGGCGTAGATATTTCCAATGCAAACGGGCCGCGCTTCTACGAGAGAATTGGTAGCGTCGCCAAGTCAGGTATAGCGCATGCGAAACGGCGCATTCTCTCCCACATCTCGCTTGGCATAGGCGCCTGCATCGCTCAGGGGACTGAAGTGCTGAATTTCTCGCCGATTTCCGCACTGTCTGAATGCGGATTGCCGTATGATTCACGCTATGCTTGGACTTCCGCGCAGAAGGATGATTTGGCCGTCGAACATAGTGAATGATGCATATCGTTCGCAAATTCAGACGCTAAACTGTGCTCCGGGGCGATCTGCAGCGCCTATATCAAGCTTTTCAAGCGCAGGCCGTAATTTGCGTCAAACGGAGCGGTAGACGGCGGCGATGCGCTTGGCTTCCATGTCGATCTGGAAATCTTCAAGAACGTGGGCAAGCCCTTTTTGGGCCAGCGTTTCGCGCAGCGGCACATCGTCCATGTAGAGCGCTGCCGCGCTTGCCATCGCCTCGAGGCTGTCGCGTGCAATCATGGCCTCCGGGCCATCGCCGCTATTCACCAGCAGCTCCGGAAACGCCCCGACATCCGTGGCGATGACAGGCACGCCCGATGCCATTGCTTCCAGCGGCGTCAGACCAAAGCCTTCCCAGCGCTGGGGGGCGATGAAGAGGTCGAGGGCGCGGTACCACTCGTTGATATCGGTGTGCTCACCGACGAAAAGGATGCGGTCTGTAAGGCCTGCTGCGGTGACGCGGGTTTTCAGGCTGTTTTCGAAATCGATATGCTTGGCCGTGGCGCGGCCGGCGATGATGGCGATCCAGTCCGGGCGATCCGGGAGGAGGCGGATCATCGTGTCGATGAAGAGGTCGGTGCCCTTCTGATGGCGGACGCGGCCGAAGCAGCCGGCAATCTTCTTCGTGGGGTCGAGGCCGACGGCTGCCTTTGCCGCCGCCTTGTCAGCAGGCGGAGAGAAGCGGGCAGTGTCGATGCCGTGGAGGATGACGGTGTTCGCGACTTCGAGATAGGCCGAGGTCTTGCCGCTGGTGGCGATCGCCGCGTCCATTTTCGAGATCAGCCATTTGGTCCAGCCGGTATGCTTGCGCTGGGAGGCCGAGGTGAAAACGATCTTGAGCTTCATGCGCAGCAGATCGCGCATGATGATCGCGGGCAGCATCTCGACATTGCGCCGCGCGTGCCAGACGCGGTGTTTCCTGCCTGCTGGCGGCGTCCAGAGATGGACGAGGTCGCGGAAGCGGATATGCGGCAGGCTTGCGGGCAGGCCGGGGCCGAGCGCGGCGATCTTCTGGCCGAGCGCCCGCTGCACGGGAATCAACTGAATGATCGTCGACGTGACGCCGGACAGGCGCCGCTTGAAGTTCGGCGCGATGATCTCGACGTCACGGATATCGATGATGGCGGGGTCGCGATCTGCGGCCACGGAAGATCAGCCCCAGGAAACCTGGAGGATTTCATAGGCCTTCGAGCCGCCTGGCGCGTTGACCTCGATGGAATCGCCGACTTCCTTGCCGATCAGCGCGCGGGCGATGGGCGAGGAGATGGAGATGCGGCCGGCCTTCACGTCGGCTTCCTGGTCGCCGACGATCTGGTAGGTCTTTTCTTCCTCGGTGTCCTCGTCGACGAGCTTCACCTTGGCGCCGAACTTGATCTTGTCGCCGGACATCTTCGAGAGGTCGATGACTTCGGCGCGTGCCGTCAGATCCTCGAGCTCGCCGATACGGCCTTCGTTATGGCTCTGGGCTTCCTTGGCAGCGTGATATTCGGCATTTTCCGACAGGTCGCCATGAGCACGCGCTTCGGCGATCGCTTCGATGATGCGGGGACGCTCTTCCTGCTGGCGCCAGCGCAGTTCTTCCTGCAGCTTGACGAAACCACCCTGCGTCATCGGTACCTTATCTACCATTTTCCCGTCCTTTGATCTTCGTGTCTTCCGGTAGGCACAGACACAAAAGAAAACAGGTCCCGAAGAGAACTTCGGAACCGTGCAAACCATCCTAGTTGCTTTGCTTATAGCAGATCGCAAATGCCGATTGCCATAAAATTCGTATCGGGATCTCCAACCTAGCGCTGTATTCGCAGCCGTTTCCGGCAAAAGCCCGTGGTTCGCTTGACTTTTACCGATGGAACATATAATGAACAAAACAATGAAGAAGACGCTGAAAGAAAGACTGGCGATCCTTTCCGACGCCGCGAAATACGATGCCTCCTGCGCTTCCAGTGGCACCACGAAGCGCGATTCGGGGGCGAGCGGCGGCCTGGGTTCGACGGAAGGTTCCGGTATCTGCCACGCCTATGCGCCTGACGGGCGCTGCATCTCGCTCTTGAAGATCCTGCTCACCAATTTCTGCATCTATGACTGCGCCTTCTGCATCAACCGCTCGTCCAGCAATGTCGAGCGGGCGCGGTTCACGCCTGAGGAAGTGGTCTGGCTGACGCTGGAATTCTACCGGCGCAATTATATCGAGGGCCTGTTCCTGTCGTCGGGGATCATCCGCTCATCCGATCACACGATGGAGGAAATGGTGCGGGTAGTGCGGGAGCTGCGCGTCACCCATAATTTCCGAGGCTACATCCATCTGAAATCCATTCCGGAGGCGTCTGCGAAGCTGATCGAGGAGGCGGGGCTCTACGCCGACCGCCTGTCGCTCAATATCGAGCTGCCGACCGATAGCGGCATCACCCGTCTTGCTCCGGAAAAGAAGCCGTCGGGCATTCGGCGCTCGATGGGTGATCTCCGGCTGAAGATCGAGGAAGCCGGCGAGCCGACGCTGCAGACGAAGCGGCGCAAGCGCTTCGTGCCGGCCGGCCAGAGCACACAGATGATCGTCGGAGCCGATGGCGCCAGCGATGCCACCATTCTCGGCACCAGTGCCCGGCTCTACGGCAGCTACGGGCTTCGCCGCGTCTATTACTCGGCCTTCAGCCCGATCCCGGATTCGTCGAAGAACCTGCCGCTGATCAAGCCGCCGCTGATGCGCGAGCACCGGCTCTACCAGGCCGATTGGCTCTATCGCTTCTACGGTTTCGGGATCGACGAGATCACCGCGACGCAGGAGGGCGGGATGCTGGATCTCGATCTCGATCCGAAGCTTGCCTGGGCGCTTGGCCACCGCGAGCAGTTTCCTGTCGATATCAACCGGGCCGCCAAGGAAATGCTGCTGCGCGTGCCGGGGCTCGGCACCAAGGCGGTGAAGGGCATTCTCTCCGGCCGCCGTTTCCGCAGGCTTCGCATCGAGGATTTGTCGCGGCTCGGCGTGTCGATCAAGAAGGTACAGGCCTTCGTGACGGCCGAAGGGTGGACGCCGAAGCGGCTGATCGAGCGGCCGGATCTGCGCGCCATGTTCGAACCGAAACCCGAACAGCTGCAGTTGCTCTGATGCTGAAGGTGGCGCTGCAGGGCAAGGGTGACTTCTTCGAGTGGCGCGATGCCGCTCGGTCGCTGGCACTGGCAGGCATTCCGCCCGAGGATATCGAGTGGCGGGAGAGGGGCGGCGACAAGCAGCTGTTCTGGGAGGAAGACGTGCTGCCGCCGCAACCCGCGGGTGGGAAGCCGATGACGGTGCCGCAGGCCTTCATCGATCTGGCATCCGCGGTCATCTGCCATTGCGATCCGGTGCGCTTCTCGCTTCTGTACCGGCTGCTCTGGCGGCTGCAATCCGACAAAAAGCTGCTTGATATCGTTTCCGACGAGGATGTGGCGCGAGTCCGCCTTCTGGAAAAGAGCGTGCGCCGGGACGCGCACAAGATGACCGCCTTCGTGCGCTTCAAGGAGGTCGGCAGCGGTATCTCGATGAACGGGCGGCGGAAGTTTCTCGCCTGGTTCGAGCCGGATCATCATATCGTCGTGCGCAAGGCGTCGTTCTTCCAGCGGCGGTTCAACGATATGGACTGGATCATCCTGACGCCGAAGGGTTCGGCCGGGTGGGACGGCGTGAAGCTGACGACCAGCCACGAGCCCTGCGAGAAGCCTGATCTCACCGACGATGCCGACGAACTCTGGCGCACCTACTACGCCAATATCTTCAACCCGGCGAGGCTGAAGGTGAAGGCGATGCAGGCGGAAATGCCGAAGAAATACTGGAAGAACCTGCCGGAGGCCGATCTCATTCCCGGGCTGATTGCCAATGCGGAGAGCCGGGTGATCGAGATGGCGAAACGCCAGGCGAGCACGCCGCAGCCTTTTCACGATCGCCTGCAGGAAGCGGCTCGCAACCAGCCGCAGCCGGAACCGGCGCCTGCCGGGACGCTCGAGGCGCTGCGGGAACAGGCCGCCGTCTGCACACGCTGTCCGCTTCATGCCAAGGCGACTCAGACGGTGTTCGGCGAGGGCCCCGGGAATGCCGATGTGGTTTTCGTCGGCGAGCAGCCGGGCGATCAGGAGGATCTGGCGGGGCGCCCGTTCGTCGGGCCGGCCGGCAAGGTGTTCGATCAGGCGATCGAGGCGGCAGGGATCGACCGATCGGCGCTCTATGTCACCAATGCCGTCAAGCATTTCAAATACGAGCCGCGCGGCAAGCGGCGCATCCACCAGCGCCCCAATATGGGCGAGGTGCAGCATTGCCGCTGGTGGCTGAAGCTGGAGCTCGATCTGATCAAGCCGAAAATCGTCGTGGCAATGGGCGCGACGGCGCTCGCTTCGCTGACCGAAACGAAGCACAAGCTGACCGACATCAGGGGGCAGGCGATGCGGATGGCGAACGGGCGCCTGCTCTTCACCACCGTCCATCCATCCTATCTGCTGCGGCTCCCCGATGAGCGCGACAGGGTAGAGCAGACGGCGTTGTTCCAGCGGGATATGGTGGAAATACAGAGGCTTATGGCGGCGCTTTCGAAAACTGATTCCGCTGCCTGATAAACGGATTCAGAAAAAAGGCCCCAAGATCTGTCGGTTGCGGCAGCCTCAAACGTCCTTTGCCTGAGGTAACTATAAGGGAGACTGCAGTCATGGCACTGAAGCGGATGGACAACATCGGCATCGTCGTCGAGGATCTCACGGGAGCGATCGCGTTCTTTGGCGAACTTGGTCTGGAACTCGAAGGGCGCGCCACGATCGAAGGCGCGTGGGCGGGGCGCGTCACGGGGCTCGGCGATCAGCATGTTGAGATTGCCATGATGCGTACGCCGGATGGCCACAGCCGGTTGGAACTCTCACGCTTCATCCGGCCTGAGGTCATGGCGGATCATAGGAATGCGCCTGTCAACGCCTTCGGCTATCTCCGCGCGATGTTCACCGTCGATGATCTGAACGAAACGCTCGAGCGGCTTCGTGCATGTGGCGCGCAGCTGGTGGGAGACGTCGTCAGGTACGAGGATGCCTATCTGCTTTGCTACATCCGTGGGCCAGAGGGGTTGCTGATCGGGCTTGCCGAGGAACTCGGCTAAGGCGAGATCGGCGATGGCATCTGAGCGCCGCCGTTATGGGTTCGAAGCGGCGCCATTCGTATCCGTCACCGGCAGCGACGTCATGAACGCGGCGATCAGGCTGGCGGTCTTCTCCGGCGCCTCGATCTGCGGGATGTGATTGACGCCGTCGAGCACGGAAAGCTGCGCCTTCGGCAGCAGGCTGGCGATCTCTTCGCCCTGCGCCAGCGGCGTGACGCTGTCTTCCTTGCCCCAGATGAGGAGCGCCGGCTTTTCGAAGCCGCGGTAATTTTCCGCTTTGAAGGCGCGCGAGCTTTCCTCGTTGCCGAACAGGCCGGTGACGAACCAGTCGGCGATCGCGTGGCTGGTGCCCTTGACGTCAAGCGGGCGGCTATAGACCGCGATCCGCTCGGGTGTGCGACGGCGTCGTCATCGGCGACGAAATCGCGCAGGCCCTTGCCGATCATCAATGGGTTGGTGAAGGTGGCAGCCATGATCGCTTCGCGCAGGCCGGGTGCCGAGAAAAGCGGTGCCAGCGGCGGTTTGGCGGGCGGGCGTCCGAGGCCGAGTGCGACGTCGAGCAAGACGAGGCCGGAGATGCGGTCCGGCTGGGTCAGCGCGGCCTCCACGGTCGCGCCGCCGCCGAAGGAATGGCCGAGCAGCACGAATTGCTTGAGCCGCGCGGCGTCGGCAAAGGCCAGGATGCGGCGCGCCTGCGCCTGACGGGAGTAATCGCCGGAAGAGGGGCGTTCGGAATAGCCGAAGGGCGGCAGATCGGGGGCGATGACGCGGAAGCCGTCGTTTCCCAGCCGTTCGGCGATCGGCGCCCAAGTTTCCGACCAGGCCATGACGCCGGGGATCAGCAGGATCGCCTGGCCGGTCTTCGGTCCCCATTCGCGGTAGTGGAGGTCGAGGCCGGCGGCCTGGAGATATTGGCCGGGCTCGCCACTGCGGCCGGGCGGCAGGCTCTCACGCCAGATCGAGGCGGCGTAGAAACCAGCGAATACGAGAAGCGCGATGCCGATGACAGCTCCGGCAATGCCGGCGAGAATCTTGGCGATCCGGATGGCTATGCTTCTCATCTTGCTTCCCCGCCGCAGCGTTGCCTGCGGCGAGGAATAGCAGAAAGCCGGTTAAGAATTTCGCGATTAGGCGAAATAGCTCTGCAGCGGGCGGACTTCGAGATTGCCGGCGCGCAGCGCCTTGATCGCCTGCGCCGCAGCCTCGGCGCCCGCCATCGTCGTGTAGTAGGGCACCTTCTGCATCAGCGTGGCGCGGCGCAGCGACTTGGAGTCCGAGATCGCCTTGTTGCCATCGGTCGTGTTGATGACGAGCTGGACCTGACGGTTGCGGATGGCGTCCTCGATATGCGGGCGTCCTTCCAGAACCTTGTTGATCTTGGTGGCGGTGATGCCCTGTTCGGCGAGGTAGCGGGCAGTGCCGCCGGTTGCCAGAACCTTGAAGCCTTCGGCGACCAGCAGGCGGATCGCCGGCAGAACGCGCAGCTTGTCCTCGTCGCGCACCGAGACGAACACCGTTCCGTCACGCGGCAGCTCGACGCTGGCACCGAGCTGCGACTTGGCGAAGGCCAGCGCGAAATCGGTGTCGAGGCCGATGACTTCGCCGGTCGAGCGCATTTCCGGGCCAAGCAGCGTGTCGACGCCCGGGAAACGGGCGAAGGGGAAGACGGCTTCCTTGACGGCGATGTGCTTCAGGTTGCGCGGATCAGGCTTTTCGCCGTAGGCGGCAAAGGTCGCATCGAGCTTCTCGCCGGCCATGGCGCGCGCGGCGATCTTGGCAATCGGCGCGCCGATGGTCTTGGCGACGAAGGGAACCGTACGCGAGGCGCGCGGGTTGACTTCGAGCACGTAGACGGTGCCGTCCTTGATGGCGAACTGGACGTTCATCAGGCCGACGACGTTGAGCGCCTTGGCCATGGCTTTCGCCTGACGCTCCAGCTCGTCGAGCATTTCCGTCGACAGCGTGCGCGGCGGCAGCGAGCAGGCCGAGTCGCCGGAGTGGATGCCGGCTTCCTCGATATGCTCCATGATGCCGGCGACATAGGAGTCGGTACCGTCGGAGAGGCAGTCGACATCGACCTCGATGGCGTTCGACAGGTAGCTGTCGAAGAGCAGCGGGTTTTTGCCGAGCAGGGTGTTGATCTGGCCGGTCTTGTCGTTCGGATAGCGCTGCTTGATGTCTTCAGGCACCAGTTCCGGAACGGTATCCAGCAGGTAGGTTTGCAGCATCGATTCCGAATGGATGATCTGCATGGCGCGGCCGCCGAGAACGTAGGACGGGCGCACGACCAGCGGGAAGCCGATTTCGGTGGCGACGAGGCGGGCCTGCTCGACCGAGTAGGCGATGCCGTTGTTCGGCTGCGTCAGGTCGAGCTTGACCAGCAGCTTCTGGAAGCGGTCGCGGTCTTCGGCAAGGTCGATCATGTCAGGCGCGGTGCCCAAGATCGGGATGCCGTTCTTCTCGAGCGCCTCGGCAAGCTTCAGCGGCGTCTGGCCGCCGAACTGGACGATGACGCCAACGACTTCGCCCTTTTCCTGCTCGGCGCGCAGGATCTCGATCACGTCTTCGGCCGTCAACGGCTCGAAATAGAGGCGATCGGAAGTGTCATAGTCGGTCGAGACGGTTTCGGGGTTGCAGTTGATCATGATGGCTTCATAGCCGGCATCGCGGAGTGCGAAGGCGGCATGGCAGCAGCAATAGTCGAATTCGATGCCCTGGCCGATACGGTTCGGACCACCGCCGAGAATGACAACCTTCTTGCGGTCGGAGACTTCGGCTTCCGAGCGTGCGGCGCCGACGAAGGGCGTTTCGTAGCTTGAATACATGTAGGCGGTCGGCGAGGCGAATTCGGCCGCGCAGGTGTCGATGCGCTTGAAGACAGGGCGGACGTTCAGGCTGTTGCGCAGTTCCGCCACTTCCTTCGGACGCTTGCCGGACAACGTGGCGAGGCGGGCGTCTGAGAAACCCATGGCCTTGAGGCTGCGGAGATTGGCGGCGTCCTGCGGCAGGCCGTGCTCGCGGATGCGGGCTTCGGTATCGACGATCGCCTTGAACTGGGCGATAAACCACGGGTCGATCTTGCAGCCTTCGTGGACTTCTTCGGGGCTCATGCCCTGGCGCAGCGCCTGGGCGACCATGCGCAGGCGATCTGGCGTCGGCGTGCCGATGGCGGCGCGGATGGCGTTCTGGCTGGATTCGCCTTCTTCGACGCCCGGGATTTCGATCTCGTCGAGGCCGGTGAGGCCGGTTTCTAGGCCGCGCAGCGCCTTCTGCAGCGATTCAGCAAAGGTACGGCCGATCGCCATGACTTCGCCAACCGATTTCATGGCCGTGGTCAGAACCGGCGAGGCGCCCGGGAACTTCTCGAAGGCAAAGCGCGGGATCTTGGTGACGACATAGTCGATCGACGGCTCGAAGGAGGCCGGTGTCGCGCCGCCGGTGATGTCGTTGTCGAGCTCGTCGAGCGTGTAGCCGACGGCGAGCTTGGCTGCGACCTTGGCGATCGGGAAGCCGGTGGCCTTGGAAGCCAGCGCCGAGGAGCGCGAAACGCGCGGGTTCATTTCGATGACGACGAGGCGGCCGTCCTTCGGGTTGACGGCGAACTGGACGTTCGAGCCGCCGGTCTCGACGCCGATCTCGCGCAGAACCGCGATCGAGGCGTTGCGCATCATCTGGTATTCCTTGTCCGTCAGGGTCAAGGCAGGGGCAACGGTGATCGAATCGCCGGTATGGACGCCCATCGGGTCGATGTTCTCGATCGAGCAGATGATGATGCAGTTGTCCGCCTTGTCGCGGACCACTTCCATTTCATATTCCTTCCAGCCGAGAACCGATTCCTCGATCAGAACTTCGGTGGTCGGCGAGGCATCGAGGCCGCCGCCGATGATCTCGAAGAATTCCGAGCGGTTATAGGCAATGCCGCCGCCGGTGCCGCCCATTGTGAAGGACGGACGGATGATGGCGGGCAGACCGACGACGTCGATCGCCTGCGCGGCGATCGCCATGGCATGGCTGATGTAGCGCTGCTTGCGGTCGGTTTCGCCGAGGTTCCACTGGTTTTCGAGCGCGTCGAGCGCCTTGTCGAGATCGGCGCCGGAGAGGCTTTCCTTGAGCTTGTTGCGCTCGGCCTCATGCGTCTTGCGGTCGAGATCCTTGATGTCGGTGGCGTTGGCCAGCATCGAGCGCGGGGTTTCCAGGCCGATGCGGTCCATGGCTTCGCGGAAGAGGGCGCGGTCTTCGGCCATGTCGATGGCAGCGGGCTTCGCGCCGATCATCTCGACATTGTAGCGGTCGAGAACGCCCATGCGCTTGAGGGAAAGCGCGGTGTTGAGTGCCGTCTGGCCGCCCATGGTCGGCAGCAGCGCGTCGGGGCGTTCCTTGGCGATGATCTTGGCAACGACTTCGGGGGTGATCGGCTCGACGTAAGTGGCGTCGGCCAGGCCCGGATCGGTCATGATCGTTGCCGGGTTGGAGTTGACGAGGATGACGCGGTAGCCTTCCTCCTTCAGCGCCTTGCAGGCCTGGGTTCCCGAGTAGTCGAATTCGCAAGCCTGGCCGATGACGATCGGTCCTGCGCCGATGATGAGGATCGATTTGATGTCTTGGCGCTTCGGCATGGCAATATCCGTTTCTAGCTGCGCAGAAAACCGGCCAGGGTGGGAGGCACCGGGTCGGGTCGCGCATTGAGGGTCTTTTCAGGCTAGAAGCGGCTTATAGGCAAAGCGAAACCGAAACGGAACCCCATAATTCAAGGAATCGACAGGAATCCGCAGGTTGTCGGTAGGGGTATCAAAGGCCGGGTATGACAAGAGCCCGGATCTCGCCTGATGGAGCCGGATTGGCGATGGTCTTAAGGGCCTCCTCGAAGCCGATCCTGCGGGAAATCAGCGGCTCTACCTTGATGGCGCCGGTGGCGATCAGGTCAGCGGCGCGGGCATGGGTGAAAGGGTTGACGAAGGAGCCGAGCAGGCGGATTTCCCGGAAGAGCAGGTCGAAGGGTTCGATCGAGACCTTTGCGCCCTGCGGCATGACGCCGAGGATGACGGCGGTGCCGCCTTTTCGGGCGAGGCGGGGCGCCTGTTCGATGGTCTCGGGAACACCGGCGCATTCGATGACGACATCGGCGCCGTCAGGCAGCATGCCATTCCTGCCGCAGATCAGCTCGATGATATCGCCGGCTGACGGATCGACGGTCGCTGTTGCGCCGAGTTGTTCGGCGAGCCGGCGCTTTTCGGCGTTGCGGGTGGCGAGGACGACGCGCGTGGCGCCGGCAAGGCGGGCGAGCTGGACGACCAGCAGGCCGATGACGCCGCCGCCCAGCACGACGACCGATTGGCCGGTGGTGATGCCGGCCATGTCGACGCCGTGGATGCAGCAGGCCAGCGGTTCGCAGAAGGCACCGTGCAGCGGATCGAGACCGGCGGGCAGGGCGTAGGCCTGCGTTTCCGGCATGCAGACATAATCGGCGAAGCCGCCGTCGCGGTGGATGCCGATGGCGCGCAGGTTGCGGCAGAGGTTGACCCGGCCGCGCTGGCATTCCGGGCAAAGGCCGCAGGAAATGTTCGGATCGCCGGTGACGCGCATGCCTGCCCGGAAGTTCTTCACGCCGGAACCGATCGCCTCGACGATGCCGGTGAATTCGTGTCCGAGGATGACGGGCGGCGTCGAGGGAAATTCGCCGTGGAAAAGATGGCGGTCGGTGCCGCAGATGCCGCAGGCGTCCACCTTGACCAGGATATCGTTCGGGCCGGGAACCGGCTTTTCGGCTTCCACCACGGCAAGTCTGCCGGTTGCTTCCAGACGCAGCGCCTTCATGATTTTCTCCTCGCTCCGATGCCATCAGGCGCAAAATGAGCGGACGCGTCAAGGCTTGACGGCAAGGCTCCGGGGGAGAGCCGAAAGAGTTGACGCCCGCCTCTTGCGCGGCGCCGCATCCGGCGGAAAGATCACGGCGTTCCCGAGGAGATAGTAGATGACCCTAGAACCCTTGCTCGATGCGCAGCCTGCAATCCAGATTCATGTTGCGACGGTCGTGCCCGCTGCCTTGCTCGGCGCCTATCTGTTGTCGCGGCCGAAAGGCACGCCGCGGCACCGGTTGCTCGGCAAGATCTGGATGGGGCTGATGGTGATCACCGCGCTCTCCACCTTTTTTATTCACGAGCTTAATCTGTTTTACGGTTTCAGCCCCATTCACCTGCTGTCGATCGCCACGCTGTTCGGTGCCTGGCAGGCGATTGCCGCGGCCCGGCGCCACGATGTCGTCAGGCATCGCCATATCGTTCGCTCGATCTATTTCGGCGGCATCGTCATTGCCGGACTGTTCACCTTCCTGCCGGGGCGGATCATGAACTCAGTGGTGTTTTCCGGGCACGACATGGTCGCGCTTGCCGCCGGGCTTGTGGTGACCTCTGCCGCCGCAGCCATCGTGCTCTCTTCGCGGCTGCGGCCGGCGGCATGAAGCCGCTGGAATTCACAGTCGCGGCGGATATATAACTGTTGGCTGCAGAGGTGCATTTGGCACTGCCGGGGAGAGTTGAGATGGAATGGAAGGGCCGCCGTCAATCGGACAATATCGAGGATCGCCGCGGAGACCCTTCGAGCGGTGGTTTTGGCCGCGGAGGCGGGTTCAGCTTTCCCTCGGGCGGCATGCGCCGCGGCGGGGGCGGGCTGTCGATCGGCACGATCATCTTCCTCGTCGTCATCTATTTCATCTTCAAGGCGATGGGCATCGACCTGATGCAGGTGATGGACGGCACGATGAATGGCGGCTCCGGCTACGAACAGAGCCAGTCGCAGGGCAATGGAACGCCTGCCAATGACGACATGACGGCTTTCGTGCGCACCGTGCTTGCCGATACCGAAGATACCTGGACCGGCATCTTCCAGGCCTCCGGACAGACGTATGAGAAGCCGGCTCTGGTGCTGTTCTCGGGCTCGACGCGCTCCGGCTGCGGCGCTGCATCTGCGGCATCAGGCCCGTTCTATTGCCCGATCGACCGCAAGGTTTATCTCGACACCGATTTCTTCCGCCAGCTCAGCCAGCAGTTTGGCGCCAAGGGCGAATTTGCCGAGGCCTATGTCATCGCCCACGAAGTCGGCCATCATGTTCAGAACATTCTCGGTGTGCTGCCGAAGTTCAACGAGGCCCGCCAGCGGATGAGCGAGGTCGATGCCAACAAGATGTCGGTGCGCGTCGAGCTGCAGGCCGATTGCTTCGCCGGGGTCTTCGCCAAGTTCGAGCAGCGCAAGGGCTATATCAATCCAGATGATATCCAGGACGCGCTGAACGCCGCCCAGCAGATCGGCGACGATACGCTGCAGAAGCGCAGCCAGGGCTATGTGGTGCCCGACAGCTTCAACCACGGAACCTCGGCGCAGCGTGTCAAATGGTTCAAGCAGGGCTTCGACAGCGGCAAGGTTTCGGCTTGCGACACCTTTAGCGGTCCGGTCTGAGCCGGGAGGCTCCGCCTCTCCGGCGGAGCCATCCGATTAGCGTTCGCTATCCATATGCTTCAGCTGCACGTCCGGATAACGGGCGCCCGCAGCGGCGTCCTTTGGCACAGCGCGCTCGATTGCCGCGATGTCGTCAGCGCTGAGCTCAACAGCGCTTGAACCGAGCGCTTCGGTCAGCCGGTCGCGGCGGCGGGCGCCAATCAGCGGGACGATATCCTTACCTTGTGCCGCGACCCAGGCGATGGCGATCTGGGCGACGCTGACCTGCCTTTCCGCAGCGATCTTGCGCAGTTCTTCGACAAGGGCGAGGTTCTGGTCGATATTGGCGGTCTGGAAGCGCGGGCTGACGGCGCGGAAATCGCCTTTGCCGCCATCCTGGCCCTTCTGCCAATGGCCGCTGATCAGGCCGCGCGACAGCACGCCATAGGCGGTGATCGAGATGCCGAGTTCGCGGCAGGTGGGGAGGATCTGATCCTCGATGCCGCGGGAGATCAGCGAGTATTCGATCTGCAGGTCGGCGATCGGGTGAATGGCGGCGGCACGGCGGATGGTGTCGGCGCCAACTTCGGACAGGCCGATATGGCGGACGTAGCCGGCCTTGATCATGTCGGCGATGGCACCGACGGTTTCCTCGATCGGCACGTTCGGATCGAGACGGGCAGGGCGGTAGATGTCGATATAGTCGGTGCCGAGGCGCTGCAGCGAATAGGCGATGAAATTCTTCAGCGCTGCCGGGCGGGAATCATAGCCGTTCCAGGCGCCGAGCGGATCGCGCAGAGCGCCGGTCTTGACGCTGAGGATGAGGTCCTCGCGCTTTCGGTTCTTCAGCGCTTCGCCGATCAGCATTTCGTTGTGGCCCATGCCATAGAAATCGCCGGTATCGAGCAGGTTGATCCCGGCATCCAATGCGGCGTGGATCGTTGCAATGCTTTCGGCCCGGTCGGCGGGTCCATACATGCCTGACATGCCCATGCAGCCGAGGCCGATGGCGGAGACTTCGGGGCCGGTCTTTCCCAGGCGATAGGTTTGCATTGTCTTCTCCTTGTGATGCGTTCGGCACTCTTTCTATCGGCTGCGGATGTGTGCGATAATCCGGATAGTGGTGAATGAGCCGTACGGGAAAATGCACAATGGATGATCTGCCCCTCAGTGATCTGGATGCCTTCACGGCGATTGCAAGGGAGCGGAGCTTCCGTGCCGCGGCCCGCAAGCGCGGCGTTTCGCCGTCGTCGCTCAGCGATTCTCTGCGGCGGCTGGAAGAGCGGCTGGGCGTGCGGCTGCTCAACCGCACGACCCGCAGCGTCACGCCGACGGAGGCGGGCGAACGGCTATTGGAGCGGCTGGCGCCGGCACTGGGGGAGGTCGCCTCGGCGCTCGGACAGCTCGACAGTTTCAAGGACAGCCCGGCCGGAACGCTGCGGCTGAACGTGCCGACCATCGTGTCGCGGCTTTTCCTGCCCGAGATCGCCAGCCGGTTCCTGGCGCTCTATCCGGAAATCAAGCTCGAGATCCTTGCGGAGGACGACTTTGTCGATGTCGTCGAGGCGGGCTTCGATGCCGGTATCCGTTACGACGAACGGCTGGAGCGCGACATGATCGCCGTGCCGATCGGCCCGCGCCGCCAGCGTTACGTCACGGCTGCATCGCCTGCCTATCTGCAACGGCGCGGCACACCTGCTCATCCGCGCGACCTGCTGGAGCATGACTGCATCCGCCATCGCTTTCGCAGCCGCGCGCATTTCGCCTGGGAGTTCGATCGCGGCGAGGAGACGCTGACGCTCTCGGTGTCCGGACCGCTGGTTGCCAACTCGATCGAGATGGAGGTCGGCGCTGCGATTTCCGGCCTTGGTGTCATCAGGACTTTCGAGGAAGTGCTGCTTCCCGGATTTGAACGGGGCGAACTGGTGCCGATCCTCGAGGAATGGGTCACGGAATTCTCCGGGCCGTTCCTCTATTATGCCAGCCGCAAGCACATGCCGCCCGCACTTCGCGCATTCGTCGATTTCGTCAAGGCCGAGGGGCGGAGGGGCTCATAATCCCGTTTTGTTCGCGGGCGTGATCAATTTCGTTGTCTTCGCCATCAAAAACTTTGAAATGTTCACGTATTGTTTCAATTTTCTGCTTCGGCTATGTAACATTCCCGGCGATGAGATCGTCTTTCCAGAAAACAGCAGCTGTTGAGAGATGACTTCATGCTTGATCCCAAATTCGTAAGCCGCGGCCTGTTCCTGGTTTTCATGATCCTGTTTCTCGATGTGATCGGCATTGCGATCATCATGCCGGTTCTTCCCGCCTATCTGGAAGAGTTGACGGGTGGCAGCGTCAGCGACGCGGCGCTGGATGGCGGCTGGCTGCTCGTCGTCTATGCGATCATGCAGTTTCTGTTCGCGCCGCTGCTCGGCAATCTCAGTGACCGCTTCGGACGCAGGCCGATCCTGCTGATTTCGGTGCTCACCTTCGCCATCGACAATTTCATTTGCGCGGTCGCCACCAGCTTCTGGATGCTGTTTGTCGGCCGGGCGCTGGCGGGCTTCAGTGGCGGCAGTTTCGCCACCTGCTCGGCCTATATCGCCGATATCAGCACGGAGGAGAATCGGGCGAAGAATTTCGGCCTGATCGGCATCGCCTTCGGCGTCGGCTTTACCATCGGTCCTGTCATTGGCGGCTTTCTCGGCGAATTCGGGCCACGCGTGCCGTTTTTCGGGGCGGCGCTGGTGTCGTTCCTGAATTTCGCCGCCGCCTATTTCCTGCTGCCCGAGACCTTGGATGCCAAGCATCGCCGCCCCTTCGAATGGAAGCGTGCCAACCCGCTCGGCGCCTTGAAGCAGATGCGCCACTATCCCGGCATCGGCTGGGTTGCCGCCGTGATGTTCCTGTTCTGGCTGGCGCATTCGGTTTATCCAGCCGTCTGGTCCTTCGTCGGCACCTACCGCTATGGCTGGAGCGAGGGCCAGATCGGCCTGTCGCTCGGCATCTACGGCATCGGCGCGGCGATCGTCATGGGACTAGTGCTGCCGAAGGTCGTTCCTGTTCTCGGCGAGTGGAAGACGGCGGTCATCGGTCTCTGCTTTTCTGTCGTTGGCCTGACGGGCTATGCCTTCGCCTGGGAGGGGTGGATGGTCTATATGATCATCGTCATGACGGTCATGGAGAACGTCGCTGATCCGCCGCTGCGCAGCATTGCGGCCGGCAAGGTGCCGCCCTCGGCGCAGGGTGAGCTGCAGGGCGCGCTGACCAGCCTCAGCAGCATCACCACGATCATCGGCCCTGTGATCTTCACGCAGCTGTTCGGCTATTTCACCAAGCCGGATGCGCCGGTTACCTTTGCAGGTGCCCCTTATCTGATGGCGGCTTTCTTCATTCTCGTGGCGGCGGTGGTGTTCTTCATCAAGGTGCGACCGTCGCGGCCGAAGACGATCGAAGCTCTGGCAGAATAGCCATCAGATTCAGTGATGCTGTGATGAATATTTCAGCATTTGCCTGTTTTAGGGTAGCTCTTTGCCGGGCTTTGATCTAAGGCCCGGTAATAACTTGCCGCCATTCCGCGGCCGAAAACGATTCAAAACAATTGGACTTTTGCCATGGACACGCCTGTTGACGTGAACAAGCTCGCGCCGCACACCGACAACCATTGGGGATCGCATTTCCGTGCGACGCTGGCGCTCGGCATACCCTTCATCGGCGCGCAGCTCGCCCAGCTTGGCATCAACACCACCGACGTGATGATCGTCGGCCAGCTCGGCGCTGAAAACCTGGCGGCCATGGTGCTGTCGGCGCAGTTTCTCTTCACCATTCTGATCTTCGGCTCGGGCTTTGCGATCGCCGTCATTCCGATGGTGGCGCAGGCCTATGGGCGCGGCGATATCGTCACGGTGCGCCGCTCGATGCGCATGGGTCTCTGGGTCGTTACCGCCTATTGGCTGATCATGCAGCCAGCCTTCTTCTATGCCGAGGAAATCCTGCTGGCGGCCGGGCAGAAGCCTGAGGTCGCCAAGCTCGCACATGGCTATATCCTGATCGGCCATTTCGCAGTGCTTCCGGGCCTGCTCTACAATGTCATGCGGGCGCTGGTGAGCGCCATCGGCAAGGCGGCCGTGGTGCTCAACGTCACGATTGCCATGCTGGTCTTGAACGCGATCTTTGCCTACATCCTGGTGCTCGGCCATTTCGGCTTTCCGGCGATGGGTCTGGAAGGCGCTGCGATCGTTTCCGTTGCCGTGCAGACGGCGGGCTTCCTGTTCATCCTCGCCTATGTGCAGATGAAGGAAGAGACCCGGCGCTACGAAATCCTGGTGCGCTTCTGGCGGCCGGACTGGCATGCGCTCTGGGACGTTGTGCGTCTCGGTCTGCCGATCAGCATCACGATCCTGGCCGAAGTCAGCCTGTTTACCGCAGCGTCGCTGTTGATGGGCCGCATCGGCACGATCGAGCTGGCCGCCCACGGCATCGCACTGCAATGGGCGTCGATCGCCTTCATGATCCCACTCGGCCTCAGCCAGGCGGCAACGGTGCGCATCGGCATCGCCCACGGACAGGGCGATCATCTGGCCGTCGTGCGTGCCTCGATCACCGTGATGATCATCGCCTGCGTGGTTTCGGCGCTCGGCGGTATCCTGTTTGCCGTCATGCCGGAGTTTTTCGCGCGCTGGTTCCTCGATACCAGTCACCCGGAAGCGGCGGCGGTACTCGCCTATGCGGGTCCGCTGATCGTCGTTGCGGGGCTGTTCCAGCTGGTGGACGGGATCCAGGCGATCGCCAGCGGCCTGCTGCGCGGGCTGAAGGACGCGCGGGTGCCGATGATCCTGGCCCTGATCGCCTATTGGCCGATCGGCTTCTTCCTGGCATGGCTGCTGGCCTTCCCGCTCGGCTTCGGCGGCGTCGGCATCTGGTTCGGCTTCCTGGTCGGGCTTGCGGCAGCGGCGACGATGCTCTGCGCCCGCTTCTATATTCTCGTGCGCCGCGAGGGGAGAATGGCCGGCGCCTGAGCCCGGCCATTCGTCACCATCAGGTTGCTACCGGTCCGTGGCTGGCAATGCCGATGCGTGCGCCCACACGGCTGTCATTCGGCAAGTCAAGTTGAGGTCAAGAGCTCCGCCTTGTGCGGATTGCGGCGCTTCCAGCGATTGACGAGGAAGATGCGGCATGGCGCCTCGATGACGTGGTAGCTCGCGACTGCGACTGCGAGCGCGACGGCGCATCCGATGGGGATGACGAGCCAGAGCGGCATGCCTGCGAGCAGCTTGGCCGTCAGGAACAGGCACGGCACATGCAGGAGATAGAGCGAAAAGCTGATCGTTCCGAGAAAGCGGAAGGGGCGGGAGGCGAACAGCGCGGCGGAAATCGGATGCTCGCGGGCAACGAGCAGGACGGAAAGGGCCGCAGCAAGCGCCGTCGACATTCCCCAGAGAGTGTCGGAGACTTCGATCGAGAGGGCGCGATGGCTGAGCAGAAAGGCCGGCAAGAGGATCGCCATGACGCCGACTGTTCTGCCGCGGGCCGCACTTTGCAGGCGCGGGTGCAGGTAGCCGGCCAGCACGCCGAGCAGGAAATAGGGCAGCTTCGATATCAAGAGGATGCCGCTTCCCGGAAAGCCGAGAAGACCGTCGATCGCCAGCAGACAGCCGATCAGCACCGCGATCCACTGGTAGCGGACCGGATTGGCGAGGAACATCCAGATGAACGGGAAGACCAGATAGAACTGGATCTCAGGCGGGATCGTCCAGAGAACGCCGGTCGAGCCGAGCATGACGATATGACGGACGATCTGAAACGGCCCTGATATCGGATCGATGTAACCGAGGCCGGGAACAGCCGAGAGGACAACGACCAGCAGCACGGCGGCGAGATAGACCGGATAGATGCGGGCAAAGCGGCTGACGAGGAAATCGGCGGCGTTCTTTCTGGAGAATGGCCTGTCGCCATAGAGATAGGCCATCAGGAAGCCGCTGATGGCAAAGAAGATCGCCACGGCGCCGCTGCCGATATCAGGCAGAGGCAGCGGACCGAGCGCTGGAAAGACCAGATAGACATGCGCCATGACGACGGCGAGCGCGGTGATGCCGCGCAATCCGTCAAGGCTTGCAATGTGGCGGCGCTCTCTCATTCATTGTCCAGTCAACGCATAAACTGACTGATGAGTAGCACCGCCGCACTTAAGGTGCTGTTAATGAATGGCCGACGTTCTTAGCGTTCGGCGAGAGCTTCTTCGCCCTTCTTGGCGCGCACCATGTTGATGAAGCGGCGGAAGAGGTAGTGGCTGTCCTGCGGGCCGGGCGAGGCTTCCGGGTGGTGCTGCACCGAGAAGATCTGCTTGCCGGAGACACGCAGGCCGCAATTGGTGCCGTCGAAGAGCGAAACGTGAGTCTCCTCAACGCCTTCGGGCAGCGACTTCGTGTCAACCGCGAAGCCGTGGTTCATCGAAACGATCTCGACCTTGCCCGTCGTGTGGTCCTTGACCGGATGGTTGGCGCCGTGATGGCCCTGGTGCATCTTTTCGGTCTTGGCGCCGAGCGCGAGGCCCAGCATCTGGTGGCCGAGGCAGATGCCGAAAACCGGAATATCGGTCTTGATCAGCGTCTGGATGACAGGCACGGCATAGGCGCCCGTTGCAGCCGGGTCGCCCGGGCCGTTCGACAGGAAGATGCCATCGGGGTTGACCGCAAGCACGTCTTCGGCGCTCGCCGTCGCCGGCATGACGGTGACCTTGCAATCGAGGCCGGCGAAGAGGCGCAGAATGTTGCGCTTCACGCCGTAGTCGAGGCAGACGACGTGATACTTGGCATCGGCAGCGCCGAGTTCGCCATAGCCTTCGTTCCAGATCCAGGGCGTCTGCGTCCACTGCGAGGACTGGCCGGAAGAGGCGATCTTGGCGAGGTCGAGACCTTCGAGGCCGCTCCAGGCCTTGGCTTCGGCCTTCAGCGTGTCGACATCGAAGACGCCGTTCGGATCATGGGCGATGACGGCGTTCGCCGAGCCGTTCTCGCGGATCCAGGCGGTCAGTGCGCGGGTATCGATGCCGCAGAGGCCGATGATGCCGCGGGCCTTCAGCCAGGCGTCGAGATGCTTGGCGGCGCGGTAGTTGGACGGTTCGGTGATATCGGCCTTGAAGATGACGCCGACCGCGCCGTGGCGTGCTGCCGGCGTCAGGTCTTCGATGTCTTCTTCGTTGGTGCCGATATTGCCGATATGCGGGAAGGTGAAGGTGACGATCTGGCCGAGATAGGAGGGGTCGGTGAGGATTTCCTCGTAGCCGGTCAATGCGGTGTTGAAGACCACTTCGGCCTGGACCTTGCCGGTCGCGCCGATGCCCTTTCCTTCGATGACGGTGCCATCTGCGAGAACGAGCAGGGCGGTCGGCTTTTCAATGGTCCAGGGGGCTGTCGCGGTCATCATCATCCCGTTTCCGGCTGCTCTCGACGTCTTGGGCCGTCAGGCTGCCATTTGTGTTCGCAAGCGTATGGGCGCAGCTCGCCGCCGCGCGTCTCAGGCCTGATCACGAATTTTGGTGCAGGTGGCGGTAGATAGCCACGCTCTCGCCTGCCGTCAATCTTTTCTAACGTATCGGGACACGCTTTTCCTGCGGTTTCTGGCGCTGATATCGCAATTTATTTGATCCTCCCCATTTGCGTGGTTTATGTAGCGCCATTCAACAGGAGTGAAATAATGCTGCGCGATCAACTCGCCACCGCCCTCAAAGAGGCGATGAAAGCCAAGAATGCAGAGCGCCTTTCGACGATCCGTCTCATTCAGGCGGCCACCAAGGATCGCGATATCGCCAATCGCGGCGCCGGCAAGGAAGAAGCCAGCGACGACGAGATTCTGCAGATCCTCGCCAAGATGGTGAAGCAGCGCGACGAATCGGCGAAGATCTACGAAGAGAATTCGCGCCCGGAGCTGGCCGCGAAGGAACGCGCCGAAATCACCGTGATCCAGGATTTCCTGCCGAAACAGCTTTCGGATGCCGAAGTGCGCGCCAATATCTCGGCGATCATTGCGGAAACCGGCGCCGAGGGCCCGAAGGACATGGGCAAGGTGATGGCCGCTCTGAAGGAGCGCTATGCCGGGCAGATGGATTTCGCCAAGGCTTCAGGCGCCGTCAAGGAACTCTTGAAGTAAATCAGATGGCGCGGCCGAGCACAGTCTCGGCCGCCGCATCGACGACCGCGAACTTGGCTGCCTGGTAATCGCGGTATTCGAGAATGAAGCCGTGCGAAAGCCACAGGTCACCCTTGCGCGGCGGCTCGTCCCAGCCGACGCTTCCCATCTCCGCCGCCTGGCTGAGGAGGCGCTTCAGATGGGTGTTGGAAATCATGAACTGGGTGCGCAGGTCGCTAAGCGATACCGGGCCAATGGATATCCGTTCGGCCGCGCCATCGAATGCCGGCAGGCGGGACATCAGATAGTCCATGACAAGACCGCCGGAATTTGCCCAGTTGAAGAGATTGTAGGTGGCGCCGGGATCGCGCACCGCCTTTGTGGCGATGATAGCCTGAGCAATCAGGGGTTGAATTTTGGCAATGAGTGCCGGCTCGGTGCTGAGCTTTTCGGCGCGCGTGCCACCGTCCAGGTTGTCGAGAATGAAAAGATGTGTCTGCAGCCACTTGAAGAAGTGCTGCTCGGCAGTCTCCGTCGGCTCGACGAGGCGCGTGCGCCGGTCGGCCTGGCCGCTTGAGGGGCGCAGGAAACGATAGACGAGCATTTCCTGGAGGAAGGCGGCGGCCGTGTTGCGGCTGGCGATCTTGTTGCTGACGACGAAATCCACGAAACGCCCGGAATACAGGCCTTTTTTCTCCTCGCCCGGCAATCCGTAATGCAATGCAAAGCCTGAATGCGCCATCAGCCATCGTTGCTGCGCAGCAAAAATGGACGCGATTCTCGGGCTTTCCTTATAGATCGTCAGCATCTCGTTGGCGCAGATCAACACTGCTCCAAAAAAGCGATCGTCTATAGCAAGTGTTTCGGCGGTCAAGGACATCTGGGAACTCGGCAAGGCGACGGCTATTCCATTTGCCTTCTCAGCGTCCCGAGTCAATGTCCGTTTTGTACCGAGTGTCCCAAAAATGGTTAGGTCAGTTAACCAGCAAGGTTAAATTGCAAAAATCCGGGACAGCTGTGCCGGAAATTAAAGAAGGCAGGAGCTGGGGGCGCTCCTGCCTTCTTGCTCTTTGCTGCCGACAGCGACGCTGGGCTAGGCCCACACTGGCGGTGTATTTGCAAAGGCACCCTTGCGAGGCGGCGCCGGGGGTAGGGATGGTGCCTCGCTCGGGGATCGCTTTGATGAGAAGACGGTATTGCGCCGCAGCGGAGTATTCAAATTACAAAAATATAATAATTGGGTTGTGGATAGTCTGAATGCCCGCCAAGGCTTTTCATTAGCACGCTTCCCATCAGGCGTTTTCACCGCCGCAGATAGAAACAAGTCATTGAAATAACGAAAACATCAATATTTTCATATGTTTTTGGAAATGCTTGAAAACTGGCGTGACAGCGGCCCTGCGTGCACAATTGTCGCACCCTCCTGCCGCAGGGCGTCACGCTTTATTGATCGTCATTTCTGACGCTTTTCTTGCTTCATCTTCTGCTGATCGACGTAATGGCGCAGCACAGTGTTAATACGCGTCTGATATCCCTTGCCGCTCGATTGAAAGAAATCGACGACATCCTGATCCAGCCGGATCGAGAGAGGCTTTTTGGCCGGCGGCTGAACGATCTCTGCGGTCGACCAATCGATATCGAGAGTATTGGCCCAATCGGGGTCGTCGCGCATGGCGCGCTCAATTTCCGCATCGCTCATGGCCCCGACCCGGGCGTGATCAGTTCGATCCTTGCCCTCGGCGATCATTTTCTCGATGGCTTCAGCCGAATATCTGACGATACGCTCTTTGCTCATTGTTGCGTGCCGCACGGGCAGAAATGATCCGGCAGTATTCACCGCGCATCGTATAAACGATCGCGATCAGTCGCTGCGAATCGGGGCAAACTGCCAGTGTGCGAACTTCTCCATGCCGGTCGGACGTCTTTTCCAGATGCGGTTTGTTCAATGCGGCCGCCGCTGCCGGAAAATCGATTCCATGTTTCAGGATATTTACCTGCCGCTTATTCTCATCCCATTCGAACGACGAGAAGTGCTTGGCTATAGGTTCCACGCTGCACCCGAAGTTCCATTGCTTCCAGGCACGCATGCGCCCCTGTATATGCAATTGTATATACAATCATCTCGGCGTCAAGCCTGTGAATAGCGCGTAATTCCCTCGAAGTTCGTGGCGGCGGGGGTGAAACCTGCTTATATGATCGCTCAGCCACGAGGTCCTGATGCGCTTTTCCAATTCCTTTCTCGATGACATACGCGACCGCGTCCAGATTTCGGACGTGATCGGCCGCCGTGTCAGCTGGGACAAGCGCAAGACCAATGTGCCGCGCGGGGACTACTGGGCCTGCTGCCCGTTCCATGGCGAGAAATCTCCGAGCTTCCACTGCGAGGATCGCAAGGGCCGTTACCACTGCTTCGGCTGCGGGGTGACGGGCGATCATTTCCGGTTCCTGACCGAGCTGGAAGGCTTGAGCTTCCCCGAAGCGGTGCAGCAGATCGCCGATATGGCGGGCGTGCCGATGCCGGTTGCCGATCCGGCGATGGAGAAGCGCGAGAAGGAGCGGACGTCGCTGCTCGACGTCATGGAGCTGGCGACACAATTTTTCCAGGATCAGCTGCAGACCGCAAACGGGGCGAGGGCGCGCGCCTATCTGCGCGACCGCGGCCTGACGGGGCGGACGATCGATACTTTCCGGCTCGGCTTCGCGCCAGACAGCCGCAATGCGCTTAAGGAATTTCTGTCGGGCAAGGGCGTCGGCAAGGAGCAGATCGAGGCCTGCGGTCTCGTGGTGCACGGGTCCGACATTCCCGTCAGCTACGACCGGTTCCGCGATCGAATCATGTTTCCGATCCTCTCGTCGCGTGAAAAGGTGATTGCGTTCGGCGGCCGCGCCATGTCGCCGGATGCGCCGGCGAAATATCTGAATTCGAACGAGACCGAGCTCTTCCACAAGGGGCAGGTTCTCTACAATTTCGCCCGTGCCCGCCGTTCGCTGCAAGGAGCCGACGGCGAGCCGACGGTGATTGCCGTCGAAGGCTATATGGATGTCATCGCGCTGCATCAGGCGGGTATCGAGAATGCCGTGGCGCCGCTTGGCACTGCGCTCACCGAAAACCAGCTCGACCTTCTCTGGAAGATGACGTCGCAGCCGGTGCTCTGCTTTGATGGCGACGGAGCCGGTATCCGTGCGGCCAACCGCGCGGCCGATCTGGCCCTGCCGCATCTGAAGCCGGGTCGCACCGTGCGCTTCGCGCTGCTGCCGGATGGCAAGGATCCTGACGATCTCGTGCGCAACGAGGGCAGGGCGCCGTTCGACAAGGTGATGAGCCAGGCGAAACCTCTGGCGGAAATGCTGTGGGGCCGGGAAGCCGGTGGCGGCAATTTCGATACGCCCGAGGCGCGCGCCGAGCTTGAAGCGCGGCTGAAGCAGATGGTGGCTGTTATCGGCGACGAGAACGTGCGCCGCCACTACCAGCAGGATATCCGCGACCGCCTGAACAGGTTCTTCCAGCCGCAGTTCCAGAACAGAGGCGGCGACCGCCGCAATTTCGAACGCGGTGGCGGTGGTGGAAATTTCCGCGGCAAGGACGGCCAGGGCCGCCCGCCGGCGGGTGGTGCGCGGACTGTCAATCTGGTCTCCGAGCGGTTGACGCGATCAGGTCTGGTGCGCGGCCACCAGGAAATTCCGGCGCTGCGCGAAAGCGTGCTGGCGCTGACCGTCATCAATCATCCGGTGCTGATGCAGGATGACTACGACGAAATCGCCGCCATCGAATATGACAACCGCGATCTGCAGCGCCTGTGGTCGGCGATGCTGGGGGCGGCGGCTATGGTCGCCAGTCCGCATCTGACGCGCGAGTATCTGTTCGAAGAGCTGGAGCGGCAGGACTTTGGCGGTCTGCTCAAGGGGCTCGATCAGCAGGTGCGCAACGCGCGGCTCTGGACCGCCACCGAAGAGGCGGCGATGGAGGATGCGCGCGAGGGCTACCGTCAGGCGCTTGCCTTCCACAAGCGCGCCAAGGCGCTGCGCTGGCAGAAGATCGAGCTCGAGCGCGAAATCGCCGAGGCGACGGAAGAGGGCAATGCCGAGATCATCGATCAGCTGATGCGGGCCTTGCAGGAAGTGCATTTCGAAGGTTTGCGGCTTGAAAACCAGGAAGCGATCATCGACGGGTTCGGCGTCCTGTCCGGCCGGGTCAAGGGCGCGGCGAGCCATTGATGGACGGCGGTGACAAGGCATTTTCGGCGGGTAGTGCGCTGTTCGGCAATGGCAGGGCGCCGCTCGACATCTTGAAGCGCGTCTATGGCTTCCCGGCCTTTCGCGGCAAGCAGCAGGCGGTGGTCGAACATGTCGCCTCTGGCGGTGATGCCGTAGTGCTGTTTCCGACGGGTGCCGGCAAATCACTTTGTTTCCAGATTCCGGCGCTCTGCCGCGATGGCATCGGCATCGTCGTTTCGCCGCTGATTGCGCTGATGCGCGATCAGGTGGAGGCGATGAAGCAGCTCGGCATCCGTGCTGCAGCACTCAACTCCTCGATCAGCCGCGACGAATATGTCGAGATCCGCCGTGGCATCTCATCGGGCACGCTGGATCTGCTCTATGTGACGCCGGAGCGAATCCTGATGGACGGCTTTCGCGACATCATCGGCGATGCCAGGATCGCGCTGTTTGCAATCGATGAGGCGCATTGTGTCTCCCAGTGGGGACATGATTTCCGGCCGGAATATCGCGAGCTCGGCAGGCTTTCCGAGCACTATCCCGGCGTGCCGCGCATCGCGCTGACGGCGACGGCCGATCCGCATACGCGCGAGGATATCATCGAGCGCCTCAGGCTCGAAGGCGCCGAGGTCTTTACCACCAGTTTCGACCGGCCGAACATCGCCTATGAAATCGTTGAGCGCGACCAGCCGCGCCAGCAGCTGCTGCGGTTTCTCTCCGGGCACAAGGGCAATAGCGGCATCGTCTATTGCCTGTCGCGCGCCAAGGTCGAGGATACGGCGGAGTGGCTGAATACGCAGGGGATCCGGGCGCTTGCCTACCACGCCGGCATGGACCGGGGGATGCGCGACGCCAATCAGGATGCCTTCCTCAAGGAAGACGAGCTCTGCCTCGTCGCCACCGTCGCCTTCGGCATGGGGATCGACAAGCCGAATGTGCGCTATGTCGCGCATCTCGATCTGCCGGGTTCCGTCGAGGCCTATTATCAGGAGACAGGGCGCGCCGGGCGCGACGGGCTGCCCTCCGAAGTCTGGATGGCCTATGGCATGGCCGACGTCATCCAGCGGCGGCGGATGATCGACGAAGGCAATGCGGCCGATGAAATCAAGCGCATCGAGCGCGGCAAGCTGAATGCATTGCTCGCCATCTGCGAGACCGCCTCCTGCCGCCGCCAGGCCATCCTGGCGCATTTCGGCGAGGCGCATGCAGGCGGCTGTGGCAGCTGCGATACCTGCACCAAGCCAGTCGAGACCTGGGATGGAACGGAGGCGGCGATCAAAGCCCTGGCCGCCGTCTACCGGACCGGCGAACGCTTCGGCACCGGCCATGTCATCGACGTGCTGCTTGGCAATGCCAACGAGAAGACCGAACGCTTCGGCCATACGACGATGCCGGTCTTCGGTGCGGGCAAGGATATTGCCGCGAAAACCTGGCAATCGATCTTCCGCCAGCTGCTCGCCATGGGCCTGATCCGCATCGATCACGACGCCTATGGGGCGATGAAGCTGGAAGCGGAGGCACGTGCCGTCTTCAAGCATGAGCGGCAGGTGTTCTTCCGCAAGGATCGCGTGGTTGCGGGGCGCAGCAGCCGGAAAGCCGAGCGGACCAACCGCCATGCCGGATTGTCGGGTGCGGATGGGCTGCTGTTCGAGGCGCTCCGGGCTGAGCGCACCTCGATTGCCAAATCGCTCGGCGTCCCGCCCTATGTCGTCTTCCCCGACACGACGCTCATCGCCTTTGCCACAGAGCGGCCCCGTAGCCGCAAGGAACTGCTCGACATATCCGGCGTCGGCCAATCGAAGCTCGAGCGCTACGGCGACGCCTTCCTGGACGTGATCCTGAGCCACGACGACTGAACCACGACCCACCGGCATCGTGCGCGAAAAATGCCTGCCCTCGAAAATATTTCGTACCGGATCGGCGACATCTGCACTTGCTTTGTGCTAATTGCAGCGCCCATCGGAGGAATTTTTGGGGATTATGGCGTTTACAATGACAAAAGCATTTCTTTCACACCTCACCACCGAGCTCGCGTCCCTCAAGGAAGCAGGGCTTTACAAATCTGAGAGTGTCATCACCTCGAAGCAGGCGGGGGAGATCGCCGTGGCTTCCGGCGACCGCGTCCTGAACTTCTGTGCCAACAATTACCTTGGCCTTGCCGACAACGAGGAGCTTGCCGAAGCTGGCAAGCAGGCGCTCGACCGGTATGGCTACGGCATGGCCTCGGTGCGCTTCATCTGCGGGACGCAGGAAGAGCACAAGCAGCTCGAGGCGCGCATCTCCTCCTTCCTCGGCATGGAAGACACGATCCTCTATTCGTCCTGCTTCGATGCCAATGGCGGTCTCTTCGAGACGCTGCTCGGCGAAGAGGATGCGATCATTTCGGATGCGCTGAACCATGCCTCGATCATCGACGGCGTGCGCCTCTCCAAGGCCAAGCGCTTCCGCTATGCCAACAACGACATGGCTGCTCTCGAAGAAGAGCTGAAGAAGGCCGAGGGCAGCCGTTTCAAGATGATCGCCACCGACGGCGTCTTCTCGATGGACGGCATCATCGCCAATCTGCAGGGCGTGTGCGATCTCGCCGACAAGTACGGTGCGATGGTCATGGTCGATGACAGCCACGCCGTCGGTTTCGTCGGCAAGAACGGTCGTGGTTCTCCTGAATATTGCGGCGTCGAGGGCCGGGTCGATATCATTACCGGGACACTCGGCAAGGCGCTGGGTGGCGCTTCGGGCGGCTACACGTCCGGCAAGGCCGAGGTTATCGACTGGCTGCGCCAGCGCTCGCGCCCCTATCTGTTCTCGAACACGCTGGCGCCGGTCATCGCGGCAGCATCGCTGAAGGTCTTCGACCTGATCGAGAACGGCGATGGCCTGCGCGAAAAGCTCTCGGCCAACGCCACGCTGTTCCGCACCGAAATGACCAAGCTCGGCTTCACGTTGGCGGGCGAGGGGCATGCGATCATTCCTGTGATGCTCGGCGACGCGAAGCTGGCACAGGACATGGCGGCACTGATGCTGAAGAAGGGCGTCTATGTGGTCGGCTTCTCTTTCCCGGTCGTGCCAAAGGGCCAGGCCCGTATCCGCACGCAGATGTCGGCGGCGCATTCGACAGCTGATGTCGAGAGGGCGATTGCGGCATTCGCCGAAGCCGGGCGTGAGCTCGGGGTGATCTGATACGGTTTCCCCCTTCTCCCCAGCGGGGGGGAGAAGATGTCCGTCAGGACAGATGAGGGGGCGAGCGAAGCGAGGCTAGGAGCGCAAGCGAAGAGCAGTTGATGTTTACGGGGGCAGCCCCCTCATCCGCCCTTCGGGCACCTTCTCCCCCCGCTGGGGAGAAGGGACGGTGAGGCCGGGCGCCAATCGAAGGAGAAAATTATGTCGAACATGATGAAGGCGCTGGTGAAGTCGAAGGCGGAGGTCGGGCTCTGGATGGAGAACGTCCCGGTTCCCGAGGTCGGCCCGAACGACGTGCTGATCCGCGTGAAGAAGTCGGCGATCTGCGGCACTGACGTGCATATCTGGAACTGGGACCAGTGGGCGCAGAAGACCATTCCGGTGCCGATGGTCGTCGGTCACGAATTCTGCGGCGAGATTGCCGAGATCGGTTCCGCGGTCACCAAATACCATGTCGGCGAGCGTGTCTCCGGCGAGGGACATATCGTCTGCGGCAAGTGCCGCAACTGCCGTGCCGGCCGTGGGCATCTCTGCCGCAACACACTCGGCGTCGGCGTCAATCGCCCTGGCTCCTTCGGTGAGTTCGTCTGCATTCCGGAAGCCAATGTCGTGCCGATCCCGGATGATATTCCGGATGAGATCGCGGCGATCTTCGATCCGTTCGGCAATGCCGTTCATACCGCTCTGTCCTTCGATCTCGTCGGCGAAGACGTGTTGGTTACTGGTGCCGGACCGATCGGCATCATGGGCGCCCTGGTTGCCAAGCGCTCCGGCGCCCGCAAGGTCGTGATCACCGATATCAACCCGAACCGTCTGGATCTCGCCCGCAAGCTCGGCATCGACTACGTCGTCGACGCATCCAAGGAGAACCTCGCCGACGTGATGAAGTCGATCGGTATGACCGAGGGCTTCGATGTCGGGCTTGAAATGTCGGGTGCGGCACCCGCGTTCCGCGACATGATCGACAAGATGAACAATGGCGGCAAGATCGCCATCCTCGGCATTGCGCCCGCCGGCTTCGAGATCGATTGGAACAAGGTGATCTTCAAGATGCTGAATTTGAAGGGCATCTATGGCCGCGAGATGTTCGAGACCTGGTACAAGATGATCGCCTTCGTCCAGGGCGGCTTGGATCTTTCGCCTGTCATCACCCATCGCATCAAGATCGGTGAATTCCGCGATGGCTTCGAGGCGATGCGCTCGGGCAATTCCGGCAAGGTGGTCATGGACTGGCTGTAAACGAGGAGGAAACCGGCATGAAATACGAGGGAAGCTGTCACTGCGGCAACGTCGCCTTCGAGGTCGAGGGTGAGTTCACCGAGGCATTGGATTGCAATTGCAGCTTTTGCCGCAAGCGCGGCGGCTTGCTCGGTTTTGTGCCGATGACCCAGTTCGAGCTGAAGACGCCGCGCGAGAAGGTGTCGACATATACGTTCAAGAGCCACGCAATCCGGCACAATTTCTGCGCGGATTGCGGTATTGCGCCGTATAGCGAGGCGACGGCACCGGATGGAACGGCAATGGCGGCGATCAACCTGCGCTGCGTTCCCTCGGTCGATATCGGGGCGTTGAAGATCAATCCCTATGATGGCGCATCGCGGTAGCGGCCTATACTGCGGCGTCAAGACATGGGGCCGCAAATGCCACTATAAAACCGCCATTGACTCGGATAAGAGGGGACGAGAGCTTTACGCCCTTGTCTTTCACTGGTGACATCCTATCTAAGGCTGGCAATCGCTTAAGCGGTTCGTCAGCCTGTGGATAAGGCATTTTCCGTGTTTTCGGCAGCTTTTTTTGTGGAAAAGCTTGACGAGATGAAAAATTGTGGGAATCACCGTTCGACTTAAAGCGGTGAACTTGGGTCAAGGCGGATCGCACAAACCATGGCCGGAAATTTAGAAGCATTGAAGCTCTGTCATCCGGCGCCGGCAATCGTGGTTAATCAGGCTTTAAAGGTCATCCCGTTAGGTGGGTAATTGGTGATTCGAGACCGGCGGTTGCACGCAGTCTCGTAGCGGCCATCACCAGCGAGTTTGAATAGCGTCAGGAAGGCGACGACATAAATGGCAACGAAGGTCAAAGAGAACGAAGAAGCGGAAGTCGAACGCGACGGCGCAACCGACGGCCCTCTTCTCGATCTTTCCGATGACGCGGTCAAAAAGATGATCAAGGCCGCGAAAAAGCGCGGCTATGTGACGATGGACGAGCTCAACGCCGTTCTTCCGTCCGAAGAAGTGACGTCCGAACAGATCGAAGACACGATGTCGATGCTCTCCGACATGGGCATCAACGTGATCGAAGACGAGGAAGCTGAAGAAGCCCAGGGCGGCGGCAACAGCGACGACGACGACAGCGGCAGCGATGACGACAACGAAGGCGGCGAACTCGCGCCTTCGAGCGGCACCGCGCTTGCGACGGCGAAGAAGAAGGAACCGACCGATCGTACCGACGATCCGGTGCGCATGTATCTGCGCGAAATGGGTTCCGTCGAGCTTTTGTCGCGCGAAGGCGAAATCGCCATCGCCAAGCGCATCGAGGCCGGCCGGGAAACGATGATCGCCGGTCTCTGCGAGAGCCCGCTGACCTTCCAGGCCATCATCATCTGGCGCGACGAACTGAACGAAGGCACGACGCTGCTGCGCGAGATTATCGATCTCGAAACGACCTATTCGGGTCCGGAAGCCAAGGCCGCGCCGCAGTTCCAGAGCCCTGAAAAGATCGAGGCGGACCGCAAGGCTGCCGAAGAGAAGGAAAAGACTCGCCGCGCCCGCACCGGCGACGACGACATCACCGATGTCGGCGGCGAAGGCATGCCGATCGAGGAAGAGGAAGAGGACGAAGACGAGTCCAACCTTTCGCTGGCCGCGATGGAAGCCGAGCTGCGCCCGCAGGTCATGGAAACTCTCGATCTGATCGCCGAGACCTATAAGAAGCTGCGCAAGCTGCAGGACCAGCAGGTCGAACAGCGCCTTGCCGCGACAGGTACCCTGTCGTCGGCCCAGGAGCGCCGCTACAAGGAGCTCAAGGACGAGCTGATCAAGGCCGTCAAGTCGCTGTCCTTGAACCAGAACCGCATCGAGGCTCTGGTCGAGCAGCTTTACGATATCAACAAGCGCCTCGTTCAGAACGAAGGCCGTCTGCTGCGTCTGGCCGAATCCTACGGCGTCAAGCGCGACAGCTTCCTGGAACAGTACCAGGGTGCCGAGCTCGACCCGAACTGGATGAAGTCGATCGCAAATCTGGCTGCCCGCGGCTGGAAGGAATTCGCCAAGGGCGAAAACACGACGATCCGCGACATCCGCCAGGAAATCCAGAACCTGGCGACCGAAACCGGCATCTCGATCTCGGAATTCCGCCGTATCGTGCATATGGTGCAGAAGGGCGAGCGTGAAGCGCGTATCGCCAAGAAGGAAATGGTCGAAGCGAACCTTCGCCTCGTCATCTCCATCGCCAAGAAGTACACGAACCGCGGCCTGCAGTTCCTCGACCTCATTCAGGAAGGCAATATCGGCCTGATGAAGGCAGTCGACAAGTTCGAGTATCGCCGCGGTTACAAGTTCTCGACCTATGCGACGTGGTGGATCCGTCAGGCGATCACCCGCTCGATCGCCGACCAGGCCCGCACGATCCGTATTCCGGTGCACATGATCGAAACGATCAACAAGATCGTTCGTACCTCGCGCCAGATGCTGCACGAAATCGGCCGCGAGCCGACGCCGGAAGAGCTGGCCGAAAAACTCGCCATGCCGCTCGAAAAGGTCCGCAAGGTCCTGAAGATCGCTAAGGAACCGATCTCGCTCGAAACCCCTGTGGGTGACGAAGAAGATTCGCACCTCGGCGATTTCATCGAGGACAAGAACGCGCTTCTGCCGATCGACGCCGCCATTCAGGCGAACCTGCGCGAAACGACGACCCGCGTTCTGGCATCGCTGACGCCGCGCGAAGAACGTGTTCTTCGCATGCGCTTCGGCATCGGCATGAACACCGACCACACGCTCGAAGAAGTCGGCCAGCAGTTCTCGGTTACCCGCGAACGTATCCGCCAGATCGAAGCGAAGGCGCTGCGCAAGCTCAAGCACCCGAGCCGCTCGCGCAAGCTGCGCTCGTTCCTCGACAGCTGAGCGGACGACGTCACGACATACAAAGCCCGGCCATGTGCCGGGCTTTTCTTTTGGGGCAGGGTGCAACTAAAGCGTTTGCCTGCCGCCGTCATGCCACAATTCGGCAGAGGATGGCCGGCGTTCCAGCAAACAACGGGCCGCAGTGCATGACGATCTCGTCGCATCCAAACATAGTGGCAGGATGACCGGTGGCGTGGGCCGGGCGACAGCCAGAGGCGGGTTTCAACTGGGGCGCTCCGGCTTCCCTGCTGGTGCACGCGCTGTTCATCGCCTTGCTGCTCATCTATCTGCCGAAGCCTGCGATTTTCAATGCATCTGGCGAAGATAGCGTCAGTGTCGATATAGTCCCGGCGCCGCCCGCGAATGTGCTTTCCGAACGCCGCGCTGATCCTGCTGCGCAGCAAACCGAAGCGGGTACAGTTCCCGCAGAGCCTTCACCCGCCGTTCCGATCTTCAAGCCGCTACGGTCGCCGGTGATCAAGATCGATCCGCCTGCCGATGCGCTGGCGCAAGCGAGCCAGCTGTTCTCCGGCCAGACGCTCAGCGATCCCCGCAGCAGAAAGGCCAAGGCGGCGCTGCGCCAACTTTCCGGTGACGAACGCAATCTGCAGCTTTGCGGGCTCGAGGCGATGGAACAGCTGCGCCGGTCGCGGCCGGGTATCAGCCCCGATGCAATCGCGCCCTATGCCATGGCACCGGAAAAGATCAGGGGCGGCAGCATCGATGTCGAAGGTGGCGCCTTTCGCAGCGGGAGGATGTGGTACGCGATTCGCTTCCACTGCGAGGTCGATATTGCTTCCGGCGTGGTGCGCTCGTTTGCCTTTGCCGCCGGCGATCCCATTCCGCGCAACCTCTGGCAGGATCACAATCTCGTGGCCGACGACGGCCCGGCCGACTAACCCCGCCATATTCGCTGGAAATCATGCATCTTTCCGTTTTGCGGCTTGATGCTGCCTGCTTTTGACGCCACATCGGCATCAAGCGGTTTTAGGTGCAATGCAGAAGCTATCGAAGAAGCATTTGGCAGGGATCAGTTGGGGTGTGGCGGCATCGGTTGCGCTGCATGTGCTGGTCGCTGCCGTGCTTCTGGTGAAGCTTCCGACGCCACAGCCTGAGCCGCAGCAGGAAGAGGCCGTGCAGGTCGAAATGGTGCCGCCGCCGGAGGAAAAGAAGGAAGAACCGAAACCCGAGCCGCCGAAGCCCGAGGAGAAGAAGCCGGAAGAGCAGGCGAAGAAGGAAGAGCCGCCACCGCCACCTCCGCCGCCACCGGAAGAGAAGAAGCCGCAGGAGGAGGCGAAGCAGGAACCACCGCCGCCGCCCCCTCCGCCTGAGGAAAAGAAGGCCGAGGAGCAGGTCAAGAAGGAAGAGCCCCCACCGCCGCCTCCGGAAGAGAAGAAACCGGAAGAGCAGGCAAAGCAGGAGCCACCTCCGCCACCACCACCTCCTCCTCCGCCGCCTCCGCCGGAAGAGAAGAACGCTGAGGAGCCGAAAGCCGAACCGCCGAAGGCTGAGCAGGACGCCGCAAACACGCAGGCTGAAGGCAAGCAGGGGCAGGGTTCACCCATGCCTGTGCTTCGGCCGGTCTTCCAGTTCGGCGACAAGGATAGCGGCCCGAAGAAGTCCGATACCGGCAACAGCGCCGAGGGCGAAGCCAAGCCTGCCACCAGCGCGCCAACCCATGAGGATGCCGCGGGCGAGCCGAAGCCCAAGGCCGATGCCGGCGACAAGCCCGATGGCGCCAAGGAGCCGCCTGCCAAGCCGGTGCCCGACGATATCGATCTGCCGCAGGTGGATATTGCCGACGCGCATTCGCAGAACAACGGCCCTGAGATCGATGCTTCGGGTACGGCGATGACCAGCATCGAGCAGGCAAAGCCTGTCGAAAAGCCCGTTGACGCCGAGAAGCCGGATGCGCCGAAGGACGGCCTTGCCGAGGCAAAGACGCTGTTTTCGCAGGATGACGACGGCGATCAGGTGGCGAGTACAGCAATGAACGGTATTCCGCGCGGCCGCCGCGCTGCGCAGCTCTGCAGCACCGAACTGCGCGAGCAGCTGGTTCACGGATCGCCAGCCTATCGCCCAGTGATCGTGCCGATGTACAGGCTGTCGAAGGGCACGGTTCTTGAGGTGAAGCGTGGCGCCTTCCGCACGGCTGAAACTTGGTATGACGTGCATTTCCGCTGCGAGGTCAATGATAACGCGACTGAGGTCGTGTCTTTTGCGCTCGATGTCGGCAACGCGGTGCCACGCAGCAACTGGCGCAGCCGCGGCTTTCCCGAGTAGCGCCAGCTTTGCGCAAGACAGCCCCCGTATTCTCCCGTCATCGCCGATGTTCCGGTGAATGAAAGGACGATGATATGTCGAACGATGTCGAGCACTTCCTCGAATCCCAGGATGAAGCCGTGGCTCTGGCTTTTATCGAAAACAAGTCGGACGAATTGACCGACATCCTTGTCGCAGCCCTTGAAGATGCGCTGCATATCCTTTCCCAGGAATTTGGCCCGCAGACGGTCCATTGATCGCTTGACGCCTTGTGCCGCCATCCGGCGGCTGGCACTCTTGGCTATTGCGGAGAGTGCAGCATGGATGGCGGGTTCAGAATGTACCGCTCGGCGGTATCAGGTATCGACGCTGTCGAGGCGGTGAGCCGGCAGAGTTTCGCGCGCCATACGCATGAGCAGTTCGGGATCGGGCTGATCCATCGCGGCGCCCAGAAATCGCTGAGTGGCCGCGGCATGGTCGAGGCCGAGGCGGGCGATATCATCACCGTCAATCCCAATGAAGTGCACGACGGCATGCCGCTCGGCGAGGGCAGGGCTTGGCGTATCCTCTATTTCGATCCCGGCATCTTCGGGGATCTCGCCATCGAAGCGGCCGACGGTGGATCGCGGCGCTGCGAAATTCCGCATCCCGTGCTTCGCGACAACCGGATGGCCCAGCGCTTCCTGGCGCTGTTTTTGGCCGTCACCGGCAGCGGGGAGCCGCTACGCTCAGACGAACTTCTGGTGACGCTGACGGCCGATATTCTTCGCGAAGGGCGCCAGACAGCGGATGCCGCGCCGGTTCCAACTTCGGTCGGCCGGGCCCGGTCGCTGATCGATGACGATCCGGCAGCACCGGTATCGCTTGCCGCATTGGCGCGGGAAAGCGGGCTCAGCCGCTTTCAGCTGGTGCGGGCCTTCAGCCGCGCCACCGGTCTCACGCCGCATGCCTATCTGGTTCAGGCGCGGGTGCACCTGGCGAGGCGGTTGATCGGCCGGAAGATGCCGCTTGCCGAGGTGGCGGCGGCCAGCGGATTTGCCGATCAGAGCCATATGACGCGGGCCTTCACGGCGCGTTATGGCCTTTCACCCGGCATCTATGCCCGCGGCGCCTCCTGAGCGCCTGCAATTTCCTTCAAGACCCCGGCCTGCTTTCCCGTTCATCTGGCGTCGATCAGGGAGCAGGACATGACACGGCAGCAGCAGGGCTATCTCTATCTGACATTGGCGATGACGACGGTCGGCAGCACCGTGATCGCCAGCAAACTGATTGCGGCCGGCTTGCCGCCGTTCACGGCGACGGCGCTGCGCTTTGCCGCGGCACTGCCGTTCTTCCTGATTTTGATGCGTATAACTGGGGCCCGCTTTCCGCGGCTGCCGCGCCACGACTGGGGCATTCTCGCCATCCAGGCGGGGGCGGGCAGCGTCGGCTACACGACGTTGCTGATCTCGGGGCTGTCTATTACTTCGGCCGCCAATGCCGGGGTCATCATCGGAACACTGCCGGTCGTCTCGGCTGCTATCTCCATCCTGCTGCTCGGCGAGCGGCCGGATCGCTTTCTGCTGCTGGCGATCGGGCTTGCTGCGGCCGGCGTGCTGTCGATCGTCTTTGCGCCCGGCGCCGGTCACGGGTCTCTGATCGGTGACGTCATGATCGCCGGCGCGGTTCTCTGCGAGGGGCTGTTCATTCTGCTCAACAAGCGGCTTGCGACTGCCATTCCGCCTCTGGCGCAATCGTCGCTGATGGCGGCGATCGGCCTTGTGGCTGCTGCCATCCCGGCGCTGTTCGAAAGCCACGCGATGTCGGCGGCGTCAGGAACGGCGCTGCTTTCCGTGCTCTACTACGCTCTGGTGCCGACGGTTGCGGGGTTCATGCTGTGGTATGCCGGTGCCGAACGGGTCAGCGGCTCGGAAGCCTCGCTGTTCACGGCCGTTGCCCCGGTCTCTGCCGTCATCTTCGCCTTTGTCCTGCTCGGCGAACCCGTCAGTCTCAACCAGGTCGTCGGCATCGGCGCGGTGCTGGCGGCGGTCGCGGGGCTTGCCCTCGCTGGCCGCAGGCGCGGGGCGGCCTAGCCTTCGTCGCGGTGGAAATGGGCGCGGTAATCACGCGGCGTCATGCCCTTTTCGGCGCGGAACTGGCGATTGAAATTGGCAAGCGAGGCATAACCGACGGCATCGGCAATATGGGCAACCGGCTGGCTGGTCGAGGAGAGGCGGGCGCAGGCATCGCCGATCCGCATGCGGATCAGATAGTCGCTGACCGTCGTGCCGGTGTGGCGTCGAAACATCCGGTGCAGGCCCGAGACGCTGAGGGCGGCGATATCGGCAAGCTCGTCGAGCCCGAGCGGCCGCGCATAGTTCAGATGAAGATGGGTGAGTACCCGGTCGATGCGCTCGCGGCTTTCCTGCAGCGCCGGTTGCTGGCCGGGCGTGCTGGCAAGAACCACTGCCTGGCGGTCGGCGGCGACCTGGGCGAGGATCGACAGCAGCGAGAGCAGGCGCTCGGCGGGTGGTCGGTCGAAGATGGTTTCGAATTGGGCGCGGACGGCCATTCCGGTCTCTTTCGAAAATTGCAGGCCGTTCTGTCCACGGGCCATCAGCTGCTCGATCGGCCGAAGCTCGACCGCGCCCGCCGTCATCTGCCGCATCCAGTCCGGGTGAAACCAGAGAACCAGGGCGCGGTGCGGCGCGGCCGGATCAAGCTTTTCGCGTGACGCCCAGGTGTGGGGCAGGTTGGGGCCAACGAGAACGAGGTCGCCATCCTCATATTCGCCGGTGTGATCGCCGATGAAACGCTGGCCGACGGAATTGAGGGTGAGCGTCAGCTCGAACTCCGGATGGTGGTGCCAGACGAAGGGAATGGCATCGTCGAGCCGCCGGTTCAGCATCGGCCAGCTGACATCGGATTGGCGGGGGAGAACTTCGAGATAGGGTCTCATCGGGCGCTGATCACGTTGACGACGCCAAAATAGTATCAGAATAGGCCATAGGCAGGCAACATTGCCGCCACGCTGCAGCTACACTCTCTCCATCGCCTGAACCGACAGGGATTACCGCAATGGGAGAGAGACATGCAGCAGACAGCCATGAAGCGCGACGCGCATCCGACCGCAGGTTCGGTCACCACGCAGCTCAAGGATATCAAGAAGAGGCTTCCGCTTCGCGTGCTCTCGGAGGCCGACTGGCAGCACTGGACGAAGAAGGGCTACGTCATTGTCCGTCAGGCGGTGCCTGCGGAGAATGTCGAGCGGCTTGTGGAGGTGCTCTGGCGTTTTGACGAGAAGGATCCGAACGATCCTTCGACCTGGTACGCGCCGCAGCGCCGCGAGCACAAGATGAAGGAACTCAACAACACCGGCATGCTGGAGATCTACAATCACCAGGCGCTGTGGGACAACCGGATGGAGAAGCGCGTCTACGACGTGTTCGTTGACATCTGGGACCGCGAGGACCTGTGGGTGACGATCGACCGCGCCAACCTCAATCCGCCGAAGAAGGTCAAGGGCAATCCGAACGGCTTCATCCACTGGGACGTCGATACCTCGATCGACCCGCTGCCGATCGGCGTCCAGGCGGTTCTCAGCCTGAAGAAGCAGGACGGCGATGTCGGCGGCTTCCAGTGCGTTCCCTATCTCTTCGAGCATTACGAGGAATGGGTGAAGACGCAGCCTGCAGACCGCGATCCGATGCATCCTGACATGACCGGTCTGTCGACCGAGAATATCTCGATGGAGCCCGGCGACCTGATGATCTTCAATTCGCTGCTGGCCCATGGTGTGCGCCCGAACCATTCCGACAACCGCGTCCGCATGGCGCAGTATATCTCCATGCATCCGGCGGAATACGACAATGCCGAGGAACGCGACGAGCGCATCCGCCTGTGGCGCGAGCTCGACAGCCCGAAGCGCGACGCCTTCCCGGGCGACCCGCGCGAATGGGAGAAGAACAATGCGACGACCGCGGAACTGACGCCGCTGGGGCGGAAGTTGCTGGGGTTGGATCGCTGGGGTTGATGGGGTACCGCCACGGAGTTTGATTTTGCGGGGGGCGCCTCTTAGGTGCCCTCATTCCTGTGCTTGTCACAGGAATCCAGTCACCGTGCGTCTGCGCGGTGGGAAGAGTCTTTTCGGCCCAAGGACTTGGGCCGGCTAGATTCCTGTGACAAGCACAGGAATGAGGGGGAGGTTGGGGAGCGCTCTCCGCTCACAATCGGCGTGTCCGGCACTCCCGCCCCTTGGGCATCTCACAAGTCCTCCCTATCTCTCCATGGATCAATCTATTGGAGGCACCCATGTCAGGCAGGCCCGTCAAGATTCCCGGACCCGATCATCCGATCAGCGTCGAGCATAATCCGGCCCGTATCGTTGTGAAACTCGGCGGCAAGGTGATTGCCGATACGCATGATGCGCTGACGCTGCGCGAGGCGTCCTATCCGCCGGTGCAGTATATTCCCCGCAAGGATATCGACATGTCGCTGCTGGCGCGCACCGATCATTCGACCCATTGCCCGTATAAGGGCGATGCTTCCTATTACAGCATCGTGCTGGGTGGGGATCGCTCGAAGAATGCTATCTGGACCTATGAGACGCCGAACCCTGCGGTCAGCGAGATCAAGGACCATATGGCCTTCTATCCGGATCGCGTCGATTCCATCGAGGAGCTGCAGGTGCCCGAAGCCGGGCAGTTCTGACGCGGGGTGACGATGCGCGGCTTGGCGCCGCGCATCGCGTTCAGTTCGTCCGGACGAGACAGCGCACCAGGCCTTCCAGCGAGACGCGGCCGGCGGGTGTGCCGCTCTCGCCGATGACGGTCGCCTGCGTGGCGTTGTTTTCCGTCATCATGCGCATGGCTTCCTCGACATTGTAGCTGCCGGGGATGCGTACCGACGAGTCGCCTGCGGGGTTGCTGAGCGGCTCCATCAGCGCGTCGATGCGGATGACCCGGCCGCGGTTCACTTCCTTGACGAAGGCCTTGATGTAGTCGTCGGCGGGGCTCAGCACGATATCGGCCGCCGTGCCCTGCTGGATGACCTCGCCGTCGCGCAGGATGGCGATCTTGTCGCCCAGACGCAGCGCCTCGTCGAGATCGTGGGTGATGAAGACGACGGTCTTCTTCAGTTCCCGCTGCAGCTCGAGAAGCACAGTCTGCATGTCGACGCGGATCAGTGGATCGAGGGCCGAATAGGCTTCGTCCATGAGGAGGATGTCTGCGTCGTTGGTCAATGCGCGGGCGAGGCCGACGCGCTGCTGCATGCCGCCGGACAGCTGGTTCGGGTAGTGATTGGAAAAGCCTTCCAAACCCACCCGCTTGATCCAGATATCAGCACGGGCCTCGCGCTCGGCCTTCGCCACACCCTGGATTTCCAGGCCGTAGACGGTGTTTTGCAGCACCGTGCGGTGCGGCAGGAGGCCGAATTTCTGGAACACCATCGCCGTCTTGTGGCGGCGGAATTCGCGAAGTTCTTCCTCGTTCATCTGGCAGACGTCGGTGCCGCCATAGAGCACTTCGCCCGATGTCGGGTCGATCAGCCGGTTGATGTGGCGGATCAGCGTCGATTTGCCGGAGCCCGATAGCCCCATGATGACGGTGATGCTGCCGCCGGGGATATGGATGTTGATGTCCTTCAGACCCAGAACATGGCCGTGCTCCTTGTTGAGCTCGGTCTTCGACATCCCCTTGGTGACGGCTTCCACGAAGTCGCGGCCGCGGGGACCGAAGATCTTGTAGAGATTGCGGATTTCGATCGATTGACTAGCCATGCACGATTTCCCGGTGCTTCTGCAGGCGCAGACCATAGGCCTGGCTGATGCGGTCGAAGATGATGGCGATGCCGACGATGGCGAGACCATTGAAGACGCCGAGGGTGAAATACTGGTTGGCGATCGCCTTCAGCACCGGCTGGCCAAGGCCCTGGACGCCGATCATCGAGGCGATGACGACCATGGCGAGCGCCATCATGATGGTCTGGTTGATACCGGCCATGATGGTCGGCAGCGCTAGGGGAAGCTGGACGTTTCGCAGCTTCTGCCAGCTGGAGGAGCCGAAGGCGTCGGCGGCTTCCAGCACATCCTTGTCGACCATGCGGATGCCGAGATTGGTCAGGCGGATCATCGGGGGGAGGGCGTAGATGACGACCGCGATGACGCCGGGAACGCGGCCGATGCCGAGCAGCATGACGACGGGGATCAGGTAGACGAAGCTCGGCATGGTCTGCATGACGTCGAGCACCGGATTGACGATGTTCTGCATGCGGTTCGAGCGCGACATGCCGATGCCGATCGGAATGCCGATGACGATCGACAGAACCGTACAGACGAAGATCATCGATACCGTCTTCATCGTGTCCTGCCACATGTCGAACCAGCCGATCAGAAGCAGGGTCACCACACAGCCGGCGACGATCTTCCAGCTGCGGCTGGCCACCCAGGCAATGGCGGCAACGGCAAGGATGACCACCGGCCACGGTGCGCCGGTGAGAAGCCTTTCGGCCCAGATCAGGAAACTTTGCAGCGGGCTGAAGAGCCCTTCGATGCTGTCGCCATAGGCGCGGGTGAAGCCGCGAAAGCCTTCATCCACGGCCCTTTTCAGGTCGCGCAGCATATCGTCGTTCATCGTTGGAAATTTCCAAAGCCAATCCATGTCGGTCCCCATGGCAAAAGCAGCGGCGGCCCATTCTTCTTACGGGCGTCGCTTGAAAACATCGGGCGGGCGGCGTCCTGGTGTCAAGACGCCGCCCGCTTGCGAAATATCGGGGATCAGAGAGAAGCCTTGATCTTCTCTGCGACTTCGGGGGAGACCCACTTGGTCCAGAGATCACCGTTTTCCTTGAGGAAGTGCTTCGCACCGTCTTCACCGGTTGCCTGGTTGTCGCTCATCCAGGCGATCAGCTTGTTGACCGTATCGTTGGTCCAGGCGCGCTTGTTGAGGTAGTCCATGGCGGGACCGGCGCGGTCGGCGAAGCTCTTGCTGACGAGCGTCTGAACGTCATCCGACGGCCAGGCGTTCGGCTTCGGATCGGCGCAGTCGGCGATCGAGGTGCAGCGCTTCCATTCGGCCGCGTCATAATCGACGCCGAAGCCGAGCTTCACCATCTCATACTTGCCGAGCAGCGAGGTCGGCGCCCAGTAATAGCCAACCCACGGCTGCTTGCCTTCGTAGGCCTTGGCGATCGAGCCGTCGAGGCCGGCGGCCGAGCCGGTGTCGACGAGCGTGAAGTTTGCCTTGTCGCCGCCATTCGCCTTGAAGAGCTGCGTGGTGACAACCGTGCCGCCCCAGCCCTGCGGGCCGTTGAAGACGGCGCCCTTGCTCTTGTCTTCAGGGGCCGGGAACAGTTCCGGGTGCTTGAAGAGATCGGGAATGGTCTTGATGTCAGGATGGGCGTCGGCGACGTATTTCGGAATCCACCAGCCCTGGATGGCGCCGTCGGAAAGGATCTTGGCAGCGGCGACGACCTTGCCGCCTTCGAGGCCGCGCTTGACGAGTTCCGGCTGCAGGCTGACCCAGGCTTCCGGCGCGATATCGGGCTCGCCCTTTTCAGCCATCGAGGTCAGCGTCGGCACCGTGTCGCCGGTGACGATTTCGGCGGTGCAGCCGTAACCTGTTTCGAGAATGACCTTGTCGAGATTTGCAGCAACTTCGGCAGACTGCCAGTTCATGCTTGCGATCGTGACATTGCCGCATTCAGCAGCGGATGCTGCGCCGCCCATAGCCGACAGGCCGGCAGCAAGGACGGTAGAAGCCAAAAGTGCTTTCATTTTTTTGTTCCCTCTGGTCGCGGTGCAACGTGAACCCGGGCGCTGGCAGCACCGCGTCTGCCAGCAAGCACATTGAGCCTGCACAGGGCGTGCAAGCGCCATTCCGATTGCGTCAGAATATGGCGCAATGGCGCTTTCTTTCAACGATTGCTTAAATGCTTTGTCGCGATCGGGACAATCGTCCCGAATCCCCAAATCGGTAGTGCACTTTCGCCGCAGTTGACATCGGGTTCATAGAGGCAGAACAGGGGCTTATAAAATTCCTATCAATGGCCCGTGGGTTCCGCCGGCCGGAAGTTTCCAAATGGACACAGTTCACGCTCCCCGGGACAGCGTTCTCAAGCACCCCGGCTATCTCAATTTCGCCGCCTCGCGCGTTTTCTCGTCGCTTTCGTTCCAGTGTGCCGCAATCGCGATGGGCTGGATGATTTACGACAAGACGCATAGCGCCTTCGCACTGGCGCTGGTCGGGCTTTGCCAGTTTCTGCCGATGGTGGTGCTGACCTTCGTCGTCGGCCACGTCGCAGACTGGTTCGACCGGCGGCGGATCGGGCTGATCTGCCAGCTGATCGAGGCGGTCACCGCCGCGGTCCTGGCGATCGCCACATGGCAGGACTGGCTGACGCCGGCGGGCATTCTCGTCGCGGTGACGATCATGGGCGCGACGGTCGCCTTCGAGCGGCCGACGATGGCGGCACTGCTGCCGAACATCGTGCCTTCCTCGATGTTGCAGCGGGCGGTCGCCACCTCGACCTCGATGATGCAGACAGCGCTAATCATTGGCCCGTCGCTCGGCGGTCTGCTCTATGGCGCGCATCCGGTGGCGCCGTTTGCCGTCTCGGCGGTGATGTTCACGGCCGCCAGCATCAACGTCATCTCGATCCGCATGAGCTGGACGCCCTCGAAGCGCGAGCCGGTGACTCTCACCTCGGTGTTTGCCGGGGTGTCCTTCATCAAGAGCCGGCCGGTGATGCTGGGGACGATCTCGCTCGATCTGTTCGCGGTTCTGCTCGGCGGCGCCACGGCGCTGCTGCCTATGTTTGCCCGCGACATCCTGCATGCCGGTCCCTGGGGGCTTGGCCTCTTGCGTGCAGCACCTGCCATCGGCGCGCTTGCCATGTCGATCGTGCTGGCGCGGCGTCCGCTGAGCAGCAATGTCGGCAGGAAGATGTTCGCCGCCGTCGCCGTCTTCGGGCTGGCGACGATCGTCTTTGCCGTCTCGACCAATATCGCGCTGTCGGTGGTGGCACTGCTGGTCGTCGGTGCGTCCGATACGGTCAGCGTCGTGGTGCGCAGTTCGCTGGTGCAGCTGCTGACGCCGGACGAGATGCGCGGGCGCGTCAACGCCGTCAACTCGCTGTTCATCGGCACCTCGAACCAGCTTGGTGAATTCGAATCCGGCATGCTGGCGGGCTTCATGGGGCCGGTCGCCGCAGGGATCATCGGTGGCGTCGGCACGATCGTGGTCGTGCTGCTCTGGACGCGGCTCTTCCCCGACCTTGCCAAGGTGAAGACGCTGCAGGGATAGCCGGTCCGCGATTTTCTTTTTCCGGTCTGTCGGTTTGACGGGGCGTCAATCGTCCTATGTCCATCGACAGACGAAAAGGAGGAAGAGAAATGGCTTATGTGGATGGTTTCATCGTTCCGGTGCCGAAGGACAAGCTCGAGGCCTACAAGGAGTTCTCCGCCTATGCCGGAGCGATCTGGAAGGAATTCGGCGCCCTCGAATATGTCGAATGCGTCGGCGACGACGTGCCCTATGGCGAGGTGACGTCTTTTCCCCGGGCGGTGCATCTCAAGGAAGACGAAATCGCCGTGTTTTCCTGGATCCTCTATCCGTCCCGCGAGGTGCGCGACGAGATCAACAAGAAGGTGATGGCCGATCCCAGGCTGGAAGGCGACAAGTGGCAGATGCCATTCGACGGCAAGCGGATGATCTATGGCGGCTTCAAGGAGCTGCTGCGCCTCTAGGCGGTCATCGCAGGCATTGACTTCGGGCATGCGGCGCGACAGGTGATCCGGACGCAAGAACGGAGCCTTTCGCATGCCAGTCACGTCGATCACGGTCGCAACGCGCGGCCAGGGCCTCTATGAATTTACCGGCGAGGCCGAGGCTTTCGTGCGGGCGCAGGATGCGGAAGAGGGGTTGCTGACCGTGTTCGTGCGGCACACCTCCTGCTCGCTGCTGATCCAGGAAAATGCCGATCCCGACGTGCGCACCGACCTGAAGGCCTTCTTCGCCCGCCTCGTGCCGCCGACATCGGATCCGTCGATGCGCTGGGTCGTCCACACGATGGAAGGGCCTGACGACATGCCAGCCCATATCAAGTCGGCACTGACACAGGTGTCGATCGGCATCCCCGTGATCAATGGCCGGCTGGGGCTTGGGACATGGCAGGGGATCTATCTTTTCGAACACCGCGACCGGCCCCATCATCGCGAAATCCTGTTTCATTTCAGTGGCTGAACCGAAACTGAATGCGCAATTCGAACACCATTCAGAATTAGCTCTCTATTGTCGAATCATCACCGCAAGGGAGCTTCGACCGCCACATGAAACGAGGAAAACCCCATGACCACCTTTATTGCCAAGGCTTCCTTTGCAGCATTGCTTGCCATCGCTTCTATTCCGTTCGGCACCACGGCGGCTTCCGCAGCCGGTGCTGACCGCGCCGCTGTCGTCGATGTGCAGTATCGCCCGCCGATGCGTGGTTGCTCGCCGATGGAAGCCGTGCGCAAGGCCCGCTGGAGCGGCCTGCGCGATGTGCGCATCACTGCCGTTACGCCGCGCCGCGTCGTCGTTACCGGCCGTGACCGCCGTGGCCTTGATAGAATGACCTTTGCGAACGTTCGCGGTTGCCCGCTGATCCGTCGCTAACAGTAGCAGGCGCCGGTCTCCCCGATGCGGCGCCACAGAACCGCCCTTTGCCAAAGTCTCCCCGGATCGCGGCAAGGGCGGTTTTTTATTGCCCAAAACGAAAAAAGCCTCGCACGAGCGAGGCTGAGTTCTAGGCCGCCTCGGGGAAAAGAAGAGGCGACGGGGAGTTATCTAGTACTCCGCGGTACGGTTGCAAAGGACACTTTTGTCTATTCCGGTACGCTTTTGCTTCATTGATTCTGATGCTGGTATCAAGAATGCTGATAGCTGCCGGAATTCAGGGCTTCACGCCCGGATGAACAGGGCTCCCACGAGTCCGAAGACTGCGATCGATTGCAGGATGAACATCGGCAGCTGGTCAGACATGGTTCCCTCCCGTGGGGTGATGCGGAGATGTTCTGGTTGTCTGGAGACCCGGGCTCCGCTTCGGCCGGGCCTCCTTGCTGATTTTTAGCGGCAGTGCCTGATCGTCTTGGTGACGGTGCGCTCGCCGTCATCGCGGGTGATGCTCTTGGTGACGCAGCGATCGCGATCCCGCTCGCGGTAGGCGCCGATTGCGACACCGCGGTCGCTGATCCTGATGTCCGGGCGGACTTCGCCGCGGTCTTCGGTATAGACGCGCTTCTTGACCACGACCGTCTCGGCCATGGCAGGAACGCTGAAACTCAATGCTGCCACTGCAGCCATCATAGCACAAATCATCTTTCGCATTATCGAATACCTCCGTTTAGCGATGGAGAGGGAACGGCGGATGCAGCCAGAGGTTCCGGCCGCATCTGCGCGGCGCCGTCACCTTGCGGGACAGGCTGTTACGGAAATTTATGGTGGAGAGGACGAACAATTTCGGCCTTCGCGATGTGACGGAGCTGCCCGAAGCGCTTGTCCGGTCCGTGTTCTTGGTGATAGCGTCATATTTCTTTGAATATAACGCTTCGAGTTCACGATGCCGCCTCTGGCCGATTACAACCGACCGCAGAAGAGCTTCTCCAGCGAACTGACTCTCCTTTCGGGAGGCGATCGCTTGGTGGGTGTTTCCGTAAAGATGCAGAGGCGGAAGACCTGGGAGATTTCGCCCACCTTTCATTGCTCGATCATCGGCACATGCCTGACGGCCGGCGAATTGCGGCAGGTCATCGCCAAGCTCGGTGATATCGATGCGAAGACGGCGAGCGATCATGCGCTGCACAGCCGTGGCGTCCGCGCTGCCGGGCAGCGCGATCTGGCCGGCAAGCTGTTGAACAAGGCGCTCGACCGGCGCCATGAAGCTGTTCTGAAGCGCTTCGCGCGGCTCGGCACCGCAGCGGAGCTTCGAACACTCTGGAATACCTGCATGGAAGAGGGAGAAATTTCCGGCGCCTATTGGGCGGTGATCAGCCATCCGGCGGCCGATCACGGCTTGCTGCAGGATGTCTTCGGCGAGGTGCATATGCTGTCGCATCTCGTTGGCAGTTCCAGCCGCCTGGATATCGCCCGGCTACGCGCGCTGCAGACCGAGCTTGCCTTGAAGGACGAGAAGATTGCCCGGCAGGAAGCGCAGCTGCACCGGTCTTCTGAGGAACGGAGTGCCTTGCAGCGCCGGGTTGACGCGCTTGAGGAGGTCGTGCTTCGCGCCAGGGCCGTGAACGTGGCGGAGGAGAATGGTGATGGTGTCAATGCCGCGCTGATCGAGAAGCTCCAGGCGGCGCGTGAGCGGGCGGAGGCATTGGAACGGCGGCTTGACGAGAGCGAAGCGCAGGGGCTGGCGGCCGGCAAACGCGCGGCGGCGTTGGCCCGGGAAAATCTGGCGCTGTTGCGTGAAAATGCCGGTCTTGAGCGAGCGCTGCTCGATGACGGGGATGCAGACGCGCCGTCTGCTGCTGCGCAATCTGGCACAACGCTTCTCTATGTCGGCGGGCGGCGGAACCTTTTCGAGCGGCTGCGGCTGCTTGCCGGGCAGGCGGGCATCGAGCTGCTGTTTCACGACGGCGGCGTAGAAGAAAGCACATCGTTGCTTCCCGGGCTGATCGCACAGACGTCGGTGACGCTGTTTCCGGTCGACTGCGTCAGCCATAGCGCCGCCGGGATCGTCAAGCGGCACTGCCGGGACAGCGGCAAGCCGTTCATGCCGCTGCGCTCGGCCAGCCTTGCGAGCTTCATCGCTGCCCTCGGCGCGCTGGCCGCAACCGGGCCGCAAAGCGGGAGAGTGCCGGCATGAGCAATCTCGGGCTCAGCCTGCCGCGAAGCATCTCGCTTCGCGAACAGGTGACGGATGCGCTCCGCAACTCGATCCTTTTCGGCACGTTGAAGCCCGGTCAGAAACTGATCGAGCGGCAGATCTGCGAAGAGATGGGCATCAGCCGCACCGTGTTGCGCGAGGCGCTACAGCATCTCGATGCCGAGGGGTTGCTGATCAATGCGCGGCGCGGGCGCTCGGTGATTGCGATCGAGATGCAGGAAGCGCGGGAGATAGAAGAGACGCGCGAGGCCCTGGAACGGCTGATCGGCGAGGGTTTTACCCGCAATGCCACGAAGGCGCAGGTCCTCGACCTTCACGCCATTCTCGCCGCTCTGGAAGTTGCCGCGGACGAGCGCGATGCGCTGATGAAGGAGAGTGAGTTCTTTTCGCTGTTGGCGGCTGGATGCGGAAACAAGGTCGCAGCCGGCTTCTTCCGGCAGCTGAATGGACGCGTCATCATGCTGAGGCGGCTGTCCAGCAAGACTGGTGGCAAGCGCGGCGAGCGGCTTGCCGAGCTGCGGGCCATCACCGAGGCGATCGATGCCGGTGATGCAATCCGGACAGGCGCGCTCTGCGCTGCGCGGGCCGCAGGCGGCCGCGAGCAGGCGGGGCGCGGCAGGCAGGGCATTGCTGCCGTCTCCTAGCGGTAAAGTGGAACCTTTTGCCGCAGTTCTCCGTTTAGCGCGTACAGGAGGACACCCATGACAAATGATTTCAACAGACCAAACCCTGATTTGCGTACCACGCCGCCCGTGGCCGATCGCCGTTCGCCCTGGACGATGTGGATCGGCATTGCGGCCGTCATTGTAATTATTGCATTGGCCGCATCCTACTGGCCGCGTTCCGGCCCGGCTCCGGCAACGGCGCCTGCAGGCGAAACCAGCACCACGACGACACCGGCGGCTCCTGCTGCTCCGGCCACTCCGCCGGCAGCAACGAGTGAACCGGCTGCTCCGGCAACGCCACCGGCCGCTGCTCCGGCTCCTGCCGCACCAGCGCCAGCAACTCCGGCGCCCACAGCACCGGCTCCGGCCGCCCCTTCGGCGCAGTAAATATCAGCGGATAGTCAAAGGCCCGGCCTCAGCGCCGGGCTTTTCTTTGCGTGCTCTTCAGGTGCCTGCTAGCCGCTGGCGCCAGAAAGGCAGGATGTGGTCCGCTGTGAGTGCCGCCATCGGAAGGTCTCCCGGGTGGTGCGGATCGATCCAACACATCTCTTCGATCTCGGCGCGCGGCGCGATCGTTCCGGCCAGCTTGGCCAGCAGGAAGAGATCGGCGATAACGCGGTGATCCGGTTCGTTCGCCGCAAGCGCTTCGAACGTGCCGAGCGGTTCAAGTCGGTCTTCATGCGTTTGCAGGCCGATCTCTTCATCGAGCTCACGCACCAGCGCGGAAATCGGCGTTTCCCCGGCATCGATCTTGCCGCCCGGCTGCATGAAAACCGCGCTGCCCCGTTTGCGCACCAACAGCACGTCGCCATTCTCGCGGGCAATCAGCGCCGCTGCGATCCGTATCACCTTCACGACTACCTTCCCCTCCATGATGCCACGAGCGATCCACTGGCTATCCGCACGGCTTTTGACATGAATGGTGCGGGCCGTCTAAGGTCTCGCCAAATCAGGGAGGACATCGGATGAAAATCAGCGCGCGCAACCGTCTGAAGGGCAAGGTTGTCGAAGTCACCAAGGGCGCGACGACGGCGCATGTCCGTATCGATATCGGCAATGGCGCCATCGTTACCGCGTCGATCACCAACGAGGCCGTCGACGAGCTCGGGCTGAAGCCAGGCGCCGAGGCCTATGCTGTTGTCAAGGCTTCGGACGTCATGGTCGCCGTCGACTGACATTCGTCCGGTCACGCCTTCTGGCAGTGGGTTGCGATGCTGGTATCGCCGGTCTCGTAGTCGCCCTTCTGCGGAGGGGCGATCGGCTTGAACAGCGTCCGGTCGGGCTTGAGGTCGAGCAGCGGCGTGCCGTCGAGGCAATCCATGCCGCGCACGAAGAGCATGCCGTCTTCGACCCGCTCCAGCTTGACGATCGAGGTACCGATCGGATTGGGGCGGACGGGGGAGCGCAGTGAAAACGTGCCATGGACCTTGCCGTTGCTGGCCGGGCTCTGCAACACCAGATCGCGGCGCGAGCGGTCGAGCCAGTAGAGGACTTCCAGCCGTTCGAAGGCATCGACGCCTTTCAGCGCGGCGATCCATGGCTCGAAGATCTCGATGCGGCAGAGCGGCCCGTCGTGCCTGCCCTGGCGCGGAGTTTCCATCCGCGAGGTCCAGGGCGTGTGGACGCGGCCGATGAAGACCAGCCCGGCATCGCTTGCCTCTGGCGGCTCGATCGCCACCTCGTTTTCCCGTAATTCGTTTTCGCGGACCATGGTTCTTCCTTTCTAGGCGGGAAATTGATCGAGGCGCGGAGCGCAGATGCGGGCGCTGCCGTCGAGGGCGCCGACGACGACGTCGATATCGTAAAGCTCTTTCAGCGTCTCGGGCGTCAGCACGTCAGCCGGTGTTCCGAGCGCCGTCAGCGAACCGCCGTTCAAAAGCGCAACGCGATCGGCGGCGAGGACGGCGTGATCCGGATTGTGGGTCGACAGGACGATCGAAAGGTTCTGGCGGGCGAGCCGGCGGATATGGGCGAGAAGGCGCATCTGGTTGCCGTAGTCCAGGCTGGCGGAGGGTTCGTCCATAATCAGGATCTGCGGTTGTTGCGCCAGGGCGCGGGCGATCAGCACCAGCTGCCGCTCGCCGCCACTGATTTCGGTATAGGGCTTGGCCGCAAGCTGCGCCATACCGACGCTCTCCAGCACATCCTGGGCGATGATGCGATCCTGCCTCGAAGGCATGGCGAAGGGAGCGATGCGGGCGGCACGGCCCATCAGCACGACATCCAGCACAGCAAAGGGAAAGAGCGCGGCATGGGCTTGCGGCACATAGGCGATGCGGGCAGCGCGTTCCCGGCCTGACCAGCCGGAGAGCGGGCGGCCATCCAGCAGGATTTTACCCGCCTTGACCGGGAGCAATCCAAGCATGGTCTTGAAGAGCGTCGTCTTTCCGGCGCCGTTCGGGCCGAGCAGGGCGAGCACCTCGCCCGATCTCAGCGCGAGGTCGATGTTGCTGCCGATCGCCCTGTTTCCATAGCCGAAGGTCAGCGATTTCAGCTCGAAACTCATTGCCAGCCCCGCTTTCCCGATGTCAGCAGCCAGAGGAAGAAGGGGGCGCCGACCGCGGCCGTCAGGATGCCGAGCGGCACCTCGATGGTGGCGATGCTGCGGGCCAGCATGTCAACGATCAGCAGATAGGCGGCGCCGAGGATCATCGATGCGGGGAGGAGCCTGCGGAAGTCGGGCCCGGCAAGCATGCGGGCGACATGCGGGATGATCAGGCCGATCCAGCCGACGATACCGGTGACCGAGACGGTCGCCGCGGTAATCAGCGTGGCGCCGCAGACCAGCGCCAGCCGGGTTTTCTTGGTGTCGATGCCGAGCGTCTGCGCCTCCTCGTCGCCGAGCGTCATCACGTTCATCCGCCAGCGCAGGAGGATGAGCGGGGCGAGGCCGATCAGCACGGCGGGCAGGATGGAGAGCACGTCGAAGCGGGTGACGGCGGTCATGCTGCCGAGCAACCAATAGGTGATGGCGGGGAGCTGGTCATAGGGATCGGCGAGGATCTTGATCAGTGAAATGCCGGCACCCACCAGCGCCTGGATGGCGATGCCTGCCAGAACCAGCGTCAGCGCCGGATCGCGGTGGCGCACGGCCGCGCCGACCGCATAGACGGCGGCGACGGCGAGCAGGCCGCCCGCAAAGGCGAGCGCCTGGATGGCGAGCACCGGCAGCGACAGAAAGATGCCGAGCACCGCGCCAAGACTGGCGCCGACGGAGACACCCAAAATATCGGGTGAGACAAGCGGATTGCGAAAGATGCCCTGATAAGTGGCGCCGGCCGCTGCCAGCGCCGCGCCGACGACGATTGCGGCGGCAACGCGGGGCAGGCGGACGTTCCAGAGGACGGTTGCAAGCAGGGGATCACCGGCCTTGCCACCGGCCAGCGCCGTCAACGCCTCGATCAGCGGCCGTGGCCCGCCGCCATATTTGCCGGTCATCATCGAAAGCAAGGCGAGCAGCAGCAGACCGGCAAGTCCGGGCCAGAGCCATCGATTGCCGGGTGGCTCTGCTCCCTCGCTCTCATCCCGCGCGGCCATCATTGCGGCGAAACGCCGGAGCCCTTCAGCAGCGTTGCGAGCTGATCCTCGGTCAGGTCGACCTGATAGAAGAGCTTGAAGAAATCACGGACCTCGGCTTTGAGATCGCCGGTGAAGACTTTCGGGTAGAAGAGGCGCTCCAGCCAAGCGATGCCGATCAGCCGGTTGATGCCGGGCGGGGAATCGAACCAGCCGAAGGGCAGGCTGGGCGTGACGAAGACGCGGCCGTTCTTGACGGCATCGAGGCCGGCCCAGAGGGGATCGGTCTTGACGCTGGCCGCGAATTTTCCGGAGGCGGCGAGAATGGTGTCCGGCTTCCAGGAGAGGATCTGTTCGAGCGAAACCTGCGTCAGTCCGCCCTTGCCGGCAGCCGCCGCGACATTGGCCGCGCCGGCAGCTTCAAGGATCTCCAGATTGATCGAGCCTGCCAGGCCGGTTTCCAGACCTTCGGGGCCGCGGCCGTAATAGACGCGCGGCCGGTCGCTATGTGGAATGGCGCCCAGCCTGGCGTTCAGTCCGCCGATTGCCGTCGATGCGTAGTTGGCAAGCTTGGCGGCGCGTTCGGTGACGCCGAGAATCTCGCCGGTCTGGCGCAGCGTTTCGGCGCTTCGGGCAAAGCTGCCATCGATGAGCACATAGGGGATGCCGGTCTGGGCCTGCACCTTGTCGGCTAGCGACGCATAGGTGGGATTGACGGTGCCGACGTCGATGATGATATCGGGCTTGGCGGCCAGCACCGCTTCCATATTGGCGGTTCCGCCCTTGCCGGTCAGCTGGCCGAAAACGGGCAGATCGCGGACCGATGGCAGCAGGAAGGCCTTTTCGGCATCACTCGGCTGGCGCACCCAGCCCGTCAGCTTATCCGGCGCCAGGACGTAGATCAGGACCGATGCCGGAGGACCGGCGGCCAGCACGCGGCTCACCTTGTCCGGGATCTCGACCTTGCGGCCGGCCGCATCGGTGATGACGCGGGCCTCGGCGCCTGCGGAAAGAAGACTGAAGGCAGTGACGAGAAGGGCGGTGAAAAGCTTCATGGCAAGGGCTGGCTCGTTGGATCGGAGCCGCACTATGGCATAGCGTTATATCTGTTGGAATATCTCCGCGATGCCTGACCTTTGCTTCCTTGCCCTTGAAGCCGGGTGGTGGCCGGGACTATATCTGCGGCAACGAAAAGGCGGATTTCCCATGTTCCAGGCAGCGACGATCTACACCACCAGCAAGGCGGAATTCTACCGCGAGCTTGCGCAGCAGCTCGAGGCGCTGCTCTCGGGAGAGAGCGACATGATCGCCAATGCCGCCAACACATCAGCGCTGATCTACCAGATGATGCCTGAGTTGAACTGGGCGGGCTTCTATCTTCTGAAGCAGGAAAACGAACTGGTGCTTGGTCCCTTCCAGGGCAAGCCTGCCTGTGTGCGCATTCCTGTCGGCAAGGGTGTCTGCGGCGCAGCCGTCGAGCGCAAGGCTTCAGTGGTCGTCGAGGACGTGCATGCGTTTCCGGGGCATATCGCCTGCGATGCCGCGTCGCGTTCGGAGCTGGTCGTGCCTGTAATCCATGAGGGACGCGTGCTTGGCGTCATCGATCTCGACAGCCCGGCGCCGTCGCGCTTCGATTCCGAAGATCAGGCCGGAATCGAAAAGCTCGCGGAAATTTTCATCGCCGCGAGCTTCTGATTGTCACATCCGCCGCTGGCGGCTGAGAGAGGAGCCGGTAGCCGGTCTGGCGCCGTCAGGCGCACGAAGGCCGCGGTGCTTGCTTGTAAACACCCATTCCACATTGCCCGGCTCGAAGGGGCGGCGCGGGTTGCGTAGCGCCAGCTGGCGCTCGGCCAGGCGCCGGGGGAGGCTGTCCATCATGTCGTTGATGAAGGCATCCGGGGATTCACGCCAGCGCGGCGCGACAGCCACGTCGATGCCGCCATAACGCGAGAAGTCCGGGTGCTTCGAGGAGTAGCAGGCGCCGATCATCCACGCGTGCTGCGATTTCAAGAAACGTTCTTTCAGGGTCATTCCGTCGTCTTTTTCGGCCGAAGCCTTTTATTGATCTGCATTATGTGTCCGGCGCATCGTCGACGACATCAGCCTGCGGGCGGTCACCACCGCTCACACGCTCTGTTGCCCACGTGCCATCCGCACGCTGAAAGGTAATCTCCGCATCCTGACCGCCAAGCTGTTGCCGCTCTGCGGCTTGCTTTGCCGCGGCCAATGCGAGTTCGTGAGTTGGAAAGGCTTCTGACCAGACATCGCCCAAGCGGTAAGCCCAGGCCTCGTCATGTTCGCCGACGTGGTAGGTAATCGACATCGGTTTTTCCTTCAAGCGTTTAATATTGATTTTTTCGGGGCAGCTGCCATGCACAGGGATCAACGCTTGGCGGTGCTGCCGGTTCCTGAGGACGAGGCATGCGTGGGGCTGGACAAGCGGTGAGGGCCGTCTTGCACGGTGATGGAACGCTTCGTAGGCTGAGAGCGTTGAAAGATTCGCATCAACATATTTCGACAGGACATTTATGCGCGCTCAATCGAAGCCGTTCATCGTAGAAGTCAAATCGTCCCGCCGCGTCGATCGCAGCAAGGAAAAGTCGATCTGGGGTAACATCGATCTGTCGGCGATTGCCGGCGAGGTCACCAATAACGGCCACGTTCCGGCCGAAGACGCTGACGCCACTGCTGATCGCGTCAGCGCTCAATAGTTTTTCTCTTTCTACCGCCGGCACGTAGCAGGCTATTTCTTGTCCGACGGCTTCTTGCCGGTATGGCCGGGTGCAATCGGATCGCTGGCCGGGAAGGTTTCTTCCAAGGCTTCTTCCAGATAGTCGTCCTGCTCCTTGTCGGTCTTCTGATCTTTGCCGGATTTCTTCTTGTCGCTCATGCCGAAACTCCCGTTTTCCAATGCGGGTGAGATATCCCGTCTCGTCTGACTGCCAAGCAGGGGAGGCCGGCATTCGGCGGCCTCCCTTGTCTTCAGGTCAGTGGTCGCGGCGATAGCCTGGCGCCATCTGGTCGAAATGATAGGCGCGCACCCGCGGCGAGCTGTGATCGGGATCGCGGCTGCCGACCGGGCTTTCCTCCGGCATGGCCTGCTCTGACGTGGAAAGATCGTCGGCAGCGCGGCCGCTATTGGCGCTGCCGGCAAAGCTGCTGTTGCGGGCCTCCCAGCCGTCACTGCGCCACATGTCTGCACGTTCGTCCATGTCGATGCTGCCTTCGTCATCGAGAATGTCGTGGGCGGTGTCATAGAGCGCATCGCCGACACTGACCGAGATCAGGAAGCCGCCGCGGCGCAGGCCCTCGGCATAGGTTTCGCGATCGTCATCCGGGAAGAACCAGTCTTCGAGCGCTGCCCAGAAGCCCGAGCGTTCGCCGGCTCTGGCGGCTGCTTCCGGGTCTGCTTCGTAGCCAGGCATAAAACGGATGCTTTCATCGGCGACGCCTGCATCCTTCAGCCGCGCGACGGCGCGGTCTGCATCGGCGCGGCTGTCGAAAAAGGCCGTCAGCGTGTTGTAGGCGGAACCCAGCGTGCCAGCCGGGGCATTGTCATTGTAGAGATTTGCCATTGCCGTTTTCCTCCGTTTACCCGGTCCTGCGCGCCATGCGTGGCATCCGGGCGTTTCTTTCTCTTTCCGGCTAACGGTGCGCGTTCGGCTTTGTTCCCGGCTGCCATCTTCTGCACAAAGATGAATGCTAGATGAACGGAATGCGCCGTTGTGCGTTTCACCATCACAGGAGGAACACGACGATGTTCAGCTCATTCATTCAATCAAGCCGGCTTGTCGGCGCCACGCTCGCCGGAGCGGCCGAGAGTGTCTCTTCTGCAATCGCCTATGGCGTTGGTATGGAAGATGCCCATATCGAAGTCGTCGAAGAGGCCGGCACGATCTTTCTCGAAGGGACGGCACCAAGCACGTCGGTGATCGAAAAAGCCGGCGAAATCGCCCGATCGATCGTCGGCGCGCATGTCTGCAACCTTGTCAGAACGCTCTGAGGTTCAATGCACCGGGGACGCCGCGGGAATGCTTCCCGTGGTCACCGGGTCGCCGAGGTTGCGGCCGAAAGGGTTGAGCACGACCAGCCCCGCCATGATGATGGCCAAAACGGATATGCGGAACACCGGCGACTTTAGCAACATCTGACTATTCCCCGTTCAAGCAAAAACACATGCGGAAGCGTAAAGTTCCCGCTCAGCGCGAACCTCCGGCGATTTTCCGGTGCGCCATGGCGCGACACCATAGAGGCGATCGGCAAACGAAGCGTAAACCACACATGCTAACCGGTGAAAACCAAATGCGCGCCTGCGCCGTTAACCATGCAGGAGGTGTTCACGATGGACAAGAACTATTGGGAAAATCCGGTCGCTCTTCGCCTTCCGCATCTCGGCCTTCGCACGGTCGAGAATACCTATGACGCGGCGGCCTATCTGATGGAGGAGTGGCCAGTCGATCACGGCGAGGCCTATGACCGGGCAATCAGAATGTGCCTGCTGTCGATTCGTGGAAAGAAGCAGCCCACCACCGCGCGGCGCGCATTCATCGATGCGGCAAACGAGGCACATATCCACATAAACGTAGCGGCCTAAGCCTTCAGGTGATTGTGCGGCGCAAAAATAACCGAGTGCATTGCGAAAAACCTGCGCGGCAGAGTCGGTAATACGCCAAAAGAATCAGTGGCGAAATAACACACCTTTTTGACGGATATGTCATGTCCCCAAATTTTCCGATACCGCTCGACGGCGTAATTCGCTAATATAGCAGATAGTTTGGTACGACCCTCGACTTCGGTGAATGCACGTAAACGTGCATTGAAATGGTTGACCGTCAGGTGTCCTATCAATTCACGAAACATATTGATTCCCAATGGGATGCAAGATCACGTGTGACGTGATCGGGCACTCCGGAGGCTGTGGCACAACCCGCAATGGAGGCCCCATGCTGAATGAATCGTTGTTCGATGCGTTTGCGAGGAGTTACGAAGCGCGACGCGAAACGGATATGTCGATCGCCGACTATCTGACCCTCTGCAAGAAAGATCCGATGGCCTATGCCAACGCCACCGAGCGGCTGCTCGCGGCGATCGGCGAACCTGAGATGGTCGACAGTTCGAAGGATGCCCGCCTCGGGCGGATCTTCATGAACCGCACCATCCGAACCTATCCTGCCTTCACTGGTTTCTACGGCATGGAAGAGACGATCGAGCGGATCGTGTCCTTCTTCCGACATGCCGCCCAAGGTCTCGAAGAACGCAAGCAGATCCTCTATCTGCTCGGCCCGGTCGGCGGCGGCAAGTCGTCGCTCGCAGAGCGGCTGAAGCAGCTGATGGAAGTGCATCCGATCTATGTGCTGAAAGCCGGCGACGATGTCAGCCCGGTCTTCGAAAGCCCGCTCAACCTCTTCGATCCCGCGATCATGGGCCCGATGCTGCTGGAGCAGTACAACATCCCGACGCGGCGGCTGACCGGGCTGATGAGCCCGTGGTGCCTGAAGCGCCTCGATGAATTCGGCGGCGATATCTCCAAGTTCCGGGTGGTCCGGATGCAGCCGTCGCGGCTTCGCCAGATCGGCATCGCCAAGACGGAGCCGGGCGACGAGAACAACCAGGACATTTCCTCGCTGGTCGGCAAGGTCGATATCCGCAAGCTCGAGCACTATTCGCAGAACGACCCCGATGCTTACGCCTATTCCGGCGGCCTCAACCGGGCCAACCAGGGCATTCTCGAATTCGTCGAGATGTTCAAGGCGCCGATCAAGATGCTGCATCCGTTGCTGACGGCGACGCAGGAGGGCAACTATATCGGCACCGAGAATATCGGCGCGGTTCCGTTCTCCGGCGTCATTCTCGCCCACTCGAACGAAGCGGAATGGCAGACCTTCAAGGCGAACAAGAACAATGAGGCCTTCATCGACCGCATTTGCGTCATCAAGGTTCCCTATTGTTTACGGGTGACCGAGGAAGAGAAGATCTACGACAAGCTCATCGAGGGATCCGAACTGGCCGATGCGCCATGCGCACCCGGCACGCTCGAAATGCTGGCCCGCTTCTCGGTTCTGTCGCGGCTGCGCAAGCATGAAAACTCGACCTACTTCTCGAAGATGCGGGCCTATGACGGCGAGAGCCTGAAGGAAACAGATCCGCGCGCCAGAAGCGTCCAGGAATACAAGGATGCGGCCGGTGTCGATGAGGGCATGGATGGGGTCTCGACTCGCTTCGCCTTCAAGATCCTCGCCTCGACCTTCAACCACCATACGAGCGAGGTCGGCGCCGATCCGGTGCATCTGATGTATGTGCTGGAACAGGCGATCCGCAGGGAGCAGTTCGCTGACGATACCGAGAAACGCTACATGGAGTTCATCAAGGCCGATCTTGCGCCGCGCTATGCGGAGTTCATCGGCAACGAGATCCAGAAAGCCTATCTGGAATCCTATTCCGACTACGGCCAGAACCTTTTCGACCGATACGTCGATTATGCCGATGCCTGGATCGAGGACGTCGATTTCAAGGATCCCGACACCGGCCAGCTTCTCGACCGCGAGCTCCTGAACCAGGAGCTGACGAAGATCGAGAAGCCTGCCGGCATCGCCAATCCGAAGGACTTCCGCAACGAGATCGTCAAGTTCTGCTTGCGGTCGCGGGCGAATAACACCGGCAAGAACCCCTCCTGGACGAGCTATGAGAAGATCCGGGAAGTGATCGAGAAGCGCATGTTCTCGCAAGTCGAGGATCTGCTGCCGGTCATCTCCTTCGGCTCGAAGAAGGATGGCGAGAGCGAGAAGAAGCACAGCGAATTCGTGTCCCGGATGACGGAGCGCGGATATACCGAGCGGCAGGTGCGCCGCCTGGTGGAGTGGTACATGCGCGTCAAACAGGCGGGTTAATGTAAAACTGGAGCCAACATGCACATCGTCGACCGCCGGCTGAATCCGCGCGGTAAAAGTCTGGAAAATCGTCAACGGTTCCTGCGGCGTGCCAAGAGCGCCGTGCAGCAAGCGGTAAAACGCTCGCTGCAGAACCGGAGCATCCGTGATGTGCTCGATGGCGGCGAGATCAGCCTGCCCATCGACGGGATGACCGAGCCGAGCTTCCGGCGCGGCGAGGGCGGCATCAGCGATCAGGTGCTGCCCGGCAACAGAGCCTTCGTCGAAGGCGACATCATTCCGCGGCCGCCCGGCCGCGGCGGCGGAAAGCCGAAGGAAGCGGGCGAGGGCGAAGCGGAAGACAGTTTCCGTTTCGTGTTGACCCGCGAGGAGTTCCTCGACGTCTTCCTCGATGATCTCGAGCTTCCCGATCTCGCCAAGCGCCGCCTCAGCGAGACTGAGGAATTCAGCCCGGCGCGGGCGGGGTTCTCCGTCTCGGGCTCTCCATCCAACATCGCTGTCGGGCGCACCACGCGGCTTGCCATGATGCGCCGCATCGCGCTGAAGCGTCCGCGCACCGACGAGATCGAGGCGCTGAAGCGGGAGATCGAGGAGACCGACGACGAGGAGAAGAAGATCGCGCTGACGGCCGAGCTGAAGTCGCTCACCGAAAAGAGCAAGCGCATTCCCTATATCGATCCGCTCGACGTGCGCTACCGCCGCTTCGAGGACGAGCCGAAGCCTGTCGCGAAAGCCGTGATGTTCTGCCTGATGGACGTCTCAGGTTCGATGTCGGAACATATGAAGGATCTCGCCAAGCGCTTCTATCTGCTGCTCTATCTGTTCCTGTCGCAGCGCTACAAGAAGGTGGAGATCGTCTTCATCCGTCATACGGACCGGGCTGAGGAGGTAGACGAACAGACCTTCTTCTATGGTCCCGCGACTGGCGGCACGCTGGTCTCCAGCGCGCTCGCCTGCATGCGCCAGATCATTGCCGCCCGCTTCGATCCGGCCGAATGGAACATCTATGCCGCCCAGGCGTCCGACGGCGACAACTCCTATTCGGATGGTTCGACCACTGGGCAGCTGCTACGCCACGAGATTCTGCCGCTCTGCCAGTACTTCGCCTATATCGAGGTCGATGAGGAAAGCGGTGACTCCTCGGTGTCGCGTTCGCCTCTCTGGCAGCTTTACGACAGTATCCGCGCCGAGGCGCTGCCGCTGTCGATGCGCAAGGTCTGCCGGAAGAACGAGATCTTCCCCGTCTTCCACGATCTCTTCCAGAAACGCGAGGGCGAAAGGGTGGCGCCATGACGGCTGCGGTGAAGGAAAGGCTGCTTTTCGACGGATCGGACTGGGACTTCCCGACGCTGCAACGCATTCACGATGCCTGCGAGGAGATCGCGCTCAAGGAGCTCGGCCTCGACGTCTATCCCAACCAAATCGAGGTGATCACCTCGGAACAGATGCTGGACGCCTATTCCTCGACCGGCATGCCGCTCTTCTACCGCCACTGGTCGTTCGGCAAGCATTTTGCCCATCACGAGGCTTTCTACCGGCGCGGCATGCGGGATCTCGCCTATGAGATCGTCATCAATTCGTCTCCCTGCATCTCCTACCTGATGGAGGAGAACACGGCGACGATGCAGACGCTGGTCATCGCCCATGCCGCCTTCGGCCATAACCACTTCTTCAAAAACAACTATCTCTTCAAGCTCTGGACGGATGCCGAGGGCATTCTCGATTATCTCGATTTCGCCAAGGGCTATATCGCCCGCTGCGAGGAGCGCTATGGCGAGATCGCCGTCGAGCGGACGCTCGATGCAGCACACGCGCTGATGTCGCATGGCGTGCACCGGCATGCCGGCAAGGTGAAGCTTAACCTGCGCGAGGAGCAGAAGCGCGAGGAGGAGCGCCGGCGTCACGAAGAGCAGATCTTCAACGATCTCTGGCGCACGGTACCGGCAGGCAAGACGGCAACGGCCGCCAATGTCGATCTCGAGCGCCGGCGGGCCGCCCTTGGCCTGCCGCAGGACAATCTCCTTTATTTCCTCGAAAAATCAGCCCCGCGGCTGAAACCCTGGCAGCGCGAGATCCTGCGCATCGTCCGCCACGTGGCGCAATATTTCCACCCGCAGCGCCAGACCAAGGTGATGAACGAGGGAACCGCCACCTATGTGCACTACCGGATCATGAACCGGCTGCACGAGAAGGGGCAGCTGTCGGACGGAAATTATCTCGAGTTCCTGAAATCCCACGCCAACGTGGTGTTCCAGCCGACCTATGACGACCGCCGCTTCTCGGGCTTCAACCCCTATGCGCTCGGCTTTGCGATGATGCAGGACATCGAGCGGATCGTTACCAGTCCGACAGAGGAGGATCGCGCCTGGTTCCCCGATATTGCCGGGCGCGGCGACGTCATGGGCGTGCTGCGCGGTATCTGGGCCGATTACCGCGACGAGAGCTTCGTCAGCCAGTTCCTCAGCCCCAATCTGATCCGCCAGCTCCGGCTCTTCCATCTGTACGACGATCCAGAGCAGGAGGAGGGGATACTGGTCTCGGCGATCCACGATGAACGCGGTTACCGCCGCATTCGCCGCCAGCTCTCCCGCGAATATGATATCGGCTGGACGGATCCCGGCATCGAGATCGTCGACGTCGATCTGGCCGGCGACCGGCGCCTGCTGGTCCAGCACAAGGTCACCAACGACTGGATGCTGCAGGAGAACGACACCAAGCTCGTCCTCCAGCACCTCGCCGATCTCTGGGGCTATGATGTGCTGCTGCAGGAGATCGACGGCAGCGATGCTGTCATCGCCGAGCACCATGCAAGCCCGCGCGGCAAGCTGTTCTGAACCGGCAAGGCGATCACGTTCTCGTGATCGTGCTGCGCGTCTGCGGCCTCTGGCGGTAGCAGGCGGTTGAAATATGACAATCCATAATACGGATTAAGGGTCTGTTAGCCTTACCGGCGCTAGCTGGTCTCATGTGCGGAAAGAGGCGCGCCGGCTTCATCCTCCGCAATGTGCATAGCCCATGTCTATTATTCATGCCGTTACCTCCAGAAGTGGCCGGGTCGTCAGACTGACGTTCGGCTCCGGATCCCGCGCCAACAGCCGCGGAGCCAGCCATCGCCGGGACAAGCAGACGCGATCGCGTATCTTCACGCTCGCGGGTGCGCTGCTGCTCGTCTTTTCGACCATGTCGGGAAAGCTCGTCTATTACGCGATGCTGACCGACGACGAGACGTCGAGCATTCCGCCGAACGCCATCGTCGCCTCGCGCCCCGATATCGTCGACCGCAACGGGCAGGTGCTGGCGACCGACGTGCGCACAGTCTCGATGTTTGCCGAGCCGATCCATGTCGTCGATGCCGACGAGGCGGTGGAGAAGCTGACGCAGGTCTTTCCCGATCTCGATCGCAAGTCGCTCTATCAGCGGCTCTCCGACCGCAAATCGCATTTCACCTGGCTGCGCCGCCAGCTGACGCCGAAGCAGCAGAGCGAGGTTCTGGCGCTCGGTCTGCCGGCGATCGGCTTCCGGCCCGAGGTGAAGCGCTTCTATCCGGCGGGGCGCACGGCCGCGCATATTCTGGGCTATGTCGATATCGACAACCACGGCGTTGCCGGCATGGAGAAGTATCTCGATAACCAGGGAATGTCGGACCTCGCCTCGACCGGGCTTGCCAGCGACAACAGCTTGGAGCCGGTGAAGCTGTCGATCGATATCCGCGCCCAGAACATCGTCCATGACGTCGTTTCCGACGCGCTGACCACCTATCAGAGCAAGGCGGCAGGCGCCGTAATCCTCGATATCCATACGGGCGAGGTGATCGCCATGGCCTCGGCGCCGGATTTCGATCCGAACGATCCGAAGGCGACCGGCGGCGAGGGCTGGCTGAACCGCATGAGCAACGGCACCGACGAGATGGGCTCGGTGTTTAAGACCTTCTCGATCGCCATGGCAATCGACACCGGAACGGTGAAGCTCAGCGACAGTTTCGATGCCAGCGCGCCACTGCATTATGGCGGCTTCACCATCCATGACGACCGCGACGTGCCGCGCCGCGTGCTGTCGATCCCCGAAATCTTCCGCTACTCGTCCAACATCGGCACCGCCCGGATGATGGACAAGGTCGGCATGGATATCCAGAAAGACTACCTGACCCGCTTCGGCCTCTTGTCACGGATGCAGACCGAACTGCCCGAAGTGAAGGCGCCGAGCCAGCCGAAGGTCTGGAAGAAGATCAATTCGATCACCATCGCTTTCGGCCATGGGGTTGCGACGACGCCGATGCAGACGGCGGTCGCGGGTGCAGCGCTGATCGACGACGGCAAGCTGATCGAGCCGACCTTCTTCCCGCGCACGCAGGAGGAGGCGGAAAAGACCGAAACGCAGGTGGTCAAGAAGAGCACCAGCGACACGATCCGCTACCTGTTCCGTCTGAACGGTGAGCAGGGCACCGGCAGGGCTGCCGATGTTCCGGGCTTTCATGTGGGCGGCAAGACGGGGACGGCCAACAAGGTCATCAACGGCGTCTATTCGCACAAGCTGAGCTTCAACTCTTTCCTCGCCGCCTTCCCGATGAGCAACCCGAAATATGTCGTACTTTCTTTCATCGACCAGCCGCTGACGGGGGTGCACAACCTGAACCTCGCCGCCGAAACGGCCGCCCCGATGGTGCACGACATCATCGCGCGGACGGCACCGTTGCTCGGCGTCGAGCCGGATTTCGGGCAGAATTTGCTGGCGGGCTATTGAGGGGCTGAAGAACGGCCACGTGATCTCGTGGCAGCAGCGTGACGTCAATCGGCCGCCCGACCCCATTCTAAAGTTAATGGCAGTCGCGTTCTCAGGCAGGATTTATAGCATCTTGCCTGCGGCGCAAGGCGGGAGTGGGCGCCTGCCGAAGAAAAGTGCGGCGGGCTTCAATGCACCGAGATGTCGTTATCCTCGACGAACGAGGCGATGCCATCCCGGGCAATCGTCGCCAGAAATTCGTCGAAGGCTTCCCTGGCCGTCCGTCGCCGCGGTGACGGCCTTGTCATCGACCTTCTTACTGGGACAACGGAAAAGAGAGAACATGGTGGGCCCGGATGAACATGAAAAATGCATGTATTCAGGTACTTAAGTTTCCTAAAATCCCGATACCCGCATATATACCCCTATTTCACATACCAACCATATCAAGGGTTAGATCGACTGCTGCTCCAGTTGCACGATCAGCTTTTTGAGTTCGTCCACGGCGGTCATATCATGGGGCTTGCCAAAGACGTGTTTGAACCAGTCATTTTGCTTCTCGATATAATGAATTCGGGCTCGATAATCGGAGAGAGTTTTCGGCGGGAAGAAGCGCATAAACGACTGCCATGCTGTAATCGAAACCTGCACCAGTTCCTGAATGCATCCTTCTAGCAGGTCCGGTACGAGAAACGGCCCCATGTAGGCGTCAGCATTCGGCTCAGGACGCAGCATGGCGAAGCCAGCAAAGGTTGGGTGGCCGCATAAAACACAGAGCCGCTTATAGTGTGCTTCCCGCTTCTTCTCCGTGAACCCATCGCGCTTATCCAGTTGGTCGCGGATTTTGCCGGGCCGGAACACGCTCTGCCGCTTGTCCTCTGGGGTTGCCTTCCACTCTTGGACCAATCTCGGATCGGTCCTCAGATAATCGAGCAGCCAACCGCTCTCCATGATGAAGCGAATCTGCAGTCCGGACGACTGGTAGTAGCCTCCGAGCAGCAACTTGAATGCCGACGCCATTGAATTGAACACGCTGGCACCGATGAGCGCCACGATCACCTGGTCCTCACTCATTTCGGGCGTATTCGTGCGAACGTATTGCATCATGTCCATGCAGGTTTCGATCATCGAGACGTGTAGCGACATGTCCTCGCTGGCCTCAATAAGCGCGATAGACTTTGCTCGAAGGTCTTCTTCGCCGCTGTGAAGCAGGGTGAGATTTTCAGGAATGCATCTCATGTAGCACCATCATGGCCAGCAACACCCAAGTCAGGCAGCAAAGCCGGTATCTTTGGGTGTAAATAGAAAATTGAGAGTATCGCGGGACCCGAACCCGCAACGTTTGGGACTCGAATCCCCAACCGCTTGCACAACTTATTGAAGCGATACGCGAAGTGCGAATCGGTTGTACATCGATTAGCCAAGTAAATGAAATACATATTTGTTGCTCACAGCAATAGCCGAACCACAGCGCCGTTTTATATTAAGCCAAAGTTGTGGTGCGGGCATTTTGGACATTTTTGGCTGGGTATATGGTCGCAAAAGTACCCGCAAAACCGCCCAAAATCACTCTTTTTGAGTGATTTTGACAAAGTTAAGTCATTGATTTTATTGGATAATTTTTTGAATGGTGGGCCCGGAGGGACTCGAACCCCCAACCAAGCGGTTATGAGCCGCCGGCTCTAACCATTGAGCTACAGGCCCTGGCGCAGGTGTCTGCGCTGCTTTGGGGCAATGGTTCCCCGCAGCGGTTTCGCTCTAGCGTAATTCGGATGCAGCGACAAGACGTTGCCGCAATAGCTTCACAATCAAACGCCAAAGAAGGAAAAGGGGTAGCGACAACCAAGGAGTGAATCATGGCGCTGCGGAATTCCACAAAGCTTGTGCTCGGCCTTTTGATGACGGCGGCGGCCGTTTTGCCGGTGACGGCGGCGGCTCTGGCCGATGATTCAAAGCCGCGCGAGGCTGTTATCACCGTGTCGGGGGATGGGCAGTCTTCGGTGGCGCCCGACATGGCGGTTATCAATCTCTCGGTCGTCAAACAGGCGAAGACGGCGCGCGAGGCGCTCGACGAGAACAACAAGGCGATGACAGACGTGCTTACCGCCTTGAAGAAGGGCGGGATCGCCGAGAAGGACCTGCAGACATCGGGCTTTTCGGTGCAGCCGCAATATAACTATCCGCAGAGCAGCGACGGCCAGCCGAAGCAGGCGGAGTTGATCGGCTACCAGGTGTCGAACGGCATCACGGTGCGGGTTCGCGATCTTTCGAAACTCGGTGCCATCATCGACCAGTCGGTGACGCTCGGCATCAATCAGGGCGGCGATATCTCCTTCACCAACGACAAGCCCGAGGGCGTGATCGATGAGGCGCGCAAGGATGCTGTCGCCTCGGCGCTGAAGAAGGCGAAGACGCTGACGCAGGCGGCTGGTGTGAAGCTCGGCCGGATCATCGAAATCACGGAAAACAGCGGCCGGCCGATGCCGCAGCCGGTCTATCGCGCGGCAATGATGAAGGAAGCGGCCGATTCCTCGGTGCCGGTTCAGGGTGGCGAAAATACCTATAATGTCAGTGTCAGCGTCACCTTCGCGCTCGAGCAGTAAGCGCTAACATCGCTTTCCGATGTCAAAAAATGGCCGTTGGTATCCTGAGCGATATCAACGGCTTGTCTGTTTCCGGCAGGCGCTTGCAGAGAGCCCCGGGCATAAATAGCTTTATCACGCGACTGTTACACTATAAAATCGATCGTGTTATTCGGCCGTGCGAGGGAACCCGAGTTCTGTTTTCCGCATTATACCCGGCCGATGAGGAGGAAATGGCTTCATCCCTGCCAAGAGGAGACAGACATGACGAATGCCTTGCCGCCACTTCACAACGGACACGCCCCGTTCACCCTTCAGGAACTCTTTCGCGAGGCGCTCTATGCCTTCGAAGAATGGGATACGGAACTCACGGAACCGATCGTGACCTTCGAAGGGAAGGTCCTGCCGATCAGCATGGTGTTCGAAGCCATGCGCGAATGCGATGACATCGTGCCGCGAAATATCGTCGGCGCCGTCACCGAACGGCTCACCAAGCCTTGGGAAGGCGAGGGGCCGCTCGACCAGATGACATTTTCGACGGCGGCGCGCGTCATGCGCGTTCTCGTCCGTAAACGGCTTCTCGCCAATGGCGTGACCGATGTCGTCGCCATCGAGGGACGCGCAGCGCGCGAATCCTGCGAATAGCCTCACAAGGCTCGGGATCGCTGCCACGCGGCGATCCCATCCCTGAAACGGGAACCGCTCACGCTTCCAGCCGTTGATGGTGATAGGAAGGACGGGCATCATGCTGAAATCATTCGTACGTGAAATCATGGGAACGGCGCCGCATAAACTGCCGGCGCCGCGATGCCTCAGGCAGTTCGCCGGCAAGAAACGCGTTCTCCTGGTGTTTGCCGATGCCGAGGACGACCGCGCCAGCAGGCAGGACGACCTGCTGCGCAAGGCGCATATGCGCTTCATCGAGGAGGGCATCGAGGTTTTCAATGTCGCCGGCGGCGGGGTGTTTCCGCTGTTCGACGATCCGCACGATCTCGATGCCGACGAACTGCGCGAGGATCTCGATGGTCCGCAGCCGGGCGAGTTCGGGCTGATCCTGATCGACCGCGACGGCAAGGTGAAGCTGCGCGCCAGCGAGCCGATGCGGCCGGAAGAGATCATCGGGGCGCTTGCAACGATGCCGCATTGACGAAGGGCTTCCATGTGGCAGCGGCTGATGCCGCGCCAGCCACTATCGCCCGTGCCGCACCAACAGCTATCACTACGATTTCGCTTTACTTTTTTCCGCGGCCTGCGGATGTTCTCTTCCGATTGCTTGTTTCGGAAGAGGATTGCTTGTCATGACCATCGAGGACGATCTGGTTCGCATTGCCGAGCAGGAAAAGGTGCTGGCCTTCGACAGTTTCGACCTGACGACTGCCTGGCAGCTCGGCAAGCTCCTGCAGGAGCTGGCGACAGAGCGTGGCCTCGGCGTGGCGATCGATGTGTCGCTGCATTCCATGCCGGTGTTCTATGCGGCGCTGCCGGGCGTCACCCCTGACAACGTCCAGTGGGTGAGGCGCAAACGCAATATGGTCTTCCGCTATTCGAAGAGCAGTTATGCCTCTGGCCTGAAGCTGAAATCGGACGGCAAGACGATCGAGACCAACGGGCTTTCGAGCGCCGATTATGCCGCGCATGGCGGCAGCTTCCCGATCAATGTGAAGGGCACGGGCTGCATCGGCGCGGTGACCGTTTCCGGCCTGCCGCAGCGCGACGACCATAATCTCGCGGTCGAGGCGCTGGCGCTGATGCTCGCCAAGGACCTGGATTCGCTGCGGCTTGCCTGAGGCCGGAAAGCCATTCCCACCGGAGCGGGAATGGCAGATGCCGTTCAAATCTTGCCGCCGGCCTCGATGATGCCCTTGGTGATGCTGCCGGTTGCCGGGAAGAGCGGGATCAGGCAGGCCTGCAGGGCGTGGTAGATATCGCCCTTGCCGGGGAAGAGGCTGTGCGAGGGCACGAGGTCTTCCGTCAGTTCTTCGTGCCAGCCGCCGTTCTTGTGGTCGATGAAGCGGCGCTCGATGAGGTTCCAGACCTTGCGGTAGCTTTCCTCGTGGAAATCGCTCGGCTGATGCTCGTTGAGGAAGTGCGCCGCAGCGGCCGCTTCGCAGACCGGCCACCAGAGCTTATTGCGCTTGGCGGGCTTGTCGTCCCAGTCGAGCGTATAGAAGAAGCCGCCCTTGTCATTGTCCCAGCCGAGTGCGATCGACTGTGAGAACAGGCCGCGTGCGGCTTCCGGCATCCAGTCCTGCTTCTTGCCGCCGAGCACCCAGAGCTGCAGGATGAGGCGGCACCATTCCAGCGAATGGCCGGGCGTGGTGCCGGCAGGGCGGAACATCTCGTTCGGGTGGTAGTAATTCTTGTCGAGCTGCCAATCGGCGCCGAAATGCTCGGCAACGCGCCAGCCGACGGAACCGGCAGCGCGGCGGATGACGAGATCGGCGATGCTTTCGGCCTTGGTCAGGTATTCGCGGTCGCCGGTTGCCTCGAAAGCCGCCATCAGCGCTTCGGTCAGGTGCATGTTGGAATTCTGGCCGCGGTAGTTGCCGCCATCGAGCGGCTGCCAGTCGGCTGTGAACTCTTCGGCGATGGCGCCGTGCTTGGCTTCCCAGAAGCGGGTGTTCAGTACCTCGGTGATATCGGCGATCATGCCGTCGGCGAGCGGATGGCCGATCGTCTTGGCAGAGGAGGCGGCGAGCAGCACGAAGGCGTGGCCATAGCCCTGCTTGTTGGAATCGACAGGGCCATTGTTGTCGAGCGACCAGAAATAGCCGCCGTTCTTGCGGTCGCGGTGGTGGTTCCAGAGATAATCCATGCCGTGGTCGACGGCATCGGATGCGCCTGGACGGCCGAGTAGCGCGCCGAGGGTGAAGCAATGCACCGAGCGGGCGGCGATGTGGATGCTGCGCACCTGTCCTTCGGCATCCAGCGGCTTGCCCTGATCATCGAGATCGTAGAAGCCGCCCTTTGGATTGATGGAATTGTGCTGGAAGAAGTCGAAAAGGCCGTTTGCCTGGGCGAGAAGCCAGTTCCGGTGATAGGCCCGGTTCGTCCAATTACCGAGGGCGGTGCCGCCATTTGCGAGTGCCATGCTACTCCTCCGAATTCGTGCACAAAGCTTTGCGGAACGCCTATATAGGGGTCCGCCGAGTCTGTCATCCGCCGGGGCTTGCAAATGGCGGAATCGCGCTGCATATATTGACATAAAGATATCTTTATGTGATTTGATCGCCCTGTTCTTAGCGACGTCAAGGAGTCCGCCCGTGTTCGACAATCTTTTTGGCCCCGATGGGGTAAAACGCGACGGCAGTGAAGTGTTCGCAGCGCTGAAGAAAGCTGCCAGCGAACGCATACTCGTTCTCGACGGCGCCATGGGCACGCAGATCCAGGGGCTCGGCTATGACGAGGACCAGTTCCGCGGCGACCGGTTCATCGGCTGCGCCTGCCACCAGAAGGGCAATAACGACCTGCTGATCCTCAGCCAGCCGGATGCGATCGAAGAGATCCATTACAAATATGCCAAGGCCGGCGCCGACATTCTCGAAACCAACACCTTCTCCTCGACCCGCATCGCACAGGCCGATTACGAGATGGAAGGCGAGGTCTACGCGCTGAACAAGGAAGGTGCCGAGATCGTCCGTCGCGCGGCCATCCGCGCCGAGCGCGAAGACGGACGCCGCCGTTTCGTGGCCGGTGCCATCGGCCCGACCAACCGCACCGCCTCGATTTCGCCCGACGTCAACAATCCAGGCTACCGCGCCGTTTCCTTCGACGATCTGCGAATCGCCTATGGCGAACAGATCGACGGATTGATCGACGGCGGCGCCGACATCATCCTGATCGAGACGATCTTCGACACGCTGAATGCCAAGGCGGCGATCTTTGCCTGCGAAGAGCGTTTCGAGGCCAAGGGCATTCGTCTGCCCGTCATGATCTCCGGCACGATCACCGACCTTTCCGGCCGTACGCTGTCGGGCCAGACACCGTCGGCCTTCTGGAACTCGGTGCGCCACGCCAATCCATTCACCATCGGTCTCAACTGCGCACTCGGCGCCAATGCGATGCGCCCGCATCTGCAGGAGCTGTCGGGCGTTGCCGATACCTTCATCTGCGCCTATCCGAATGCCGGCCTGCCGAACGAATTCGGCCAGTATGACGAAACGCCGGAGCTGATGGCAGCGCAGATCGAGGGCTTCGCCCGCGAGGGCCTGGTCAATATCGTCGGCGGCTGCTGCGGCTCGACGCCGGAGCATATCCGCGTCATCGCCGAGACGGTTGCCAAGTACAAGCCGCGGCCGATCCCGGAACATCGCCCCTTCATGTCGCTGTCGGGCCTCGAGCCCTTCGAGCTCACCAAGGACATTCCGTTCGTCAATGTCGGCGAGCGCACCAACGTCACGGGTTCTGCCAAGTTCCGCAAGCTGATCACCAATGCCGATTACACCGCAGCGCTCGACGTGGCGCGCGACCAGGTGGAGAATGGCGCGCAGGTCATCGACATCAACATGGACGAAGGCCTGATCGATTCCGAGAAGGCGATGGTCGAGTTCCTGAACCTGATCGCCGCCGAGCCGGATATCGCCCGCGTGCCGGTGATGATCGATAGTTCGAAGTTCCAGATCATCGAGTCGGGCCTGAAATGCGTTCAGGGCAAGCCGATCGTCAACTCGATCTCGCTGAAGGAAGGCGAAGAGAATTTTCTGGCGCAGGCAAAGCTGCTGCATCGCTACGGCGCTGCCGTCGTCGTCATGGCTTTCGACGAAACGGGGCAGGCCGATAGCTACGATCGCAAGGTCGAAATCTGCCGACGCGCCTACAAGCTGCTGACCGAAGAGGCGGGGCTCTCGCCCGAGGACATCATCTTCGATCCGAACATCTTCGCTGTCGCGACCGGTATCGAAGAGCACAACAATTACGGCGTCGATTTCATCGAGGCGACACGGACGATCCGCAAGGAAATGCCGCTGGTGCATATTTCGGGCGGCGTCTCCAACCTGTCCTTCTCGTTCCGCGGCAACGAGCCGGTGCGCGAGGCGATGCATGCCGTGTTCCTCTACCACGCCATCCAGGCGGGCATGGACATGGGTATCGTCAATGCCGGTCAGCTGGCCGTCTATGACAACATCGATGCCGAGCTGCGCGAAGCCTGCGAAGACGTGGTGCTGAACCGCCGGTCTGACAGCACCGAGCGCCTGCTTGAGGTGGCTGAGAAGTTCCGGGGCGGGGCCGCGCGCGAAGGCCGCGTGCAGGATCTCTCCTGGCGTGAATGGCCGGTCGAGAAGCGTCTCGAGCATTCGCTGGTCAACGGCATTACCGAATATATCGAGGCCGATACGGAAGAGGCGCGACTAAAGGCTGCGCGTCCGCTGCATGTCATCGAGGGCCCGCTGATGGCCGGGATGAATGTCGTCGGCGATCTCTTCGGCTCGGGCAAGATGTTCCTGCCGCAGGTAGTCAAGTCCGCCCGTGTCATGAAGCAGGCGGTCGCCGTTCTGCTTCCCTTCATGGAGGAAGAGAAGCGGCTGAATGGCGGCAGCGAGCAGAAGTCTGCCGGCAAGATCCTGATGGCAACAGTCAAGGGCGACGTGCACGATATCGGCAAGAACATCGTCGGAGTCGTGCTCGCCTGCAACAATTACGAGATCATCGATCTCGGCGTCATGGTGCCGGCAACGAAGATCCTGGAGACGGCGGTTGCCGAGAAGGTCGATGTCATCGGCCTCTCCGGCCTGATCACACCGTCACTCGACGAGATGGTGCATGTCGCGGCCGAAATGGAGCGCCAAGGTTTCGAGATCCCGCTGCTGATCGGCGGCGCGACGACGAGCCGTGTGCACACCGCGGTGAAGATCCATCCGGGCTACAACAAGGGCCAGGCGATCTACGTGACGGATGCCAGCCGCGCAGTCGGCGTGGTGTCGTCGCTGTTGTCACCTGACAACCGGGACGGCTATGTCGCCGATATCCGCACCGAATATGCCAAGGTCGCAGCCGCGCATGCGCGCAGCGAAGCCGAGAAGGTGCGCCTGCCGCTTTCGCGTGCCCGTGAAAATGCTCACAAGGTCGACTGGACCGGTTACAAGCCGACCAGGCCGAGCTTCCTGGGAACCAAGGTTTTCGAAGACTACGATCTCGCCGATATCGCCCGCTATATCGACTGGACGCCGTTCTTCCAGACCTGGGAACTGCGCGGCCGCTATCCTGCGATTCTCGAGGACGAGAAGCAGGGCGAGGCGGCACGGGCTCTCTGGAACGATGCGCAGGCGATGCTGAAGAAGATCATCGACGAGAAATGGTTCCGGCCGCGCGCGGTGATCGGCTTCTGGCCGGCAAATGCCGTCGGCGACGATATCCGTCTCTTCACCGGCGAGGACCGCAAGCAAGAGCTCGCGACCTTCTACACGCTGCGTCAGCAGCTGTCGAAGCGGGACGGCCGTCCGAATGTGGCGCTGTCGGATTTCGTCGCGCCCGAAGCAACCGGTATCGAGGAATATGTCGGCGGCTTCGTCGTGACCGCCGGTATCGAGGAAGTGGCGATCGCCGAGCGTTTCGAGCGGGCGAACGACGACTACTCGTCGATCCTCGTCAAGGCGCTGGCAGACCGCTTCGCGGAAGCCTTTGCCGAGCGCATGCATGAGCAGGTTCGCCGCGAGTACTGGGGCTACGCCAAGGACGAGACGCTCTCCAACGACGAGCTGATCACCGAGCAATATGCCGGCATCCGCCCGGCGCCCGGCTATCCAGCGCAGCCCGATCATACCGAGAAGAAGACGCTGTTCGAACTGCTCGACGCTGAGAAGACCGCGGGCGTGACGCTGACGGAAAGCTACGCGATGTGGCCGGGTTCTTCGGTATCGGGCATCTATATTGGCCACCCCGACTCCTACTATTTCGGCGTCGCCAAGGTGGAGCGGGATCAGGTGGAAGACTACGCCGCCCGCAAAGGCATGGAGGTCACCGAGGTTGAACGCTGGCTCGGCCCGGTGCTGAACTATGTGCCTGCCAAGGTCAGCGACGAGATCGAAGACGCGGCCTGATCTCAGGGCGGCAGGTTCAGAGATTGAATCAAGAAGGGCGGAAAGTGATTCACTTTCCGCCCTTATCGTTTTGAAATGATGCTGTTTTGGGCTACCACGCATCAGTGCTCTGGAAAATTGCTGCAGTTTCGCGTATCTTAGCTAAGTTAGCTAGGGAACTGTGCGATGCGCGTGACCGTCCATGCCGCGAAGACCAATCTCTCGAAACTTATCGACGCCGCCTTGTCGGGCGAAGAGGTGGTTATCGCCAAGGGCCAGAAGCCCGCGGTCAAGCTTGTGCCGATCCCGCAAAACACATTTCAGATCGGTCTGCTGAAAGGCGAGATCACCGGCGGCGGTCCGGATTTCTTCGAGCCGCTTGATGAGGCCACCCTCGCGGATTGGGAAGGCGGCAATTGACCGCTGTCCTGCTCGATACCCATGCCTGGGCCTGGTCGTTGACCGGCGACGACCGGCTGAGCCGGAAGGCCATCCATGTCATCGGCCAGGCGGACGCAGTCTTCGTCTCGCCGATTTCCCTGTTTGAAATCGGTCAGAAGGTGCGGATCGGCAAATGGCCGGAGATGGAACCCCATGTTCTGAAGCTGGCCGATATCCTCGAACGCCAGGGCGGCAGCAGTGCCTCTCTGACGCCTGAAATCTGCCTGGATGCCTCGACGATGGATTGGCAGCATCGCGATCCTTTCGATCGGCTGATCGCCGCGACGGCTATGGCCGAGGGGCTTCCGCTTGTCTCCGCGGACACGGTTTTCGACGAGCTATCAGGTCACAGCCGGTGGCTGGCGCGGCTCTGGTAGGGAATGTAGCGCGGCTAGGCGCTGAGCTCTGCCAGTATCGCCGTTGTATCGTCGCTCTGCTTGAAGCGGGGATAGCGCAGTCCTTCGGGATCGATCTCCCGTTCCAATTGGCGGAGTTCTTCGATCATCGGGCGCAGTCCCTTGTCGAGCGCCGTCCGCACAAGACTTGCGGCGTCGTAGCGCGCGTAGAGGACGACGAGGTCGGCCAGGCCGTCGCTGCAGATGACGGCGTGCGCCCGGGTTTTGACCCTTAGCCGCTCATGGACAAGATGGTCGGCTGCCTCAAGAACGAGGCCGAGCGTCCAGATGCCGCCCGGGGTGTTCTGGCTTTCGCGGTGCCGCCGAAGTGCGGCGAGCGTCTCGGTGTCCCCGAGCGCGCCGCCGCCCTTGTTGATGCCGCCGGTGCGGGCGATGTGGCTGCGCGCGTGCTCCTGCTCGCGCGCATAGGCACCCGGTATCGCCGTGTGGAGGCTTGCCGAGCCGTCGTCTTGAAGCAGGAATACGCAGGAGTCGCCGAGACCATAGAAGTCGAAGGCATCATCCGTCGCATGAATCATGGCGAAGGCCGAGAGCGGCCAGGCATAGCGGGGGACGCCCGGGTGGCTGCCGGCGAAGTCCTTGCGGGCTTCCTTGGATACAGCGCGGGCGATATCCGGGATTGCCGTCTTGCGGGTAATGTCGCGTTGGAAACCATCCGCGAAGCGTGCGGCGATCCACGCGGCATCACTGCCGTCAGCATCGATATATTGGCGATCGCCGAGACCCGTTGCGCCGTCGATGACGAAGGCGCAGGCCTCGTTGTGACCGAAGCGGTCTTCGTTTGCCTTTGCGGGATTGCCCGGGTCGGAAACCGCGTCGAGAACGGATATTCTGGGTCCTGTGATCATGATCTCAAGGAATAGCGCCAGGCGAGCGGCTCTTCAATGCGATCCGCGTTGACTACGAGGCGATCGTTAGTTCCGCGACGAAATCATAGGCATCGCCGCGGTAGAGCGAGCGGGTGAATTCAACGGCGCGGCCGGAGGCAAGGTAGGAGATGCGCTCGATCGACAGGCCCGCGGCGCCGACGGCGACGCCGAGGAGGTGGGCGTCGGCTTCCTTCATGTTGGTGGCGGAGATGCGCTGGACGGCGCGGGTCGGGCGGACCTGGCGGCGTTCGAGTTCGGCGTAGAGCGAGGTGGTGACCACCGAAGGGTCGGGCAGGAACTCGCCTGAGACGCTGGCATTTTCGATGGCCAGCGGCTGGTCGTCGGCGATCCGCAGGCGCGACAGGCGCGAGACCTTGATGTCGGTGCCGAGGCCGAGGATCATCATTTCGTCGGGCGAGGGCGTGTGGATGCCCTTGTGCAGCCATTCGGAACGGGAGGTCATGCCGCGCCGCGCCATGTCTTCGGTAAACGAGGTCAGCTGCGACAGGCGCTGTTCGACCTTGGAAACCGGTTTGGTGACGAAGGTTCCCGAGCCGTGGCGGCGCACCAGCAGGCCATCGGCGACGAGATCGTCGATCGCCTTGCGGACGGTGACGCGGCTGACGGCGGCGAATTCGGCAATATCACGTTCCGGGGGGAGGGCATCGCCGTGACCCAGCGTGCCAGTGCGAACGGCCTCTTCCAGCGTGCGGCGAAGCTTGACGTAGAGCGGGCCGGTGCCGCCTGCCTGGACCCGTTCGGGCGAGAGGATGGCGGAGAGATCTTCGGTCATGCCGCCCCCCGCGTCTCGATGGCAAGGCGTTTGACGGCCAGTTCGACAGCCCCCTGCAGCACGTCGCCTTTCGGCTCGGTTAGCAGCGCCGCATGGCGCTCCGCGAGCCAGGGGCGATAGGCATTTGCAAGGCCACCCAGCAGGCAGATCGCCGGGCATTCCGGCCAGATCAGCGCATCGAGATTTTCGCCGATCGCGGCTGCGGCTTCGCTGACGATGCCAACTGCGACTTCGTCATTGTTGTTCGCATGGTCGAAGATGACGGGCGCGTAGCGCGCGAAATCCTTGGGCTTGGAGACATGGGCGAATTCCACCAGCTTTTCCGGATCGTTGCCGAACTCGTCCATGATCTTTTCGGTCAAGGCAGAACCGGGCCGCACCTTGTCATAAGCGAGAAGCGAGCGTTCCAGCAGGTCGCGGCCGAGGCGGGCACCGCTTGCCTGGTCGCCGACGATGAAGCCCCAGCCGCCGATGCCGCTGATCGTGCCATTGCGCCGGGCATTATAGACGGAGCCGGTGCCGAAGGCGCCGATAACACCGTCGGAATCGCCGAGTGCGCCCTGCAGCGCGATCAGGGCATCGGTCACGACCTTGCCATCGGCAAAGGGAAGGGCCTTCTCGATGCGGCTGCCGTAGTCGCCGACATTGGCGCCTGCCACGCCGACGACGGCGGAGACGCTGGAAACGGTTTCAGGCGGCAATGCGGCATCGCGCAATGCTTCTTTCGCGGCGAGAATGATGTTTTCCAGGGAACCCTGGAGATTGGACAGGATGTTGGCGGGGCCTGCGGTGCCGCGGCCCAGAATCTTGCCGCTCCGGTCTGCGACCGCGGCGCGGCAGCTTGATCCGCCGCCATCAATGCCGATTGCCAGTTCCGTCATCGGACCCCCGGATAACGCTGTTCCCGTCGTTTTTTTATTACCATACCAAAAAAATACCATTTACCAAGCAAAATTGGCTTTGAAGTTTCATATTTCTATCATGTTGATATTTAATGAAAAAAATTTTTTATGAAAATTCGGATCGCCAAAAGTTAAATTCGGCTGGACAATTGGTATTTTTTTGGCCTTAATTCTGAAAAAGGGAACAGCAAACAGGGGCAAATTTACACCGGCGTCAAAATCAAATGCCGGGACGCTCCTGAAGGTGATTGGGTTTGACGCGGAACTGCCCGTTCAGGCAATCCGCCGGCCCGTCATCATCAGCTTTTTCCTCATGAAAACACCGCGCCCCGCTTGAGTATGGGAGGGTGCAGTCCGGCCCGGAGGTTTGAAGCCTTCATGCCGGTTCGAGCTTAAGGGACCGCCAGCCCTGGCGATCCTCCAAAGGGGCGTTGGGTGTTTCCTCAGACACTCCGATTGCTTGTTTCAGAACCAAAGACGCGCCTGATGGCGCTTAAAAACAGGAGAGGGAAATGAAAAACACTGCTCTGAAAAGCTTCCTGCTGGCGTCGAGCCTGCTGACGTCGGCCGGTTTTGCCTATGGCGCCGACGTGACGCTGACGGTTGAAAGCTGGCGTAACGACGACCTGCAGATCTGGCAGGAAAAGATCATCCCGGCTTTCGAAGCCAAGAACCCGGGCATCAAGATCGTCTTCTCGCCGACCGCTCCGACTGAATACAACGCTTCGCTGAACGCCAAGCTCGATGCCGGTTCGGCTGGCGACATCATCACCTGCCGTCCGTTCGACGCATCGCTCGAGCTCTTCAACAAGAAGCAGCTGGCCGACCTGACGAGCCTGCCCGGCATGGAGAACTTCACGCCGGTCGCCAAGGCCGCCTGGTCCACCGACGACGGCAAGTCGAGCTTCTGCGTGCCGATGGCCTCCGTCATCCACGGTTTCATTTACAACAAGGATGCCTTCGACAAGCTGGGCATCGCCATTCCGAAGACGGAAGACGAGTTCTTCGCGGCCCTCGACAAGATCAAGGCCGACGGCACCTATATCCCGCTCGCCATGGGCACGAAGGATCTCTGGGAAGCCGCGACCATGGGCTACCAGAACATCGGTCCGAACTACTGGAAGGGTGAAGACGGCCGCGCCGCTCTGATCTCCGGCAAGCAGAAGCTGACGGATGCCGACTGGGTCAAGCCTTACGAAGAGCTTGCCAAGTGGAAGCCTTACCTCGGCGACGGCTTCGAGGCCCAGACCTACTCGGATAGCCAGAACCTCTTCACGCTCGGCCGCGCAGCGATCTATCCTGCCGGTTCGTGGGAAATCGCGCTGTTCAACACCCAGGCACAGTTCAAGATGGGCGCATTCCCGCCGCCGGTTCCGAAGGCTGGCGACCAGGGCTACATCTCCGACCATCCGGATATCGGCGTTGCCCTGAACGCCAAGAGCGCGCATGCCGAAGAAGCCAAGAAGTTCCTGTCTTGGGTTGCTTCCAGCGAATTCGCCGACATCTACGCGAACTCGCTGCCGGGCTTCTTCAGCCTGAACTCCAACCCGGTGAAGATGAGCGATCCGCTGGCTCAGGAATTCGTTTCCTGGCGCGGCCCGTACAAGTCGACCGTCCGCTCGACCTACCAGATCCTGTCGCGCGGCACCCCGAACCTCGAAAACGAGACCTGGGTTGAATCGGCCAACGTCATCAACGGCACCGACACGCCTGCCGTCGCCGGCGAGAAGCTCCAGAAGGGCCTCGACAGCTGGTACAAGCCGGGCGCTGCCAAGTAAGCGGTACAGCCTAAGACGGGCGGCAACTCTGTTGCCGCCCTCATTCCTGTGCTCGTCACAGGAATCTAGCCACGCGAAGTCTTTCGCGTGAATGAGTCTCCCGCGCCGCGGACGCGGCGCTGCTGGATCTCTGTGACAAGCACAGAGATGAGGGAGAGAATGATGCGAACAGCGAGCCAAGCAATGACCGACCAGACATCGGCAGACATCACCCCGATCAAGCGCCCCATACGCTGGCATATAGGCGTCTTTCTCTTTCCGGCATTCGTCGTCTATTCGGCGATCATGATCCTGCCGCTGATCGAAACGCTCAGGCTTTCGTTCTACAATCTCGTTGACGGTCAGCCGGCCTTCGTTGGTCTGGCGAATTACAAGGTGCTGTTCGGAGACGCGCGCTGGGCGCATGACTTCTGGAACGCCCTCGTCAACAACCTGATCTTCTTCGTCATTCATATGTGTGTGCAGAACCCGATCGGCATTGCGCTGGCAGCCCTGCTGTCGACGCCGCGGCTGCGGTTCGTGGCCTTCTACCGCACCGCGATGTTCCTGCCGACGCTGCTGTCTTTCGTCATCGTTGGTTTCATCTGGAAGCTGATCCTGTCGCCGATTTGGGGCGTGGCGCCCTGGCTGATGGGCCTCGTCGGGCTGAAGGGCCTCTTCGCGCCCTGGCTCGGCCAGTCCGGTCCGGCGCTGATTGCCGTGTCGCTGATTTCCAACTGGCAGTATATCGGCATACCGATGATGCTGATCTATGCGGCGCTGCTTTCGATCCCCGAAGAGGTGATCGAGGCTGCCGAATGCGACGGCATCACCGGCTGGGCGCAGTTCTGGAAGATCAAGCTGCCGCTGATCCTGCCTGCCATCGGCATCATCTCGATCCTGACCTTCGTCGGCAATTTCAACGCCTTCGACCTTGTCTACACCGTGCAGGGCGCTCTCGCGGGGCCCGACATGTCGACCGATATTCTCGGCACGCTGCTCTACCGCACCTTCTTCGGTTTCCAGCTGCAGCTCGGCGACCGCTCGATGGGGGCGACGATCGCCACCGTGATGTTCGTTATCATCCTGGCCGGCGTCTCCTTCTATCTTTTTGCCATCCAGCGGCGCATGCGCCGGTACCAGTTCTAAGGAGCGCGACATGTCCAACAAAGCACGCACGTCTCCTCTGCGCACCGGGCTCGTCCATCTGGCACTCCTAGGCTACACGCTGATCGCCATCTTCCCGGTGTTCCTGACGATCATCAACTCGTTCAAGGACCGCAACGCGATCTTCCGTTCGCCGCTGCAGATCCCGACGCCATCGACCTTCAGTCTTGTCGGCTATCAGACGGTGCTGGGGCAGGGCGATTTTGCGCTCTACTTCCAGAACAGCTTTATTGTCACCGTGGTGGCGATCTTCCTGGTGCTGCTATTCGGCGCCATGGCAGCCTTCGCGCTGTCGGAATACCGCTTCAGGGGCAATACGCTCGTCGGCCTCTACATGGCGATCGGCATCATGATCCCGATCCGTCTTGGCACGGTTGCCATCCTGCAGGGGATGGTCGCTGCCGGTCTCGTCAACACGCTGACGGCGCTTGTTCTCGTCTATACGGCGCAAGGCATTCCGCTCGCGATCTTCATTCTCTCTGAGTTCATGCGCACAGTCTCCGACGATCTAAAGAATGCCGGGCGTATCGACGGTCTCTCGGAATATGCGATCTTCTTCCGCCTGGTGCTACCGCTGGTGCGCCCGGCCATGGCAACGGTCGCCGTCTTCACCATGATCCCGATCTGGAACGACCTCTGGTTCCCGCTGATCCTGGCCCCGGCGGAGGCCACCAAGACCGTGACGCTCGGTTCGCAGATCTTCATCGGCCAGTTCGTCACCAACTGGAACGCGGTCCTTGCGGCGCTGTCGCTGGCGATCTTGCCGATCCTCGTTCTCTACGTCATCTTCTCGCGGCAGCTGATCCGCGGCATTACTTCCGGAGCAGTGAAATGACCAGTTCACAGAAGCCCGTCCGCGTCCTCGTTGCCGGTCTCGGCAATATGGGCCGCAGCCATGCGCTCGCCTATCACAACAACCCCGGCTACGAGATCGTCGGCCTCGTCAACCGCTCGGCACCGAAGCTCGATCCGGCTCTGTCGGGCTACAAGATCCATCCGGATCTCTATGCGGCCCTTGCCGAGCTGAAGCCTGATCTCTGCGCTGTCTGCACCTATTCCGACAGCCATGCCGACTACGCCGTTGCGGCATTCGAGGCGGGATGCGATGTTTTCGTCGAAAAGCCGCTGGCGACCACGGTTGCCGATGCCGAGCGCGTCGTGGCGGCTGCGAAGAAGGCTGGGCGCAAGCTCGTCATCGGCTACATCCTTCGCCATCACCCGTCCTGGATCAAGCTGATCGAGGAAGCGCGCAAGCTCGGCGGCCCCTATGTGTTCCGCATGAACCTCAATCAGCAATCCAGCGGCCCGACCTGGGAAACCCACAAGTCGCTGATGAAGACGACATCGCCGATCGTCGATTGCGGCGTGCATTATGTCGACGTCATGTGCCAGATCACCGACGCCAAGCCGGTTGAAGTGCGCGGCATGGGCCTGCGCCTCTCCAACGAGATCGCGCCTGACATGTATAATTACGGTCAGCTGCAGGTGCTGTTCGAAGACGGTTCGGTCGGCTGGTACGAAGCCGGCTGGGGGCCGATGATTTCCGAGACGGCCTTCTTCGTGAAGGACGTGATGTCGCCGAACGGTGCGGTCTCGATCGTCATGGATCCGAACGCCAAGTCCGACGATATCGACACGCATACGAAGACATCGGTCATCCGCCTGCACAACGCCGAAACCGGGCCCGATGGCAAGTTCATCACGCCGGATCAAGACATGACGATGGCGGGTGAGCCCGGCCATCAGGAACTCTGCGATTTCGAGCAGGCCTTCATGCTGAAGGCCATCCGCGAGGATATCGACCTCAACAGGCATATGGGCGATGCAGTGGCTTCGCTGCGCATCTGCCTTGCCGCCGACGAGAGCGTACGCACCGGCCAGCCGGTCAAACTGTAAGGAATTTGACCCTTGGGATCGCTTCAACTGAAATCCATCCGCAAGACCTACGGCACGCACGAAGTGCTGAAGGGCATCGACCTCGAGGTCAAGGACGGCGAATTCGTCATCTTCGTCGGCCCGTCCGGTTGCGGGAAATCGACCCTGCTTCGCAGCATTGCCGGCCTTGAGGACGTGACCTCCGGTACGGTTCTGATCAACGGCCGGGACGAAACGCTGACGCCGCCTGCCAAGCGCGGTATCGCCATGGTCTTCCAGTCCTACGCGCTCTATCCGCATCTGACCGTCAAGGACAATATGGGCCTCGGCCTGAAGCAGGCGGGCAAGCCGAAGGACGAGATCGAGAAGCGGGTGACGGATGCCTCCGGCATGCTGTCGCTGGCGCCCTATCTCGCCCGCCGCCCGGCGGAACTCTCCGGCGGCCAGCGCCAGCGCGTTGCCATCGGCCGTGCGATCGTGCGCGAACCTGAACTCTTCCTGTTCGACGAGCCGCTGTCGAACCTCGATGCTGCCTTGCGTGTCCAGACGCGTCTGGAGATCGCCAAGCTGCACCGCCAGCTGAAGGCGACGATCATCTACGTCACCCACGACCAGGTCGAGGCGATGACGCTGGCCGACAAAATCGTCGTCCTGAATGCCGGCGCGATCGAGCAGGTCGGTTCGCCGATGGAGCTCTATAACCGCCCGGCCAATGTCTTCGTCGCCGGCTTCATCGGCTCGCCGATGATGAACTTCATTGCCGCGGACAAGCTCGGTGACGCGCAAGCCAAGACCATCGGCGTGCGTCCCGAGCATTTGACGCTGTCGCGCGACAGCGGCACCTGGAAGGCGAAGATCGTCCATGTCGAGCATCTCGGCGCGGATACGATTGTCTATCTGGAATCTGACCAGTGCGGGCTGCTGACGGCGCGGCTTTTCGGCGAGCATCAGTACGAGCCGGACGAAATCGTGTATGCGACGCCGGACCGAGGGCACATGCACCGGTTTGATGGGAACGATCAGGCGATCCGGTAGGGTGTGAAGGGGTGAGGGCGTTTGCCGCCCTTCTCCGGGACGAAGCATTTGAGAATAGAAGGCGGTGTTGCTTCGCAATGCCGCCCTTTTTGCGCCAGCCGATGGAATCCCGCCGTGCATCGCGGAAATTGCACAAAGAAAAAAGGCGCCGCTGAGAGCGGCGCCTGGCAGGAGGGTATGCTTGTCCGGTCAGTCGCGGATGACGAGAAGATCCGCTGCCATGAAGCGCAGCGTCACTGTTTCGCCTGATTGAGGCGGGGTGACGCCCGGGCTGTTGAACATGTCGAAGGAGATGACGTTTCCGCCGACATTCATGCGGGTGCGGATGACCGAGCCCAGGAAGTGGGCGGACACGACCTGGCCGGTGAGGGCGGTATCGCTCTTGACGCCTTCCGCAAGCGAGCCTGCTTCCGGACGCAGTGCCAGCGAAACCGTATCGCCTGCCTTGGAGTCAGCGACCGATTGCTTCAGCGTGATGCCCTGGTCGCCGATCTGGATGCGGTTGGCCGCCGGATCGACGACCTTTGCTTCGATCAGGTTCAGCGTACCGACGAAGGAGGCGACGAAGCGGGTTGCCGGCGTGTTGTAAATTTCGAACGGGGTGCCGATCTGGTCGGCCCGGCCGGCGTTCATGACGACGATACGGTCGGAGATCGACAGCGCTTCTTCCTGATCGTGGGTCACGAAGACGGTGGTGATGCCCAGCTTCTGCTGGATGGCCCGGATTTCTTCGCGCAGCGACACGCGGATCTTGGCGTCGAGCGCCGAGAGCGGTTCGTCGAGAAGCAGGACCTGTGGCTTGACGGCAAGCGCGCGGGCGAGCGCGACGCGCTGCTGCTGGCCGCCTGACATCTGATAGGGGTAGCGGTCGGCCAGATGATCGAGGCGGATGAGCCCGAGCATCTCTTTCACGCGGGCATCAATCTCGGCCTTTGGCGCACCGGCGACCTTCAGGCCGAAAGCGACGTTGTCGTGCACGCTCATGTTCGGAAACAATGCATAGGCCTGGAAGACCATGCCGATATTGCGCTGGTTCGGCTTCAACGGGCTCTGGTCCTTGCCGTTGATATGGAGCGTGCCGCCGGTCGGCGTCTCGAAACCGGCGATCATGCGCAGGACCGTCGTCTTGCCGCAGCCCGATGGGCCGAGGAAGGAGATGAACTCGCCCTTTTCGATATTCATGTTGAAGTTATGAACGACCTGAACCTGGCCGAAGGACTTCTGAAGATTGGTCAGTGTTAGAAATGACATGGACAGATACCTTAAGCCTTCGCGGGGGCGGCTTTGCCGAAGCGGGAGATGAGATTGAGGAGGCCCATGGAGAGCCACGTGATCGAGAAGGCGATGACCGCGAGTGCCGAAGGCTCATAGGCCTTGTTGGCGCCGACGAGCTGCAGGTACGGGCCGAAGGCCGGGCGATTCAGCAGGGCGGCCATGGTGAACTCGCCCATGACGATCGCGAGCGTGATGAAGGCACCCGAAAGCACGCCGCTCATGACGTTCGGGAAGATGCAGCGGAACATGATCGTCGTCCACTTGGCACCAAGGCTTTCGGCAGCCTCCGTCAGCGTGCGGACGTCGATGGCGCGCATCGCGGTATCGACGGCACGGTACATGTAGGGGAGCGACAGTGTGATGTAGGAGCAGACGAGCAGGATGTTGGTACCCGTTGTGTAACCCGTCAGCGGCAGGATCGAAGACGAATTGTACATTCTGAGATAGCCGAAGACGATGACGATCGCTGGGATGACCAGCGGCAGCAGCGTGACGAATTCGACGACCGGGCGCATCTGCGGCAGGCGCAGGCGAACCCAGTAAGCGGTCGGCACGACGAGCAGCATGCCGAACACGATCGTCAGCAACGCCATCAGCATCGAATAGCCAAACGTGGCGCGGAACTGCTCGTCGGAAAATACCGACGCATAGGCATCCAGGCTGTAAGTGCCGCGGCGCATGCGCAGCGAGAACTCGATTGTGCCAATAAGAGGAATGACGAAATAGCTTGCGCCGATGATGACGGCGATCCAGGCGCCGAGACGTTGAGCCTTCATTTCTGCCACCGTTCAGCGCGCATGCGCAGCATGAGATAGAGGATATTGGATACGCCTGTTATGACGATCATGCCGAGGGCGATCGCATAGCCGAGGTTCGCATTGTGAAGCACGTCGCCGCGGATCTGTGCATAGAGCAGGATAGGAACGATGTTCAGCGACGAGCCGGTCAGCGCGTAGGCGGTCGCGATGGCGCCGAAGGCGTTTGCGAAGAGCAGCAGCGTGGTTCCGAGCAGGCTTGGCCACAGGATTGGGAAGGCAACCATCGTCCAGTACTGGCGGTTGGTGGCGCCGAGGATCTCGGAGGCTTCGCGCCATTCTTTCTTCATGCCGTCGAGCGCCGGCGTCAGGATCAGCACCATCAACGGGATCTGGAAGTACATGTAGGTGATGGTCAGGCCGAGGAACGACAGCAGGTTGAAGCCGGTGCCGTAGAGATTGAAGCCGAACCAGTCGCGCATGAACATGGTGACAAGGCCGGTGCGACCGAGCGTTGCCAGAAATGCGAAGGCGAGCGGAACGCCGGCGAAGTTGGATGCGACGCCGGAAAACGTCATGAGGGTCGAGCGGACCGAGGCTGGCAGACCGCCGAGCACCACGGCCCAGGCAAGGAAGAAGCCGATCAACGCGCCGCCCAGAGCAGAAGCAACGGAAACGCGGATACTGATCCAGTAGGCACTCATAATCGAGGGGGTGAACAGGTCACCGATATTCTTGAAAGTGAAGCTGCCGTCAGGCGTGAGAAACGCACCGGCGACAAGGTAGACGGTCGGGATAATCAGGAACAACAGAGAGAAGATGACGAATGGCGCAATGCCGAGCCAGTCGATCACCCGTTCCTTGTTGATCATCGAGGACGTGCCTGCGATGGGGGCAGATATTGTACTCATAGCAGGCTTCCAGTCGTATCCGAGGGGCAAAAGGCCTCCCCGCGTGAGCGGGAAGGCCGGTTCCGGTCCTGTCGATTACTTGACGGCGGCGCCGACGACGGAATCCCAGTTCTTGGTGATGGCTTCCTTGCCAGCAGCCTGTTCTTCAAGCGTCGGGAAAACAGCCTTTTCGTAGGCTGCTGCCGGAGGCAGCTTGTCGAGCAGGTCCTTCGGGATCTTGTTGTTTTTGGCAAGATCGTTGAAGCGGATCGGGTGGCAATAACCCTTCAGCCAGCCGAGCTGACCTTCGTCCGAATAGAGGTATTCCATCCAGAGCTTGGCAGCGTTCGGGTGCGGTGCGAATGCTGAGATCGCCTGAACGTAAACGCCAGCGACAACGCCCGACTTCGGAACAACGACTTCGTATGGCGGGTTGCCCTTGAGGCTCTCGCCCCACGACAGAGCATTATAGTCCCATGCGACGATGATCGGCGTGGAGCCCTGTGCGAACGGAGCCGCCTTGCCGGTTACCGGCACAAAGTTTCCAGCCTTGTTGAGCTCGGCGAAGAACTTCAGACCTTCGTCGCCAGCCTTGGCAGCGTCGCCGCCAGAAGCGGAGAGACCTGCAGCGTAAACGCCCTGAACAGCCTGGTTTGCGGTACGCGGATCGCCTGCGAGCGCAACCGAGTTAGCGTAGTCGCTCTTGAGCAGATCAGACCAGTCTGCGGGGGACTGCTTCACGAGATCCTTGTTCACGAGGAACGAGAGAACGCCGTAGTAGTCGCCGTACCAGTAGCCGTCGGCATCCTTGGCGGTATCCGGAATGGAATCCCAGGTGGAGACCTTGTAGGGCTGGATCAGGCCATCGGCCTTGGCAGACGGGCCGAAGGAGAGACCGACGTCGATGACGTCAGGAGCCTGCGGGCCGGTGTTGCCCTTGTTGGCCTTGATGGCTTCGATTTCGTCGCCCGAACCAGCGTCCGGGTTCAGTTCGTTGACTTCGAGGCCGTACTTGGCCTTGAAGCCTGCGATGACGTCGCCGTAACCGCACCAGTCGTGTGGCAGCGCGATGGTCGTCAGCGTGCCTTCCTTCTTGGCGGCAGCGATGAGTTCGGCGCTCGGCTCTGCAGCGGCAATCGCAGTCGAAGCTACGACGATCGCGGTAGAAAGCGAAAGCAGTCGAGAAATGTTAGAGATCACTGTTGTTCTCCTTCGGTTTTCAGTGGTCTGGCGAAGCTGTTACTGACGTTGCATGAAGCTTGTATGACAGCCGCGTGACGATAATTTTTCTTATGATTGCAGGTGCTTGCGGCCGCTGTCTTGTTTGCGACGCGCTATTCTATTTTATCTACGCCCTCATTGATTTCGTTTAGTCTTGCCCCTTTCCCTCTCAACTCAGCCTGCGGAAGAGCCGCGTCTGCTCGAACAGGCCCTCCAGCGTTTTCATGCGCTCCTTCGTTTCGTCCCATGTCGAGCTCTGGACGGCTTCGATCAGGGCCTCGACGATGAAAAGAGTGACGACGGAAGAGTCCCAGGCCGATGGTGCCTCGATCTGGACGCGGAACGCGTGCCTTGCGAGCTTGGCGGCGGGCGAACCCCATTGGTCGGTGAAGACGATGATTTCAGCGCCGCGCTTGCGGGCGGCCTGCGCCAGGCTCACCATCTCCTGCTCGTAGCGGCGGATATCGAAGATGATCAGCAGGTCGCCGGCATTCATGTTGAGCACGTATTGCGGCCAGCTCGACGAATTCGAGGAGAGCAGGGCGGTGTTTGGCCGAATGACCTGCATGTGAGTGAAAAAGTACTCGGCCAGCGCGCCGGTGATGCGGCCGCCGACGAAATAGAGGCCGCGCTTGCGGTCAGACAGCAGCGACGCGACGTTCTCGAAGGTTGCCGTGTCGAGATCAGTCAGCGTTTGGCGCAGGTTGCCGATGATGGCATCGGCGAAGCGGTTGAGAATATGTGTGCCCGGGGCATTCGAGGCCCAGCGGTCGTGCTTGGCGATCGGGTTGGAGATCGTCGCTTCGACCTCCTGATGCAGATGCGCCTGAAAATCCGGATAGCCTTTGAAGCCGAGCTTCTGCACCATGCGCACCACCGTCGGCGTCGAGACGCCGGCATTTTCCGCAATGGTGGTGATGCTGCCCAGCCCGGAGACTGGGTAGTTGTCCAGCAGACTTTCAGCCAACTGCTTCTCGGCGCGCGTCAGCGCGTCGAAATGCGAGTGGATGACGTCCGAGACCGTCTTCGACGCGGCGTTCACTCGATCATGCTCCCCGGGAATGGCTTGTTTTGATCCCGACGCTTTTCCTTTGCGTCAGGTGCCACTTTCCCACTCAAAGTTAACAACGCTGTCACAATCCATGTCAACTACTGTCATGAAAAGAAATTTTCAGGATGCGCTTGACAGTGTGGAGAACCTGAAGAATTCTTTTCTTATTAATTTTTTATAAAGCCATCTGGCGAGGCGCTGCCCCCGTGCTCACTGAACTGAAGGTGCTAAGCGAAGCAGAAGGAAGTTGCGTCAGCATCGAGCGGCGCGACGGCAAGAGCGCGCTGCTGATCATCTGCGAGCATGCGTCGCGAACGCTGCCTGAACGCTATGGCGATCTTGGCCTTTCGAAGGATGCGCGGGAGAGCCACATCGCCTGGGATCCGGGCGCTTTGGCGGTTGCCCGCGGTATCTCCGCTGCACTTGACGCCACGCTCGTCTCGCAGCGTTTTTCGCGCCTGATCTACGATTGCAACCGCCCGCCGGAAGCGCCGGGCGCGATGCCGGAGAAGAGCGAGATCTATCCTATTCCGGGCAACCAGAATCTCGGCGCTGACGAGCGCAAGGCTCGCACCGAAGCGCTGTACATTCCTTTTCACGATGCCGTGCGCGGGCTGATCGCGGAGCGAAAGGCGAGGGGACAGGAGACTGTCGTCGTCACAATCCACAGCTTTACGCCGGTGTTCAACGGCAAGCCGCGTGCAGTCGAGCTCGGTATCCTGCACGATGCCGACAGCCGCCTCGCGGACAAGATGCTGACGGCTGCGGCCGATGCGCCGCTCTACAAGACAGAACGCAACGAGCCCTACGGCCCTCAAGACGGCGTGACGCATACGCTGATCCTGCACGGGGTTTCCAATGGGTTCCGCAATGTAATGATCGAGGTCCGAAACGACCTCATCAAGGACGATGCCGGCCAAGGGGTCATGGCCGACTATCTCTCAGGGCTTCTCCAGCAATGTCTGGAAGGCTCACACTAAAAAGAAAAAGGCCCCAGGGAGCAGCTTTGCTGCGGACCGCCCGATGGCAAATGCCACGGGCAATTTGGCACAAGATCGACCGCAATCCCGCGGCCGATCGGGAACAGGGGGAAGTCATGTCTGACTATACCGATCTGGATAAGAAGCAGGACATGAGTGTCCTGCATTCCATGGGCTATGCCCAGGAACTTGAACGGCGCATGAGCTCGTTCTCGAACTTCGCAGTCTCCTTTTCGATCATTTGCATTCTCTCCGGCGGCATCAACTCGCTGGCTCAGGCGACGGCAGGTGCTGGCGGTGCAGCAATCGGCATCGGCTGGCCGATCGGTTGCTTCGTCTCGCTCGTCTTCGCCGTGGCGATGGCGCAGATCAGCTCTGCCTATCCGACGGCCGGCGGCCTCTATCACTGGGGTTCTATTCTCGGCAACCGCTTCACCGGCTGGCTGACCGCCTGGTTCAACCTGCTCGGTCTGGTCACCGTTCTCGGCGCCATCAATGTCGGTACCTATTACTTCTTCATGGGTTCCTTCGGCACCAGCTATTTCGGCCTGACGGATACGACTGTCGTGCGTATCGTCTTCCTGGTCGTCATCACCGGCGCACAGGCACTCGTGAACCACATGGGTATCGGCCTTACCGCCAAGCTCACGGACTTCTCGGGCTACCTGATCTTCGCGACGGCCATCGTGCTTTCGGCCGTGTGCCTCTTTGCAGCTCCGTCCTACGAAATCGGCCGCCTGTTCACCTTCGCCAACTATTCCGGCGAAGCTGGCGGCAATGTCTGGCCGGCGACATCGGGCACCTGGGTGTTCCTGCTCGGCCTGCTGCTGCCGATCTACACGATCACCGGCTATGACGCTTCGGCGCATACGTCCGAAGAAACCGTCAAGGCGGCACATTCCGTGCCGCGCGGCATGGTTTCCTCGGTGCTGTGGTCGGCGCTGTTCGGTTACATCATGCTGTGCTCGTTCGTCCTCATGCTGCCGAACATGGACGATGCCGCCAAGCAGGGCTGGAACGTGTTCTTCTGGGCGATGGACGCGCAGGTCAATCCTGTCGTCAAGGACATCCTGTACTTCGCAATTCTCGTCAGCCAGTGGCTGTGCGGCCTTGCGACCGTCACCTCGGTGTCGCGCATGATTTTCGCCTTCTCGCGTGACGGCGGTCTTCCGGCTTCCAAGGCGCTTGCCAAGGTCAGCCCGAAATACCGCACGCCGGTTGCTGCGATCTGGACGGGTTCGATCCTCTCCGTCCTCTTCGTCTGGGGCTCTTCGCTCGTCTCGATCGGCGATACGCCGGTCTATACGATCGTCGTCTCGTGCACGGTCATCTTCCTGTTCTTCTCCTTCGCGATCCCGATCACGCTCGGCCTCTTCGCCTGGGGTACGTCGAAGTGGGACAAGATGGGCCCGTGGAACATCGGTGAGGGCGCCTTCAAGCTGTTCGCCGTGCTGACGGTCCTGGCGATGATCCTGATCTTCGTTCTCGGTGTTCAGCCGCCGAACGGTCCGGCTCTCTACGTTACGGTCGGCTTCCTTGTCCTGGCCGGCATCGTCTGGTTCGGCTTCGAGCAGCGCCGCTTCAAGGGTCCGCCGATCGGCGACGAAGTGGCACGCCGTCAGGCGGAAATCGCTGCTGCCGAAAAGGCCGTGGGCGAACACTAAGGCCAGAGGCTTCCCTCTCGAATGGCGGGGCCGCGGCGCACGCGGCCCCATCCCCGGTTCAATGAAAAAGCATCAGGCGGGTTTCGTCCCGCCGCTGCATGCCCTTTCGTTGTTCCGAAATCGCAAAATCAAAAATTCAGGCGGGTAAATCATGACCACCAGCTACACTCTCGACGATCTCAAGAAGGACGTGGCCGAGGGCCGCATCGATACCGTTCTGGCATGCCAGATCGACATGCAGGGCCGCTTGATGGGCAAGCGCTTCCAGGCCGAATATTTCCTCGATAGCGCCTGGAAGGAAACGCATAGCTGCAACTATCTCGTCGCCACCGACATGGAGATGGAAACCGTCTCCGGCTACAAGGCGACGAGCTGGGAGAAGGGTTACGGCGACTACACGATGAAGCCGGACCTTTCGACGCTGCGGCGCATTCCGTGGCTCGAAGGCACGGCCCTGGTGCTCTGCGATCTGCTCGATCATCATACGCATGAGGAAGTTGCACATTCGCCGCGCGCCATCCTGAAGAAGCAGGTGAAGCGTCTGGAAGCGATGGGCATGAAGCCGTTCATGGCATCCGAGCTCGAATTCTTCCTTTTCGACCAGACCTACGAGTCGGCTCACGCCTCGGGCTATCGCAACCTGAAGCTCGCCAGCGCCTATAACGAGGACTACCACATCTTCCAGACCACCAAGGAAGAAGAGGTGATGCGGGCGATCCGCACCGGTCTGCAGGGCGCCGAAATCCCCGTCGAAAACTCGAAGGGCGAGGCTTCCGCCGGACAGGAAGAGATCAACGTTCGCTATGCCGAAGCTTTGACGATGGCCGACCGCCATACGATCATCAAAAACGGCTGCAAGGAAATCGCCTGGTCGAAGGGCAAGGCCATCACCTTCCTTGCCAAGTGGCATTACAACGCTGCGGGCAGCTCGTCGCATATCCACCAGTCGCTCTGGAGCCTCGATGGCAAGAAGGCGCTGTTCTTCGACGAGAAGGGCAGATACGGCATGTCGCCGCTGATGGAAAACTATGTCGCCGGTCTTCTCGCGCATGCGAGCGAGATCACCTATTTCCTGGCGCCCTACATCAATTCTTACAAGCGCTTCATGGCCGGCACCTTCGCGCCGACCAAGGCGATCTGGAGCAAGGACAACCGCACCGCCGGCTACCGCCTCTGCGGCGATGGCAGCAAGGCGATCCGCATCGAATGCCGTGTCGGCGGCTCCGACCTCAATCCCTATCTCGCGTTTGCGGCGCTGATTGCCGCAGGTATCGACGGCATCGAGAACAAGCTTGAACTCGAAGCGCCCTTCGTGGGAGATGCCTATGGCGCCCGCAAGGTTCGCGAGATTCCGCGGACGCTCCGGTCCGCGACGGTTGCCATGGCCAAGTCGAAGATGCTGCGTAGTGCCTTCGGCGATGATGTCATCGACCACTACACGCGCGCTGCCGAATGGGAGCAGGAAGAATACGATCGTCGCATCACCGATTGGGAAGTGGCGCGCGGTTTCGAGAGAGCATAAGAGGCGTATCGAAGGCGGATGCAATAAGCGCCTCATGATCTCCATATATCCGGAGATGGTGGTGGCTGCGTCCGACATAGGTCGCGAAAAACATAGGATGAAGATCATGGCAATGATCCAATGCATATCGCCGGTCGACGGATCGGTTTACGCGGAGCGTCCGGCGCTTTCGCTGGAAGCGGCCAAGGATGCCGTGGCCCGTGCGCGCAAGGCGCAGAAGAGCTGGGCAAAGCGGCCGCTCGAAGACCGCGTGCAACTGGTGTTGAAGGGTGTCGCACGTCTGAACGAGATGTCCGACGTCGTTGTGCCCGAGATCGCCTGGCAGATGGGCCGGCCGATCCGCTATGGCGGCGAGTACAAGGGCTTCAACGAGCGCTCCAATTACGTGGCCTCGATCGCTGCCGATGCGCTGGCGCCGCTCGTGGTCGAAGAGAGCGACAAGTTCGAGCGCCGTATCGAGCGCGAAGCTCATGGCGTCGTCTTCGTCGTGGCTCCCTGGAACTATCCCTATATGACGGCGATCAACACGATCGCTCCGGCGTTGATGGCGGGCAATACCGTCGTGCTGAAGCATGCATCGCAGACGCTGCTGGTCGGCGAGCGGCTGGTTCAGGCCTTCGTCGAGGCCGGTGTCCCTGAAGATGTCTTCCAGAATGTCTTCCTCGATCACCATACGACCTCGGCGCTGATCGCGGCCGGTAGCTTCAACTTCGTCAACTTCACCGGTTCGGTCGAAGGCGGCCGTTCGATGGAGCGGGCGGCGGCTGGTACCTTCACCGGTCTCGGCCTCGAGCTCGGCGGCAAGGATCCGGGCTATGTCATGGAAGATGCCGATCTCGACGCTGCCGTCGATACGCTGATGGATGGCGCGACCTACAATTCCGGCCAGTGCTGCTGCGGTATCGAGCGCATCTACGTGCACGAGTCGCTCTACGACAGCTTCGTCGAGAAGTCGGTCGCCTGGGTCTCGAACTACAAGCTCGGCAATCCGCTCGATCCTGAAACCTCGCTCGGCCCGATGGCGCACAAGCGCTTCGCCAAGGTGGTCCGCGATCAGATCGCCGATGCCGTTTCCAAGGGCGCCAAGGCACTGGTCGATCCGAAGCTCTTCCCGCAGGATGATGGCGGCGCCTATCTCGCGCCGCAGGTTCTCGTCAATGTCGACCACTCGATGGCCTTCATGCGCGAAGAGACCTTCGGTCCGGCTGTCGGCATCATGAAGGTCAAGAGCGACGAGGAAGCGCTGGCGCTGATGAATGACAGCCAGTACGGCCTGACGGCCTCGCTCTGGACCAAGGATGCCGAGCGGGCAGGGCGGCTTGGCCGCGAAATCGAAACCGGCACGGTGTTCATGAACCGCGCCGACTATCTCGATCCGGCACTGTGCTGGACCGGCGTCAAGGAGACCGGCCGCGGCGGCTCGCTGTCGATCATCGGCTTCCAGAACCTGACGCGTCCGAAATCCTATCACCTGAAGAAAGCAACAGCATGAGCAGCAATATCACAGCCAACTGGAGCTATCCGACCGCGGTCAAGCTCGGCCGCGGCCGTATCAAGGAGCTCGCCGACGCCTGCAAGAGCCTCGGCATGAAGAAGCCGCTCCTGATCACCGATCGTGGCCTGGCCTCGATGGCGATCACCAAGAACGCGCTCGACATTCTCGAAGATGCCGGTCTCGGCCGCGCCATCTTTGCCGATGTCGATCCGAACCCGAACGAGAAGAACCTCGAAGCCGGTGTGAAGGCCTTCAAGGATGGCGGTCATGACGGCGTCGTCGCTTTCGGCGGCGGCTCCGGTCTCGATCTCGGCAAGTGCGTCGCCTTCATGGCAGGCCAGAGCCGTCCGGTCTGGGACTTCGAGGATATCGGCGACTGGTGGACGCGCGCCAGCATCGAAGGCATCGCACCGATCGTTGCCGTGCCGACGACGGCGGGGACCGGCTCGGAAGTCGGCCGCGCCAGCGTCATCACCAATTCGGCGACGCATGTGAAGAAGATCATCTTCCATCCGAAGTTCCTGCCCGGCGTCGTCATTTCCGATCCGGAACTGACCGTCGGCATGCCGAAGATCATCACGGCCGGCACCGGCATGGATGCTTTCGCGCATTGCCTGGAAGCCTATTCCTCGCCCTTCTACCATCCGATGTCGGCTGGTATCGCGCTTGAAGGCATGCGTCTGGTCAAGGAATTCCTGCCGCGCGCCTATAAGGAGGGCACGGATCTGGAAGCCCGCGCCAACATGATGGCAGCCGCCGCCATGGGCGCCGTCGCGTTCCAGAAGGGCCTTGGCGCCATCCACGCGCTGTCGCACCCGATCGGCGCCGTCTACAACACCCATCACGGCATGACCAATGCCGTCGTGATGCCGGCCGTGCTGCGTTTCAATCGCGCTGTGATCGAAGAGAAGATCGCCCGTGCGGCGGCTTATCTCGGCATCGCCGGAGGTTTCGACGGCTTCTATGATTACGTGCTGAAGCTGCGCTCCGAACTCGGCGTACCCGAAAGCCTCTCGGCGATGGGAATCGCACCTGACAGGATCGACGAATTGTCGGCGATGGCGATCGAAGACCCGAGCGCCGGTGGCAATCCTGTCACGATGACGCTCGAAAACACCAAGGCTTTGTTCAAGGATTGCTTCTGAGTTAACCAAGGCGGACCAACCAGCTGGCCCGGAAAGCACAGGCTTTCCGGGCTTTTTTTGTCTGCAAACGTCCCAAATTCTTGGGATGTAAGAAATCCGGGCTGCAATTTCGGGTCGTCCGTTTAGATTTTGTTAACCACGATTGGAAAGGATGCATTAACCGCACGATGAATCGAAAAGTGCGTATGAGAGCGATAACCGGCTCGCCACTTTTCCCTTCGAGGACCTGATATGCCAGTCATTACTTTTGCAAATACCAAGGGCGGCGCCGGCAAGACCACGGCTGTGCTGCTGCTGGCGACCGAGCTTGCGCGCAAGGGCTACCGCGTCACCATTCTGGACGCCGATCCGCAGCACTGGATTTCCCGCTGGCATGAGATTTCCGGCAACGTGAAGAACGTCTCTGTCATCGATTTCGTCACCTCGGCATCGCTGCCGCTGCATATCAGCGAGAACAAGGCCAATACCGACTATTTCATCATCGATCTGCCGGGCGCGCGCAATCCGCTGCTTGCCACTGCCGTCGGTCTTTCCGACCACGTGCTGATCCCGATCCAGGGCTGTGCCATGGATGCCCGCGGCGGCGCGCAGGTTCTGGAACTGCTCCAGTATCTGGATGAGAAGGCAGGCATCAAGATCGGCCATTCCGTCGTGCTGACCCGCGTCAACTCGATGGTGACGACGCGCGCGCTGCAGCTGGTCAAGGCTCTGCTGAACGAGCGTCACGTTCCTGTTCTCGACACGGCGATCATCGAACGCTCAGCCTTCCGCGACATCTTCGATTGCGGCGGCACGCTCGCCACCATGGATGCGACCCGGGTCTCGAACCTCGAAAAGGCCCGCGAAAATGCTCTCTGTTTCGCCGAGGAAATGATGCGCAAGCTGCCGGTCAAGCTTCCGGTCGCAGCACGTCTCTCCGGCCTGCTGATGCGTGACGCGGCCTGATTTCACAAGCCGAAAACAAAAAAGCCGCCGGGAGACCGGCGGCTTTTTTGTTTCAATGCATGGCGATCAATCGACGAATTCGACCGTGACGCCGGGCTTGACCATCTTGGCCAGTTCAGTCGCGTCCCAGTTGGTCAGGCGGATACAGCCATGGCTCTGTGTGCGGCCGATCTTCGAGGGCTCGGGGGTACCGTGAATGCCGTAGGTCGGTTTGGAAAGCGCGATCCAGACTGTGCCGACAGGGCCGTTCGGGCCTGGCGGAATGTTGAGGACCTTGTCGTTGGCGCCCTGCTGGAAGTTGATCTTCGGATTGTAGGTGTAGCCGGGGTTCAGCGCGACGCGATCGACCTGCACCGTGCCTGACGGTGAGGGCGTGTCGTTGGAACCGATGGAGGCCGGGTAAGCGGCGATCAGGTTGCCCGCATCGTCATAGGCGAAGACCTGCTTCTTGGCCTTGTCCGCCAGGATCTTGGCGACCGTACCGGTCTTCGGGTCGCCCGGATTGACAACCTTGATGATGGTGCCGGGGACGGTGAAGTCGGCGCCGGGGTTCATTTCCTTCAGGAAGGCTTCGTCCATGTGGAAACGCTCGGCCAGCATCTCGGTCGTCGAAGTATAGGCTAGCGACGGCAGAAGCGCCTTGTGTGCGTAGTCTTCCGGAATCTCGGCGACATAGGGGCCAGCCGCGTCTGCAGGGGTGATGGTATAGCTGATAACAGGCAGGCCGCCCGACAGGCGCAGCTGTTCAAGGATCGCGTCGGTATTGTTCGGATCGAGATTTTCGCCGGTCATCTGGTTGTAGGCATAGATCGCCTTGGTGACGTTCGAGCCCATGTGTCCGTCGATGACACCTGGCGAGATGCCGGAGCGGTCGAGGAACACCTGCAGTGCGACGATCTCCGGCTTCGACTTGCCCTTCAGGGTGATCGCGGGCTCTTCGGGTGCCCTTGGCTGCTGTGCCTGAGGTGCCTGCTGATCGGGATCGATCGCGGCATAGTCGCCGTTATCAGGATAGGGCTGATCGAGCGGCTGACGCTCGATGCTTCCGTCACGCGGGATCGCGCCGGTGACCGCGCCGCGCTCCATGTAGCGGGTGCTGCCATAGCGGGTCTGATCGCCGCTCTCCGCATTATAGGGATCGTTGTTATAGGGATCGCGCGATGGAGCTGCGGGATAATAGCCCTTGGAGCGCATTTCGGTGGCGACGACATTGCCGTAGCTGTCGACGAGAACGCGATTGCCGTTGCGGTCGCGCGAATAATAAACGTCGGCGCCCGGCGGAATATAGTCAACGATCTGGCCATCCGGCGTGACCATGACGACGTCGCGCTGGCGGCGGCCATATTGCTGCGCGTCCGCGACCGGCGCGACGGATGTGACGGCCAGAACGACAGCGGCGAGCGAAAGGCCGTATTTCAGAATGCGATTCACGTCTTGCACCTCAAGCAGGGACTGGGCCGACACACACCCGCGAATTTTGACGCTAGTGTGGAATTTATGAATTCGTACTGAACAAATTATGAAAATATCCGTGATCACTTGCGTGAAGCTAAACGTTTGGTTTGCCACGGTGGTTCCTCAGCGGATCGCCGGTCGCGGGCAATCACGCGCGACGTGATTGACGAAACCTTGCGCTGCCCCTAACGCTACGGCAGTTTTGAGACAGGGGGAGGGATTGAAATGATCGAGTTTGCAGCCGCCAAGGGGCCGCGCCTGATGCTGGACGAAACGTCGGTGATGGATATCGGCGCCTGCGTCGTTGATGGCGTCGATATTTCGCCGAAGCGCGCCATTCCGGATGACGGCGACCCGCGTATAGACCATTCGCTCGAAGGCTTCCTGTTTACCTGCGGCCCCGACCATATCCGTCACCGCGAGCCGATCCCGGGCCGTACCGACGGCGCGATCTATCCGCTGCATGGCTCGGTTTCCGGCCACAAGGCGAAGGTGCTGTGGACCAAGTTCGAAAACGGCAATGCCGAATGCCGCGCCGATATCGACCTCGTCACTGTCGAGGGACTGCCGCAGCGCATCGAGCGCCTTTGGAAGATCAGTGGCCAAACAGGCGAGGTCTCGCTCGAGGACAAGGTCATCAATACCAGCGATCAGACCGTCCCGACCTTCCTGATGTACCACATGAATGTCGGCGGCAAATGGTTCGACGAGGGCACCCGGCTCGAAGGCAAGATGCTGGAAGACGGCGGTTTCCCCTGGACCTTCGGCGACGAACTCGGCGGGTTGTTCTGCGTCGAGGCACCGGCGACCGAAGGTGGCTTTGCCGAAGTACGCCTCGGGCCGATGAAGGCCGTGCATGGCAAGACCCTGAGGGTGCGCATGCGCTCCGATACGCTGCCGCACCTGCAGGTCTGGCGCAACCAGAATGCACCGGCGCATATTCTCGGCATCGAGCCGGTCTCGCATCGCTGGGTGCTGCGCAGCGAGCTGGAGGCGGCGGGCGAATTCAACATGCTGAAGCCCGGCGAAAGCCGCAGCTATGCGCTGACCTTCGCCTTTGTATGAGCTAACAATTGTTGACGCTCGCGGTCGCGCATCGTAGAGCTTCTGCCGTTCATTTTCAGGAGGTACGCGTGATGGACATCCGCCAGATCGACGACGACTATTCGGTATCCGGCCAGATTGCGGTCGAGGATCTCGACCAGATCAAGGCTCTGGGTTTCAAGTCGATCGTCTGCCATCGCCCGGACCAGGAAAGCCCCGACCAGACGCCGTTTTCCGTGATCGCGGCGCGCGCCAAGGAGCTTGGCCTGGAGATCGCGCATGTGCCTGTCGGCACCATGGGCGTCACCGAAGAGGCCGTGACCGGCATGGTCGACGCGCTTGACGAATTCCCGCGCCCGATGCTCGGCTACTGCCGCTCCGGCGCCCGTTCCACCGCGATCTATCAGAAGACCCATCATATTCGCGGCTGACCCTGCGGCGCGGTTTTGTCCGCGCCCTTCATTCCATAAGAAACTCAGGAGAAAACCATGAGCATCAAGCGCATCGGCCCCGGTCCCCGCATGAGCGGCGCCGTCGTCCACGGCAACACCGTTTACCTCGCCGGCCAGGTTGCCGAAGGCGAGAGCGTTACAGATCAGTGCAAGGCTGCTCTTGCCGAAGTCGACCGCCTGCTGGCGGCTGCCGGCTCCAGCAAGTCGAAGATCCTGCAGACGCTGATCTACCTCTCCGACATTGCGGACTTCGCCGAAATGAACGCTGCCTGGGAAGCCTGGGTCGATCCGGCCAACACACCGGCCCGCGCCACCAGCGAAGCCAAGCTTGCTGCACCGAAATACAAGGTCGAGTTCATCGTCACGGCTGCGATCGACTGATTTTCCGGAATTACCGAAACGGGAAGCCGGTGGGTTCGCTCACCGGCTTTTTGTTTGGAGCCCTCAGCTCTTCGTCCTGATCTGCGTCAGCGTGCGTGCCGGGGTAATGGCCTCAGGATCGAGCTTGATCTCGATGATCGCCGGCTTGCGGCTGGCACGGGCGCGCTCGAAGGCGGGCACGAATTCCGCCGTCGTTTCGACGGTTTCGCCGTGGCCGCCATAGGCGCGGGCAAGGGCGGCGAAGTCAGGGTTGGTGAGATCGGTGCCGCTGACGCGTCCCGGATATTCCCGCTCCTGATGCATGCGGATCGTGCCGTAGATGCCGTTGTTGATGACAAGCACGATTATCGGCAGGTTGTAGCGGACGGCGGTGGCGAATTCCTGGCCGTGCATCATGAAGCAGCCGTCTCCGGCAAAGCAGATCACTTCGCGCTCCGGAAAGAGCTGTTTGGCGGCAACGGCGGCGGGCAGGCCGTAGCCCATTGAGCCTGAGGTCGGGGCCGCCTGAGTGTTGAACTGCCGGAAGCGGTGGAAACGGTGCAGCCAGGTGGCGTAGTTTCCGGCGCCATTGGTGAAGATCGCATCGGCGCGGGTATTGCCTTCGATCCAGTCCATGATCGGCCCCATCTGCACCGGGCCGGGGCCGGTTTGCGGCGGCTTCGACCATGTGAGATAGGCCTGGTGCATGCGCTCGGTACGCTCTGCCCAGCGCGGTTCGCCCGGCGCTTCGAGATCGGCCAGTGCATCGACGAAATCCTGCGGCGACGCGCAGATGGCGAGATCCGGGCGATAGATGCGGCCGAGCTCGGATGCATCGGGATAGATATGGACGAGCTGCTGCTGGGGATAGGGGATATCGATCAGCGTATAGCCCGACGACGGCATTTCCGACATGCGGCTGCCGAGCAGGATCAGCAGATCGCTTTCCTTGATCTCTTGCGCCAGAGCAGGATTGATGCCGATGCCGACATCGCCGGCGTAGCTCGGATGCAGATGATCGAACAGCATCTGGCGGCGGAAGGAGCAGCCGACCGGCAGCTGGAAGCGCTCGGCGAAGGCGCGGACATCGGCGACCGCATCGGCATCCCAGCGGGTGCCGCCGAGGATTACCAGAGGACGCTCGGCCTTCAGCAGGCGCATGTAGAAATCATCGACCTGACGGCGGCCGGGATAGGCGGCCACGCGGACATAGGGCTTGGCGCGGGGTGCCTCGACCTCGTCACGCAACATGTCTTCCGGCAGTGACAGGACGACGGGGCCGGGGCGTCCGGATGTGGCGATGGAAAAGGCGCGGGTGACGAATTCCGGGATGCGTGCGGCATCGTCGATCTCGCCGACCCATTTGGCATATTCCGTCAGCGCCCTGCGGAACTCGACCTCCTGGAAGGCTTCGCGCTCGCGGGCATCGCGCTGGACCTGGCCAATGAACAGGATCATCGGGATCGAATCCTGGCGGGCGATGTGGAGGCCGGCCGAGGCATTGGTGGCGCCGGGGCCGCGGGTGACCATGCAGATGCCGGGCTCGCCGGTCAGGCGGCCCCAGCAATCGGCCATCATCGCAGCACCACCTTCCTGGCGGCAGACGACGACTTCGATATCGCTGTCGTGAAGGGCATCGAGGACCGCGAGGAAGCTTTCGCCGGGAACGCAGGAAAGGCGGGTGACGCCATTTGCCTTTAACGCTTCGACGATCAATTCTCCGCCGGTTTTTCTCATGATGCCTGTTCCCTCCCTTGTGCCTTAAGTTCCAGCGCTTCGAGTTCGGCGAGCACCTCCTCCTGGTGCTCGCCGAGGCGCGGGCTCGGTCTTTCGTAGCGTAGCGGTGTTTCCGAGAGAACCACAGGGGTTCGAACCGTCGGGATCATCGTTCCTGCGCCATCGGCAAGATCGAGCCGCAGGCCGCGGGCAATGACCTGCGGATCGGCGAACATCTCCTCGATCGTATTGATGGCGCCGGCCGGCACGGCATTGTCCTCGCAGGCCTTCAGGAGATCGGCCTTCTGCCAGTTCAATGTCTTGCCGGAAACCAGGCGGCGAACCTCGTCGCGGTTGGCGACGCGCGCCTTGTTGGTGGCGAAACGCTCGTCCTCGCCGATACCATCGAGGCCGAGGATGGTGCAGAGGCGGCGGAACTGTCCGTCATTGCCGACGGCGAGAATGAGATAGCCATCGGCGGCCGGAATGACTTCGTAGGGCGAGATGTTCGGATGCGCGTTGCCGAGCCGCACCGGCGCTTTGCCGGAGACCAGATAGTTCATGTTCTGGTTGGCAAGAATGGCGGACTGCACGTCGAGCAGCGCCATATCGACCAGCTGGCCTTCGCCTGACTTCAGCGCGTGGATCAGTGCCGCCTCGATGGCCGAGACTGCATAGATGCCGGTGAAGATATCGGCGATGGCAACGCCGGCCTTCATCGGCTGGCCATCAGGTTCACCGGTGACGGACATGAAGCCCGACATGCCCTGGACGATGTAATCGTAGCCGGCGAGATTGGCATAGGGGCCGGTCTGGCCGAAGCCGGTGATCGAGCAATAGACGAGTTTGGGATTGATCTGGCGCAGGCTCTCGTAATCGAGACCGTATTTGACGAGGCCGCCGAGCTTGAAGTTCTCGATCAGCACATCGGCTGTTGCAGCCAGGCGGCGGACCAGCGCCTGGCCTTCCTCTGTCTTGAGGTCGGCGGTGATCGAGCGCTTGTTGCGGTTGGTGGAATGGTAATAGGCGGCGGAAAGATTTTCGCCGTCGGCGCCCTCGACGAAGGGCGGCCCCCATTGCCTCGTATCGTCGCCGCCATCGGGGTTTTCGACCTTGATGACGTCGGCTCCGAGATCGGCCAGCATCTGCCCGGCCCAGGGACCGGCAAGCACGCGGGCCAGTTCGATGACCCTGATGCCCGCAAGCGGCGGCTTTTTGCTGCTGACCGTCATGTTCCTCCCGCGGGCGGATTACGGCGCCCGTGTTGCCTCAGATGTATCGGATACCGGCTTGGATGCAAAGCGCCGCTCGCGCCAGATGATGTAGAGGCCCGAAGCGATGATGATCAGGATGCCGAGCCATTTGATCGCATCCGGGAAGTCGCCGAAGACCAGCCAGGCGAAGATCGTCGCCGAGACGATTTCGAAATATTGCAGCGGCGCCAGCGTCGATGCCGGAGCGGCGCGATAGGCGTAGACGCCGAGAATGCCGGCGATCGCTGCCATGACGCCGACGCCTGCGAGGTAGCCGAAGGCGATAGTGGAGGGCATGACCGGATCGAAGACGTCGGAGCCGCTGCCTTCGCCGATATAGAGGATGATGGCGCAGAACAGCAGGCCCCAAAGCCCCATCTGGAACTGCATGACCCAAGGGTCTTCGCGCTGCGCCAGGGCCCGGTTCATCATCGCCGAAATGGCGATGCAGACGGCGCTGACGACGGGAAGCAGCGCCACGAAGCCGACTTCCTGGAAGCTCGGCTGGATGATCAGGATGGCGCCGAAGAAGCCGACGCCGCAGGCTGTGTAGCGCCGCCAGCCGATGGCTTCGCCGAGGAAAATGCTGCTGAGGATCGTCAGGATGATCGGCTCGACAAAGAAGATGGCGATGGCATCGGCTACCGACATGTATTTCAGCGTGGCGACGAAGGAGATCATCGAGATGGTCATGATGATCCCGCGGATCGCGTGATAGAAGGTCTGCTTCCACGACAGGTCGGCGAGGTTCTTGCGCCAGATGACGACAGGCAGCATGCAGAGCGCCTGGACGGCGAAACGCGCGGCGGTAATCTCGGCCGAGGGGACGGTGGCGATCGCCAGCTTGGCGAAGATGTCGATCAGCGGTGAAAACAGCACCGACAGAAGCATGAGCGCCAGGCCCATGGTAACTTCGGAGGAGGTGTTCGTCTTCATTGCCGCGCCTGCCATGTGGAATGTTCCCGTCAGGACCGCATGACCGCGCCTTCGCACCAATCGGCGAAGGCGGAGATCGCATCTGCTGCGCCGGTCTCGTTCAAGGTCTCGTGCCTGAAGTCCTGATATATTTCAGTGGTGATACGGGAGAAGCCCTGCCGTTTCAAATGGTTTGAGAGCCATAGAACGGCTTTTCCGCGCTCCGTTGCCGGATCCTGCCCGCCGCCGACAAGATGGATCGGACGATCTTTCGGAAGACGGTCGAGTTGCTCCTTTTCCGTTGCCCGGAAGGTAAGCTCGAAGACATCGAGCCACATCGATACCGAGGCATCGAAGCCGCAGAGCGGGTCGGCGATATATTTCGTGACCTCGGCCGGATCGCGCGACAGCCAGTCGAATTCCGTCGTGTGGTCGGGAATGGACTTGCCCCAGGCGGCGAAGGTCAATCGCGGCAGCATGCCGCTTGGTACATCCGAGCCCTTCAGCGCCTTTTCGGCGCGCAGGATCACTTGCGCGGCGCGGCCGGAGAGGCCAACGGCGAAATTCGAATTCCAGACGGCAACCGCATCGAATTTCTCCGGATAGGTCAGCGCGGCGTTGAACGCGATCAGCCCGCCCATCGAATGGCCGAAGAGGATAACGGGGAGCCCCGGGTGCAGGCTCGCTGCATGATCGCGCATGGCGGCGACGTCATCGATGACGCGGGATACACCGTCGCGCCTCGCGAACTGCCCGATCGGCGCATCCGGCGCCTTGGTCTCGCCGTGGCCGCGATGATCGTGCACAAAGACATGATAGCCACGCGCCGCCATAGCCTCCGCAAAGCGCTGATAGCGTTTCGAATGCTCGGCTAGGCCGTGGCAGACGACGAGGATACCGCGTGGCGCGCCTGCGGCCGTCTCGCTGTGAAAGGCGAGCGAGGCGCCTGCCACGTTAAGCCATTGTGTTTGCGAAAACATCCGATCCTCCCGGCGCGCAGAAGATCAGATCGGCCGTCAAATGCAAGCGGGCCTGCGGCGATCTGCAGGGGAAAATGCTGCGATTCAGGGTTGCGGAACGTTGCGCTTCGTGCTTACTTGTTCTTGTATTGTTCTATCTAGGGGATGGAGATGAGCAGGTTCTTTATGCATGCGGCAATCGTGGCTTTGTCAGGCCTGTTGGCGGCTTCGGCTTTCGCACAGGAAGGGCAGGGGCGCACGCGTTTCATTCTCGCTGCAAGCTGGCAACCGGCCTTTTGCCAGACGAACCAGAAGAAGCCGGAATGCGCCAGCCAGACGCGGGATCGCTTCGACGCGACCAATTTTACCCTCCATGGTCTCTGGCCGATGCGGCAGAATTATTGCGGCGTCTCGAAGGAGGAGCAGGCGGCGGACAAGGATGGCGACTGGCGGTCGTTGCCTGAGGTCAAGCTGACGCCGGAGAATGCCGCGGCGCTGGCAAAAGCGATGCCCGGCACGCAATCGGCGCTCGAGCGTCACGAGTGGACCAAGCACGGCACCTGCACGAAACTCTCGGCCGACGCCTATTTCGGCACGGCCGTGCGGCTGATCGGCGATCTCAATGCATCGGCGGTGCGCGAGCTGTTTGCCGCCAATGTCGGCAAGTCTGTCAGCGCCGATCAGATCAAGGCGGCCTTCGACAAGAGTTTTGGCGCTGGCGCTTCCGACCGGGTGAAGATGAGCTGCCGCCGGGCAGGCGGTGTGCGGGTTATCAGCGAGCTGACGATCGGCTTGTCTGAGGATGCGGTGGCGCCAGGCTCTGCCGATAATATCGGAACGCTGATCCAGGGGGCGGGACGAACCTCCTTCGGATGCGACCAAGGTGTGGTCGACGCGGCCGGTTTCTGACGCAAAGACTGCTGCAAAGCGCAAGAGAGGCCGGTTTCGGCGTTGCCCGGGAGCCGGGTTTCGCCTACATAGCGGCCACGGATTTACACGTTTGCGCGCGGAGCAGTTTAAAGATGGCACGTCAGTTCATTTATCACATGTCGGGACTCAACAAGTCTTACGGCGCCAAGAAAATTCTCGAGAACGTCAACCTGTCGTTCTACCCGGATGCCAAGATCGGTATTCTTGGCCCGAACGGCGCCGGTAAGTCGACGGTGCTGCGCATCATCGCCGGTCAGGACAAGGAATACACAGGCGAAGCCTGGCTCGCCGACGGCGCGACCGTTGGCTACCTTGAGCAGGAGCCGCATCTCGATCCGACAAAGACCGCCTTCGAGAACGTCATGATGGGCGTTGCCGACAAGACGGCGATCATCGACCGTTACAACGAGCTGATGATGAACTATTCCGACGAGACGGCGGATGAGGGCGCCAAGCTGCAGGATATCATCGACAGCCAGAACCTCTGGGATCTGGAACAGCAGGTCGAAATGGCGATGGAAGCGCTGCGCTGCCCGCCGAAGGACTCCGACGTCACCATTCTCTCGGGCGGTGAACGCCGCCGTATCGCACTCTGCCGCCTGCTCTTGTCGCAGCCGGACCTGCTGCTGCTCGACGAACCGACCAACCACCTCGACGCCGAAACCATCGCCTGGCTTGAAAAGCACCTGCGCGATTATCCGGGCGCCGTGATGATGATCACCCACGACCGCTACTTCCTCGACAACGTTACGGGCTGGATCCTCGAGCTCGACCGCGGCCGCGGCATTCCGTACGAAGGCAACTACTCTGCCTACCTGACGGCCAAGGCCAAGCGCATGCTGCAGGAAAACCGCGAAGAAGCCGGCCGCCAGAAGGCGCTGTCGCGCGAACAGGAGTGGATCGCTTCCAGCCCGAAGGCGCGCCAGGCGAAGTCGAAGGCCCGTATCAAGGCCTACGAACAGCTGGTCGATGCCGCCGAAGGCATCCGTCCCGGCGACGCGCAGATCATCATCCCGGTCTCCGAGCGTCTCGGCAATGTCGTCATCGAGATGGAAGGCATCACCAAGGGCTTCGAGGGCCGCACGCTGATCAACGACCTGTCGATCAAGCTGCCGCCGGGCGGCATCGTCGGTATCATCGGCCCGAACGGCGCCGGCAAGACAACGCTGTTCAAGATGATCACCGGCCAGGAAACACCAGATGCCGGTTCAGTGCGCATCGGCGACACCGTGCATCTCGGCTATGTCGACCAGAGCCGCGATGCGCTGGATGGCAACAAGACGGTCTGGGAAGAAATTTCGGGCGGTGCCGAAGTCATCAAGCTCGGCAAGTTCGACATGAACTCCAGAGCCTATTGCGGCGCCTTCAACTTCAAGGGCGGCGATCAGCAGCAGAAGGTCGGCAATCTCTCGGGTGGTCAGCGCAACCGCGTTCACCTCGCCAAGATGCTGAAGGCCGGCGGCAACGTGCTGCTGCTCGACGAACCGACCAACGACCTCGATACGGAAACGCTGGGCGCGCTGGAAACGGCGCTCGAAAACTTCGCCGGCTGCGCCATCATCATCAGCCACGATCGCATGTTCCTCGACCGTCTGGCGACGCATATCCTCGCCTTTGAAGGTGACGGCCATGTCGAGTGGTTCGAAGGCAACTTCGAAGACTACGAGCAGGACAAGGTCCGCCGCCTCGGCCCCGACGCCCTCAACCCGGGCAGCCAGGCCTACAAGCGCCTGACGCGCTGATATCTGTTTTTACGCCTTTTGAAAGCCCCGGTCATGGCCGGGGCTTTTGCATGTCTGCGGCGTCGTGATCTGGCCAATGAATTTCGCGATTATCGGAATTGAAGCTTGCTACCGCTACGCAAATCACATAAAGATATCTTTATATCTTGATTGGGCGGAATATGGCTGAACCGGTAAAGCTTGGATTGGATGCGATCGTGGACGTCCTGAAGGCGGCTGGCGAGCCGACCCGTCTGCGATTGCTGGCGCTCCTGGCGGCCGGAGACCTGACTGTCACCGATCTTACCGAAATTCTTGGCCAGTCCCAACCCCGCATTTCCCGTCACCTGAAGCTGCTTGGCGAAGCCGATCTCATCGATCGCTACCAGGAGGGCGCCTGGGCCTATTTCCGGCTGAAGCAGGAGGGCAAGGCAGCGGCGCTGGTGCGCGTGCTCCTGCAGCATTCCTCGGAGAACGACCCGGTCGTCCAGCGCGACGGCGAGCGCCTGTCGTCGGTCAAGCGCCAGCGCGCCGAGCGGGCGCAGGCCTATTTCAGCCGCAATGCAGCTGAGTGGGATGAGCTGCGCCGCCTGCATGCCGCCGACGAAGAGGTCGATGCGGCGGTCATCAAGCTTCTCGGCAGCCAGCCGGTCTATTCGCTTCTCGATCTCGGCACCGGGACCGGCCGTATCCTGCAGCTGTTATCAGGGCTGTACCGCCGGGCGATCGGCGTCGATGCCAGCCGCGACATGCTGAGCGTGGCGCGCTCCAATCTCGACAAGTCAGGGATCAACAAGGCGTCGGTGCGCCATGCCGATATCCTGAACCTGCCGTTCGACGGGCAGGATTTCGACCTAGTGACCATCCATCAGGTGCTGCATTTCTTCGATCAGCCCGAGATCGCTATCAATGAGGCGGCGCGCATGCTGGCGCCCGGCGGGCGGCTGCTGGTCATCGATCTGGCCCCGCACGGGCTCGAATATCTCAGGGACGAGCATGCCCATGTTCGTCTCGGTTTCTCGCACCAGTCGATGTCCGACTGGCTGCGCAAGGCGGGGCTCGATGTCGAGCAGGCCGTCGATCTTCATCCGGGTCAGGCCGGCGAGCAGGGCCTCACGGTCACCATCTGGCTCGCCCGCGACCCGCGGCGCCTGATGGCATCCGAAGGCGCCGGAACAATATTGGCAGCGGAGGTTTGATTTATGACTTTGAACACTAGTGGCCGCCGCGATATCGGCATTTCCTTCGAATTCTTCCCGCCCAAGTCGGAAGAGATGGAAGGTCAGCTCTGGAAAGCCGTCAGTGAACTACAGGACTGGAATCCGGATTTCGTTTCCGTCACCTATGGTGCGGGCGGCACGACCAAGGCACCGACGCTGACGGCCGTCACGCGGTTTCTGAACGAGACGCCGCTTGCGACCGCTTCGCATCTCACCTGCGTCGGAGCGACGAAGGAAGAAACGCATCAGGTGATCGACAATTTCCGCAAGGCGGGCGTGAAGCATTTCGTGGCGCTGCGCGGTGACGCGCCCGGCGGTGCCGGTGCGCCGTACCAGCCACATCCGGGCGGCTATGCCAATGCATCCGAGCTGGTGGCGGGGCTGCGCGAGATCGGCGATTTCGAGATTTCCGTGTCGGCCTATCCGGAGAAGCATCCGGAGAGCAAGGATGTGACCGCCGATATCGACATGCTGAAGCGCAAGGCCGATAATGGCGCCAACCGTGCGCTGACGCAGTTCTTCTTCGACAACGACAATTTCGAGCGCTACCTGGAGAAGGTGCGGGCGGCGGGCGTCACGATCCCGATCGTGCCCGGCATCATGCCGATCCTCAATCTGACGCAGCTGAAGCGCTTTGCCGGCGCCTGCGGTACCGTCATCCCCGCTTTCCTCGACGAGCGCTTCGCGGGTCTCGATGACAAGCCGGAAGAGCGCGCCAAGGTGGCGGCGGATGTCGCAGCCGAACAGATCGAGGATCTGGTGGCCCGCGGGCTCCACGAATTCCATCTCTATACGATGAACCGTTCGCCGCTGGTCTCGGCCGTGCTCACCAATCTCGGCCTGCGCCGCGGCGAGACGAAGGCTACGGCAGCGGGTGCTGCTGCCTGATCAGGCAGCTCTTCGAACGCAATAAAAAAGCGCATGTCAGGCGGGACATGCGCTTTTCTAATTGGCTGAACTGTTAGTTACTCAGGAGTCCGGTATTCCAGTCATAGGGTCCGTTTGCTGCTCAGATGAAGAGCATAGACAAGACGAACGCGAACGCTGCACTGACCAACAGGACATTCAAGGATCGTGTGATACCCATGTCTGCCTCCTTGCTTTAACGGGCCGATACTATGTCCGAAATGTGTCGGCTGAAAAGCGAAATCAATGTTGCAATGCAGCAACAGCCAGTGGATAACTGCTGTGCGCAGTGATCACGGCATTGAAATCATTTGAAAAAGCGAAGTGAAATTTTATTCACACATTTTAACGGCGCGTTAAAGTCGGCGACTGGGCGTTAAGGCCTGTGCTCATATGAAGGCTTCGCCGGAAGCTGCTTAAATCCTGAGCTTAAACGAAAATCGCGCCCAGCCTGATGGACGGACGCGATCGGATTGCTTGTGAACGGCCGGTTCTGGCGACTCAGAGCGCGCCGAGGAGGCTCGGGGTCGCCCAGCCGTCGGCCGGCATGCCGAGGCGCTGCTGTTCCTTCTGGATGGCAACGCGGGTGCCGGATCCCAGGATACCGTCGATCTCGCCGACATCGTGGCCGAGCGACTGCAGCTTGGTCTGCAGCTGCTTCATCTCGTCGTTGGCAAGGCCCTGTTCCGGCGTGCCCTTCTGGTAGGGCTGGGCGCCGGAGAGGCGGGTACCGAAATAGGCTGCCGACGTCGTGTAGATGAAGGACTTATTCCACTCGAGATAGATCTTGAAGTTCGGATACGCGATGAATGCCGGTCCGAGGCGGCCCTGCGGCAAAACGAGATCGCCTTCGAGCTCGCCGAAGTTCGTGTTGCCATCGCGCGGCTTGACGCCGAGCGCAAACCAGTCGCCCGCCTTCATCGTGCCGCCGAGACCCGACTTTTCCCACGGAAGGTTATCGGGAAGGGTGACTTCCTGCAGCCAGGGCTGGCCACGCTCGAAGCCGAGATGCTGGATGAATTTGGCGGCGGTCAGGATGGCGTCGGGGCCGCTCTGCTTCAGGCGGACGTGGCCGTCGCCATCGCCGTCCATGCCATAGGCGATGATGTCGCGTGGCAGCATCTGAACCTGGCCGATTTCGCCGGCCCATGCGCCGGTGTTGGTGGCCGGGTCGAGGTCGCCGTGCTGGACCATCTCGATCAGCGCGATCAGCTGCGGACGGAAGAGTTCGGGGCGGCGGCAATCATGGGCGAGCGTCACCAGCGCGTTGCGGGTGTTGAAATCGCCCTGTACGGCGCCGAAGTCGGTTTCCATCGCCCAGAAGGCGGTGATGACGCCGGCGGGAACGCCGTAATCCTGCTCGGCCTTGGCGAAGACGTCGGCATATTGCTTCATCTTCTGGCGGCCGATGTCGAGGCGCGCCTGGCTGACGGTGCGCTGCGAGAATTCGAGGAAGGTCTGCTTGAAGACGCCCTGCGCGCGGTCGCGGCTCAGAACCTTGGGGTCGATCTCGGCGCCTGCAAGCGCCTGGTCGGCGGCCTCGGCGGTGGCGCCGGCTGCAATCGCATCGGCCTTCACGCCTGCCAGGAACTGCGAGAGGTCACCGTCGCAGGCAACAGCCGGCGCCTGCGGAGTGGCGGGAGCCGCCGGGGCAGGGGCTGCCGCCTGCTGCGCAAATACCGTGGTTGCTGAGGTGACGGCAAACAGAAGAGCAAGTGCAGAGCGGCTTGCGAGCGAGCGGTGCATGGGTTCGTCCTTATATCCGAAATATGTCCGCCGCTTTCACAGATGAATGTGACGGAAGCAAGAAAGTTCGGTGGACGTTACTAAGAATTTCTATCCTTGGAAACCGCAGCGACCCAATTGTTCCAGTTCTTCTGATTGCCTGCGAACACATTGATGTCGGTCGGCCCCTGGATGCCCGGAATGACGCCCGTCGAGGTGTATTGCCAGAAGGCCCAGCGGCGGTCGGCATAGGTGACTTCGGGGTGTTTTGCGGTGGAACGGACCCAGAAATGGTAGTCCTGGAAATAGCCCTGCAGATTCTCGCGATGGAAATCGACGGAGGTGTAGATGATCGGCCGCTTGCCGTAATAGGCTTCCAGCCGGTCCATGAACCGCTTCATCTCGGAGCGCACTGTTGCCGGATCCGGGCGAAGGCGGCAGGTCTTGGATTCGCCGTTCCATTCGACATCGAGAACCGGCGGCAGGCGCATCGCCTCCTTCGGCACATTCTGGATGAACCAGTCGGCCTGTTCGTCTGCGGAGGAACAGAAATAGTAGAAGTGATAGGGCGCATGTGGAATGCCGACGGCGCGGGCGCGCTGCCAGTATTCGCTGAAGCGCGGATCGACGCGGCCCTTGCCCTCGGTCGCCTTGATGAAGGCGAAGGACACGCCGGAGGATTTCACCGTCTGCCAGTCGATATCGCCCTGCCACTTGGAGATGTCGATGCCGTGGATATCGTTCTGATGCGGGGTCTTTGCGCCGAAATCCTGCGGATCGGTGTCCTGGAAACGGCTCTTCTTTATCGAAGCTGTTTCGAGATAGTCATAGCCCGTGGAGCTGCAACCGGCGAGCATAAGAGCCAGCGGCAAAACGCAAAACAACAGTCTGCGCATGGTTATCCCGTCATGTAACGAATGATCTACTTGCCCCACAGCATGACCTTCGAAGACGAATGCAGCCGAGGAATAATCCTCTTTTCACCATATCAACGTAAAAAATCGGTTAGTTTCAAGCGAATTATGCGCGCCTGGCGGATATGACGGCCTGCCAGGCATAGCCGCCGCCGATCGTCTCGAAAGCCAATCCTGCACCGTTTTCATGGGCTTGGGCTTCCAGAACCTCACGCAGATTGACGCGCGGCGTGACGTGGAATTTTGTCAGCCATCCCTGGAGCAGGGCTCTGAACCAGCCGGGAAGACCCTCCTGCTGGCCGAAATCGACGATATGCAGCTGGCCGCCGGGATTGAGTGCGGCGATCGCTGCGTCGATGGCGCGTTCCCAATCGGGGATCATCGACAGGGCGTAGGAGATCAGGATGCGATCGAAACCGGCGACCCCGAATTCGCGCGGGGTGAAGGCGGTGGCGTCGGCAACGCGGAAATCGGGCAGGGTGGCCTTCGTCGCGAAAGTCTTGCGGGCGGAGATAAGCATCTCCTGCGAGATGTCGAGGCCGTAGAGCCGGGCATCCGGAAAGCGCTTGTGGGCGAGCGCCAGATTGCGGCCGGTGCCGCAGCCGACTTCCAGCAGCGTGCCACCCTTGGGCACGTCGAGGCCGCGGATCGTCTTGTCGCGGCCGAGCAGGTAATATTTGCGCGTCAGATCGTAGATATGACGCTGGTAGCGGTACATGCCGTCCATCAGGCCGGCATGCGCCTCGGAGCGATCGTCCGGAAGCGTGCGGATCTCTGTCACGCCTTCTTCCCGTAGATGTGGAAGCCGCCGTAGATCGCCGAGCGATCGAGTGCCGTCATGTCACGCGACCTGTCTTCGAAGTAGTTCCACTGATCGCTGATCGCCGGCGACAGACGTCCCTCGATGATGCTCTTCTCCGCAGCCGTGCGGAAGATGACGCGGGCGTCTGGGCGGGCGGTGCGGCTGATCTCGGCCCAGAGACCGTTCAGCTGCTCGTCGGTCATCCAATCCTGTGCATCGAGCAGGATATAGCGGTCGCGCGAGGCGGCAGGCTCGCCGGCCAGCAGCTCGGTGAAGTTCGCATGGTGAACCGTGACGCGGTCGACATTGGCGCGGATCACTTCATGGTGCTCCGGCTTCAGATAGGTCGGCAGCGGACCTTCGTCGCCGGCGGCGTAGCGGCGTGCGAAGGCCTGCCAGGCGAAGTAATTGTCGCGCATCGGGAAATGACAGGCGAGCTTCTCGAGGCGGTGACGCAGAACCGGGGCGATCGAGTGATCGGCAGCCAGGCTTGCCAGCTCGTCATATTGCTGCGGCGGGATGCCGAGACCGAAGAGCGAGCTCTTGCGGCCGGTGATCCAGCGCACGACGGGCTTTTCGAAGAGGGGAGCGACCCGTTGGTCGAAGAAGGCGCGCTGCTCTTCCAGCGACTGCGTCTTCGTCATCTGCTTCAGATCGACGCCGTGCAGGCGGGCCAGCAGATGGGCGGCGCCGATGAAGCGGCCGAGCAGGCCGGTTTCATAGATGTTGCGGTCGAAAACGGTGACCCGGCGGCGGCCAAACTTGCGGCCGTTCCAGTAGCTGCGCGTTGCATCATCGAGAACCGGAGAGAGGTAACGGTCGAAGGCGCTGCTGTTCGATGCTTCGTTCGGCATGGCGAGAAAGCGAACGAGATCGGCATGACCGGGCAGATGCTTAAAGGCCGCAAGCTTCAGACGGTTCAGGGCGATGTGATGCGGGTTCAGATCGACGACGTCGATCGAGGCCGGCGCCTTGGAAAGGTAGGCGAGCATATTGCAGCCGCCGGAGCCGATGGTGACGATACGGTGATGCGGCTGCAGCTCCATCGCCTGCATGTCGAGATCGGGATCTTCCCAGATCTGCGGATAGACAAGGCCGGAGAAAAGCAAGCCAAAAAGCCGCTCCGAGAAGCCTTCCTTGGAGAATGCCTTGTGGCGGAGAAGTGCGTCCTTGAGTTTCCGGTTCTTGCGGAAGCCGGCATCCGGTGCAAATTCGGTCATCTGATTCCATCACCGTTTTTAGCGTTCAGGGCGTTTAACGCGGCGCTGCTACAGTTTGATGACGCGGGCTGTGGGCGGCGTTTTGCGGGCAATAGCGTGGATGAAACGGCGCTCTCGCTTTTGTGCCCTTTTCTATGGTGGCGTTTGCTGCTTCTCTCCACCTGTGGAGGAAGAAACATGCGAGTAGTTCTGCGTATCCTGAAGGCGCTTCTCGTGCTGGTGATCGTCGCGGTCATCGGCGGGGCGCTGTGGCTCTATGTTCGTCCGCCGGAACTGCTGCGTGTCGGCGATGGCTATGCGGCAAAGATCGTCTGCTCGAATGTGTTCATGGCCGGGCGCGATCCGGATACCGTTCTTGCCGAGGACGTTCAGGCACCCGGTAATCCGCTGCTGCGGTTGATCCGCGTATCCGTCAACCGAGAGGAGGGAAGGGTATCGGCCCGCATCCTCGGCCTGTTTGCGCCGGGCCATGCGCTCTACCGCGGTGCGTTCGGCTGCACCAGCGTTCCCGATGGTGACTTCAACGCCGCGATGAATGCCGCGCCCGAGGAGGATCTCGCTGTGCCGCCGCCAAGCGACGACCTGTGGCCCGAGGGCGAGCGGGTCGCTGCCGCCAATAACGGCAAGCTTGCGCCGCTGCTTGCCGACGAGGCGCTGGCTGGGCCGGAGATGCGGGCGATCGTCGTCGTCCACAACGGCCGGATCGTCGCGGAGCGCTATGGCGACGGCTTTGATGCACGCACGCCGCTGCTTGGCTGGTCGATGACCAAGACCGTCAATGCGGCGCTGGTCGGCCGGGTGATGCTTTCGGGCAAGCTCAATTTCGACGACGCCAAGCTGTTTGCCGCCTGGCATGGCGATGGGCGGGCGGCGATCACGCTTGCCGATCTGCTCGGCATGGAAAGCGGGTTGGCGTTCAACGAGGATTACGGCGCCGTCGCCGATGTGACGCGCATGCTCTATCTCGACCCCGATATGGTGACCCTGCCGGTGAATGCGCCGCTGGTGGACAAGCCCGGTCAGCGCTTCCGCTATTCGAGCGGCACGGCGGTGCTTCTCTCCCGCATCTGGATGGACAGGCTCGGCGATCCGCAGAGTGCATTCGACTACCCGCGCGATGCTCTGTTCGGGCCGCTCGGCATGTCCAGCGCCGTGCTGGAGGTCGATGCGCGCGGCACCTTCGCCGGAAGCTCCTATCTCTACGCGACGGCGCGCGACTGGGCGCGCTTCGGGCAGTTCCTGATCCAGGATGGCGTCTGGAACGGCCAGCGGCTGTTGCCGGAAGGGTTCGTGGCGACAATGCGGACGCCGACGCAGTCGTCGGGCGGGAAATATACGCAGGCGCAGGCCTGGCTTGCGGCCCCCGGCGGCGATCTGAGTGCGGCTGCGGGGCTTCCCGGCGATACGTTCTGGCTGGAGGGGCATGACGGGCAGAGCGTGGCAATCGTGCCATCCGCCGGTCTCGTCGTCGTCCGCATGGGGCTGACGCCGAGCCGGCTCGGCTACAAGCCGCAGGTGCTGGTCAAACAGATCGTCGGGGCGCTGTCGGCGCCCTGACCATTCGGTTCACAGAGGGTGAGGTTCAGTAGTTGCCCTGGGCAACGTCGTCCATGCCCTTGCGCTTGGCATCGTAGTAATAGCCGCGCGCATAGAGACGGACCGCATCGTCTTCCTTGTTGTCGGAAACGAGCCAGGCGCCGCGCAGATATTTCGCGGCATATTTGATGTTGGTCTCGGCATCGAGCAGACCGGACGGCTGGCCGTCGTAGCCCATCGATTTCGCCGTGTTGTACTTGATCTGCATCAGGCCGAAATAGCCGCGCTTGTTGTAGGCGCGCGGGTTGTAGCGGCTTTCGCGGTGAACGACGCGATGCAGCAGCGATTCCGGCATCTCGTAGAGCTTGGCGTATTTGGCGATCAGCTTGCTGACGAAGCCCTTTTCTGCGGTCGGCGCATCGTCGGCATCGTTGTCGCTGAACATTGGCGGTGCCGTCGGCGGATCCATCGGGGCCGATTCGTCGAAGGAGAAGTCCGACATCGAGCGCGGCGCGCTGGCCTGAACGGCGAGCGCTGCAAGCGCGCCGTTCTGCGGCGTCGTTGCCGCGAAGGCAAGCTGCGTCGACGGCGAGGCCGGGGTTGCCGGACGCGGCGTCGGAATCACCGACTGCATCGCGGTCATCTCTGGCGTCAGCGGAATTTCGGTCGCAACGCTGGCGCCGACCACGGGCTGGAACGCTGCATCGGCAGGGGAAACGGCCATCGGCAGGACGGCTGCCTGCGCCGAAAGGGCAGGCGTTGCCTGTGGATTGGCGGAGGCGAATGCCATCGGGGTCTGCGGAGCGGAGCCGTCGGCAGCCGGAACGGCGGCCATCATCATCGCGTCTTCACCCGGCTTCGGCGTCGGAACGACGGTCTGCACCGCGCTCAACTCAGCCTGGGAGGTGTACTCGACGGTCGAGCATCCGGTCATGATCCCGCAGAGCATCGTCGAAACGACCAGACTGCGTTTCAGGCCGGAAAATCCGTTCGCTACCATTCTGTCACTTTCGGGAATCGCGCCGCCCAGGCAGCGTTTAAAAAGTTACTGAGAAGCTAAGCACTGATTTTTCCCATTAACCTATTCGACTGGGCGTCGCAACCCGCTGAAAATTGCGATTGCGTTCAGGCCGCGATGCGGCGGTAGCCAGCGGTCACAGCGCCGGCAGCAATCAGCAGCGTTCCGCCGGTACGGTTGACGGCGCGTTGGACACTTGCCTTGCGGATCAGGCCGCGGGCGGCGTGGGCAAGCAGGGCATAGCTGGAGGCGTTGATCGTGGCCAGCACCAGGAAGGTGAGTTCCATGATCAGCATCTGCTCGAAGAAGGGAGCGGCAGGGTTGAGGAACTGCGGGACGAAGGCGACGAAGAAGACGATGCTCTTCGGATTGAGAGCAGTCACCACATAGGCGTGAAGAAAGATCTTCAGCGACTTTTCTTCCGGCAGATTGTCGTTGTCGGCGACGGGGCCGGGGATGATCGGGGCGCGCCAGAGCTTGATGCCGAGCCAGATCAGATAGGCGCCGCCCACCCATTTCAAAACGGTAAAGAGAGTCGCGGACGCCGCGAGCAGGGCGCCGAGACCGAAGAGAGAGGCGGTCATGGCAGTGAAATCGCCGAGCGCCACGCCCGATACGGTCGCCAATGCCGTCTTGCGGCCATGGCCGAGCGCATAGGAGACGACGAGCAGGATCGTCGGCCCCGGAATGGCCAGCATAATGGCGGAAGCAGCGGCGAAAGCGAGCCAGGCTTCGAGCGACATGGAATCTCCTCCTATTCCCCAGGAAACAAGCAAAGACACCATATCAACCCTGCGTCAATCATGCGGCGCGGTATTTTTGGCCGATCTTATTCATCAGTTCGGCGAACCACTTGGTCGAGGTGTCGAAGGCCTTGCCGCCCTTGATGCGGGGGAATTCGATGGTGCGCAGCTTGCCGTTCTGGTCCTCGTCGTGACCGGTAACACCGGAGATCCTGTTCAGCGCGCTTTCGACCGCAAGATCGGTCATGCTTTGAATCAGGCGCAGGTCGTCGCCGTTGGCAGGGGCCGAGCGGGCGAAATAGCCGGACTTCTGAACGAGCGAGCGCTCGGCATTCAAAAGGCTCGCAAACTGCTTCTGGAACCAGCCGCCGACATTGATCGTATCGATCTTCACATGGCCGAAAGCGTCACGCTTGATGGTCTCGCCGGCGGCTTCGCGCTCGGCGACGATGGCATCGAGGCAGGCGCCTTCCGAGACGAAGACGGTGGCGTGGCCGGTGCGGTCCATGACCTCCTTGAGACGGGCGGCTTCGGCCTGCAGGTCGAAGGCCATCTCGGGCAGGTAGACGGCGTCGATGCTCTTCATGCCGGCATTCATCACCATGCCGTCGACATATTCATTGTGCTTCGTGCGGCGCAGATAGGCATCGGCGGTCGCGGCCGTCAGCCAGCCGCAGTGGCGGCCCATGACCTCGTGGATGACGAGGGTGCGCGGTGCCGCACTCTGCTCGTTGCTGACATTGTCGAAGAAATGCGCGCCGACTTCGGCAGCCGTCCATGCGCCAAGCGACTGGCGGATCGGCACGACGTCGTTATCGACGGTTTTCGGCAGGCCGACGACGGTCAGGTTATAGTTGTTGGCTGCGAGATAGGCAGCGAGATCGGCTGCCGTCGTATTGGTGTCGTCGCCGCCGATGGTGTGAAGGATGGTGATGCCGTCAGCAGCGAGCCGTTCGGCCGCGACGCGCAGCGGATTTTCGCCTTCCTTGACCAGGCCGCGCTTGACGCAGTCGGCAGCGTTGGTGAGCTTGACGCGGCTGTTGCCGATTGGCGAGCCGCCATAGCGGTGGAGCAGCGGCGCCTTCTCGCGCATGTCCTTGGTGATCTTGATGCTGTCGCCGAGGAGTACGCCCTGATAGCCGGATTTGTAGGCGATCAGCTCGATATCGGGAGCGACATCGCTATAGCGTTCGATGAGGCCGCCGACGGCTGATGACAGACAGGGGGCGAGGCCTCCGGCGGTCAGCATTGCGACTTTCTGTTTGGCCATAATCCCTCCTAGACGGCTTCGATGCGCGATTGCACGCGCTTAGCTAATGCATGCATGCGGCAGGGAAAGAGGCCTGTAAAGTAAAGAATTGACGAAAAATCAGCTCTCCAGGCGAAGGGTCTGCGGAAGCGGCGATATAATCGGTTCAGGCGGCGAAACGGTATCGCCGAGATCTGTGGAAACTGTCTCAGACGAGACGCAAATTGCGGCATCAGATCGGCGCACAATTACCGAATTGTGAAAAGTGTTTTCAACCCTACGACTAATCGCTGCCTTGCATTAGCAACGATTATTTGGTCATGGTGTTGTCAGATATTGCGATGCGAGAAACTTCGATGTCCTTCTGGGAAAAACTGCTGAACGCCATTGGCAATACCGCGGGCAACGTGCTCTCCGCGGTTGTCGAGGCCGTGCGGACGGTTTTCGAAGGCGATCCGGAGACGCGCCGGAAGGTGGCTTTCTCTGTGGCGGTGATCGCGCTTTCCGCCAAGATGGCGAAAGCCGACGGCATCGTCAGCGAGAAGGAAGTTCAGGCTTTCCGCGACATCTTTGAATTTCCGCAGGATCAGGCGAAGAATGTCGCCCGTCTCTATAATCTGGCGCGCCAGGACGTGGCCGGTTACGAGGCCTATGCCGAGAAGCTGTCTTCGCTCTGTGTCACCTGCGCGGCCAACTGCCCGGTGCTGGAAGATGTGCTCGATGGTCTCTTCCACATCGCCAAGGCCGACGGGCTGATCCACGAGAAGGAAATGAATTTCCTTCGCCATATCGCCGAAATCTTTCAGATGAGCGAGCAGCGCTTCGAGCAGATCGCCGCCCGTCACGTCTCGATCGGCCGTGACCCCTACAAGGTTCTCGGCGTTTCCTCGGCCGATGATTTCCCGACGATCCGCCGCCGTTATCTTGCGCTGGTCAGCGAAAATCATCCTGACCGGCTGGTCTCGCGCGGTGTGCCGGAAGAGTTTCATGCCATCGCCAACGAGCGGATGGCAGCCCTCAACGACGCCTATGCGGCGATCGAAAAGGAACGCCGGGCAGCATGACCTCCTTCGAGGCCGATTACCGCAAGGCCACCGTCAAGCCGTCGCCGAACCATGGCGAACGCGCGGGTGGACGCAAGCCGGATATCATTCTTCTCCATTATACGGGCATGTCGACGCCAGACTCGGCGCTCGACTGGCTCTGTCGCGAGGAAAGCCAGGTCTCGTCGCACTACTTCGTGCATGAGAATGGCGAGGTCGTGCAGATGGTACCGGAGACGCGCCGTGCCTGGCATGCGGGCAAGAGCAGCTGGCATGGACAGGACGACGTCAATTCGGCGTCGATCGGCATCGAGATCGCCAATGCCGGCCATCCCGGCGGGCTGCCCGAATTCCCGAACGAGCAGATTGCGGCAGTGATCGAACTGTGTCGGGATTGTGGCGAACGTTGGTCCATCGTGCCCGAAAGGGTGCTCGGGCATTCCGATGTGGCACCGGTTCGCAAGGTCGATCCGGGCGAGAGATTCCCCTGGGGAGAGCTGCATAAAGCAGGGGTCGGGCACTGGGTCGAACCGGCGCCGATCACCGGCGGGCGGTTCTTTCAGCGAGGCGACCGGGGGCAGCCGATCGAGGCGCTGCAGTCGATGCTGTCGCTTTATGGTTACGGCACGGAAATCACGGGTGAATTCTCCGACAAGATGGCTGGCGAACTGGAGGCTTTTCAGCGCCATTTCCGCCCTGAGCGGGTGGATGGGATAGCCGATTTTTCGACGATCGATACGCTGCATCGCCTGCTTGCCGCGCTGCCCCGCTATTCCTAAGCGGCGTGCCGGTGCCTTCACCGGCGAATTTGCCGATTCACACTTGAATTGTGCAGTGCCACATCATTTCCCTATTATCTCCTCATTGCGATGGTCTAACCCCTGCCGCTGAACAGCGTCCGCCGCCTTGGGTATAGTGTAGCGGAAGGGCGCCAACTGAAACGATAAGAATTGCTGCGGCATGCAGTCATTCCTTGGCTGCGTGTTACCGTGAGACGGCGAGGCGCGCAGTCCGGCAATTCTTTGGGTCGGAGTGTCAAGACTACATGAGAAATGCGATTATTGGTGCTGCGGCATGCGTGGGCGTGCTGCTGGCAGGGTATAACTGTGCCTTCGCAGGCGAAGCAGATAATAAAACTGATAAGACTGAGACCGTTAAATTCAAGACCGTCGATCGTGGCAGCGGCTACGCCATGCCAGACTTTGCGACCAACAAATATTCGGTGCTGATCGCAAAATACGCAAAGCAGTATGATGTTCCCGTTGCGCTGGCATCCGCCGTGGTGCGGGTCGAAAGCAACTTCAATCCGAATGCCCGCGGCAGCGCAGGCGAAGTCGGCCTGATGCAGATCAAGCCGGCAACCGCACGAATGATGGGCTATGCCGGTACGAAGAAGGGTCTGTTCGATCCCGAGACCAACATCAAATACGGCATGAAGTACCTCTCCATGGCGCATGAACTCGGCGGCGGCGAAACCTGCGGCACGATCCTTAAATACAATGCCGGTCATGCCGCCAAGCGCATGAACCCGGTCTCCAAGGCCTATTGCGGCAAGGTTCTGGCGCTTCTCTAAGGGCGCCCGTAACCTGTTGATGCGGAATCCCTTTCCGCCTGCACTTCAGAAAATGATTCAACTTGCCGGCCTTGGTGTCTGACGTCGCGAAGCGAGGTGAGGCATGGCCGGGTTGAAGACGGTTCGGCCGCCTTGCCGCTCACCTCGCAGGCGGCTATCCCTATCCCCGAATTTTCTGGAATCCTATTCCGGCAGGCAGGGAAGGCAGCCATGGCAGCAGATTTCAAATATATCGTCGTCGGCCGGGGCATGATGGGTGCGGCTGCGGCCAAGCATCTTGCGATGCAGGCGGATGGTGTGGCTGTCATCGGCCCCGACGAACCGGAGAATCGCAAGGCGCATCAAGGCGTCTTTGCCAGCCATTACGACGAGGGCCGCATCACCCGCACGGTCGATCCGGACCGCGACTGGGCGCTTCTCGCCAACCGCTCGATCGCCCGTTACGCGGAGATTTCGTCTGAAAGCGGTGTGGATTTCTATACCGAAGCAGGCTGTGTTGTGGTCGCGCCGGCCGGTGGTGACTATGTCAGCGATACCAGGGCGGCGGCGGATTCGCTCAAAGTCGATGTCCAGACGCTGGATGCTGCAGCACTCGCGCAGACCTTTCCGTATTTCTCGCTGCCGCAGGGCTGCGAGGGTGTCTTCCAGGCGAAGGACGCTGGCTATATCAGCCCGCGGCGGCTGGTGAAGGCGCAGTCGATCATCGCTGAAAAACGTGGTGCCACCGTGATCCGTGACTATGTCACGGCGATCCGGGAGCGGGGCGATACGGTCACCGTAATCACCGCATCAGGCGAGACCATCACGGCCGAAAAAGTCCTGCTCGCCGCAGGCGGTTTTTCTATCAACGAGAATCTCTTGGCCGAAACCGTTGACATGTCGGTTTACGGGCGGACGGTGACGCTGTTCGAAGTCAGCGAGGAGCAGGCAGCAGCTTTTGCCGGCATGCCGTCGCTCATTCTGGATGCGCCTGGTATCGACATCTACTTGCTGCCGCCGATCCGCTACCCTGATGGCAAGCTCTACCTGAAGATCGGTGGCGACCCTGATGATTATCAGCTGAAGACCGATGCAGAACTGCGGGCGTGGTTTCGCACCGACGGCAGGCCGCGGGCGCGCGATCACCTGATGTTGATTACCAGACGTCTGATTCCCGAACTGAAGCCACTTTCGGTCTCCACTGCCTCCTGCGTAGTGTCGAAGACATCCAGCAAGCATCCGATGATCGGCCTCACCTCGTCGCCCAATATTGCCGTCCTGACCGGTTGCGCCGGGACCTCGGCAAAGAGCTCGGACGAGATAGGGCGGCTCGGGGCGGAGCTGTTGCTGACCGGCCAGATTGCTCCTCAGGGCTACCAGGCGGATTTCAAACCGTCTTTCCGGTAACTGGCGGCGATATTTGCTGTGGCAATTCGCTGACGGCTCCGCTAAGGGAGCGCTGCCAGTTGGCCGGGCAGCCGCGCTTTACAATGCCGAAAGGTGGTAAGGTGAGGAAAGTCCGGGCTCCACGGAAATACGGTGCCGGATAACGTCCGGCGAGGGCGACCTCAGGGAAAGTGCCACAGAAAGCAAACCGCCTGCGCCTGCGCAGGTAAGGGTGAAAGGGTGGGGTAAGAGCCCACCGCGTCTCCGGCAACGGCGATGGCAAGGTAAACCCCACCGGGAGCAAGACCGAATAGGGATGACGTGGTTGGCGCAAGCCTTCCGGCCGGTTTCCAGGCCAGTCATCCGGGTGGGTTGCGAGAGGCGGCGTGCAAACGCCGTCCCAGAGGAATGGCTGCCACGTTCCGGGTCAAACCGGAGCCATACAGAACCCGGCTTACAGGCCAACTGGCGATTACACTTTCTGTCTCTCAGCACATTCGGCGTAAAAGCCGAAGGTGTTGTTATCGCGTGATTTTCGCGGCGCGAAATCGGGCCTTTGATCTATATTCCCATTTTCTCACGGATGCTTTTCCGGGTGCCGGAAAATGCCAATCCTAACCCTTTGTTAAACTTAACAGCTTATAAATTTTCGATACTGCGCTCATCGCGAGAGGGGCGTTTCCCATTGACGCCCATATGGTCCCATGGTATCCCATAAGAGCACTGCACAAGGGCAATCATCTGCCCATCAATCGCAAAGCCAAGGCGCCTTCCGTTCCGGAAGCGCCGGATGGAATTCCATTCATCCGGCTAGCGAAGCTGTGTCTGATTTTGGGAGTTTTGGGCGCGTTGTTTCTGTCCGGGCTCTTTCGGGAACGGATGTTTCGTGTCATGAGCCGCTTCCTCTCAAATGCGACCAACAGGATCGATTCCAAGGGCAGGGTTTCTGTGCCGGCGGTGTTTCGTTCCGTGCTGGCGCAGCGCAATATCCAGGAGCTGTATTGCTTCCAGGATTTTGTGTTTCCGGCGATCAGCGTCGGCGGTCCGGATCTTCTCGAAAGGTTCGAACGGCAGATTGCTGCGGAGGATCCGTTTTCGCCGGTTGCGAACGAGATGTCGCTTCTCATTCATGGGGGCGGGGTCTTCATGAAGCTCGACGCCGAGGGGCGTTTGATGGTCACGGATTTCATGCGGGATTTCACGGGGATCTCGGACGAAGTGACTTTCGTTGGTCGGGCAGATCATTTTCAGCTGTGGCAGCCGCAGGCATTTCAGGCGGCCCAGCTTCAGGCACGAGGGGAGCGCGCGCTGGCGGGCAAGCGCTCCTGAACAAGCGAGGGCGCGGAATGGTGACGAATCCTGGCGGAGATTCTTCTGATGCCAGTGGCGGACCGGTTCGTCACATTCCGGTTCTTCTGCGCGAAGTCCTTGATGCACTGGCGCCTGCGTCCGGCAAGAGCGTTCTCGACGGCACGTTCGGGGCTGGCGGTTATACGTCGGCGATCCTTGCGGCTGGCGCCGATGTGATCGCGCTCGATCGCGACCCGACGGCAATCGCTGCCGGTCAGGCGCTGGTCGCGGAACATGCCGGTCATCTGCGGCTCATTCATTCGCAATTTTCGCATCTTGCCGATCATGCGCCTGATGCGGGCCTCGACGGTGTCGTGCTCGATATCGGCGTCTCCTCGATGCAGATCGACGAGGCCGAGCGCGGCTTTTCGTTCTCGAAGAACGGCCCGCTCGACATGCGCATGTCGGCTGCCGGGGTTTCTGCTGCCGACGTCGTCAATCGCGCCAAGGTGGCCGAACTCATCCGCATCTTCCATTTCCTCGGCGAAGAAGATCAGGCGCCGCGCATCGCGCATGCCATCGAAAAGCGCCGCGCTGAGAAGCTGTTCGAGACGACCCGCGATCTCGCCGGTCTCATCGAGCTGGTGACGCCGCGCAAGATGAAGGACAAGATCCATCCGGCAACGCAGGTGTTTCAGGCGCTGCGCATCTTCGTCAACGACGAGCTTGGTGAACTGGCGCAGGCGCTGTTTGCTGCCGAGCGGGCGCTGAAGCCCGGCGGGCGGCTCGTCGTCGTCACCTTCCATTCGCTGGAAGACCGGATCGTCAAGAAATTCTTCTCCGACCGCGCAGGCAAGGCCTCGGGCTCGCGTCACCTGCCGGTGGCGCACGAGCGCGCCGCGACCTTTACTGCAGTCGGGAAGTCTATGGTTGCTGCCAGTCAGGCGGAAGCCGAAGTGAATCCACGGGCACGTTCCGCCAAGCTGCGCGCTGGGGAGCGCACATCGGCTCCGGCCGAAGCGGCGGACATGTCCATCTTCGGTCTGCCTAGTTTGGCCAGTCTCGGAAAACTTGGGGGTTGATGTGCTGAGAACGTTCGACTTCGTCTTGATTGGTGTGATGACGGCCGCGGCGGCCGTGACCTATACGATCAAGCATCGCGCCGAGCTGAAGCTCGAGGAGGTTCACCGCCTCGAAGCCGAGATCAAGCTCGAGAAGGATACGATCGAGCTGTTGAAGGCCGACTGGGCGCTGCAATCGCAGCCGAACCGGCTGGAGCGCCTCGTCAACACCTATAATGACGAACTCAAGCTGCAGCCGACCGATTCCACCGCTCTCGTTCATGCCCGCGAATTGCCGATGCTGAAGGCGGAGGTTCCGGTTCCGGATGTGACGGAGGCCAAGGCGGACCAGAAGCATGCGACGGGTGCTGTGGCGTCCGCCGCAAAGCCTGCCGCCGGTGCCAAGGTTGCCGCAAAGGTAACGCCGAAGCCGGTGCCGCGGGTCGAAGAGCCTGAGGACGATACGGATCAGATCGCAACCGGATCGGTGGAGTAGGCCATGTCGTTTCTCTCCCGCATCATGGTGTTGAAGAGCCAGGCGCATTTCTCCTCCGGCGTCTATAACCGCTTCGGCGGTCCGTCGGGCAGCATTCCGCTCGAGGGTTCGCGCAAGAAAAAGGCCGGGCAGGCGAAAAGCCGCGTCGGCTTGCTTATCCTTGGCTTTACAGCGCTTTACGGCGTCATCGGCGGCCGTCTGGTCGAATATGCGATGAAGGATCAGGAGATCGTCTCCTCGATCCTGCCGCCCGATCGTCTCATGGCATCGCGTCCTGATATTCTCGACCGCAACGGTGAGGTGCTGGCCACCGACATTCGCACCGTTTCGCTGTTTGCCGAGCCGAACAAGATTGTCGACGTTGATGAGGCGATCGAGAAGCTGGCGACCGTGCTGCCGGATCTCGACGCCAAGGGTACCTACAAGAAACTGTCGGTAAAGACCTCGCACTTCGCCTGGCTGCGCCGCCAGTTGACGCCGAAGCAGCAGAGCCAGATCCTGGCGCTCGGTATTCCCGGCATCGGCTTCCGTCCGGAGAAGCGCCGCTTCTATCCGGGTGGCCCGACTGCTTCGCACATTCTCGGTTACGTCAACATCGACAACCGCGGCGTCTCCGGCATGGAGAAATATATCGACGACCAGGGCCTCGCCGATCTCGCCTCCGTCGGCATGACCAGCGACCAGCCGCTCGAGCCGGTGAAGCTGTCGATCGATATCCGTGTCCAAAATATTGTTCGCGACGTCGTCACCAGCGCCGTCACCAATTATGAAGCTAAGGGTGCCGGTGCCGTCGTGCTCGACATCCATACCGGCGAAGTGCTCGGTATGGCCTCCGCGCCGGATTTCGATCCGAACAATCCGGAAGAGGGCGCCAAGGAAGGCTGGCTGAACCGCATGTCGAACGGCACGTTCGAAATGGGCTCGACCTTCAAGACCTTCTCGACGGCCATGGCACTCGATAGCGGCAAGGTCAGCATCAACGACAGCTTCGATGCCAGCCGCCCGATCCGCATCGGCGGGTTCACTATCAACGACTTCCACGGCCAGCGCCGCTGGCTGACCGTGCCTGAAATCTTCGAATATTCGTCGAACATCGGTACGGCGAAGATGATCGATATCGTCGGCATGGAGATGCAGAAAGACTATCTGACGCGGTTCGGCCTGCTGACGCGGATGAAGACCGAGCTTCCGGAAGTCAAGATGCCGAGCCAGCCGAAGGTCTGGAAGAAGATCAACTCGATCACGATCTCCTTCGGCCACGGCGTCTCGACGACGCCGATGCAGACGGCGGTTGCCGGTGCGGCTCTCGTCAACGGCGGCAAGCTGATCGAGCCGACCTTCCTGCCGCGTACCCGCGAACAGGCGGACGAAACGGCTGAAGTCGTTGTCAAGAAAAGCACCAGCGACGCGATCCGCTATCTCTTCAAGCTGAACGGTCTGAAGGGCTCGGGCCGTAACGCCGATGTGGCGGGCTTCAATGTCGGCGGCAAGACGGGGACGGCCGACAAGGTCGTCAATGGCCGCTATGCGCATAACCTCAATTTCAACGCCTTCCTGGCGGCCTTCCCGATCGACAACCCACGCTATGTGGTGCTGACCTTCTGCGACGAGCCGCATAACGGCGAGAAGGGCCAGAACATCGCGGCTTATACTGCCGCGCCGATGGTCAAGAACATTATCCGCCGCGCTGCCCCCATTCTCGGCGTCGAGCCGCAATTCGGCGAAGACGGATCGGCCTTGTTGGTGTCTTATTGAGTCTGAATGAATACGGCGCCGATTCGCGTGGGGTGAACGGCGCCAGAGAGAAAAGACGTTCGATGAAACTGCGGGACATTGCCGGAAGCGCATTTCCGGAAATCAAGGATCAACTCGACGGACCGGTGGGCGCGCTGGAGATATCGGGCCTCACGGCTGACAGCCGCAAGGCCGGACACGGCGCGGCCTTCGTCGCCGTCGCCGGTACCAAGGCCGACGGTGCGAGCTTCATCGCCGATGCGGCGAAGAACGGTGCAGCCGTCGCCATCACCTCGCAGCCGGTCGAATCCTCCATTCCCGTTCTTGCCGTCAAGGAACCGCGCCGCTTCCTGTCTCTTGCTGCTGCCAATTTCTATGGCAAGCAGCCTGCCACCATGGTTGCCGTGACAGGCACTGCGGGAAAGACCTCGGTCGCCTCCTTCACGCGCCAGATCTGGGCCCATGCCGGACACCCGGCAGCGATGATCGGCACGACGGGCGTCGTCTCGCCCACGCGCAACGACTACGGTTCGCTGACGACGCCGGATCCGGTTTCGCTGCACAAGCTGCTGGCGGAACTTGCCGATGAAGGCGTCACCCATGCCTCGATGGAAGCCTCGAGCCACGGTCTCGACCAGAGTCGTCTCGACGGCGTGAAGCTTGCCGCCGCCGCCTTTACCAATCTCGGCCGCGATCACATGGATTACCATCCGACGATCGAGGACTACATGGCCGCCAAGATGCGGCTGTTCGATACGCTGCTGCCGAAGGGCGCACCGGCGATCATCTTCGCCGACGATGCCTGGTCGGCGCAGGCGATCAAGGCGGCGACCGATGCCGATCACGACGTCCGCACTGTCGGCCGAAAGGGCGATTACCTTACCCTGAAGCGCGTCGAGCATTTCCGTCACAAGCAGGTGGCCGAAGTGCATTCCGGCGGTGAGATCTTCGAGGTCGATATTCCGCTGGCCGGCGATTTCCAGATTGCCAATGCGCTGGTTGCCGCGGGTCTTGCGATGTCGACGGGCGTGCCCGCCAAGGTGGCGATGGCGGCTCTCGAAAAGCTGCAGGGCGCCTCCGGGCGTTTGGAGCTTGTCGGCCATACCCACGATGGCGCGCTCGCCTATGTCGATTACGCTCACAAGCCGGATGCACTTGAAAACGTTCTGAATTCCGTCCGCCCGTTCACCACCGGCCGTGTCGTCGTGGTGTTCGGCTGCGGCGGCGACCGCGACAAGGGCAAGCGGCCGATCATGGGCGAGATCGCCTGCCGTCTGGCCGATGTGGTGATCGTCACCGACGACAATCCGCGCTCGGAAGACCCGGCGAAGATCCGCGCCGAGATCATGGCGGCTGCGACCTGCGCCACCGAGATCGCCGACCGCTCGCTGGCGATCAGCAAGGCGGTGGCGATGCTGAAGGCTGGCGACACGCTGATCGTTGCGGGCAAGGGGCATGAAGAGGGGCAGACCATCGGGAGTGTAACGCTGCCTTTCTCCGACCACGCCGAAGTGCGTGAAGCCTTGGAGGAGGCGAAACCTTGAACTGGCTTTGGACCACGGAAGACATGATTGCCGCCATGGCGGGGCGCCCCTTCGGCACGCTTCCGCAGGGCATAACAGGCATTTCCATCGACAGCCGCTCGATTGCTTCAGGCGAAGCCTTCTTCGCCATCAAGGGCGATCGGGTCGATGGTCACGACTACGCCTCCATGGCGATGGCGAACGGTGCGTCGCTGCTTGTCGTCAGTGAGGCACGCCTTGCGGGTCTTGGCCGTCTGACGGTGCCGATGATCGTCGTCGAGGATGTGCTGGCGGCGCTCGAGCGTCTTGCCGTTGCATCGCGCCAACGGTCGCGGGCGCAGATCATCGCCGTTACCGGTTCGGTCGGCAAGACGACAACCAAGGAAATGCTGCGCCATGTGCTGTCGCCATCCGGCAAGGTGCATGCGTCCGTAGCATCCTTCAACAATCACTGGGGCGTGCCGCTGACTTTGGCGCGCATGCCGCTCGATACGCATTTCGGCGTGTTCGAAGTCGGCATGAACCACCCGGGCGAAATCCGTCCGCTGGTGCAGATGATCCGCCCGCATGTCGCCGTCATCACCACGATCGCACCGGCGCATCTCGGCAACTTCAAGAGCATCAAGGAAATCGCCACCGCCAAGGCGGAGATCTTCGAAGGTCTGGTGCCCGGCGGTCATGTCGTTCTCAACCGCGACAACGACCAGTATAATTTCCTCGAGCGTACGGCGCAGGCGCTTGGGATCAGCAACATCCATTCCTTCGGCCAGCACGCCAAGGCCGAGTACCGTCTCGCCGAATTCAACGGCTCGGACGAGAGCTCGGCGCTGTGGCTGACGATCGACGGCGATACGCTGGAAGTGGCGATCGGCGCGCCTGGCCGCCACATTGCCGAAAACGCGCTTGCCGCCCTCGGCGTCGTGACGCTCGTCGGTGCCGATCTCGACAAGGCGATCGATGCGCTGGCGACCCTGCAGCCCGAAAAGGGCAGGGGGCAGCGCCACAAGCTGCGGCTCGGCGCAGGCAGCCTGACGCTGATCGACGAAAGCTACAATGCCAATCCGGCCTCGATGCGCGCGGCGATCGCGCTGCTCGCGGCTGCAGTGCCTTCGGGCTACGGACGCCGGATCGCCGTTCTCGGCGACATGTTGGAGATGGGCGAATTTGCCGAGCGCGTGCATGCCGATCTCGCCGGTCCGCTTCTTGCGGCTGGCATCGAGCATGTCTGGCTGGCGGGCAAGGATATGCAGGCGCTGAGGGAATCGCTTCCTGACAGCGTTGCCGTCGAGTATCGCGAGACGACGGCAGAACTCAAAGATTTTGTACTGAACTCGGTCGAGCCGGGCGATGTCTTGATGGTCAAATCGTCATTGGGGATAGGTTTCGGCAAGATCGTTGCCGCGCTCCTTGACAAGTTTGCGCCATTTGCGGACACGCAGCGCGAGATTTGACCGGGTAAACAAGGGGCCCTGAATGCTGATTTGGCTAGTCGAACTGTCGGAACATTTTAAATTTCTGAACCTGTTCAGATACATTACCTTCCGCACAGGGGCCTCCCTCTTTACCTCCGCGCTGATCGTCTTCCTGTTCGGGCCGGTGATCATCCGTTCGCTGCGCATCCGCCAGGGCAAGGGTCAGCCGATCCGTGCAGACGGGCCGCAGACGCATTTCAAGAAGGCCGGGACGCCGACGATGGGCGGGTTGATGATCCTGGCGGGCATCGTCGGGGCATCGCTGCTCTGGGCCGACCTTTCGAACGTCTATGTCGTGGCGACGCTGCTGGTGACGCTCGGTTTCGGCGCCATCGGCTTCTATGACGATTATCTCAAGGTGACGAAGCAGAGCGACAAGGGCTTTTCCGGCAAGGCCCGCCTCGGCATCGAGTTCATCATTGCCGGTATCGCCGTCTATTTCATGATGCGCACGTCGCTGGCGTCGGGTCCTGCAGGCTCGACCTTCGGTTCGTCGGTCGCATTCCCCTTCTTCAAGGATTTCCTGATCAATCTCGGCATCATGTTCGTGGTTTTCGGCGGTTTCGTCATCGTGGCCGCCGGCAATGCCGTGAACCTGACGGATGGTCTGGATGGTCTGGCGATCGTGCCGGTGATGATTGCAGCCGCCTCCTTCGGTATTATCTCCTATCTTGCCGGTAACGCGGTGTTCGCGGGCTATCTGCAGATCAATTTCGTACCCGGCACCGGCGAGCTTGCCGTCGTTCTCGGTGCGGTCATTGGTGCAGGTCTCGGCTTCCTCTGGTTCAATGCGCCGCCCGCCGCAATCTTCATGGGCGACACCGGTTCGCTGGCGCTCGGCGGCACGATCGGTACGGTTGCCGTTGCCACCAAGCACGAGATCGTTATGGCGATCATCGGCGGTCTGTTCGTCATGGAGACGCTGTCTGTCATCATCCAGGTCGGCTTCTTCAAGATGACCGGACGGCGCGTCTTCCTGATGGCGCCGATCCATCACCATTTCGAAAAGAAGGGCTGGACGGAAAGCCAGGTGGTCATCCGTTTCTGGATCGTCGCGGTCGGCCTTGCGATGCTCGGCCTCTCGACCCTCAAGCTGCGGTAAGCGGACGATGATCCCGGTCACCACACTTGCTGGCAAAAAGGTCGCGCTCTTCGGGCTCGGTGGTTCCGGCCTTGCGACGGCGCGGGCGCTGGTCGCGGGCGGGGCTGATGTCATTGTCTGGGACGACAATCCTGACAGTGTCGCGAAAGCCGGCGCCGAGGGGATCGCGACCGCTGACCTGCGCACCATCGACTGGGCGTCGCAATCGCTTTTCGTGCTCTCTCCCGGCGTGCCGCTCACCCATCCGAAGCCGCATTGGACTGTCGATCTGGCGCGTGGGGCCGGTGTCGATATCGTCGGTGACGTCGAGCTCTTCGTCCGCGAGCGCCGGGCGCATGCGCCCGATTGCCCGTTCATCGCCATCACCGGCACCAACGGCAAATCGACGACGACGGCGCTGATTGCTCATATCCTGAAGACCAGCGGCCGCGACACGCAGCTCGGCGGCAATATCGGCACGGCGGTGCTGACTCTGGATCCGCCAAAGGCGCAGCGCTTCTACGTCGTCGAGTGCTCGTCCTACCAGATCGATCTGGCACCAACGCTGAACCCCTCGGCCGGTATCCTGCTGAACCTGACGCCCGACCATCTCGATCGCCACGGCACGATGCAGCACTATGCCGACGTCAAGGAGCGGCTGGTGGCGGGCAGCGATACGGCGATCGTCGGTGTCGATGACAGCCATTGCGAAATGATTGCCGACCGCGTCGAGCGCGCCGGCACCAAGGTGGTGCGCATTTCGCGCCGCCATCCGCTGGCCGATGGCATCTATGCCGAGGGCACGAAACTCATTCACGCAACCAATGGCGCGGCGCTTCCGCTGGCCGATCTCGACGGCATCCAGACGCTGCGCGGCAGCCACAACGCGCAGAACGCGGCAGCCGCCGTCGCGGCCTGCCTTGCGGTCGGCGTCTCTGCCGATGAGATCCGTGCGGGGCTTGCCTCGTTCCCCGGCCTCAAGCATCGCATGCAGCCGGTCGGCATGCGCCGCAATGCCGTCTTCGTCAACGATTCGAAGGCGACCAATGCGGATGCGGCGGCACCGGCACTGTCGAGCTACGACCGGATCTACTGGATCGCCGGCGGCCTGCCGAAATCCGGTGGCATCACGACGCTTGCGCCGTTCTTTCCGCGCATCGCCAAGGCCTATCTGATCGGCGAGGCGGCAGCGGAGTTTGCGGCCACCCTCGGCGAGGCGGTGCCCTACGAGATCTCGGGCACGCTGGAGCGCGCCGTCGCACATGCGGCTGCCGATGCGGAAAAAGATGAAACTGGGCCTGTCGCGGTGATGTTATCCCCGGCTTGCGCAAGCTTCGACCAATATAAGAACTTTGAAGTCAGGGGCGATGCATTTGTCAGCCATGTGGCAGCGCTCGACGGAATCACCATGCTGATCGGTTCGGCAACAGGAGATAAGTGACATGGTAAGCCGTGCGGAACGTGGGCCTTTGGCCGATTGGTTTTGGACCATCGACCGCTTTTTCCTGGCGATGTTCGTCTTCCTGATGGGCATCGGCTTCATGCTGTCCTTCGCCGCATCGCCCGCGGTGGCGGAGCGCATCGGGCTTGAGCCCTTCCATTTCGTCAAGCGCCACGCGGCCTTCATGATCCCATCGCTGATGGTGATGATCGGGTTGTCGTTCCTGACGCCGCGCCAGGTGAGGCGCACGGCGATCCTGCTTTTGATCGTCGCGATAGCGATGATGCTGCTGGCGCTGTTCTTCGGCGTCGAGGTCAAGGGCTCCAGGCGCTGGGTGACGCTGGCGGGTATCTCGATCCAGCCGTCGGAATTCATGAAGCCGGCTTTCGTCGTCGTCTGCGCCTGGCTGTTTGCCGAGCATGCGCGCCAGCCTGAAATCCCGGGCAATCTTTTCGCCATCATTCTGTTCGGCATGGTCGCCTCGCTGCTCGTGGCACAGCCCGACCTTGGCCAGACGATCCTGACCACCGCCGTCTGGGGCGGCATGTTCTTCATGGCGGGCATGCCCTGGCTGTGGATCATCGTGCTCGGCGTCGGCGGGGCAGGCGGCCTCGTCTCGGCCTATTATGTCTTCCCGCACGTGGCGGGACGAATAGACAAGTTCATGACCGGCGAAGGCGACACGTTCCAGATCGATACTGCCCGCGAGGCGATCATCCGCGGCGACTGGTTCGGTCAGGGGCCGGGCGAGGGCATCGTCAAGCGGATCATTCCCGACGCCCATACCGACTTCATCTTCTCGGTCGCGGCCGAAGAGTTCGGCATCATCTTCTGCATCGCCCTTGTTGCGCTGTTCACGGCCCTTGTCTTGAGGGGGCTGTCGCACGCATATAAGGAGAAGAACGATTTCAACCGGTTTGCCGTCGCCGGCCTCGTGCTGCAGATGGGCATCCAGTCGATCATCAATATCGGCGTCAATCTCGAACTGCTGCCGGCAAAGGGCATGACGCTGCCGCTGATCTCCTACGGCGGTTCGTCGATGGTGGCGATCTGCGTCACCGCCGGTTTCATTCTCGCGCTGACGCGCCATCGCCCGGAAAAACGTGCACAGGATCGGAGCCTCTTCCGCGTGCCGCACGGAATGCCGGCGGAGTAAAAGAACCATGAGTAAAGGCATCGTCCTTCTTGCCGCCGGGGGAACCGGCGGCCACGTCTTTCCCGCGGAAGCCTTGGCCTATGAGCTGAAGGCCCGCGGTTATTCCGTTCATCTGGTCACCGACAGCCGGGCCGAGCGCTATGCCGGCAAGTTCCCGGCCGAGCAGATCCATGTCGTGCCGTCGGCAACGATCGGTTCGAAGAACCCGATCGCGGTCGCCCGTTCGCTGTGGACGCTGTGGAGCGGCATGCGGGCGGCGAAGAAGCTGATCCAGAAGCTGAAGCCTGCCGTCGTCGTTGGTTTCGGCGGTTATCCGACCGTGCCACCGCTGCTGGCCGCAACGCGCCTTGGCGTGCCCGCCATGATCCACGAGCAGAATGCCGTTATGGGCCGCGCCAACAAGGCGCTGGCGGCGCGTGTCCAGGCGATCGCCGGTGGCTTCCTGCCGGAGAATGGCGGCGTCTATCCCGAAAAGACTGTCACAACCGGCAATCCGGTGCGCCCGGCGATCATCGAGGCCGCCAAGGTTCCCTATGCGCCGTCGCATCCCGGCGAACCCTTCAATCTCGTGGTCTTCGGCGGCAGCCAGGGCGCGCAGTATTTTTCCAAGGTGATGCCAACGGCGATCAGCCTGCTTGACGACGATCTCCGGGCGCGGCTGCGGATCACCCAGCAGGTGCGGCCCGAGGATATGGAGATGGTCGGCGGCTGTGTCGCGCAGCTGAAGATGGGTGCCGATATCGCGCCGTTCTTCACCGACATGGCCGAACGTCTCGCAAAGGCGCATCTCGTCATCTGCCGTTCGGGCGCTTCGACGGTTTCGGAGATCGCGGTCATCGGCCGTCCCGCCGTTCTCGTGCCCTATCCGCATGCGCTGGATCATGACCAGGCGGCCAATGCCGCAGCCCTTGCCGCGACCGGTGGCGCCAAGGTCATCGTCCAGGCGGAGCTTTCCTCCGAGAAGATCGCCGCGATCCTGACGCATGCGATGAACGACCCGGAAAAGCTGGCGCGCATGGCGGCGGCGGCAAAGCAGACCGGGAAACCGGATGCTGCGAACTTGCTTGCCGGCATGGTAGAGGCTATTGCCGCCGGACGTACAATTGCAGAGTTCAAGGGGGCACAGTCATGAAACTGCCGAAGGCTATAGGCCTCGTCCATTTCATCGGCATCGGCGGCATCGGCATGAGCGGCATTGCCGAAGTGCTGCACAATCTCGGCCATAAGGTCCAGGGATCCGATCAGTCCGACAGTGCGAACGTTCAGCGTCTGCGCGAAAAGGGCATTGAGGTCTTCGTCGGTCACAAGGCCGAGAACCTCGGCGATGCCGAAGTCGTCGTCGTTTCGACGGCGATCAAGAAGAGCAATCCGGAACTGATCGCGGCGCGCGAGAAGCTGCTGCCCGTCGTTCGCCGCGCCGAAATGCTGGCCGAGCTGATGCGCTTCCGAAATGCGATCGCCATCGGCGGCACGCATGGCAAGACCACCACCACCTCGCTGGTGGCGACGCTGCTCGAAGCCGGTGGTCTCGATCCGACCGTCATCAACGGCGGCATCATCAATGCCTACGGCACCAACGCCCGCATGGGCGAGGGCGAGTGGATGGTGGTCGAGGCCGACGAATCCGATGGTACCTTCCTGAAGCTGCCGGCCGACGTTGCCGTCGTCACCAATATCGATCCTGAACATCTCGACCACTACGGCAATTTCGATGCCGTGCGCGCTGCGTTCCGGCAGTTCGTCGAGAACGTGCCGTTCTACGGCTTTGGCGTCATGTGCCTCGATCATCCCGAAGTGCAGGCGCTGGTCGGCCGTATCGAGGACCGCAAGGTCGTGACTTACGGCGAGAACCCGCAGGCCGACGTGCGCTTCACCAATGTGCGCATCGACGGGCCGCGTTCGATCTTCGACGTCGAGATCCGCCGCCGCCGCACAGGCAAGGTCTTCAAGCTCGACAATCTCGTCATGCCGATGCCTGGCCGTCACAATATTTCCAATGCGACTGCGGCGATTGCCGTTGCCAACCGCCTCGGCATTTCCAACGAAGACATCGCCAAGGGGCTGGCCTCCTTCGGCGGCGTCAAGCGGCGCTTCACGCTGACCGGCGAATGGAACGGCGTGCAGGTGTTCGACGACTACGGTCACCATCCAGTCGAGATCAAGGCCGTGCTCAGGGCTGCGCGCGAGGCCTGCAAGGGCCGCGTCATCGCCGTTCACCAGCCGCACCGCTATTCGCGCCTTTCGAGCCTCTTCGAGGAATTCGCCAACTGCTTCAACGATGCCGATAGCATCTTCCTGGCGCCTGTCTATGCCGCCGGTGAGGACCCGATCGAGGGTGCCGATTCCGAGACGCTGGTCTCGCGTATCAAGGCTGGCGGCCATCGCGACGCACGCTATCTTCCGTCGCAAGACGTACTACCGGAGATGGTTGGAGAGATTGCAAAGCCGGGCGACTTTGTGGTTCTCTTGGGGGCTGGAAGTATCACCTACTGGGCAGCGGCCCTGCCAAAACAACTGGAAGGCCTTTCGGGAAAGTCGGCATGAAACAGGTAAATGGGGAAAAGCTTCTCGAAACTCTCGGAGAAGGCGTCAAGGACATCCGTGGCCGTATCACGCCGGATGCCCCCATGGACCGCGTGACCTGGTTCCGTGCCGGCGGGCTCGCCGAGCTGATGTTCCAGCCGCATGACGAAGACGATCTCATCGCTTTCATGAAGCTTCTGCCTGAGGACGTGCCCGTCACGGTCGTCGGTGTCGGTTCAAACCTTCTGGTGCGCGACGGCGGTATTCCGGGTGTGGTTCTGCGCCTGTCGGCGAAGGGTTTCGGTGGGCTGGAGATTGCCGGTGAAAACCGCATCCGCGCCGGTGCGATCTGCCCGGACAAGCATGTTGCTGCCATGGCGATGGACAACGGCATCGGTGGCTTCCATTTCTACTACGGCATTCCCGGCAGCATCGGTGGCGCGGCACGCATGAATGCCGGTGCCAATGGCGGCGAGACCCGCGAGCGTCTCGTCGAACTGACGGCGATCGACCGCAAGGGCAACAAGGTCGTGCTTTCGAATGCCGAGATGGGTTATTCCTACCGTCATTCCTCTGCCGCATCGGACCTGATCTTCACCTCGGTGCTGTTCGAAGGCTATGCCGAAGACCGCGCCAAGATCCGCGCCGATATGGATGCCGTGCGCAACCATCGCGAGACGGTACAGCCGATCCGCGAGAAGACCGGCGGCTCGACCTTCAAGAATCCCGAGGGACATTCGGCCTGGAAGCTGATTGACGAAGCGGGCTGCCGCGGTCTGGTCATCGGCGGGGCGCAGATGTCGTCGCTGCATTGCAACTTCATGATCAACATGGGGCAGGCTACCGGCTACGATCTGGAATATCTTGGTGAACAGGTTCGCCGCGAAGTGTTCGAAAATTCCGGCGTCAAGCTGGAATGGGAAATCAGGCGTCTCGGCGTCTTCATGCCGGGCCGCGAAGTCCGCCCGTTCCAGGGCGTGACCAGCGACTGATTGCTTCCTAACGAAGAGCTTTGCTGAAGGCGGTGTCGAACATGACGCCGCCTTTGTCGTCTGCGGCTTCGCCGATTGCCACATCCATGCGGCCGTTGGCGACGCGCACCAGCGTGAAGCCGCCCATGAAGGCGGCCTTGGCCTTGAAGACGTCGATGCCGTTGACCTTGTAGGCCATCGCCGTGTCGTGCTCGTGGCCGTGGAAGATGCCGATTACATTGTAACCGCTGAGGGTTGCCAGCAGATCCTGACGTTCTGATTCATCCCACCAGTGCGGCGTTCCGGTGCCAGTGTCGTCGAAGGTGCTCTTGGCCGGATCCCAGCGCTCGGTGGAGAAATGATCCCAGCCGTAATGCTGGAAGATCACCACGGGGCGCCCGTCGGACGCATAGGTCTTCAGGTCCTGTTTCATCCAGTCGAGGCTGCTGGCGGTTCCCTTGCTGTTATCGCCGCCATAGCGCTGCGCCTGGATCAGATGCAACCCGCCCCAGTTCCAGGAATAATTGTCGGAGGCCTCGTCGTAATTGTCGACGGGGACGGCCGGTTTGAAGAAGACGCTCGGCTTGTGGTTCATCTGCACGTAGTCGCGCAGCTCGTCGCGGTACCAGTCCACCTGCGGCGGACGGCCGTCCTGATCGAGATCGTGATTGCCGAGGCCGACATAGACAGGGAAATGCACATGGGCAGGGCCGCGGCCCTCCTGGTAGCGGTGCGAGAACTGCAGAAGCTGTGATCCCTCGGCAAACTCCGCCATCTGTCCGCCGCCATCGTCGGTGACGTCGCCGCAGACGATGATGCCTTGAGGCCGGGCAATCGTCTGGCCGGCAACGCTGAGGCCAGTCGGCTTTCCAGCGATCTGCTCGGGCCATGTCTGGTGATGGATGTTGTTGAGCGCCAGGATATGGCGCAGCAGATTGGCGTCGGTCTTGCCTTCCTGCTGGCAATTGGGGCTGAGCCCATCGCCGATGCGGCAGGCATGGACGTCGTTGATGACGAGGAAGGTGACGTTGACGTCGGGGACGGCGGCGCGTGTCAACGACGGCAGCGAAAGGGCCATTCCGGCGCCGAGGCCCTGTCTCAGCAGCGATCGTCTTGTCAGCATCGTGGTCTCCCGTCTCTCTGAAATGAAAGAGTAGGAGCAAGCCGTTAACAGACAAGAATCAAAAAAGGCCGCGGCGTCTCCGCCGCGGCCTTGGATCAATTGAACCCGAAGTTCTCAGACTTCTTCGCGGCCTGACAGCAGGATGCAGACCAGCGAGATCACTGCTGCGCCGGAAAGATAATAGCCGACATAGGAGAGGTCGTAGGTCGTTGCCAGCCAGCTGGCGATGTTCGGCGCCAGCGAGGCACCGAAGATGCCGCCGAGGTTGAAGGTCATCGAGGCGCCGGTATAGCGCACCGTGGTCGGGAAGGGGGCGGCAAGTGCTGCACCGATCGGACCGTAGGTGAAGCCCATCAGCGCCAGGCCGATGATCGAGCACAGGAAGGCGCCCATCAGGCCTGCGGTCAGCAGCGAGGCGTAGAAGAAGCCGAAGATCGCGATGCCGATTGTCACCAGGATCAGGATCAGGCGGCGCGAATAGCGGTCCGAAAGCAGGCCGGAGATCGGGATCGTCAGGCCGAAGAACACGACGCCGACGAGCTGAATGACCAGGAACTGTTCACGCGAATAGCCGAGCTTCGAGGTGCCCCAGGACAGCGTGAACACCGTCATCAGGTAGAACAGAACGAAGGTGGCGACGGCGATGAAGGTGCCGAGAACCAGGCTGCGGAAATGCTTGCGGAAGACGACGGCAACCGGAACGGCGACGCGCTCGTGCTTCTCGACGGCCTTCTGGAACTCCGGCGTTTCGGCGATCTTCAGGCGGACATAGAGGCCGACAGCGACGAGTGCCAGGCTGGCGACGAAGGGAATGCGCCAGCCGAAGGCCAGGAAGTCCTCGTTAGTCATCGTCTCGGTCAGGATCAGGAAGAAGCCGGAAGAGAGGATGAAGCCGATCGGCGCGCCAAGCTGCGGGAACATCGCGTACCAGCTGCGCTTGCCGGGAGGGGCGTTTTCGGTGGCGAGCAGCACGGCGCCGCCCCATTCTCCGCCGAGGCCGAGGCCCTGGCCGAAACGGCACAGTGCGAGAAGCAGAGGCGCGACGATGCCGATCGAATCATAGCCCGGCAGCATCCCGATCGCCACGGTCGACAGGCCCATGGTCATCAGCGCTGCGACGAGTGTTGCCTTGCGGCCGATACGGTCACCGAAATGGCCGAACAGAATGCCGCCAAGCGGGCGGGCGAAGAAGGCGATCGAGAACGTGGCGAAGGACTGCAGCTGTGCAGACGCCGGATCGCTCGTCGGGAAGAAGAGGTGCGGGAAGACCAGCACGGCGGCCGTCGCGTAGACGTAGAAGTCGAAGAATTCGATGGTCGTGCCGACGAGGCTCGCGATCAGAACACGCGCCGGCGAATTGACTTGCGCATTGTTCGATGAGGAGGGCGTCGGCGATACCGGAGATATCGCGTCAGACATTGTCATTCCAATCAGGATTGCTGTTTGCCTTGGGAGGCAATCGGCTCATAGCGCAATTTTCGGTCTCAGCAAACGCTAAATGAGCAATAAACTGATGAAATCCCTGGCCGGTGTTGGGGGCGTTTCCGGACGGGCCAATCCGCGTTTCTAGCAAAATTACCAGATTGACGGGACTCGATTTGAGGCGGCTTGCTGTTCTCGCTCTGGTTGAGAGCCTCGGAGGGGAAATCATGCAAAGAAATCTTATTGCAGAATTTTTTGGTACGTTCTGGCTCGTTTTCGGCGGATGCGGCAGTGCTGTGCTGGCGGCAGCATTTCCGGCGCTCGGAATTGGCTTTGCCGGTGTCGCCCTGGCATTCGGACTGACGGTGCTGACGATGGCCTATGCGGTCGGCGGCATTTCCGGCGGGCATTTCAATCCGGCGGTGTCCGTGGGTCTCGCGGTTGCCGGGCGGTTTCCGGCGGGCCGCGTCATTCCCTATATCATCGTGCAGGTCATCGGTGCCGTCGCGGCAGCGGCACTTCTCTATCTGGTTGCCAGCGGAAAAGCCGGTTTCGAACTGGGCGGCTTTGCCTCGAACGGTTATGGCGAGCATTCGCCCGGTGGTTATTCGCTGACGTCCGCGCTGATCATCGAGGTCCTGCTGACGATGTTCTTCCTGATCGTCATCCTGGGCTCCACGCATGGGCGCGTACCTGCCGGGTTCGCGCCGCTGGCGATCGGCCTAGCACTGACACTCATACATCTGATCTCGATCCCGGTTACCAACACATCGGTCAATCCGGCGCGTTCGACAGGGCAGGCGCTCTTTGCCGGCGGCTGGGCTCTGCAGCAGCTTTGGCTCTTCTGGCTGGCGCCGATCGTGGGCGGCGCGCTCGGCGGGACGGTCTGGAAACTGCTTGAGAAAGACGACTAAGCGCCGTCGTAATCACGCTGCGCATGCCAACCCGCACAGCTCGTCTGTGCGGGTTTTTTCATCCTCCGAACGAACTTCCGGATGCCGGTGCAAGCCACTGATTTCGAGTCGAAACGGCACAGGTTTGCCGCGCTGTTCGGTGGCCTGGAGGCGGCAGGTTAACAAAAGTAAACGCTTCGTTAACCATATTGTTGTCAAACTGCCATCAAGCCTGAGTGGGCAAGATTCGGTGGGCGAAAGCCTCGCGCAAGCGTCGGAATTCATGCCGTAAGTTATTTTGGGGGTACGTATGAGTCGCAAGCATGTCGCTGTCCTGATGGGCGGATTTTCCTCGGAGAGGCCGGTAAGCCTGTCTTCGGGGAAGGCATGTGCCGACGCGCTGGAAGCCGAAGGCTTTCAGGTCACCCGTATTGATGTCGACCGTGATGTGTCGGCCAAGCTCGTTGCTGCCCGCCCGGATGTCGCGTTCAATGCTCTGCATGGCCCGTTCGGCGAGGATGGTACGATCCAGGGCATTCTCGAATATCTCGAAATTCCCTACACGCATTCCGGCGTTCTTGCCTCGGCTCTCGCGATGGACAAGAGCAAGGCCAAGGGCGTTGCCGCTGCTGCCGGTATTCCGGTGGCGCAATCCGAAGTCATCAACCGTTTCGCCTTTCCGGCCGAGCATCCGATGAAGCCGCCTTATGTGGTGAAGCCGGTTCGCGAGGGGTCGAGCTTCGGTGTGTTGATCGTGCAAGAGGATCAGTCGCATCCGCCGCAGGTGATCAGTTCTTCGGAGTGGCGCTATGGGGAAGAGGTTCTCGTCGAGCGCTATATCCATGGCCGCGAGCTGACATGCGGCGTGATGGGCGATACGGCGCTGGGTGTCACGGAAGTGGTGCCGCAGGGCCACAACTTTTATGACTATGACGCCAAGTATGCGGCTGGCGGTTCAAAACACGTCATTCCGGCGAAAATTTCACCGAAAATTTACCAAAAAATACAATCATTGGCACTAAGGGCGCATCAAGCAATTGGTTGCCGTGGCGTCAGCCGGTCTGACTTTCGCTACGACGATCGCTTCTCCGAAGATGGCGAAATCATCTGGCTCGAGGTCAATACTCAGCCGGGAATGACTCCAACCTCTCTGGTGCCCGAAATGGCCGGTTATGCCGGTTATTCCTTTGGTGAGTTTCTGCGCTGGATGGTGGAGGACGCTTCTTGTTCTCGTTGACGGTCAAAAGGATGGGGCGCCCGAGCCATCGCGACGATATTGCCTTCCCGGAAGGCGATAGCCGCATGGTGCTGCCGCGTCCGCTGCGCCGCGCCGTCCGCTTTCTCGTCAGCCTTGGCACTGGCCGCATCTATATCCCTGCGCATACCGGCACTGTTTCCGCTCTGGCGTTTCTGGCTGCGACCGGCCTCTACGGCATGTCGCTCGGCGGTCACACGGAAGCGGTCGCTCAGGCGACGACCACGGCTGCAGGCTTTGCCATCGAAGACGTGAAAGTATCTGGCAATCTGGCGACCTCGGAAATCGAGATCCTCGATCTCCTCGGTCTCGACGGCACGACCTCGCTGGTCGCTCTGGATGTCGATACGGCGCGCCAGAAGATCGCCAAGCTTCCCTGGGTCGAAAGCGCCGAAGTCCGCAAGATCTATCCGAAGACGATCGAAGTGAAGCTCAAGGAGCGCCAGGCCTATGCGATCTGGCAGCACGGCCAGGAGCTTTCGCTGATCGAGCGCAATGGCAGCGTCATCGCGCCGCTGCGCGACAACAAGTTTTCCAACCTGCCGCTCGTCGTCGGCCGCGACGCCGAGACGGCTGCTGTTGCGCTTGAAGGCGAATTCGCCAACTGGCCCGACATCAAGGCGCGGGTGAAGGCCTATGTCTGGGTTTCCAGCCGCCGCTGGGATCTGCATCTCGACAACGGTGTCGTCGTGAAGCTGCCGGCCGACGATGTCGATCAGGCGCTGGCGACGCTGTCGAAGCTCAACAAGGAACAGGATCTTCTGGCGCGCGACATCGCAGCCGTCGATCTCAGATTGGCAGACCGGACCGCAATCCAGCTCACCCCCGAGGCGATGGCCCGGCGGCAGGTGGTGCTCGACCAGCGGACAAAGGATTTGAAAAAGGCGGGGCAAAATATATGAGCTTGTTCGGTTCATCCCATTTCGGATTGCCGCGCCTGAAGCCGCTTTCGTCGAAGCGGTCACATATCGTTTCGGTGCTCGACATCGGATCGACCAAGGTCGTCTGCATGATCGGCCGGCTGACGCCGCGTGAGGAGAGTGAGATTCTCCCGGGCCGCACGCATGACATCGAGATCATCGGCATCGGCCATCAGCGTTCCCGCGGCATCAAGACCGGCGTCATCGCCGATCTCGATGCGCTCGAAAGCGTCATCCGTCTCGCGGTCGATGCCGCCGAGCGCATGGCTGGCCTCACCGTCGAAAGCCTGATCGTCAACCTGACGGCCGGCCGTCTCGGCAGCGACGTCTATACGGCGACGATCGATCTCGGCGGCCAGGAAGTCGAACTCAACGACCTGAAGAAGGTTCTTTCTGCAGCCTGCCAGCAGTCGCTGCGCCAGGACCGCGCAGTCCTGCATTCGCTGGCAACCGGATTCTCGCTGGATGGCGAACGCGGTATCCGCGATCCCTTGTCCATGTACGGTGACATGCTCGGCGTCGACATGCATGTCGTCACCGCCGAGCGCGCCGCGCTGAAGAACCTCGAACTCAGCGTCAACCGTGCGCATCTCTCCGTCGAAGGCATCGTCGCGACGCCTTACGCTTCCGGCCTTGCTGCTCTCGTCGATGACGAAGTCGAGCTTGGCTGTGCAGCGATCGACATGGGCGGCGGCACCACGACGATCTCGGTCTTTGCCGAAGGCAAGCTTGTCCATACAGACGCCGTCGGTCTTGGCGGTCATCACGTGACTACCGATCTGGCCCGCGGTCTTTCGACCCGCATCGAGGATGCCGAGCGTCTGAAGGTGGTTCACGCTTCGGCGATGGCGAACTCGTCCGACGAACGCGAACTGATTTCGATCCCGCCGATCGGCGAGGACGAGCGCGATCTGCCGACGCAGGTGCCGCGCGCTCTGGTGTCGCGCATCGTCGGCGCCCGTATCGAGGAAACGATGGAACTGATCCGCGACCGGATCCAGCGCTCGGGCTTCAGCCCGATCGTCGGCAAGCGCGTCGTGCTGACGGGCGGCGCAAGCCAGCTCACTGGCCTTGCAGACGTTGCCCGCAAGATCCTGGCCCGCAACGTTCGTATCGGCCGCCCGATGGGCGTTTCGGGTCTGCCGACGGCAGCCAAGGGCCCGGCCTTTTCGACGGCAGTCGGCCTGATGATCTATCCGCAGGTCGCGGACATGGAAACACATGCGTCACAGAGCGGGCTGCTCTTGTCGCTTGGGGGAAATAACAGCCGCATAGCCCGGATGGGCCAGTGGCTGAAGGAAAGCTTCTGAACATTGAGTGAATTGGCCGGCGTGGCGATGCGGCCATAAAGAGAAGGAACGGGTACCATGACTATCAAGCTGCAAAAGCCTGACATCACAGAGCTGAAGCCGCGTATCACCGTATTCGGTGTCGGCGGCGGCGGCGGCAATGCTGTCAACAACATGATCTCCGCTGGCCTCCAGGGCGTCGACTTCGTCGTTGCCAACACGGATGCGCAGGCTCTGACGATGACCAAGGCGGAGCGGATCATCCAGCTCGGCGCCAACGTCACCGAAGGCCTCGGTGCAGGTTCGCAGCCGGAAGTCGGCCGTGCGGCTGCCGAAGAGTGCATCGATGAGATCATCGATCACCTGAACGGCACGCATATGTGCTTCGTCACCGCCGGCATGGGCGGCGGTACCGGTACCGGTGCTGCTCCTGTCGTCGCGCAGGCCGCCCGCAACAAGGGCATCCTGACCGTCGGCGTCGTCACCAAGCCGTTCCAGTTCGAAGGCGGCCGCCGCATGCGTCTGGCCGAAGCCGGTATCGAAGAGCTGCAGAAGTCGGTCGATACGCTGATCGTCATTCCGAACCAGAACCTCTTCCGGATCGCCAACGACAAGACGACCTTTGCCGACGCTTTCGCGATGGCCGACCAGGTTCTCTACTCGGGCGTTGCTTGCATCACCGACCTGATGGTGAAGGAAGGTCTCATCAACCTCGACTTCGCCGACGTCCGTTCGGTCATGCGCGAAATGGGCCGTGCAATGATGGGTACCGGCGAAGCTTCGGGCCAGGGCCGTGCAATGCAGGCTGCTGAAGCCGCAATCGCCAACCCGCTGCTCGACGAAACCTCGATGCGCGGTGCGCAGGGCCTGCTGATCTCGATCACCGGTGGCCGTGACCTGACGCTCTTCGAAGTCGATGAAGCCGCAACCCGCATCCGCGAAGAAGTCGATCCGGACGCCAACATCATCCTCGGCGCCACGTTCGACGAATCGCTCGAAGGCATCATCCGCGTATCAGTCGTTGCGACCGGTATCGATCGCGCTGCCGCCGAAGCCTCCACCAAGACCTTCCAGCCGGCCGCAAAGCCGATCATCCGTCCTTCGGCGGCCGTTGCTCCGGCTCCGGCCGCAGTTCAGCCTGCTCCGGTCATGCAGGCACCGAAGCCGGTTGATACCGTTGCGCAGACGATCCGCATGGCAGAAGCCCAGATGGAACGTGAGCTCGCCCCGCGCGCTCCTGCTCCGGTCCAGCAGCCTGTCGCACAGGAAACCTTCCGTCCGCAGAGCCGCATCTTCGCAGCAGCACCGGAAGCTCCGGTTGCCCGTCCGGCACCGATGCAGATGCAGCCCGCTCCGGCTCCGGTCATGAGCCAGCCGGCTCCGCAGCCTGTCATGATGCAGCAGCCAGCACCGGTGGCGCCACAGCCGGTCCGCCAGGAACCTGCCATGCAGCAGCCGACGCGCATGCCGAAGGTCGAGGACTTCCCGCCGGTCGTTCAGGCCGAGATCGATCACCGCTCGCAGCCCGTCGCAGCACAGGCTCACGAAGAGCGCGGCCCGATGGGCCTGCTCAAGCGGATCACGAACTCGCTGAACCGCCGCGAAGAGGAAGTTGCTCCTGAGATGACGTCTGCTCCGGCAGCCGCTTCGCAGCAGCGCCGTCCGCTTTCGCCGGAAGCCAGCCTCTACGCTCCGCGCCGCGGCAACCTCGACGACCAGGGCCGCGCCGTTCCGCAGGCTCGCATGATGCAGGAAGACGACCAGCTCGAAATCCCTGCATTCCTGCGCCGCCAGTCGAACTGACGCGACACAGAATCGCCACGCTCAGCGCCCGGGATCACAGTCCCGGGCGCTTCTGTTTCAAAGCCTTGCGTGAAGGCTAAATTAACAAGTCATTTCAATTGCATGGTTTCGTAACAATCCGAAACGAACAGTGATTTGGAATGCAGGGCGGGCACACGTATGTATGAGGTCAAATGACCGCACTTTGACGCATTTTGGCGACAATTCAGCGGTGTGGACAAAAGAACTTCGTGGTTTGATTCCGGTGCCTTGAGCGCTACGAACCTTGAAGGGCAATGAAGGCAGATTTTATGGTTATTGGCATGCTTGGCTTCCAGACGACGGTTTCTCGCCCGGTAACGCTTTCGGGTACCGGCGTCCATTCTGGCGCGGAAGTCTCGATCACCTTCAATCCGGCCGAGACCGATACGGGCGTTGTTTTCCATCGCATGCATGACAACGGTTCTGTCACCGAGCTGCGCGCGGTTTCCTCGCAGGTTGGCAATACGGATCTCTGCACCGTTCTCGGTTTCTCTCCTGCACATTCGGTCGCGACGATCGAGCATGTGATGGCCGCTGTTTACGCGCTTGGCCTCGACAACGTGCTGATCGAAGTTCACGGCGCCGAAATGCCGATCATGGATGGCAGCTCTGCTCCGTTCATCGATGCGATCGAACAGGTCGGTCTGGTTTCTCTTGGCGTCAAGCGCCGCTACATCCGCATCACCAAGCCTGTTCGTATCGAGCATGGCGGTTCGTGGAGCGAATTCCGCCCCTATGACGGCACGCGCTTCGAAGTCGAGATCGATTTCGACTGCCCGCTGATCGGCCGCCAGAAGTGGGAAGGCGACCTGACAGCCCAGACCTTCAAGACCGAACTGTCGCGGGCCCGTACCTTCGGCTTCATGCGCGACGTCGAGCGTCTTTGGGCTTCGGGCCACGCCCTCGGTTCCTCGCTCGAGAACTCTGTCGTCATCTCCGACGACAACACCGTGATCAATGTCGAAGGCCTGCGCTACGCCAAGGACGAGTTCGTGCGTCACAAGACGCTCGATGCCGTCGGCGACCTGTCGCTGGCGGGCGCACCGTTCATCGGGTGCTACCGTTCGTATCGCGGCGGTCACAAGATGAATGCCAATGCGCTCAAGGCACTGCTCAGCGATGCCAGCGCCTATGAGGTCGTCGAGACCTCTGCCGCCCGTCCGCGCGTTGCTGCGCGTGATTTCATTGCCGTGAATGCTCCCGGATTCGCCCCCTGGTCGGCGTGACCTCCAGAACGATTTCCTAGACCAGGACCGCCTCTTTCGGGAGGCGGTTTTTTTATGCGGATTTTCCGGCCGATAGTGTTTTCGGCGCAGATGCTTAGCTGCAACACGGGAAATCAAAGATGAAAACCCGGATATTCTCTGGGCCTATGCCACAAAAATGCGTTAATGCGTCATCATTGCGTTGCTCTCGCCTCGCATTTGTGGCTAGAAACGCCAGCGAGGTGTGGCTGCCGTTAAGAGTGGGTAGCGGGAGTCGGGATTAATCTATGGGTTATGCAAGGTCTGAAGGTATGATGAAGACAGCGCGCGCTTTGCTCGCATCGCTCGTGGTGCTGAGCGCAGGCGCCTTGATTTCCGGTTGCCAGTCGGATCCGGACATCGACATCACCAAACTCGGCCTCGACAATGACCCGCCGGATGTTCTCTACAATCAGGCGCTTGCCAACATGAAGGCAGGCAACATGGCCGAAGCGGCGCGCAAGTTCGACGCCATCGACCGTGAAAACCCGTTCTCGGAATGGGCCCGCAAGGCGCTCGTCATGAGCACCTTCGTCAAGTACCGCCAGGGCAAGATCGACGAAGCGCTGGCATCGGGCAACCGCTACATGGCGCAGTATCCGCAGTCCAAGGACGCGGCCTATGTCCAGTATCTGGTCGGCCTCAGCTATTCGAAGCAGATTTCCGACGTGACGCAGGACCAGCGTGCCTCATCGAAGACCATCGATGCGATGCAGGCCGTCATCGACAAGTATCCGGACTCCGAATATGTCGACGACGCGCAGGCCAAGATCCGCTTCGCCCGCGACCAGCTCGCCGGCAAGGAAATGCAGATCGGCCGCTACTATCTGGAGCGCAAGGAGTATCTTGCGGCTATCTCCCGTTTCCGTATCGTGGTTGAAAAGTACCCGAATACGAATCAGGTCGAGGAAGCACTCTCGCGTCTGGTCGAAGCCTATTACGCGATGGGTATCGTCGAAGAGGCACAGACCGCCGCTGCCGTTCTCGGCCATAACTATCCGGATAGCCAGTGGTACGCCGATTCCTACAAGCTGCTGAAGAGCGGCGGCGCAGAGCCTCGGGAGAACAAGGGTTCCTGGCTCTCCGAAGCGGGCAAGAAGCTGCTCCTCGGCTCGTGAGGCCAGTAACGCAATGCTGATCCAGCTTTCGATCCGCGATATCGTTCTGATCGAGCGGCTGGATCTCTCGTTCGAGGCCGGGCTCTCGGTTCTGACCGGGGAAACGGGTGCAGGCAAATCCATCCTTCTCGACAGTCTGTCGCTGGCGCTCGGCGGGCGCGGCGATGGCGGGCTTGTGCGCCACGGCGAAGACAAGGGGCAGGTGACTGCGGCCTTTGACGTGCCGATGGATCACGGCGCCCGCAAGCTTTTGCGCGAAAACGGCATCGACGACGACGGTGACCTGATCTTCCGCCGCCAGCAATCTTCCGACGGTCGCACCAAGGCCTATGTCAACGACCAGCCCGTCAGTGTGCAGTTGATGCGCCAAGCGGGGCAGATGCTGGTCGAAATCCACGGCCAGCACGACGACCGGGCACTTGTCGATACCAATGCCCACCGCATCCTGCTCGATGCCTTTGCCGGTATCACCGAGGATGTCTCAGGCGTGTCCGAGCTCTACAGAATCTGGCGCGATGCCGAGCGGACGCTGAAGAAGCACCGCGAGAAGGTGGAGAACGCCGCCCGCGAGGCCGATTATCTGCGCGCCTCCGTCGAGGAGCTCGAAAAGCTTTCTCCGCGTGACGGCGAGGAGGAGGAGCTTGCCGACCGCCGCCAGAAGATGATGAAGGCGGAGCGGATCGCCGGCGATATTGCCGAGGCATCCGAGTTCCTGAACGGCAATGCTTCTCCCGTGCCCCATATCGCCTCGCTGGTGCGCCGGCTGGAGCGCAAGAGCCACGAGGCGCCCGGATTGCTGGAAGACACTGTGGCGCTTCTGGACTCCGCGCTGGACCAGCTTTCCAACGCGCAGATGGAAGTCGAGGCGGCACTGCGCAAGACCGAGTACGATCCGAAGGAACTGGAGCGCGTCGAGGAGCGGCTGTTTGCGCTGCGCGCCGCATCCCGCAAATACTCGGTGCCCGTCGTCGAGCTTCCGGCCCTTGCCGTCAGGATGATCGCCGATCTCGCCGATGTCGATGCCGGCGAAGAAAAGCTCGTCAAGCTCGACGCCGAGGTTGGCCGCGCCAAGGCGGCCTATGGTGAAGCTGCCCGTTCGCTGTCGGAAAAGCGTCATCACGCCGGTAATGCGCTGGCGGAGGCCGTCATGGCCGAGCTTCCGGCGCTGAAGCTCGAGCGCGCCCGTTTCATGGTGGAAATCACCACGGATGCGGAGCAGGCAACCGCCGAAGGCATCGACGTCGTCGAATTCCATGTGCAGACCAATCCGGGCACGCGTCCGGGCTCGATCATGAAGGTTGCCTCGGGCGGCGAACTCTCGCGCTTCCTGCTGGCGCTGAAAGTGGCGCTTGCCGATCGTGGCTCGGCGCCGACGCTTGTTTTTGACGAGATCGATACCGGTGTCGGCGGGGCGGTGGCCGATGCCATCGGCCAGCGGCTGAAGCGGCTGTCGGACAAGGTGCAGGTTCTCTCCGTCACCCACGCGCCGCAGGTGGCGGCGAGGGCGGCGACGCATCTGTTGATTTCCAAGGGGCCGGTGGATGCCGGATCCGAAAAGATCGCCACCCGTGTGGCGACCATGGCGCCGAAGGACCGCACCGAGGAGATCGCCCGTATGCTCGCCGGTGCTTCGGTCACCGACGAGGCGCGGGCTGCGGCGGCCAAGCTCTTGTCCGGCAACGGGTAGGGGGACTGTTGAGGGCCGCCCTCGTCCTTCGAGGCTACGCCTTCGGTTTCGCACCTCAGGATGAGGGCTCCCGGGGGGCTGCGATTAGCAACCCTCAAGGCTGACCCGTCCGAGCACGGCTCCCTCCACCCTCATTCTGAGGTGCGACCGCAGGGAGCCTCGAAGGACGAGGGTGGCCACCACCCCGCCACTTCCCATCCGGACAATTTGCGCTAAAAACGATCACAGATTCTCCGGAGTAATCATGCATGTCGAGCGAAGTTGAAACCCTGACGATCGAAGAGGCCGCAGCTGAGCTGGAGCGTCTGGCGAAAGAGATCGCCCATCACGACGCGCTCTACCACGGCAAGGACCAGCCGGAAATTTCCGATGCCGACTATGATGCTCTGAAGCGGCGGAACGATGCGATCGAGGCGCGGTTTCCCGAGCTCGTTCGCGAGGACAGCCCGTCGCGGCGGGTGGGTGCGGAGCCGTCCGTCACCTTTGCACAGATCACTCATGCAAGGCCGATGCTGTCGCTTGGCAACACCTTCTCGCAGGACGACGTGCAGGATTTCGTCGGCAGCGTCTACCGCTTCCTGGGGCGCCTGCCGGATCAGTCGATCGCGTTTACCGCCGAGCCGAAGATCGACGGCCTGTCGATGTCGATCCGCTACCAGAACGGCAAGCTCGTCAGCGCCGCAACACGCGGCGACGGCACGACCGGCGAGAATGTCACGGCCAATATCCGTACCATCAAGGAAATCCCGCAGGTGCTGCCGAAGGGCGTTCCAGATGTCGTCGAGGTACGCGGCGAGGTCTATATGGCCAAGAGCGACTTCCTGGCGCTGAACAAGCAGATGGAGGCCGAGGGCAAGCAGACCTATGTCAACCCGCGCAACACGGCGGCGGGATCGCTGCGCCAGCTCGATGCCAAGGTGACGGAGAGCCGCAAGCTGAAATTCTTCGCCTATGCCTGGGGTGAAATCTCCGAGCCCAACGATCTGCCGAAGACACAGTTCGACATGGTGCAGACCTTCAAGGACTGGGGTTTTCCGGTCAATCCGCTGATGAAGCGGCTGAACTCTGTGGCCGATATCCTGGCGCATTACGACGATATCGGTCTCAAGCGGCCGGATCTCGACTACGACATCGACGGCGTCGTCTACAAGGTCGACAGCCTCGAACTGCAGCAGCGCCTCGGCTTCCGCTCGCGTAGCCCGCGCTGGGCGACGGCACACAAGTTCCCGGCCGAGCAGGCATTCACCGTCGTCGAGAATATCGACATCCAGGTCGGCAGGACTGGCGCGCTGACGCCGGTGGCGCGCCTGACACCGGTCACCGTCGGCGGCGTCGTCGTCACCAATGCGACGCTGCATAACGCGGACTATATCAAGGGCATCGGCAATTCCGGCGAACGCATCCGCGAGGAAGAGCACGATATCCGCATCGGCGACACCGTGATCGTCCAGCGCGCAGGCGACGTCATCCCGCAGGTGCTTGATGTGGTGATGGAGAAACGGCCGGAGGGGGCTGCGGCCTACACATTCCCGAAGACATGTCCGGTCTGCGGCTCGCATGCCGTTCGCGAAGTCAACGAGAAGACCGGCAAGGTCGATGCCGTGACGCGCTGCACCGGCGGCTTCATCTGCCGCGCGCAGGCAACAGAGCATCTGAAGCATTTCGTCTCGCGCAACGCCTTCGATATCGAGGGCTTCGGCACCAAGCAGGTGGATTTCTTCTTCGAGAGCGACGACGCCTCGCTGCAGATCCGGACGGCGCCCGAAATCTTCAAGCTGGAGAAACGCCAGCAGGCCTCGACGCTGACAAAGCTCGAGAATATCGACGGATTCGGCAAGGTCAGCGTCAGCAAGCTCTACGCGGCGATCAACGAACGCCGCAGCATCGCGCTGCACCGCTTCATCTATGCGCTCGGCATCCGTCATGTCGGTGAGACCACCGCGAAGCTGCTTGCCCGCTCCTACGGCACCTATGAGGCCTTTGCCGCCGCCATGCAGGATGCGGCGCCCTTGTCCGGTGATGGCTGGAACGAGTTGAACGCCATCGACGGCATCGGCGAGATCGTGGCCCGCGCCATCGTCGAGTTCTACAAGGAGCCGCGCAACGTTGAGGTCATCAGCCGTCTGCTGGAAGAGGTTGTGCCTGAGAAGGCCGAGCAGCCGGTAACATCGGGAAGCCCGGTCGCCGGGAAGACCGTGGTCTTCACCGGCTCGCTGGAAAAATTCACCCGCGACGAAGCCAAAGCCCGCGCCGAAAGCCTCGGCGCCAAGGTTGCCGGATCGGTCTCCAAGAAGACCGACATCCTCGTTGCCGGCCCGGGCGCCGGCTCCAAGCTCGACAAGGCCAAAGAACTCGGCGTCCAGACGATGGACGAGGACGAGTGGCTGGCGTTGATCGGTGGGTGATCTTGCGTTGTTCCCGTATTGGGAATATTGTTGATCAATGCAGGTGATCGCCAGATCGACGTTGCGCGCGTTTTGGGAGTTGCATCCGCAGGCGAGGGTGCCGCTGAACGTCTGGTATGCCGCTGTCAGCAAGGCTGATTGGGCGGGGCCTTCGGACGTCAAACGAATGTTTGGTGCGAATGTCGACTTTGTCGGAGACAACCGCATCATTTTCGACATCGGCGGCAACAAGTACCGGCTGATCGTGCATGTCGCCTACGCCTATCGCCGCGTACTGATCAAATTTGTCGGCACGCATTCGGATTATGACCGGATCGACCCGGAGACCGTGTGATGGATATCAAGCCTATCAGAAACGACAGTGATCTGGCCTGGGCGATCGATGAAGTGGCCCCGTATTTCGAGAGCCCACCAGAAAAGGGCACGGCCGAAGCCGATCGCTTCGATGTCCTTTCGGACCTTATCGAGGCTTATGAAGCCAGGCACTTTCCGGCTGTCGAACTCGATCCCGTCGAGTTTCTCCAGGCTTTCATGGATATGACGGGACGCACCCAGACGGATCTCGGCGATCTCCTGTCATCGCGGTCGCGTGCCTCTGAAATTCTCCACCGCAAGCGCAGGCTTACGGTGGATATGATCTTCAAGCTTGGCGAGGTCTGGGGCCTGCCTGCGGAATGTCTTATCAAGCCGTATAAGCTCGAGGTCGCCTAAACCCTGACCCGCGCCATCGTATAGGCATCGACATAGTCGCCGGCGCGATAGGCGAAGGCTTTCAGCAGGCCTTCCTGTTCGAAGCCGAACTTCCGGTAGAGGGCAAGGGCTGCCGGGTTGTCGGTGTAGACGGTCAATTCCAACCGTCTGATATCGAGCCAGTTGTCGGCGGTATCGACGAGGGCCGCCATCAGCGCGCTGCCGATGCAGTTGCCGGCATGGTCGTCGTGAACACCCATGCCGATGCTGGCGGCGTGGGCGCGGCGGCCCTGGTTGCGCATCAGGTGGGCGTCGCCGACCAGAATGCCGTCGAGTTCGGCGACGATGCTGATATTGCCCTGCGGCATGGTCTCGATTCGTTTTCGCGTTTCCTCCAGCGTCTGGTAGGGAATGCGAAGCGTGCCGTAGCGAAAGCCAGGCAGATTGACGAGGGTGGTGACGGCCTCGGCATCGCTGACGCGCATGGCGCGGACGGTGAGACCTGCGGCGGCCGAGCGCTTGGGTGGATTGTCTTCGGGGATTTTCAAAATTCTCTCCATTGAAATGATGGAGGAGAGCCGGCTTCGAAAACCCTGCTCACCTCGGCAGGGTCTTCGGGACAGATCGCACGCTTAGCGCGCCAATGCCTCCCCGAGCCCTGCAGGGGCCGTGGTGAGATGCATGGTGGCAAGATGCGCGTTCGATACGATCATGACGGGAAAAGTCGTTGATCATAGGTGCGAAGTCAACTGCCGCGTTTGCCTGAGCCTGCTCGCACAGCTAAGCCTGTTTCATCACCCGCGAATCACGGACCGACCTTGAAGACCATTGCCATCGATTTCGAAACGGCCAACGAACAGCGCGGCAGCGCCTGTTCGGTCGGGCTTGCCTGGATCGAGGACGGCAGGGTGACTCGCGTCGAGGAGCGGCTGATTCGCCCCAGGGATATGCGCTTTTCGGGCATGAACATCGCGATCCACGGTATTCGCCCTGAGCATGTCGAGGATGCGCCGGAGTTTCCTGAGGTCATGGACGAGTTTCATGACGATTTCCGCGGCGCGACGATGATCGCCCATAATGCGGCCTTTGATTTCAGCGTCTGGCGCGCCTCGCTCGATCTTTACCGGCAGACCTATCCCGAACTCACCTATCTCTGCAGCCTGAAGATGGCGCAGCGCATCTGGCCGCAGTTCCTGTCGCACCGGCTGAACATCATCGCCGAGCATCTCGGCCTGCGGTTCGTGCACCACAATGCGGCCGAGGATGCCGTGGTCTGTGCCCAGGCGGCGATCGAGATGGCCAAGGCGGTGAAGGCGGCGGCGGTGCATGCGATCCCGGCTGCGATCGGCATGAAGCCCGGGCGGCTGCTCGCCACCGGCTACGAACCCTGCACCTGCAAGCGCGCCTGATTTATCAGCGGTTTCTTGCATTGTCCCTCGTGCTGCTTATCTACAAAGCGGGCCAACCAGGGAGCTTCCATCCATGTTTCGTAAGATCGTTCTTGCCGCTGCCTCAGCCGCCACGCTTTGTGCGGGTGCGGCTTCTGCCGAAGTGGTCGGCAAGGTCGGGGTCGACTGGATCGGCAACGATATCATCGTCGATGCCATTCCCGATCCTGAGGTGAAGGGCGTCACCTGCCATGTCACCTATTTCGACCGCAGCCTGATAGACCGGGTGAAGAACGGCAACTGGTTCGAGGACCCGTCCAACAACTCGATTTCCTGCCGCCAGACGGGGCCGATCGAGATCGGCGACATCAACCTGTCGAAGGATGGCGACGAGGTGTTCAAGGCGGGCATGTCGCTGATCTGGAAGAAGCTGGTCGTCAACCGCATCTACGACAAGACCAACGACACGCTGATCTATCTCGCTCATTCACGCGAGCTGACGGATGGCTCTGCGAAGATGTCGATCTCGACCGTGCCGCTCTATGGGCAGAACCCGGTCTGGAAGAACGGCAAGCCGCAGTAACGTACTCCGTCATGCTCGGGCTTGTCCCGAGCATCTGCGACGGTTGACGAAGGGGTTTGTTGGATCCTCGGCACAAGGCCGAGGATGACGCCGAGCGAGTGAAACGCCCAACGAAAAAAGGCCCGGCTTGCGACCGGGCCTTTCGATATCGGCATTGCCAATCAGGCGGCTTCGCGCGCCAGTTCGTCGGCGATGACGGTGTCGAGGTTGAGGAAGCAGACCATGGTCTTTTCCAGCGCGACGATGCCGCGGCAGAAGGCGCGCTGCTGTTCGGGGATGATCTCCGGCGCCGGCTGCAGGTCTTCGCTCTTGATGGTCATCATGTCGGAAACCTGCTCGACCAGAAGGCCGACCAGCTTGCCGGCGATGTCGGTGACGATGATGGCGGAGCGCTCGGACGGCTCGGTCATCTTCATGCCGAGGCGGCAGGCCATGTCGATGACCGGTATCACCGCACCGCGAAGGTTGATGAGGCCGAGAACGTAGGGCGGCGTATGCGGCATCGGGGTTACTGGCGCCCAGCCGCGGATTTCGCGAATCGCCATGATGTCGATGCAGAATTCCTGCTCACCGAGATGGAACGAGACGATTTCCAGGTGGGAACCGGCCTGTGTGATAATGGCGTTGGTCATCAAAATTCTTCCCAATTGTCTCCGGCCGGAGCGGCCATGGCTCTGGCGGCGGCGCCGCCACTGAATGCGCCCGCGACCTTGCCGATCAAGCTCCGTGCGGGTGAAGGTTTAGGATGCGAGGCGGCGGATGCTTCTCGCGGCGTGGAACGGGCATTCATGCCTTCGCCGATCTGGAACTGTCCAACCAGCCTGATCAGATTGTCGGCGTCCGAGGCGAGCGTGTGGCTCGCAGCGTTCGTTTCCTCGACCATTGCCGCATTCTTCTGCGTCATCTGGTCCATCTGGCTGATGGCTGTATTGATCTCGTGCAGTCCGGTGGATTGTTCGCGTGCAGAGGTTACGATTGATTTAACATGTTCATCGATCCGCAAAACATCTTCGCCGATCTGCCGCAAAGCCTCGCCTGCGGCCGTCACCAGCTCGCCGCCGGTCTTCACTTCGGCGCCTGACTTGGTGATCAGCGCCTTGATGTCCTTGGCGGCACCTGCAGCGCGTCCGGCGAGTTCGCGGACTTCCTGGGCGACGACCGCAAAGCCCTTGCCGGCTTCACCGGCACGCGCCGCTTCGACACCGGCATTCAGCGCCAGAAGGTTGGTCTGGAAGGCGATCTCGTCGATGACGTTGATGATCTGGCCGATTTCGCGCGAGGCGCCTTCAATGCGTTCCATGGCGGCCATGGCCTGGGTGACGACCAGATCCGACTTTTCGGTGTTCTGGCGCGTATGCGCGACCATGTGGCCAACTTCTTCAGCGCGGCTGGTGGCGCTGCGCACGGTTGCCGTGATTTCGTCGAGCGCGGCGGATGTCTGCTCCAGCGAGGCTGCCTGCTGCTCGGTGCGCTTTGCAAGGTCGTCGGCGGCAGAGCTCATCTGGCGGCTGTTTGCCTGGATAGAGCTGCTGTTGGAGGTGATATCGGACATCGCCCGGCGCAGGTTGATGGTCGTCTGGTTGAAGTCGCTACGCAGGCGTTCGAGCTCGGCCTTGAACGGCTGATCGATCGTCGTCGTGACGTCGCCGCCGGCAAGGCGGTTCAGACCCTGGCCGAGAGCGTTGACCGCGCTGTTCAGCGCCTCGGTGTCGGCAAGCTTCAGGGCTTCGCGTTCGCGGCGTTCCGTATCGCTCTTCCGACGCTCGGTCTCCGTCTGGCTTTCGAGATTGCGCTTGTCGATTGCCGACTGACGGAAGCTCTCGGCCGCACGGGCCATTTCGCCGATCTCGTCGCCGCGCTCCGTCGCCGGAACTTCGCTGGAGAGATCGCCCTGCATGATCCGCGCCATGCTTGAGCGAACGGCTTCGATGCCGTTGCGGATGGAACCGCCGTGAATGTACTGGAGAAGGGACATGGACAGAATGGCAAAGGCGCCGAGACCGATCTGGATCCAGAGCGCGCCGGCCGATATCTCGTTGGCCTGGTCGATCCGCTGCTGTGCGACCGCGCTGCCATCCTGTGCAAGCTTGTCGAGTGTCGCCGTCAGCTTCTCGCCGCCGCCATCAATCGCATCGTCCAGCTTGTCGAAGGCATCGTCTGCTGCACCCGCTTCAACGGCGGCCTTCAGATCGACGAGGATCGCCTTCTGCAGGGCTGCGACGTCAGCGTCATAGCTGGCGACCAGGCTGCCGGCCTTGAGCTCGTCGGCGAGGAGCGCCATTTCCTTCGATCCGTTCTTCAGCTGTTCGATCGATTTCGACATTGAAGTAAGGCGGGCCGGATCGACCTTCTTGTCGCCGCGGTCAACAATCGTGTCCATGGCGGCAAGGACCAATGTCAGGTTGGCCATGCGCATCTCGTTGATGCGATCGACACTCAGTTGAATGTCGTTCGCACGATTGAGGGCGCGGTCGATCCGGATATTTTCATACCAGCCAACGGCGACCATCGATCCGAAGCCGATGAGTGCCGCGCCGGCGAGTGTCCACAGCCTTTGGCTGACGGAGAAAGTCTTGCGTATGGTATTGCTGCTCATGAAATGATGTCCCCCGCCTGAAAACGCCGGATAAAATACGGTTTTCACTATGCGATCGCTGGAGCTTTCCGCCCGCGCAGACATCATGTCAGTACGGCACCAATAGCGCCGGACGCAGTGTCAAATATAGCTTTCAGAAATTAAGCGTTCGATAACGATGTATTTCTTGGAAGTGATACAGAAATACCATCTAAATGCTTGCAGGATATGCAATTTAAGAAACCTGCCTTCCCGGTTTTCAACATTTCGGATCTTGCAAGGTGAGGCAATTAATCACGGGTAAGAAAACGGGTTGTTGAATTGCGTGGACAGGCGGGAGGTTATATCCCGCTGTCGATGGGCGCTTTGGCGCCGCTAGGGGTTGGATGATGAAGAATTTTCGTATTGCCGTTTGGATTGCCGTGCTGCTCGTTGCCGGTGTGTTGGGCTGGTTGACGCTCAATATTACCAAGACCAAGGACCTGCCGCTGGCGGCCGAGGGTCCCTATGGCGTGCCGTTCACGCTGGTGGCGCAGGACGGCAAGCCGATCACCGAGCAGGCGCTGCGCGGCAAGCCGAGCGCACTGTTCTTCGGCTTTACCCATTGCCCGGAGGTCTGCCCGACGACGCTGTTCGAGCTCAATGGCTGGATGGAGAAGGTTGATCCGGCAGGTGACAAGCTGAACGCCTATTTCGTTACCGTCGATCCGGAGCGTGATACGCCGGAGATCATGAACCAATATGTCTCGAACGTCTCGAAGCGCATCACCGGCATCTCTGGCGCGCCGGACAAGATCGCCGATGTCGTCAAGGGTTTTCGCGTTTACGCCAAGAAGGTTCCAGTCGATGAGAACAATCCTGGTGGTGACTATACGATGGACCATACCGCGTCAGTCTTCCTGCTCGACGCACAGGGCCGCTTTGCCGGAACCATCGCCTATGGCGAAAATCCCGATACGGCTGTAAAGAAGCTGGAGAACCTGGTGACCAAGGGGTGACACATGCCGGGGGGACATCGTGACATTCTGATTGCCGGGGCAGGTGCCACCGGGCTTACGGCAGCATTGGAACTTGTGCGGCGGGGTCACCGGCCGCGCATCATCGACAGCGATGAGGGGCCGGTGCCGATGGTGGAAAGCCGGGCGCTTGGTATCAATGCCCGGACGCTGACGCTGCTTTCGCCCTCCCGGGTGAGCGATGTCGTGTTGCAGGATGCGTACCGCATCGACCGGTTTCGGGCCCGCTCCGGCGGCAAGCTGCTCTTCGAACTCGATCCCGGCCGGGTTACCGGACGATTCCCTGCCATCCAGATGCTGGCGCAGGGGCAGACCGAGCGGCTACTGCTCAGCAAGCTCTCCGACTATGAAGTGGTGCCGGAATGGCAGACGGTGCTGGAGCGCGTTGAAAATACGGGCGGCACGCATGTCGTGCTTCGGCGTCCCGATGGTTCGGCGGAAGAGCTAACTCCCGATATATTGATCGGCGCCGACGGAGCGCATTCGGCGGTGCGCAAGGGGGCCGGGCTTGGCTTTCCGGGACAGGCACTGGAAGAGAGCTTCTACATTGCCGACTTCCGCTATCCTGAGCCGATCGATCCGCATTATGTCGAAATCGATCTGTTCAATCCGGGCATGATCGGCCGTTTGCCGGTGTCTTCGGATACGGTGCGCTATCTCTCGACGCTTTCGGATTTCGAAAAGCGGATCCGGCATCCGGTTGCGGGAGGCCAGGCCGTCTGGGTTTCGAATTTCCGCATCCATTTCCGCCATGTCGAGCGCATGTCATCGGGCAACATCTTTCTCGCGGGTGATGCGGCGCATATTCATTCGCCCGCCGGGGCGCGGGGCATGAATCTCGGTATCGAGGATGCCTGCTGGCTTGCCTATCTGATCTCCGAAGGGCGCGAGCAGGAGTATTCCGGGCTGCGCCTTCCCGCGGTGAAAACGGTGCTGAAGCAAACCTATGGTTTGACGTCGCTGGTGACGATGCGTAATCCGGTGGTGACAGGACTGCGAAACGCGCTGATGCCGATCGCCGTCCGCATCCCATTCGTTGCAGACCGCCTTCTGCGCGGCATTGCAGGTTACGATACGCCGCCTCCGCCCTGGATCGACGGCGCCAAATAAAGAAAGACGAATTCGTGAGTGAAATCCGCCTCTACGTCTCGACCACCGAGAAGCAGGCCGAGCAGGTTCTCGACCTCCTGAGCGAAGTTTTCGGCGAAGAGGATTTCGCCATTGCGACGACCGAGATCGACGAGAAGAAGGACATCTGGGAAGCTTCCGTCTACATGATGCGCGAGGACGAGGACGAGGTGCGGCAGCGCGTCGGCGAGGCGCTGGCGGCTGCCTATCCCGAACTTTCCATCGAGCGCGAGGTGATCCCGGATGTCGATTGGGTGGCGAAGTCGCTGGAAGGTCTGAAGCCTGTCCGGGCAGGGCGCTTCCTGGTGCACGGCTCGCACGACCGCGAAAAGGTGCGCTCCGGCGATATCGGCATCGAGATCGATGCCGGCCAGGCCTTCGGCACCGGCCATCACGGGACGACGGCGGGGTGCCTCGAAGTCATCGACAGCGTGATGCGCTCGCGCACCATCCGGAACGCGCTCGATCTCGGCACCGGCAGCGGCGTGCTGGCAATTGCCGTGCGCAAGCTGAAGAACATTCCGGTTCTTGCGACCGATATCGATCCGATCGCCACGCGCGTTGCCGCGGAGAACGTGCGCACCAACGGCATTGCCAACGGCATCGTCACCAAGACGGCGCCGGGCTTCCATTCGACGGCCTTTTCCGAATACGGACCTTTCGACCTGATCATCGCCAATATTCTGGCACGGCCGCTGATCCGCATGGCGCCGAAGCTGACCGACAATCTGGCGGCCGGCGGTACGGTGATCCTGTCTGGCATTCTGGCATCGCAGCGCTGGAAGGTGCTGTCGGCCTATAACGGCCAGAAGCTTCGCCATGTGCGCACCATCTGGCGCAACGGCTGGGTGACGATCCATCTCGATCGTCCGTAAGGTCAGGGAAAAGCAATACCGGGAAAAAGAAAAGGCGGTGCCAGTGGCACCGCCTTTTGACCGTCAAACGGTCGTGCCCACGAGCTAAGGAGGAGGAGCGCTCGAGTGGGCTCTACAGTTCTGATTGCCGGTCCGTCGAGGGAGGAGGAGAGACGAAGCGGCAAATAGCTCAGAACGCGTAGCTGGGTGCGCCCTTGTGGCGCGTAGACTTGTGGCTGGTGCCGAGCATCTTGAGGCTATCCTCATTGAGCGGGCGGCGCGCGCCGATGACGTGACGGACAGTCTGGCGCTCGCCAGCCTGCACCGGGCTGCTGTAAGCGAAGCGCGACAGAGAGGCAGTCATTTCATAATTCCTTTTTCGTTTGAGGTTCATCTCGAACCCGTTTGATGCGCCCTATATAACCATCCGAAAAAACTCTGGCAGAGGGTTTGCGTCATGGGAGCCATGCATGGAATGCATAAAGCGTGCCAGTTTCGTTTTTCGTGTCACATTTCTGCCAAAATAATGGGCGGCTTGCCTTAAGGGGAGGTGATCTTGTTTTTCTCCACTTCCCTAGGAATTCCGGTAACATAGCGCCAACCGCTCTGAGCGGATTCGGCCTTCAGCATTGGGTTTTCAGCATGTTTCAATCTTTCGAAGTGACCTCCACGCCGCAATTCGGCCGCGATCGCGTCAGCGCCTTGCGTGAAAGTTTCGATGCGCTCGGGATTGATGGCTTCCTCGTGCCGCGCGGCGACGAGTTCAACGGCGAATATGTGCCGAAATGCGCCGAGCGGCTGTCATGGCTGACCGGCTTCACCGGTTCGGCCGGTATCGCGCTGATCGCCCGCACTCAGGCCGTCGTCTTTGTCGATGGCCGTTACGTGACGCAGCTTGCCGAGCAGGTGGACGGTTCGGTCTTCGCCGGCGGTGATCTGGTCAACGAGCCGCCGCATCTTTGGTTGCCGAAGAACGGCAAGGAAGGCATGCGCCTCGGCATCGATCCGTGGCTGCATTCCGGTTCGGAAGTCCGAAAGCTGCAGCAGGCGCTCGCCGAGATCGGCGGAAGTCTGGTGTTTCTGCCGCACAATCCGCTCGACAAGCTCTGGAGCGACCGCCCCGCCGAACCGCTCGGCGCCGTGGCGATCCAGAATATTGCGCAGGCCGGCGTGCTGGCGCGCGACAAGATCGCCACCGTTGCCGCCGACCTTGCGAAGAAGAAGGTGGCGGCGGTGCTGATCGCCGATCCGTCGTCGATCGCCTGGATCTTCAATATCCGCGGCGCCGACGTGCCGCATACGCCGCATCCGCTGGCGCGCGCCATCATCCATGCCGACGGCAAAGCCGAGCTTTTCCTCGACAAGCGCAAGACCGGTATCGAGCAGGAAGCCTATCTGGCGCAGATTTCCACCCAGCTGCCGCCGTCTTCACTGGATGAACGGCTGGCTGCCGTGTCCGAGGATGGTGGCCGGGTGATGATCGACCCCGAGATCGCCTCCTATGCGCTGGCCGAGATCATCCGCAAGGCAGGCGGCGAAGTGGTAGAGGGCGCCGATCCCGCCAAGCTGCCGCGGGCCATCAAGAACGATGTCGAGATCAATGGCTCGGCTGCCGCCCATCTGCAGGATGGTGCTGCCATGGTCGAGTTCCTCTACTGGCTTTCGACGCAGAAGCCCGGCGGTATTACCGAGATCCAGGCGGCCGAAAAGCTCGAGGCGGTGCGCGCCAGCGTTGGCCAGAGCATGCAGAACCCTCTGAAGGATGTGTCCTTCGATACGATCTCCGGTGCCGGTGAGCACGCGGCGATCATGCATTACCGCGTTACCGTCGATACCGACCGGCCGATCCAGGCGGGCGAGCTGTTCCTGATTGACTCAGGGGCGCAATATATCAACGGCACGACTGATATTACCCGCACTGTCGGGATCGGTGCCGTCACCGAGGAGCACAAGCGCTTCTTCACGCTGGTGCTGAAGGGGATGATCCAGATCAGCACGGCGCGCTTCCCGAAGGGGACGCGCGGCTGCGACCTCGATCCACTGGCACGTATCGCGCTCTGGCGGGCAGGGGCCGATTTCGGCCATGGCACCGGCCATGGCGTCGGTTCCTATCTTTCGGTGCATGAGGGGCCGCAGCGCATCTCCAAGCTTTCGACGCAGGAGCTGCTGCCCGGCATGATTCTCTCCAACGAACCCGGCTACTACCGGCCGGGCAGTTTCGGGATCCGCATCGAGAACCTGATCTATGTGCGCGAGGCCGAGGAGGTCGAGGGCGGCGATACGCCGATGCGCAGCTTCGAGACGCTGACCTTCTGCCCGATCGACCGCTCGATCGTCATCCCTGAGCTGCTGACCCATGACGAGCTGCACTGGTTCAACGACTACCACGCCCGCACCCGCGAGGCGCTGATGCCGCTGATCCATGACAAGGATATCCAGGCGTGGCTGGAGAACGCGACGCTGCCGCTGGAATATTGAGCGGTTCAGGGAACGGATAAAGGAAAGGGCGGTTTGGCCGCCCTTTTTCATTACATGCCGATCGTGTGGCGCCAGGCCATAACGATGACCCAGGCAACGCCCAGCATCCACATATGCGAATAGCGCAGGCCGATGACGAGGGCGGCGGCGAGTGCCAGCTTCGAATCCCAGCCGCCGTCGAAGAAGGCGGGGGCGACGAGCGTGGTCAGGACCGCTGCCGGGACGGCATTGAGTGCGGCTTCCATGCGCGGCGGGATGCGCTTCATCGTGGTGATCAGCACGTAGCCGCCAATACGCGTCGCATAGGTGGCGATGGCGGCGGCGATGATGACCAGGACCATGTGAAGGTCAAATTCCATGATCAGACCTCGTGCGGTTCGTTGGCCGGTTCCGGCTGGTGGACGGCGGGAAGCGGCAGGACGGCGGCGAGCACGATTCCTGCTGCTGCACCGAGGCTGACATGCCAGGGCGAGCCGACGAGGTGATAGGCGATGACCGAGGCGACGGCGCTGACGGCTGCGACTGGCAGGAAGTTGTCGCGGCTGCGGAAACCGAGAACGATACCGAGGAAATAGGCGGGCAGCAGGATATCGAGGCCGAGTGTCTTGGGATCGCCGATGAAGCTGCCGAGAACGCCGCCGAGCAGGCTGATCAGCACCCAGGGAACGTAGATGATGATGCCGAAGCCGAAGTACCATGCAAAGGTGACCTGCCTCCCGGATTCGCTGCGCTTGACGGTCTCGGCAAACTGCGGATCGACCAGCAGGAAGAAGGTGAAGAATTTCTGCAGCGCCGTGAAATGGCGGATGTGCTTGGCGATCGCTGCCGAATAGAGAACGTGGCGGAAGTTGACGGCGAGGATCGAGGCGATGATGACCCAGGCAGGGACGTTGCCGCCGAAAAGCTCGATGCCGACCATCTGGCTGGCGCCGGCATAGACCGTGGCGCTCATGAAGGTGAGCTCGGCCAGCGACATGCCGTGATCGGCGGCAAGCGCCCCGAACAGTGCGCCGAAGGGGGCGGAGGCAAGGGCCACGGCAGAGCCGCCCCGCAAGCCATCAACGAATTCCGATCGACTCATCGGCATGCATGCTTCCTTTTTCTCGAATAGGCTTCCTCTAGGAGGCAAAGGCCGCTGCCGCAATCGAATTTCCTTGATTGGACAATTGATTTCGCTGAACGGTGGGCTGCAAACCACGGAGACAGCAGATGGTCGCGATCGAGTTTTCAAAGGATGAGAAGGCGCAGCTGATGGCGAGTATCCAGCATTTCTTCGATGCCGAACTCGATCAATCCATCGGTATCATCAAGGCGGAGCTGGTTATGGATTTCTTCGTCAAGGAGGTCGGGGCAGCCTATTACAAGAAGGGGCTGCAGGACGCGCATGCGGCCTTTGCCAAGCGCGCCGAGGATTTTGCCGACGATATCTACGGGCTGGAGCGGGCGGCGACCGACTGAGGCTCAGCCTTCGAGCACGTCGCGGCTGTCGATGATGGCAATGCCGCGGAATTTCATCTCGGCGATTGCGGTCGCGACGCCCTCAGGCGTGATGCCACGGCTGGCATCTTCGATGAAGCGCACCCGGACGCCGGGGATCATGTCCAGCGCATCGATGGCCGAGAACTTGACGCAGTAGTCGGTCGCCAGGCCGCAGACGTCGAGATCGGTGACGCCCTGGTCCTCAAGGAAATCGGAAAGGCCTGTCGAGGCGTCGTGATCGTTGTCGCGGAAGGCGGAGTAGCTGTCGACGCGCGGATCTTCGCCCTTCTGCTGGATGAGGTCGATCTCTTCGGCCTTCAGTTCCGGATGCAGCTCGGAATCGACGGTGTACTGGACACAGTGATCGGGCCACATCATCTGCGGTTTGCCTGCGAGTTCACCCATCTCGAAGGGCTGCTTTCCCGGATGCGAGGAGGCGAAGCTGCCGTGACCTGGCGGATGCCAGTCCTGCGAGGCAACGATGAGCTGGTATTTTCCGCTGTCGATCAGGCGGTTCGCGACCGCCACCACCTTGTCGCCTTCGGGAACAGGAAGATTGCCGCCGGGACAAAAGCCATTCTGGATATCGACGAGCAGAAGAGCTCTCATGCAAGGACTCCGTCAAAGCGTGCCGTCCGCAATCGGGATCGTGAGTATCCACCGATTAGTGGGGGGCTGGCGCTCAGCATGCAAGCCCTATTTTTCGGGTATTTCGATTGATGGTGCGGTACTTTAAGCAGTTCCGCCAATCTGACGGCGCCGTGAAATGCTGCGGCCTTCTTCAAACAATCGTCTTCCCCGGCAAGGCTCCCCCGGCGGAGCCCGGCACGGGTCAGATAGCCTGGATTTCGCCCTGATGGTCTGCCGCATCAGCGGCGGCCGGCGAAGAGCCGTAGGTACTCTGGTAAGCCTGCTGCGATTTCTGGATATCGGTCAGCATATTGGTCAGGAACTGATCGTCTTCGCCGCCGGAGGCATTGCCTGAAAGGGCTTGCGTATCGCCGGAGAGGATTTCGTCTGTCGTCAGCTTGCCGTCGCCATTGGCGTCGAGCGAGGCGAGAATGCCCTGCGGGCCGCTTGCATCGCTGCTGGTGTCACTGCCGTCATCGCTGGCGCCGCTATCGGACTGCTGCTGCATCTGCAGCATCATGTTGAGGATATCGGCGGTGATGCGCTGCACGACGTCTGTGGTGGAACCGCTGTCGTCATCACTGCTGGTGGAGGACGCCTTCGCAGTACTGTTGGCGGTCGTCGAAGCACCGGTGGAAATGTTTGCCGCTGCAAGCTCGTCGGCGGAGATAATGCCGTCGCCGTTCTTGTCGAGGCTCGAAATCGGGGACTGATACTGGGTGAGGGCGCTGCCCAAGGATGAAACGCTGGTCACTGGAACCTCCTTTGCGAGTTCTTCGTGAAGCCCGGTCTTCATGGCCGGACAGGAGCCGGGCTAAGCCGATTTGCGGAGGTGGTCAAAGCGACGTTTTGACAGGGGATAACTGCGATTGACGGATGGCTGCGACGCAGTTTAATCTTTCGTTTACCGTATTTATTTCATTGAAATCGTTATTGAATTTTTGTCTTCCGCGGCGGAATCCATGTGCTATTGGCGTCCGCCGGTTGCGCATGGCCAGCCGTCTCGGCAGCCAGCGGGTGCAATGCGCTGTTTGACGCTGCTTGTGCTGCTGCGGCAAATTGTCGGGCGATTTTGCGCTTCCCGCGCGGCGGAAGAATCAGCGCGCTCGTTTCCGTTCGCCGAAAACAATGAAGGCGCGAACCCCGGCCCGCGCCTCCGCTTCGTTCTCATCGAGGGCTCAAGTTCCGATGATCTTGTTGCAAGCCATGGCGATGCCCGGATTGCCGAGCACGGCGGCCAGGAGCGCGAGGGCGATCATCGGCAGCGAGTAGCGTTTCATCTGCATCCTCCTTTGCCAGCCCGCGCGCAGTATGCGGGAAGAGGTGCCGTGGACGAAGTCACGAAAGGGTGACATCGCCGATGCCCGGGCCACCTAAGCTTCGTCGCGCGCGGCACCTGCAGACGGGCTCTTGCCGATCCCGGCCATTTCTGCCTTTCTTTCGATAACCGTCATCGGGAGGAGAGCGATGGCCGAGCCGGACCCTGAGGAGAAGATCGATTCGACGTTCCGCAACGGTTCGCTGACCGCGGCCGGGATCATCCTCGGCTTCTCACTGAACTTCATCGGCCGCTGGGTCTCGAACCCCAACGACTGGAGCCGCATCGACATCGTGCCAATGGTCTTCCTGACCATCGGCATCGCCATCCAGGTCAAGGTCTTCGCCGACCTTCTCGCCCGCGACTCGCTGATCGCCGCCAAATACGACCGTTCACGCCGGCTGTTTCTGATCGGACTGGTGATCGTGGCGCTGGGGATGGGGATCGCGCTGCTGAATGATATTCTTGGGCTGGGGTCTATGCAGATGTTGGGGTGAGGTTAGGTTTCGTAGACCTCTGCTTGAATCCTTATTAAATTCAGGGTTGTGTTATTGCTAATCCTGTGTAGTTTGTTCCTTTATTGTTCACGGAGGGGCAGACGTGGTGCAAAGATCCTTTGGTAGCACGCATACAAAGGTGAAGCTCGATACGGTATTTAATTACGCAAATTTCTACACAAAAGTCTTGCGAAACAAACCCTCTCCGGAGAGACCGTTTAGGTTGCATTATCTTGATGCGTTCGCAGGGACCGGCGAAATTCCACTGGGAGTCAGCTTGCCGACGCTGGAGGGCATAATTGATGCTGAGGAAGTAATTGTTGGCTCTGTGCGACGCGCACTTAGCGTCGATGTGCCATTTTCTCGTTACGTGTTTTCTGATCTCCGCCGCAAAAATACCAAAGAACTGCAGACCCTAGCGGCCGACTATTCGCACCTTAAAGATCACATTGAGATCGTTGGACGTGATGCTAACGATGTCGTCAGAGATTTTTGCTCGAGTTTGGGTAAAGGTGATAGGGCGCTAATATTCTTGGACCCATTTGGAAACCAAGTTCGATGGGAGACACTAGAGATTATCGCGGCAACGGAAAAAGTCGATCTGTGGTATCTTTTTCCGGCATGGTTGGGGATCGCGCGTCAGGTTAAAAATAACGGCCAAGTCGTAAAGGAAGCTGAGCGATCCATTGATAGCATGTTCGGACCGTTCGATTGGCGTAGTCATGCGATAGCAAAAACTACTTCCTCTCAAGGTGATTTCTTCGCAGACGCGCCGGTTGAACTAGAGAAAATTGCCAGCGCTGACGGAATGACGCGCTTCATGATTGAATGTATGGCGAGCATTTTTGGCGGCGGCGTTGCTAAAAGTTGGCTTCCGCTCGGTAGAGGAGGTCAGCCACACTATTCGCTGCTTTTCGCGTGCTCTAATCCAGGCAAGCGTGCGAAGGAACTAGCTCAAAAGGTTGCGCGCGAAATAATGACGAGGAAGTAATGGCGGGCCTATCTGATATCGAATGGACTGATGCCACATGGAATCCGGTTTCGGGATGCACCATAATCTCACCCGGATGCACTAACTGCTACGCAATGCGGATGGCGGCGCGACTAGATGCTATGGGGCATGCCGGCTACCGCGGGACAACAAGAAAGAGTGGCAAGCGGCAGGTTTGGACAGGCAAAGTCGTGTTGAACGATCGTGTTGTCGAGGCTCCAATTTCCTGGCGCAAGCCGCGCATGATATTTGTTAATTCCATGTCTGATCTTTTTCAGGACAAGGTTCCGGTCGATTTCATCCGTCGCGTATGGGAGACTATGAGCGATGCACATTGGCATGTCTTCCAGATCTTGACGAAGAGACCGGACAACATGGCAAGGATATTATCGTCCGGCGAATTTCCCATTCTCGAAAATGTATGGCTTGGAACTTCCGTAGAAGGTAGCGACTTCACGTTCAGAATCGATGAGCTTCGAGCGACGCCGGCGGCCGTCCGGTTCGTTTCATTCGAGCCACTTTTGAAGAGCGTGGGTCCAGTTAAATTAGATGATATTGATTGGGCTATTGTCGGCGGTGAGTCTGGGCCTGGTGCACGCCCTATGGATGTAGACTGGATTGATGAAATCAAGGCAGCCTGCGATTACTCCGAAACGGCATTCTTCTTCAAGCAATGGGGAGGTGTGAATAAGAAGAAGGCTGGACGGGAATATCAAGGCAAAACTTGGGATGAGATGCCTCGGGCGGCGATCTCAACTTAAAAGGTTCAAACCCGCTCTACAAACCCATCAAGCACGCGCTTCTGCCCCGCCCGGTCGAAATCGATCGTCAGCTTGCTGCCCTCGATGCCGGTGATGTTGCCGTTGCCGAACTTGATGTGGAAGACGCGGTCGCCGGTCTGGAATTTTGAGGGTTCGGCGGAGGTCGATTTGGCGACGAGTTCGCCTTCGATGGTGCGGCCCTTGGGGCCGCTTTCGCCATAGCCGATGCGCTCGACGGCGTGGCCGGAGCGGCTGCCCCAGTTGTCGCGGGTGGCTTCGGTCTTGTTCTGCTGGGCGCGCTTCCAGCCGGGTGTCGAATAGGAATTGGAGAAAGGGTCCGACTTGTCGAAGCGCGACTGGCCATAGCCGCCGCGGCCATAACCGCCGTAGCTCTGCTCGACTTCGGCGACTTCGACATGGCTTTCCGGCAATTCGTCGAGGAAACGCGAGGGGATCGTCGATTGCCAGAGGCCGTGGATGCGGCGGTTGGAGACGAACCAGATGTGGCAGCGGCGCTTGGCGCGGGTGATGCCGACATAGGCGAGGCGGCGTTCTTCCTCGAGGCCGGCGCGGCCGCTTTCGTCGAGCGAGCGCTGATGCGGGAAGAGGCCTTCCTCCCAGCCGGGCAGGAAGACGGTCTCGAATTCCAGACCCTTGGCGGAGTGCAGCGTCATGATCGAGACGGCGTCGAGGTTCTCGTTCTGCTCGACATCCATGACCAGCGAAACGTGCTCGAGGAAGCCGCGCATCGATTCGAAACTGTCCATCGAGCGGATCAGTTCCTTCAGGTTGTCGAGGCGTCCGGGCGCTTCGGCACTCTTGTCGTTCTTCCACATGTCGGTGTAGCCCGACTCTTCGAGGATCTGCTCGGCGAGATCGGTATGCGGAGTTCTTTCAAGCATTTCCTGCCATCGGCGGAACGATTGAATCACGTCGAACAGTGCCTTGCGGGCCTTGGGTTTCAGCTCATCGGTCTCGATGATATCGGCGGCTGCCGCCAGCATCGGGATGTCGCGGGCGCGGGCATAGTCGTGAAGGGCGCGCACCGTGGTGTCGCCGAGGCCGCGCTTCGGCGTGTTGATGATGCGCTCGAAAGCCAGGTCGTCGGAAGGCTGCGCGACGAGGCGGAAATAGGCCATCGCATCGCGGATTTCGAGGCGCTCGTAGAAGCGCGGGCCGCCGATGACGCGGTAGTTTAGACCGAGCGTCACGAAGCGGTCTTCGAACTCGCGCATCTGGAAGGAGGCGCGCACCAGGATCGCCATGTCGTTCAGATTGTGCTTGTCGCGCTGGAGCTGCTCGATCTCTTCGCCGATGGCGCGGGCTTCCTCTTCCGAGTCCCAGGAGGCATGCACCTGCACCTTGACGTCGTCAGGGTCGGAGCGATCGGTGAACAGCGTCTTGCCGAGGCGGCCCTCGTTATGGGTAATCAGGTGGGCGGCAGCGCCCAGAATATGGGCGGTCGAGCGGTAGTTGCGCTCCAGCTTGATGACCTTGGCGCCCGGGAAATCCTTCTCGAAGCGCAGGATATTGTCCACTTCGGCGCCGCGCCAGCCGTAGATCGACTGGTCGTCGTCACCGACGCAGCAGACATTCTGCGGCTCGCCCTTGGGACGCTGCGCCAGCAGCCGCAGCCACATATATTGGGCGGTGTTGGTATCCTGATACTCGTCGACGAGGATGTAGCGGAAGCGGCCGTGATATTCCTTCAGCAGATCCGGGTTCTTGCGGAAGATATGGATCGGATGCATCAGCAGGTCGCCGAAATCGCAGGCGTTCAGCGTCGAAAGGCGGTTCTGGTAGGCGAAATAGAGTTCGCGGCCGCGGCCATTGGCAAAGGCGCGGGCATCGCCTTCCGGAATATCGGCGGGGCTGAGGCCCTTGTTCTTCCAGGTGTCGATCATCCCGGCGAACTGCTTGGCCGGCCAGCGCTTGTCGTCCAAGCCTTCGGCCTGGATCAGCTGCTTGATGAGGCGCACGACGTCGTCGGTATCGAGAATGGTGAAATCGGCGCGCAGGCCGACGAGCTCGGCATGGCGGCGCAGCAGCTTGACACCGATCGAGTGGAAGGTGCCGAGCCAGGGCATGCCCTCTACGGCGCCGCCGACCAGATGGGCGATACGCTCCTTCATCTCGCGGGCTGCCTTGTTGGTGAAGGTGACGGCGAGGATCTGCGAGGGGAAGGCGCTGTTGGTGTTCAAGATGTGAGCGATGCGGGTGGTCAGCACTCGTGTCTTGCCGGTGCCGGCGCCGGCGAGCACCAGGACGGGGCCTTGAAGCGTTTCGACGGCTTCTGTTTGTTCCGGGTTGAGGCCCGAGAGATAGTCCGGCTTCTGGTTTGCGCCATTTCGCGCCGCCATGGCGCGAGCCGCGAGGCCGCCGCCTTGCGCGGCGGGGACCGCTTTGCGCGGTGCCTGCGGCTCTTCGTCGAAGAAGGGAATATCGTCGAAACTATTGCTCATGCCGCGTAATGTAGTGATTCGGTATCGAAAGACCAGAAAAGATGTTCTGCTTCCGTACCCCCAGGCTTTTATGGGGTTTGCTGTGACTGGAAGGCCAGCGTCACCGAAACCAGCGCCAGGAGCGGCGGAAGGGCGAAACACCAGATGCCCACGAGGACATAAGCCAGTGCCGCCAGTCCGCAGCCAAGCGCGAAGGAGGCGACGGCGAGCGCCATCTTCGACAGCCGGGTTTTCACCGGCGCAGCAGCGTCAATGGGCGTTCCCTGTGCCAGGTCGGCGAGATCGATCATCATCTGCGTCGTCGTGCCGGTCATCAGCGTTGTGGGCGGCGCGCTGGCTAGATGGATGCGGTGCACGGCATTCTGAATGGCCATGGCGACCACCAGCAACATGCCTGTTGTCACCAACGGCAAGCCGTCCGGATCGGCGAATGGGCCAAGGCGGATCGCCATGACAGCGGCGGCGATCAGGAACAGGAGCTTCAGGATCAGCATCAGCCGCAGGCTGCGGTCTTCAACTGTGGCTGTCAGGCGCGTCACATAACGCAGCAGAAAGATCGTCAGACAGAAGACCGGCAGCGCCAGAAGCTTGGCGATGATGCCCGATGTCCCCGATATCAGCGCCGCGCCCAGCGTCACGAAGTTGCCGGTGACGTGGGCGGTGAACAATCCGCCGAGTGCCAGGAAGCCCGCGGTATCGACATAGCCTCCGGTGAAACTCAGCAGGAAGGGAAGGGCGCGGCGCATGGTTCTGCCTTATTCTGGGGAGGAGTGTCGCCGGTTTTATTGCGCTATTCTGGTGCCGCTAAAGAAGTGAACGGTAAAATTTCCCGAATAATCGCTCATTCTCAAGCAAAAGTGACTTGCATCGCCCCTTTCCGGGCCGCGCCCAGATTACAATTCTGTAATGACGGACGGATACGCTTGAAGCCGGTTTGTAAAGGGGTGATATTGCCGCAGACAGGCGGGAATCTTGCCCCATACGCCTCTTTCGACCGACCCTGGTCCAACCTCGAGTCCCTCTGGAGACGTGAATGGCTTTCTGGAAGCAGTTTATTCTTTCTATTATCGTGATTGCGGCCGGTTTTGCCGGATGGATATTTTTTGTGCCGGGTTCGGCTGACAGTTTGAGAAATGCCGGGGTTCCCGAAAGTCTCGTTTCAAAGATTTCCTCTTCGGGGAAAACCGCGGATGCAGCGGCGCCAGCGGCCGGCGAAGGCCAGAGCCGCGGTGAGGGCGGCAACCGACGCAATGGCGGCGGACGAAACGGCGCCGTGCTGGTGGTGACCCAGGCCGTGGTGCAGGGTGTGGTCAACGATCAGCTGAGCGCCATCGGTACCGGCGATGCGATCCGCTCCGTCGCGGTGACACCGCAGGCGACGGGCACGCTGCGCGAAATTCACATCAAGTCCGGCGACAAAGTGAAGGCCGGGCAGGTTCTGGCGACGCTCGACAGCGAAGAGCAGGTGATCGCCAAGGGGCAGGCCGAAGTGGCGCTGAAGGCAGCGCTCGAGAAGTCCAATCTCTACCACAATATCAAATCCAGCGTGTCGCGCATGGATGTGTTCGATGCGGAGATCGCCGAGCAGGGCGCGCGGCTACAGCTGCAGGCCGCCGATCTCAACCTGACGCGCCGCAATATCGTCGCGCCGATCGACGGCATCGTCGGTATCGTGCCGGTCAATATCGGCGACAACGTCACGACAAGCACGCCGATCGTGACGCTCGACGACCGTAGCGAGATTCTGGTCGATTTCTGGGTGCCGGAGCGGTTCGCCAACACGGTATCCGTCGGCCAGCCGGTCGATGCGACGTCGGTTGCGCGGGCGGGCCAAGTGTTCTCTGGCGCGGTCGAGGCGGTCGACAACCGTATCGATGCCGCCAGCCGCACGCTGCGGATCCGCGCGCGTATCGACAACACGTCAGACGAGCTTCGCGCCGGCATGTCCTTCAATGTCGGCATGAAGTTTGCGGGCGACAAATATCCGGCGGTCGATCCGCTGTCGGTCCAGTGGGATTCGCAGGGTTCCTTCGTCTGGCAGGTTGCCGATGGCAAGTCGCACAAAGTTCGCGTCAGCATCGTCCAGCGCAATCCGGACTTCGTTCTCGTCAAGGCCGATATCAAGGATGGCGACGCGATCGTCACCCAGGGCCTGCAGCGGGTACGTGAGGGCGGAGCGGTGCGCGTCAGCAATGAGGTTGCCTCCAGCAACGGAGTGGCAACCCAATGAGCGTGACCGAGATTCCCGAGCGCGCCTCCGGCAAGCAGAGTTTCACTGCGCTCTTTGTGCGCCGGCCAATCCTGGCGCTGGTCTTCAATACGCTGATGGTTGTCGCAGGCCTTGCCGCCTATGTCGGCGTCGAGGTGCGCGAACTGCCTGATGTCGATCGTCCGGTCGTCACCGTGCGCACGACATTCGACGGCGCCTCGCCGCAGACCATCGATCAGGAACTGACGAAGGTGATCGAGGGCGCGGTCGCCCGCGTCAGCGGCCTCAAGTCGATCTCCTCGCAGTCGCAGTTCGGCCAGAGCCGGGTGACGCTGGAATTCTCCGATTCCATCGACCTCGCGGTTGCCGCGAACGACGTGCGCGATGCAATCGGCCGCATCACCCAGAACCTGCCCGATGACGCGGATGCGCCGCAGATCGTCAAGGCGGATTCGGATTCGCAGGCGATCATGCGCCTCGCCGTGACATCAAGCACGCTCAACATGGATGACCTGACGCTGCTCGTCGAAAACGAGATCGTCGACCGGCTCGCTTCCGTCGATGGCGTTGCCGATGTCGAGGAATATGGCGACCAGGAGAAGGTATTCCGCGTTGATGTCGATCAGAGCGCGCTGGCAAGCCGCGGCCTGACGGTCGGCGATCTCACGCAGGCGCTCGCCAACTCGGCTCTCGACGTGCCCGCCGGCTCGCTGAAAAGCAAGACGCAGGATATCGTCGTACGTGCCACGGCCAATCTGCAGACGCCGGAAGATTTCCAGAACGTCATCCTGCAGGATCGCGTCCGGCTCGGCGATGTCGCCACCGTCACGCTTGGACCGCGCGACGGCGAAACCGCGCTGCGCTCCAACGGCAATCCGGGCATCGGCCTCGGCATCATCCGCCAGGCGCAATCGAATACGCTGAACATCTCGACCGGTATCCACGCCGCCGTCGAGCAGCTGTCGAAGACGCTGCCGGAGGGGACCAAGATCGCCATTACCAGCGACGATGCCGTGTTCATCGACGGCGCGATCCATGAGGTCGAGCTGGCGCTGATTCTGGCTGCAGTCATCGTCACCGCCGTCATCTATCTCTTCCTGCGCGATTGGCGGGCAACGCTGATCCCGGCGGTCAGCATGCCGGTAGCACTGATCGGTACGCTGGCGGCGATCTATATGGTCGGCTTCTCGATCAATATCCTGACGCTGCTGGCGATCGTGCTGGCGACCGGCCTCGTCGTGGACGATGCGATCGTCGTGCTTGAAAACATCGTTCGGCGGCGCTCCGAGGGCATGGGGCCGCGTGCTGCGGCTGTTCTCGGCACCCGCGAAGTGTTCTTCGCGGTTATCGCGACAACCGCAACGCTGGCAGCCGTGTTCATTCCGCTGTCGTTCCTGCCGGGGCAGGTGGGCGGTCTGTTCCGGGAGTTCGGCTTCGTGCTCGCGTTCTCGGTCGGCCTTTCATCGCTGGTGGCGCTGACGCTCTGCCCGATGCTGGCGTCGCGGATGCTGACCAAGCCGATGCGTGAGGATCATGGCCTGCTCGGCCGTTTCGGAACGCTGTTTGCCGACACCTATAAATGGGGTCTGCAGCGCTGCCTGAATGCGCCCTTCATCGTTATCGTCGCCTCGCTGCTGTTCGGCTGCGCGGCGCTGATCGCCTTCTCCACCGTCAAGAGCGAGCTGACGCCGAACGAAGACCGCGCCATGGTGATGATGCGGCTGACGGCGCCGCAGGGCTCCAGCCTCGAATATACGCGCGACAAGATGCAGCGCGTCGAGGAATATCTGCAGCCGCTGGTCGATAGCGGTGATATCCGCAACGTTTTCTCGATTTCGGGACAGGGCGGCCAGGCCAATAGCGGCTTCATGGTGCTGACCCTTGCGCCCTGGGGCGAGCGCGAGCGGACGCAGGCAGAGATCGTTCAGGATATCAACCAGGCGGCATCGCGCGTTCCGGCGCTGCGCGGCAACGCGATCTCCTCGAACAGCCTGCGCATCCGTGGTGCCGGCAACGGGTTGCAGCTGGCGCTGATCGGCAACAATTACGACGATCTCACGGCGTCGGCACTGAAGCTTGTCCAGGCACTCGATGCCACCGGCCAGTATGACACGCCGCGTCTGACCAACGAGCCGTCACAGGCGCAGGTTTCCGTGGCGATCGACCGCGAGCGGGCATCCGATCTCGGCATCGATATCACCGGTCTTTCGACGGCGATCCAGTCGCTGCTGGAGGGGCGTTCGGTGGTCGATGTGTTCGTTGATGGTGAGTCCTATCCGGTGCTTCTGACCTCGACGACGCGGCCGATCGACGATCCGACCGATCTCGAAAACGTCTTCCTGAAAACCGGGGACGGCAAGATCGTGCCGATGTCGGTCATCGCCTCGCTGAAGGAAGGCTCGGTGGCGCCGCAGCTGAACCGCGAATCGCAGCTGGCCTCGGTGGCGATCACCGCTGGCCTGAAGGATGGCATGTCACTCGGCGATGCCGTCAAGCAGGTCACCGAGATTGCAACGCCGCTGCTGCCGCCGGGCGCCCGGCTGCTGCCGCTGGCGGAAGCGGCGACGCTGGAGGAAAATTCCAGCGGCATGGCGCTGACCTTCGGCTTTGCGATCGTCATCATCTTCCTGGTGCTGGCGGCGCAATTTGAAAGCGTGCTGTCGTCGCTGATCATCATGTCGACGGTGCCGCTTGGCCTTGCCTGCGCCGTCTTCGCGCTGATCATCACCGGGTCGAGCCTCAACATCTACAGCCAGATCGGCCTGGTGCTGCTGGTCGGCGTCATGGCGAAGAACGGCATCCTGATCGTCGAGTTCGCCAACCAGCTGCGCGATCATGGCGTAGCGGTGCGCGAGGCGATCGAGCGGGCCTGCGAGCTGCGCTTGCGCCCGGTCATGATGACGATGATCGCGACCATTCTTGGGGGCGTTCCGCTGGTCTTTGCGCATGGTGCCGGTGCCGAAGCCCGCGTCGCGCTTGGCTGGGTGATCGTCGGCGGGCTGGGTTTCGCAACGCTGGTGACGCTGTTCATCACCCCCGTCGCTTACCTTCTGATCGCCCGCTTCGCCAAGCCGCATGCCCATGAAGAGGCCCGGCTGCACGAGGAAATGTCGGATGCGGCGCGCCCGAAACCGGTGCCGGATCCGCAGCAGCTCCAGGCCGCCGAGTAGTGCATTGCAACTCTATTTCGAGAAGGTGCCGCGGCTCGTCCGCGGCACGTTTTTATGGTCAACGAGCAATTGCAAAACAGCGTGAATCAATTGCGAATGTTAGCCGTTTTTTAAGTATAAGCGGCAATGATCGCCTCGTGACCGATCAATACCTCCAGCGTTTTTGGAGGTGCATTTTCCGCTGATTTTCAGCGCCCGAACATGACGTTTCGCGGACCCGGTCATGTCAGTTAGTTGCGTATAGTTGTGTTCGGAGTTCTAGTTCTGTGAGTATCTTTCAACGCACATCGGTTGATGCGGCGCTTCATATCCTGCGCGATACCAACCGCAATTTGACCACGACACAAAATCATTTTTCCTCGGGCCTTCGCGTCGAAAAGGCGAAGGACAACGGAGCCTATTGGGCGATTGCCACGACCGTCCGCACCGACAACAAGGCGAACGGCGCGATCCAGGACGCGCTGGGTATGGCGGCGGCAACCATGGGTGTTGCGTATACCGCGGTTTCCAGCGCCATCGAGATCGTCTCCACGATCAAATCGAAGCTGGTTGCGGCCACCGAGAACGGTGTCGACAAGACCAAGATCAACGATGAGATTACCCAGCTGAAGGCGCAGCTGCGCTCGGTGTCTGAAGCTGCGAGCTTCAACGGCGACAACTGGGTGGTGCTGACCGACGAAGACGATCCGACGAAGCCGAAGGAAATCCCGGCGGCGTTCATTCGGGGCGATGATGGCTCGGTCAAGGTCTCGACGCTCACCTATCACATCGATATGCCGTCCACTGGTGTGACGACCTCTCAGGACGCCCGCTATATGGTCGACGACCGCGCTGGCGGCACCGGTGAATATGGGGCGCTGACCACGGATCATTTTGCGACCGAGCTTGGTGCCGCGAAGAATTACGTGATGATGTTCAGCAAAGAGGGAAATACGGCCGGTCAGGTCGAGATCGGCCTCGACGCCAATAGCTCGGCTGACGACATCAAGGATATGATCGGCGTGACTGATGCGGCGCTGAAGCAGATGACGACTGTTGGCTCGTCATTCGGGGCGCTGGAAAAACGCATCGACCTGCAGAACGATTTCGCCAAGTCGCTGACCGATTCCTACACGTCCGGCATCGGACGCCTCGTGGACGCCAATATGGAAGAGGAGAGCGGCCGGCTGGCCGCCCTGCAGACGCAGAAGCAGCTCGGTCTGCAGGCTTTGCAGATCGCCAATGCGAGCTACAACACGATCACCCAGCTCTTCCAGGGCATCTGAGTTCTATAAGCTGAAATCGAATCGCCCGGGCCGTCCCCGGGCGATTTGCGTTCGGCCACTTCGCAAAACTGGTGATATCCGGGCACAGTTGGCAGTCCTGCGTGTGCATTTCCAGAATTTTGGGCTATCGGATGATCGCATTCATCTTGTTGCCGCATTCCTTAATATTTGCTCGGGTCAGCTTCGAACGGAGAGCCTTCTGCCCATGATCAAGAAATTCCTTCTTCTGGCGCTTGCCGCCAGCTATCTGAGCGCCTGCACCACGACCGACCCCTATACGGGCGAGCAGAAAATGTCGAACACCGCGGGTGGTGCGATGCTCGGTGCCGTTGGCGGCGCGTTGGCAGGGGCAGCGCTCGGCGGACGCGGCCATGGTGCGCGCAACGCTGCACTGATCGGGGCCGGCGTCGGTGCGCTTGCCGGTGGCGCGATCGGCAACTACATGGACCAACAGGAAGCGGAGCTTCGCCAGCAGCTCGAAGGCACGGGCATCTCGGTGACCCGCAACGGCGACAGCATCATTCTCAACATGCCATCGAACATCACCTTCGACGTCGATCAGGACGCGGTGAAGCCGGGCTTCTATCAGACGCTGAATTCGGTCGCGATCGTGCTGCGCAAGTTCAACCGCACGCTCATCGACGTCAACGGCCACACGGATTCGACCGGCAGCCTGCAGCATAACCAGGATCTGTCGCAGCGCCGCGCCTTGTCGGTTGCCGATTATCTCGGCGGCCAGGGCATCGATCAGCGGCGTGTTTCGGCCGTGGGCTTCGGTCCGTCGCAGCCTGTCGCATCGAACGCGACGGAAGCGGGCCGTGCGCAGAACCGCCGCGTCGAAATCCAGATCGCTCCGGTTACCCAGGGCTGATTTCGTCTTTCTCGATTGCAGACGGCCGGGTGATCGCCCGGCCGTCTTCGTTCAGGCATGCATGGATGCGCCCTTGGTGATCTTGTCGACGATCTTCTTGTCGGCGCGCAGCGCGATGCCGACGACCTTGGCGTCATCGGGCGCGAATTCTGCAAAGACGGCGCGGTTGGCAGCATCGTGGCCGGTGGCAAACATTTCCTCGATGAAAATCGACGTCGCAACGCCGCGCTCAAGAGATCGCCGGTGAACGGCTGATATCGTCGCGTCATCGGCCGAGAGCACGATGATCGGCTGTATGGAAAGCGGGTTGTAGAGATTTCCGGCGCGGTCCCTGTAAGCTTCGCCGAGGATCTCCGGATGCCGGCCGGCGATGCCGCTCATCAGGAAGGCTGTGACATTCAGCGTCTGCCAGGATGCAAGATTGTTTCGCAGGACGATCGCAATTTTGGTATCAAACATGTTCCAGTCTTTCAGATGCGTTTCGAGGTAGCCTTGAGCGAAGATGTAAATTCAACGGTCTTTGCGGGTCTTGAACATTTGTGCGCTCCTGTTGCGGGCGACGGCATCCTGACAGCGCCGGCATTTCCGGGGATCGAGCGCATCGAGGCGCAGTTTTCAGGCAATGCCTTCGAGCCGCACCGGCACGATACCTATGCGATCGGCGTGACGCTGAAGGGTGTGCAGACCTTCAGCTATCGCGGCGAAAGGCGTTTCAGCATGCCGGGGCAGGTGATCGTGCTGCATCCGGACGAGGAACATGACGGCGGTGCGGGAACCGAAGATGGGCTGCAATACCGCATGCTCTATATCGAACCGGCGCTGGTCGCCGACTGTCTGGAGATGGAGAAGGTTGGTCTTCCGTTCGTCGATGAACCCGTTTTCGGCGATGCGGCTCTGGCTGGTGTGCTGCTCGGCGCGCTTGCCGATCTCGATGGTGAGCTGGACGGATTGTTCGTCGACGATTTTCTGACCGACGTGGCGGGAGGCCTGGTGCGGCACGCTGGTGCATCGGTCCGCCCGATCGGCAAGATCGCCTGGCGGCAGGCGCGGCGGGCACGGGACTATCTCGAGGCCCATGCGACGCGCGCCGTTCATTCCAGCGAACTGGAGACGGTGACCGGCCTCGACCGGTTCACGCTGTCCCGGCATTTCCGCGCCGCCTTCGCCACCAGTCCGCACCGCTATCTGCTGATGCGGCGGCTGCAGCAGGCAAAGGCGCTGATCATTGCAGGCGAGAAACTGCCGGAGGTCGCCTTTGCGACCGGCTTTGCCGACCAGAGCCATCTCAACCGGCATTTCAAGAAGGCCTATGGCATGACGCCGGGGCAGTGGGCCTCGCTCAGACGCGGCTCATCGCCAGTCCGCTCTTTCGCGCAATGAAGCGGGCGAGCATGGGGCCGGTCAACAGGATCACCAGGAAACGTCCGACCTGCATCGCCATGACGAAGGGCACGTCGACATCGCTCGATGCAGCGATGATGGCGACGGAATCCGCGCCTCCGGGACTGGTCGCCAGATAGGCGGTGAGCGGATCGACGCCGGCGAGCTTGTGAAGCGCGAAGGCCATCAATCCGCAAATCGACATCAGCGTCAGGATCGAGGCGGCCACGCGCGGTAGGGCGCGGGCGGCATGGGCGATGATCGAAGGCGTGAAGCGCAGCCCGATGCTCCAGCCGATCAGGGCGTAGCTGATGGCGAGCAGCCAGAGCGGCAGCTCGATGGTGAGCAGGCCGAGGCCCTGCAGCGTCGACCCGGCGATCAGCGGCAGGATGATCGTGCCGCCCTGGATGCGGAAGCGGGCAGCGGCATAGGTGCACAGACAAGTCAGCGCCATCGTTGCCGCAAAAGCCGGCCAGTCGATTGGCGGGAAGAAGATCAGCGGCGGCGGCTCAGTGCCTTCCGCACTTGTCCAGAGTGTCGAGACCACCGAGGCGGCGACGGCCACGAAGACCACACGCAGATATTGCATGAAGGCGACGAGGCGGGCATCGGCGCCATAGGCTTCCGACATGATGGTCATCGCCGAGGCGGCACCAGGCGACGAGCCCCAAACGGCGGTCGTGCCTGGCAGGACCTGCCATCTGGTCAGGACATAGCCGAGCAGACCCGCAGCAGCGATGATCGAGAAGATCATCGACAGGAAGAGCAGGGCGTCGTCGGCCATTGTCTGGATGATGTCGACGGTGATGGCGCGGGCCATCAGGAAGCCCACGAGTGCCTGGCCGAAGAGCAGCGGCCAGCGCGGCACGCGGAGCTGCGATTTCGAGGCGGTCAACGCGAGAACGATCGCGGCGACCATCGGTCCGATCAGCAGCGATGCCGGCAGGCCGAGCATTTCCAGCCCGAGAACCAGAATCGTCGAAAACGCCAGCAGGATCGCCCAGCGGGGCAGGCTCGCTCTCGAAGGCAGGACGCTGGCAAGGGCTTTGAACGGCATCGATGCGATCTTGTTGGCCGATCGGGTTTACCGCGCGGGGCGGTCGAAGGCAGGGATCGGCATGACTTCTCAGACCGGCGGGGGATGCCGGGGCGCAGTGCCGGTATATTTGTCAGCGCGCGTCAGGGTCAACTGCAAAATCTGGCATTGCGCGCCACCATCACCGGTGGCACGCGATGCGTGTGAGTCGAGCGGCGTGTCCGTTCACTTATGAACGCATTTCTTGCTGATGTTGTTGTTTCTTTTCGCTTTGGTGAACTTTGCGATCATCCCGGCGGGGCAGGTCTTGTCGTCGAATAGCACCGGCTCTCCCGGCGTCATCGTCGCCGCGGTCGGCTTTGTCGTCACCGTCTTGGTCTCGGCGCTCGCCGGCGATGTCAGCATCGCAAGGACCGCTCCTGTCGACGACAGAACGGTCATTCCTCTCATTTTCGGGTTGGTCTTGGCTTGCATCTCGGTGTCCCTCCGTTGCCGGGAAGAACACAACTATGCTTTGCGGCCTCTGCCAATTCGCCTTTTCGAGCTAGCCGCGAGGGGCTCATAGCTTGGCGTGGGTAGCCAGAAAATCGAGGAGGGCGCGAACGCGGGCGGGAAGCGGGCCGCCCTGGCCGATATAGACGGCATAGAAATCCTCGATATCGCCGGGATTGAACGCTTCCATGACGACGGTAAGTCTCCCAGCGGCAATGTCCTGCCGTAGCGTGAAGGCTGCGAGCCGGGCCATGCCTGCTCCGGCGAGCGCCATATGGCGCATCGCTTCGCCATCGCTGACCTGCACGCCGGGCGTCACCGGCACGTTGACCGTCTGGCCATCGCTGACGAGTGGCCAGCCCTGAATGGCGCGCGAATAGGAGAAGCCGACGCGGCAGTGCTTTTCGAGATCGGCGATGGATTTCGGCTCGCCATGCCGGGCAAGATAGTCCGGCGAGGCGACAATGAAATTGCGTGTGCTGCCAAGCTTGCGGGCGACGAGGCTGGAGCTCTTCATCGGACCGGCGCGGATCGCGACGTCGGCGCGTTCTTCCATCAGATCGACGACGCGGTCGGTCTGGGTGATGTCGAGGGTGATGCCGCGATGCAGCGCCATGAACTGCGGCACCAGCGGTGCGAGGATATGATTGCCGAACGAGCCGCTGGTATTGATGCGGATTGGGCCAGTCGCCTGCTCGCCAGCCGAGGCATAGCGCTCGGCCTCGGCGATATCGGCGAGGATGGTGACGCTGCGCTGGTAGAAGGCGGTTCCCTCGGGCGTCAGTTGCAGCTTGCGGGTCGAGCGGTTGATCAGGCGTGTGCCGAGCCGCGCTTCGAGGCGGGTCATCAGTTTGCTGACGGCGGACGGCGTCATACGGCAGGCCGCGGCGGCCGCAGAGAATCCGCCGAGTTCGACGGCCCGGACGAAGACTTCCATTTCGCCCGAGCGGTTGATGTCCTGTCTGCTCATGATGAATTCAAGTCATAGATGAGTTTCTTTGCGGCAATCTATATCGCGGTATTCGCAGTGTCTATCTCTGCTGGAGCAACAGGAGAAAGACCATGGAATACAGAAATCTCGGCAGATCCGGCCTGCGCGTTCCGGTGCTCAGCTTCGGTGCCGGCACCTTCGGCGGATCCGGGCCGGTGTTTGGCGCCTGGGGCAATACTGATGCCACCGAGGCAAGGCGGCTGGTGGATATCTGCCTCGAGGCCGGCGTCAATCTGTTCGACACCGCCGATGTCTATTCGGCTGGCGCTTCGGAAGAGGTGCTGGGGCAGGCGATCCGCGGCAAGCGCGATCAGGTGCTGATCTCAACCAAGACCGGGCTGCCCACCGGCGACGGACCGGCAGACTGGGGGACTTCGCGGTCGCGTCTGATCCGCTCTGTCGACGACGCGCTCCGCCGTCTTGGCACTGACTATATCGATCTGCTGCAACTGCACGCCTTCGATGCTTCGACGCCGGTAGAGGAAGTTCTGGCAGCGCTCGATGGTCTCGTCGCGGCCGGAAAGCTGCGTTACACCGGTGTCTCGAACTTTGCCGGCTGGGAGCTGATGAAATCGCTCGCCGCCGCTGACGCCAACGGCCATCCGCGCTATGTCGCGCACCAGGTCTATTACTCGCTGGCAGGCCGCGACTATGAATGGGAACTGATGCCGCTCGGTGCCGACCAGGGCGTCGGCGCGCTGGTCTGGAGCCCGCTTGCGTGGGGCCGTCTGACCGGCAAGATCCGCCGCGGCCAGCCGCTGCCTGAAGGCAGCCGCCTGCATCAGACGGCGGAATTCGGCCCGCCGGTTGACGACGAGAAGCTCTACGACATTGTCGATGTGCTCGACGCGATCGCAGCGGAAACCGGCCGCACGGTACCGCAGATCGCCATCAACTGGCTGACCAGCCGTCCGACCGTCTCAAGCGTCATCATCGGCGCCCGCAACGAAGCCCAGCTTCGCCAGAACCTCGACGCCGTCGGCTGGTCATTGACCAAGGCGCAGATCGGCAGGCTGGACAGCGTCAGCGCGCAGAAGACGCCTTATCCCTACTTCCCTTACCGTAGGCAGGAAGGCTTTGCCCGGCTCAATCCGCCGATCGTCTGACTGCTGATAGCAGGGGCGGCTTCATGCAAACGGCCGCCCCTTCATCATCCTGATTACGGTCAATCTCGACTGGACATGTCTTCCCAGTTGTCTCATACCAGCCTGCCTGTCGATGGTGGAATGTATTGGAGATCAACGGGATGGCTCTCAAGGACGCGAAATCCGGATTGCGCAACGAGGCGGGGATCGCCGCCGTTCTCGGCATCCTCAAACAGAGCTTCGGCGAGCGCTTCCAGACCGGCGAATCCTTTCGCGCGCAACACGCCCATACGACGACCTATATTCCGGCGCAGCTCCCTGATGGAGTGCTGTTTGCCGAGACCGCGGATGACGTTAAAGCGGCAGTGAAGGTCTGCGCCGAGCACAAGGTTCCGGTCATTGGATTCGGTACTGGGTCGTCGCTCGAGGGCCAGGTCAATGCGCCTTCCGGCGGCATTTCCATTGATTTCAGCCGGATGAACCGTGTTCTCGAAGTCAATGCCGAGGATTTAGACTGCACCGTGGAGCCCGGTATCACCCGCGAAGAACTCAACGTCTATCTGCGCGATACAGGCCTGTTCTTTCCGATCGATCCGGGTGCCAATGCCTCGATCGGCGGCATGGCCTCGACGCGCGCCTCAGGCACCAACGCCGTGCGCTACGGAACGATGAAGGACAACGTGCTGTCGGTGACAGCCGTCACCGCGACTGGCGAGGAAATCCGCACCGCGCGCCGCGCGCGCAAGTCTTCGGCGGGATACGACATGACGCGGCTCTTTGTCGGTTCCGAGGGCACGCTCGGCATCCTGACATCCGTGACGCTCAGGTTGCAGGGCATTCCGCAGAAGATCGGCGGCGGCGTCTGCGCCTTCCCGACGATCAAGGCAGCCTGTGACGCTGTCATCATGACCATCCAGATGGGCATTCCGGTCGCCCGCATCGAGCTTCTCGATGCGCTGCAGATCAAGTGCTGCAACGCCTATTCGAACCTCGACTATGAGGAAACGCCGACGCTGTTTCTCGAATTTCACGGTACCGACGAGACCGTCGCGCTGCAATCGCAGCAGTTTGCCGAGATCGCTGCCGAATGCGGCGGCGGCAAATTCCTGTGGACCGTTAATGCCGAAGAGCGTGCCAAGCTCTGGAAGGCCCGCCATAACGCCTACTGGGCTTCACGGGCGCTGGCGCCCGAGCTTGCCGCACTTTCGACGGATGTTTGTGTTCCTATCTCACGGCTGGCGGATTGCATCACCGAGACGCAGGCAGATATCGAAGCGAACGGATTGCTGGCGATGATCGTCGGGCATGCCGGCGATGGGAATTTTCATGTGCTTGTGCTTTTCGACGACAAGACCAGCGAGGGCATTTCGGCCGTCGAGAATTTCGTGGCGCGATTGAATGCCCGGGCGCTCGAAATGGATGGAACATGCACCGGTGAACACGGGATCGGGCAGGGGAAGATGTCATTTCTGGAACAGGAACTCGGCGGCACCGTCGATCTGATGCGGCAGGTCAAGCGCTCGCTCGATCCGGACAATATCTTCAACCCCGGCAAGATTTTCCATCTCGGCTGAAAACGGAACAATCTCATGATCTTCGGTCTTGCTACCGGCATGAATAACAGTAGTGTCGGCAACAGAATTCCGAATGGAGAATCCTTGATTTGATAGGCCGGTTCCTCGTCTTTCTAGGGGGAGTGATCGTCGTAGTGCTCGTTGTGGCGCTATTCGCACCGCTATTCATAGACTGGACCGATTTCCGCAAGAATTTCGAGGATCAGGCAAGCCGCATCATCGGCAAGAAAGTCACCGTGCATGGCACCGTCGATGCGCGGCTTCTGCCGTTTCCGTCGGTGACGCTGCATGACGTGCGCGTCGGCCAGGAACCCGATGGGCAGCCGATCGTGCAGGTCGAGCAGTTTTCGATGGATGCCGAGCTGGCGCCTTTCCTGTCGGGCGAAGCGCTGATTTTCGACATGCGGGTTGTGAATCCGAAAGTGCGCCTGCGGCTGCAGAAAGACGGAACGCTGGACTGGACGCGCGGCAGCCAGTCTGAGATCCCGGCCAAGACCGTCGTACTCGAAAATGTGCATGTCAGTGGCGGCGATGTGCAGTTCATCGACGATCAGTCCGGCCGTTCACGCCATATTACCGGCCTCAATGCCGAGATGTCGGCGAAATCGCTTGCTGGCCCCTGGCGGATCGATGGTGATGCGACGCTCGATGGTGAGCATGGCAGTTTCGTGATCGCTAGTGGTCAGCCGGATGAGAACGGCGCGCTGAAGGTCCGCACCCGGCTGGTTCCGGATCAGCACCCCGTCAGCGTCGATCTTGATGGTGAGCTGAAGCTCGTCGATCGCAAGCCGAATTATCAGGGCACGATGTCGGCGGCGATCGAGAACCGCGGGCAGGCGAAGAGCGACAAGACCGCGCCGCCGCCTCGCGTCAAGGGTCGCTTCGAGCTGACCAACGAGCGCATCCGCGTGCCTGATTACCGGCTGGAAATTGGTTCGACTGACGATCCCTATGTAATAACAGGCGAAGCGACGCTTGATACCGGCAGCGCGCCGGAATTCCTGCTGATCGCCAATGGCCAGCAGATCGATGTCAACAGGATCGGCAATCAGGGTGCCGGCGGCAAGACGGCGCGCGATCCTGGCCTGTCGGCCCGCCAGCGTCTCAATTCGCTGATCAATATCGTTGCCCAGGTGCCGATCCCGCAGGTGCCCGGCAAGGCGAGTGTGCGGCTACCGGCGATCGTTGCCGGCGATACGACGATCCGCGACGTGCAGCTCGACCTGCAGCCGGCCGGCGACGGCTGGACGATCGACGATGCCGTTGGAACGCTGCCCGGCCGCACGCAGGTGGAAGGCACGGGGCGCCTTGCGTTGCGTGGTCAGCCGTCCTTCAACGGGCACGTGACGGTGGCATCCAACCAGCCGAGCGGGCTTGCATCATGGCTCGCCGGTTCTGTCGATCCGTCGATCCGTCAGCTGCGGCAGGCCGGCTTCTCGGCGGATGTCAGTCTGACGCACCATAGGCAGGCTTTCGACAATCTGGAGATCGCCATTGGTCCGGCAACGCTGAAGGGCAGGCTGGAGCGGCTGGCACCGAAGGACCAGACGCCGTCGCTGAACGTGGCGCTCGGCGGCGACGCGCTCGATCTCGATGCGCTGCGGGCGCTGACCGGGCTGTTCACCGGCCAGGACGCCGGCGACAACGTGCTCGATCACAAGATCACCGCGCAGCTGAAGGCCGACAAGTTTACCGCTTTCGGCGTCGAGGCTGCCAATGTCGAGACCAATTTCACGATTGCCGATGGCGCACTGGCGATCGAAAAGCTGGCGGTGAAGAATTTCGCCGGTGCGGAATTGACTGCCACCGGCCGTGCCGAAGGCTCGCTGCTCGACTACAAGGGCTCCGGCGAGATCACCTTCAAATCGGCTGACCCCGGCCCGTTCTTCACCATGCTGAAGGAGCATCTGCCTGGTCATCCCGTGATGGACCGGCTGGTGCGCAATGCCGCCTGGTACACCAACACGGCGCTGCGCGGAGCGCTGACGCTCGGTGGCGATCAGGGCGACGGGCTGACGCTAACGCTCGCCGGCGTTTCGAATGGCAGCCGGGTCAATCTCGATTACCGGATGTCCGATCTTCTGGCGCTGACAGGCAAGGGGACGACCAGCCTGGAAGGGACGCTTGAAAATGCGACCACGGCCGTGCTCTTCGGCCAGGCCGGGCTCGATCCGCTGCCTGTCGAGGCCGATGCCAACGGCAGGCTGTCGCTCAAGGTTCAAGTTACCGACTCGGATCCCGCCGATGCATCGCTGGCCTTTGCGACCGACCGGACGTCGTTCACCGCCAGCGGCAAGGTCGATGTCCGCCCGGAAAACTTCATGAATGGGCAGATCGGCATATCGCTTGAGAGCGCCGATCTCGACCCGTACCTGATCATGAACGGCATCGCGCTGCCGCAGCTCGGAACCGGCCTGCCGTTCGGGCTGCAGACGACGGCGACCATCGATGGCGGTAAGATTGTCTTTTCCGATCTGAAAGGACACGCCGCCGACAACAAGTTTTCCGGCGGGCTGACCGTTGACCGCAAGGCTGACAAGACCACGGCGACGGGCGACCTGTCGCTCGACCGGGCCGATGCGATCTGGCTTGGCGAGACCGTCTATGGACCGATGACCGATGCTGCGACCGGCAATCTGACGACACAGGGGCTCGGACAGCCGGTGTTCAAGGACACCGACGTCAATCTGAAGTTTTCGGCGAAACAGTTCTGGCCGGGCTGGTCCGGCGCGATCAACGATTTTTCGAGCACCATTGCCTACAAGGGCGACGAGTTGCAGCTGAACGGCATGCAGGGCAACTGGGACAGCGGCAAGCTTTCCGGCAATATGCTCTTCACCAATGCCGACGGAACAGGGTTCTTCCAGACCAAGCTGGCGCTCGCCGATGCCGATCTCGGCGGTGTGATCTGGGCGCGTGACGGAACGCCGGTGGCCAGCGGCAAGTTCGGCCTATCGATGAGCTCGGAAGCCTCAGGCAAGACGATGACGGAGCTTGCGAGTTCGCTGACGGGCTCTGGCGAACTTCGGCTGGGGGACACCAGCGTGCGCGGCCTGAATCTTGCGATCCTTGCGCCGCTGCTGTCGGCCACCGATCCGATGAAGGACCAGCTGAACGCCGGCAAGGTGCATCCGATCGTCGAGACGCTGCTGAACAACGGCGAGGCGAAGCTGCCGCCGCTGGGTATTCCCTTCAACATTACCGACGGCGTGCTGCGCGTGCAGAACGTCACCGTCGCCAATGATCTTGCCAAGGTCACCGGCAATGCGCAGATCGATCTGCCGCAGGAGCGGGTGAACGCCTCGCTCGATATCGGCCTCAACCCCGGCAACGAGGCGCTGTCCGGTGCCGACCCGGCATTGCGGCTCGATTTCTCCGGCCTGCTGGCATCGCCCGGCCGGACGATGGATGTCACCGACATCACCGGTTACCTGTCGCTGCGGGCCTTCGAGCGTGAACGCCGCCGTGTCGAGCGGCTGCAGGCCAACGTACTGGAAAAGCAGCGGCTGCGCCGCGAAGTGGCCCTCTACAAGTTCAACGACGCCGAGCGCGCCAGGGCAGCGGCGATCGAGGCTGAGCGCAAGGCCGAGGAAGACCGCCTGAGAGCGCTTGCGGAGGAGGCTGCCCGGCAGAAGGCGGAAGCCGATGCGAGAGCCAAGGCAGAAGCTGACGCCAAGGCAAAGGCCGAGGCGGATGCTAAAGCCGCTGCAGACGCCGAGGCGGCCGCGGCCGCGGAAGCGCAGCGCCGTGCCGAAGGGCAACTGGTCGATCCAGCACCGCCCGTCAGCGGCAACAAGCTGAATTTCGACACGCTGCCGGGCGTGCCGGTGCAGCAATAATCAGAATGGATCGGGATTGCCGTTCCACGCGGATGCCTAAATTCGCTCTCACCGGTCTTCACAGGATGCTGATAGGTTGATACGCACCGGGGAAACTCGCGCGATGACTTATGGAGCAGGAATGACAGGCGTCTTGGATGGCAGCAATGGCGTGAAGCAGGTCATCTGCATCAGTTGGGGCACGATGTTCGGCCCGGCCTATATCAACCGTCTCTATGCGATGGTTGCGCGCAACATCACGCCGCCCTTTACCTTCACCTGCTTCACGGATAGTCGCGAGGGACTGCATCCCGAGATCCTCTGCGAGGACCTGCCGCCGCTCAACATCCCGAGCCTGCCGGTCAATACGCCCGGGATCTGGAACAAGTCGCGCCTCTGGGGACCGACGCTCGGGAACTTGAAAGGCAGCGTCCTCTTCCTGGATCTCGATCTGGTGATTGTCGGCTCGCTCGATGCCTTCTTCGAAGTCGGAGGCCCAGATGACGTGGTCATGACCCGAAATCAGACAACCCCGTTCGAGAGACTTGGCCAGACGTCGCTTTTCCGGTTTCCTGTCGGCAAGCTGGTTTCTCTGCAGGACAAGTTTTTTGCCAATCCGCAAAAGATCGCCGACGAATATCGTTTCGAGCAGCGGTTCGTTACCAAAAATGTGCCGGGAGGTCCGAAGTTCTTCCCGCGCAGCTGGGTGCTGCATTTCCGGCAGGACTGCCGGTGGCCGACACCGCTCAATTATTTCTTCGGCCCCCGGCTGCCATCTGGAGCCAAAGTGGTGATCTTCCCGCGTGGGCTGCGGCCTGAACACGCGATAGCCGGCCAATATCGGGACGGCGCTGCCGACAATGCGCGCGAGCACCTTTCACGGATCGTCAACAGGACGTCTCGTGGCGGCGAGAGTGTGTTCTCCCACCTCCGGCACTTTATACGCCCTACGCCGTGGGTGAAGAAGCATTGGCGGGAGTAGCTGCTCCTTTTCAGCGATGCCGCTGGCTGGAAGGATGTGCCCTTCGCACAAACGGCCAAGTTTTATGTGGCTGCAGATTGCATAAGATGAACTTGGATGGTTACCGCTAACCTAGCCATCAAGGGGTCGTTGCCGGGCGCCCACGGGTGCGGCAACGACCTCGCCAAATCTACCGCGTCTTCAGCCAGGCCAGGACATGTAGCCGCAATGCCGAGGAGAGGTTGCTCTCGGAATCGCGGCCGTCGTCAATTTCGGAGATCAGGGCGGCAAGCGGTATCGAGCGGGCCGCGGCGATCATTCTCAATTCAGACCAGAATTCATCTTCCAGCGAGAAGCTGGTGCGGTGGCCATGAAGCGTTGCGGAATGCTTGCGGATCATCGTCCGGTTTCGGTGCTTGCTTGAGAGATTGATTCAAGAGACCAGGATAAATGGCTGGCGTGAGACGGCTTTTCAGCGCTCTTCGCCGCCGTCCTTTTCGATCCGGCCCTCGTTATGTGTCTTTTCGGCCTTGTCGTTCAGCGCCTTCGTCAGCTGCTTCTCGGCCTTGGTTCGGCCGAAGCTGATACGGTTCTGCTCGGCCTGCCTGTCCTTTTCGGAACGGGCCTGCGTCTTCTTGAACTGGCGGAGATTGACGATTTCGGCGCTCACGGCGTGCCTCCATCTGCAAAGGAAATGGGCCGGAATGAAAAAAGGGAAGCGATTGCTTCCCTTCGGATTACTGCTTCTTGCGGAATGCGTCGAGCGAGACGACGGAACCGGGCTTCTTCTCCTCGCCGCCTTCGGCAGGGGCTGCAGCCGGGGTTTCCTCGCTCTTTTCGGCCGCAACCGGATAGGCGGTGATCTCGGCTTCCGGCAGTTCCTCGCCATCGGCCAGCGGCACGTCGAATTCCAGCTCGAAATTCACCGAAGGATCGTAGAAGCCGCGGATGGCATTGAACGGGATAACCAGCTTTTCCGGAACGTCGGAGAAAGACAGGCCGATCTCGAACAGCGATTCGGTGATCTTCAGGTCCCAGAACTGGTGCTGGATGACGATGGTCATCTGTTCCGGATATTTGCTCTTCAGGTGCTGCGAAATGCGCACGCCGGGAGCGCCGGTCAGGAAGGTGATAAAAAAGTGATGGTCGCCGGGGAGGCGGCCCGTCGTTCCGACTTCAGACAGAACCTTACGGATGACGCCACGAAGCGCGTCCTGTGCCAGAATGTCGTAGCGGATGTGGTCCTGCCCCATGCTTTTCCTGTCTTTCGTTGGTTCGGGAGTCTTTTCTCAGGGATATATGCCATGTCTGGCCGCCCTGCGAAAGTCTCGCTCCGAGTCATGCTTGATGAGAAGCATACATGATTTCAATAGCAGGGAGAAGGTGAAGGCTTCTGTTGCCAGGTGCCTTCGGACCCCGCCTCAAGGGGCTAACCTAGAGGACTTGGAGCGGAATTCCCGCACCGCCGTTAGGCAGCGAGAGCGTATTCCTTAGCGTTGTTGTCGTTTGCAACTACACTTGTGACCCGATAACGGCGGTATCATGCCGAGCAAAAAGACGATCTTTACACCCTTGTCGATCCTATTTCGCCCCCATCAAAAGCAGTCGCCAACCGGCTGTTTTTGGTGGAGGCGCCGGGTACCGCCCCCGGGTCCAATAGGTTTATTACACCGCTCATTTATCGCCATATCCGGTCCGAAGACCGGCAAGGGTTGATATAGTGTTTTCCTGACAGCATGGGAAGAGGCTTCGTCACAGAACCATCGCAGACGGTGCGGAAATGGCTGGATAATTCAGCGGCGGCGGTTGGTTTCACGTCCGGAAGGGCTTAAATATTGGCGGAAACGGAGTCGCCGGCGGCCATGAAGCAATATCTCGATCTTTTGACCCATGTGATGGACAAGGGCACCGACAGGGGCGACCGGACCGGTACCGGCACGCGCTCCGTCTTCGGATATCAGATGCGCTTCGATCTCGACGACGGCTTTCCTGTCCTGACCACCAAGAAACTGCATCTGCGCTCGATCATCCACGAGCTTCTGTGGTTCCTGAAGGGCGAAACGAATATCCGCTACCTCAAGGAAAACGGCGTCTCGATCTGGGACGAATGGGCCGATGAGAACGGTGACCTCGGGCCTGTCTACGGCGCCCAGTGGCGCTCCTGGCCGGCGCCCGACGGCGGTCATATCGACCAGATCGTCAATCTGGTGAACGGCATCATCAAGAACCCGAATTCGCGCCGCCATATCGTCTCGGCCTGGAACCCGGCCGAGGTGGACAACATGGCGCTACCGCCGTGCCACTGCCTCTTTCAGTTCTATGTCGCCGACGGCAAGCTTTCCTGCCAGCTCTATCAACGCTCCGCGGACGTCTTTCTCGGCGTACCCTTCAACATCGCCTCCTACGCGCTGCTGACGATGATGGTGGCGCAGGTGACCGGGCTGAAATACGGCGAGTTCGTTCACACGCTCGGCGACACTCACATTTATCACAACCATTTCGAGCAGGCCAAGCTGCAGCTGACGCGGGATCCGAAGCCGCTGCCGCGGATGCTGATCAAGCGCGATGTGAAAGATATCTTCGACTTCAGGTTCGAGGACTTTGAACTCGTCGGCTATGACGCCGATGCCAACATCAAGGCCCCGATCGCCGTTTGAGGCTTCGCAACTTCAGGCAAGAACAGGCCGCATCTGCGACGGAAAACGTCACTTTGCAGCAATGTCTGAAAATCGGCGGCATTCCATCAGTAAGATCTTAATAGATCTCGGTTATTTTCGCCCGCTTAGGTGAAGCTCCCGGGGCTTTTATGGACGATACTGACCTCCTTCCTCCAGACGTTCTTTCGTCGATGCTGATGCGCATGTTCGAGTTCGCGCCGATTGCCATGGCAATCACCACCAGCGACACGAGGACGTCGAGCTACGCGAAGGTCAATGATGCCTATCTGAAGTTGACCGGACTGAAGTGGGAAGAGATCAGCGGCAAGAAGCTGACCTCGGATGGGGCTGCGATCGACAACCCGGCACGCGACCGGCGCCACCGCATGCTGGCCGAAGAGGGCGCCTATGTTCTCGAAGAGGTCGATATCCGCCATTCCGACGGCACGATCATCCCGACGTTGATTTCCGCACAGAGAACGATCGTCGACGGTGTCTCCTTCGATGTCGAGGTGATCATGGATGTCTCGGCCCGCGTGCGCCATCAGCGCGAGATCGAACTGGCGCTGCGGGCGTCGGCGCGCACCGATGCGCTTTCAGGGCTCCCGAACCGGGCCTGTTTCGACGAGACGCTTGCCGAGCAGATCGCAGCAGCGCGTGCTGCCGACAAGGCGATGGCGCTCGCTTTCATCGATCTCAACGGTTTCAAGGCGGTCAACGACCGACTCGGACATGGAGCCGGAGACGAGGTGATCCGCACGCTTGCCAGCCGCTTCCGCGACAGTTTCAGGGCCAACGACTTCATCGCCCGCATCGGCGGCGACGAGTTCGTGGTTCTGATCGAGGTCGATCCGGTGCTCATTCATGATGTGCGCCATACGGTCAACGACGCCGCGGAGCGTATCTTCAAGCCGATCGCCATCGACGGCGCTATTACCGAAGTCGGCGCGGCCGTCGGCGTCGCGCTGCTCGAGCCGTCGGATACGCCGGCTTCCTTCGTCAAGCGGGCTGACAACTACATGTATCTCGCCAAGCAGACGGGCGATCGCGTCGCCGTCATCTGGCTCGGCAATCCGCATCCGCAGCAGGTGATAGCCGGGCGGGCGGTCGGCTAGCTTTCCTTTTGAGAAGCGGTTAGGTGTCGCGCTCGGCAATCAGTGCAGAGGGGCGGCTATGTCTGGCATCGTGAAGACAATCGTTGTTGCGGTTTCCGAAAACGGTACCATCGGCCGGGACGGCGATATGCCATGGCGGCTGTCAAGTGATCTGAAGCGCTTCAAGGCGCTGACCTCAGGAAAGCCGTTGGTCATGGGCCGCAAGACCTATGAGTCGATTGGCGGCAAGCCGCTGCCGGGTCGTCCGCATGTGGTGATTTCCAGGCAGGCGCAGATCGACCACCCTGATGTCACCATGGCACACTCACTTGCTGAGGCTGTCACTCTTGCCGAGGGATTGGCGCGCGCCAGCGGTGGCAGCGAGATCATCATCGCCGGTGGCGGCGAGATCTATGCGCAGTCGATGGCGATTGCCGATCGCCTGTGCATCACGCATGTCGAGACCGAGGTCGAGGGCGACACGTCCTTTCCTGCGATCGATGCGTCATTGTGGAAGCCGGTCGAGACACTCGACGTGCCCGCCGGCGAAAAGGACAACTATCCGACGCGTTACGTCGTCTATGAGCGCCGTAACGGCTGATAACGAATTATTTTCCAAGAAAGAACACCAAGTCCTGCATGTCGCGTTGAAAGCAGGGGCGGCGATACCTATAACGGTCACAATCGCTTACCGTCTGCCGCCCCCGCGGGCATTATGCGATCGGGAGTTCAACGAACAAAGAGGTTTTGATGCCCTGGAGCAATCAGAATGGCGGCGGCGGCCCATGGGGCGGCGGCGGCGGTAACAACAATAATCAGGGACCATGGGGGCAGGGCCCGAACCGTCCAAAAGGCGGTGGTGGGGGCAAGGGCGGTCCGCCCGATCTCGAAGACATCATCCGCCGCGGGCAGGATCAGCTCGGCAAGATCGTACCTGGCGGCTTTAACGGCGGTGTGGCACTGATCGTTGTCGCGATCCTTGTGGCGTTCTGGATTTTCCAGTGCATCTACATCGTCCAGCCGGATGAGCGTGGCGTGGAACTGCGTTTCGGCCAGCCGAAGCAGGAAGTTTCGATGCCGGGCCTGCATTTCCATTTCTGGCCGCTTGAAACGGTCGAAACGGTCAAGGTCACCGTGCAGCAGCAGAATATCGGGGCGACATCCTCTGCATCCTCGAGCGGCCTGATGCTCTCGGGTGACCGCAGTGTCATTAACGTGCAGTTCGCCGTGTTCTTCACGGTCAGCGATCCGAAGGCCTATCTCTTCAACGTCGAGAACCCGGCAGAGACGCTGCAGCAGGTTTCCGACAGTGCGATGCGCGAAATCGTCGGACGCCGTCCGGCGCAGGACGCATTCCGCAGCAACCGTCAGCCGATCGAGACCGATGTTCTCAATATCGTGCAGGGAACGATGGACCGCTACAAGGCGGGTATCACCGTCACCGGCGTGACCATCCAGAACGTTGCTCCGCCGCGTGAAGTCTCCGATGCCTTCGAAGAAGTGCAGCGTGCAGGCCGCGACCGCGACAGCACGATCGAAGAGGCAAACCGCTACACCAACCAGCGGCTCGGTCAGGCGCGAGGCGAGGCGGCTCAGATCCGCGAAGATGCCGCCGCCTACAAGGACCGCGTCGTCAAGGAAGCCGAAGGTGAAGCGCAGCGCTTTACTTCGATCAACGACGAATATGCGAAGGCCCCTGACGTGACGCGCAAGCGTCTGTTCCTGGAAACCATGGAACAGGTGCTGAAGAATTCGAAGAAGGTCATCATCGACGAGAAGCAGGGGGTCGTACCCTACCTGCCGCTCAACGAAATCGGCAAACCGGCACAGCAGGGAGGTTGAGCCATGACATCCAATAAACTTCCCGCGGTGCTGATCGCGCTCGCGGTCATCCTCTTCATCGTCTATTCGTCGGTCTTCGTGGTCAATGCACGGGAGCAGGCGATCGTCGTCCGCTTCGGTCAGATCCAGTCGGTCAAGACCGAGCCGGGCCTCTATTTCAAGCTGCCGTTCGCCTTCATGGATGCGGACCGCGTCCAGTATGTCGAGAAGCAGGCCCTTCGCCTCGACCTCGATAACATCCGCGTACAGGTGCAGGACGGCCAGACCTTCGATGTCGACGCCTTCGTCATCTACAACATCGCCGATGTCCGCCGCTTCCGCGAAACGGTTTCGGGTGACCGCGAAGCTGCCGAAGCACGCCTTCGCGCCCAGCTCGATTCGTCGCTACGCCGCGTCTACGGTCTGCGTGACTATAATGCCGCTCTTTCCGAAGAGCGCGTTGCGATGATGCTGGAGATCCGTGACGATCTCCGGATCGATGCCGAAAACCTCGGACTCAACATCGACGACGTCCGCATCCGCCGTACCGATCTTTCGCCGGAGGTTGCGCCGAACACCTACAACGCCATGCGCTCCGAGCGTCTGGCGGAAGCCGAGCGTATCCGCGCATCGGGTAACGAAGAAGGCCAGCGCCGCCGCGCCGTCGCCGACCGTCAGGTTGTCGAGATCACTGCGGAAGCGCAGCGTGATTCCGAAATCCTGCGCGGTCAGGGCGATGCGGAGCGCAACCGGATCTTCGCCGAATCCTTCGGCAAGGATCCGTCGTTCTTCGAGTTCTATCGCTCGATGTCGGCCTATTCCTCGGCGCTGTCGTCGCAGGACACGACGCTGGTTCTGTCGCCGAACTCGGAGTTCTTCCGTTACTTCGACAGCTCGACCGGCGTGCCGTCCGTACCGCCGGCTGCTCCGGCTCCGGCAACACCTGCCGCACCGGCAAACTGACAATAGAAGAATGCAGGATTTCCTGACGGGACTTGCATTCTTTCTCATCATCGAGGGGCTGGTCTATGCACTGGCCCCTCGTTTTCTTGTGCGCATGTCGAAGCTTCTGCCATCGATCCCCGAGCAGCAGATTCGTGCCTTCGGACTGGCCGCTGTTGGCCTTGGCGTGGCCTTGGTCTGGCTTCTGAGACGCTAAGTTGAGATTGCGCGGGATTTCGCGAAAAGGTGATTTCACGCTCCATCATTCCGCCCTATGTTGGTGGTCAGACTGCCGCTTTGACCCGACATGAGGAAGCTTGATGGCCCCCACGACACGCCCGACCTTCAGACGATCGCTCGCTCTCCTGGCCGGCGCTGCCCTTCTTGCCAATATCGGTCTTGCCGGCTCCGCTACAGCCCAGGGAACGCCGCCGGTGAATGGCCCGGCTTCCGTCGCCGATCTTGCTGAAGGCCTTCTCGACGCCGTCGTGAACATTTCGACATCGCAGAACGTGAAGGACGACGAAGGGGCGGGCCCGGCGCCGCGTGCGCCCGATGGCTCGCCGTTTCAGGAATTCTTCAACGACTTCTTCAACAAGCAGCAGGGCGGCAAGGGCGGCGGCAACCACAATGTCAGCTCGCTCGGCTCCGGCTTCGTCATCGATCCGGCCGGCTATATCGTCACCAACAATCACGTCATCGAAGGCGCCGACGACATCGAAATCAACTTCGCCAACGGCACGAAGCTGAAGGCCAAGCTGATCGGTACGGATACCAAGACCGATCTTTCCGTCTTGAAGGTCGAGCCGAAGGCGCCGCTCAAATTCGTCAAGTTCGGCGATTCCAGCGGCATGCGCATCGGCGACTGGGTGATGGCGATCGGCAATCCGTTCGGCTTCGGCGGCTCCGTCACCGTCGGTATCATTTCCGGCCGCGGCCGCAACATCAATGCCGGTCCCTATGACAACTTCATCCAGACGGATGCGGCGATCAACAAGGGCAATTCCGGTGGTCCGCTGTTCAACATGAAGGGCGAAGTCATCGGCATCAACACGGCGATCATTTCGCCAAGCGGCGGCTCGATCGGCATCGGCTTCTCGGTGCCGTCGGAGCTCGCTTCGGGTGTCGTGGCGCAGCTGCGCGAATATGGCGAGACGCGGCGCGGCTGGCTCGGCGTTCGCATCCAGCCGGTGACCGATGATGTCGCCGACAGCCTCGGCCTCGATGCCGCCAAGGGCGCGCTTGTCGCAGGCGTCATCAAGGGCGGACCGGTCGATAACGGCTCGATCAAGGCTGGAGACGTGATCCTCAAATTCGACGGCAAGGCGGTCAACGAGATGCGCGATCTGCCGCGTGTCGTTGCCGAAAGCCCTGTCGGCAAGGAAGTCGATGTCCTGGTGCTCCGCGACGGCAAGGAGCAGACCGTCAAAGTGACGCTCGGGCGTCTGGAGGATAGCGATCAGGCTGCTGCGGCGAGCGGCGATAGCGGCGGCTCTTCGGATGGCGGCGTGATCAACCCCGATCCCGGCGAGAACGACGATATGGACGAGCCGGATAGCGGTCAGGCTCAACCGTCGCCCGACAACAAGGGCACGGAGAACAAGGCACCGGATGCCAAGGGAAATCAGGGCCAGGCGGACCAGCAGGGTCAGGTGGCGCCGGATGCGGCATTGCCGAAGAACGTGCTCGGCCTGTCGCTGTCGCAGCTCAACCCCGATATCCGCAAGACCTTCAACATCGCCGAGAGCGTCGATGGCGTCGTTGTGACCGAAGTGACGCCCGGATCGGCTGCTGCAGAAAAGGGCCTGAAGCCCGGCGACGTGATCGTCGAGGTCGCCCAGGAATTTATGAAGTCGCCGGATGCCGTTGCCGCCAAGGTTCAGTCCCTGAAGCAGGAAGGCCGCCGCAACGCCCAGATGATGATCGCCGCCGCCAACGGCGACCTGCGCTTCATCGCTGTGCCGATGGAGTAGGCTTAGCGTGCCTCGGGCGCGCCTTCGTCGCGAGACGCCATTGCTCTTCGCTGATCTCGGGAATGTCGCTGGTATCGACCTCCGCTTCCGAAAGTTGCGCGAGCTTTTGTAGCTCGCGAGCTTCCTGCTCTGTCAACGAACGATTGCTTAAGGCGCGTTTTCTCACAAGCAGATGCGCCGTGCGCGATCGGGAAATTCAAGATGTCTGATTACCGCTGAGATTTGCTCAGGCGGCAACCTTCAATTTTGGCAAAAAAGGTCGCTTAGCCGCGCTCGGGCGCGCTGATGGCATAAAGGACATGGCGCACGAATTGTGGCGCTGTGTCCGGGACCTTCGGGTGATTGAAATCGCGCTCGGGGCGGTGAGTCATGCCGATGCGCTGCATTACGGCGCGGGAGCGGCGGTTTTGCGGGACGGTGAAGGCGACGATTTCCTTGAGACCGTGGTTTTCGAAGCCGTGTTTGAGCAGTGCCGTTGCGGCCTCGCTCACATAGCCCGCGCCCCAATGGCGCTTTGCCAGCCGCCAGCCGATTTCGACGGTACCGTCGGGGATCGCCGGCTCATGCGAGGTCCGCACGATGCCGCAGAAACCGAGCGTTTCGCCGGTGGCCGTCAGTTCCAGAGCGTAAAAGCCGAGGCCGGTTTCGGCGATCATTCTTTGAGCATAGTCGAAAAATTCGTCCGATTCCGCGCGGTTACGCCGCTTCGGAAAGAATTCCATGACGTCAGGATCGGAATTGATCTCGTGGAAGAGGTCTCGATCCTCCTCACGCCAGTTGCGGATGATCAAGCGCTCTGTCGCAAGGATGGTCCCGGTCATGGCGTTACGAAGTCCGTTTTGCGATATCCCTGGATGTAGAGCAGGGCGGTGAGGTCACTGTGGTTGATGCGCATCTTCGCCTCGGCGGCAACGGCCGGCTTGGCGTGCAAGGCAACGCCCGAGCCTGCGAGATGGATCATACCGAGATCGTTGGCGCCGTCTCCGACCGCCATCGACTCTTCGGGCGAAATGCCGAGCTTTTCGGCGATGTCGTTCAGCGCATCGACCTTCGCCTGCTTGCCGAGAATCGGTTCGGCGACGAAGCCTGACAGGGTGCCGTTCTCTTCGAGCAGCAGGTTGGCGCGGTTCTCGTCGAAGCCGAGGGTGGCGGCGATACGGCTGGTGAAGACGGTGAAGCCGCCGGAGACCAGAGCGGTGTAGAAGCCCTTGGCCTTCATCGTGGCGATCAGTTCCATGCCGCCCGGCGTCAGCGTGATGCGCTTGGCGATGACATCATCCACGACGGAGATCGGCAGGCCCTTCAGCAGCGCCACACGCTCGCGCAGTGCCGGTTCGAAGGCGATCTCGCCGTTCATGGCGCGGGCGGTGATGGACGCGACCTTGTCCTTGAGGCCGACTTCGGCGGCGAGCTCGTCGATGCATTCCTGGCCGATCATCGTCGAATCCATATCGGCGATCAGCAGCTTTTTACGGCGCGTCTCGGCCTCCTGCACCACGACATCCACAGGCTCATTGCCAATGACGGCGCGGATCGCGGCCTCCGCCTCTGCTGCATTCGAGCCGTCGCGAAGGGCAATATCGCAGGCAATTCCGTCTGCCAGCCAGTAGAGACCGGCGGCGTTGACGCTGTCATGTGCCTTCTCGGCAAGCGCCGGTGACAGAACGGGGTTTGACGGATTGGCAACAAGCGTGGCAACGAGAGCCATATGGAAAACCTTCTGAGCACAACGAGTGCGATCCTGATAACCGGGCCGACCGCCAGCGGCAAGTCCGCGCTTGCCGTGAAGCTGGCAAAGCAGCATGGCGGCGTCGTGATCAATGCCGACAGCATGCAGGTCTATGACACGCTGCGGGTACTGACCGCGCGCCCTTCCGGCGAGGATATGGAGGGGGTGCCGCATCATCTCTACGGGCATGTGCCGGCGGGCGCGGCATATTCGACCGGTGCCTGGCTGCGCGACGTCACGGCGCTGCTTCCCGAGCTGCAGAGCAGGGGGCAATTGCCAGTCTTCGTCGGCGGTACGGGGCTCTATTTCAAGGCGCTGACTGGTGGTCTGTCCGACATGCCCGAAATTCCCGATGCGATCCGGGCGCGGCTCAGGCGGCAGTTGACCGAGGAGGGGCCAGCAGCACTCTACGCGGCCTTGCAATCCAGGGATCCACCGATGGCCGAGAGCCTCAATCCGGTCGATGGCCAGAGGATTGTCCGGGCGCTCGAAATGCTTGAGGCGACGGGACGGTCGATATCTGAGTTCCAGGGAAAGGCCGGACCAGTCATCGTCGATCCTGATGCCGCAGAGAAGATCGTCGTGCTGCCGGATCGTGCGATCCTGCATGAGCGCATCAACGGCCGTTTCGAAAAGATGCTGGAGCAGGGTGCCGAAGACGAGGTGAGGGCGCTGCTGGCGCTGGCGCTTCCCGCCGACATGCCCGTCATGAAGGCGATCGGCGTTTCACAGATCGCCGCGATGTTCGAAGGCCAGATGACCCGCGCCGAGGTGATCGAAAAGGGCTCGGCTGCGACGCGCCAATATGCGAAGCGGCAGATGACGTGGTTTCGCAACCAGATGGACGAGAGCTGGACGCGGCTTTCGCAGACCGCGTAAGCAATCAGTCTTTTTTGTAGAGGCTGCTTAGCGGCTTCTTGAGAATGCTTTCGCGCAGTGGCGATGTTCCTGGCTCCCGGCGGATCGACGGGGCCGGTTCCTGGTTGCCGAATACGCGGGGCTGGCTGGCCTCTTCCCGGCGTATCTCGCGCCGCAGCGCTTCAAGGCGGCTGTCGATCGATCCGGCGGCTGTGGGCTGCTGATCCTGAGATGCGTAAGCTCGGGGCAGCATATCCGGCCGGTACGGATCGGACGGCGACATCGGGGGGGCTGCGACTGGCTGCGGATAGGGCTGCCCTTCCGGCGGCTCCTCGTCGTCGAATAGCATGTCGCTCTGCATCGCAGCGCTGAAGCTATTCTGAAACGACGAGATGTCAGGCCCTGCAGCGCCGCTGACGGCACGCATGCGGCTGACGATCTTGCGCAGATCGACTGTATCCGGATCGTCGTCCGAATGTTTGGCCGTGGCGCCATTGGCTTTCGGCAGCAGGTGTTCCGGCACCCGCGAGAAGCGCATGCGCATCGGAACGCTGATCGCCTCGCCAAAGGCGATGGCCTCGCCATTGCCGATCGAGGAGATGAAGCTTGTCGTCGAGATCGACGAGTTGGGGATCGCGGAGCGAATGATTTCCTGGTCGCGGTCGTTAGCAAGACGCATGGCAAACAGCGTCGAGCACTGCGACAGGATCGTCTGGTCGAGTTCGCCGGGGCGCTGGGTGATGATGCCGAGCGACACGCCGTATTTGCGGCCTTCCTTGGCGATACGGGCGATCGCCTGGCGAGTCGGCACGAAGCCGAGCGTCGGGTCTGCCGGGATGTAGCGGTGCGCCTCTTCGCAGACGACGAGCATGTGGATCGCGCCTTCGCTCCAGAGGCCGACTTCGAAGGCCATGCGGCAGAGCACCGAGGCGACCGAATTTACGACCTCGGAGGGAATGCCGGAAAGCTGGAAGGTGCAGATCGGGCGGCCTTCGCCCGGAATGCGGAAGATCTGTGCCACGGTCTCTGTGATCGTGTCGGAGATCGTGTTGTTGGAGAACATGAAGTGATAGCGCGGGTCGTTGATCGCCGCGATAATGCGCATCTTCAAGGATCGCAGGAACGGCTTTTCAGCGCGGCCTTCCAGGCGGCCGATGCGTTCGTCGATCAGCGCCAGCAGATCGGCCATTCGGTAGGGAACCGGCGTATCGGCGGTGATCGAGCTCTTTTCCGTCGTGCGGCGCACCAGCGAGCTGTCGCTGCCGCGGAAGGCGCGCTTGGCGTCCGGCATGATGTCGCGCAGCATGTCCAGCTCTTCGGGGACCGGCGGACGGCCGCGGAAGACCACTTCGGCGAATTCCTCCAGCCGCATCAGCCAGAAGGGCAGGTCGAGCGTATCGGTGTCGATGACCACGGAATGTTTGGGGAAGGCGGCTGCGAACTCGTTGTGCGGGTCGAGGATCAGCACGCGCAGCTTCGGATCGGCTTCTATCGCCTTGTTGAGCAACAGCGAAACGGCGGTCGACTTGCCGACGCCTGTCGAGCCGACGACGGCGAAATGCTTCGACAGCATCGAGGGCACGTGGATCGCCGCGTCGATGCTTTCGTCCTGGGTCAGATTGCCGATGACAGCAGTGGTACCTACGCCTGCATCGTAGATCCGCATCAGGTCGGCCGAGCGTATGCGGTGTGCCACGGCGCCAAGATAGGGGTAGCGCGAGATGCCGGTGGAAAACTCCTCGCGTCCGTCTTCTTCGACGCGCACTTCGCCCAGCAGCTCGGCCTCGATGCTGAAGCCGTTATCCTCGCCTTCACCCCACATGTGAGAGCCGGTATTCATCTGGTAGACGAGGGCGACGACGCGATTGCGTCCGACGCTGATCGAAATCAACCGTCCGACGGACCAGAGTTCGGTGAGATCAGTCCCGCCGGCTTCGGCGACGGCGGCGATTGTTGTGCGGGATCCGCTGCACGCGACGACACGGCCGAGAAAACGGTTTCCCCGTTTCCCCATATCGCGGCGGTCATGCTCGCCGGCTTTACCTGACGTCTGCAAGTCGTTGTTGCGCAACGGCCTACTCCCTGCGTTAGCGGACAAAGATATGATTTATCTTTTAACAAATGGTTCCGGCCCTTAATTCTGGAGGGTGAGAACCTGTAGGAGAGGCTTTCCCACCAAGGCGGTTTTTTATTTCGGCTGGCGTTGACGCTACGAAATTTTCTGTCTATCAATTGCGCCCATGAAAATAGCAGCAATTCTTATTGTGGTGGGAAAGCGCATGGGCAGGATGGTGTAACCATCCGGCGGTAGCCACCCATGCGCTAGATGACAGGCTCCCTCAGGGGCCTTTTTTTATGCCTGAAATTCAGGCTTGCCGACCACAAACTTCAATCCCAGCAGTCAAAACGGAACAGAAAAATGACGGGCACGGACAACCAGACGGCAGACAGCAATCGGATGACGGGAGCGGAGATCGTACTCCGGGCGCTGAAGGACAACGGCGTCGAGCATATCTTCGGATATCCGGGTGGCGCCGTGCTTCCGATCTATGACGAGATCTTCCAGCAGGACGAGATCAAGCACATCCTGGTGCGCCACGAGCAGGGCGCCGGCCACGCGGCCGAAGGCTATGCCCGTTCCACCGGCAAGGTCGGCGTCATGCTGGTCACCTCGGGTCCCGGTGCGACGAACGCTGTTACGCCGCTGCAGGACGCGCTGATGGATTCGGTTCCTCTCGTTTGCCTCAGCGGTCAGGTTCCGACCTCGCTGATCGGCTCCGACGCTTTCCAGGAAGCTGATACCGTCGGCATCACCCGGCCGTGCACAAAGCACAACTGGCTGGTCAAGGACGTCAACCAGCTGGCGGCGATCATTCATGAAGCCTTCCGCATCGCGCAGTCCGGCCGCCCTGGTCCGGTTCTGGTCGATATTCCGAAAGACATCCAGTTTGCGACCGGCACCTACACGCCGCCATCCGCGCATATCATTCAGAAGAGCTATCAGCCGAAGCTCGAAGGCGATCTGAACCAGATCCACGCCGCTATCGAGCTGATGGCGACGGCGCGCCGTCCGATCATCTATAGCGGTGGTGGCGTCATCAATTCCGGTCCGGAAGCATCGAAGCTGCTGCGCGAGCTGGTCGAACTCACCGATTTCCCGATCACCTCGACGCTGATGGGCCTCGGCGCCTATCCGGCATCTGGCAAGAACTGGCTGAAGATGCTCGGCATGCATGGCTCCTACGAAGCCAACATGGCGATGCATGATTGCGACGTCATGGTCTGCATCGGCGCGCGTTTCGACGACCGCATCACCGGCCGCCTCAACGCCTTCTCGCCGAACTCTAAGAGGATCCATATCGACATCGATCCGTCGTCGATCAACAAGAACGTCCGCGCCGATATCCCTGTTCGTGGCGACGTCGGCAGCATCCTCGAGGATATGGTTCGCCTGTGGCGGGCGCTGCCGAACAAGCCGGCAAAGAGCCAGACGGCGGACTGGTGGGCTGACATCAATCGCTGGCGCGCACGCAACTCTTTCGCTTACACCAAGAGCAACGACGTGATCATGCCGCAATATGCGCTGGAGAGGCTCTACGAGCTGACCAAGGATCGCGACACCTACATCACCACCGAAGTCGGTCAGCACCAGATGTGGGCAGCGCAGTTCTACGGTTTCGAAAAGCCGAACCGCTGGATGACCTCAGGCGGCCTGGGCACGATGGGCTACGGGCTGCCGGCAGCACTCGGCGTTCAGATCGCCCATCCGGAGAGCCTGGTTATCGACATTGCCGGCGATGCCTCGATCCAGATGTGCATTCAGGAAATGTCGGCGGCGATCCAGTATGAAGCGCCGATCAAGATCTTCATCATGAACAACCAGTATATGGGTATGGTCCGCCAGTGGCAGCAGCTGTTGCATGGCAACCGCCTGTCCAACTCCTACACCGAAGCGATGCCTGATTTCGTCAAGCTGGCGGAAGCCTACGGCGCCGTTGGCCTGCGTTGCGAGAAGCCCAGCGAGCTCGATGCGACGATCCAGGAAATGATCGACGTCAAGAAGCCTGTCATCTTCGATTGCCGCGTTGCCAATCTCGCCAACTGCTTCCCGATGATCCCGTCGGGCAAGGCTCACAACGAGATGCTGCTGCCGGACGAAGCGACAGACGAAGCCGTCGCCAATGCCATCGATGCCAAGGGCCGTGCGCTCGTTTGATCTGAAGTAGAGGAAGAAGACAATGAACGCACACCTACAGCCGACCGGTTCCGCCTACTTCATTTCGCCGGAAACCGCCGCAGCCGAGAGCCACACGCTTTCGGTCCTCGTCGACAACGAGCCGGGCGTCCTAGCCCGGGTCATCGGCCTGTTTTCTGGCCGCGGATATAACATCGAAAGCCTGACGGTCTCGGAAACCGAGCATCAGGCGCATCTGTCGCGCATCACAGTTGTGACGCGCGGCACGCCGCAGGTGCTGGAGCAGATCAAGGCGCAGCTGGAACGCATCGTTCCCGTTCACCGTGTCGTCGATCTGACGGTGCGGGCCCGCGAACTCGGCCAGGACCGGCCGATCGAGCGTGAAGTGGCGCTGATCAAGGTCGTCGGCTCCGGCGACGCACGCGCCGAGACGCTGCGTCTTGCCGATGCTTTCCATGCCAAGGTGGTCGATGCCACCGTCGATCACTTCATTCTCGAGATCACCGGCAAGTCCTCGAAGATCGACCAGTTCGTCTCGGTGATGAAGCCACTCGGCCTCATCGAAGTCTGCCGTACCGGCATCGCGGCGATGAACCGTGGCGCGCAGGGCATGTAAGCCTGACGCTGATAGGCAAAATTCGAGAGCGCCCGGGTCTTTGGCCCAGGCGTTTTCATTTTGCCGCGGCCGGTCAGAGCATCTCCAGCGACGACTTGCGTCCGGGTGGCGGGAAGACCTTGTCGAGTGCTGCCCAGTCCTCGTCGCTGAGATCGAGCGTGACGCTGTCGCGGTTCTCAGCGGCGCGCTCGGCGCTCGATGTCTTCGGGATGGCGATGACGCCGTCGCGTTCGAGCACGAAGGCCAAGGCGATCTGCGCCGGTGTTGCCTGATTGGCCTTGGCGATGCGGATCAGTTCCGGATTGTGCAGGATACGGCCCTGCTCGATCGGCGAATAGGCCATGACGGGGACGCCGTGCTTCTGGCACCAGGGCAGGAGGTCGTATTCGATGCCGCGGCGCGCCAGATTGAAGAGCACTTGATTGGCGGCGCATCTGCGGCCGCCCGGGACCGAGAAGAGCTCCTCCATATCGTCCGTGTCGAAGTTCGAAACGCCCCAGGCGCCGATCTTTCCGGCGTCCATCAACTCTTCGAAGGCTTCCACCGTCTCCGTGAGTGCATATTCGCCACGCCAGTGCAGCAGATAGAGGTCGATGCGGTCGATGCTAAGGCGCGAGAGGCTGCGGTTGCAGGCTTCGATGGTGCCGGTGCGGCTGGCATTGTGCGGATAGACCTTGCTGGTGATGAACACCTTGTCGCGCTGCCCCTTGATGGCGCGGCCGACGATGCGCTCGGCGCCGCCTTCGCCATACATTTCGGCGGTGTCGATCAATGTCATGCCGAGCTCGATACCGGCCTTCAGACTCGCGATCTCGCGGTCGGCCTCGGAAGCGCGCTCGCCCATGTTCCAGGTGCCCTGGCCAAGGGCCGGGACTTCGGTGCCATCCGGGAACGCGATGGCCGGGATGATGTCTTCCTGCATGGCTCTGCCTTTCCTGATGCAGTTGAGGAGATTGCGCCGATAGTCCATCTTTCAAGCAATCCTGTCACGGTGACAATGATCTGATGGAACAGGAAAATTAGGGCAGCTACACTGACCTAAATAAGGGGCCGCGAAAAAGCCGGTCCTTCCGGGAGGACGTCGATGCCATTGGATACGTTCGCAGCGCTGGTGCTGTTTGCCTTCACGACGTCGATCACGCCGGGGCCGAACAACATGATGCTGTTCACCTCGGGGGTGAATTTCGGCTTCCGCCGGACGATCCCGCATATGCTGGGCATCGGCGCCGGCTTCCTGTCGCTGTTGCTCGCCGTCGGACTGGGGTTGGGTGCGGTCCTCCATACGGTTCCGGCGCTCTACACGGTGTTGAAGTTTGCCGGTGGCGCCTATCTGCTGTGGATCGCGTGGAAGATCGGTTCGTCGCGCTCGCTGAGCGAGGGCAAGACGAGCGCTGCGCCGATGTCCTTCCTGTCGGCCGCGGCCTTTCAGTGGATCAATCCGAAAGCCTGGGTCATGGCCGTGACCGCGATGGCGACCTATACGAACCCGGATCTCTATCTCGTCAGCGTCCTGATCGTCGGCCTGGCTTTTGCGCTGGTCAATGTCCCCAGCGTTTCCACATGGGCCGGTTTCGGTTCGGCGCTGCGCGACTGGCTGTCTGATCCGGCCAGGCTCAAATGGTTCAACATCACCATGGCCTTGCTGCTGGTGCTCAGCCTTTGGCCGATGCTGAAATGAGTTTTGCCTGATGTGGCTTGGCGGCTGGATCGCAAAGGCCTAAACAGGGTTCGACATCGCGGAGGGCATCGTCTTGCACGATCATGATCACGACCATCACCATGACCACGATCATGGGCACGACCACCATCACGACAACCGCTATACCGACATGCAGGCGCGGGTCCGGGCGCTGGAAACGGTACTGACCGAGAAGGGGCTGATCGACCCGGCGGCGATCGACGCCATCGTCGAAACCTACGAGACGAAGATCGGTCCCCGCAATGGGGCGCGGGTCGTGGCCAGGGCCTGGAGCGATCCCGCTTTTGCCGAATGGCTGAAGCGCGATGCGACGGCGGCGATCGCCAGTCTCGGCTATACCGGCCGCCAGGGCGAGCATATGCGCGCCGTCTTCAACACACCCGAGACGCATAACCTCGTCGTCTGCACGCTTTGCTCCTGCTATCCGTGGTCGGTCCTCGGCCTGCCGCCTGTCTGGTACAAGGCACCGGCCTACCGTTCGCGCGCCGTCATCGATCCGCGCGGCGTGCTGGCCGAATTCGGCGTGTCACTGCCCGAAGACAAGAAGGTCCGCGTCTGGGATTCGACCGCGGAACTCCGCTATCTCGTCATTCCCGAACGTCCTGAGGGAACCGATGGTTTCGGCGAGGAGGCGCTGGCCGACCTCGTCAGCCGCGACGCGATGATCGGTACCGGTATCGCGGCCACGCCGGGAGCAGCCACATGAACGGGCCGCACGATCTCGGCGGACAGATGGGTTTCGGGCCGGTGGCGCCGGAGCAGAACGAGCCGTATTTTCACGCGGAATGGGAGAAGCGGGCGCTTGGCGTGGTGCTTTCCTGCGGGGCCTTCGGCGCCTGGACGATCGATGAAAGCCGCCATGCGCGCGAGCGCATCCCGCCGGCCGATTACCTGTCGGCCAGCTATTACGAGATCTGGACCCGGGCGCTCGAAGTGCTCCTGGAACGCCACGGCTTCGTGGCGCAGGACGAGATCGCCAAAGGCCACAAGCGTGACGACGGCGCCGTGCCGAAGCGGGTGCTGAAGGCCGACATGGTGGCGGGTGTGCTGGCAAAGGGCGCACCCTGCGACCGGCCGGTCGAAGCGCCCGCGAAATTCGCTGCCGGGCAACGGGTGCGGACGCGAAACTTCAATCCCGAGACCCATACGCGGCTGCCGCGCTACGCCCGGGCAAAGACCGGCGTCGTCGAGGCGGTGCAGGGCTCCTTCGTCTTTCCTGACGATCATGCGCATGGAAAAGGCGAGAATCCGCAATGGATCTACACCGTTGTCTTCGATGGCGGCGAGATCTGGGGCGAGGGCGCAGACCCGTCGCTGACGGTGTCGATCGACGCCTGGGAGAGCTATCTTGAGCCAGTGTGATCACGTGTCACCGCTGCGGGACTCGCCGCAGCTGCCGAAATCGGCCGAGGGCGATCCGGTCTTTCCTGAGCCCTGGGCGGCCGAAGCCTTCGCGATGACGGTGCATCTGCACCAGCGCGGATTGTTCACCTGGAGCGAATGGGCGGAGACGCTGTCTGCCGAGCTGCACCAGCCCGGCCGCGCCATCGATGGCAGCGACTATTTCGACTGCTGGGTGGCGGCGCTCTCGCATATCCTCGCTAGCAAGGGCGTCGCCGACGGCGAGACGATCCTGTCGCTGCAGCGGAGCTGGCAGCGTGCCGCCGAGGCGACGCCGCACGGCAGGCCGATCGAACTCGCCAACGATCCGCTGCGCTGACAGCTAGGACGGGAACTGCCGGTAGCATTCCTCGGCCACCTGCCGCAGCTGGTCGCGGGAAATCTCGCCGGTCACGGCATAGCCGAGCTCGCCGTCGATCCAGTAGAAGGTCTCGAGATTATCCGCCGAGGCGAAGCGGAAGCTGGTCGTATGGTTGCCGGCATTGCGCCCGACCAGAACTGTCAGACGTTCGCCGCCCTGATCCTCATACATGAACATCGCGCCCGGCTTGCCATCGACAGGCAGCAGGCGGCCGCCGACGAGGTGGAAACCCAGCGTCTGCAGGTCGGGTACCTTCAGGTTCTGGATCGCCAGCCGCTTGCCGAGCCAGGTGGCGAGATGCGCCTCCTCGTTGGCGAAGACCTCGACGGGATGGCGGACTTCGCTGGCATAGACGAGAAAGGCGTTCTGCGCCTGCTGCGGCAATGTTTCGGAGGAGGTGAGCTGCAGTTGCGGCTTTTCGAACAGCGCGGGGCCATAGTGGCCGCTGACCGCGCCTGCCGCGAATACGGCTGCGATGGAGGCGGCGATCGCGGCGCGGCGCGGCCATGACGGGCGAGCGTTGCGCGGTGCCACGAGCAGGGCGTCGTCAGGCTTGGCAACGGCATAGGGGCCGAACATTTTCTGGATGGCGGCACTCTGCGATTTCCATTCGGCGACGGCTGCCGCTTCCTCGGGATTGTCCTTCAGCCATGCCTCGATGCGGGCGTGCTCGGCCTCGGGTAGCTGGCCGTCGGCATAGGCATGCAGATCCGCTTCGGTCACGGTCGGGTTGGGTTCGGTCATTTCGGTCTCCGAAGCGTAATCACATTATCGGCTTTCATTCTCTCGGCGACCCGCTGGCGGGCGCGCGACAGACGCGACATCACGGTGCCGATGGGGATATCGAGGGCGGTGGCGACCTCGCTGTAGGTGTAGCCCTCGACGACCACAAGCATCAGCACGGCGCGGTTTTCTTCCGAAAGCCCGTTCAGCGCATCCTCCAGCCTGGCGCGCTCCAGCGGATCGGAGGGCACAGCGGGCGACGGAAGGCTTTCGGCCGCGTCGAGCTCCACGGTCATGTTGCGTGGACCGTTGCGGCGGGCGTTGCGGTAGAGATTGGTCATGATCGTCAGCGCCCAGCCGCGCAGGTTCAGGCCGCGCCATTGCGAACGGCGGGCCAGGACCTTTTCGACGCAGTCCTGGAGCAGATCCTCGCCTTCGCTGTCGGAGCGGGTCAGGCTTCGCGAGTAGCGCCTGAGCGAGGGCAGGAGGGCCAGGATCTGGCCCTCGAAGGTTTCGGGTGCGGGTGTTTTCACGCGCGGATACTCAGGGCTTGGCAAGGTCCCAGTTGCCGCCGACGCCATCGCCGGTGACATCGCCCTTCTTCTTGTCCTTGACCCAGAAATAGAGCGGCATGCCGTCCTTGGCCCACTGCTTCGTCCCGTCCTTGCGATCGATGACCGAGTATGCCCCATCTGCCTTTGCGTCGCCAGCGGCGGCGAGCGGCGGCCAGTTCTTTGCGCAATCGCCGTTGCAATTGGAGGTGCCCATCGCGTCCTTCTTGAAGGTGTAGAGCGTCATGCCATTTTCGCCGGCAAGAACCTTGCCCTTGGCGGATTCGACGGTCTGGACCGGGGCGGCGGCGAAGGCGGCGGTCGCAGCCATGGCGGCAACGGCAAATGCGGTTGCGAATGATACGATTTTCATGCGGTCTCTCCTCACGTTCGGCAGGCTTTGTTGCTTTGCCGGATATGAGACACGCGAGCCCGCCGTTTTATTCCATGCCGTTTTCAAGGGCGTTCCAGAGCGAGGTCCGGGCGAACGTCCAATCGCGGGCGAGGATTGTCGTCCCGGGCGTGAAAGCCGAAAGGACTGCGATCATCTCCTCGGCATCGCGGCGCTTCTGATTGACCGCGTTGCCGCCCACCCATTGCAGCAGATCGCTGCAGCGTACGGCGGGAAGTGCCGTTCCGTCGAGGATCGATCGCCAGGTTCGTTTCTTGAAGAAGATGGCGCGGGATGCGGCCAGCAGCGCCTGCCGCTCGGCCGCATCGATGATGCCGCGCGCCAGCATGTCACCGAGCGTCGACATGACGTTGATCAGCGGTTCGCTGAGCGCCTTGTAGCCGAGTTCGCCCGGCGCATGCAGCTGGGCGACGGCATCGTCATCGTCCAGCTCGCCGCTCGCATACATCACATAGATCTTGCCGATTCCGGTCATGCCGAAGGCGGCGCATTCGGCGGCGCGCAGCGCGCCCATGCTGGCGGCGCCGAAGACCGGTATTCCGTTGGAGAGCGCAAAGAGGATTTCCTTGTGCCAGACGGGCGCGGCATATTCGAAATAGCCGTCGATCAGACCGATCGCCGTTGCGCCCTGTCTGACCGCTGTCAGGATATCGCCCTGGGCAGCCGGTGGCCGGATATCGAGGTGGCCGCCGGTCAGCGCTGCGGCATCGGGCAGGGTGGGGCCGACGAAGACGGTCTTCATAGGACCTCCATCGACCGCGAGAGGGCGCGCGGGCCGAAACTATGCTTGCGGTCGCCCTCGGGGTTTTCCAGTGCGGGGACGAAGACCTTGGAGACGGCGATCGCAAGACCGGGTTCATGCAGCTCGACGGCGATGGCGGGGCCGAGGCTGGTATGGCTGAGCTTGCCCACCACGCCTGCCAGCAGTGCGGCAGCGCCATCCGGCAGATCGGGCCTCTCGACCACCACCTCCCGAACGGAGGCGGCGAAGAGCGCGCGTGTTCCCGGCGGAAGCGGACGTTCGAAAACCTCCGGCAGGATATCGTCACGGGCACCGCTGATGAAGGTCAGGCGCGACTGCGCGGCCTCGGTGATGGCGCGGATCGCGGCGCGAACGGGATTGGGATGGGCGCCGCATCCGTGGGTGACGTCGACATAGCGGATATGTCTGGCAGCGGTGACATCGCCGGGACCGAGAAGGGCGGCGATGCAGGGAATGCCGATGTCGCTGGTCACCTCGAAGAGCCGAAGGGCGAGACCGGCAGCAGCAATCTTCGCACAAAGCGCGCCGATGGGCGGATCGGCGAAGCTTTCCGGGGCAATCGCCTCGATACGCTCCGGCAGCGTCATCTGCCAGAGCGCGAAGGCGTCGCGCTCGATACGTTCGAGCAGGGCGTGAAGGCGTGCCTCGTCGATGGTGTTGCCGGAGGCGAGGCCGTCGGAGGATTGCCAGAAGCGGCAATTGCCGATGGTGCGGTCGAGCAAAATGGCGTCCTTCGGGACGAAGATGGTCTTGCCGTCTTCGAGGCTTGTGCCCGCCACCCAGCTTATCGCCTCGTCCGGCTCGATATCGGCGGCGCCGGCGGCGACCAGTTCGTTCAGCGGATGCCAGGCGTGGCCGTCGGCGGTGAGGTCCAGTCCGCTGCAAAGCCGCGTGGTCAACGCCGGATTGCCCGCGATGGTCCGCTCCAGCGCTTCCATGGCGGCGGAGACCTTGGCGTCGATATCGGTCAGGCCCTTGCCCTGATTGACGACGATCGACCGGGCATTGGGAACGATGGCGTTCCAGACCGGAATGCCGATGCAATCGAGGCCGGTGACGCGGGCGAGCCGGGTGATGCCGAAGCGGGGCAGCAGCGGGGCAATGCGGGCGAGCGTTTCCTCCGGCGCGCAGGCGCGGTCCGAATAGGTGCTTCGGGTCAGGAGCGTTGCGTCAGGTGTCGTCACATCAACTCCTTGCTTTCGAGGGGTTAGGGACCGTTCACCAGCTTCAGGATCAGGCCTTGAATATGGCCGCCGTCGCCCATCTCGACCTTATCGAAATCGCGGCCCTGCTGGCGCTGGTAACCCGAAAGTTCGCCCAGCCGCTGCTGCAGGGTGACGCGTATCTTCTTGCATTGCGGATCGTCGGCGGCGCTGAGGCCGAGACTGTAGCCTTCGATCTGCTTGACCATTTCCTTGATCGTGCCGCCATGCCAGCGTTCGTGGGTCTCGACGCCCGAGATGAAGCTCTGCCAGCTTGCCTGGACGGCGGGGGAAAGCGCGGATGATGGTTTCGGCAATGTGTAGATGATGATCAGCTTCGGGCGCGCGACGGTGATCTTGCAGGACTTGTCGGGCTGGACCTCGTATTTGCGCGTCCATGTCAGCTTGAACGTCGTGTGGGCGATGACCTGACCGTTGCCGGCCGCAGGGCCGCGTTCGCCGATCGACTGGTAGAGACCGGCACCTGTCGTGCCCGAGATTGCATAGGTCTTGATCTGTTCGACGGGTTGCCAGTCGGCATGGGCGGCAACAGGCATCGATACCATCAGGAGAAACAACGCGGCCGTTTTCTTCACACGAATCCCTTTCGCCGGACTGCTGCGAGACTAGAGGCGCGCGCTCCGGCTTTCAATCTGGTGATCGCGCAACTGAGAGGCGTTTTCGCCTTGCGTCCGGCGCACGAATCCTGCCAAGTCGCGCATCATGCAATTTGCTCCGCAACAGGATGAAGCCCTGAAGGCCGTTTCGAAATGGCTGAAGGAGGGACGGTCGCCGCTCTTCCGTCTTTTCGGCTATGCCGGAACCGGCAAGACGACGCTTGCGCGCCATTTTGCCGAGAATGTCGATGGCGACGTGCTGTTTGCGGCCTTTACCGGCAAGGCGGCACAGGTGCTGCGCTCGCGCGGCGCATCGAATGCCAAGACCATCCACTCGCTGATCTACCGCCCGCGCGGCGAAGAGGCGGTCGAGGACGAGGAAACCGGCAAGACCTCGATCGCGCCGATGTTCACCATCAACCGCCAGAGCCCGGTCGCCAAGGCGGCGCTGATCATCGTCGACGAATGCTCGATGGTGGACGAGGCGCTCGGCAGGGACCTGATGAGCTTCGGCACGCCGATCCTGGTGCTTGGCGATCCCGGCCAGCTGCCGCCGGTTTCGGGCGGAGGCTATTTCACCAATCAGGATCCGGATTACCTGCTGACGGATATTCACCGCCAGGCGCGCGACAATCCGATCATCAAGCTCGCCATGCAGGTACGCGAGGGCAACGAGATCATGTATGGCGATTATGGCGCCGCGCAAGTGATCTCGAAAAACGAGGTCAATCAGGACCTGGTGATGAAGGCCGATCAGGTGCTCGTCGGCACCAACCGGACGCGGCGGCGCTATAACCAGCGGCTGCGTGAGTTGAAGGGCTTCAATGCCGAATATCCCCAGACCGGTGACAAGCTGGTCTGCCTGCGCAACGATCCGGCCAAGGGACTGCTCAACGGCTCGCTGTGGCAGGTGATGACATCGTCCAAGGAAACGACGAAGCCCGGCATCAACCTGCTGATCCGCCCTGAAGACGACGACATGGATCGTGGTGCTGCGAAGATCAAATTGCTGAAGCAGGCCTTCGAGGATGTCGAGGGCGAAATTCCCTGGAACACCCGCAAGCGCTACGACGAGTTCGACTACGGCTATGCGCTGACGGTTCACAAGGCGCAGGGCTCGCAGTGGAACAATGTGGTGCTGTTCGATGAAAGCTGGGCCTTCCGCGATACGCGCGAGCGCTGGCTCTACACGGCAATCACCCGCGCAGCCGAGACTTTGACCATCGTTCGTTAGGCGGGCAGGCGTGGCGGACGCCGTTCCCGTGGGAGTGAAAAGTCTTCAGACCTGGACGATGCCGAGTAGGACAGCCTTGGCGATCGCCTGGAAGCGGTTATTGGCCCGGAACTTCAGGATGATTGCCGATTCCAGCGCCTTTGCCTCGTCATGGGAAAAGCTGAGCGCCCTGGCTATCCGCTGAGTCGAATAGCCCTCGGCCATCAGCGACAGGCAGCGCCTTTCCTTCTCCGAGAGCCCGTCGGGATCCTCGTTGTCGTTGAGCGGCGGCATCTCCCCATGGGCGTCGAGATCGAGCAGGTCGCCGACCTGTTGCAGCTGGCGGTGCAGCGTCGACATTTCGGCCGTCAGTTCACGCTTGCGCACCCCCAGCGCCTCGCGAAACATCGTCTCTGCTTCCTCCTGCGACCTTGCATGGCGCAGCTCATCCATCAGGTCCTGGATGACGGCGATCGGCATGCCGGTCTCGCGGCAGACGTTGATGACGGCCATTCGCATGACGTCGTCCTGACCGTAAACTCGCATCAGGCCGATGCGATTGGCCGAAAGCAGGCCTTTCTCCTCGTAGAAATGTAAGGTCCTGTGGGTGACACCGAATGCATTCGCCATGTCGGCGATCGGCACCGGTCCATCAGGGAGATCCGGCGGCAGCGCGGCAGAAGGCAGGAACCGGTATTTCGACCGGGCCTCCGAAGCGTTGCCGGCGGCAGCAAACATGCGTTTGGAACCGTCTGGCATGAACCCTCCTAGGGCATACTGTTGCACCTCATGCGGTTGCCAGTTGCTTTCGACGGCGCTGCGGAGTGGGGTTTTCCTCGAGGCGTTCTTGTCGTTGGGGAAGGAAGCAGTACGCGGCGTACTAAACTCGATACATATTCTTCACGTTATGCGTGAACGGTCTTTTTTGTAAGTGCTAAAAATAATCGTTTTTAAATAGGATAGCAATGCGGGCGGAAAAGCTTGAAACGCCGCGAAAAGATAGCCGGATGCCGTTTGCGCGAGCGTCAGCGTTTCTTCCAGCGGAACGGGAAATACTCCTTGCGGTACGCATCGCGTCACGCAGCGTGAAGCATCACGAATTTGCATGCTGCCATCTGCGAATCTCGTTGGCCTTGGCGGCGCCATTGGCATAAAAGCGGAGCACGCATCTGCCATCGAATGGATCATCGTCATGCCGACCACGCTTTCCGTGAACCTCAACGCCGTCGCCATGCTGCGCAATCGCCGCGATCTGCCGTGGCCGAGTGTCGAAAGCCTTGGCCGTATCGCGCTGAAATCGGGGGCGAGCGGGCTGACAGTGCATCCGCGGCCGGACCAGCGGCATATCCGCTTCTCCGACCTGCCGGTGATCCGCAACCTGATCGACGACGAATTCCCCGAAGCCGAGTTCAATATCGAGGGATATCCAACCGAGGAATTTCTCGACCTTTGCCGCGGCGCTGCGCCTGAACAGGTGACGCTGGTGCCTGACGATCCGACACAGGCGACATCAGATCACGGCTGGAATTTCCGCAAGGACGAGCGTTTCCTGACCGATGTGATCGCCAAGCTGAAGGCGATGGGAACCCGGGTGTCGCTGTTTGCCGATGGTGACGGCGATGTGGAAGCGGTGAAGATCGCCAAGGCTGTCGGCGCCGACCGTATCGAGCTCTATACCGGCCCCTATGGCGGCTGCTACGACGCCCCTGAGCGGGTCGGCCCCATTCTCGAAGCACTTGGAAAGACGGCGGATGCGGCGCTGGCGATCGGCCTCGGCGTCAATGCCGGTCACGATCTGACGGTTGCCAATCTGCCGCCGCTGGTGAAGCGTATTCCGGCTCTCGCGGAAGTCTCGATCGGCCATGGGCTGACGGCGGATGCGCTGGAATACGGGATGGCCGAAACCGTACGCCGCTTCTGCCGCGCCTGCGGTCAGAAGATCTGATCTGAAAAGCCCGCCGCGGTGGTGCACGGCGGGCTCTCAGGCTTCGCTCAGGCGGTGAGCGCTGCCTTGTTCTCTTCGATGAAGCTGCGCAGCGTCTGCGGCTCCCTGCCTGTCAGCGCCGTGAAGTCGCCGCTCAGGCTATCGAAATTGCCAGCGCGGATATTGGCATCGGCAGACACCAGCATCTCGACCACGAAAGAGGGCAGGCCGGCACCGGTCATGCCGGCGGAAAGCTGCTCGTCGCTGACCTCGACGACGTCCAGCGGGCGGCCAGTGATGGCGCTGACGGCGGAGGCGACATCGGCGATCGAATAGGAGGTCGACCCGGTCAGCGTGTAGGTCTTGTTTTCAGCCTTGCCGGAGGCGAGAGCGGCGGCAATCGCCAGCGCGCAGTCTTCGCGCGAGATGTAAGGCACCTTGCCGCCCTTGGTGGCGGTGTACCACTTGCCGCCCTGCAGATTATGCGGCAGCGAATGCATGAAATTGTCGAAATACCAGGCGTCGCGCAGGATCGTATAGGAGAGGCCGCTGGCCTTGATGGCGTTCTCGGTGCCGAGATGGTCGGGCGCGAAGGTGACGAGCGATTTGTCGGGCGAGGGCATCGAGGTGTAGGCGAGCTGCCTGACGCCTGACTTCTTGGCAGCATCGACCGCTGCCGTATGCTGCTTCAGGCGCTGGCCGGGGACGGCGAGTGCATCGGTGCTGATGATGAGGACGGTGCCTGCGCCTTCAAAGGCCGAGACGAGACCTGCGGCATCGTCGAAATCCGCCTTGCGGGTGGCAACGCCCTTGGCGGCCAGATCGGCAAGCTTCGACGGATCGCGCGTCGCGGCGATGATCCGTGAAGCGGGTACCTTGTAGGTCTCAAGCAGGTGGTGGAGAACGCGCTGGCCAAGCTGACCGGCGGCGCCGGTGACGAGAATTGTATCGCTCATGGATCTATCCTTTTTATGGTCTCTAAAAGAGACTAGCACTAGAATAGGAATTGACGTCCTTCTGTAAAGGAGGCAGTTTTTTAGCTCTACGTTACCAAAAGGGAACCACCCGCCATGAGCGGCACTGTCGTCAGCCTGAAGAGCAAGCCGGCCCCCGGCGTTCGCCGCGAGATCGATTTCGAGCAGCTCGATTTCGGCAATTGCCCGGTCAGGGACATGATGCAGCAGATCGGCGGAAAATGGTCGACGCTGATGCTGGAGGCGCTTGCGGCGCGGCCGTACCGTTTCGGTGAACTGAGACGAAAGATCCCCGATATCTCGCAGCGGATGCTGACTCAGACGCTGCGGGACCTGCAGCGTGAAGGCTATATCGAGCGCGAGGTGTTTGCGACGAAGCCGCCGAGCGTCGAGTACCGGATTACCGAGCTTGGCGTCTCGCTCTACGCGACGCTGGCGCTTTTGCTGAATTGGGCGGAAGCGAACCATGAAGCTGTTCGCGCCGCCCGAATTCGTTTTGATGCCTAGAGCGTTTCCTGGTTATATTGAAGCATTCTGCCGGAGCAGGTTTTCGATAGGGCAAAGGCGATTGGCGAAGGGCATACCTCGGTACGGTCGAGCCGATCGCCTTTGATCCTGGCGGAAAGATGCCCGGCCCCTGCGGGGTTGGCTGAAACGGGCCGCCTGATCGACCGGCTGGCTTGGTCGTAGATTTGGGCTACGACGCGCGCCAGCCGGTCGATCATCCGACTCCGTTTGAGCCAACAGAATGCTTCAATATAACCAGGAAACGCTCTAGGAAGGCTGAGACGCGGCTTACTTGCCGCGTCCCTCGGTGAGGAAGAGCAGGAAGGCGAAGGCCGGGAAGCAGAAGCCGATCCAGGCCGTCATCGTCCATCCGCCCGTGGCATAGGCCCAGCCGCCGATCGCCGAGCCCGCAGCACCACCCATGAAGAATGTTGCCATGAACAGACCGTTCAGGCGGCTGCGATGCTCGGCGCTGATCGAGAAGATCGTGCGCTGGCTGCAGACGAGATTGGTGGTGACACCGAAGTCGAGCAGGATGGCGGAAGCCGTCAGTAGGCCGATCGCCAGCGTCGATCCGTCGGTGGCGAAATGGCTGACGAGGAAAGATATCATCGCGAGCACCATGGCGAGCGTCGATGCGACCTTGGTTAGGCCGCGGTCGGCGAGGCGTCCGGCGATCGGCGAAGCGATGGCGCCGGCAGCGCCTGCAAGGGCGAAGAGCGCAATGCCGTTCTGGCTGAAGCCGAAAGCCGGGCTGGAGAGCAGCAAGGGCGTGGTCGTCCAGAACAGGCTGAAGGCGCCGAACATGCCGGCCTGGTAGAGCGCACGGCGCTGCAGGACTCGGGAGGTCATGGCGAGATGGCCCATGGAGGCGAGGAGCGCACCATAGCTCAGCTTCGTATGCGGCGTGCGCACCGGCAGCGTGGCGCGCAGCAACAGGACCAGCAGCACCATGAAGACGGCGGAGACGTAATAGACCATGTGCCATGACGAGGCTTCGGCGACGAAGCTGGCGAAGGGACGGGCCAGCATGATGCCGCAGAGCAGGCCGCTCATGACATTGCCGACGACGCGGCCGCGGCTTGCATCCGGCGCCATGTGGGCGGCGAAGGGCACGACCACCTGAACGGCGACGGAGGACAGGCCGATACAGAGCGAGGCCAGCAGGAAGAGCGCCGGGGTCGAGGCGAAGGATGCACCAATGAGGGCGACGGCGGAGACGCCGATCAGGAGCAGGATCAGGCGGCGGTTTTCGAGAAGATAGCCGAGCGGCACGATCAGCAGCAGGCCAAGGCCGTAGCCGATCTGGGTCAAGGTGACGATGAGACCGGTGGCGGCAGGCGTGAATCCGAGATCGGCGCTGATGAGGCCTGCCAGCGGCTGGCCGTAATAGAGATTGGCGGCGACGAGACCGCAAGTGGCTGCAAATAGAAATGTCATCAGGGACGAGATTGCCGGGGAGGCGGCCGTCTCATCCGTTGCTGAGGAAATGCTCATGGGAACTCCAGTATGCGGATCTGGGGGAGGATCGGTATAAAAAGTCGGTTCAGGCCACCTGCTTTGGCGGGCGGCGTCAGGTCAGTAATTTCATGGCGGTGTCGGCGACGGCATTCATTTCGGCCGCGGTGCTGCCGGTCTTGCCGACGACGCGCATGCCGTTCATCACGCAGAGCAGGCTGATCGCCGCCGATGCGGCATCGATCGACGGAGCAACGGATCCGTCGGCCTGTCCAATCAGGATGAGGTCGAGGATGAACTCTTCGTTCGAGGTGAAGGCATCCTCGATGCGCTTGGCGGCTTCTGGATCGAAGGTGGCGATCTCATTGGCGCTGCCGACGACGAGGCAGCCGCGGCGGCCGGATTCGCCATGCGACGAGACGGCGTAGAGGCCGAGCAGGGCGCGCAGTTTCTGCCGGCCCGTCTCGGCACCCGCCATGCTCTCGGTGATCTTGCCGCGGCGGATCTTGCGATAGCGGTCGAAGGCGGCGAGGAAGACACCGCGCTTGTCCTTGAAGGCCTTGTAGACGCTGCCCGAGGTCAGCCCCATCGCCTCGGTCAGTTCGCTGATCGATGTGGCGTGGTAGCCGCGTTCGGAAAAGACGGCGAGCGCTTTGTCGAGGGCGGCGTCCATGTCGAATTCGCGCGGGCGGCCGCGGCTGCGGCTCATATCTTCGGGGGCGAGTGTGCTCATGGCTCACTCAATTAGGAAATGATCGTTTCCAAATCAAGCGAAATATTCGTGACGGCTGATTTCAGAGGTCCAGCACCCAGGTCTGGCCGTTCTCTTCGGTGCCGAACATGCTGTGTCTCTCTTCGGAGACAAGCTGGAATCCCGCCTTGACGTAGATCGCGCGCGCAGAATACAGGATGTCGTTGGTCCAGAGCGAGATCTGCCGGTAATTCTTCGCGCGGGCAAAGCGAATGCATTCGTTGACCAGCGTCCTGCCAAGGCCGAGGCCGCGCGCCGCCTTGTCGATATAGAGCAAGCGGAGCTTGGCAATGCCGTCGCCGCCATTGGTGATAAGCACTGAGCCGATGTTGATGCCGTTACGCTCGGCGATCCAGCAATATTCCATGGCGGGATCGAAATTCGCCAGGAACTTGCCGGCGACTTCGGCGACGAGACCTTCGAAGCGCATGTTCCAGCCATATTCCTCGACATAGGCCTTGCCCTGGCTCTGGACGATCCAGCCCATGTCGCCGGGGCGGTGGGCGCGGATGACCGGGGCGGGTGGCTGCGTCTTGGGATCGAGAAGCGAGCGGATCGTCTGCATTGCGAACACGACACTCTGCGGCTCGCCATCCGCCAGACGGTCGAAACGCTCGGCCAGTTGGGCATTGGAGCGGCGGCCGAAATCCTCGAACTGTGTCTGTCCCTTACTGGTAACGCGGATGGTCTGGCTGCGCCGGTCTGCCTGATCGGCCTCTGTCGCGACCAGGCCTTCGGCTTTGAAGCGTTTGAGGATGCGGCTGAGATAGGCAGGGTCGACATGAAGATCGGCGGCAAGTGCGGTGGCGCCGATGCCGTCATGCGAGCCGATTTCGAACAGCACCCGTGCATCCGTCAGCGTGAAGGGCGTATCGAGATAGGCCTTGTTCAGCACGCCGAGCAGGTTCGTATAGAAGCGGTTGAAATCGCGGGCGGCTTCGATGAGCGCGGAATCGGTCATGGACAAAATCTCCTGTTGGAGACCTTGTCCAATGTTTAGTTGACTGAGTCAAGTATTTATCAGGCGGCTTCCCGCTTGCGATCGGCACCCAGCGAAAATTCAATCGCAGCCTTCGCATGGATCGTCGTGGTGTCGAAGCCCGGCAGCGGCAGATTGTTCGGATCGAGGATCAGGCAGATTTCGGTGCAGCCGAGAATGATGCTGTCGGCGCCCTTGGCCATCTCGCGCTCGATGATCCGCATCAGCTTTTCGCGCGACGAATCCAGCACCTTACCGGCGCAAAGTTCGCTAAAGATGATGTCGTGGACGATGGTGCGGTCTTCGGCTTCCGGCACGGCGATCTCGACGCCGAGGCTCTTCATGCGGTCGGCATAGAAGCCGTGTTCCATGGTGTAGCGGGTGGCGAGCAGCAGGGGCCGCCTGCGCCCGGCAGCCTTCAGCGACGCAGCCGTTTCGTCGATGATATGGATCAGCGGCACGGAGATGCGTGCGGCGACCTGTTCGGCGATCAGGTGCATGGTGTTGGTGCAGATCAGCACGCAGTCGGCGCCGCCGACCTGAAGCTTCAAAGCAACGTCGCCGAGGCGGCGTGCCGCGCCATCCCAATCGCCGGCCTTCTGCATCGAGACGATTTCTTCGAAATTCACGGAATGCATCAGCACTTCAGCCGAAGCGAGGCCGCCGAGGCGCTCGCGCACCATCTCGTTGACCAGGCGATAGTAGACCGCGGAGCTTTCGAAGCTCATGCCGCCGATCAGACCGATTGTCCGCATTTCCGTGTTCCCGTTTGTTGATTTCGATAGGCAGATCATGCCGCAGGTGTGGCGCCGAATGTTTGCATTGTTCGGGCGATATTGCAGCAGGCGGCTTTGAGTTTGCGCCATTTTCCAGTAATGTGCAAAAAATCGGCGTCAATTTAAGGTTTGGCAATGTTGGATGATCGCGATCGGAAGATTCTCGACCTGCTACAGGCGGACGCAGGCATATCCGTCAGCGATCTTGCGGAGCGTGTTTCGCTGTCGGTCTCGGCCTGCTCGCGGCGCATCCAGCGGCTGGAGGAAAGCGGCTATATCGCCCGGCGGATCGTTGTCCTCGACCGCGAAAAGATGGGCGTGCCGACCACGGTCTTTGCACTGATCAAGACGGCGCATCATTCGGATGAATGGATCGAGAGCTTCCGCAGAGCGATCAGCAGCGTTCCTGAGATCGTCGAGGCGCACAGGCTGACCGGCAATCACGACTATATCCTGAAGATCGTTCTGCCGCGCGTCGAGCATTACGACGTGATCTACAAGCAGATCGTCCGCAAGATAGAGCTTTTCGACGTCTCGGCATCGATCTCGATGGAGATATTGAAGAGCGGCACCACCGTTCCCGTCAGTTATGCCGGGTAGGCGCAAGGGAGCTATTCGCAAACATCCATTGAAAGCCCCGCGGAATTGACGACATTGGCGTTGGCTGAATGGCGCACAAGGGGGTTGTCATGAGCGAACATCGCGTCGTCGTTGTCGGCGGCGGTTTCGGCGGGCTGCAGCTCGTCAACGATCTGAAGGGCGCGGGCGCGGCAATCACGCTCGTCGACCGGCGCAACCATCATCTTTTCCAGCCGCTGCTCTACCAGGTCGCAACGACCATCCTTTCCACCTCCGAGATCGCCTGGCCGATCCGCCATCTCTATGGCAACCGTCCTGACGTAACGACATTGCTTGGCGAGGTCGCCGGTGTCGATACCACGGCAAAGACCGTCACCTTGCGTAACGGAATGTCCTTACCCTACGACACGCTGGTGCTCGCGACCGGCGCGACGCATGCTTATTTCGGCCGCGACGAGTGGGAGCCGGTGGCGCCCGGGCTGAAAACGCTAGAGGATGCGACGACGATCCGCCGCCGTCTGCTGATCGCCTTCGAACGTGCCGAGGTCGAGGCCGATCCCGTTGCCCGCGAGGCGCTCCTGACCTTCACCATCGTCGGCGCGGGTCCCACAGGCGTGGAACTGGCCGGCATCATCGCCGAGCTGGCGCACAAGACCTTGCCCGGCGAGTTTCGCAACATCGATACCCGCAAGACGCGGGTGGTGCTGGTCGAGGCCGGGCCACGCGTGCTGCCTGCCTTTGCCGAGGAGCTGTCTGCCTATGCGCAGCGCGAGCTCGAAAAGCTCGGCGTCGAGGTGCATCTGCGCGAACCCGTCACCAATTGCAGTGCCGAGGGCGTATCGATCGGCGAGAAGTTCATTCCGAGCCGGACGATCGTCTGGGCCGCCGGTGTCCAGGCGTCGGCCGCCGCGAAATGGTTGGGCGTGGAGGCCGACCGGGCAGGGCGTGCCGTGGTCGAGAAGAACCTGACGGCGCCGGGCCTACCCGATGTCTTCGTCATCGGCGACACGGCGTCGGTGATCCAGGAGGGCGGCAAGCCAGTGCCGGGCATTGCGCCGGCCGCCAAGCAGCAGGGCGCCTATGCGGCGAAAGTCATTCGCGCCCGGATCGCGGGCAGGCAGCCGCCCGGCGATTTCCGCTACCGGCATCAGGGCAGCCTTGCGACCATCGGCCAGAGCGCGGCGATCATGGATTTCGGCAGGATCAAGCTGAAGGGGTGGCTGGCCTGGTGGGTCTGGGGCCTTGCCCACATCTACTTCCTGATCGGAACCCGCTCGCGCTTCGCCGTCGCCTGGAGCTGGCTGTGGATCTATCTGAGCGGCCAGCACAGCGCGCGGCTGATTACCCAGAAGGAGACGATGCGGGAGGAGAGTTAGGAGAAGTTCGGCGCGCTCGGGCCGGATTTCTGTGACAGGCAAAGGATGAGAGGTGGCGCGCTTGGCGCCACCTCCTAAAGGCATCAGGCCGCCAGCGAGGCGATGTCGATGACGAAGCGGTAGCGGACGTCGCTCTTCAGAACGCGTTCATAGGCTTCGTTGACCTGCTGGATGTTGATCTTCTCGATCTCCGAGGCGATGTTGTGCTCGCCGCAGAAATCCAGCATTTCCTGGGTTTCCTTGATCGAGCCGATCATCGAGCCGGAGATGCTCTTGCGGCCCGGGATCAGCGAGAAGGCGTGAACCGGGATCGGGTTTTCGGGGGCGCCGACCACGACCATCGAGCCGTTGACCTTGAGCAGGCCGAGATAGGCATTCCAGTCGATTTCGGCGCTGACCGTGCAGATGATCAGGTCGAAGGTGCCGGCGAGCTTCGTGAAGGTCTCGGCATCGTTGGTGGCGTAATATTCCTTGGCGCCGAGCTTCAGGCCGTCTTCCTTCTTCGACAGCGACTGCGAGAGCACGGTGATGTCAGCGCCCATGGCGGCGCCGATCTTCACGCCCATATGGCCGAGACCGCCCATGCCGACGATCGCAACCTTCTTGCCGGGGCCGGCATTCCAGTGCTTGAGCGGCGAGTAGAGGGTGATGCCGGCGCAGAGCAGCGGCGCGGAAGCGTCGAGCGGCAAGTTTTCCGGGATCGACAGGACATAGCCTTCCTTGACGACGATCGAGTCGGAATAGCCGCCCTGGGTCGCGGTCTTGCCGTCAGCTTCGACGCTGTTGTAAGTGCCGACGAGGCCGGGCATGTACTGCTCGTTGTCGACATCGCGGCTGGCGCAGCCGACGCAGCTATCGACGAAGCAGCCGACGCCGACGTGGTCGCCGACCTTGAACTTGGTGACGGCGGATCCGACGGCCGTGACGACGCCGGCGATTTCGTGGCCCGGAACGATCGGATAAACGGCGTTCTTCCACTCGTTGCGGACAGTGTGAATGTCCGAATGGCAAATGCCGGCAAACTTGATGTCGATGACGACGTCATCGGCATTGGGTTCGCGGCGTTCGAAGGTGAACGGCGTCAGCGGCTTGGATGCATCGGTAGCGGCGTAGCCTTTTGCGATGGGCATGGGTAGTTTCCTTCATTTCAGGGAGGGTGGAAGGGATGGCGGACTATGCCCCGGGTCGCATCAAAAGCGGTATAGCGATCCTGCAAGCTTTTTGTACGATCCTGCAAATCTCCTTGCGCAAGAGCACAATCCATCCCATCATTTGGGCAACCGCCGCAGGCGTAATATCAAGAAAATAAACGGTAATGTTATGACGTTACATATTGGCCCCTTCGATGAAATGACATCGATCATTGCCCGTTACGCCAAGAAGGACGGAAATTCCGAAACGGCGATCGAAAACCTGCATGTGTTCAAGGGCAGCTGTCCGACACGGCTGCAGCACGTAGCCTACAAGCCGAGTTTCTCGCTCGTCCTGCAGGGCAGCAAGCGGCTGATGGTCGGCTCCGACGTGCATGTCTACGGCGCCGGTCAATATGTGCTGACGTCGCTCGATCTGCCTGTCGCCTCGCATGTGACGCAGGCGACGGCCGATGTTCCCTATCTCTGCTTCACGCTGTTCATCGACAGCGAGAAGCTGAGCGACCTGTTGCCGCGCACCAAGGTTTCGCGCGCCACGCCGTCGCCGGAGGATTCGCGCGGCCTGGTCGTGAAGACGGCGCCGCCGGAGCTGATTGATGCATCGGCCCGGCTGCTGCGGCTTCTCGACAATCCCGATGATATCGCCGCCATGGCGCCGCTGATCGAGCAGGAGATCTCCTACCGGCTACTGACGGGACCCGACGGTTCGCGGCTGCTCGATATGACGCTGGCGGAAAGCCAGAGCCACAAGGTTGCCCGCGCCGTCGCCTGGCTGCGGACGAATTTTGCCGAGGCGCTACGGATCGAGGCGCTGGCCGATCACGTCAGCATGAGCGTCTCGTCGCTGCATCACCATTTCAAGGCGGTGACGGCGATGACGCCGATGCAATATCAGAAGCAGCTGCGGCTGCACGAGGCGCGGCGCCTGCTTTTGACCGAGCGTGTGGATGTCGCCACCGCCGGCTACCGCGTCGGCTACCAGAGCCCATCGCAATTCAGCCGCGAATATGGCCGCCTCTACGGTCTGCCGCCGCTGAAGGATATCGACGCCATGCGCGGGCAGATGGCCGCCGAATAGCCGCTGTTTTTTGATGCGATGCAGCAACGAATTTCGCTTGACGGCGATTATAGGCTCCGGCATAAGACGTCGCGAACCGTACGGTACGGTACGTATTTGGGAGCGCATATCGTGTCTGTCGAAACCTTGGAGCCCAGCGAATTTTCGCCGCGTCAGAACGCTGTTCTGGAGCAGGCGTTGCAGCTTCTCGTCGATGGCGGAGAAAAAGCGCTGACGACCTCGGGTGTGGCGCGCGCCGCCAACTGCTCGAAGGAAAGCCTCTACAAGTGGTTCGGCGACCGCGACGGCCTGCTGTCGGCGATGATCGCCTATCAGGCGAGCAAGGTACGAACCTTCGAGCGCAACGGCGAACGCCTGACATCGGCCAGCCTGCACGACCATGTCGTCATCTTTGCACGCGATTTGCTGGAGGTTCTGGCGGGCGACGTGTCGCTGGCGCTGAACCGGCTGGCGATCGGCCAGTCTCATCGCGACGGCTCCAAACTCGGAAAGCTTTTGCTCGAACGCGGCCGCCGCCAGATCGATCGCCGCGCCATGGCGCTGATCGATGCCGGCAAGCGGGCAGGGCTCCTGCGCTTCCATGATGCCGATGAGGCATATCACACGCTTTACGGCCTGGTTGTCTCCGATCTGCATGTGCGCATGCTGCTCGGCGAACCGGGCCTCAAGGATACCGCCCGTCAGGCGGAGAGGGCGGTCACCGCCTTCCTGCGTCTGTACGGAACGGAGAAGGTTCTCGCGGAAATGCCGGCACTCGCCTGATTTTCCGCTTCTATCAAACGATGCGACAAGCAAAAGGGAAGGAACTTTACAATGCGCGTCTATTACGATCGTGATGCCGATCTCAACCTGATCAAGTCCAAGAAGGTCGCCATTATCGGCTACGGTTCGCAGGGCCGCGCCCATGCGCTGAACCTGAAGGATTCAGGCGCACAGAACGTCGTCATCGGCCTCAAGGCCGGTTCGCCGACGATCAAGAAGGCCGAAGCCGACGGCTTCAAGGTCATGACCGTTGCCGAAGCTGCCGGCTGGGCCGACCTGATGATGATGGCGACCCCGGACGAGCTCCAGGCCGACATCTACAAGGCCGACATCGCCGCCAACATCCGTGACGGCGCTGCGATTGCTTTCGCCCACGGCCTGAACATCCATTTCGGCCTCATCGAGCCGAAGGCATCCGTCGACATCGTCATGATCGCGCCGAAGGGCCCGGGCCACACGGTTCGCGGCGAATACCAGAAGGGTGGCGGCGTTCCCTGCCTCGTTGCCGTTCACCAGAACGCTTCGGGCAACGCTCTTGAACTCGCTCTCTCCTACGCCTGCGGCGTCGGCGGCGGCCGTTCGGGCATCATCGAAACCAACTTCCGCGAAGAGTGCGAAACCGACCTCTTCGGCGAACAGGTCGTTCTCTGCGGCGGTCTCGTCGAGCTGATCCGCGCCGGTTTCGAAACCCTGACGGAAGCAGGCTATGCTCCTGAAATGGCTTATTTCGAATGCCTGCACGAAGTGAAGCTGATCGTCGACCTGATCTATGAAGGCGGTATCGCCAACATGAACTACTCGATCTCGAACACGGCAGAATGGGGCGAATACGTCACCGGCCCGCGCATCATCACGGCTGAAACCAAGGCTGAAATGAAGCGCGTTCTGCACGACATCCAGACCGGCAAGTTCACGTCGGATTGGATGCAGGAATACCGTGCAGGCGGCTCGCGCTTCAAGGGCATCCGCCGCATGAACGACAGCCACCAGATCGAAGAAGTCGGCGCCAAGCTGCGCGGTATGATGCCGTGGATCGGCAAGAACAAGCTGGTCGACAAGTCGGTCAACTAATCGCTTCCGCGACTGATTTTGCGAGAGGCCGGGGCGATAGCTCCGGCCTTTTTCATTTGCGCGCTGTAAGATGAAGCCAGCGGGTCGGCTTGCCGTCGTATCCGCCGCCATCGGCTTCCGATAGCGCAATGTCGCGCCAGCCGCGTGAAGACAGGCATTCGGTCAGCCAATCGACAGAGGGGTAGTTGTAATAGCGGCCCAGATCGTCGTGGCCTTCGGCCTCGCCGCTCTTGAAGCTTGCATGCAGTGGGGCGCCGGGCTTCAACGCGCGGTGGATGCGGGTGAAGACATCAGGGAGTTCGGCGCGCGGAACATGCAGCAGGCTGGCTTCGGCCCAGACGCCGTCGAACGTGTTCACATTCTCCAGATCCTGAAAGCGCATGACCGTCACAGGCCTGCCAATCAGCTTTTCCGCCTGTTTGGCGAGTTCGGGCGAGCCGTCGGTCGGCGTCACGTCGAAGCCTTTCTTCAGCATGTAGGCGCTGTCCTGCCCGCCGCCGCAACCGAGCTCGAGGATTCTCGCGCCGGGTGGCAAGGCTGCGAGGAAAGCATCGAGCCGTGTCGCCGGAAGGCGGCGCTCGCGGGACGCGTAGGTCTCGGCATTAACGTCATAAAAGGCTGAGGTTTCGTCCTTGGGCATTCTGTTCCTCTCCCTAAAGCAAGAAACCGGGCGTGAGGCCCGGTTTCCGTAGTGCGTGTCGTGTTTCGGCCAAATGCTGATCAGGCGGGGATCAGGCGGGTCCAGCCGCGCTGGTCATTGGTGGTGCCCTTCTGCAGGCCGACGAGCTGCTGGCGCAGGTCGGTGGTCAGCTTGCCGGTCTGGCCGTCGCCGACCAGGAATTCGCCGCCGGCATGGCGGACAAGACCGATACCAGCGAGAACGGCAGCGGTGCCGCAGGCGAAGGCTTCGACGAGCTTGCCGCTCTTGGCATCAGCCTGCCATTCGGCGAAGGAATAGGGGCGCTGCTCGACGCGCAAGCCCTTTTCCTCGGCCAGCACGATGACGGAAGCGCGGGTGATGCCCGGCAGGATGGTGCCGCCGAGCGGTGGGGTGACGACCGATCCGTCGTTCATGACGAAGAAGACGTTCATGCCGCCGAGTTCTTCGACCCAGCGGTGTTCGGCTGCATCGAGGAAGACGACCTGGTCGCATTCCTTCTTTGAGGCTTCTGCCTGTGCCACGAGGCTGGCTGCGTAGTTGCCGCCGCACTTCGCTGCACCGGTGCCACCGGCGGCCGCGCGGGTATATTCCGTCTCGACCCACAGGGAGACAGCCTTGGCGCCACCCTTGAAATAGGCTCCGACCGGCGAGGCGATGACGCAGAAGATATATTCCTGCGCCGGGCGCACGCCGAGGAATGCTTCATTGGCGAACATGAAGGGGCGAAGGTAGAGGCTGGCATCACCCGTGGGGATCCAGTTCTTGTCGACGCGGACGAGCTCCTCGACGGCCTTCAGGAACAGTTCTTCCGGCACGGCGGGCATTGCCATGCGGGCGGCCGACTGGGCGAAACGGCGGGCATTTTCTTCCGGCCGGAAAAGCAGCACGCGGCCGTCGTCAGCCTTGTAGGCCTTCATGCCCTCAAAGATTTCCTGGGCGTAGTGCAGCACGGCGCTCGCCGGGTCGAGTTCCAGCGGGCGGCGGGCGGTAACCTTTGCGTCGTGCCAGCCCTTGTCGGCCGTCCATTTCGCCAGAACCATGTGATCGGTAAAGACCTTCCCGAAGCCGGGCGTTTCGATCGCCTTGGTGCGGTCTGCGTCGGAGACGGGAGATTTGTGGAATTCGATTGTGATTTCAGGAGAGGGCGACGTCGCGGTCATTGCTGGCACCTTGGTAGTCCATTGAATAATGCGCGGCACACTACTGCTGCCGCCCCCGTTTTGGAAAGGTCTGTTTCGCCGAGTTTCGGCATTTCGTGAGCGGAATCGCGGCGGGATGCGGCGAATGTCCGGGGAATTGCGCCCGATTTCCGCAAGAGCAGGCCTTCTGGATGCCAATCCCTTCAAACTTGTTACCGCGACAAGAAAATAGGTCAGCATTGTTGACATAAATTCCGGACCGTGATGATCTGCTGATATTATAAAAAGAGTGCGAGGAAACCCCATGTTGAACTGGGATGAAATGTTTGCGACGCGTTCGTCGCGGATGCGTGCGTCTGAGATTCGCGAGCTGCTGAAACTGCTCGACCAGCCCGATATCATCTCCTTTGCCGGCGGCATTCCGGATCCGGCGCTGTTTCCGGACAAGGAATTCAAGGCTGCCTATGCCGGCATCTTCGATGGCGCTGCGGTCAATTCGGCGCTGCAATATTCCGTCAGCGAAGGCTACAAGCCGCTGCGCGAATGGCTGGTGACGCAGATGGCCGGGCTCGGTATTGCCTGCGAGACCGAAAACGTCTTCATCGTCTCGGGTTCGCAGCAGGGGCTCGATTATCTCGGCAAGCTGTTCCTGTCGCCGAAGGATACCGCGTTGGTCACCTGGCCGACCTATCTCGGCGCGCTGCAGGCGTTCAACGCCTACGAGCCGGCCTACGACCAGCTGACGCCCAATGGCAACCGGACGCCGGACAGCTATCGCGCCGCGGCCGAAAAGCATGGCGGCAAGGTGAAGTTCGCCTATCTCTCCGCCGATTTCTCCAATCCGACCGGCGAGAGCGTCGATCGCGAAGGCCGCGAAAAGGTACTGGCACTGGCCGAAGAACTGGATGTCGCGGTTATCGAAGACGCGGCCTATCAGAATCTCCGCTATGACGGCCAGGCGATCCCGCCGATCCTGGCGCTCGAGATCGCAAGGAAGGGTCATATCAACCTTAGCCGCACGATCTATTGCGGCAGTTTCTCGAAGACGCTCGCGCCGGGTCTGCGCGTCGGCTTCATCGTTGCCAATACCCAGGTCATTCGCAAGCTGGTGCTGATGAAACAGGCGGCCGACCTGCATTCCTCGACCATCAACCAGATGGCTATTGCCGAGGTTGCCGAACGTGGTTTCGATGCGCAGGTGGCGAAGATCAAGGCGGCCTACGGCCATCGCCGCGATGCGATGCTTGATGCGCTTGCACGGCATATGCCTGCCGGCGTGAGCTGGACGAAGCCTGAGGGCGGGATGTTCATCTGGATCACCCTGCCTGAGGGCATGGATGGCGCGGCGCTGCTGGCCAAGTCGATCGAGACCACGAGGGTGGCCTTCGTGCCCGGCAAGGCGTTCTTCGCCGACGGCTCGGGCGCCAACACCGTCCGCCTCAGCTTCTCCTGCGCCAACGATGCGATGATCGAGGAGGGTATCGGACGCCTCGGCAAGCTGGTGGCCAGCGAGGTTGGTGCGCTTTAGGAGCCGGTCCGGCAAAGGTTGGCTTTTTCACGCCGGATGCTCGGTTGCATCGACTCGCCTCGCGCTGCATCTTCCCGCCAATTTCGAAGTTTGAGGGAAGACGATGAACGGGATCGAGGTCAGGAGTGCTACTCCGTCGGATGTCGAGGAATTGGCAAAACTGATGGCCGAGCTGGGTTATCCGACAACGTCGGACAACATGGCCGCCCGAATCGAGCGGCTGACCGACCGCGAGGACTACGCGATCTTCGTTGCCGATAACGATGGTGCCGTGGCGGGAATGATCGCCTTATCCGTCATTCCCACTCTCTATCGAGACGATCTCGATGGCGCCATCACAGCGCTGGTCGTTTCCTCAAGCTTCAGAGGCAAAGGTATCGCAGGACTGTTGGTTGCTCATGGCGAGCGCTGGCTCTTTGATAGTGGCGCCCGCCTCGCGACAGTGAAACCCAGCTCCCGCCGCGAAGACGCGCACCGCCTCTATGAACGTTGCGGGTATCAACATACCGGGTTGAGATTTACGAAGGCGCTTGAAGGGCTCGGCGGATAACGCTTCGCTGATCGTAAGGAAATCGGCGCCCGAGGGCGCCGATCATGCTCTGATTACGGGTTGAGATGCGGGGCGAGCAGTTCGAGATCGGCCTCGCTCAGCCTGTCGCTCGCGGTGTTGCGCTGGTGCCAGTAGGGATAGAGCAGCGGCGGGACGCTTACATCGTCGAGGCGCTTGCGCTCTTCGGCGGTCAACGTCAGTTCGGCCGCGGCGAGATTATCCCTGAACTGCGCTTCCGTGCGTCCCCCGATGACGACTGAAGTCACCGCCCGGCGGCCAATGAGCCAGGCGAGGGCTACCTGGGCGGCCGAGACACCGCGGCTTTCGGCAACCGAGACCAGCACATCGACGATATTCCACAGGCGATTCTCGTCGCGGATCGGCGGCTCCGGCCAGCCGGCGAACTGGCGGGTACCCTCGGGCGTCGCCTGATTGCGGCGGTGCTTGCCGGAGAGCAGGCCGGCAGCCAGCGGGCTCCAGACGAGAACGCCGAGGCCCTGGTCGATCGACACGGGCAGCAGCTCGTATTCGGCGTCGCGGGCTTCCAGCGTGTAGTGGATCTGCTGGCTGACGAAGCGCTGGTAGTTGTGCTCCTTGGAGACGCCGAGCGCCTTCATGATGTGCCAGCCGGAAAAGTTCGAGCAGCCGATATAGCGGACCTTGCCCTGGCGCAGGAGCGTATCGAGCGCTTCCATGGTTTCCTCGACCGGCGTCTGACCGTCCCATTCATGCAGCTGGTAGAGATCGATGACATCGGTCTTCATGCGGCGCAGGCTTGCCTCGCAGGCTTCGATCAGATGCTGGCGCGAGGAGCCGACGTCGTTCGGTCCGTCGCCCATGCGGAAGCGGGCCTTGGTGGCGAGCATGACGCCGCTCTTGCGCTTGCCGCCGAGCACTTCGCCGATGATTTCCTCCGAGGCACCGGACGAATAGACGTCGGCGGTGTCGATCAGGTTGACGCCCGCATCCAGGCACATGTCGACGAGGCGGCTTGCTTCCGCCACGTCCTGGCTGCCGGTTGCCTTGGCCCAGCCGACGCCGCCGAAGGTCATGGTGCCCATTGTTACTGTCGAGATTTTCAGGCCGGAACGGCCAAGCAGACGGTATTCCATAATTCTCTCTCCCAAAATTTGAACGGAAACACGCAATCCGCCGCAAGAAAATAGCGCCGGCGCGCTGCGGTCAAGCGCAGAGCTCATGTCACGCCTCCGGCATCTTTGGCCGGATGTCACAATCATGTTATTCGGCCTGTCTATGGAACGGCTAACATTCACGCTCAGGGATATCGCCATGAACAAGAAGCTCTCCGCACTGGCCGCGCTGATCGCGGCAGGTCTTGCCTCCGTTTCGGCCCATGCCGGCAATCTGGTTCTCTATACCAGCCAGCCGAACGAGGACGCGCAGGCGACTGTCGATGGCTTCATGGCCGCCAATCCCGATATCAAGGTCGATTGGGTCCGCGACGGCACGCCAAAGATCATGGCGAAGCTGCAGGCCGAGATCGAAGCCGGCAATCCGGTTGCCGACGTGCTGCTGATCGCCGATACCGTGACACTCGAGCGCCTGAAGGAAGCGGGCAAGCTGCTCGCCTACAAGTCGCCGGAAGCCGTCAACTACGACGCTGCGCTCTACGACGCTGACGGCTACTACTATTCCACCAAGCTGATTACGACAGGCATCATGTACAACACCTCGGCCGGGATGAAGCCGACGAGCTGGAAGGATCTGGCAAAGCCTGAGGCCAAGGGCCTCGTGACCATGCCGAGCCCGCTCACCTCCGGTGCGGCGCTGATCCATGCACAGACGCTGGCGGCCGTTCCGGGCCTCGGCTGGGATTACTACAAGGCGCTTGCCGGCAATGGTGCGACGGCTGCCGGTGGCAACGGCGCGATTTTGAAGTCGGTGGCTTCCGGCGAAAAGGCTTACGGCGTCGTCGTCGACTACATGCCGATCCGCGAAAAGGCCAAGGGCGCGCCCGTCGAATTCGTCTTTCCGGAAGAGGGGGTTTCGGCCGTCACCGAACCGGTCGGCATTCTCGCCGGCGCCAAGAATGCCGATGCGGCGAAGAAATTCGTCGACTACGTTCTGTCGGAAAAAGGCCAGGAAGGCTTCCTGAAACTCGGCTATATTCCGGCCCGCAACGGCATGAAGGTTCCGGAAGGCTTTCCGGCACGCGACAGCATCAAGGTGCTGCCGATCAATGCCGCTGAAGCGCTGAAGAACACGGATCAGGATCTGAAGACCTTCTCGGGCATCTACGGATCGAATTGATCGAACCGGATCGCCGATGCAAGGTTATGTTCGTCCGGGAAACAGCCAGCCAGTCTGGCTGTTTCCTTTTATCGTTATGGTGGTGCTTATTCTCAGCGTACTGCCGCTGGCGCGGCTTGCCGCGGCCGGGATTGAGGCATTCGCAGAGGGCGGCGCAGCAGTGGTACTCTCCGATCCGGCGCTCTGGTCCGCGACCTATTACACACTGGTGACCGCCATTCTCGGCACCATCATTTCTTTGGTCATCGGCTGCATCTTCGCCTTCGTGCTGACGCTGACGGATATCCGCGGCAGGGGGCTCGTCAGTTTCCTTTTCGTGCTGCCGATGATGATCCCGCCGCAGGTGACGGCACTTGCCTGGGTGCAGATGTCCGGACCCTCCAGTCCGCTTCTGAAGGCGCTGCATATCGCGCCGCCGCTCGGCACGCCACAGCCGCTCTATTCGGTCGGCGGCATCGCGCTGCTCTACGGTGTGCAGCATGCGCCGCTGGTCTATCTGGCGCTGCGGGCCAGCCTGATGAGCCTGCCGCGCGATGGCGTCGAGGCGGCGCGGCTATCGGGTGCATCGAGCCTTCGCGTGTTCCGCGATATCATCCTGCCTCTGTCACTGCCCGGCGTCATCGCCGGTGCGGCGATCTCGTTCGTTTCCTGCACCGGCAATTTCGGCATCCCTGCCATTCTCGGCATTCCGGCATCGATCTATACGCTGCCGACCCTGATCTTCTCGAAATTCTCGGCCTTCACCAGCCGGACATTCGGCGATGTCGCGCTGCTCTCCGCTATCATCGCGCTGATATCGGTCGCCGGTCTGGCGATCCAAGACCGGGCGCTGCGCGGCCGCGATTACCGGGTGCTGGGATTGTCAGGAGCAACCGCTGCCTTTGAGCTCGGATCATGGAAGCTTCTATTCACGCCGCTTCTCTGGCTCATCCTGTTCTTCATGCTGGCCGCGCCGTTCTTCGCGCTCGTCGCCGGTGCTCTGGTGCCTGCCTATGGCGTGCCGCTGACCTTCAAGACCATGACCTTCCACGCCTTCGACGAAATCCTGTTCCGGCAGGCGGTGACGCGGACGGCCTTCGTCAATTCGCTGTCGCTGGCCGCAGGTGCCGCGGTATGTCTCCTGCTGGTGACGATCCTGACCGCCTATGCGCTGAGCTGTCGCCGCGATCTCCTGGCGCGGACCGTCTCGAGCGTGATCGAAATTCCCTATTCGCTGCCCGGCATCGTCGTCGCAGTCTCGTTCATCCTCGTCTTTGCCGCGCCGCTGCCGGTGCTCAACATCACGCTTTACGGCACGGTCTGGATCATTTTGCTTGCCTATCTGTCGAGCTTCTTTGCCGTCAGCCTGAAGCCCGTCGTCAGCGCCTTCCATCAGCTGGATCCGGCGCTGGAAGAGGCGGCGCGTCTTGCGGGCGCCGGCTTTTTCCGCAGGCTGGCCGATATCATCGTGCCGCTTATTGCGCCGGCGGCCGGTGCCTCCGTCATTCTCGTCTTCCTGATCGCCTGCAATGAGCTGACGATTTCGGCGCTGCTCTGGTCGGCGGGGACGCAGACGCTCGGCGTGGCGATCTACAATCTCGACGACAGCGGCAGCTCGGACCTCGCTTCGGCGCTGTCGGTGCTTGTCGTGCTGATGGTCGTTTTCATGATGCTGCTTCTGGAATTGCTGGCAAAGCGGCTGCCCAAGGGAGTGGTGCCGTGGCGAAACTGACGCTCAATCATGTCAGCAAGGATTTCGGCACCGGGCGAGCGGCGGTCGATGGGCTATCGCTCGATGTGCGGGAAGGCGGTTTCCTGGCGCTGCTCGGCCCTTCCGGCTGCGGCAAGACGACGGTTCTGAGGATGATCGCCGGTTTCGAGACGCCGACCGACGGTTCTATCCATCTCGGCGAGCGGCTGCTTGCCGATGCATCGCAATCGCTGCCGCCCGAGAAGCGCAACATGGCGATGGTCTTCCAGTCCTATGCGCTGTGGCCGCATATGAGCGTGGCCGACAATGCCGGTTATCCGCTCAAGGTCAGGGGCATTTCCGGCGATGCCTATCGCAGCAAGGTGCAGGAGGCGCTGGCGACCGTCAGGCTTGGCGATTATGCCGAGCGGCGCCCCGCGGACCTGTCGGGTGGCCAGCGGCAGCGCGTGGCGCTGGCACGCTGCCTGGTGACGTCGCCGGATGTCGTGCTGCTCGACGAACCGCTTGCCAATCTCGACCGCCACCTGAAGCAGGAGATGGAAGAGACCTTTCGCGAGTTTCACCAGCGTTCGGGCGCGACGATGATCTATGTGACGCATGATCAGAGCGAGGCGATGGCACTGGCGACCGATGTTGCCGTGATGTCCGAAGGACGGCTGCTGCAGGTCGCGCCACCCGCCGAAATCTATGCCCGCCCGGAGGGGCGCATGGTCGGCGGATTGATCGGCCGCGGTGCGATCCTTCGCCTGAGGTCTCCTGCCGGTGATGCCAGAAGCCTTGACTGGGAAGCGATGCGCGAGGCGCTTGGTGGCGCGGCTGCCGATGGCCCCGGCTGCGATATCCTCGTTCGCCCTGAAGATGTGACCATTGGCGGCGAAGGCATCCCTGCGCTGGTCGAATCCGTGCTGTTCGAGGGCGAGCGCTACGCGCTGAAGCTGTCGCTGGCCGATGGGCAGATCCTGCGGGCCTTCAGCCGCGAGCCGGTTTCGGCGGGCGACCGGCTGGCTGTCACCGTGCGGTCAGCGTGGCGGCTCTGATCACTTTGCGGCCTTCACGAACGCGATTTTCGACTCTACTAATGGCTGCGATGCCAACCGGGAATGCCTGATGTCGCTTCGCCTTGCCACGTTCAATGTCGAAAACCTGATGACGCGTTTCGACTTCACCGGCTTTCGCAACCAGCTGCGCCAGGACCGGGTCATCCAGCTCTTCGAAGTGCGCAACGAGGGTGTCTACCAGCAGCTGGAGCAGGCGCGTGTGATTGCCTCCACCGATGACACGCGGCAGATGACGGCGCTCGCGATCGCCGATGCCGACGCCGATATCCTCTGCCTGCAGGAGATCGACAATATGGCGGCGCTGCAGGCCTTCGAATACGGCTATCTGTTCCGCATGGTCGGCAATGGCTACCGGCAGAAATATCTGGTCGAGGGCAATGACAGCCGCGGCATCGACGTCGCCGTGCTGATGCGCGAGGAGACCCGCGACGGCCAAAAGATCGAGCTTCGCGAGATCAAGAGCCATGCGATGGTCACCTATCGCGATCTCGGCCTGTTCGACGAGACGCTCGCGGCGCATGGACATATCGACGACAAGGTCTTCAAGCGCGATTGCCTGGAGCTCGATCTCCTCATCGGCGGCGTGCCTTTCACGCTCTATGTCGTGCATTTCAAATCGATGGGCAGTCCGCGCGATGGCCTCGATGGAAGGCAATCGACCATGCCGGTGAGGCGGGCCGAGGTGAGGGCGGTGCGGCGGATCATCGAGGATCGATTCGGCGCGGGCGCGACAGCCTCGAAGAATTTCGCCATCTGCGGCGACATGAATGATTATCAGGAGCGCGTCGATGTGATCGGAAGCCGTCGGACCGGTTACCGATTCGAGCATCGCGACGAAACGGAAAGCGCGCTCGACGCATTCAGCCATGACGGCTTTGCGGAGAATGTCATGCGCCGCCGCGACCCGATCGATCGCTGGACGCTTTACCACGCCCGCGGCCCGCAGGAGCAGTGGCTTTGTCAGCTCGACTATATCTGGCTGTCACCGGCGCTTTCCGCCGCCAATGCCGGGCGCAAGCCCGAGATCATCCGCCACGGCCAGCCCTTCCGCACCGTGTTTCCGCCGGGCCAGGAGGTGGAGCGCTATCCGCGCACAGGCTGGGACCGGCCGAAAGCATCCGACCATTGCCCCGTAGTCATGACATTGGATTTAAAATGAATTCCATATTTTCTGAGGATTTTGCCGGCTGGCCGCCGGAGCAGACCGTATTTCCCGTCGCCGCGCTGAACCTTCGGGTGCTCGATGGCGAGCATCCCTACCGCGAATCGAGACGAGACGAGATCGCCGCGAACTGGAAGGCTGAAGTGGAGGCCAATCCGGCGCTGTTCGACGGGCGCATGGTGTTTCAGCACCAGTTGGCATTCGGGGAGGAGGGGCTGCAGGGGCAGGGATATATCATACCCTTCTCGACCTTCATGTACTGGCGCCGCCAGCAGGATCGCATGGGCGGCATGCATCTCTTCGCCTATCCTGTCATCGAAAGCTCCGACGGTGCGCTGGTGGCGATCCGTATGGGCGCGCATACCGCCAATCCCGGGCAGGTCTATTTCGCCGCCGGTTCGCTGGAGCCCGAGGATATCGTATCCGGTGTCTGCGATGTCGAATTCAACATGCGCCGCGAGGTGCTGGAGGAAACCGGCCTCGACCTTGCCGATTCGACGCCGGGCGAACGCTATTATGCCAGCCATTTCAGGCGCACGGTGACGGTCTTCCGGCTGTTCCGCTTCGATCTGACCGCCGACCAGATCGTCGAGAGGATCGCGGCCCATATGCTTGTTGCCGAGGACAAGGAAATCGCCGGTGCGGTTGCTATCCGTTCGGCCGATCACGCCGCCTTTCCCTATAACGTCGCGATGTTCCCGGTGATCGATTGGTATTTCGGTAATCCAATCGAAACCTAATATCTTGCACTCGTTTCGCCGGTCGGGCAGGTTGAGCCTTCGATGACCGATTCAAGGAGGCCGATGTGGCGCGCAGCTACAGCGTCTATGACGTGTTCACCGACCGCAAGCTCGCCGGCAATCCGCTGGCCGTCATCTTCGACGGCGAGGACTTGAGCGATGAGGCGATGCAATCGATCGCCCGTGAGACCAATCTTTCCGAAACCGTCTTCGTCCAGAAGGCAACGAATCCGGCTTACAGCGCCAGGATCCGTATCTTCACGCCGGGGCGCGAACTGCCGTTTGCCGGTCACCCGACCGTCGGCACCGCGATCGCGCTGGCCGAGCGGACACATGGCAAGGATGGGGCGCTCGATCTCGTCTGCGTGCTGGAGGAGAATGTCGGCCCGGTGCGCTGTGCCGTGAAGCTGCGTGAGGGCGAGGCGAGCTTCGCGGAGTTCGACCTGCCGCGCAAATCGCAGCAGATCAGCATGCCGCTCGAAAAGCTCGGGATCGCCAACGCGCTCTCGCTGAAGGTGACCGAGATCGGCTTCGAGAATCACGTGCCCTGCATCTGGAGCGCCGGCGTGCCGTTCCTGCTGGTGCCCATTCACGATATCGGCGCGGCAAAGCGCATGGAGTTCGATCCGCAGCTTTGGGAAAAGACCGTGCCCTTCGTCGACGGGGCCCTGGCGTCCGCCTATATCTACTGTCGTGGCGGGCCGAACCATTCAGCTAAGTTCCATGCCCGGATGTTTGCGAGCGGAATGGGGATCACCGAAGACCCGGCGACAGGCTCCGCGGTCGCCGCATTGTCGGGCGCCATCCATCATTTCGACCGGCTGCCCGATGGCCATCACCCGATCACTGTCGAGCAGGGTGTGGAAATGGGGCGGCCCTCGATGATCCATCTTCACATGGATGTGGAGGGCGGGGCGATCTCGAATGCCCGGATCGGCGGCCAGGCAGTGCGTCTGGCAACGGGTTCGCTCGACCTTTGATTTCATTGCATTTCAGCCATGCAGAAAAATCTCGGAATTAATCGAAGAATTTTTCCAGGGGCGCTAGACAAGGTCGAATATCCTGTTTATACGCCCCCTCACACCGCGCAGAGATGCACGGGACACCGGCGGAAACGCTAGGGAATGGGTGATTAGCTCAGTTGGTAGAGCAGCTGACTCTTAATCAGCGGGTCGTAGGTTCGAGCCCTACATCACCCACCATCTTCTCTTTGAAAAGATTAGATATATCGCTGATGACGCAGGCGGCCGAAAGGCCGCTTTTTAGTTTCTTCGGCCATGCGTCTGCGGCTGTCAGTGCGGGAATTTGTTGTAGAAAGATTCCGGATCGTAGACGCAGGCATAGTCGAGCACGCATTGCTTGCCCGTGGCGTCTCTGAGGCTCGTGGTTGCCCACTTGTCGCCCAGACGGCACTGCGACGGCGGGTGACGGAAACTGCGGCCACCGATGCCGATCCGGACGAAGACCGCCGGGTTCTGGCGGATGATCTTTGCCAGTTCCTCGCAGGAATGGTCGCGCGCCTTGACCTCGATCGCGTCGAGCGCAAGGGCTGCCGATGGCAACAGGGCGGCTGCGGCAAGCGCGGCAATCAGGATCTTCATTCTAGCCTCCAGTTCGGGCCACTGATCGCTCTCTTGCGGCCTCATCCAATCAGATGGTCATGTTTTCGTCCCCGGCAAGGCCGCTGCCGTGCGGCTGCGCAGATAGCCGGCACACAGAGCCAGCAGGATGATTGCGAAGACACAGAAGACCATCCCGCCTGCCAGCTTGTAGCCAAGCACGCCAGCGACGCCGCCCAGCAGGAAGGAAAGGATCGTGGTACCGTGCAGGCTCAGGCGGCGGACGGTCTGCGCCCGGTCGGATGCGGTGCTGTTGCCGATCAGAAGCGCAAGACCGACACCGATATCAGTTGCGATGCCGGAGACATGGGTAGTTCGCACCCGGCTGCCTGATATGCGAGTCGAGGCGGCGTTCTGGATGCCCATGGTGAAGGCAAGCAGGCCGGCAATGGTGATTCCGCCGAAGGCCGATGAAGCGGTGTAGACGCCGACGCCCATCAGGAGGGCGGATTCGGCCAGCAGAGTCAGCGCATAGATATTCGAAAGCCGCCGTTGCCTGCCAATCTCGATGAACAACGAGGCGCAGAAGGCGCCGAGGATGAACATCACGACGATGGTCGCAAAGGCGATGGCGGCGTTGAGTTCACGGATGGACAGATGATCGGAGATCATCGAGACGTTGCCGGTCATGTTCGCCGAGAAATAGCCGAAGGCCAGATATCCGGCACTGTTGACGCCGCCAGCGACGAAGGCGAGGGCGGTTGCAAGAAGCAGATCGATCTTCGATGTCCGGCTTTCGCCTTCATGGACCAGCATGTGCAGACGGCTCGCTGAAACGGCTTTGCTATTGCCGCAGTCAGCCGTGAGTCTCGCTGTAGCGCAAGCTGCTAGAAATAGCCGGTGGCGGCCTCAGGCGGAGAGGCGGTGGAGGGCTGCGGTTTCGCCGTCCTGGCGGTACTCCCAGCCATCAGCGGTGATCCGGCGCCATGTCGGCTGGCCGTCGCGCGTGAAGGCGCCGTCGACGGTGCTGCGCGGTGGGTAGGGTGGCGTGCATTCGTGCCAGATATAGCTGTTCGGCGGTGGCGGATTCAGGAACTTGGCCAATCTCTTGAACATGTCGGATCCCGAAGGTGGAGAGGCCCGCCGCTTTTGGGGTGAGGCGGGCCTACGAACAGGAGGCATAACGCAAAACAGACGCCTCGTTATTCTTGTAACATCCGCCGCTGAGGATTTCGCGTGACATGGCCGTGACACAGGCCTTTTCACGGCGGCGTTGAATAAAGCGGCGCGTGCCTGCGGCGGCGGCTATTGATTTCGGCGAGCTTGGTAACATCTTCATCCCATTGCCAGTTTTGACACAGGGGATATCGATGCCGAAATTTTCTCTCGCTTTCGTCTGCCTTTCCGCTCTCTTGCTTGCATCCTGCGGAAATACCGCCTGGGGCCTGAAGCGTGACGGCCAGGACGCGAGCCACGCGATGGACAATGCCACGCATCGCGTGCTGTCTGCAGGCGCATAGCGCCGTCCGCTGGCGAACGGCGCCTGATGCTGGTGCCGGATGCGGTTAGCGCAGCGGCTGCGGCGTCGGTGTGGCGACGCTGTCTTTCGGCGAAAAGATGACGAAAGCAAACAGCAGCACGCCGGCGAAGACGATCAGGGAGGAGACCGCCACCAGCGGCTCCATTGCCATGTTGCCTTCGAGCATCATGTAGAGCGCCGGGACCATGATCGCGACGCCCAGCGTATAGACATAATATTGAATCATCGCGATCCGCCGCTCTGCCTTCTTCGGATTGAGCGCATAGTAGCCGCCGAACAGCGCCATGCTGACCCAACCCAAGAGATTACAGTGCGCATGGGCGCCGATGACGGTGTGATCTTCCGATATCGCCATCTTCAGGCCAATCGATATACCGATGATGAAGAAGATAACGGCAGTCTTGAAGTACAGTTCTGCTAAGCGCGGCATGACATTTTCCCTCTGTTAACCCACAGCAAGAATACCACCTGTTCCGGCATGGGAAAATCCATGCTTTGTTAGTGGTCTCGCCCTATTTTTTCTTCGAGGGAAAAGAAACCCCGCCGAAGCGGGGGTAGCTGGGGAAGTGAGAGTAAAAGCGATCTCCATCGCAAGGAATGAGGTAGGGCACGGCCAGCGACAGGCCAGCCCTGGGGAGCGGAAATTTCTCGCCGGGTTATGGTTAATTTTTTAACTATATGGGCGTTAGGGTGGAACGGAAGCGAGCTGCTTGCCGTTAAGGCAGCGAACTGGAGGAAACGATGATCTTTAAAATTTTTGCCGCAAAATCGGAAGTCCAGAGCGAGGATACCGGTACCTATGCGGATGGCCTTTTCGACAGCCAGCGCATCGATGTCAGCACCCGCCGCGACGGGCGCTACCGCTCTTCTCATGAGCGCGACTACGGTCCGGGCCGCAAGGTTGCAGAAATGCCGCTCGGGCTTGCCTGAGCGCTTTCTCCGGCGTCAGGCAGTCTTTTCCGTTAATGCCCGGAAGGGGAATTTCCGGGCGCATTCGCAGCGGATGATATAGGTCTCCTGGAAGTTGGAGGCCTTTTCCTCGAAGAACCCGCGCGGCATTTCATCGACTAGGAAAGCCGGGTGCTTGCGGGTCGGGTGATCGTCTTCCGAGACTTCCGCGATACCGCTGTTGCCGCATTGCGGGCAAGTGAGCTTCTTCGAAAAACGGTCGCGTGCGGCCATCTGCTATCCTCTTCAACTGAGCCGGTCATACAGACGAAATCCGCGCCGGGAAAGCCGTTCACGGCGCCGGCGCCTCGATATGCTGTGGTTTCGGCGTCGAGCCTGTGGTTGCCGGATCCGGCCAGGGCGAAATCGCCACCGTTCCGGCGACGATGACCGCGACGATGGCGCCGGCGATCCCGAAGGTCCAGATCAGCCAGCTGCGGCGCTCCGCCGCGTAGATGCGCTGTTCTTCCTCTGCCGGGGAAAGCGAGGGTTGCCGGCCCTCGTTTGGTTTTGTGTCAGCCATGAAGCCTCCGTTGTTTTATGGGGAACAGGCCGCTGACGGGATTGTTCCGCTTACGAAGCCTCAAATCGGATCAGTCGGTTGCCGCCGTGGTAACGGCGGGCGCCTGATTGTCGGTCGATACCACGGCCGTTGGCAGCGGAGTGCCGCGCTTGCGTTCGCGGATCAGCGTCAGCAGTCCGGAGCAGATAATCAGCGCGATGCCGCCTGCCATCGGCAGGTCTATGGCGTCGTCGAAGATCAGGTAGCCGAAGGCGATCGCCCAGATCATCTGGCTGTATTGCGGCGGCGCGACGAGGCTGGCCGGCGCCAGGCGGGCGGCGCTCATCAGCAGCACGTTGCCGATCGCCCCGAGTATGCCGTAGCTGGCGATGAAGAACCATTCCTGCGCGGTCGGTACGGCGATGTTGGAGATCATCAGCAGGCCGCTGACCGTCAATGTTCCGAGAAGACCGGCGCCGTAGAGGGACAGCCGCTTTTCGGCCGGTCCCATGGCGCGCAGGATGACGATCGAGATCGCCGCGCTGAGGCCGCCGATCGCGGCCGCCAGATGGCCGACCGACAATTCGCGGAAGCCCGGGCGAAGGACGATCAGCACGCCGATGAAGCCGACGACGACAGCGGTCCAGCGCTGCCAGCGGACATCTTCCTTGAGGAAGATGACCGACAGGATGGTGACGAAGGACGGAAGCAGGAAGAGCAGGCAGAAGGCCTCGGCCATCGGCAGCTTCGTGAAGGTGATGATCGAGGCGATAGCGCCGACGGCACCGCAGACGAAGCGCAGCATCCAGAGCGTGCGGTTCGACGTCTTGACCATGTCGAACCAGCTGTCGTCCTTCGACTTGATGAAGGGCATGACGACGAGACCGAAAGCGCAGCCGAGGAAGGCGATCTGATAGGCGGGGATGGCGCCGTGCAGGATCTTGATGGAAGCGTCGCTGAAGGCAAAAACGGCGTAAGCCGCAAACGCGACGAGAACGCCGCGGAGCGGCGAGGCAGAAGAGGGCATGATATAGAATCGCGTTTGAGAGGGATCGCACCCTCACATACGCAAGAAAAGCAGGCGCGGGCAGGGGTGACCGCGAATAGCTGCCATGCGGTACCCGGTCAGCTTGCCTCGCTGCGCAGCTGCGCTCCGTATTCGCGATAGATGCTCAGGCAATCCGTATAGCTGAGCGTGCCCTTGCCGCCATAGATGATATGGACGCTCGATGCATCGGTGGCCGCCTGCTCGACGACGAAGAGAATGGCATCCCCAAGCGATTTGCCGGTGATCGGATTGTCTGTGCCGTCATCCTGGGTCATTCCTTCAACGACGGCTTCAATCTTACGGTTGCTGAAAACGGTGCGTCTGTCTTCCGGCGTCATGAAAATGTCCTCAATCGAAAAAAGTGGCGAATTGCCCTTACGATTGAAGAACGTGCGGCGAGGCGTTTTGTGCCAAGCGAACCGTCAGATGATGCAAGATTTGGCCTTTCCGGTATCCAATAACCGGCGTATGCACTGTCATCGCCCTGCCGGCTGGCCTTTTCGGCTGCTTCATGCCGGTGCTACGGAATTGCAATCGCATTGGCCACTCGATGACCCCGGCGGACATGACAGACACTAACGAAGCCGCCAGCGCACGTCAGGCGAAGATCGTGGCGCTCGTCGTCGCCGTATCCTTCTTCATGCAGATCCTCGACGGCACCATCGTCGCAACCTCGCTGCCGCAGATGGCGGCGAGTTTTGGCGTGCAGCCTGTCTCGATGAGCATCGGCATCACCGTCTACATGCTGACCATGTCGGCCTTCATTCCGCTGTCCGGCTGGCTCGGCGACCGCTTTGGCGCCCGGCGGGTGTTTCTGATCTCGATCGCCGTGTTCACTGCGGCGTCGCTGTTTTGCGGTCTTTCGAGCACTTTGGGCGAATTCATCGTTGCCCGGGCGATCCAGGGCGCAGGCAGTGCCCTGATGACGCCTGTCGGACGGATCATCGTCCTGAAGAACGCCCGGAAATCGGAGCTCGTCCAGGCGATCGCGTTGATCACCTGGCCGGCGCTGACGGCACCGGTCGTCGGCCCGGTGCTTGGCGGCTTCATCACCACCTATGCCAGCTGGCACTGGAATTTTCTCATCAATATTCCGATCGGCCTGATCGGTCTCGCGCTGGTGCTGCGCTTCGTTCCCGAACAGCGGGAAGAGGAGGCCGGGCGGCTGGATGTCCTCGGCTTCGTGCTGAGTGCTGCAGGGCTGACTTTGCTGCTGGCGGCACTTGAGTTGTCGGTGAAATGGAGCGGCGGGCTGCTGCCCGTCGCGGCGATGTTTGGCGGCGGCGTGCTGTTTTCCTATCTTGCGACGCGACATTTCCTGAAAGTGCCCAATCCGCTGCTCGACCTGTCGGCCTTCAAAGTGCAGACGTTTGCCTTGTCGACACTATCGGCGGGTACTGCCTGTCGGGTCGCCATCAATGCGACGCCGTTCCTGCTGCCGCTGCTGTTTCAATTGGGTTTCGGCATGAGCTCGATTGCGGCTGGCGCCTATCTGCTCGTCTATTTCCTTGGCAATCTTGGCATGAAGACGGTGACGACGCCGTTGCTGGCGATCTTCGGGTTCCGTACCGTCCTTGTCGTCAACGGTCTCATCGCCTCGGGCTCGATCATCGCCTGCGGATTTTTCGGCGAGAATACATCGACGCTGCTGATCTACGCGGTTCTCTTCATTGCCGGGCTTTCGCGGTCGATGGAGTTTACGGCGCTCAACACGCTATCTTTCGCCGATATCCATGCAGCGCAGCGCAGTTCTGCGTCGACCCTGTCGAGCATGCTGCAGCAGGTGTCGATGCTGCTCGGCGTGGCGGTCGCTGCTGCCGCCCTCAACATCTCGGCTGCGAGCCGCGGCGCGTTGCGTCCGGAGCTTGCGGATTTCCGCTGGGCGTTTCTGACCATCGGCATCATCGGTGTGATCGCCTGTCTGCGTTTCATCAAGCTTCCCGATAATGCAGGGGCCGAGGTTTCGCGCCACCGCCGTTATGTGAAAAAACTGGAAAAGTGATGGAACCATTTCCGCGCGCAGGCGTTTTCAGCGCGGGTGAGTGTGTCTTCCTGAGTTTTGCCTTTCACATATTGCGCCTCTGCCGGGCTTTTCCGGGAGGCTGAGGTCTTATTGCCGGATGAGTTCGTTTGAAATCGGACAGTCGATTCAGTTGCCGGGAAGCGGAGGATTTGCCGCTGTTTACGCGCGATGATCGATGCAATACCACAATCGGGAGCAGACGATTCGGCCGACAGGCTGCCACGTTTCTGCGCGGCAGAGTCCGGAGGCGGAATGGGTGAGGTCAAAGGCGATACGGAGAAGACGATCCGTATCCTCTACATCGACGACGATGAAGCGCTGGCCATGCTCATGCGCCGGAATCTGTCGCGGCGCGGCTTCACCGTCGAATGGGCCGAAGATGGCGCTACGGGCCTGAAGCGGGTCGCCGAAGGTGCAATCGATGCCGTCATTCTGGACCATTTCCTGAAGGCAGAAACCGGGCTCGACATCCTGCCGAAGCTGATGGAGCTGCCGGATCATCCGCCGGTCATCTATGCCACGGCTTCCGGCGATACCAGCGTTGCGGTCGCCGCCTTGAAGGCCGGCGCCGACGACTATGTGCTGAAGGGAATCTCACACGACTATTTCGACCTTCTGGCGGCGGCTCTCGAGCAGGGGCTGGAGCGGGCACGGTTCCGCCGCGACACGGCGCATGCGCAGGAGGTTATCCGCCAGCAGCGCGATCACGCGGAAATGCTGCTCGCCGAGGTCAACCACCGCATCGCCAACAGTCTCGGCCTCGTTGGCGCGCTGATCCGCATGCAGTCTTCGGTGACGACGGATCAGGTGGCGATCGACGCGCTGCAGGAAACGCAGATGCGCATCAACGCGATCGCCAGCGTACACCGGCGCCTCTATACCAACCGGCAGGTCGGTACCGTCCAGATCGATGAGTATCTCGGCAGCCTGCTCAGCGAGCTCGAAGCGTCGATGCGTGACGACAAGCGGCCGCATCGCGTGGTGCTGACGGCCCAGGCAGTCAATCTCGCCACCGACAAGGTGATCACGCTCGGCTTGATCGTTAGCGAGCTGGTGACCAACGCCTTCAAATATGCCTATGGTGACGGCGTCGAGGGTGAGGTTCGCGTCATCATCGACCATACGGATGGCCAGCTTTCCGTGATCGTCGAGGACGACGGGGCAGGGTTCGACGATGCGAGCCCGGCCAAGGGAACCGGTCTCGGCACGAAGATCCTGACGGCGATGGCCGCAAGTCTGAAATCCGAGCTCGGTTACGACCGCCAGCACCGCGGTACCCGGGCTACGCTCGTCTTTTCGATCAACTGAGCTGGAGGCCGTATTGGCAGCGATCTGTACGCCCGATGAGGTTTTGCGTTTCTGGCTGGAGGAATGCGGACGCGATCAATGGTTCCGCTCGTCCCCGGAATTGGACTCGGAAATCACGGCGCGGTTTCGCGACACGCATCTGGCTCTGGCCGGAGGTGCGGTGGAAACATGGCGGGCGAGCCCGGAGCAGCGGCTGGCGGCAATCATCGTGCTCGACCAGTTTCCGCGGAATATCTACAGGGCGACGCCGCTCGCTTTTGCCACTGATCCGCTGGCACTGCGCGAAGCGAAGCTTGCCGTCGATGCGGGCGCCGACATGGCGATCGACGCGGCGCATCGCTGTTTCGTCTACATGCCGTTCGAGCATTCCGAGGTGCTGGCCGAGCAGGATCGTTCGGTGACGCTGTTTGCGGCTCTCGGCGATGAGGAATATGCAGATTATGCCCGGCGTCACCGGGAGGTGATTGCTGCTTACGGACGCTTCCCGCATCGGAACGCCATTGTCGGGCGCGATTCCAGCGCGGCAGAACTTGCGTATCTGGCAAAGCCCGGCGCAGGCTTCTAACGGCGGATTTCGACTTCCGCCTTTCTGTCGCCTTTCTTTGCTATAAGAAGCGGCCTCATCGATAAAAGCGAATCCTGCGGGGATTATTTTGCGGCTCAATCATTTCCTGCTTCGACCCTTCGTACTCGTGGCGCTGACGCTGGCGACGCTCGTGCAGTCCGTGGGTGTGCCGCTGGCGCAGGTCACACAGCCCGCTGCTCCCGCCGTTTCCCAACCGCAGCCGGCACCCGCACCCGCGCCCGCCGCAACTCCTGCTCCTGCCCCGGCGGCCGATGCGCCGCTTGCCAATAGCGGTCTCGATCAGGCGCTGAAGGATATCGAGGCGGCGAAGAAGAAGCTTGCGGCCTATCAGGAGAGCGCCAAGGTCAATTCCGACAATGACGACGGGCTGGTGACGCTCTCCGGTCAGGTCGACGAGCTCGGCCGTGCCGTGATCGCTACATCCGTCGGCCTGCGTCCGCGCTTCGATCAGATCAAGAACCGCCTTGCCGAAATCGGCGAGCCGCCGAAGGACGGGCAACCGCCGGAAGCGGAGATCGTTACCAACGAGCGTAACGCGCTGACCGCCGAACGGTCGCAGATCAACGCGGTGACTGGTGATGCCGAGAACCTGTCGATGGCGGTCAACAAGCTGATCAACGAGGTTGCCGAAACCCGCCGCCGTCTGTTTGCCGCAACGCTGCTGCGCCGCACCGATGTGTCTATGTCGGTTCTCGACGATGCCGGCAGCGCCTTCCTCACCGAGATCGGCAAGTTCAACGACGCCATGACCGGCTGGATGGTGTTCGTCTGGAAGTTCAAGCGGTTGCCGCTGTTCACCGCGCTCTTGCTGTCGCTGGCGACCGCGCTGATCCTGTTGTCGGGGGGCTACCGGATCTTTGGCGGCTACCTGAAGCGCGACGATGGCATCGAGCATCCGAGCTATATCAGCCGCCTGTCGATTGCCTTCTGGGCAACGGTGATCCGCACATCGTCGCTGGCGGCACTGCTCGTCACGTCCTATTTCTTCCTCGACAGTTTCAATGTGCTCCGGCCGGATATCGCCCCTGTGATTGCCGCGCTGTTCGGTGCGATCGGGCTCATCTATTTCGTTCGGCGTTTTACCAATGCTGTGTTTGCACCGCGCGAACCGCACTGGCGGCTGGTCAGGCTTTCAAACCGCGGCGCGCAGTCGATCGGCGCCTGCCTGCTGGCCATGGCTGTCGTCAACGCGCTCGATTATCTGTTCGGCAGCGTCAGCGAAGCGATGGGATCGCCGCTGGTTCTGACGGTGGTGCGCAGCCTGATCGCCGCGATGATCATTGGCCTGATCCTGATTGCCGCTTCTTTCGGACGGCCGATGCTCGCCCGGGGCGGCGATCCGGATGCGCCGGGCCGCCATTGGCCGCGCGGCATGGCGATCATCCTCCGGGTGCTTGGCGTTGGCCTGATCGTCACCGCGCTGACGGGCTATGTTGGCCTGGCACGCTTCGTCGCAACCCAGCTGATCATCACGGGCGCGATCGTCGTCACCACTTATATCGGCTTGCTGTCGGGCAAGGCGATCTCGAAGACCGAGACGTTCGGCGATACGTTCATCGGCCGCTTCCTCAGCCAGCGTTTCAAGCTGGGGGCGGTTGCCATCGATCAGGCGGGTCTTGTGGCAGGTCTTGCGATCTATGCCGTGGCGTTGATGACCGGCATACCGCTCGTGCTCCTTCTCTGGGGCTTCCATATCCAGGATCTCCAGCAGATCGCCTACAGGCTGTTCACCGAGGTTCGCCTCGGCGGCATCAGCATTTCGCTTGTGGGGATATTTACAGGGATCCTGCTGTTTGCCGGCGGCTATCTGGTGACGCGCTGGGTGCAGCGCTGGCTTGACGGCAATGTCATGGCGCGCAGCCATGTCGACATCGGCGTTCGCAACTCGGTCAAGACCGGCATCGGCTATCTCGGTGTCGGCGTTGCGGCGATCGTCGGCGTCTCGGCTGCCGGCATCGACCTTTCAAGCCTGGCGCTCGTCGCCTCTGCCCTGTCGGTCGGTATCGGTTTTGGCCTGCAGAACATCGTCTCGAATTTCGTTTCCGGCCTGATCCTGCTGGTCGAGCGGCCGTTCAAGGTCGGCGACCATGTCGTCTCAGGCACGGCCGAGGGTATCGTCACGCGTATCTCGGTGCGCGCCACCGAGATCGAGACCTTCCGCAAGCAGTCGATCATCGTGCCGAATTCGGAGCTGATCAATGCCGCGGTTGGCAACTGGACGCATCGCAACAAGGTCGGCCGCTCGGAAATTCCGGTGTCCGTCAGCTACGAGGCGGATCCGCAGAAGGTGATGGATATCCTCTTGGAGCTGGTGAACGCCGTACCGCAGGTGCTGCGCAATCCGGAACCGCATGTGGAGTTCCTGCGCTTCGGGACCTATTCGCTGGATTTCGAGCTGCGCTTCATGCTCGCGGATATGGGCGACGGCCTGAAGGTGCGCAACGGTTTGCGCATCGCCATCCTCAAGCGGTTCAGGGAAGAGGGCATAGAGATCCCGCTGCCGCAGAGCGACATTACCTATCATCGCGAGAATGCTTTGCCTCCGGCGCCAGCGGCAAAGCCGTCGATGGAGGAAAATCTTCAGGATAAAACGCCGAAGGATGATGGTGGCTCCGTCCGCCAGTTGCGCGGCAAGGCCGCCGATGGCAGTCTCAAGGGGTAAGGGGTCTTATTCAGCGGCCATTCACGCGCCGCTGGCTATAAGATCCTGGCAATCGGGTTTTCGCTGCTGGGGGCAGCAGCGCCGATAAGCCCTTGGGGAGGGCGCCTGCAGGCGCCGTTGTGAATGGCAAGACTTGCCGTTGGACTGCTTCTTTCCCTCTTTGCCGCCGCAAACGCGTGGGCGGCAACCGTCACCAATACCGATCCCGCCGCCGTCGTGGTTGTCATCACCGAGGGCGGGAACAAGGTCGAGATCGTCGTCGATAGCGGCGCTTCCGAGACGCTGTGTGCGTCCGGGTGCTTCATGACCGCACCTGATGGCGACCGGATCGGGCTCGATGGCGGAGAGACGATCGATATCGTCAAGGGCTCGGCTGTCATCAAGTAGCCGGTGACTCACATCCTGGCCGCGCAGAGCTGCGGTTTTTCGCAGCCTGACCGGTATGCTTGCGCACGATCTCTTAATCATAAGAATAAGAAAGCATTTGGCGCGATCTGCAAGAACTTCCGGGCGGGTTTTCCGGGTGCCTCGATTAATCATTATTCAAATGAATTGATATATCTGTCTCATCCAGGGACACATTTTCATTCAAAGGTTTTGCTATGTCGTTTTTAGGTATTTCGGGAATGCAATATTCCGGCGAAATGTTTGCGGGTGCGCGTATTATTCTCGCAGAAGATTCCAATGTCTTCACGTCGATGATCAGCGCCCGGCTCAAGGAGCTTTTCGATATCAATGTCGAGGTCTGCCGTAATTTCGAAGACCTCCAGCTGGCCTATGACAAGTCCTCCGACCCGATCACGCTAGCAATCTCGAACATCAATCTTCCCGGCGCCGAAAAGGGTGAAGCGCTCGAATATCTGGTGGATCTCAGCATCCCGACGATCGTCTTTACCGGCACTTTCCACGAGGGCCTGCGTGACGAACTGATGGCCAAGGATATCGTCGACTACATCCTCAAGGACAATGTTTTCGCCGTCGATCTGCTGGCCGAATCCATTTGCCGCTTCCTCACCAACAAGCGCCATCACGTGCTGATCGTCGATGACAGCGCCACGGCCCGCGCGCTGCTCTCCAGCCGCCTGAAGCGCTATAATTTCCGCGTCAGCGTTGCCGAAAGTGGAGCCAAGGCGCTCGAGATCCTCAAGGCCAACCGCGATATCGGCCTGATGGTCACCGATTACAACATGCCTGACATCGACGGCTTTGAACTGACGCGCCGCATTCGCGCCAGCATCGGCTCCCACGAACTGCGTATCATCGGCGTCTCGTCGTCGTCGAACCGGCTGTTGTCGGCGCGCTTCCTGAAGGCCGGCGGGAACGATTTCATGCTGCGTCCGTTCATCGACGAGGAGTTCTATTGCCGCGTCAATCAGAACCTCGACACATTGCTGCAAATCAAGACGATGAAACGGGAACGGGCGGTTGCCTGAGACGAGTGATCCTGAGCCGCGGAGTACGAAAGGTCCCCGATCGAGGCGGGGACCTGTCGCCGTTGTTAAGAGACTTCGAATTTCTGCAATTTCAGGTTATTTTGAGCCTGTTCTGCCTCTTCACCCAATTGGGTGTGTCCGCTATCGTCCAAGCTGTTATGGGGACAGCCGATTCGGCTGCTCCAGGCGCCGCGGGGAGTAAGGGACTGGATGGCTTTTCAGGCGGATTTCAATCGGGATAGCTCTGTGCCGCGTTTTGGCGGGCACAAAATACTTCTGGTTGAAGATTCCCGGATGTTTTCTGCCGTTTTGTGCCACCGCTTCCAGACCGAGCTCGGTCTCAACGTCAAGACGTGCCCTTCGCTCAAGGCCCTGCAGGAAGCTCTGGCGCAGGATCCGCATGGCTATACGATGGCCGTCGTCGACCTGAACCTGCCGGATTCGCCCTATGGCGAGGCGCTGGATTGCGCCATCGAGCACAAGATCCCGGCCGTCGTCTTCACCGCCACCTTCGACATTGCGACGCGCAACCGGATCATGGAGCGCAACGTCATCGACTATGTGCTCAAGGACAACGAGTTTGCGCTCGACAACCTGGTTGGCACCGTGCGCAGGGCAATCCTGAACCGCAAGACCCGGGTTCTCGTCGTCGATGACGTCCAATCCGCCCGCCAGGTCCTGGTCGATCTGCTGACGGCGCAGCAATATATGGTGGTCGAGGCGAATTCCGGACTTGAGGCGCTGGCGGCGCTGGAGGCATACAGCGATATCGAGCTTGTGGTTACCGATCATCATATGCCCGATATGAGCGGCTACGAGCTGACGCGGCGTATCCGCCACCGGTTCGGATCCGACAAGATCCGGGTGATCGGGGTTTCCTCATCCAACGACAGGATGCTGTCGGCGAGTTTCCTGAAGGCCGGCGCCAGCGATTTCGTCTACCGGCCCTTCGTTGCCGAAGAGCTGCAGTGCCGGATCGCCAATAATGTCGAGACGCTGACGCAGTTGAAGCAGCTAAGGGCGGCGGCGGCATGCGATTATCTCACCGGCCTCTACAATCGCCGCTATTTCTATGATTCCGGCCCCAAGGTCGTGAACCAGTGTCTGCGCCAGAAGGCGGTAAGCTCGGTTGCCATCCTCGACATCGACCATTTCAAACGGCTGAACGACACCTATGGCCACGAGATCGGCGACAAGGTTCTAATCGCCGTCGCCGCGCGCCTGGCAACGATCTTCGAAGGCAGCGACAATCTTCTCTCGCGGCTCGGCGGCGAGGAATTCGCCATCCTGTTCCCGATGATGGATTCGCATGCGGCGACAAAGCTCTGCGACGAAGTTCGATCCGACCTGTCGCGGCTGACGGTATCGGCTGACGACGAGGAGCTGTCGGTGACGGTTTCGATCGGCGTTGCCGAGATTGCCGGCTACGAAAGCTTCGAGAACTATCTGAATGCTGCCGACCAGTTTCTCTACATGGCCAAGCACAAGGGCCGGAATATGGTCTATTCGGATGCCCGCATGACGCAAGAAGCGGCGCAATAGGCGCCGCTCCGCATTTTCGATCTCAATCGTCTGGTTTTCAGGCTGCCAGCGCCTGGCGCGCGGTGGCCATGGTCATCTTGCGCTCGGCGCGCTCCTGCTGGGGCGAGCGGTTGTAGAGTTCGCGATAACACTTGGAGAAGTGCGAGGCGGAGACGAAGCCGCAGGCAACGGCTACCTCGACGACGGGCATCGACGACTGCACCAGGAGATGGCGGGCGCGATCGAGGCGGATCTCGAGATAGTAGCGGGCAGGGGAGCGGCCCATTTCCTGGCGGAACAGTCGCTCGATCTGACGGCGCGACAGACCGGCGCCATCGGCGATCTCCAGCAGCGACAGCGGCTCGGCAAGATTGCCTTCCATGAGCTCGATGATTGACAGGACCTTGGCATTCTGGACGCCGAGGCGGGCACGCAGCGGCAGGCGCTGGCGGTCGTGCGGGCTGCGGACGCGGTCAGTCAGGTGCTGCTCGCAGATGCGGTTGACGAGGCTCTCGCCGAAATCCTGGCCGACGAGGTTCAGCATCATGTCCAGCGAGGCGGTGCCGCCGGCGCAGGTATAGAGATTGCTGTCCACTTCATAGAGGTCGGCATAGACCTCCGCCTGCGGGAAGGCTTCGGAGAAGCCCGGCAGGTTTTCCCAGTGGATCGCGCAGCGCTTGCCATTCAGGAGCCCGGCCTGAGCAAGCACATGCGCGCCGGTACAGAGACTGCCGACGGCGACGCCGCGGTTATAGCTTTCGCGAAGCCAGGCATTGACCGACTTGTTGTTGAAATCCTCGACATCGATGCCGGAACAGACCAGCACCATGCTCGGGCGGTTCTCGCCGCCGAGATGACGGCGCTCTTCGGCGAGCGATGAATTCGCCTCGACGCCGATGCCACAGGACGAATAGACCTTGTTGCCGTCAACCGAGGTGAGGCGCCACGTATAGGCCTGATAGCCGAGCATGCGGTTGGCAATACGCAGCGTGTCGATCGCCGCCGAAAAGGGCAGCATGGTGAACTGGGGAACCATAAAGAAGACGAGAGAGCGCTTCTTGGTCAGCATCTTGTTCATGAGCAAAATCCATGCTGGAGGGCGATGCGCTATTGGTGCGTGGAATGCGTCGCTTAGATGTTCTGAAAGCGACATTCGCATGGAAATCTGCGGCTGATAAGCGCTATTTTGCGACATGCCACGCTAAGCGGCCTGCCAAATGCGCGACGGCTTCGTCAAAAGTCCCAAGCTGAAACTGATTTCAAATATATGCGTCTGAAATTCAAGATTAAATTTCACCAGTCCGGAAACGATGAGGGCGGCGCTGCCATTGGCAGGGCGCCGCCCTCACGCTGGGAGGTATGTCGCATTCATTACATATCCTTGCGGTCATCCGCTGCTTCTGCCGACGGATAGCCCACGTCCTTGCGGATGTCGAACGGCATGGATTCGATTTCGCGTGCTGCCTGCCACTGGTGCCATGCGTGCGACGCCTTATGCAGAAGGGTGCCGACGTCGAAATGCAGGCCGGATGAGCTCTTGCTATCCCGATAGGTGATGGTGGTCATTTTCCTTGTCCTTTGATCGTTGAGCGTCTTGCGCCCGTTACCTGATATGGGCTTTTGGTATCCATCAATCAAACGAATAGATTTTATGGATACCATCAGTTTTGTTGAAGGTCTTTCGCATCATTTCGCGTTCGGCAGATGCGGAAGCGTAGGGATCGACATCGGCGATCAGGTGGTGCGGCAAGGCCGTCATCTGACGCATGGTGTTGTCCCATGCGGCCCGCTGGATCTGCCGCGAACGGAACGCGAAGAAGGCGTCGATTGCAGAATGGACGGTGTCAGTCATCATGGCCTCCTCTTTGTCTATCAGCCATGAGTGAAATATAAGGTTCGATTGACTTTCAGCCAAACGAAATGATATGGTGCTTAAGATCAGAAAAATTGAAAGATGCGCCGATGACGATGCCCTTTCGCAGGCCAATCCCGCTTCTCGATAATGATGTTCTGCGCACTTTCGTGGCGATCGCGGAAACCGGCAATTTTTCGACGGCCGCCGAAGCGGTGTTCAGAACGCCTTCGGCTGTTTCCATGCAGATCAAGAAGCTCGAAGAACAGCTCGGCGCGACATTGTTCCTGCGCGACGCCCGCTCGGTGACGCTGACGCAGCATGGCGAGCTGTTGCTCACCTATGCGCGCAATATCCTGGCGCTCTCGAACGAAGCGGTTTCGCGCTTCATCATGCCCGAGCTCAGCGGCGTGGTGCGCCTCGGCGCGCCCGAAGATATCGGCGAACGGCTGCTGCCGAGCATTCTCAAGAGCTTCGCCGAAAGCTATCCCGGCATCATGGTCGATGTGACCATCGACATGAGCATCGGGCTGAAGAAGCGGATGGAAGAGCAGCGCCTCGATCTGGCGCTCGTCAATTTCGCCACCAGGCCGTTCCCGACCGGCGGCGAGATCGTCTACCGCGAGAAGCTTGTCTGGGCCGGCGCCAAGTGCGGCACTGCGCATCGCAAGGAACCGCTGCCGATCTCGATCTGGGAAGAGGGCTGCATATGGCGCCAGGAAGCGCTATCGCAGCTTGAGCGCAACAAGCGGCCCTATCGCGTGGCCTATCTCAGCGGCCATACGATGGCGCAGAGGGCGGCTGTGGTTTCCGATCTGGCGATTGCGCCGCTACCGCGCTCCTATGTCAGCGACGATATGGTGATCCTCGGCGCGCAGGAGGGCCTGCCGGAGCTCGCCTCCTTCGAGATTCGCCTTCTAACGGCGTCGCAGCTCTCTGGGCCGATGCAGGCGGTTGCCGACAGCATCCGCTTTGCCTTTGCTGAAAAAGCGAAGGCCGCGGCTGCCTAAACCATTCTGGCGTGAACCTTTTTGGCTTTGATGCGTTTATCGGCCGGAGCGGCGTTCGCCGCTTCGGAGAGGTCATATTTTCAAAGGAATTCCACGATGACGACCACAGCCAAAATCGGCGCTGCCCTCATGCTCCTGCTTGCTCTTTCGTCCTGCGGTAACACGATCCGCGGCGTCGGCCGCGATACGGCCAATGCCGTCAATGCGACGCAGGATGCCGGCCGCTCTGTCGACCGGGCCGCACGCCGCTAATCAGATCTTGGCTGCCGGATAGGCCCTTTCAAGGCCGCCGGAGCGCACCAATCCCGTGCGGAAAGCCTCATAGGCCGGATGCTGGCTGGACTTGGCGGCTTCCATCAGGCGGACTTGAAGGCGGTCCGGAGCGGCCGAGCCGATCCATTTCCCCGTCGTCTCAAGCTTCAGCGAATTGAGAAACCGGCTCTCGGCCGATTGATCGAGATAGCGGTGCAGGCCGTCGACCAGATTGTCGTCCTGCGCCGCATTCTCCATCAGGAGCTGGAGATAGGACTTGTCGGCATCGCTGCTTCCGGCAAATTTCTTGGCAACGGTGTCGCGATCGGGAAAAGAAGCGGCGGGGGTCATTTCAAGCACCTGCAATATCAATGGGCGCAGCCTGGCTGCGTTTTCGTTGTCGAAGGCATATCATGACGGCGCTGGCCTTCGCGAAGCTTGCTAAAGCGCTCGCTTCACCCGGGCCGCCACTTCTTCGGGCACCCAGAGGGTCCAGAGCTCCGGGTAATTCTGCAGAAAATAGATGGCGGCGTTGCGGCTGCTTTCACCGTTTTCATCCTGCCATGCCAGCACGTCGTTGATCGTGCCGTTGTCCCATCTGCGCTTGCGAAGATAATCCATCGCCGGACCGGCGCGGTCTGCGAATAACCTTGTGGTGACGGTGAACGCCTGGGATGTCGGATAAGCGTTGCGCTCGGGCTTGGCGCATCCGGGGACGGAGGTGCAGTTGTCCCACTCTGCCTGGTCGAAGGGGACACCCATCGCCAGCCGCACCATCTCGTATTTTCCGGCGACCGCAGTCGGCGCCCAGTAATAACCGAGCCAGCCGCGTTTGTCGGCAAAGGCATCGGCAATCGATGCATCGAGCGCCCGCGGCGTTTCAGCTCCTATGAGGTCAAAGCCTTTCTCTTCTGCATGGAAGGCATTGTAGATGTTCTGCGTCGAGATCTTGCAGGCCCAGCCGGTTGGACAATTGAATATCGCAGCCTTGTCCGTCGATCCGTCGCCCGGAAAGAGATCCGGGCGGGCGAGGGCGTCTTCCAGCGTCTTGATGGATGGGTTGGCGTCGGCGACGAATTTGGGGATCCAAAGACCTTCGACTGCACCCTCAGAAAGGATCTCCGCGCCTTCGACAAGGCGGCCGGCGGTGATGGCATCGTCCAGTTCGGTCTGAACACCCTTGACCCAGAGTTCCGGCGCGACGTCCGGCGTCGATTTTCCGTTCATCGAGGCGAAGGTCGGCATGGTGTCGCCGGGGACGATCTTGACGTCACAGCCATAGCCGGCTTCGAGAATGATCCTGTCAAAATTCGCTGCGATGGCGGCCGAGCCCCACTTCATCTCGGCAATCGAGACGTTTCCGCAGCCGGATGCCGCGGCCGAGGTCGCAAACGCGCAGACAAGGGCGGCGAATAACAGCATTTTTCCTGCGGTCTTCATCTGCACATCCTTATTTCCACTCAGGATTTTTAATTTTGCACATGCTAGCGCAGAAAAGGTTGCGGTCAACTTTCCGCAGTTGAGCTTTTTTGGCCTAAAACATTGATTTATAAAGGCTAATATTAGCGAATCCTGTCGCATTCAGCCGGGCGCGCCGATGCGCAGCGCACAAGCCGCCGCCAACAAAAGTTCAAAAAAGGTCAAAATTCATGTTTGCTTAAGGCCTCAATAACTCTCCGGTAAGGATGTCGCGTTATCAGTGTAGCCACGGCGGGGGACAAACCGCCGGTTCTCCGGATCAGGTTTTGCGTCCCGGAGAAGACGAGTTTCGCCGTGTATGGGCGAATACGCCAGAGTTTACGGCAAACCGCGCGGCTTACTGCCTGCGCGGTTTTCGTGTTTCTGGCCCTGCCGTTGACCGCGCGAGGCAACGCGTTGTAGGCCTCGTCCCATGACCAGAGCCATCATGCTGCAGGGAACAGGATCGGATGTCGGCAAGACGGTGCTCGTTGCCGGTCTCTGCCGGCTGGCGGCCAATCGCGGGCTGACGGTGCGGCCCTTCAAGCCGCAGAACATGTCCAACAATGCCGCCGTTGCCGACGATGGCGGCGAGATCGGCCGGGCGCAGTGGTTGCAGTCGCTGGCTGCGCGCACACCGTCATCTGTTCATATGAATCCGGTGCTTTTGAAGCCGCAATCGGAGAACGGCAGCCAGATTATCGTCCAGGGCAAGGTCTGGGGGCAGGCAAAGGGGCGTGATTATCAGCGTCTGAAGCCGCAACTGCTTGAATTTGTACTGTCGAGTTTCGGGACGGTTTCCGAGGGCGCCGATCTCCTGATCGTCGAAGGCGCGGGATCGCCGGCGGAGATCAATCTGCGCCCGGGCGATATCGCCAATATGGGTTTTGCGACAAGGGCCGGCGTGCCGGTCGTGCTGGTCGGCGATATCGATCGCGGTGGTGTCATCGCCTCGCTGGTCGGGACGCATGCGATCCTCGACGATGCCGATCGGGCGATGATATCCGGCTATATCATCAACAAGTTCCGCGGCGACGTCTCGCTTTTCGACGATGGGATTGCTGCGATCGGCCGCTATACCGGCTGGCCGTGCTTCGGCGTCGTGCCCTGGCTGAAGGCGGCAGGCGGGCTACCTGCGGAGGATTCGGTCGTTCTTGAAAAGCTGGCGCGGGGAAGCGGAGCCGCATTGAAGATCGCCGTTCCGGTTCTGCCGCGGATCGCCAATTTTGACGATCTCGACCCGTTGAGAGCCGAAGACGATGTCGAGCTGGTGTTCGTGCGCGCCGGGGAGCGTCTGCCCGAAGACGCGGCGCTCGTCGTCTTGCCGGGCTCCAAATCGACAATCAGCGACCTTGCCGATTTTCGCGCTGAGGGATGGGATCGCGATCTGACCGCCCATGTCCGGCGCGGCGGCCGGGTGATCGGCATTTGCGGCGGTTATCAGATGCTCGGCCGCAAGGTGCACGATCCCCTCGGCATCGAGGGGGGAACGTCGGAAGTTGACGGGCTCGGGCTGCTCGACGTCGAGACCGTCATGGCGCCGGAGAAGACCGTTCGCAACAGCCATGCTGTTTCTGCCGAATACGGTACGCCGCTGTCAGGCTATCAGATCCATCTCGGCGTGACCGAGGGGCTGGATTGCAGCCGGCCGTCGGCCGTGGTGGATGGTGCCGCCGATGGTGCCATATCTGCGGATGGACATATCATCGGCACTTATCTTCACGGCCTGTTTTCCAGCGATGCCTATCGCAGCCGGTTGCTGCAGAGTTTCGGTCTTCAGGGCGAAAGGCGCAATTACGCCGAGAGCGTCGACCGGGCGCTGGATGCCGTTGCGGCGGAGCTTGAGGCGCATCTTGACCGTGACTGGCTGAACCGGCTGCTCGGCTAGATTTCCCCGGAGATTTCGCGGCGCCGCCGGTCGAGCTCTTCGCTGTAGCGGCGCAGCGTGTGGCTTTCGCTGAGCTGTCCGACGACCTTGCGCTCGATCAGATTGTTGAGCACGGCGAGCGCTTCGCTTTCGCTCTTGTCGAAGATGGCAGCTGCCTGCTTGGCATTCATCTGCGGCCGCAGGAAATCGTTCTTGTAGCGCACGAAGCTCTCCAGCCCCTTGCCCTCGTCGTCGGTGGCGATCGGATTCGCATGAATTTCCGGCACCAGCACCAGACCGGCATATTTGCCTGTGTCATCGACGAGGATGACGCGTTGCGTGGCGCCGGCGGGAAAAGCCTTCTTGAACTCTTCGACAGTAGTTGCGGCATTGGCGGTCTTGACGTCGGCGCGCATCAGCTTGTCGACCGTCAGATTGCGGATCCAGCCGACATCGTGGGCGCTGCGGATGCTTTCGCCGCGCAGGTGAAAACGCCAGGTGGCGAAGGAGTAGCCGAAGGTGGTGCGCACGACGAGCGAGGACGTGATGACCGCGGCGAGCACCAATACGGTGATCGGGAAGTCGCCGGTGATTTCGAGCGCCAGAAAGGTCATCGTCAGCGGTCCGCCGATGATGGCGACGGCGAGTGAACTCATGCCGACGACGGCGTAGACTTCGGGTGTCAGCGAGGCATGCGCAAAGAACGGCGCGGAATAGGCAAAGAGCTTGCCGAGAAGCGCGCCCATGAACAGCGATGCAAAGAACAGGCCGCCCCTGAAGCCGGAGCCGATCGACACTGCAGATGCAAGCGACTTCAACAGCAGGATGCCGACAAGCGTCGGGATCGCCACCTGATGCGCCAGGTTGAGATGCAAGGCGCCATGCCCAGCCGACAGCACCTGTGGAGAGATTGTGGCCAGCAGGCCGACAACGATGCCGCCGAGCGCCGGGCGTACCGGCGTGGGTACGGAACTCTTGCGGGCCAGTTCCTCGACAAAGGAAACGCCCTGCATGATCAGGATGCCAGCACCGGCGCAGCAGGCGCCAAGCAGAATGGCCGGCACATAATCGGCCGGCACCACAGTGCCGAACCTCCCGACGTCGATGGTGAAATCGTTGCCTGCGAGAAGCCGTGCCACCAGCGTCGAGAGCAGGGCGGAAACGACAACGGGTGTGAGCGAGACGATGGTGTAGGTGCCGATGATCAGCTCGAACGCGTAGAAGGCGCCGGTTAGCGGGGCATTGAAGGCTGCGGCGATAGCGCCTGCCGCACCGCAGCCGAGGAGGACGCGTAGATCGGCGCGGCGCAGCTGTAGCTTCAGGCCGAGCTTCGAGGCCAGGCCTGCCGCCAGCTGCGTATAGCCGGCCTCGAGCCCCACCGATGCGCCGAAGCCGTTGGAGATCAGGTTCTGGATGGCGACGATGATGCTGTCGGTCAGCGACAGGCGGCCACCATGCAACGCATTGGCCTCGATCGGGTCGACCATCGGCTTCTTGCGCGTCCTGCTGAGGATGAAGAGCAGCAAGCCGAGAAGCATGCCGCCGCAGACCGGTGCCAGGAGCAGCAGAAGCTTGTTGCTGATATCAGAGGAGCTGAGACGATCGACATCGCTGATGCCGAAGATGAGGCTGTGCATCTCCCGGGAGATCAGGCTCATGCCGGTGACCGCGCAGCCGGAGATGACGCCGACCGCGCCACCGGCGAAAACCATGCCCATTTCGTTCTGGCGCGCCAGCGCGCGCAGCCGCGCCAAATCGAATTTGAGATGGCGCCGCGTCAGGCGGCCGATATCGGTTTTCGTGAGCATGATGACAGAACTAGGCGACGGGAGGAAGGATCAAGGAAGCAGGCTTTTCGCGCCGCATGATTTCGCGAGCAATTGCAGCAAAAGCGAGGCGGCGGCAAGCGAAATATGCCCGTAAGTCAATGAATTTAATAGACTATCTGTTTGGTAGACTCAGTCGTGTTAAGATGCGGCATTTTCCATCGTGTCAGGCTCGATTGACTTCGCACTGCCGCACGCCTAACGATGAAATCAATAACGGATGGTTCCGGAGCGGTGATTGCCGCCCTGGATGAAAAGGGAATGTGACGGGGCGGACCCAAACCGGGCGTCTTCATCACAGCCGACCCCGCGACTGTAGAGCGGTCAGGGTCTTCCATCCGGTGCACCGGCACCACCGCCTGATCGCCGCATTCTGCGGCAGGGCGGTGGCTCAAGGACACCGGAAAAGCCACTGGAATGCATCGTGATCAGCAGGGGCTGGACGCCTCCATTTCTACGAATCGTCCGCCTTTTCACGAGAATGCAGCCGGGAAGGCGAGGAAGATCCGCTGGCACGATCAGGGATGGCCTTGCGCCATCCCTGTCGGGGCCTCGAACCGCGAGCCAGGAGACCTGCCAACCGTGCCGGGCGAAGAGCCCACCCAAGGGCAATCCTGTCCGCTGCCAGCACGGAGGTTGTCATGGCTGAAACGAATAGTTCGGTGCTGTTTTTGGCACGATGGAAGGGCGAGGCGCCTCGGTCTTTCGCCGTGTCGCGGGCTCCCATCTCTGCCCTCATTCCTGTGCTTGTCACAGGAATCCAGTCGCCGCGCGTCTGCGCGGCGGAGAGACTTCTCCTCCAAAGCACCAGAGTCATTCACGGCGCAGACGCGCCGTGGCTGGATTCCTGTGACGAGCACAGGAACGAGGGAGTGCAGGGAGAGCGCAGAACTTTCGCCGCAGGCCTTTGCGCATGAGCGGCTCCCTGTCCGGCACCACCTTCGTCCTCGGCGGCGCTCGTTCCGGCAAATCCCGTTTCGCCGAACAACTGATCACCGATAGCGGCCTCGAGCGCCACTATGTCGCCACCGGGCGGGCCTGGGACGACGAGATGCGGGCGCGGATTGCCGCCCACAGGGACGATCGCGGGCCGTCCTGGACGACGCATGAGGAGCCGCTGCAGCTTGTCGATTGCCTGTCGGCAATCGATAGCGAAGGGCGGGCTATCCTTGTCGATTGCCTGACGCTCTGGGTCACCAATCTGATGATGGGCGAGCGGGATATGGCGGCGGAATCTGCGAACCTTGCCGCCTGGCTACCGAAGGCAAGGGCGCGGCTCGTGCTTGTTTCCAATGAAGTCGGCCTCGGGATCGTGCCCGAGAACCGGATGGCGCGGGATTTCCGCGATCATGCCGGACGGCTGCACCAGATGATCGCGGCCTCCGCCGCGGACGTGTATTTTATCGCGGCAGGGCTGCCGCTGAAAATGAAGGGTTGAAATTTATGAACCAGAAGATCCCCGCAACCGTGATCACCGGCTTTCTCGGCGCCGGCAAGACGACGATGATCCGCAACCTGCTTTCCAATGCCGGCGGCAAGAAGATCGCGCTGATCATCAATGAATTCGGCGATCTCGGCGTCGATGGCGAAGTGCTGAAGGGCTGCGGCGCGGAGAATTGCACCGAGGATGATATCATCGAGCTCACCAACGGCTGCATCTGCTGCACAGTTGCCGACGATTTCATTCCGACGATGACCAAGCTGCTTGAGCGCGAGCAGCGCCCCGATCATATCGTCATCGAAACCTCGGGTCTTGCGCTGCCGCAGCCGCTGGTCGCCGCCTTCAACTGGCCCGATATCCGCAGCGAAGTGACCGTCGATGGCGTGATCACCGTCGTCGATAGCGCCGCCGTTGCCGCCGGACGGTTCGCCGACGACCACGATGCCGTCGATGCGCGCCGCGCCGAAGACGAGTCGCTCGATCACGAGAGCCCGATCGAGGAGCTGTTCGAGGATCAGCTGACCTGCGCCGATCTGATTGTGCTCAACAAGACGGACTTGCTGGATGCCGCAGGCATTATCCGCGTCCGTGACGAAGTGGCGTCGCGCATTTCGCGCAAGCCGGCGCTGATCGAGGCGAAGAACGGCGACGTTCCGGCAAGCGTTCTGCTCGGCCTCGGCGTCGGCACCGAGGAAGACATCGCCAACCGCAAATCCCATCACGAGCTGGAGCATGAGGACGGCACGCCGCACGATCACGACGAGTTCGACAGCTTCGTTGTCGAGCTTGGTGCGATTGCCGATACGGGTGCTTTCATCGAGAAGCTGAAGGGCGTGATTGCAGAGCATGATGTGCTGCGCCTGAAGGGCTTTGCCGCAGTCGAGGGCAAGCCGATGCGCCTGCAGATCCAGGCTGTCGGCAGCCGTATCGACCAGTATTTCGACCGCGCCTGGGCCACCGGCGAAACGCGCGGCACGCGTCTCGTCGTTATCGGTCTGCACGACATGGACGAGGCGGCGGTGCGCAAGGCCATCGAGGCGCTCGTCTGATCCATGCATCTGCTTCTCGCCCAGAAAGGAACGATCAGCGACGGTGACGAGGCCATCGATCTTGGCCAGTCGCCCGGCGATATCCTGTTCCTGTCTGCGGCGGATACGGAGCTTGCGGCCATCGCCGCCGCCCACGGACAGGGCGGCGGTTCACCGCTGACGCTTCGGCTTGCCAGCCTGATGAGCCTGAAGCATCCGATGTCCGTCGATGCCTATGTCGAGCGCACGGCGCGGCACGCAAAGCTCATCATTATCAGGCCGCTCGGCGGCGCCAGCTATTTTCACTATGCGCTGGAGGCTCTGCATTCCTGCGCGGCGCGGCACGGCGCGCGGATTGCCGTTCTGCCCGGGGATTCCAAGCCGGATGCGGGGCTGACGCCGTTTTCCAATGTGGCGCTCGATGATCTCAATGCGCTGTGGGCTTACCTGATCGAAGGCGGTGACGAGAACTCGCGGCGGCTGCTGGATTATGCGGCGGCGATGCTGTCGGGTGGTGAAAAACCCGGTGCGGCCGCGCCGTTGATGAAGGCCGGGATATGGTGGCCGGGGCGGGGAGTCGTTGGGGTTGAGGAGTGGGGAGTGTTGTCTGCGGCGATGCTGCGGAACGTGGCACCCCCCTCGACATCCAACGACGCCCCCATCGCCGCCATCAGCTTCTACCGCGCCCTCGTCCAGAGCGGCGAGACCGCACCGGTCGAGGCGATGATCGAGGCCTTGGCGGCGGAAGGTCTCAGGCCGCTGCCGGTCTTTGCCTACAGCCTGAAAGACCCGGTCTCCAAGGGCATCATCGACAGCATTTTCGATCAGGCGCCTCCTGATGTCGTGGTCAACACGACGGGCTTTGCGGTGTCGGCGCCCGGCGCTCTGCGTGAATCGACCGTGCTGGAAAAAAGCGGCGCCGTGGTGCTGCAGGCAATCCTGTCTGCCTCGTCGCGCGAGGCATGGGCCGGGTCATCGCAGGGGCTGTCGGCGCGCGATCTCGGGATGAACGTCGCGCTGCCCGAAGTCGATGGGCGGGTTCTGGCCCGTGCCGTCTCGTTCAAGTCGGCAGCGCGCTATGATGCTGCTGTCGAAGCGAATATCGTTACCAGCCAGCCTGATGAAGGGCGGATGCGTTATACGGCGAGGCTTGCCGCCGGCTGGGCGCGGCTACGGCGAAAACCAGCAGAGAAGCGACGTGTGGCGCTGGTGCTCGCCAACTATCCGAACCGCGACGGGCGCCTCGGCAACGGCGTAGGCCTCGATACGCCTGCGGGTACCGTCGAGGTGCTGAAGGCGATGCGCGGGGCGGGCTACGATGTCGCGGATTTCCCTGACGATGGCGATGCGCTGATCCGCCATCTCTCGGAGGGGCCGACGAATTCCGGGCGTGACGGAAAGGTGATCCGCGAAACGCTTTCCATGAGTCGATACAAGGCGTTCTTCGCGTCTCTTCCGAAAAAGATTCAAGACGAGATGACGGCGCGCTGGGGCGTGCCGGCGGGCGATCCCTATGTTGTGGATGGTGACTTTGCTTTGCCATTCACGCGGTTCGGCAATGTGCTCGCCGGTATCCAGCCGGCCCGCGGCTACAATATCGATCCGAAGGAAAGCTACCATTCGCCCGATCTCGTGCCGCCGCACGGGTATCTCGCCTTCTATGCTTTCCTGCGCCAGGAATTCGGCGCCGATGCGGTTGTTCACATGGGCAAGCATGGCAATCTCGAATGGCTGCCGGGCAAGGCGCTGGCGCTTTCGGAGGAGTGCTATCCGGAGGCGATCCTCGGGCCGCTGCCGCATCTCTATCCTTTCATCGTCAACGATCCCGGCGAGGGCACGCAGGCCAAACGCCGGACGGCCTCCGTCATCATCGATCACCTGACGCCGCCGCTGACGCGGGCTGAAAGCTATGGTCCGCTGAAGGATCTGGAGGCGCTGGTCGACGAATATTACGAGGCATCCGGCAGCGATCCGCGCCGTATCCGGCTGCTGTCGAAGCAGATCCTCGATCTGGTCGCCGATATCGGCCTCGACAGCGATGCCGGGATTGCCAAGGGCGAGACCGAGGATGAGGCGCTGAAGAAGCTCGATGCCTATCTCTGCGATCTCAAGGAAATGCAGATCCGCGATGGGCTGCATGTGTTCGGGGTGTCGCCCAAGGGGCGGTTGCTGACGGATCTGACCGTGGCGCTGGCGCGAGTGCCGCGTGGATTGGGTGAGGGCGGGGATCAGAGTCTGCAGCGGGCGATTGCTGGGGATTTGGGGTTGGTGGGTGTGATACCCCCCTCTGTCCTGCCGGACATCTCCCCCTCAAGGGGGGAGATTGGCTGGGCGGAACCGCTCGCTTCGACCTCAACTGTTTTGCGAGAGGCCAACCACGAGTCGATCTCCCCCCTTGAGGGGGAGATGCCTGGCAAGGCAGAGGGGGGTACCCCGCATACAAGCGCCAAATTCGATCCCCTCGACTGCAACATGGCCGCGCCGTGGACCGGCTCACGCCCCGCCATCCTGGCCGACATCCTCGACGCCCCCTGGCGTACCAATGGTGACACCGTCGAACGCATCGAACTGCTGGCCGCCAAGCTCGTCTCCGGCGAAACCGAATGCCCGGCTGGCTGGCCCCAGACCAAATCCGTCCTCACAGAGATCGAATCCCGCCTGAAACCCTCGATCCTCGCCTGCGGAGCCGCCGAGATTTCGGCGCTCCTCACCGGCCTCGACGGCCGTTTCGTCGCTCCCGGCCCCTCCGGCGCTCCGACGCGCGGGCGGCCTGATGTGCTGCCGACGGGGCGGAACTTCTATTCCGTCGACAGCCGCGCGGTGCCGACGCCAGCAGCCTATGAACTCGGCAAGAAATCGGCGGAGCTGCTGGTCCGCCGCTATGTGCAGGATCACGGCGAGTGGCCGGTTTCCTTCGGGCTGACGGCCTGGGGCACGTCCAACATGCGCACCGGTGGGGACGATATCGCCCAGGCGCTGGCGCTGATCGGTGTCAAGCCGGTCTGGGACATGACCTCGCGCCGCGTCACCGGCTATGAAATCATCCCGCCGGCGATGCTGAGGCGGCCGCGGGTCGATGTGACGCTCCGGATTTCAGGCTTCTTCCGCGATGCCTTTCCGGAACAGATCGCGCTGTTCGACAAGGCGATCCGCGCTGTCGGCGCTCTCGATGAGGATGCGGCGGATAATCCGATTGCAGAGCGGATGCGCGGCGAGGCGGCGCGGCTTGCGGTTTCCGGCCTGGATGAAGTGTCGGCGGCCAAGCGCGCCGGATATCGCATCTTCGGCTCAAAGCCCGGCGCTTACGGCGCGGGGTTGCAGGCGCTGATCGACGAGAAGGGCTGGGAGCGGCGCGCCGATCTGGCGGAAGCCTATCTCGTCTGGGGGAGCTATGCCTATGGCGCGGCCGAAGAGGGCCGGGCGGAGCGCGGCATCTTCGAGGAGCGGTTGCGTTCGATCCAGGCGGTGGTGCAGAACCAGGATAACCGCGAACACGACCTGCTCGACAGCGACGACTATTATCAGTTCGAGGGCGGAATGGCGGCGGCGGCCGAGCATGTCGGCGGTGTCAGGCCGTCGATCTATCACAACGACCATTCGCGGCCGGAAAAGCCGGTGATCCGTTCGCTGGAGGAAGAGATCGGCCGTGTGGTGCGCGGGCGTGTCGTCAATCCGAAATGGATCGATGGCGTCATGCGCCATGGCTACAAGGGTGCCTTCGAGATCGCTGCCACGGTCGATTATCTCTTTGCTTTTGCGGCAACGACCGGCGCTGTCGGCAACCATCATTTCGAAGCCGTCTATCAGGCCTTCGTCGCCGATGCCAAGGTGCGTGATTTCATGGGGGAAAAGAACCCGGCAGCCCTCGAAGAGATGAAGGAGCGGCTGATGGAGGCGATCGACCGGCATCTCTGGACGCCACGCAGCAATTCGGCGCGCTTCGATCTTGCGCCATCACATCATAAACAGACAGCATGACATTTCATCAGGAAAGACAATGAGCGAAGAACCAGTAGACACCGCCGAAAAGGACGATGCGCGCCATAACGAGAAGATGGCGAAGAAGAAGGCCGCGCGCGGCAAGATCATGGCCACCAAGACGGACGAGAAGGGCCTGATCATCGTTCACACCGGCAAGGGCAAGGGCAAGTCGTCCTCGGCCTTCGGCATGATCTTCCGCCATATCGCCCATGGCAAGCCATCGGCCGTCGTCCAGTTCATCAAGGGCGCCATGTGGACCGGCGAACGCGATCTGATCGAGAAGCATTTTTCCGATGTCTGCCAGTTCTACACGATGGGTGAGGGTTTTACCTGGGAAACGCAGGACCGCGCCCGCGACGTGGCGGCGGCAACAGCCGCATGGGAGAAGGCCAAGGAACTGATCCGCGACGAGCGCAATTCCATGGTGCTGCTCGACGAGATCAACATCGCGCTGCGCTACGATTATCTCGATATCAACGACGTTGTCGCATTCCTGAAGGCCGAAAAGCCGTATATGACTCACGTCGTGCTGACCGGCCGAAATGCCAAGGACGAGCTGATCGAAATCGCCGATCTCGTGACCGAGATGGAGCTGATCAAGCATCCTTTCCGCTCCGGCATCAAAGGGCAGCCGGGCGTGGAGTTCTGATGGCGCAAAGCTGGATATTCTGGGCGTTTCTGTCGGCGGCGTTTGCGGCGCTGACGGCGATCTTTGCGAAAATCGGTGTGGCTGGCGTCAACTCGGATCTGGCGACGCTGATCCGGACGGTGGTCATCATCGCCATTCTGGCCGGTATCGTCACCGCCACCGGCCAGTGGCAGCCGCTTTCCAGCATATCCGGCAAGACTTGGCTGTTCTTGGCTTTGTCAGGTGCCGCGACGGGAGCGTCCTGGCTCGCCTATTTCCGGGCATTGAAACTCGGCGATGCGGCGCGTGTGGCACCGATCGACAAGCTGTCGATCGTGCTCGTCGCCGTCTTTGGCGTCGTCTTCCTCGGCGAAAAGCTTGGGCTGGTAAACTGGCTCGGCGTGGTGATGATCGCGGGCGGGGCGCTACTGCTGGCGCTGTTCTAGCCGTCTGCTGGCTTTCGCAGGATTGCGGCCGTTTCCTCGTCGGCGGGGAAGAAGGATTCGATCGCCAGTTCCGAGAGCGTGACATCGACAGGCGTGCCGAACACGGTGGTGGTCGAAATCAGCGATAGCGTGCCTGCAGAAGTGTGCAGCCGTAGCGGTACGGCGATCCCTGCATAATCGTGCTTTGTCTCATCCGCCGGGGTGCCGCCAGGAGAAAGCTCCTGCAATTCCTTGAGAAGTGCGCCGAGGATCGGGTCGCCCGAGGTGTCGATCTGCTGGCGAAGCCGCTCCAGAAGGTGCGCGCGCCATTCGGCGAGATTGACGATATGAGGTGCCAATCCTCCTGGATGCAGGCTGAGGCGCAGGACGTTGACAGGGCCTTCGAGCAGGCTTTTCTCAGTGACATCCGCAAGCAGCGGTGCGATTGCCGCATTGGCGGCAAGCAGCGTCCAGTGCCTGTCGATCGCGAGGGCCGGAAAGGGCTCCTGCGCTTTCAGGACCATATCGACAGCCAGTCTTGCCGGTTTCAGGGCCGGATCGTCCAATGAGCGCTCGGCAAAGAGCGGGGCGTAGCCGGCTGCGAGCAGCATCGGATTGCGTTCCCGAAGGGGAACGCCGAGCCGTTCTGCCAGATGCAGCAACATGTCGCGGCTCGGTGTCGAGCGCCCGCTCTCGATGAAGCTCAGGTGCCTCTGCGAAATCTCCGCTTCGAGGGCGAGATCGAGCTGGCTCATGCGGCGAAGCTTGCGCCAGTCGCGGAGGTGGTCACCGAGGGAGCGGGCTGAGGTCATCATCATCAGGCTTCCGGAACGAGGTCGAGAAAACCGTGTACGGCCTTCAGACGTCCGCCTTCAAGCAGGGCGAAGTCCGTTCCCTTGATAATCGCCTCGCTGCCGTCGGGGCCGAGCCCCCAGGAGAAGCGCAGGTTGTCGCCGTGGCCATCGGCGGCACCGATCAGATTGAAGCGGAAGCCGGGGAAGCGGGTCTGTACGGCATCGACCAGTGCGTTGATCTGCTCGTGACCTTCGCCGCGCATCAGAGGATCGATATAGGTGGCGTTTTCGGCCCAGCTTTCGGCGATCAGCGCGCGGCGGCGGTCGGCATCCTCCTCGTTCCAGATGGCGATGTAGCGTTCGGCGGTGTTGCTCGCGTCGGTCATGTCATGTCTCCTTTGATCGCCCGGTTCGTCCAGGCATTGCGATCATCGGCAAAGGCCGTTCGCTCATCAATTACGCGAGAGGTAATCAAGCTCGCGGCTTGGTGATTTGACACTGCCGTCATCCGCCGGAAGGTTTGGCCATCGATTTCGAAGATGGAGGACGGCCTGATGACATCGCTTTCGGCATATGCGGCACGGGTGGCGCAACTGGCGCTTCTGGCATCCGCTCTTGGCTGGTCTTCCGCGCATGCGGCAACCGTTGTCGACGAGTGGAAGAAGATCAAGGTTCCGTCGGCGCCGAAGCTCGGCGAGGTGACCGTCGATCCCTCGACCACGGCGCTGCTGCTGCTGGATTTCAACGGGGCGCAGAACCCGGACAAGGGGCCGTGCAATACCAAGGTCAAGCCGCGCTGCATTGCCGAGCTGCCCCATGTGGCGAAGCTGATGAAGGAGGCGCGCGACAGCGGGGCGCCGGTCGTCTACAGCATCACGTCGAATGCGGCGCCTGAGGATATCGCGACGGTGCTGGCGCCCAAGGATGGCGATCCGATCGTGAAGTCAGGCGCCAACAAGTTCATCAATACCGATCTCGAAAAGATACTCACCGACCGGCATATCAAGACGGTCATCGTCACCGGCACGGCTTCGGAGGGAGCGGTGCTGAATACGGCTGCTTATGCGGCGCTGAAGGGCATGGATGTGGTGCTGCCCGTCGATGGCATGTCGTCCACCGATCCCTATGCGGAGCAATATGTCACCTGGCATTTCGCCAATGCGCCCGGTGTTTCGGCGAAGACGAAGCTGACGAAGATAGATGCGATCAGTTTCGGCAAGGCGCCGGGTTAGATGCCCAGCCAGACGCGCAGCGGATTGGCGGGGTCGGCGATTAGCTTGATCGCGAAGGCGATGCAGACGACGACCAGCAGCGGCTTGATGAGCTTCGCGCCCGTGCGCATGGCAAGGCGAGAGCCGACCTGCGCGCCGAGGAACTGGCAGGCACCCATCATCAGTCCGATCGTCCAGAGCGTCGCGCCGAAAGAGGCGAAGACGATGAGGGCGCCGATATTCGAGCCGAGGTTCAGAAGCTTGGTATGCGCCGTCGCCTTCAGCATGCCGAAACCGGCAAGCGTGACGAAGGAGAGCATGAAGAAAGAGCCGGTGCCGGGGCCGAAGACGCCGTCGTAGAAGCCGATCAGCGGCACGAAGGTCATGCCGAAGGCGAAGGGCGTGATGCGGCGATGGGTGTCGAGGTCATTGAGATTGGGCTTGAAGGCGAAGTAGAGCGCGATCGCGACCAGCAGAACCGGCATCAGGGCGCGCAGCACGTCGCCGGGCACGATGGTTGCCAGCGCCGCGCCAAGCGCGCCGCCCATCACGGCCATCATCGCCATCGGCAGCTGCTCGCGCAGGTTCACATGGCCCTTGCGCGAATAGGCAAGCGTGGCCGAGGCGGCGCCGAACATCGACTGCACCTTGTTGGTCCCCAGCGTCTGCAGCGGCGGAATGCCTGATATCAGCATGGCGGGCACGGTGATCAGTCCACCGCCACCGGCGATCGAATCGACGAAGCCTGCGCAGAAGGCGGCGAGGCAGAGAAGGGCGAGGAGATGAGGGGCAATATCGGACACGGCGGGACTCTGTGGGCAGGCGGGAGAAAGCGGCGCCATGTTGCATTTCCCGCACTCACCTGCAATGGCTGCGGAGACACAGTCTGCCCTTTCAGGTTCATGCGATGCCGTCCTTCGCCGCCGACAGATCGAAATCATACGTGCTCGGCCTTGGCTGCGAGCGGGGAACGCCTGTGGACGAGGTGCGGGCATTGGCGAAGCAGGCCATGGAGATCGGTGGGATCGGGCCGGATGCGCTTGCGGCTATTGCCTCGATCGGCAGCCGTTCCGGGGAGCCCGCAATCCTGACGCTGTCGCAGGAATTTCAAATCACGCCGGTCTTCTTTGCCGCCGCGCGCCTGGAGCAGGAGACGCCGCGTCTCAAGAACCCTTCGGCCGCCGTCTTTAGGCTTGTCGGCTGCCATGGTGTTGCCGAGTCGGCGGCGCTGGCTGCTGCGGGAGCGGCGGCAGAGTTGCTGGTGCCGAAAATCAAATCTGCCCATGCGACGGCCGCCATCGCGCGCATCCTGTTGCAGAAAGAATAGCCGGCGCTATGGTGTCGGCCACCTCGCGGAGATCCCCGGATTTCTGCGACGAGAATGAGAAGGATATTTCATGCACAAGCTCATTTATGACACGGACCCGGGCGTCGATGATGCCATGGCGCTCCTCTTCCTGCATCGCCACCCCGACATTGATCTGATCGGCATCACCACGATCTTTGGCAATGCCTCGATCGAGACGACGACGCGCAACGCATTGTTCCTGAAGCGCGAATGGAACATCGCGGCACCCGTCGCCAAGGGCGCGAACGTCACGTTCGATCCCTCGCGCAAGGAAATCGGCTGGCCAACTTTCGTGCATGGCGATGACGGTCTCGGCAATATCGGCGTGCCCGCGACGATCGATCTTCCCATCGATCCGCGTCCGGCGCATCGCTTCATTATCGACACGGTGCGGGCCAATCCGGGCGAGGTGACACTGGTTGCCGTCGGCCGCATGACCAACCTGGCGCTGGCGCTGAAGGAAGATCCTGAGATCGCCAAGCTGGTGAAGCAGGTGGTCATCATGGGCGGCAATTTCTATGTGCCGGGCAATGTCACGCCGGTCGCCGAAGCCAATATCCATGGCGATCCGGAAGCCGCCGATGTGGTGATGACGGCGCCGTGGAAGGTCGCGGTCATCGGCCTCGACGTCACGGCGATCACGACGATGAGCCGCAGCTATCTGAAGGCCGCCGCCGACAAGGGCGATGCGGCGGTGAAGCTGCTGAACGACCTGTCGCAGTTCTATATCGATTTCTACAAGCATGCGGTCGAAGACGGCATGATGGTGCATGACAGCTGCGCCGCGGTTTATGTCGTGGCGCCCGAGCTGTTCACGACTGTGACGGGCGCGGTGCGCGTCGTCTGCGGCGGCATTGCCGACGGCCAGACGATCGTCAAGCCGGATGGGCGCCGTTTCCCGCCGGGCGACTGGGACAATCTGCCGAGCCAGATCGTCTGCACCGGCATCCAGTCGGAAAAGGTCGTCGATCTGATCCGGGATACGCTTCTACGAGCCTGATGCAACCAACGACCGGGCGGTTTCCGCCTGGTTTGACTTTGCTGAGTCCTATCAATTCGATCCGGCCATTTCCTCAGATTTAGAGTCCGATTGTTCGTAAATTGAGTCGGCGGCGAAACGGCAATCGGCAATTGCCGGCGTTTCGCCGCCGTTGACCTCGCCAAGCGGCGGGCATAGACCACCCTTATGATCGAGAATGCATTCGCCCATTTGCCGGTATTGGAGCCGGGAACCGTCTGGCTTGTCGGCGCCGGTCCCGGCGATCCCGGCCTGTTGACGCTGCTTGCCGCGAAGGGGCTTTCGGAGGCCGACGTCGTCGTTCATGACGCGCTGGTCAACGAGGAATGCCTGAAGCTGGCCCGGCCGGATACCGCTCTCGAATATGCCGGAAAGCGCGGCGGCAAGCCGTCAGCCAAGCAGCGCGATATCTCGCTGCGACTCGTCGAGCTGGCGCGCTCCGGCAAACGGGTGCTGCGGCTGAAGGGCGGCGATCCCTTCGTCTTCGGACGCGGCGGTGAAGAGGCGCTGACGCTGGTCGAGCATAACGTCCCGTTCCGCATCGTGCCCGGTATTACCGCTGGGATCGGCGGGCTTGCCTATGCCGGCATCCCGGTCACCCATCGAGATATCAATCACGCGGTCACGTTCCTGACGGGACATGATTCTTCGGGCATCGTTCCTGACGCGATCAACTGGGATGCGATCGGCCGCGGCTCGCCTGTGATCGTCATGTATATGGCGATGAAGCATATCGCACAGATCAGCGCGTCCCTGATCGCGGCGGGACGCCGCGCCGATGAGCCTGTGGCTTTCGTCTGCAATGCTGCCACCAGCGGCCAGCAGGTGCTGGAAACGACGCTCGGTGAAGCTGTCGCCGCCGTCGAAGCCTCCGGGCTGGAACCGCCGGCGATCGTGGTTGTCGGTGAAGTGGTGCGGCTGCGGTCTTCGCTCGATTGGCTCGGTGCGTTGGCTGGACGCCGCCTGCAGCCCGATCCTTTCAGGCAAGGCGGAAAGGAGACGGCATGAGCGGCCTTCTCATTGCGGCCCCGTCCTCCGGTTCGGGCAAGACGACAATCACGCTCGGCCTCTTGCGCGCCTTAAGAAACCGCGGCGTGGCGGTGGCGCCCGGCAAGGCGGGCCCTGATTATATCGATCCGGCCTTTCATGCGGCGGCCAGCGGCGCGCCGTGTCTCAATTTCGACCCTTGGGCGATGCGCCGCGAGCTGATCTCGGCCAATGCCGCCATCCACCGGCAGGGAGACCGTATTCTCGTCATCGAAGCGATGATGGGGCTGTTCGATGGCGCGGCCGACGGCAAGGGAACGGCTGCCGATCTCGCGGCCATGCTTGGACTGTCGGTCATTCTCGTCGTCGATGCCTCGCGCATGTCGCAGTCGGTTGCGCCTCTGGTCAGCGGCTTTGCGAGTTTCCGCGCGGATGTCCGCATTGCCGGTGTCATTCTCAATAAGGTCGGCAGCGAGCGGCATGAGATGATGTTGCGTCAGGCGCTGGATGCCATTCGCATGCCTGTGGTCGCCGTCATTCGCAGCGACAAGACGCTGGCATTGCCTGAGCGGCATCTGGGGCTGGTGCAGGCAGGTGAGCATGCAAGTCTGGAAGCCTTTATCGATCATGCGGCCGAAGCCGTCTCGGATGAGTGCAATTTCGAATTCCTGCTGCGGATCGCCCGTCAGGGGCTGAACGTCGCCTCGACCGCCAACATTCGCCGTCTGCCGCCGTTGGGACGCAAGATCGCCGTCGCCCGCGATATCGCCTTTGCCTTTTGCTACGAACACATGCTGCTCGGCTGGCGCCGCCGCGGCGCGGAGATTTCGTTCTTCTCGCCGCTCGCCGATGAGGCACCCGCCGATGATGCCGATGCGATCTATCTGCCGGGCGGCTATCCCGAGCTCAATGCCGGTGCCATTGCGGCGGCCTCGAACTTCAAGAGCGGCATGACCGATGCGGCCGCGCGGGGTACGCGGATTTATGGCGAATGCGGGGGCTACATGGCGCTCGGTGAAGGGCTGATCGATGCCGAAGGCATCCGCCACGAGATGCTCGGATTGCTGCCGCTGGTGACGAGCTACGAGCAGCGCAGCCGCCATCTCGGCTACCGGCGCGTCCGTCCCATCGGCGAGGCTTTCTTCGAGCAGCCGATGACGGGCCATGAGTTTCACTATTCGAATGTGGTTTCGGAGGGCGAGGGCGAGCGGCTTTTCGATGTCACAGATGCTCTCGGCGCCGATCTTGGCCAGGCCGGGCTTCGCCGTGGCCAGGTCGCAGGCTCCTACATGCACATGATCGATCTTGCCGGGGAGACGGCATGAGCGGTCCGATCGTGCATGGCGGCGGCATCACCGCCGCTGCTGCCGAATTCGGCGGGCAGCCGGAGGACTGGCTGGATCTGTCGACGGGCATCAATCCTTGTCCGGTTCCGCTTCCGGTGATCCCGCCTGCCGTCTGGCACCGGCTGCCCGACAGGCATGTGGTGCAATCGACCGTGGAAGCGGCGCGGGATTATTATCGGAGCCGGGGGCTGTCGCCGCTGCCGGTTCCGGGTACCCAATCCGTCATCCAGCTCCTGCCGCGGCTGCTCGAGCGCGAGAGCCGCGTTGCGATCGTTTCGCCGACTTACGGCGAATACGAGAAGGCCTTCGCCAATGCCGGGTGCCGGGTCGACCGGATCACCGGGCTTGCAGAGATTGGCGAGGGGTCTCGGCTGGTCGTCGCCGTCAATCCGAACAATCCGGACGCCAGACTGCATGATCGTAATCGGCTGATTGCCGTTCATGATGTGCTGCAGGCGAGGGGCGGGTATCTCGTGGTTGATGAGGCCTTCGGCGATGCTGATCCTGAAGCGAGCCTGGTGCCGTTGGCGGACGGGCTTTCGAACCTCATCATCTTCCGTTCCTTCGGAAAATTCTTCGGGCTGGCGGGCCTGCGCCTCGGCTTCGTGATCGCGCGCGACGATATTCGGGCCTGCTTCGAGGATTGGCTTGGTCCCTGGGCGGTTTCCGGCCCGGCGCTCTCGTTGGCCGCATCGCTGCTGCGCGCCGATCCGGCGCCTATTGCTGCCGGGATCGCCGAGCGCAGTGCGGCGCTGAACGCCGTTCTTCAGGGTGCCGGTCTGACGATTGCCGGTAACGCAGCCTTGTTCACGCTGGTCGAAGACAAACGTGCGGCAGCCCTCTATACGCATCTCTGCCGGCATCACATTCTGGTCCGCAGGTTCGACTACGCGCCCAGTTGGCTGCGCTTCGGACTTGGGCCGGACAGTCTGGCTGACCAAAGACTTGCAGCCGCGCTTGAGAGTTTTGACGCATGACGATCGACGAACATCTTCTGGTTCTTCTACTGGCCCTGCTTCTCGACCGGATCGCCGGCGATCCCGACTGGCTCTGGTCGCGCGTTCCGCATCCGGTCGTCTTGTTCGGCAAGGCGATCTCCTATTTCGACCGCACCTATAACAGCGAGACGCTGACCCGGCCCGAGCGGCGCCTGAACGGAACGGCGTCGATTGCCGCCCTGCTGTTCGGCAGCGCCATTGCCGGGCTGCTCCTGCACTGGTTCTTCGAGCTGTTCGGGATTATCGGCATCGTCCTCGAAGTCGTCTGCGTTGCCATCTTCATGGCGCAGAAGAGCCTGGCGGATCACGTTTCCGATGTCGCGGACGCGCTTCGGGCGGAAGGAATTGCCGGTGGGCGCAGGGCGGTCTCGCGCATCGTCGGCCGTGATCCTGAAACCCTCGATGAGCCCGGAATTTGCCGCGCGGCGATCGAGAGCCTGGCTGAAAACTTTTCCGATGGCGTGGTCGCACCGGCGCTGTGGTATGCGGTGCTCGGTCTCCCTGGCCTCCTCATCTACAAGATGCTCAATACAGCCGACTCGATGATCGGCCACAAGTCGGATCGCTATATCGACTTCGGCTGGGCGTCGGCCCGTCTTGACGATATCGCCAACTTGCTGGCGGCAAGGCTGTCGATCCTGCTCATCGCTGCGGGCGCCTGGCTGCGCCGTGGCGCGCGCGCCTGCCGCGAGGCGGTTCAGGTGGCGATCCGTGACGGCGGGCTGCACCGTTCGCCGAATTCCGGCCGTCCGGAGGCAGCAATGGCGGGCGCGCTCGACGTTCAGCTTGCCGGTCCGCGCGTCTATTCAGGTATCGTTGTCAGCGAACCGATGATCAACGGCGCCGGACGCGACACAGCGACAGTCAAGGATGTCGAAGACGGCGTTCTCGTCTTCAACGGCGCCTGCATGATTCTCTCGATCTCCGTCTTTGTGGCGTTCCTTTTCCTGCTTTGACGGCGTTACTGGCGATCGGCAAAGTAAAGATGTTGCCGCCTTCCGTTATCTTTCTGATTACCAAGCGCTTTAAAGCAAAATAATCAGTCTATTCGTAGACTGCTCTTCGTGATGCCGGACAAACGTTCCGGTGAAGAGGGATAGTCATGAAGACGTTTCTGGCGGCGGCTGCCGCTTGTCTGTTGCTGCAGTTTTCTCCGGTTGCCGCCAGCGCGGCTAATCTCGTCGCCCGGGTCAGTCTCGACGCGCAGACGATGACGGTGACGGAGAACGGTTTCGTCAAATACCGCTGGAAGGTATCGACTGCACGGCGCGGCTATGTGACGCCGACGGGCTCGTGGAGCGCCAAGTGGCTGTCGCTCAATCACCGCTCGCGCAAATATGACAATGCGCCGATGCCTTACGCCGTATTCTTCAACGGCGGATATGCAGTTCACGCCACATATGACCTCAAGCGGCTCGGAATGCCTGCATCGCATGGCTGCGTGCGTCTTCATCCCAACAATGCCGCGCAATTCTTCTCGATGGCAAAGCAGGTGGGGCTTGCCAATACCCGGGTCGTCATCACCCGCTGACCGGCTTTCCAATCGCACACGCGGCCCGGAGATAATATTTCCGGGCCTTTTGCGCATTGCTGTTTCGGCAACAGTTCCCACCCAATTTTGAGGGCAGCGCGCTCGAAAGCATTGGCTTTTGAAATGGATTTGCCTATGAGGGGGATAAATCCGTTATTCAAAGAGGTAAGCGCGTGACCGCTACATTCGATAAAGTTGCCGACATCATTGCTGAAACCAGCGAAATCGATCGCGAAACGATCACGCCGGAAAGCCATACGATCGACGACCTCGGTATCGACAGCCTCGACTTCCTCGATATCGTCTTTGCGATTGACAAGGAATTCGGCATCAAGATCCCGCTCGAGAAGTGGACGCAGGAAGTCAACGAAGGCAAGGTAACGACCGAAGAATACTTCGTGCTCAAGAACCTCTGTGCAAAGATCGACGAGCTGCGCGCCGCCAAGGCTTAAGCGACACCGCCATCTTTTTTATCCGCCCTGCCTCTGCAAACCGTAGCGGCCGGGCGGTTTTGTTCCTAACTAGGCGTAACCGGCGCTTCTGATCTGCCGGGCCGGAGGATCCGATGCTACTGGAATATTTCCAGATGATCGACCGCATCGAGACGGTCGATCTTGAAAAGGGCGTGCTCAAGGCGCGTTCCGTAGTGCCAGCCAAGAGCCCCGTCTTCGAGGGGCATTTTCCAGGCATGCCGCTCGTTCCGGGCGTGCTTCTGATCGAAACCATGGCGCAGGCCTCCGGCATGCTGGTGCTGGCCGCGACTGATTTCGCCGCCATGCCGTTCCTGATGTCGGTCGATGGCGCCAAGATGCGCACCTTCGTCGAGCCCGAAGCCGTGCTCGACATCGAAGCCTTTCTCGAACATGACGGTTCGGGCTTCGCGGTTACCAAGGCCAAGATCACCAGTGGCGGCAAGAAGGTCTGCGACGCGCAGCTGAAGCTGCGCACCATGCCGTTCAGCGAAGTTCCGCTCGGCGATATCGTCAAGAAGCGCGCAAGCGAAGTCGGCCTGATGGACGCGATCGCGGCGCAGGGAGTGAAATGATGGGCAAGTCTGCGAATGACGTCGTTATCTCCGGCATCGGCATCGTCACCTGTCAGGGCGTCGGCAAGGATGCGCATCTGGCGCTGCTGACGGCAGGCGAGGCGCCGAAGGCGATCGTCGAGACCGATAAGTTCAAGCCATATCCGGTGCATCCGCTACCCGAGATCGACTGGTCGCAGCAGATCGCCAAGCGTGGCGACCAGCGCCAGATGGAGAACTGGCAGCGCATCGGCGTCTTTGCCGCCGGTCTGGCGCTCGACGATGCAGGCTTCAAGGATGATGCCGAAGCCTGCGGTACGATGGACATGATCGTTGCGGCCGGTGGCGGTGAGCGCGACATCAATGTCGATACGCTGATCGTCGACGAGGGCCTGAAGCGCAACGACCGGGAATTGCTGCTGAACGAGAAGCTGACCACCGAGCTTCGTCCGACGCTGTTTCTGGCGCAGCTGTCCAATCTGCTGGCCGGCAACATCTCCATCGTTCACAAGGTCACCGGTTCCTCGCGTACCTTCATGGGCGAAGAGGCGGCCGGCATCTCGGCCGTTGAGACTGCCTTCTACCGGATCAAGTCGGGTGAATCCTCGCATGCGCTCGTCGGCGGCGCTTTCGCTGCCGAACGCCAGGACATGATCCTGCTCACGGAGGCGATCGGCGCGCATACGCGCGGCGACTGGGCTCCGCTCTGGTCGCGCAAGGACAAGGACGGCGGCGGGATGATTACCGGTTCGGCCGGTGCGTTTCTCGTTCTGGAATCGCGCCAGCATGCGGAAGCTCGCGGCGCGCATATCTATGCTACGATCACCTCCATCGAAGGCGACCGCGGCAACCGCAATGCCGGGAATTTCGAAAAGCGCCTTGAGCGCCTGCTGGAACCCGCTGCGAAGCTGGCGCCCGAGAGCACGGCAATCTTTTCCGGTTCGACCGGCATGCATGATTTGGCCGAGCGGGAAAAGGCCGTGCTGGAGCACACGCTGCCGGGCGCTGCCATCCGCGGTTTCGGCGGTATTTCGGGCCATGCGCTCGAAGCGCAGTTTACGCTGGGTCTCGCCTTCGCAGCCCTTGCCGTCGATGCGAAAGCCAAGGTTCCGGCCTTCGATCCGGCTCATGAAAAAGCAATGATTGCTGCGGCCGATGCCGCCGTCGTCACCACAGTCGGCCACCAGCGCGGCGAGGGCGTCGCCGTTCTTTCCGCGGAAGCGTGAGGAGTGATCAAATGACAGACAAGGCTTACAAGGATCATCTCGGCCGCCCGATCGTCGCCGTGACCGGCATGGGCATCATCACCTCGCTCGGCCAGGGCCTGAAGGATAACTGGGCGGCGCTGACATCGGGGACCTCGGGGATCCACGACATCACCCGTTTTCCGACCGATGGCCTCTCGACGCGGATTGCCGGGACCGTCGATTTCATCGACATTCCCGTGCCGAACGCTGTCGAGCGTTCCTATGCGTTTGCCCGCGAGACGACGATCGAAGCGCTTGCCGACGCCGATATTTCCGGCGATTTCAATGGCCCGCTGTTTCTGGCCGCACCGCCGATCGAGCCGGAATGGAGCGCCCGTTTCGAGCTCGCCGACCGTTCACCGCCTTCTGATCATCCGGGGGACGCCTATGACCGGTTTCTGACGGCGATGCGTCAGCGCCCGGATGCAGCCTTCCATGAGGCAGCACTTTTCGGTGCGATCTCCGAACGCCTTTCCGACCGCTTCGGCACCCGCGGCCTGCCGGTGACGCTATCGACGGCCTGTGCTTCGGGCGCCACCGCCATTCAGCTCGGCATCGAGGCGATCCGTCAGGGCCGCACGGACCGGGCGCTTGCCGTTGCGACCGATGGTTCGCTGAGCGCAGAGGCGCTGATCCGCTTTTCGCTGCTATCTGCGCTTTCCACCCAGAACGATCCGCCGACCAAGGCCTCCAAGCCGTTCAGCAAGGACCGCGACGGCTTTGTCATCGCCGAAGGCGCTGCAACGCTGGTGCTGGAATCGCTGGAATCGGCGATCGCCCGCGGCGCCAAGATCCTCGGCATCATGAAGGGTGCCGGCGAGAAGGCCGACAGCTTCCACCGCACGCGCTCCTCGCCCGACGGCGGTCCGGCGATCGCGACGATCCGCGCGGCGCTCGCAGACGCTGGCCTGGATGAAAGCGGCATCGGCTATATCAACGCCCACGGCACCTCGACGCCGGAGAATGACAAGATGGAATATGGCTCGATGCTTGCTGTCTTCGGCGAGCGCATGGCCTCCATCCCGCTATCCTCGAACAAGTCGATGATCGGCCATACGCTGACGGCGGCCGGCGCGGTCGAGGCTGTCTTCTCGTTCCAGACGATGCTGTCGGGCACGCTGCCGCCGACGATCAACTACAACAATCCTGATCCGGCCATCGTTCTCGATGTCGTGCCGAACAAGAAGCGTGATCAGCAGGTTTCGGCCGTGCTGTCGAACTCCTTCGGTTTCGGCGGACAGAACGCAAGCCTTGTCATGGCGCTTGAACCGGCTTAAGCGGTTGCCGACAAAATTCAGAGATAAGAACGCCTGAAAGGCGAGAGGTTTTGCTATGCGCGCTTTGCAACTGGTCGATGACCGCAAGCTTGAGATCACCGACCTGCCGGAGCCGGAAGCCCCTTCCGCCGGTGAAGTGACGCTGCGCGTCAAGGCGGTGGCGCTCAATCATATCGACGTCTGGGGCTGGCGCGGCATGGCGTTTGCCAAGCGCAAGATGCCGCTGGTCATCGGCGCGGAAGCCTCCGGCGTCGTCGAGGCGATCGGCCCCGGCGTTGCCAATGTGCTGCCTGGCCAGCTCGTGTCGATCTATGGCGCGCGTACCTGCGGCCTCTGCCGTCCGTGCCGCGAAGGCCGCGACAATCTCTGCGAACACGTTTCCGGCGTTCACGGCTTCCATCTCGACGGCTTTGCGCAGGAGAAGGTCAACCTTCCGGCGCGCCTTCTCGTTCCGGCACCTCCCGGTGTCGATGCGATCGGCGCGGCGCTGGCGCCGGTGACCTTCGGGACCGTTGAGCACATGCTGTTCGACAATGCCAAGCTCGAGCCCGGCGAAACGATCCTCATCCATGCTGGCGGCTCTGGCATCGGCACGGCAGCGATCCAGCTTGCCAAGAAGATCGGCTGTACCGTCATCACGACCGTCGGTTCCGACGACAAGATCGAGAAGGCCAAGGCGCTGGGTGCCGATCACGTCATCAACTACCGCACCGACCGCTTCGAAGGTGTGGTGCGTAAGCTGACCAAGAAGAAGGGCGTCGACGTCGTCTTCGAACATGTCGGCAAGGACACTTTTGCCGCCTCGATGTTCTGCCTGAAGCGCGGTGGCCGTCTCGTCACCTGCGGTTCGACCTCGGGCGTTTCGACCGAGATGAACCTGATGATGCTCTTCCAACAGCAGCTTAAGCTGCTCGGCTCCTTCGGCTGCCGCATGGAAAACATGGCGGACGCCATGCAGAAGATGGGCCGCGGCCTCGTTCATCCCGTCATCGATACCGAAGTCGGCTTCGACGATATCGACCGGGCGCTGGAGCGGATGGAATCGCGCCAGATCTTCGGCAAGATCATCCTGAAGATGGACTGACCTTGTGAAGCTGTTCATCACCCGGATCGTTCTTAAGCTAGAACATTTTCGCCAGTGGCTGATCGCCCAGCTGATGTTCGGCTTCCTGAACTTCCTGAAGATCTTTCCGGCTGATGGAGCGATCCGCTTTGCCGACTGGCTGACCCGCAAGATCGGCCCGCGGACGCGGCGCCACAAGCTGATGCTCGTCAATCTGCGCAACGCCTTTCCCGAAAAGAGCGAAGACGAGATCCAGGCGATCGCGCTTGGCAGCTGGGGCAATATGGGCCGGCTTGCCGCCGAGTATGTCTTCCTTGACAGGCTTTTCGACTTCGATCCGGAACGATCTGAGCCCGGCCGGATCGAGGTGACAGGCATCCCGCTGTTTCTCGATCTTCGTGACAATCCGCGGCCGTTCATCGTCTTTACCGCGCATAGCGGCAATTTCGAGCTGCTGCCGGTGGCTGGTGCCGCCTTTGGCCTCAATGTGACGGTTCTTTTCCGCCCGCCGAACAATCCCTATGTGGCGCAGAAGGTCTTCGATTTCCGCAGCGCGCGCATGGGTAAGCTCGTGCCATCGCATGCCGGCTCGTCCTTCACATTGGCGCGCCAGCTAGAGGCGGGGCAGGGCGTCGGCGTTCTCGTCGATCAGAAGTTCAAGAAGGGGCTGAAGACACGCTTCTTTGGCATCGATACGACGACCAATCCTCTTGTTCCCAAGCTCGTGCGCCAATTTGGATGCGAGGTCTACCCGGCGCGCTGCATTCGCCTGCCGGGAAATCGCTATCGGCTGGAGATCGAACCGCAGCTGGAAATCCCCCGCGACTCAGCCGGCAATCTCGACCTGACGGCAATGGCGCAGATGCTGAACGACAAGGTCGAAAGCTGGGTCCGGGAATATCCGGAGCAGTGGCTCTGGTACCACGACCGGTGGAAAATCAAGGAAAGCGTGCTCAACTAGAGCTTATACCCCTAAATTTCGTATGTGAAAATATGACCGCCGTTCACATTGAATGTGAACGGCGTTCATGTTAGTGGTTGCCACCAAGGCGAGTAGCCGGTTGGGGAAGATCGGGAATCGACGAAACCTGCCGTGAAAACTGACATATGCTGGTTTCCCCTATGTGTCAGGGGATTGGGGGGCATATTGCTGGAACTTCTGCAGGCATTTTCTTCACGTTGCTCACAAATCGATGCGGCGATCCGCGCGGGCGATGATCATCAAGTTTCAACTCTTGATAGTGATTTCGAGGCGCTGATCGGCGCTATTGTTACGTATCACGCGTCGAATATCGTCGAAATTCACATGCAGCTGCAATTCGTCGTCTGTTTGCTGGAGCAGAATGCCGATGATTGCGCGAGCGTCATGGGCTACGCGGCGACGCTTTCAAATCTGCTGGATCGCTATTTTGGCAATTCCGGCAAGCCGCGCCAGATCCCGGCACCTGCGGAACGGTTGCCGAAGCCGGATGGCTATGTCCCGAACATGGACAACGGCAATTTCCTGAATTCGGCGATTCTCGAGACACTGCCGGATCGCGTTGCCGTGCTGACGCGCGACTACCGCTACCTGTACTCCAACCCGACGAACTGCACTTATCTCGGCCGCAAGCCGATCGACATGATCGGCCGGCACGTCGCCGAGTTCATCGGCAACGAGCGCTTCGAGAAAACCAAGGCGCATTTCGACGCCTGCTTTGCGGGGGAGCGGGTGGAATACAATTACGAACGCACCAGCGGCGAGGGCGCGAAACTGATGCGCTGCCGCATGTCGCCCCTGCGTGACAATGGCGGGCGGGTGATCGGGGCGCTGATCATGATGGAGAATGTCAAAGCGCCTGAAACGGTAAGGGTCTAGGATCGGCGCATTGCCTGTGTGGCGACACGCCGGGAATGGCTAATCGTTCGGCCCCTTGCCCTCGAATATCTGCGGAACAGCCTTGTCGATCCTGGACTCGCGGGTCTTCGATTGCTTCGGTTGCGCGAAATGCAGCAGATAGGCGCGCTGGCGGCCCGGGGTGAGGGCGGTGAAGGCGGCTTTGAGGGCCGCGTCACCGTCAAGCCTTGTCTGAAATTCTTCCGGCACCGTGAACTCGGTGGTCTTCTTGTAGTCGACCTTCAGCCCTGCTTTCTCGACCTCGATCGCCTGCTGCACGTAGGACTTCAGCAGGTTTTCCATGCCGGAGATCTGTTCGGCGCTGGTAAAGCGGATCTGGCGGGCGGCCTGGACGTTGTCCGTCTGCTGGATGAGAATGCCGGCATCGTCCTTCATCAAGGCGCCCTTGAAGAAGAGCAGGGCGCAGTAGTCCTTGAAGCCGTGGATCAGGACGATGTTGGCCTTGCCAACCGTGTAGCACGGCTCGCCCCATTTCAGCTCTTCGGTCAAGCCGCAATCGAGGACGATCGTTCTCAGTCTGGCGGTTTCCTCGCGCCAGCTATCCTTGCGGGCGAAATAGGCATCGACCTTCGGGTTGGTTGCTTGTGCCGCCATACTTAATCCTTGCTCCAGACCGCGAGCTCGTAGCCGTCGGGATCGGTGAAATGAAAGCGCCGCCCGCCCGGGAAGGCCGTGATCGGCTTGACGATCGAGCCGCCGGCTTTGCTGGTTGCGTCCAAAGCGGCTTCCAGATCGCTGGCATGGAGAATGACCAGCGGGCCGCCCGGCCGGGGCTTGTCCAGCGTCGTGAAACCGCCCGTCAGCCTGCCGTCGCTGAATTCGCAATAGGCAGGGCCATAATCTTTGAAGCTCCAGCCGAAGGCCGCCCCATAGAAGGCTTTCGATGCCTCGATATCGGCGACATTGAATTCGATATAATCGATGCGAAGCACCGTCTGATCATTGACCATCTATTTCTCCATCAGCGCCTTCAGCGCATGCAGGTCCTTCTCGACATGGGCGCCATCGGCGGCAAATTGCGCGTCTGTCATGCCGGGCTGCTTCAGCAGCGTGAACATCACCTCGCAGCCATCGCCATTAGGAACGATGCGCAGCGCATTGTAGACGCGCATGCCACTTTCGATCGTCACTGTATGGTCGATGATGCCGAACTTGTTGGCCGGCACGAAGCTGACCCTGACGGTGCCGAGCACGCCCTTCGCGATCCAGTCGTCGCCATCTCTTTCGAGGCCGGAGGCGAGGCCTGATGCCCAGAGCGGCATATTCTCCGGCTCGCCGGCAAACGCGTAGACGTCCTGCCAATCGCGATCGATCGAGCAATGGACGATCCTTGCGGTCATCGTTGTCATCAAGTCCTCCCAGCGCCCGGCTGCGCCTGATCTGTCCCATGCGAGATGGCGCGCGATCGCCATCGATCAATATCGCGCCTTGCCGATCGGGTCCACCGGAGGGGCCGATTTTGGCGTCTTCGATACTTGCCGTTTCCGGCTTAGAGTGCCACAACACCGGTCGAATTTGACTCATCGGAGGATTGTCGTGGAAAAGGCAGAAATCGGACTGATCGGCCTTGCCGTCATGGGTTCCAACCTGGCGCTGAACATTGCCGAAAAGGGCAACAAGATTGCGGTTTTCAACCGCACACCCGAGAAAACCGACGAGTTCTACGAGAGCGCCGGTGATCTGAAGAAGCAGATCGTTCCGTGCAAGACGATCGAGGAATTCGTCGAGGCGATCCGCCCGCCGCGCCCAATCATCATCATGATCAAGGCCGGCGAGCCTGTTGATCAGCAGATGGAGCTGTTGCGCCCCTACCTTTCCAAGGGCGACATCATGATCGATGCCGGCAACGCCAACTTCCGCGACACCATCGCCCGCTTCGACCGCCTCAAGGACACCGACCTGACCTTCATCGGCATGGGTGTCTCCGGTGGTGAGGAAGGTGCGCGTCACGGCCCGTCGATCATGGTCGGCGGCACGGAAGACAGCTGGAAGCGTGTCGAGAAGGTGCTGACCTCGATTGCTGCCAAGTACAAGGGCGACCCCTGCGTTGCCTGGCTCGGCAATGATGGCGCCGGTCACTTCGTCAAGACGATCCATAACGGCATCGAATATGCCGACATGCAGATGATCGCCGAAATCTACGGCATTTTCCGCGACGGCCTCGGCAAGAGTTCGACTGATATCAGCAAGATCTTCGGCCAGTGGAACAAGGGCCGCCTGAATTCCTACCTGATCGAGATTTCCGAGAAGGTGCTTGCTGCGACCGACCCGATTTCCAAGGGCTCGATGGTCGACATGATCCTCGACAAGGCCGGCCAGAAGGGCACCGGCAAGTGGTCTGCGATCGAAGCGCAGAACATGGGTATTCCCGCGACTGCGATCGAAGCGGCCGTTGCTGCGCGTTCGATCTCGTCGATGAAGGGCGAGCGCGAAGCGGCTGAAAAGATCTTCGGCAAGCCGGAATACAAGTTCCCGATCGCTTACGGTCCTGATCTCGACAAGGATCTGGAACTGGCGCTCTTCGCCGCCAAGATCGGCGCTTACGCACAGGGCTTCGCGGTGATGGCGGAAGCATCCCGAGAGTTCAAATGGTCGCTGCCGATGCCGACGATTGCCAAGATCTGGCGCGACGGCTGCATCATCCGTTCGCAGTTCTTGGACGAGATCACCTCGGCCTTCACCAAGGCGCCTGATGCGGCCAACCTGATCGTCACGCCAGCCTTCTCGGAGATGGTCAAGGAATCGATCCCGGCGCTGCGCCGCGTCGTCACCGCCGCTCTTCAGGCCGGCCTGCCGGTTCCGGCGCTCACCTCGGCGCTCACCTATTTCGATGCCTACCGCCAAGGCCGTGGCACGGCCAACCTGATCCAGGCCCAGCGCGACTTCTTCGGCGCCCACGGCTTCGACCGCCTGGACGGCAAGGACTTCCACCACGGCCCGTGGGGCAGTGGTGCCGCGACCTTCTGAGGCCTGTCTATCTGGAATGAAAAGCCCGGTTTCGACCGGGCTTTTTTCGTCTGTAAGAGGTGGGGATGCGGCTTCCGAACTCTTAGCGCCGCTCATCCCCCCACACCGGTTTGCTGACGCTTTGCAGCAGTTCCGGTTCGATGCCGTCGATGCGGGCGATGACGGCCTTGGCCATTTCGCGGCCGGCGTGGCGGACGTCTTCGTAGGCGGTAATGATCTCGGGGCGGATCCAGTTGAGGATCGGGGCGGATTCCTTCGAGACCATGTCGACGTCCTTGCCGAGGCGCTTGCCGGCGGCCTCGATCCCGGCATTGACGGCGATGGCAGCGCTTCCGGCGGAACAGACGATCGCGTCGGGTGCGCCAGGCGAGCGCATCATCGTCTCCACAGCATTCCTGATCTCGTCGAGCGGCGCATCGATATTGACCCTGAGCGGCACTTCCTCGGCGCCGTAGTCGTGCAGGCCGGTCTGGAAGCCGATCCGCGTGTGGGTGTAATAGGTGAGCTTGCTCGGCGGCTGCAGCAGCGCGATGTGCTTGCGGCCGCGCTCGACCAGCCGCTTCACGGCCTCGTGCGCGAAGGCCTCGTTGTCGAAGTCGTGGTAGGGATGAATGAGGCCGGCATCGGTGCGGCCGTGGGTCGCGAAGGGGATGTTCTGCTCGGCGAGCAGGCGCACCCGTGCGTCATCCGGTTCGATGCGCGAGATGATGACGCCATCTGCCGAGCCGGTATCGAGAATATAGCGCACCGGCGCCATCGGATCGCGGCTGTGGGAATGCGGCGTGACGACGATGTGGTAGGGCGTGCCGGTCAGCACTTCCGAGATGCCGAAGACCATCTGGCTCGAAAAGCCCATGATCTCTTCATCGATCGAGAGAACCAGCGCGATAACGTTAGTCTTGCCGGTGCGAAGGCGGACGCCGGCGCGGTTCGGCTGGTACCCGAGCTGGCGCGCCACCATGCGCACCCGCTCCTTGGTTTCAGCGCCGATATCCGGTGCGTCCTTCAGGGCGCGCGAGACGGTGGTGATGCCAAGACCGGTCATGAAGGCGATCGTCTTCAGCGTCGGACGCTCGCGCTGGACCGTCGCCGCCCCTGCGAAATTTCCCTTGTTTTCCATAGGTCTAAGCTACCCTCACGCGATTTGCGTCTGCTTATAGATGCTTTTTCAACGCGCCGTAAGCGCATCCGCATCGAAAAGCCGCTCCTCCCTAAGTCACAAAATCTGTAACGATACAGTAGAAAAGTCGAGCACTTTTTGATGCCTAAGGGGAACGGATAGACGCATAGGTTGAATCGATGGAAATCGCACAGATTTTTTGCGGCTGCGAAGGGTCGCAATTGGATTTTTCTGGGAATTATTGTAAATATATAAGCTATAACAATTATTTATGTCATGAAGTGCGCTGCGGTATTGACCGCACAAGTTGGCGACATAGATGCACGTTTCCTGGCTTTTTGACAGGTATGGGTAGCAATCGCAGGCGCTAAAGAAAATTTTACGTGCAGGCTGTTGCGTCAAAAAATCGATTGCACTAAGTTTTTCCGGCAACGTTTCAGTGAGGGAGGAGAACTCATGAATATCCGTTCGTTCGCGGCCATGCTTGCCGCTTCGGTCATCATTCCGTTTAGCGCCGCGCAGGCGACCGATCTCGAAGTCACCCATTGGTGGACCTCGGGCGGCGAAGCTGCGGCTGTCGCAGAACTCGCCAAGGCATTCGACGCCACCGGCAACAAGTGGGTCGACGGTGCCATTGCAGGTTCCGGCGGCACCGCTCGTCCGATCATGATCAGCCGCATCACCGGTGGCGATCCGATGGGCGCCACGCAGTTCAATCACGGCCGTCAGGCTGAAGAACTCGTCCAGGCCGGCCTGATGCGCGACCTGACCGATGTCGCTACGGCAGAACACTGGAAGGACATCGTCCGTCCGTCGAACCTGCTCGATTCCTGCACCATCGACGGCAAGATCTATTGCGCCCCTGTGAACATCCACTCCTGGCAGTGGCTGTGGCTCTCGAATGCCGCCTTCAAGAAGGCTGGCGTCGAAGTGCCGAAGAACTGGGATGAATTGGTCGCTGCTGCGCCGGCTCTCGAAAAGGCAGGCATCGTGCCGCTCGCCGTCGGCGGTCAGGCATGGCAGTCCGCAGGCGCGTTCGACGTTCTGCTGCTGGCTCTCGCCGGCAAGGATACGTTCTACAAGGTCTACAAGGACAAGGATGCGGAAGTCGCCGCAGGCCCCGAGATCGCCAAGGTCTTCAAGGCTGCAGACGACGCCCGCAAGATGTCCAAGGGCACCAACGTCCAGGATTGGAACCAGGCAACCAACATGGTCATCACCGGCAAGGCCGGCGGTCAGATCATGGGTGACTGGGCGCAGGGCGAATTCCAGCTCGCCGGTCAGAAGGCCGGTGTGGACTATACCTGCCTTCCGGGCCTCGGCGTGACCGACATGATCGCAACGGGTGGCGATGCCTTCTACTTCCCGCTGCTGAAGGACGAAGAGAAGTCCAAGGCGCAGGCCGTTCTCGCAAAGACGCTGCTCGACCCCAAGACCCAGGTTGCCTTCAACCTGAAGAAGGGCTCGCTGCCGGTTCGCGGTGACGTCGATCTCGGCGCGGCCAACGACTGCATGAAGAAGGGTCTCGACATCCTTGCCAAGGGCAATGTCGTCGAATGGACCGACCAGCTGCTTTCGGCAGACAGCCAGAAGCAGAAGGAAGACCTCTTCTCCGAGTTCTTCTCCACGGCGATGACTGTCGAAGACGCTCAGAAGCGCTTCGCCGGTATCATCGGCTCCGCTGACTGATCCCGTATATCTGCCCTTGCGGTCCGGCCCTGCTTTTCAGGGCCGGATCTGCACTGATCTTCGGGATCGGCGGGCGGGGTAGGTCTCACGCGTCCTTGAGAGGGCGGCGCTGAGATGGAGACGATTGGGAGTTCGCCCACAGGGCCGCCTTCCATTCCGGATCACGAAACGCGATTGCGATTTCAGGAGGAGCCACAATGACGGGTCAAGCGCGAGCAGGCCGGCCAAATCAATTACTGCGCAATCTGAATGCGAAGATTGCATCCATTCCCATGATCCTGACCGCGGTGGTTATCTTCCTCGGCGGAACGGTCTGGACCGTATTCTATTCCTTCACCAATTCGAAGCTTCTGCCGCGCATGAGCTTCATCGGCTTCGATCAGTATCAGCGGCTCTGGGCCGCGCCGCGCTGGGTGACGGCGATCGAGAACCTTGCCGTCTACGGCATTCTCTCGCTGATCTTCTCGCTGGTGATCGGCTTCGTGCTGGCGGCGCTGATGGATCAGAAGATCCGCTTCGAAAACACCTTCCGCACCATTTTCCTCTATCCGTTCGCGCTGTCCTTCATCGTCACCGGTCTCGTCTGGCAATGGGTTCTGAACCCCGATTTCGGCCTGCAGTCCGTGGTGCGTTCGATGGGATGGACGAGCTTTACCTTCAATCCGCTCTATACGCCAGAGATCGTCATCTACGGCATCCTGATCGCCGCCCTCTGGCAGGGCACGGGGCTGGTCATGTGCCTGATGCTGGCGGGACTTCGCGGCATCGACGAAGACATCTGGAAGGCCTCGCGTGTCGACGGCATTCCGATGTGGAAGACCTATCTGTTCATCGTCATCCCGATGATGCGTCCTGTTTTCATCACCACGCTCGTCATCATCGCGTCCGGCATCGTCAAGGTCTACGACCTCGTCGTGGCGCAGACCTCGGGCGGTCCGGGCATCTCGTCGGAAGTGCCTGCAAAATATGTCTACGACTACATGTTCCAGGCGCAGAATCTCGGTCAGGGCTTTGCCGCATCGACGATGATGCTGATCACTGTCGCGATCATCATCGTTCCCTGGGCCTATCTGGAATTCGGTGGAGGGCGCAAGCGTGGCTGATACAGGAACCCTCAACACCACTGCTGCCGGCATAGACGCCATCAAGCCGAAGCTCGGCGCCGGCCCCAGCGGGCCGCGGCCGAAGCCGATGCTGTCGGGCCGCAACATCATGCTCTACGGCACGCTGACGATCGCAGCGCTCTACTACCTGCTGCCGCTCTATGTGATGGTCGTCACCTCGCTGAAGGGCATGCCCGAAATCCGCATGGGCAATATCTTCTCGCCGCCGATGGAAATCACCTTCGAGCCGTGGGTTAAGGCCTGGGCTGAGGCCTGCACGGGTCTGAACTGCGACGGCCTTTCGCGCGGCTTCTGGAACTCGGTGCGCATCACCGTTCCGTCGGTGGTGATCTCGATCGCCATTGCCTCGGTCAATGGCTATGCGCTCGCCAACTGGCGCTTCAAAGGATCGGAACTGTTCTTCTCGATCCTGATCATCGGTGCCTTCATTCCCTATCAGGTGATGATCTATCCGATCGTCATCGTGCTGCGCGAAATCGGCCTCTATGGCAGCCTGACGGGCCTCGTCATCGTCCATTCGATCTTCGGCATGCCGATCCTGACGCTGTTGTTCCGCAACTACTTCGTGTCGCTGCCGCAGGAACTCTTCAAGGCGGCGCGCGTCGATGGCGCGGGCTTCTGGCAGATCTTCCTGCGCATCATGGTGCCGATGTCGCTGCCGATCTTCGTCGTGGCGATGATCCTGCAGGTCACCGGTATCTGGAACGACTTCCTCTTCGGCGTCGTCTTCACCCGTCCTGACACCTATCCGATGACGGTTCAGCTGAACAACATCGTCAATTCCGTCCAGGGCGTGAAGGAATACAACGTCAACATGGCTGCAACGATCCTGACGGGTCTGGTGCCGCTTATCGTCTACTTCGTGTCCGGGCGTCTCTTCGTCCGCGGTATCGCCGCCGGCGCAGTGAAAGGTTGATCATGAACACAAGCGTTTCCATCAAAGATCTGTCGTTGAATTTCGGTGCCGTCAGCGTCCTCAAGGATCTGAACCTCGATATCAACGACGGCGAGTTCCTGGTTCTGCTCGGCTCGTCCGGCTGCGGCAAGTCCACGCTGTTGAACTGCATTGCCGGGCTGCTCGACGCGTCCGAAGGGCAGATCTACATCAAGGGCAAGAACGTCACCTGGGAGGAGCCCAAGGACCGCGGGATCGGCATGGTGTTCCAGTCCTACGCGCTCTATCCGCAGATGACGGTCGAAAAGAACCTGTCCTTCGGCCTGAAGGTTGCAAAGATCCCGCAGGCCGAGATCGACAAGCGTGTCGCCCGCGCTTCCGAAATCCTGCAGATCCAGCCGCTTCTGAAGCGCAAGCCGGCGGAGCTTTCCGGGGGCCAGCGTCAGCGCGTGGCGATCGGCCGTGCGCTGGTGCGCGATGTCGATGTCTTCCTCTTCGACGAACCGTTGTCGAACCTCGATGCGAAACTCCGTTCGGAACTGCGCGTCGAGATCAAGCGGCTGCACCAGTCGCTGAAGAACACGATGATCTACGTCACCCACGACCAGATCGAGGCGCTGACGCTCGCCGATCGCATCGCCATCATGAAGAGCGGCATCATCCAGCAGCTTGCCGATCCGACGACGATCTACAACAAGCCGCGCAATCTCTTCGTCGCAGGATTCATCGGCTCGCCGTCGATGAATTTCCTGCATGGCGAACTGAAGAGTGCGGGAGGCAAGACGGCCTTCGTCTCCAACGGCGTGACCTTCTCGCTTGACGGCTATCAGACCGAGCAGGTGCTGCAGCCTGGCCGCAAGGTGGTTCTCGGCGTTCGACCCGAGCATATCAAGGTGAACGAGAATATCGGCGCCGAGGTGCACGAGGCGACGGTCGATATCGAGGAGCCGATGGGCGCCGACAACCTGCTGTGGCTGAAACATGCCGGGCATACGATGTCCGTGCGCATCGCCGGTTCGCGCCGCTTTGCCCCGGGCACGCCGGTCAAGCTCAGCTTCGATATGTCGCTTGCCTCGCTGTTTGACGCTGCAAGCGAAGACCGTATCTAAATCGCAATACAGGCGGGGCGATGGCTCCGCCTGATCTTCAATAGCGGCCCTCCGGCCGTCCAAATTCGGCCGCGGTCCGGTTCGTCCGGCACCTCCCAAGGCGGCCTGATCGGGTACTATCATGACGTCCTTGCCGAAGAACGGTTCCTCCATCGATCTCGCGGGCAGCTGGCAGCTGGCCTCCGCCGATGGCGAAATCAAGAGCACGATCGCAATCCCCGGCGATGTGCATTCCGCGCTCCATGCCGCCAAGCTCATCCCGGATCCGTATTTCGGCCGCAACGAAGAAACGATCCAGTGGGTGGCGCACCGGGAATGGGTGATCGAGCGCAGCTTCAAGCTGAAGGAGACGGAGGGCGACTGGTATCTGGATATCGATTATCTCGATACGGTGGCTTCGGTCTTCGTCAACGGCTTCCTGGCGCTGTCTGCCGACAACTGCTTCCGCCGCTACCGGCCGGATGTTTCGTCGATGCTGAAGGCGGGCGACAACACCATCCGCATCGTCTTCAAGTCGAGTATCGACGAGGGCGCCAACCGGCAGGTCAGACAGCCGTTCTACATTCCTTATTCGACCGGCAATTCGCCGATCCCGAACGGCAACATGCTGCGCAAGCCGCAATGCCATTTCGGCTGGGACTGGAATATCGCCATTGCGCCGCTCGGCCTCTATGGCACCATTGCGCTGCGGAAGCTGGAGACGGTGCGCATCGAGCAGGTGACGACGCGCCAGACACACAATCTCGACGGCAGCGTCGAGGTACTGGTGACGGCCACGCTCCATTCGAAGAAACCGGGCATCGTTCCGGTTCATTTTGCGCTGGATGGCGAGCGTGTGCGCCTCGATGTCGGCGTCAGCGGCGGGGAGACTGTCGTCAATCACGTCTTCCAGATCGACAAGCCGAAGCTCTGGTGGCCGGCGGGCAGCGGCGAGCAGGCGCTCTACGAGCTGACCGTTGACTTGCCTTCGGATGTGGTGACAAAGCAGATCGGCATTCGCACCATCGAACTGATCACCACGCCTGACGCTGCCGGCAGCCGCTTTGCGTTCAAGGTGAATGGCCGCGAGATCTTCTGCCGTGGCGCCAACTGGATCCCGGCAGATGCGCTGTTTTCGCTGTCTTCACCAGAGAAGACCGAAGACCTGCTGCAATCAGCCAAAGCCGCCAACATGAACATGATCCGCGTCTGGGGTGGCGGTTTCTACGAGCAGGATTATTTCTACGATCTCTGCGACCGGCTGGGCCTGATGGTCTGGCAAGACTTCATGTTTGCCTGCAACCTCTATCCCTCGACCGAGGATTTTCTCGACAACGTCGCCGTCGAGGTCGATTACCAGGTCAAGCGGTTGTCGTCGCATCCGTCGATCGCGCTCTGGTGCGGCGATAACGAGCTGGTGGGCGCGCTCACCTGGTTCGACGAGTCGAAGAAGGATCGCGACCGGTATCTCGTCTCCTACGACCGGCTGAACCGGACCATCGAGCAATCGGTGAAGAAGGCGCTTCCGGGCGCGCTGTGGTGGCCGTCCAGCCCGGCTTCCGGCTATCTCGATTTCGGCGATGCCTGGCATGCCGATGGCTCCGGCGACATGCACTACTGGTCGGTCTGGCACGAGAACAAGTCGTTCGACAATTACCGCACGGTTCGGCCGCGCTTCTGCTCGGAATTCGGCTTCCAGTCCTACACCTCGCTACCCGTCATCAAGACCTATGCGGATGCGAAGGACATGAACGTCGCATCGCCGGTGATGGAGCTGCACCAGAAGAATGCCGGCGGCAACGAGCGCATTGCCGGCACGATGTTCCGCTACTTCCGCTTCCCGAAGGATTTCCCGAATTTCGTCTATCTCAGCCAGATCCAGCAGGGCCTGGCGATCAAGACGGCGGTGGAATACTGGCGGTCGCTGAAGCCGCATTGCATGGGCACGATCTACTGGCAGCTCAACGACACCTGGCCGGTCGCCTCGTGGTCGAGCCTCGATTACGGCGGCCGCTGGAAGGCGATGCACTATCTCGTCAAGCGCTTCTTCCAGCCGGTGGCGGTCGCAGCGATCCCTGCTGACGACGGCAAGGCGATCCGTTTCTCGCTGGTCAACGATACGCTCGATGAAGTCAGCGTCGATCTCTCGATCTCGATCCTGACGATGAAGGGCGAACGCAAGCATCTGAAGGATGTGCAGGCGATCTGCACGCCGGATGCGGCGGTCACGGCTGCCTCGATCGACCTGTCCGACGTTCCAGACGGGACGCTGCTTGCCTGGCGCTTCACGGCGTCGAACGGCATGGGCGGCGAGGGGCATTATGTCCACGGCACCTACAAGGCGCTGGAGCTCGAACCCGCCGGCTTGCAGGTGACCCATGAATATATCGAGGAGGACGGTTCCGTCTGCCTCAATGTCACCGCCAAGGGGCTGGCGCTCTTCGTGATGATCGAGACGGACGAGGACGGAAAATATTCCGACAACGCCTTCGATCTGGCGGCCGGTGAGACCCGCCGCATCACCTTCACCCCGGCAAACCCGCTCGAGAAGGGCAAGCTGCCGGACTTCCGTTTCTATGATCTGCATTCCTGCCAATCGGCAGAATGATTTGAAAGATGGGCACGAGGCCCGAGGAGGATATTATGACGAAACTCAGCTTCCAGCTTTACAGCGCGCGCAACTTCCAGCCCTACTCGGCGATCTTCGAAAAGCTCGGCAAGGCCGGCTACCAGGAAGTCGAAGGCTTCGGCGGCATCTATGCCGATCTCGACGATGCCGGCCTGAAGAGCCTGCGCGCCGAACTCGACAAGAACGGTCTGACGATGGCGACCGGCCATTTCAGCCCGGATTTCCTCGACGGCGAAGTCAAGAAGTCGCTCAATATCGCAAAGACGCTCGGCATGGATTCGATCTATGCGCCGCATCTGGCGGCTGAACAGCGTCCAACGGATGGTGCAGGCTGGCTGGCATTCGGCAAGCGCCTGCATGAGATGGCAAAGCCCTTCAAGGATGCCGGCTACGAGTTCGGCTGGCATAACCACGACTTCGAATTCGTCAAGCTCGCCGATGGCTCGCTGCCGATCGATCGCATCTTCGAAGGCGCGCCGGACATTTCCTGGGAAGCCGATATTGCCTGGGTCGTCCGTGGCGGCGCCGATCCCTTCGCCTGGATCGAAAAGCTCGGCTCGCGGATCACGGCGGTTCACGTCAAGGACATCGCGCCCGCAGGCGAGAATAAGAACGAAGACGGCTGGGCCGATGTCGGCCATGGCACGCTGCCCTGGGCAAAGCTCATCGCGGCTCTCAAGGGCACCAAGGCCAAGCATTTCGTCGTCGAGCATGACAATCCGGCTGATATCGACCGCCTGATCACCCGCTCGATCGCATCCTACAAGACCTATTGAGGCTTATCATGACCAAGGAACTTGGCGTCGGCATCATCGGATGCGGCAACATCTCCACCACCTACCTCTCGCTGTCGCCGCTGTTCAAGGGCCTGAAGGTCCTTGCCTGCGCCGATATCAACATGCAGGCCGCCGAAGCCCGCGCCGCCGAATACGGTGTCAAGGCGCAGACGATTGAGGAGCTGCTTAAGAACGACGAGATCGACGTCGTCGTCAACCTGACGATCCCCGACGCGCATTTCCCGGTCTCGAAGTCGATCCTCGAAGCCGGCAAGCACGTCTATTCGGAAAAGCCGCTGGTTCTGACCCTGGAACAGGGCGAAGAGCTTCGCCGCATCGCCAAGGCGAAGAACCTGTCGGTCGGTTGCGCGCCGGATACCTTCCTCGGCGGCGCGCATCAGCTTGCCCGCAAATATATCGATGAGGGTGGCGTCGGCCGCATCACGTCGGGCGCCTGCTATGTCATGAGCCCCGGCATGGAAATGTGGCATCCGAACCCGGACTTCTTCTTCCTGCCCGGCGGCGGCCCGATCCTCGATCTCGGCCCGTACTACATCGCCAACCTGATCAACCTGATCGGCCCGGTGAAGCGCGTCGGCGCCATGACCTCGATGGCATCGGAAACCCGCACCATCACCAGCGCCCCGCGCAACGGCGAAGTCATCCCGGTGAAGACGCCGACGACGATCCAGGCGATCCTCGAATTCGTCAGCGGCGCCACCGTGACGCTGACGGCGAGCTGGGATGTCTGGTCGCACCGTCATGCCAACATGGAGCTCTACGGCACTGAGGGCTCGATCTACGTGCCGGACCCGAACTTCTTCGGCGGCGTCGTCGAGGCGAGCGGCAAGGACAAGGATATCAAGCCGGTCGAAGGCTGGGAACATCCCTTCGGCATCTTCAACCAGGAGAGCCCGCAGGGACCGCGCGCCAACTATCGCACGGCTGGTCTTGCCGACATGGCGATGGCGATCATCGAGGGGCGTGACGCGCGCTGCTCGCTCGACCGCACGCTACACGGCGTCGATGTCATGACCTCGATCCTGAAGTCCGGCGAGGAAGGCCGGTTCATCGAACTGACGACGACCTGCACCCAGCCGGCCGCCCTCGGCATCGAGGAAGCCCAGGCGCTGCTCCGGTGAGGCCGCTCTTGAAGTAAGGCTTCAAACGACTATTGTCCCGCGCGGGCAAAATCTGCTCGCGCGATTTTCTTAAAGGAATAGAATTATGAGCTGGCAACCGGCTTCCGACCGTTATTCGAAGATGAAGTATAACCGCACGGGCCGTTCGGGCCTGAAGCTGCCAGCCGTCTCTCTCGGCCTCTGGCACAATTTCGGCGGCGATACGCCGCATGACCGCAAGGTCGATATGTGCCGCACGGCCTTCGATCTCGGCATCACTCATTTCGACCTCGCCAACAATTACGGCCCGCCTCCAGGTAGCGCGGAAACCGCTTTCGGCGAAATCCTGCGCACCGATTTCGCCGGCCTGCGCGATGAGCTGATCATTTCCTCGAAAGCCGGTTACGACATGTGGCCCGGTCCTTATGGCGAGTGGGGCAGCCGCAAGTATCTGATCGCCTCCTGCGACCAGAGCCTGAAGCGCATGGGCCTCGACTATGTCGATATCTTCTATTCGCACCGCTTCGACCCGGAGACCCCGCTCGAAGAAACCTGCGGCGCGCTCGATCACATCGTCCGCTCGGGACGTGCGCTCTATGTCGGGATCTCGTCCTACAATTCGCAGCGCACCCGCGAAGCGGCGAAGATCCTCAAAGATCTCGGCACGCCCTGCCTGATCCATCAGCCGAGCTATTCGATGCTCAATCGCTGGGTCGAGGACGACAAGCTGCTCGACGCGCTGGATGAAACCGGCATGGGCTCGATCGTCTTCTCGCCGCTGGCACAGGGCATGCTGACGACCAAATATCTCGGCGGCATTCCTCAGGACAGCCGTGCGGCGCAGAACCACTTCCTGAAGAAGGATTTCATCCGTCCTTCGATCATCGACAACATCAGGAAGCTCAACGAGATCGCCGAAAGGCGCGGCCAGACGCTGGCGCAGATGGCGATCGCCTGGGTGCTGCGCGGCGACCGCGTGACGTCGGCGCTGATCGGCGCCAGCCGCTCCTCGCAGATCGTCGATTGCGTCAAGGCGCTGGACAATCTCGAGTTCACGGCGGACGAACTGAAGCAGATCGATGTCTATGCCAAGGAAGCGGATATCAATCTGTGGGCCAAGTCGGCCGAGCTGGACTAGGGCAGGGCGATTAGGGGAGTTTGGGGGCTAATCCCTCGCTCCCTCATCTCTGTGCCCTTAGGGCTGCGCCCACGGGATGTCACAGAGATCCAGCCGTCGCGCATCTGCGCGACGAATAGACTCTTCCCGGCCCAAGGACTTGGGCCGGCTGGATTCCTATGACGAGCACAGCAATGAGGGAGTTGGGGAAACGTCGCCCGTACCTCTTATTATACTGACGTACGTACCGCAAATTCTGGAGGAGCCGCTATGATCCGCAACCCCATTCTGCCCGGTTTCAATCCGGACCCGTCGATCTGCCGCGTCGGAGACGATTACTATATCGCGACCTCGACCTTCGAATGGTATCCGGGCGTGCAGATCCATCATTCGCGCGATCTGGTGAACTGGACGTTGGTGAAACGGCCGCTGGAGCGCAAGTCGCAGCTAGATATGCGCGGCAATCCCGACAGCTGTGGTGTCTGGGCGCCGTGTCTGTCCTATGCGGACGGGCTGTTCTGGCTCGTTTATACCGACGTCAAGCGCTTCGACGGCAATTTCAAGGATGCGCATAATTACATCGTGACGTCGCCGACGATCGACGGCGAGTGGTCCGAGCCGGTCTACGTCAATTCGTCGGGCTTCGATCCGTCGCTGTTCCATGACGACGACGGACGCAAATGGTTCGTCAACATGCAGTGGAACCACCGTACGGAAAGCTATGGTGGCGCACCGAAGTCACCGGCTTTCGACGGTATCCTGCTGCAGGAATGGGATCCGAAAACGCGCGAGCTTGTCGGTCCGATCAAGAATATCTTTGCCGGCAGCCCGCTGGGTCTGGTTGAGGGGCCGCATCTGTTCAGGAAGAACGGCTACTATTATCTGACGACGGCAGAGGGCGGCACCGGCTACGACCATGCGGTGACCATGGCGCGCTCGCGCAACATCGATGGTCCCTACGAGATGCATCCGAACATGCATCTGATCACCTCCAAGGACCAGCCGGGCGCGGTGCTGCAGCGGGCAGGGCACGGGCAATATGTTGAGACGCCGGATGGTCAGGTTTATCACACGCATCTCTGCGGCCGGCCGATGCCGCCGAAGCGGCGCTGCACCTTGGGGCGTGAAACGGCGCTGCAGAAATGCGTCTGGAAGGAGGACGGCTGGCTCTATCTCGAGAACGGCACCGTGGTGCCCGATGTCGAGGTTCCAGGCCTTAATGGCGCGACACTCGCCGAAAAGCCGGTGCGCACCGAATACAGCTTCGACGGCGGAAAACTGCCTGCCGATTTCCAATGGCTGAGGACGCCGGAGCCGCAGCGCATCTTCAACCTCACGGACCGGCCCGGCCATCTGCGGCTGATCGGCCGCGAGAGCATCGGCTCGTGGTTCGAGCAGGCTCTGGTGGCGCGCCGCCAAGAGCACCACAGTTTTCGCGCAGAGACGGTTGTCGAGTTTCAGCCGGATACCTATCAGCAGGTGGCTGGCCTGACGCACTACTACAATCGTCACAAATTCCACGCTGCCGTCGTGACGCTGCACGAGAAGCTTGGTCGTTGCGTGACGATCTTCTCCTGCGATGGCGACTATCCGAATGGCCGCATGACATTTCCGGCCGGAAGCGGTGCCGCATTGCCGCCGGAAGGGCGCGTGCAGCTGTCTATGGAAATCCGCGAGAACGGGCTGCAGTTCTTCTGGCAGACGGAAGGGATGGGCGCCTGGCAGCCGATCGGGCCGGAGCTGGATGCCGGTGTGGTTTCCGACGAGGGCGGGCGTGGGGAGCATGGCTCGTTTACCGGTGCCTTTGCCGGTGTGTTTGCTTTCGACACTTCGGGCAGGGCGAAGACTGCGGATTTCGATTGGTTTAATTACGAGGAGTTGTGAGGGAGTGGCGGCCACCGGCCCTCGTCCTTCGAGGCCCCTGCGGGGCACCTCAGGATGAGGGCTGGTCGTTTGCGGGCTTGGTTGTTGATGGCTGTGCGGGCGGTCTGCGTTGATGGCTTTTCGAGTGGCTTGGTCGCTGATGGATTGCAGGTAGCTCAGATCCTTGATCCTGGTCATGGCGAAAACATCCACTCCAATCTCATCCTGAGGTGCCCCGCAGGGGCCTCGAAGGACGAGGTTGGCCACCAGAGATGCAAGGTAATAATCGCTAATAAGATAAAACTAAATTATAAACTTCTCCCTTTATCATGCAGATTTGATTACGAAAGTTTAATTTAAGTTTCAGATTCGGTTCATCTTTACAGACGTAATTTCGGGGCGTGTTCAACACGAGGAAACCCCAATGAAAAAGATCTTCGCCGCTCTGCTCTCCGCCTCCTTCCTGCTGTCGCCGATCGTTGCTTCGGAAGCCAGCGCTAACGATTACCGCCGCCCCGGTGTCGTCGAGCGGGACGTGCACAAGCAGGTCATCGTCAAGAAGTACCGCTGGACCAAGGGTCACCGCGTCAGCGCTGCTGAACGCCGCCGCATGTCTGACGTTCGCGACTACCGCCGCTACCGCCTGTCGGCTCCGCCGCGTGGCTACCATTGGGTGAAGGTCGATAACGACTTCCTGCTGGTTGGCGTGGCAAGCGGCATCATCTCCAGCATCATTTCCGGCCGCTAAGCAGCCGGGATCCATGAGGAGGGCGGCAGCGATGCCGCCCTTTTTATTTGTGCTTGATGCTGGATGGACGGCGCCAGATAGCGACACTCAGCAGTGCCGCTCCAAGCGCTGCTGGCTTGCTTTTCTCTTCTTCCGGAGCGCTGAGACCGGGGATCGGCGGCAGCGGTTCGCATTCCTCGCAGACGCACCGGAACGGCTTGATCGGCCTTGCGGTCATGCGGCACGCAGCGCCCAGCTGGCGAAGGGATCCGGCAGGTGGCGCCATTGGTCCGGTGTGAAATCGTCGGCTTCGACAAGACATGCATCGAGGCTGGTGCGGATCGCCGCCTCGTCCATCGGATCGGCGCCGATGAAGACGATCTCCTGACGCCGATCGCCCCAGATCGGGTCAAGATAGGGCGCGAGTGCTGCCGTGAAGCCGGGATCGCGGGGCCATTGTTCGTTCGGCACGGCTGCCCACCACAATCCTATCTTGCCGGTCCGAACTATCGCGCCAGCCTGGCTGATCTCCCCGACGTAGTGAGGCCGGGTGGCCAGCCAAAAGAGGCCCTTGGCACGCACCACGCCCGGCCATGACTGATCGAGAAAGGCCTGCAGCCTGGCGGGATGAAAGGGACGCTTCTCGCGATAGACGAAGGAGCGGATACCGTATTCCTCGGTCTCCGGCACATGATCGCGGAAGCCATGGAGCTCCTTGTACCAGAGGGGATGGGTCTCGGCCTTGTCGATATCGAAGCGGCCGGTATCGAGGACGTCGCGGAGGTCCACACGGCCGAAATCGGTCTCGATCAGCCGCGCGTCCGGGTTCAGCCCGGTGATGATGGTGCGGGCCGCGTGGCGTTGTTCTGGCGTTGCGGTCCCGCTCTTGTTGAGCACGACGACGTCGGCGAATTCGATCTGTTCGACCAGGAGATCGACGATCGTCCTGTTGTCGCCATCGCCCGCCGTTTCACCGCGGTCGGCCAGGAAATCGGTCGAGCCATAGTTGGCCAGGAGGTTTGCGGCATCCACCACAGTGACCATCGTATCCAGCCGGGCGATATCGGAGAGGCTCTCACCCTTCTCGTCGCGAAACTCGAAGGTGGTGGCGACGGGCAGGGGTTCGGCAATTCCGGTCGATTCGATCAGCAGATAGTCGAACCGGCCCTGGGCGGCGAGCTGGCGGACTTCGCTCAGCAGATCGTCGCGAAGGGTGCAGCAGATGCAGCCATTGGTCATTTCGATCAACTGCTCCTCGGTGCGCGAAAGATTGGCGCCGCCGTCACGGATCAGCGCGGCGTCGATATTGACCTCGCTCATATCGTTGACGATGACCGCCACCCGCATGCCCTGCCGGTTGGAGAGGACATGATTGAGAAGCGTCGTCTTGCCCGCGCCGAGAAAGCCCGAGAGAACCGTCACCGGAAGTCTGCTGTCCATGGATACCTCCATTGTAAATGTTATACCATTACATATGATGACCTAAAAAGGCGAGCAGAAGCGCTCGCCTTCTCTGGCCGGTGCTCGAACGCGCTCAGCTATCGCGGCTGAGGCAATCCTTCATGCTGGCGGCGATGCCGCGCATCAGGGTGAAATAGAGATCGGGGCCGGCCTTCAGCGTTGCAGCTTCTGGATCGAGCACGCCCGACTTGGCCTTGGTGCCTTCGATGACGACGTCGACGAGGCGCGGTTCGAATTGCGGTTCGGCGAAGACGCAGGTGGCGCCGAGTTCGCCGACCTTCTGGTGGATCTCGGACACCCGTTCTGCGCCGGGAATGGTTTCCGGGCTGACGGTGATCGATCCTGCCACCTTGATGCCGTAACGATGCTCGAAATACTGGTAGGCGTCGTGGAAGACGATGAAAGGCTTGTCCTTGACCGGAGCGACTGTCGCCGCCAGTTCCTTGTCGAGCGCATCGAGCTTGTCATCGAGCGTCTTGGCATTGGCCTGGTAGGTCAACGCGTTCGCCGGGTCGGCGGCGACCAGCGTGGTGGTGATTTCGGCGGCCATTGCCTTGGCGTTCATCGGGTCTAGCCAGAGATGCGTATCGAATTCGCCATGCCCGTGATCGTGGTCATTGTCGTGCCCGCCATCGTGACCGGTGGCCTCCGCAGCCTGGTGATCGTGGTCATGATCGTGGCCTTCGGCCTCGTCGCCGTCATCATGCGGCTCGAAGGCGCCGCCTTCGCGGAATTTCAGCTTGGTGAGGCCGGGCGCATTGTCGAGTTCGGCGATGCTGGCATCACTGCCCAGCGTCTCCAGAGGCTTCTGGAGAAATGCTTCCAGCCCGGCGCCGACCCAGAAGATCACCTTTGCATCCTGCAGCGCCCGCGCGTTGGATGGTTTCAGATTGTAGGTATGCGGGGAGGCGGCGCCATCGACGATCAGCTCAGGCGTGCCGACGCCCTGCATGATCGAGGCGACCAGTGAATGAATGGGCTTGATCGAGGTGACGACAACAGGCGCATCGGCAGCCTTGGCGGTTCCTGCCAGCATCAGGGCCGGAAGGGCGAGGGAGAGGCCGGCAGCCAGTTTCATGTGCACGCTCCGCTTGAATTGCGTTTGTTATGTTATTACATCAATTGCGTAATGCTATAACGTGTGCGATAGCAGGACGCAACAGCACATCAGGAAAAATGATGCTATCTCCCGCCAATTCCGGGGCGAAGCCACTGGTTTCCCTCAATAATGCCGGTATCCGCCGCAATGGCCGCTGGCTGGTGCGCGGCGTCGATTTTTCCGTTTCGCGCGGCGAGATCGTGACGCTGATCGGGCCGAACGGCTCCGGAAAATCGACAAGCGCCAAGGCTGCCATCGGCGTGCTCAAGCCTGACGAGGGCAGCGTCGAACGGCTGCCGGGGCTGAAGGTCGGCTATGTGCCGCAGAAGCTTGCCGTCGATTGGACATTGCCGCTGACTGTGCGCCGGCTGATGACGTTAACCGGCCCGCTCGCCGAAAAGGAAATGATGGCCGCGCTGGAGTCTGCCGGCATGGCGCATATGCTGAGCGCCGAAGTTCAGCATCTCTCCGGCGGCGAATTCCAGCGCGCCTTGATGGCGCGCGCCATTGCCCGCAAGCCCGATCTACTGGTGCTTGACGAGCCTGTGCAGGGCGTCGATTTTTCCGGCGAGATCGCGCTCTACGACCTGATCAAGCAGATCCGCAACGAAACCGGCTGCGGCATTCTGCTGATTTCCCATGACCTGCATGTCGTGATGGCCGAGACCGATACTGTCATCTGCCTGAACGGCCATGTCTGCTGCCGCGGTACGCCGCAGGCCGTCAGCCAGAGCCCCGAATATGTGCGGCTGTTCGGCAGCCGGGCGGCGCAGACGCTTGCCGTCTATAGCCACCACCACGACCATACGCATCTGCCCGATGGGCGCGTCCTGCATTCGGACGGTTCGGTGACCGATCACTGCCATCCCGAAGACGGCCATCACCACGATCATGGGGACGGGCACGATCATAGTGCTCACGATGATGATGGCCATGATCACCACCATCATGCGGGAGAGCGCCATGCTTGACGATTTTTTCGTCCGTGCTGTTCTCGCAGGCGTCGGCCTGGCGCTGACGACCGGGCCGCTCGGCTGCTTTATCATCTGGCGGCGAATGGCCTATTTCGGCGATACGATCGCCCATTCGGCGCTGCTCGGGGTGGCATTGTCGCTGCTCTTTCAGCTCAATCTGACGCTCGCGGTCTTCGGCGTTGCCGCCACGGTGTCGATCCTGCTGCTCTTTTTGCAGAAGCGTCAGGCGCTTTCGGCCGATGCGCTGCTCGGCATTCTCTCGCATGCCACGCTCGCCATCGGCCTCGTCATGGTCGCCTTCATGAGCTGGGTGCGGATCGATCTGATCGCCTTCCTGTTCGGCGATATCCTTGCCGTGTCGAAGACCGATATCGCGATGATCTGGGGCGGCGGCCTGTTCGTCGTCGCGGCGATCGCCTGGCTCTGGCGGCCGCTGCTGGCCTCGACGGTCAATCCGGAGCTTGCCAAAGCCGAAGGCCTGCAGCCGGAGCGGGCGCGGCTGTTCTTCATGCTGCTGATGGCGGTCGTCATCGCCATTGCCATGAAGATCGTCGGCATCATGCTGATCACCTCGCTGCTGATCATTCCGGCAGCTGCGGCGCGCCGCTTTTCACCGACGCCCGAGATCATGGCGGTGCTGGCATCGCTGATCGGCGCCGTTGCCGTCGTCGGCGGTCTCTTCGGCTCGCTCACCTATGACACGCCGTCAGGCCCGTCGATCGTCGTCGCAGCCCTCATTCTCTTCATCCTCAGCCTGCTGCCGCGGCTGGGGCGCAAGGAACCGCAAGGACAAGGCACATGAACACGCCACAGCTGACCAAGAACCAGGCGCTCGTCTTCGATGTCCTGGAAAAGGCGGAGGGCCCGCTCAGCGCCTACACGATCCTCGACAAATTGCGCGATCACGGGTTCCGGGCGCCGTTGCAGGTGTACCGGGCGCTGGAGAAGCTTTTGGAGTATGGCGTCGTGCATCGGCTGGAGAGCATCAACTCCTTCGTCGTCTGCGCCCATCCGGACGAGAATTGCCACAGCCACGGCACCGTCGCCTTCGCCATCTGCGAGAGCTGCGGTCAGGTCATCGAGTTCCACGACCACGCTGTCGATCATCAGCTGATGAACTGGATGCGCAGCAAGAAGTTCAAGGCGGAGAAGACGACGATCGAGATCCGCGGCGTTTGCGAGAGCTGCGCGGCCTGACGTCATGCAATCGAATGCATCTATGTAGTGTATTTTATTTTATATGTAATTTAAGATTGCATTTGATTTTGCACGCGCTAGGATGTCCGTGAATGGAGGGCATCCCATGGGTCTTATCCGCAAACTGATGAGCTTGACGCTACCGCTGCTGCTCGGCGGCTGTACCATTTTCGCGCCCAGTTACAATGAGGCGATCTATGCGAAGCTGGACGGCGCGCATGCCAGCCTCACCAAGATCGAAACCTCTATCGAGGCAAGCAGCCCCTCACGTGTGCCCTATGGCAAGGTGGAGCCCTATTACATCGACGCGTTGGCGGGTGTGAAGGAGGCTGCGGACATTGCCGGCAAGCGGCCGGCCTACCTCCGCGGGCGGCCGGCGGCCAATGCCGCACAGCTTCTTGTCGATGATATCGATAATTGTCGCCGGGCGATCGAGGCCTCGCGCGCAGCATTCAAGGCCGACGGCCAGGCGCCTAACGAGGCCGACAATATTTCCGTTGTTCGAAACGTTTGCGCCATTCCAAAGACGATGGAAGGCGCCTTGAAATAATAGGGGGTTGTTCATGCCGATCGATACTGCGAACTTCGCACCGGGGTCTGCCAAGGAGCTTCTCGAAGGGCTCCTCGAGGTGGCGATCCTCAAGGCAAAAGACCAATGGAGCGGTATCAAGCAGGAAATGACCTTCCAGCTTGAATTCATCGCCCAGAAAACCGCCAAGGTCATCGCGCAGCTTGCTGCCGGGGAGATTAGCGACAAGAACGCCGACCTGACGCTTCATCTGCTTGAGATCAATCTCAACAGCGCTCTGAAAGAGTTCGAATTCCTTCTCTACAACGCCGCCCAGAAGATCCTGTCCGCGGTGTTCGGCCTCATCAAGGTGGCGGTGAAAAACGTCACCGGCGTCACTCTTCTGTTCTGATCAATCCAGCCGCTTCAAATCCCGCGCAAACCGCTGCCAGTTCGACACGTATTTCTCCGCCGAGCGTTTTAGTCCCTCGATCGCCTTTTCATCCAGCGCGCGGATGGCACGCGCCGGTGAGCCGACGATCAGGGAACCGTCCGGAAATTCCTTGCCTTCGGTGACCAGCGCATTGGCGCCGACCAGGCAGTTGTTGCCGATCTTCGCGCCGTTCAGCACCGTCGCGCCCATGCCGATCAGTGAATTGTTGCCGATGGTGCAGCCGTGGACGATGGCGTGGTGTCCGATGGTGCAGCCTTCGCCGATCGTCACCGGGGCGCCCGGATCGGTGTGCAGCATGGCGCCTTCCTGGATATTGGTGTTGCGGCCGACGGTGATCGGCTCGTTGTCGCCGCGCAGCACCGCGCCGAACCAGATGCCAACGCCTTCGCCGAGCGCGACATCGCCGATCACATGGGCATCCGGGGCGATCCAATAGAGGCCGTCTGCCGGCAGCCTCGGCCTCAATCCTGCAAGTGCATAGACGGGCATGGTGCGCCTCAGCCGACGGTGACGGTGAGGGTGGCAATGCCGTCGATGCCGCACTCGACCGTGTCGCCCTTCCGGACAGCGCCGACACCGGCTGGTGTGCCGGTCATGATGACGTCGCCGGGGGCGAGGATGAAGAGCTTGGAGAGTTCGGCAATGATCTCCGGCACTTTCCAGATCATCTGGTTCAGATCGCCTTCCTGGACGCGCTTGCCGTTGTGATCGAGCCAGATCCGGCCGCTTTGGGGGTGACCGAGCTCATCGGCGGGAACGATCGGCGAGACGGGTGCCGAATATTCGAAGGCCTTGGCCACCTCCCACGGACGGCCCATCTTCTTGGCAACCGCCTGCAGGTCGCGGCGCGTGAAATCGATGCCGATGGCGTAGCCGTAGATGCAGGCGAGCGCCCTTTCGACCGGAATATTCTCGCCGCCTTCTTTCAAGAAGATCACGCATTCGGCTTCGTAATGCACGTCCTCGGAGAGAGGCGGGTAGGGGAAGGGCTGGCCGGCGGGCAGAAGATTGTCCGGGTTCTTCTGGAAGAAGAAGGGCGGCTCGCGGCTCGGGTCATGGCCCATCTCGATCGCGTGGTCCGCATAGTTGCGCCCGACGCAATAGACGCGGCGCACCGGAAAGAAACTGGCGCTGCCTTCGACCGGCAGGAGAACGGGTTGCGGAACAGGAATGACGGTGTTGATGGCGGAGGACATGGCATGCTCTTGCTGTTGCGGTCCGGCGATCTTAGACGCAAAGCGGCAGGCAATGAAAGGATGCGGGCGCGATTATCGGTCGCGTGCCGTGCAGCGAACACCGGCAACGAAGCGATTGCGATCGCCCGCGGCAAGTACCGTCGCATGACGCTCGCCTCCGCGGATTGACGGGCGACTGTAATCGCCCATGTGATGCTGTTGATTGCGGCCTGATATATCTCTGCAGGTTGTATAACGGTCCCGTTCCGGCACGGAGTCCCGAAATGAGACAGCCGAATCTGTGGGTTGTCACATTTGGTCAACTATCTGAATCTTTGGTATTTCCGGGCTTCGCGAAGGGGGTGCCACAATATTGCCGCTTGCTTTTTATTCCGAATGCTGTCACGTCATGCAGTACTCGGGCATTAGCATGCCGGTGACTGGACAGATTGGTAGCTCTCCCGCAAGGGTGGCAGAGCGGCAAAACCGCTTCGTAGACGTTCTTTCCCCGTACGTGACTTCTCCGACTGACCCTTCGCGCCCGGTTCGCGGGACGAAAGCTAAAGCCGTCCGCTTCCTCTCGAGGGGGCGGATACTAAGACAAGACTAAGGGAAAAGGACTATCCCACATGGCCACCAAGGGCACCGTAAAATTCTTCAACCAGGACAAGGGTTTTGGTTTCATCACTCCGGAAGGCGGCGCTAAGGACGTATTCGTCCACATCTCCGCTCTCCAGGCTTCGGGCATCCAGTCGCTGCGCGAAGGCCAGCAGGTCACGTTCGACACCGAGCCGGATCGCATGGGCAAGGGCCCGAAGGCCGTCAACATCTCGGCTAACTAATTCGATTTCTGCTTCGGCAGAAATGGGAGACGGCGCCTTCGGGCGCCGTTTTTCGTTTGCGCGCATTGCTGCGCTCAGGCGCTGAGAGCTTCGGCCGGTGCGGCGCTGAAATCCACCGCTGCGAAAGCCGCGGCGATCACATCCGGACCGGCGCCGGGCTTGGTGGCATCGGTCGAGAGGATCTGCCGGTAGCGCCGGGCGCCGGGCAGGCCGGTGAACAGGCCGACCATGTGGCGGGCGATATGCTGGACACGGCCGCCATTGTCGATATGCGCCTGCGCATAGGCCATCATCCGGTCGCGCAGATGATCCCAATCCATCTCACGGGCCGGGGCGCCATAGAAGCGCTGGTCGACGTCGGCGAGAATGGCGGCATTCTGATAGGCGGCGCGGCCGAGCATGACGCCATCGACATGCCCGAGATGCGCCTCAGCCTCATCCAGCGTGTGGATGCCGCCGTTGATGCCGATGAAAACATCGGGCCAGCGCTGCTTCATGCGATAGACCATCTCGTAATCGAGCGGGGGGATCTCGCGGTTTTCCTTCGGGCTCAGGCCCTTCAGCCAGGCCTTGCGGGCATGGATCCAGATCGCGTCGGCGCCGGCATCGAGAACGCGTGTGATCAGATCGGGCAGGGCGGCCTCGGGATCCTGCTCATCGACGCCGATGCGGCATTTCACGGTCACCGGCACCGCCGACACCACCTTCATGGCACGCACGCACTCGGCCACCACCTCGGGCGTCAGCATCAGGCAGGCGCCGAAGGTGCCCGACTGCACGCGGTCGGAGGGACAGCCGACATTCAGATTGATCTCGTCATAGCCATAGTTCGCGGCGATCCTGACGGCCTCGGCAAGCTTGGCCGGATCGGAGCCGCCGAGTTGCAGCGCCACCGGATGTTCCGCCGCGTCGAAGGACAGCAGCCGCTCGCGCGGGCCATGGATGATCGCATCGGCCACCACCATCTCGGTATAGAGCAGGGCGTTTCGGCTGATCTGGCGGTGAAAATAGCGGCAATGGCGATCGGTCCAGTCGATCATCGGTGCCACGGAGAACACCGGCCCATTCGCATAATGAGCCTTGCCTTCCGTCACCAATGTGCCGCCGCCTTGCGCCGTCATGCCGTTATGATCCTGTTTCGCTGTGGTCCCGCCATCAAATGGCCCATCACAGATGGGAATACGGCGCGTGATGCGCAACCGCCGGGGACGAGGTCCTATACAGAACAAATCCCGGCATGGCGAGCGGCAAAATCCAGATGCGGGGCGGCGTTTTGGCTGTGAAAATCGCCCGCTGTTCACAATTTCGTCCCGACCGGCGGAATAATGTGGGCGCCGGATGCCGGGACTTGATGCAATCAGGGTGAGGGCGTAGGTCAGAGGCAGGCGCTTTCGCGCGTGCGGCTGACGGCGCAAATGCGGCCTTACGGCGGCCGGCGCCGGGCTGCTTTCGACGGTGTGCCGGAGACAGGAATGGGAATGCGGAAGGACAGGTGGGCGATTTGATCGATCCCTATGTTATGCTCGGAATTGACCGCGACGCCGGCGAGCCTGCGATCCGCAGTGCCTGGCGCAAGGCCGCCAAGACCGCGCATCCCGATTCCGGCGGCGATGCCGAGCATTTCGGCAAGCTGCAGGCCGCCTACGATCTCCTGAAGGACCCGGTGCGCCGCCGCGTCTATGACGATACCGGCTATGACCCCCAGCTTGCCGATCCCAAGGATCTCGAGGGCGTGCTGATGCTGGAAAAGCTGGTCAACGACATCATTCTCGACGAGCGCGAACCCGGCAGCTTCGACCCCGTCGCCGCCATCCGCCGCAAGCTCTCCGACGACATCGTCAAGAACCGCTTCCACATCCTCGAACTGGAGCGCCACCGCAACCGCGTGCGTCAGCACATCGACCGCCTGGGCCGCCGCCCCGAAACCGACGTCCTCGGCTCCATGCTGCGCGCCCGCAGCCAGTCGATCACCGACGCCATCCAGAAGGCGCAGGGCCAGATCGAGGCGATCGAGCATGCCTATCAGATGCTCGAGGGGTATAGTTATGAGCTGGAGGCGTTGGTGATGGTTGCGGAGCGGGAGAGCGAGGTTGAGGTGAGGCGGGGGGAGGCGGCGGAGTGAGCGGGTTGCGGACGCAGCTTAAAAACTCAGTTCTGCAATTTTTGGATTGGTCTCTAGCGCATCAAGTCGAGTTGCTAGTTGAATAATTTTACGGGTCAAATCTTTGACTGTCTTTTTATCAAGCCAGTCGTTCTGTAAGAATTCTAGTAGGTAATAGAATATAATCTTGGCACAGATATAGGTCCCAGAGATTTCATCGTCTTCAACGTCATGCAAAACCATTCTTAGATTCTGTTCCTTTAGTGCCGAGATGATGCGATCGGACGCGTCTCGATGGACAAAATAAGATAGAGTCTTGTAAATATGCTCATATATAAAAGTGTCAATTGGATCGTTTGTTGCTTTTGCTAGAGCTCCATAAGTGTAGCTAATGTCGACAATTTTCCCGTCCTCTGCAATAATTTTGTTGTAGTCAATTTTTCCATTCGGGCGAACTGCATATTCCAACACCCCGCGCGAGGCGAGTGCTTGGTATAGGACGACTTTGGGATCTAATTTTCCAAGGCGAACCGACTTTGTCCTAATATAATGCTCTATTATCGATCTGGCTATTATCAAGCATTCGTCGCTGTATATATCATTTATGTTATAAGATATGAATTCAATTGATTGGAGTGCGGATCTGAGGCTAGATAATATGTATATCTTTCCGTCGAATTGATCTTCTATTTTTATGGATTTTACAGTGTAATCTATGGATAGATTACATACAATTGAAATTTCTTTAATTATTTCTTTTATAATTTTATATGCTTCATATTGCGGTGAATTAAGATAGGTAAATACGAAGAACGGGTCAGGAAAATTTTCTTTAAGGAGAAAATACTCTTCAATTGCATCGTAAACTTCCTTTTTCTCCGATTTTGATGCGACCTCTGCGTCATGTGCAATAAGTAAGCCTGTTCGTTCATAGGAAAAAATAAGTTCCTCCCTTATATTGTGAACTGCCCCCACTTTCGACCGGACACTCAGCATAAGCAGGAAGGCTCAAGCACAGGCTTGAGGATAAGCTTATGTCTAACGAGTTTCGACAGGTTGATCTGATGATCGGTGACGTCCGGCGGCGACGCTGGACAAC
>NZ_JAVDWL010000004.1:0-759512 GCF_031457345.1 Rhizobium sp. BE258
CGTAAACTCGTGGATGCTCGGCCGACCTATGGCTATCGGCGGATCGCTGCCCTTCTCAACAGGCAGCGGCGAGCCGCCGATCTGCCCGTCGTCAACCGCAAGCGAGTTCATCGCATCATGGCCAATCACGCTATGATCCTTGAGAAACACACGGCGGTGCGAATAGGCCGTGCCCACGACGGCAAGGTCATGGTGATGCGGTCTAATCTCCGCTGGTGCTCGGACGGGCTTGAGTTCACCGGGAAATTATCTCATGGGCAGCCGTCGCCAATGCCGGGATATCCGGCTCCGACATTCGAGACATGATGTTGGAGGCCGTCGAAAAGCGCTTCGGCGCAATCAGCGCCCCGCATGCAATAGAACATCTATCTGATAACGGCAGTGCATATACCGCGAGGGAGACCAGGCTGTTTGCCCAAGCCCTCAACCTGATCCCATGCTTCACGCCCGTGGCCAGCCCACAATCGAACGGCATGTCTGAAGCCTTCGTCAAAACCTTGAAGCGAGACTACATACGCATCTCATCCACTCCGGACGCCGACACAGCTCTCCGGAAGATCGACGGATGGATTGAAGACTATAATGAAATCCATCCACACTCAGCGCTGAAAATGGCCTCCCCAAGGGAGTTCATCAAAGCATTGTCTCAATAGCTGAGCTGTCCGGCGAAATGGGGGGCACTCCACCAATCCCACTGATGTGCTCGTTGATAGCGTCGATGTGCTGGTAGACACTTCTCAGCACGGTGCGCGCGGGCTCGGGTAGGTGGCTCTTGTCAGAGCTCAAGATCTGCTTGAGTTTGACAACGTCAATGGTCCTAGACGGGACGACAAATCCGAATTCAGCCAAAAGGCCGCGCAGCGCATTGATGGCGGAGGTTCGCTGGCGAATGAACAGCGTTCGCGTTTTCATCAGAGTGGTGATTGCCTGCTGTTCGGACTTTTGATGGCCACGAAGCGCATTCCTGGCTGCGTCGCGGCGTTGGCAATTGCTTCGGCGTCAAGAGCATCGCATTTATCCCGTTTGACGAATGGTTTGACGTATTGCGCGGGTATGAGCAACGGCGTGTGCCCCGACCTTTTAATCTCTCTCGCCCAATAATGAGCGCCGCCGATGGCTTCCATTGCGACAACGCATCCACGATCCTTCTTAAGAAACCTGGCAATTCCGCACTCGCCAGCTTGTGGCTGAAAATCTTGTCCCCGTCTTTGTTCATTCCGTGGACCTGGAAGGCCTGTTTGGCGAGGTCCAGACCAATCGTGCTAACCCGTTCCATTTTCTCCTCCCTGAGATGATGTGGGAGGATTATAACTCGTTGGCCTCGATACGGGAGAGGATTGCGGTGAAAGGTCTGTCGTCGCTCGTGCGGAGGTCGCGGCTTGATATCGGTCTAGACCCCCTAATTACAGACGGGAAGTCTTTTCAAAATTCCTCGGCACAATGATCCCGAAGAGCTAGCTATCGTGGCGGACCTTAAAAAACTCGACGAGATGACCACCGAGGAACGCATCGAGTTTCTTGAGACCTTAGGTGAAAGCCTCTTGATGTCGGCATCGATCGCGAAACATGAAGACGATCCCATCTGGGAGGACATGTCCGAACTCGGTAATCGCCTTCAAATAAACGCCGAGACGATCGCCGGGGACGAAACGGAGAACGCAGAGCATCTAGTTCTGGAGGCAATCCATCTCCTAGCCAAGTTCGAGCATGGTAGCGGTGGCAGCCGCACCATCCACTGAATGGCTGGAACAAGCTGCGCAAAGCGCCGTGCCATCGAATGTGGGTAACCGAACACTCAAGCCTCTCATAAAGGGCGGCTTTTCTTATGGCATGACAAATAAGCATGGCATCGCATTGAAAGGGCAAGGGCAGGGGAATGGCAGGGAGCTTGGAAATGAGCAGCAACGGGAATAGCTTCGATCCGATGGCTTCTGGGCGCGAACTGTCGGACATGAAGAGCAAGGCAGGCGGGTCATAAAAAAGGGCTCGCCACCCAATACACAGGCGAGTCCTCAATGCGCCAAGAGGTCCGCCAAGGCGCATCATCGGGCGGGAATTAATCACAACTGATGATGTGAGTCACGTGACACGAACGTGACGACGAAAGAAAAAGCCCCAGCGTGCGGCCGGGGCGAGGTGGGGAAGTCAGAGTGCTAGCGAGGAACGTGCCAGCTTCCCATTAACGCGGCATGTGCCGGATCGGTTCCTTGTGCGGATAGTGCTCCCAGCACCACCATCGCGTCTCGATCGATTGTGAGGACGAAAAGCCAAATCCGCCCCACTGTTTGCAGTCCGGATGCGTACAGAGATGTTCGAACTGCTAACTCGACGACTGCATTGGCCGGTCAAGATCGCTCATCGCGTCATCTCAGGATTGTTCGTAGCGGGAGTACCCTTATCGAGAGTCTGCAGTAGCTTTCTGACGCCGTCGTGATGACACGAGTAATAGTGGTTCTGCGCTTCTCGCCGGAAATTTATGAAGCCTCGCATCCGGAGGAATGAAAGCTCCCTGGACGTGGTCGATTGGGGCAGTCCTAGCTCATTACGCAGTTCGCGGACGTTCATCTCCTCGGCGGCACACAAGCTCTTCAAGACTCGGAAACGAGTCCGGGAGGCGAGCGCTTCAAGCAGCGTCACTTTTTCAGCAAGCGATGATTCCTCTAGCATGGCGGTCCCCGAAGTTCATTGCGTCTGCGCTGGAACTAAACATCTAGCCGTCCGTTTCAAGCGTGGCCTTCGGCATCTCCCTCAACAGACCCAGCCAGTCCAAGATGCTGAAGGCCCCAAATGAGATCCGCCCCGCCAGGCTGCCGCTTTAAGTTTGGCCCCGTTTTCTTCTACTGCATCTTAAGCATTTGCTGATGGACTGTCGGCCTTACGACGCCGCCATAATCAAAGCCCCTGCTGCAAACGGAAAAGCCTGTTCGATCCCGGCCGCGCAAGCGCGATCATCAGCAGCCAAATCTCCCTTGCCACCCAATGCTGGCACGTATCGAGCCGTGCCTGGCGCTTCTTAAGGCCAAGCCGCCCAAAGGCCATCAGTGGGCCTTTGAGGTAAGTGGGACGGCTACCGTCTCGCAGTCCATCTCGACCATGGCAAGGTCCGTACTCTCACCCGTGGAGGGCAAGATTCCGAAGCTGGCGATGGTCAGTTGCGGTGAGATGTTTGCGGTGGAGGAGGAAAAGATTGGCGATCTGGCCATCAGTTGAGACAAAACGCTGACATTGTCGCGCTGACTTGAAGCGCATCATTCGCCGTTCGCGTCTTCGCACAGCAGATGAGAATTCTCGGCTCGATTGTTCAATCCCTTCTGCGAGCGGTGCTCGACGACCGGTATCACCTCCGACTTTGCAGCCGAATAGGAACGCAGCTTGTCGGTCACCATCACGCGCGGGGCGATACCTCGGCACTTGAGAAGCTTGCGCATGGGACGCATTGCGGCCGCCTTGCTTCTTCGGCTTTGCAGCAGGGCATCTAGGACTTGGCATCGACAGCGCGTCACGGCCAGTATTTCTTCCCCTTGATCGTCACCACCATCTCATTGAGGTGCCATTTTTCGGAAAAACGGCCTCGTGAGCGGCTTCGGAGCTGATCAGCAAATTTCAAGCCGAATTTCGCCGCCCATTCCGACACAGTCTGGGACGAGAGGATGATGCCTCTCTCCGCCAACAGATCTTCGACGTCGCGTAAGCTGAGCGGAAATCGTTAGTAGAGCCATACCGCACGGGCGATGATCTCAGCGGGAAAGCGGTGGCGTTTGAAGTGGGTGAGCGGGGCTTCAGTCAAGCAAGCCAGGTATCAACCCAATGCAAACAGGCGGTTGAGGCGACGCCACCATTGACAGTACTGGCCCGCCGGAGCCGGCGGTGCAGTTCTACGTTTAGGCGAGAGACGGCTTCCGCCACGCTGCGAGCGCCGCCTCGACGCCGAGCGCGAGCTGTAACAGCCGGTGATCCGCACCGAGCGGCCCGGTCAGCTGCAGGCCGAGCGGCAAGTGGCCGCCCATGCCGGAGGGTACACTGAGCGACGGTTGGCCGGTCATGTTGGCGAAGCCGCTTGAGAGCATCTCGCCTTCCTCGCCGTCCTCGGTGAATTCAGGGTCTTTGACCGGGGAAGGGAAGGGGACGCTTGGTCCGATCAGCACGTCCACTTCGCCGAAGGCGGCCTCGACCGCATTGCGCAACTCGACGCGAAAGTTCTGCGCCCGGAGATAGTCGATAGCTTTGGCTTCAAAACCGGCTTCGACCTGCGCTTTCGTGCGCGGTGCGTAACCAGCCGGGTTCTCGGAATAGAGCGGCGAGTGGATGACGGAGGCTTCCGGCAGGATGATGCGGCGGAGCTCGGAATTGGCGCGGGACAGTTCAGGAATATCGATCGGCTTGACGATGGCGCCGGCCGCAGCAAGGCGCTCAAGCGCCCAGACCAGATTTGCGGCGACTGCCGGGGTCAGCTCCGGGCTTGCGCAGTGGAAGCGGACGGCGCCGATCCTCACACCTGACAGTGATGGCGGCGTCAGCGGCATGGGTCTGCCGCTCAGCGCTTCGAGCAGCAGCGCGGTATCGGTAACGTCGCGGGCGAGCGGTCCGGCATGGTCGAGGGTCCCGGACAGCGGGAAGACGCCGTCGAGCGGCACCAGATCGAAGCTCGGCTTCAGCCCGGAAATGCCGCAGTAGGAGGCCGGGATGCGGATCGACCCGCCGGTATCGGTGCCGGTCGCCAGCGGTACGATGCCGGCTGCAACCAGCGCCGCCGATCCGCCGCTGGAGCCGCCAGAGGTGCGTCCGGTGTCGTGTGGATTGTTGGTCTGGCCGATCTCGGGATGGGCGATGCCATAGGCATATTCCAAGAGGTTGGCCTTGCAGAAGATGATCGCACCGGCCTCTCGCAGCCGCTTTACCAGAAGGGCGTCGGCGCTTGCCAGGGCCGGTAGCCGGACCTTGCTGCCGTAGCCGGTCAGCGCCCCATCGACCTCGATCAGATCCTTTATGGCGACGGGAATGCCGTGCAGCGGCCCGCGATCCTTGCCGGCGCGAAGCTCTGTCGCGGCTTTTTCGGCCTCGGCGATCGCCGATGCGTCCAGCCGTTGGGCAACGGCATTGAGGCTTGGCTCCAGCACGTCGAGCCGCTGAAGACTGGCGCTGATGACATCGACCGGCGACAGCGCTCCGGCGCGATACGCACGCCCAAGTTCGGTAACGCTCATGAAGGCGATTTCATCCGGGGCCATTGCCGTTCTCCTTCGGGGAAGATTCCGCCGCCCGAAGGCGGCGGAACAGTCGTCAGATCAAAGGCTCAGTTCTTGACCGTATCTTCCAGGAAGAAGCGGCCGAGCGGGTTCTGGTAGAAATTCTCGACATTCTTGCGCGCCACGTTGATGTAGGGGCTGTAGTAGAGGTCGATCCAGTTGACGTCGTCCTTCGCCGTCTTCTGCAGGTCGACATACATCTGCTCGCGCTTCTTCGGATCGAGCTCCAGGCGGGCCTTGGCGACCAGCTCCTTCACGGCCTCGTTCTTGTAGTTGGTCGAGTAGTTATTGTTGGAGTCGTGGCCGAGCACGAACGTTGTCTTCTGGTCCGGGTCAAGAATGTCGTTGGTCCAGTAGTTGACCGAAATGTCGTAGTCACCGGCAACCGTCATATCCCATTCCTGGCTCGGATCGACCTTTTGCAGATTGGCTGTGATACCGGCCCTGGCGAGCTGCTGCTGCACCAAAACCGCCGTCTGCTCATCCACTTCGTCGCCGGCGCGGATCAGGTAGTTTAGCGTCAGGTTGGAGACGCCGGCATCGGCCAGCATCTTCTTCGCCTTTTCAGGGTCGTACGGGCGCTGCAGGTTGTCGGCGTAGTAGTAGAGCGCGCCCTTCGGGATGTAGGAATTGGCGACAGTGCCCTGGCCGAAGGTGACGGCATCGACGATCGCCTTCTTGTCGATGGCGAGATCGAGCGCCTGGCGCACTTCCTTCTTGCCGAGATCGCCATGCGCATGGTTGATCAGCAAGTGATCTTCGCGGGTGGACGGATCGATCAGGACGTTGAGGTTGGCATCCTTTTTCATCTCCTCGACGCGCGAGAAGGGCACAAAGATCGCCGCATCGAGCTGACCGGCCTGGACGTTCAGCATGCGGGTGTTGTCGTCAGGGACCGAAATCCACTCGACGCCATCGAGCTTGACGCGGTCGGCCTGCCAGAAGTTCGGGTTCTTCTTCAGGATGATGCGGTCGCCGCGGCGCCATTCATCGACGGTGAAGGCACCGGATCCAATCGGCTTTTCGGCATAGGCGTCAGGCCCCAGCGATTCCATGCCTGCCTTGGAGATCACTGAGGCGTTCGGTAGTGCCAGCGTCGACAGAAACGGCGCCGAGGGGTTCTTCAGCTTGATCGTCAGCGTGTGCGGATCGGTGGCGACTGCGGTATCGATCACCTTGTAGCTGTCGCTCCAAAGCGATGCCGGATCGTCGCGGATGCGCAGCAGGCTGAAGGCAGCGTCCTCGGCCGTCAGCGGTGAGCCGTCGGAGAACTTGGCGTCGCGGATCTTGAAGACATAGGTCAGGCCGTCTTCCGAGGCGGTCCAGCTTTCTGCAAGGCCGGGCTCCAGCTTGGTGCCGGTCTTGTCGACGCGGATCAGGACGTCATAGACGTTGGAGAACACCCAGTTGTCAATGTTCTGGGCCGTTTTGATCGGATCGAAGGTCGTCGAGTCTTCGCGGCGGCCGATGGTCAGAACGCCGGCTGCTTCGGCATAGCTTGCCGTCAGCGACAGGCCGGCGATGAATGCGGCAAGCCCGATTGATTTCCACCTGTTGATCATGTGCTTGTTCCCTTCTTTGTTATGGTATGCGTTTGGCAGGCTGAACCGGCATCGATGGCATGTCTTCCCCGGCGCTGGAGCCGCCAAGAAGCGGCCTGTCGGGATCGATGTCGGGAATGGCAGCAATGAGCGCCGCGGTATAGGGATGTTTCGGCCGGGCGAAGACCTCTTCAGAGAGGCCCTCCTCGACGATCTCGCCGTGATACATGACGACGACGCGTTCGCAGAGATTGCGGACGATCGCAAGGTCGTGGGCAATGAACATCAGCGTCAGGTTCATCTTCGCCGTCAGTTCGCGAAACAGCGCGATGATCTGCGCCTGGATCGTCACGTCGAGTGCAGCGACGCATTCATCGGCGATGACGAGTTTCGGATCGACCGCCAGCGCCCGGGCGATACCGGCACGCTGGCACTGACCGCCGCTCATGCTGCGCGGCTTGCGGTTTGCAAATTCACGATCGAGCCCGACGAGATCGAGCAAGTCGCCGATCCGTGCCGGGATGTTGGCCGCCGGCACCTTGCCCTGAACCTTCAGCACTTCGCCCAGCATCTGGCCGACGGTGAGACGCGGGTTCAGCGCGTTATAGGGGTCCTGGAAGACCATGGCCGCCTCGCGGCGCAGCTTGGCGAGACCGGCCGTGCGCTGCTGCGCCAGGTTGATGCCGTCGAAGGAAACATGGCCAGAAGAGATCGGGGTGAGACCAAGGACCGCGCGGGCCAGCGTGCTCTTGCCGCTGCCGGACTCCCCGACGATACCGATTGTTTCGCCAGGCATCACGCGAAGCGAGACGCCGGCTACGGCGCTGACTGTTTTGTTCCCTGCCTTGAACAGGCTGCCGCCGATCCTGAAGCGCACATGCAGATCATCGATTTCGAGCAGCGGCCGGACGGTTGCTTGCGCGGGCGCGGCTGCGGTTGCCGGCGAAGCCGCCTCGTCGGGCATCGAGGGATGACTGTGGATCAGGTTGATCGTGTAGGGATCCTGCGGCCGCGACAGGATCGTCCGCTTCGGGCCTTGTTCGAGAAGCTTGCCGTTGCGCATCACGGCAATGCGGTCGCAGGTCTGGGCGACGATGCCGAGGTCGTGGGTGATGAGGATGATCGACAGGCCGCGCTTTTCGCGTATCTCTAGCAGCAGCTTCAGGATTTGTGCCTGTATTGTCACATCAAGGGCGGTCGTCGGCTCATCGGCGATCAGGATCTTCGGGTTGCAGGAGAGCGCCACGCCGATCATGGCGCGCTGGCGCATGCCGCCCGAAAATTCGTGCGGATAGCTGTCATATTGCCTGATCGGATCGGGAAAGCCGACCTGGGTCAGGATCTCGACGGCAGCGGTTCGCGCTTCCCTGGCGCCAAGCCGCTGGTGATAGCGGATGCCCTCGGCAATCTGGTCGCCGATGCGCATCACCGGGTCCAGGTGGCTCGTCGGGTTCTGGAAGATCATACCGATCTCGCCGCCGCGCACCTGAAGCATCTCGGCATCGCTGACCGCCGTCAGATCGCGGCCCTCCAGAAGGACCGTACCCTGCTCGATCTTGATCAGCGACGACGGCATCAGCCGCACCAGCGAGCGGCAAAGCAGGCTCTTGCCGGAGCCGCTTTCGCCGACGAGGCCGAGGATTTCACCCTTGGCAAGGTCGAGGGAGACACCGTCAATCAGGGTGCGGGTACCGCCGTCGAGATGGACCTTGACCGTCAGGTCGCGGACGGAAAGGACCGAGGCGCTCATTCGTGAACTCCAAGAAGTTCGCCGAGCGCATCACCCAGCATGCTGAAACCAAAGGCGAGGCAGACGATCGAAAGTCCGGGGAAGAGCGTGATCCACCACGCCGTGGTGATGAAGCTCTGTCCTTCGGCGACCATAACGCCCCATTCGGCGAGGGGTGGTTGTACGCCGAGGCCGAGATAGCTGACCGCTGCACCGCTGAGCAGTACCAGCGTGGCATCCGACATCGAGAAGACGATCGAACCCGCGATGGCGTTCGGCAGCAGGTGGCGGAACATGATCCTGAAACGGCTGAAGCCGAGGCTAACGGCGGCGACCGCATAGTCGGAGCTCTTCAGCACCAGCATCTGCGCCCGGATCAGGCGGGCATAGGAAACCCAGCCCACCAGCGCCATGGCGATGTAGAAGCTGCTGAGCCCCGGCCCGAGAATGGCGATGATCGACAGCATCAGCACCAGGAACGGGAAGGCGAGGATGATATCGACGATGCGCATGAAGATGGCATCGACGATACCGCCGAAGAAGCCGGCGATGGTGCCGACCATCGTCCCGATCAGGAACGGAAAAAGCACGCCGATGACGGCGATCTGCAGATCGATGCGGGTCCCCCAGATGACGCGCGAGAGGATGTCGCGGCCGAAATTGTCCGTGCCGAACAGATGCGCCAGTGACGGCGACTGCAGCCGCGCATCGGCATTCTGCAGGATCGGGTCATAGGGCGCGATGATGGGTGCACCGATTGCCAGCAGCAGAAAGAACAGCAGAACGCCGGCGCCGATCACAAGCGTCAGGCGGCGGCCGAAGAAGCGGCGCCAGGCGATCGGTTGCGGAGAGAGCGTGCCGATGCTCATAGCTTCACCCGCGGATCAACGGCGACGGTGACGATGTCGGCCAGGAAATTGACGAGGACGGTGGCACAGGCAAAGGTCATGGCCACGCCCTGGACGACCATGTAGTCGCGCGAGAATATGGCGCGGACCAGGAGCTGGCCCATGCCGGGCAGCGCAAAGACGCTTTCCACCACCACGGTACCGCCGATCAGCCAGCCGATATTGACGGCGAGGAGATTGATGGTCGGCACCAGCGAATTGGGCAGCACATGGCGCCAGAAGACGATGCTTTCAGGCATGCCGCGGGCACGCGCCGCGGTCGCGACGTCGGACTTCAGGGATTCGATCATCGCCGAGCGCAGGCTGCGGGTCAGCACCGTCGACAGCGACAAGGCCACAGTCAATGCCGGTAGAATCAAATGCGAAAGCTTGTCGCCGAGCGTGGTGCCGTAGCCCGAAACCGGCAGGACGCCGAGTTCGACGCTGAAGAGAATGATCAGCATCAGTCCGAGCCAGAAGGGCGGAAAGCCGATCCCGAAGGTGGAGATGACGCGCACTGCATGATCGGGCGCACCGCCGGCATTGCGGGCGGCGATCGCGGACATCGGCACAGCGATCAGGATCGACAAGACGACGCTGGTCAGCACCAGCGCTATCGTCGGCTCGATGCGCGTGGCGATCAGCGACAGGACGTCGATCTTGTAGAGGATAGACTTGCCCATCTCGCCATTGGCGAGGTTCTTCAGGAAGTAGAAATATTGCAGCCACATCGGCTGATCGAGGCCGTATTGGGCGCGGATATTGGCAATGGCGGTCGGTGTGGCGCGGGTGCCGAGAATATTGCGGGCCGGGTCTCCGGGGATCAGGCGCACGAGAATGAAAGTGATAATGCTGATGCCGAAAATAACAGGCAGAAACTGAAATGGACGGGTCAATATGAATTTATAACGATGCATGGCGGCGCTGGCCCCCCTGTCTTGGCCGGGCTTCGATCTCCCTACACTGCATCAGCTTGCCCCATGCCGCGACAGGAAATCGGTGAGCGCCGGATAATAATCCTGCGGGTTCTCGTAAAAGGGCATGTGGCTGGCATTGGCGAAGACCTTGAGCTCGGCATTCGGCAGCGCGAGCTTCATCCGCAGCGCGCAGGCCGGCGTCAGTTCGTCATGCTCGCCGGTGGTGATCAGAACGGGCACGGTCACCCGCGACAGATCGGGAATACGGTTCCAGTCCTTCAGGTTGCCGATATAGAGAAACTCGTTCGGGCCCTGCATCGTCTCGTAGGGACCCATGTTCCAGTCGTCGAGCGAGCGGCGGACCGGCGCGGGCCATTCCGGAAGACGGCAGACGTGGCGATAGTTGAGGATCGTGATGGCAGCCAGATATTCGGGGTGATTGTAGGTGCCTTGCGCCTCGTGCTTCTGCATCATCGACACCGTTTCCGGGCCGAGCGCGGCGCGCAGCCGCTCCAGCTCCAGGATCAGATGCGGCATGTCGGCGACAGTATCTTCGAGGATCAGCGTCTGGAGATTTTCGGGATAAGTCAGCGCATAGTCGATTGCCAGCCAGCCGCCCCAGGAGTGGCCGAGCATGTGAACCTTGCCGAGGCCGAGCGCCTTGCGTACGATTTCGGTCTCCTCGACATAGCGGCCGATCGTCCAGAGTGACGGATCTGCTGGGCGATCGGACGAGCCGGTGCCCAGCTGGTCGAAGGCGACGACGCGATAGCCCTTGTCGATGAGGCAGGAATGGGCTTCGCGGAGATAATCGCAGGGCAGGCCGGGGCCGCCATTCAGGCAGAAAACCGTTTCGCTTCCGCTGCCGAAGCTGTAGGCGACGACCTTATGGCCGTCGACCTCAATTTCATGTCGCGCCTCAGGCTCGATTTCACGCCACATTGACCGCTCCGGCAGAAGATTTCGCTTGCTCAATAATTGGGCATGGCTAAATTTTTATCTTAAACCGCAGTCTTTGCCAGCTATAAGAAGTGATAGGTGTGAGCCACCGATGGAGCCTGCCATGCTTGACGAGATCGGCACGATCAGACGGCAATTCTCAGCCCACCAGACCTTGGACGGGCGGATCGACCAGGTTTTCGAGGCCATGAAGCAGCTCGGCTTCGAGGCGCTGATCTACGATTACACGCCGGTTCCCTATGATCTTGACGGCGCGGTGATGATCCCCTCGTTGCTGAAGCTGCGCAACATTTCCGAGGATATGCGGGAATACTGGTTCGACCGCGGCTATTTCCGCATCGATCCGGTACAGCAGGTGGCGTTGCGCACCTCCGCCCCATTCTATTGGAACTATAACGCGGACGCCGACACGCCGATCAGCCGCTTTATGAGCGACGACACAGCGCCTGTGACGCGCTATCTGAGCGAACGGGACATGTCGACGGGCGTCACTGTACCCGTCCACATGCCGGGCGGAGATTATGCGACGGTGACCGGGATCCGCTACGGCGCCAACGGCGATTTCGAGCGGCATGCCCTGCGCTATATCGCCGATTTCAACCTGCTGGCCCATGTCTTCCACGAGGCGGCCTTCTCGCTGTTCGATGCCGAGGCGCGCAGCGTCGGCAAGGTCCGGCTGACGGAGCGCGAGCGGGAATGTTTGCGCTATTCGGCGGAGGGACTATCGGCCAAGGAGATCTCACGGATCATCGACCGCTCTGTGCCGACGGTGGTCATGCATCTGAACGCCGCGGCCAAGAAACTCGGCGCCCGCAACCGTACACAGGCGGTCGTGCGCGCCACGCATTACCGGCTTCTCGACGAGCGTCCATCCTATAACTTCTGATAGCTGCCTTCGGCTTTGCGGCGACGCTATGCTTTTTCCATCATTGCCCCCAGATGGAGACGCCAGTGGCCGCCGTTCAGACGACAGAAGCCTATCTGCCCTTCCGCGAATACCGCACCTGGTACCGCATCACCGGTTCGCTCGAGAGCGGAAAGCTGCCGCTCGTCGTTGCCCACGGTGGCCCGGGCTGCACACACGACTATGTCGATTCCTTCAAGGGCATCGCCGCCCTCGATGGCCGAGCCGTGATCCATTATGATCAGCTCGGCAACGGCCATTCGACGCGCCTGCTGGACAAGGGGCCGGATTTCTGGACCCCGGCGCTCTTCCTCGAAGAACTCGATGCGCTCTTGAAACATCTTGGCATCCAGGATCGCTACGCCTTCCTTGGCCAGTCCTGGGGTGGCATGCTCGGCGCTGAGCATGCGGTTCGTCAGCCAAAGGGCCTCAAGGCGCTGGTCGTCGCCAATTCGCCGGCCAACATGCATACCTGGGTCGCCGAGGCTAACCGGTTGCGCGAAGAGCTGCCGCAGGATGTTCAGGATACGCTGCTGAAGCACGAAGAAGCAGGAACGATCACTGACCCCGAATATATTGCCGCCTCGCGTGTCTTCTACGACCGGCATGTCTGCCGCGTCACGCCCTGGCCAGATGATGTGGCCCGCACCTTCGCGGCCATGGACGAGGACAATACCGTTTATCGCAACATGAACGGCCCGACCGAATTCCACGTCATCGGCACGATGAAGGACTGGACGATCGAGGATCGCTTGCCGCTGATCGAGGCGCCGACACTGGTAATATCAGGCAAATACGACGAGGCTACGCCGCTGGTCGTCAAGCCCTATGTCGACCGCGTCAAGGGGTGCGAATGGGTGCTCTTCGAGCATTCCAGCCATATGCCGCATGTCGAGGAAAAGGAGCTTTGCCTCGCCATCGTCTCCGGCTTCCTGTCGAAATACGACTGACCGTCAGGCTGTGAGATCGTCGACCTTACGGGCGAGGTCGGCGACATAGGCCCTGGTAGAGAGGTCCGATCCCGTGGCATCCCTCAGCAGCTGGCTGGCGCTCTTCGAGCGGCCGAACTGATGGATATTGTCGTTCAGCCAGGTCTTCAGAGGCAGGTAGTCGCCAGTCTCCAGCCCATCGGCAATCGCTTTCTCCTTGCTCGCGGCGGCGAAGAACTGCGACGACATGATGTTGCCGATCGTATAGGTCGGGAAGGAGCCGACCATGCCTGAGGACCAGTGGACGTCCTGCAGGACGCCGAGCGTATCGGAGGGCACCTCAAGGCCGAGATAGGACTTGATCTTCTCCCGCCAGATCGCGGGAAGATCGCCGACACGGATTTCGCCAGCCATCAGTCCGGCCTCGATCTCTGAGCGCAGCATGATGTGCATGTCATAGGTCAGCTCATCAGCCTCGACGCGGATGAAGCCGGGGCGGGCGGCGTTGACGGCCCGCCAGAAGTCCTCCGCAGTCACGTCGGCGAGTTGATCGCGGAAGGTTTTCTGCAGATCGGCGAAGTTCAGTTCCCAGAAGCGGCGCGAGCGGCCGACGCGGTTTTCCCAGAGGCGCGACTGCGATTCATGCGTGCCGAAACTGGTGCCGCCGACGGCGTAGAGATTGACGAAATCGGTCGTGAAGACGGAGCGGCTGAACTCTTCGGAGATGCCCTGCTCATAGATGCCGTGCCCGGCCTCGTGCCAGACGGCGAAGGGGCCGCCGGGCAGCCAGGTCTCGCGGAAGCGACCGGTGATGCGCACGTCCGAGCGGGCGAAGGAAATCTCGAAGGGGTGGACCGTGTCGTCGAGGCGGCCGCGGTTGAAGTCATAGCCGAAGCGGCTGGAGATCAGGCTGGAGAAGGTGCGCTGCTTGTCCACCGGGTAGGCACGCTCGAGAATTTCGGAGCGGACCTTGGCTTCCCTGGCGCGTTCGAGCAGCGACCGCAGGCCATCACCCAGTTCGCCATAGAGTGTGCGCAGCCGCGACCAGGTCATGCCGGGCTCATAGGTGCCGACAAGCGCATCATAGGGATGCTCGGCATAGCCAATGGACGCAGCGATCTCGCGCTGCATCTCCATGGTCCGTTCCAGCATTGGCGCGAAGGCCGCGAAGTCATTGGCGGCGCGGGCCCTGCTCCAGGCAGCCTGGGCAACGGTCTTCAGCTCGGCCGCGTCGCTGACCAGTTTCGCCGGGATGCGCGCGAGAGTGCCGATCGCCTCGGCCGCCTGCTCGACCGCCAGCTTGCGGTGATCGCCGTATGCTGCCCCCTTGAGCTCTGAGCGGGCATCCTCGATGGCGCGCTGGAGGCTATCGCCGGTCGCGAGATCGCGGGCGAGCCCGACCAGCGTGGCGATCTGCTTGCCGCGGGCATCGACGCCGCCCGGCGGCATCATGGTGCGGGCATCCCAGGTCAAGAGGTTCACGGCGCAGAGCACGTCGTTGATCCTGGCGATTTCGCTTTCGAAGCTGGCATAGGTCATCGTCTCAAATCCTTATTGCGCCGGAGCTGCGCCGAAATCCTCGAGGTGGCAGGCGGCCAGCTGGCCAAGCCCGCGTGGTGTCAAAAGCGGGCGCTCGACCCGGCAGCGGTCGAAGGCGTGCGGACAGCGGCTGGCGAAGGCGCAGCCGGGCGGCACGTCGAGCGGGCTCGGCAGTTCGCCGCGCGCGGCAACCGTGCGACTGCGGCGCGATGGATCGAGCTCGGGTGCGGCATCGAGAAGCGCCTTGGAATAGGGATGGCGCGGTGCGGTGAAGAGCGCTTCCGGAGTGCTGACCTCGACGACCTGCCCGAGATACATCACCGCCACACGATGCGAGATGTGGCGCACCAGTCTCAGATCATGGGCGACGAAGACGACGGTCAGGTGCAGCTGTTCCTGCAATTGCAGCAGCAGATTGACGACCTGCGCCTGCACAGAGACATCGAGTGCCGAGACCAGCTCGTCCGCCACGATCACCTCAGGCTCGACAGCAAGAGCCCGGGCGATGCCGATGCGTTGGCGCTGGCCACCGGAGAATTCGTGCGGGTAGCGGGCGGCCGCATCCTGCGGAAGCCGGACCAGTTCCAGCAGTTCGGCGATTCGGTGCGGGATTTCCGCCTTCGGGCGCATCTTATGGACCGAAAGCGCTTCACCCAAAATCTGCGATACGGTCATGCGCGGGTTGAGCGAGCCGTAGGGATCCTGAAAGATCATCTGCACACGGCGGTTGAAGGCGCGCCGGTCACCGCCGCGCAGGCGGGCGATATCCTCCCCCTCGAAGCGGATTGCGCCGCCATCCGGCTCGTGCAGCCGCACGAGGCAGCGGGCGAGGGTGGATTTGCCGCAGCCGGACTCACCTACGATGCCGAGCGTCTCGCCGCGATGGATTTCGAGCGTCACGTCGCGCAGTGCCTGGACAGCAAGCGGCGGCCTGCCCTGTAGTCGCCGCGTTAGCGAGTAGGGACCGGCAAAGCGCTTGGAGATGCCGTCGATTGACAGGATGGGGAGGGTCGCGTTCACAGGATCGCCTCCGCTGCCGCCACCTGGCTGTGATGGAAGCAGGCGACGGCGCGCCCGGGCGCGCCAACCGTTTCCAGCGGTGGCCGTTCCTTGCGACAGAGGTCGGTCGCGAAGGTACAGCGCGGATGGAAGGCGCATCCATCGGGCAGGTTGGTGAGGCTCGGCGGCGTGCCCTCGATCGATTGCAGCACGGTGCGCGATGCACCGGAGCGCGGCACGGAACCCAGAAGTCCGCGCGTATAGGGATGGTGCGGCGTGCTGAAGACATCGGTCACCGTACCGGTCTCGACGATCCGCCCGGCATACATCACCGCCATCCGGTCGCAGGTGGCGGCGACGACGCCGAGATCGTGGGTGACGAGCACGACGCTCATCGACAGACGGTCGCGCAGATCAAGCAGCAGTTTAAGGATCTGGTCCTGGATGGTGACGTCGAGCGCCGTCGTTGGCTCGTCGGCGAGCAGCAGCTTGGGGGAGCAGGCAAGCGCGATGGCGATCATGGCGCGCTGGCGCATGCCGCCGGAGAACTGATGCGGATATTCCTGCAGGCGCCGCTCGGCGGCGGGGATGCCGACAATGTTCATCAGTTCGAGGGCGCGCGCTTTGCGATCGCGGGCATTCAGCGTCGTATGGGCGACAAGGTTCTCCTCGATCTGCACGCCAACAGGCAATACGGGGTTGAGCGCTGTCATCGGCTCCTGAAAGATCATGGCGATCTCGCCGCCACGCACCTTGCGCAGCTCCTCGGCCGGCATCGCGACGAGATCGCGCCCGTGCCACTCGACACGGCCGCTGACATGGCCGGGCTCGCGGATCAGCCGCATGATCGAGCGAAGGGTCACGCTCTTGCCGGAGCCGGATTCGCCGACAAGGCCGACGACTTCGCCGGGCGCCACGTCGAAATCGACATCGGCGGCAGCAATCGCCTGGCCGCGCGGCGTATCGAAAGTGGTCGTCAGGCCGCGGACGATCAGCCCGCTGTTTTCGCCGGCTGCGCCCATCATCGTCTGACCCTCAACAGTTCGGCGACACCGTCCCCGGCCAGGCTGAAACCGAGGCCGGTGAGCACGATCGCGACGCCGGGGAAGACCGAAATCCACCAGGCGGTGTTCATGAAGTTCTTGCCGTCGGCGATCTGCACGCCCCATTCGGCCGCCGGCGGCTGGGCGCCGAGGCCGAGGTACCCAAGGCTGGAACCGAGTAGGATGGCGAGCGCCATGTCGGTCATCCAGTAAACGATTGCCGGGGTGATGGCGTTCGGCAGCAGATGACGGAAGACGATGCGCAGCGGCGCGTAGCCCATGACCCTGCCGGCGTCGGCATAATCGAGCCGCTTCTGCACCTTGATTTCGGAGGCGACGAGACGCGCATAGAAGACCCAGCCCACGACGCCGACTGCGACATACATGTTGCCGAGACCGGGGCCGAGCACCGAAACTATGGCAATGACAAGCACGAGGAACGGGAAGGTGATTGTCGCATCGACGATCCGGCCGAAGATCGCCTCCCAGATGCCGCCGACATAGCCGATGAAGGCGCCGATGATGGTGCCGAAGATGAACGGCCCGATGGTGGCAAAGACGGCAATCTGCATATCGAGCGTATAGGCATGGATGACGCGCGACAGCACATCCCGGCCGAAGCTGTCGGTGCCGAAGGGATGCGCCCAGCTCGGCGGCTTCAGCAGCGCGTTATAATCGAAGGCGACGGGATCGTAGGGCGCGAAAAGCGACGGCCAGATCGCGACGATCAGGCTGAGACCGAGAATGATGCCGCCGGAGATTAGCGAGCGGGGGAGTTTGCGCCAGCGGAGCGTGGGGCGAGCGGCTTTGGCCGCTTCGGCACTCATCGGGCTATCCTCGGGTCGAGCCAGGCCTGGACGATGTCGGTGACCAGGAAGGTCAGCGACACCAGGATGGCAAGCGCGATCGTCAGGCCCTGCAGCACCGGATAGTCGCGGCCGTAGATACTGTCGATCAAGAGGCGGCCGGCGCCGGGGACGGCAAAGACGGTCTCGGTGATGACGGCGCCGCCGAACAGCGAGCCGATCTGGAGGCCGAACAGCGTCACCGTGGAGATCAGCGCGTTGCGCAGGATATGACGCGTCAGGATCACGCGCGAGCGCAGGCCCTTGGCGGTGGCGAAATCGACATATTCCGCATTCATGACGCCGATGATCGAGGCGCGCAGATTGCGCATCAGCACGGCGGCAAAGCTCAGTGCCAGCGTCAGCGCCGGCAGGAAGAGGTGATAGAGGCGGTCGCCGAACGTGTCGCCATAGCCGCCGACCGGAAAGAGCTTCAGCTGAGCGGCAAATACGGTCAGCAATATGATGCCGACATAGAAGACCGGCATCGATAGGCCGACTTGGAAAGTGCCGCGGATGATGCTGTCGGGAAGCTGCTCGCGCTTCAGCGCCGCGACGAAGGCAAGCGGCACAGCAAGGACGAGGGCGATCACTGCCGACATCAGGGTGAGCATCAGGGTGACGGGCAGGCGCTGCAGGATCAGCGACATGACGGAGACCTTGAGGCCGATCGAGTTGCCGAGATCACCGGTGAAAATGCGCTCGACGTAATATAGAAACTGGATCGGCAGCGGCTGATCGAGGCCGAGCTGCCGATTGATGCGCTCGACATCGGCATCAAGGGCGCGGTCGCCAATCATGGCGCTGGCCGGATCGCCGGGCAACAGGCGCACAAGAACAAAAGTGACGATGAGAATGAAGATCACCGTCGGAATCATCTGCAGTATGCGGCGGATAATAAAACTGAAAAGGGGCAATAGCCGCTCCTGGTCTTCCTGTAGTCGAAAAAGGCCGCGGGCCTCGTACTGAGGCCCGCGCAGCAGGCTGGGTCAGGCTTTACTTGTCCTTCCAGGTTCTGGCGAAGATGTTGTTGCCGAGCGGGATTTGCAGGAAGCCGTGAACCTTCTTGCTCAGAGCAACCGGATAGGGCGTCTCATAGAGCGAAACGATCGGACCCTGATCGTTGTAGATCTCCTGCATCTTCGCATATTGCTCGGCGCGCTTCTTGGGATCCATTTCCTTCTGGGAGGCTTCGAAAAGCTGGTCGGCTTCGTCGTTCTTCCAGCCGGTATGCAGCGCGTCGATCGTCTTGGAATAGACGAAGTAGGAGGTGATCTCGTTCGGATCGGCGATATCGTCGGTCCAGGCGGCGTTGCGCATCACGAAGGTGCCGTCGCGATATTGCTGGGTGCGGGTCGGGTTGTCGACCTGCTGCAGCTCGAGCTTGATGCCGATCTGCGCCCACATCTGCTGCAGCGCCGTGGAGATCCCGACTTCGTCCTGGTTGCCGGCGAGCACGAGGATGCTGGTCGAGAAACCGTTTTCGAAGCCGGCTTCCTTCATCAGGCTCTTCGCCTTTTCGAGATCATAGGGATAGAGCGGCTTGTCGCCGACATGCAGCGGAGTGGCCGTCGACATGTAGGAAGTCTGAGGCGTGCCGACGCCATGGGTGACGATCTGGATGATCGCATCCTTGTTGACGGCATAGTTCATCGCCTGGCGAACCTTGACGTTGGACAGCGGATTGTCCTTGCCGGCGAGTTGCGGGCGCACGTTGAGCGTAATGTATTCGACGCGGGTCGAGGGGAAGAGCTCCATGTCGAGGTTGCCAGCCGATTTCAGCTCTTCTACGCGGGAGTAGGGAATGAATTCGGCGCCGTCGATCTCGCCCGATGTCAGCTTCAGGATGCGGGTGGCGTCATCGGGGATCAGCTCGAAATCGATACCGTCGAGATACGGTAGCGGTTTGCCGTCCTCGCCCTTGCCCCAGTAGTATTCGTTGCGCACCAGCTTCATGCTGGAGCCACGATCCCAGGATTTCAGCATGAACGGGCCAGAGCCGACGGGATGCTCGGCAAAGGCCTTGGCCTTTTCTTCCTCGGTCGCGCCGGCCGAGGCCTCGAAGGCCTTCTTCGGCAGGATACCGGTGTTGAACACGGTCAGCGCTGCCAGGATGGCGGGATCGGGATGCTTGAGCTTGACAGTGACGGTCTTGTCGCCTTCCGTCGTCACATCATCGATGGACTCGATCATGAAGCCCCAGATGCCGTTGTCCTTCTTAGAGGCTCTCTTCAGCGACCAAGCGACGTCTTCCGGCGTGATCGGCGTGCCGTCGGAGAACTTGATGCCGTCGCGCAGCGTCAGCGTCACGCTCATGCCGTCGTCAGCAAGCTTATAGGCGCTGGCCAGACCCGGCTGAACGCCCTTGCCGTCATCCGTCGGCAGAAGCAGCGTGTCGTAGAGGTTGGAGAGGATCCAGATATCGACATTGGCGTCGTTCAGCACCGGATCGAGAAACAGGCTGTCTGCATAACGGCCATAGGCCAGCGTGCCGCCCCGCTCCAGGGCAAATGCAGATACACCGGTGCTCAGTAGAACTGCAGCGGCAATGGCCGCCCGAGTGATCATTCTCATGGCATTCCCCTTTTATATTTGGTATGACTGTTATTATTGTCTATAACGATTTCACGCAGCAAAATGCCTGTCAACCAGTTTTTATGCGGCAACCCTAAGACGCTTCACTTGCCTGCAAGCGGATTTCGAGCTAACCGTTATATATAAATAGAACAGTTAGCCGAACGGGTTTCATGGATTTCTTCATCGACCGGGATTTGCCAGTGCCTCTGCGCACGCAGCTTCAGGGGCTTATCGAATACGGTATCGCCTGCGGCGAACTGGCGCCCGGCGAGGCCCTGCCTTCGGTGAGAGAGCTGGCCGAGAAGGTCGGTGTGGCGCCGATGACGGTCAGCCAGGTCTATGCTGATCTCAAGGCTGCGGGCCTGATCGATACGCGCCCCGGTTCCGGTACTTTCGTCAGCGACAGTCACCAGGCACGGCTGGCAGCCCGCGCCGATACCAGCGACTTGCATCTGCATATCGACCAGCTGATCGACGAGAGCCAGCGGCTTGGCATCCGCACCGCCGATCTGGTGTCACTCGTCAACGCAAGGGCGTTTTACCGCGACAGCATCGGTCCGCGGCTGCGGATCGTCATGATCGGCATTTTTCAGGACGCGACGGCAAGCTATGCGCGGTTCATCGCCGCGCGCCTCGGCCGTGATGTGACGGTTGAACCGCTGACGGTCTCGGCGATCGAGCGCGACCCGGCGGCCAAGGCACGTGCGAATTCTGCCGATCTTGCGGTTACTTTCGCCAACCGCCACCGCGAAGTGGCGACACTGGTCGCCAATACCAAGGTGGTGACGATCAGCTTTACGCCGTCGGAAGAGACGCGCCGGGCGCTCGCTTCGCTGGATTCACTGGCCTCGATCGCTGTCATTTCGCGCTTCCCGGATTTCCTGCCGATCATGAAGACTGGCGTGCAGCGCTTCGCCCCGCATGTCAGCGAAATCACCGCGACGACGCTGGAGGCGGCGGGACTGGAAGATCTGCTCTCGAAGGTCTCCGTCGTCATTTATGCATCCGGCGCCGAAAGCGTCACCGGCCTGCTGCCCGAGGGCGTGCAGGCCATCGAATACCGCCATGCCCCCGATACTGCCGATATCGAACGGGTGATCGTGCCGGTCATCCGCGCGGCCGGCGTGCAGGCGCAGGGCGAGGAAAGCCCGACACGGAACGAAGCCGACGCGAAGGTCTAGGAAAGGCAGATGCGATGAGAGTATCGGAGTCCAACTGGCAGCAGATCGAAGCCTATCTGAAGACCGATGACCGAGCGATCCTGCCGCTCGGCAGCACCGAGCAGCATGCCGGCCTGTCGCTTTCGGTCGATTCCATCCTGTCCGAGAAAGTCGCGGCCGATGCGGCAGCGCCGCTCGGCATTCCCGTCTTCCCGGTCGTTGCCTATGGCATTACGCCGTACTTTCTCTCCTATCCCGGCACGATCAGCATCCGCCAGGAAACCTATATCCGGCTGGTGCGCGACATTCTCGATGGCCTCAGGCTGCAGGGTTTTCGCCGTATCCTGATCGTCAACGGCCATGGCGGCAACCAGCCGGCGGGCAGCATGGCGATCGAGTGGATGGCCGATAATCCAGATACTGCGGTGAAATTCCACAACTGGTGGAACTCGCCGAAGACCTTCGCCAAGGTGCAGGAGATCGATATGGTCGCCTCGCATGCCTCCTGGATGGAGAATTTCCCATGGACGCGTCTCGAAGGCGTCAAGCAACCGACGCAGCAGAAGCCGATGATCGATTTGGCCCGCATGCGGGTGATGCCGCCGGATGCGGTGAAGGCCTATCTCGGCGATGGCAACTTCGGCGGCTATTACGAGCGGCCGGATGAGGAAATGCAGGTGATATGGAATGTGGCGGTCGAAGAGACGCGCGCGCTTCTCGAGGGAGGCTGGGCGTGAGTGATCCAATCCTGATCTGGGGCGCCGGCGCCATCGGCGGCACGCTCGGCGCCGCCTTTCTCCGGGCCGGCCACGAGGTAATGTTCGTCGACAACGTCAAGGACCATGTCGATGCCATTAATACGAAGGGGCTGAAGATCGTCGGTCCGATCTTCGAGGATGTCGTGCAGGCCAAGGCCTATCTTCCCCACGAACTCACCGGCACCTACGGCAGGACATTCCTGTGCGTGAAGGCGCATCACACGGAAGCGGCGGCGAAGATGCTGGTCCAGCATCTGGCCCCCGACGGCTACGTCGTCTCGGCGCAGAACGGCCTCAACGAAAGGGTGATCTCTCGCATCACCGGCGAAAACCGGGTGATCGGCTGCTTCGTCAATTTCGGCGCCGACTATCTGGAGCCTGGCGTCGTGCAATATAGCGGCCACGGCGCCGTGGTGATCGGCGAACTCGACGGGCGGTTTACGGATCGCGCCGAGGACATCTACGATCTGATGAAACAGTTCGAGCCAAGGGCGCTGATCACAAACAACATCTGGGGCTTCCTCTGGGGCAAGCTGATCTACGGTGCGCTGCTGTTCGGCACTGCGCTGACTAACGACAGCATCGCCGACGTGCTGGATGATCCGGTTGCCCGCCCGGTCTTGCGCAAACTGGCGCTCGAAGTGGCAACGGTCGCCGCCATCAACAATATCCGCCCGGAAGCCTTCGACGGCTTCGATCCGGCCGCGTTCGGGCCACTGGCAACGCCCGAGCAGACGGACAAATCCTTCGACGATATGTCTGTTCATAATCGGAAATCGGCCAAGTCCCATTCCGGCATCTGGCGCGATCTGGCGGTGCGCAAGCGCAAGACCGAGGTCGATGCGCAGGTGCTGCCGGTCGTCGAGATCGGCGAAGAATCGCGCGTTCCGACACCGCTTGCGGCCCGCGTCATCGAGATGATTCACGAGATCGAGGACGGCAAGCGGCCGCTTTCGATGGACAATATCGAAGAGCTTGCGAGGGTGGCATGAACATCTCCTTCGATGGAAAAACAGTTGTCGTCACCGGTGCGGCGCACGGCTTCGGCCGCTCGATCGCGCAAGGGTTCGCGAGCCGCGGCGCGCGTGTCCATGTCTGCGACGTCAACGGGGCGGGGCTTGCCGAAACGATGAAGCTCTGCGGCGACAGAACGACCGCTCATGTGCTCGATGTCGGCAATCGCACCGATGTCCAGGCGCTGGTGCCGAAGTTCGGCGATGTCGATATCCTCGTCAACAATGCCGGCGGTGTGCGCGGTCAGGTCGGAAGGCCGATCGAGGAAATCTCGGAAAGCGACTGGCAGACGATCTTCGACGTCAATCTGTCAGGCGCCTTCTTCATGTCGCAGGCAGTCGCGCCTGTCATGAAAAAGCGCAAGTCGGGACGGATCATCAATATCTCCAGCGGCGCCGGCCTCGGCATTTCGCTGACCGGCATCCAGGCCTATGCCAGCGCCAAGGCGGGGCAGATCGGACTGACGCGCCAGCTGGCGCATGAACTCGGCCCATGGGGCATCACCGTCAACAACGTCGCCCCCGGCTTCGTCCGCTCCAATCCGACGACCGAACGCCAATGGGACGCGATGGGCGAGGGGGGGCAGGCACGGCTGTTGCAGAACATCGCCCTGAAGCGCCTCGGCGTGCCAGAAGACATTGCCGCAATGGTGATGTTCTTCGCCTCGGATTATGCCGGCTGGGTTTCCGGCCAGGTGATCAGCGTGGACGGCGGCAAATGAGCGTCGAGGCCTATCTGGAAGAGCATTACGCGGCGGCCGTCGAAGACCTTAAGGCCTTCTGCCGCATTCCGAGCGTCAGCACCGATCCGGCTTTCATCGAAGGCATCCATCACGCGGCCGCCTTTGTCTCGGAGCGGTTGAAGAAGGCGGGCTTTGCCTCCGTTGAGATGCTGGGAACCAGCGGCCATCCGGCCGTCTATGGCGAGATCATCGCCGATCCGAACCTGCCGACCTATCTCGTCTATGGCCATTATGACGTCCAGCCGCCGGACCCGCTGGACAAATGGCTGACGCCACCTTTCGAGCCCGACGAGCGCGATGGCAGGCTCTATGCCCGTGGTGTTTCCGATGACAAAGGACCTCTGCTGATCCCGATCCTCGTTGCCGAGGCTTTCATGCGCGTCGAGGGGCGGTTGCCGGTCAATCTGAAGGTGCTGATCGAGGGCGAGGAGGAATCCGGCAGCCCGCATTTTGCGCCGACGCTTGCCAAATACCGCGACAGGCTCCGTTGCGATCTCGTACTCTCGGCCGATGGCGCCATGTGGCGGCCGGACAAGCCGTCGGTCACAGTCGCCAGCCGCGGCCTCGCGGCGCTGGATGTGACGGTGACCGGTGCCGTCAAGGATCTGCATTCCGGCCGTCACGGCGGAAGCGCGCCAAACCCGATTGCTGCCTTGTCGGCGCTGCTGGCCTCGATGCACGGGCCGGATGGCCGGGTCAGCGTCGAGGGTTTTCTCGACGGCGTCACACCGCCCGATCCGCGCATCCTGACGGCAATCGATGCGTCGAATTTCGACAGCGCCGCCTATTACCAGGAGATCGGCGTTGCCAGTGGCGATCCGATCGATACTGGCCGCGAATTGCTGATCCGCCAGTGGCTGGAGCCGACGCTGGAGTTCAATGGCATCTGGGGCGGCTATCAGGGCAAGGGCACCAAGACGGTCATTCCGAACACGGCCGGCGCCAAGATCACCTGCCGCCTCGTCGCAGGGCAGAAGCCGGCTGTGGTGATCGCGTCGATCACCCGTCATCTACAGAAGCACTTGCCGAAGGGTTTCCAGCTGGAGGTGCATCGCCACGGTCCGGGCAGTGAAGCCGATTTCGTCGATCCCGATCTGCCGGCGCTGAAGATTTCGGAAGAGGTTCTGGGCGAATTGCTTGGCCAGAAGCCGCTGCGGGTCGCAATGGGCGCCACGATCCCGATCGGCAGCGCCTTCCGCCAGCACCTCGGCTGTGGCGCGATCTTCTTCTCCTTCTCGACGGGCGACGAGGACTATCACGCGCCGAACGAATTCTTCCGGCTCTCGAATTTCAAGCTCGGCATGCGGGCCTGGACCATGCTGCTGCGGCGACTGGCCCCGGCCAAAAACAATTGACGCGCCGCCCGGCGCTCCCACTCTCCGCTAATTGACGGGACTTGTCTTCGTGCTTCCAGCACTGATTGTTCTAACTATGCTGGCCTCGGCACGTACGACCTCTTGGGCGACCAGGGGCTCTCGGCTGAGGGTCTCCAGCACTTCGTTAATGACCGAAATGTCGCTCATTGTGCATCAGCCTTGTGTGCGGGCAATCAGCCTAGACGTCGACGAAGATCCGCGTTTTCGGCGCGCAGCTTTTCAGCGAGAAGCTTTCGGAGGTTTTTATTCTCCTCCTCGAGTTGCAGGAGCATCGCCCAATCGTCCTCAGCTGCCGGCTTCGGCGTTCGGGAATAGGCCCGCTTAACACGCGTGCCTTCCAAAGCCTTTGCGCCGTCACTAATGGCCGGCGCTTCTGGTTTCGCAACCACCCCGATGGAGGAAAGGTTGACGGTTCCCTTCTTTGCGCGCCCCCCGCGTCGCTTCTTTACCTCTGAGGCTGAGGAGGGGATAGCTGCCTGCTGAACGTTTGGCTTCGCACTTTGCTCACTATCTTGCTCCATATGCTCCTTCTTCACTGGCAAGGCTGTTGTCGGCTGGCCATCAGCAGCTGTTAATTTCCTGTCTGCCGCCTCAATTTTGTCGTTGGCGCCGAGCGATGCATTGACTGATGTTTGTTGAGCGCGGCGACGCTCTTCGCTCTCCACGTCGCGCGAAATCGACTTGAGGTCCAGGTTTCCCCAGATGGATTTCGGTTTATCGGGTTGCCGGCGGCTTCCCTTGTATTCGACGACGAAGTTTTTGTGTGGTCGTTTCATCGGTCTCGCCTTCGCTTCAAGCGTCCATCCCCTGCCAGCGCGCAACACCTATTGAAATCAATATCTGATGTAAATGGTGCCGGCGGCTTTGGGCGAGCTCGCGGTTATCGGAGCGTCCGGGCCAAGGCCCGTGGAGAAGCTAGCAAGTCGCGTTCAGTTGAAGCTACCTACTCTTCGATCTCGTCGCCATCATCGTTGTAGCCGGCGCCTCTGGACGGATCCTCGACGAAAGTCCTGCAGCCCTCCTCGAAAGAGGACGAGTTTCCCGAGCAGTCACTTTCGTTGGTGAGGTTGTTCTCTAGCGCCCATTCGTAGCCGGCTTTATGTCCTGAGCAATCATCAGTGCAGTCATTGCCGCCGAAAGTCTGCGCAGATGCCGAAAAGGCGGTAAGTGAAAGAGAAAGGGCGAGCCATGTCGTAATCTTCATGTCAGGCTCCTTAATATCCACCTGGCCGGGACCAAGCACTCCGTCGACCGCAGCGGTTGCCGGCGGCGTCGTATTGCCAGTCGTAGCGGCAGTTGCCTTGGTAATAACTCGACGGATAGTATCCACCTCCGCAATTGTTATTTGCGCAGACGGCTACGGCCGTTCCCACAAGGGCGACAGCTACCAAGGCTGCGGCAGCCTGTCTCTGCTGGGCTACCATCTGCTCACATTCGAGCATGTTGATGCCGCGGCGATTTAGTTCTGAAACCAGCTGGAACTGAAACGCTGAATCCTTCGTCTCAATCGCCGTTTTGCAAAGCGCCGCCTTGCTGACGGCAGACGGCTTTTTGCTGAAATCAGCTTGTGTCGTTGTGCAGCTTGCCAGCGCAAGCGAGATCGCCACGGCGCCAAAGCATCGTGCTAGATTGGTGATGTTCACGGAAACCCCTCAGTTGCCCGCGGCCACCATCGCACAAATCGCTGCGACGTCAAATTGCATTCAAAGATATCGTTAATACATCCGAGGCGTGTGAACGGCACTTCCAGCATTGCAATAAGTTCGGAAAGACGGCCGTTCGTTACCCTCGCAGGAGCCCGATGAGGATGATGCAGAAGACCAAGAACGAACTCACAAGGATGGTGTATGAAAGCCATGAGAAAAGACGTTTTGGCTCCTATACACCTTACGACGAGACTTTGATGGCTGGGGCCCATAGGGTCCTTCTCCTTGCCTTGAGAAATATGGCTTCCCAAGTTCCATCTGCATTAGAAGCAAGATTGCTGTTTTCGCTAAAGCGCGGTAGGTGCGCTGGACGAAAGGGAGGCTGGGATCAAAGATGCGCCATGCCATCATTCCAGATGTGGATGGAAGGGCGAAGAAGCTCGCTATGATGGCGGCGATGTAGGCCATTCCAAAGTTGATCCACAACAAGAGTGCCAACTTGATCATATCCGGCGAAGACACGATTGCTCCTGCAGCTAGCACGTTGCGATGTCACTGCGTTTAACAAGGCCGGCGACTTTTCAAGGCGCAGAGTAGCTGAAAACGGTCGGGAGCAGCCACCACCCGTCCAGATACCTGTAAAGCACTTTGGAGATTCGGCCGTCTGGTCGAATGAGCACTTCCGCAGCGGCCTCATATGGAAAGTCGTGCCACCGTGTGGAATAGCGGCGGAAGCTCACACCAGCCTCAGACTTTTGAGATAACTGCGTAGCGCTGAACCTAATAGAGTGGATGGGCTCCCGCTCCGTGATATGCCTGTGATCAATCAGGATAATATATCGATCTTAGAATTTGATTAGCATTCCATATCAATCGCCCACCATGCAGCGCGACGCAGCTGAGTTCGCCGGTGCGGTTTGTACGCACGATTCGGTTATTGGCATCGACCGATTTCCACCGGCGTGACCGGCGTCTCCGCAAGCGCCCGTGCCATGAGGCCGTTGAAATTCGTGGTCCAGACCAGACGGAACAGATTATTCTTCGCGAGGCGCGCTGCTATGCGGTAGCCGCTGCTTAGCTTCGCGACCTGGATATGGCGCTGGAAGAACGAGCGGCGATCCTCGACGCGCGGATAGCAGCGGCCGATGTAGAAGCCATACTCGCCCTTATCGCCGGAGCATGGAAAGCTGAGCTGCGTATCGAGCCAGTCTTGAATGCGTCGTTGCACAATGCCGAGCGAGAGCTCGCCAAAATTCTGCTCCATCCCGGATGGCTCGATCGAGCGCTTGCACTGCCAGATGCACGACGAGGCAGACTGTATGCGCGACGAGATCGACGCGCCAGCCCCGAGCAGCAGCATGTGCGGCCATGTGTAGTTGGCAAATTGTTACAATTCCTGGGCGATTCGTTCTACTATTGCGGCACGAGCGCGTTGTTTGGCTCAAAGAGTTTCAGAGCCGCTTGAATTGCCGCCAAGCCCTGAGGCAAGCGGTGAAAATATGGAAGCCCTGGCATCTGACCTGTGCGCCTTGAAGACACACGTAATTGACGCCGAGAGGAATTTTGCCTATATTGCATTGATAGATGGAGGCCGACATGCCGAGCATAGCGAACGAGAATAGTGAGCGTATGAGTTTGAGGGTACCTGCCACGGCCAAGGCTAAGCTCCTGCGCGCCGCAGCACTTCGTAATACCGATCTGACGAATTTCGTAACCCAATCCGCACTGAGAGAAGCAGAAGCTATCATCGAGGAAGCGGAAACGATCAGAGTGTCAAAGCGCGATCATCTTCGCATTCTTGAGCTTCTGGAAAATCCGCCCAAACCCAACGCCAAGCTGCGCGCGGCAATCGCCGGTTTGCCTGACAGCCTATGACTTTACCTTCATGGCATGAGGAACCGATTGCCAAGTCTCACCGTCGGGGGGAGTTCGATTGCGGCGACGCTAAGATGAACGAGTTTCTGCTCCGCTTTGCCCGACAAAGCCATGAGCAGAACGCCTCAAAGACCTTCTGTGCTATCGATGATACAGCATCCGACCGCATTCTTGGGTTCTATACAATCGCGCCTTCGGCAGTCGAGCGTGCAACTGTGCCTGATGCAATGACACGCGGTCTTGCCCGCCATGACGTGCCGGGCTTCAAGCTTGCACGACTGGCTACCGACCGCGCGGTTGCCGGGCAGGGACTGGGCGGCCAACTCCTAGCCGTCGCAGCGCTCCGCTGCCTCCGACTTGCAGGAGAGGGCGGGGGACTTCTACTGATCATCGATGCCAAAGGCGAGCGCGCCGCCAATTGGTACGCCTCCTTTGGCGCCGAGCCGCTGAAGGACAGGCCCCTAACTCTCGTGATGCCGCTCATCACTTTCGCGGCCGATTTGCGGGCTAAAGGTCTTCTTTAATCCCCAGGATACCGTCACTTCTATGTTTCGCCATCGGACATCGCTAAGGGTGGTGCGCCTGGAAGTGACCGCATCTATCTCCTTGAGATATACTATGCGTCGTCCAATTCGATCCAGACTGGAGCATGGTCGCTGGTGTGATCCCATCCACGCGCGAACTTGTCGACGCCGCCGGTCTGCGATCGGCACATATCAGCTGTTCGCGAGAACAAGTAGCTGCCGTTACACGGAAATTCGGCGCGATCCTGTCGGTAATCGATGTGGTCGGCGGTTCGAGTCTTTTCAAGGCGCCCAGACGGCGATGCACCTGGCTGTGCGACCGGGATTTTGAGAGGTGGGATCCAAGTTCCGCTTGTTTGTGATAGGGGAACAAAGTTGCTCTTAAGCGTTTTCCCAGGATCCGTGAGGACGTCTTCGTCGCCATGCACGTAACTCAAACGGCAGCGGCGCCTTCCTCCAGCATTCGTTGATAGAAAGGGTCAATTATGTCCTCCTCCGTCTTTGCAGAAACCTTCTCAGCCTTCCTCTTCGATATGGACGGCACGATCGTCAACTCAAAGGCATCGGCGGACAGAGTGTGGGGAAGATGGGCCGCCGAACACGGCTTGGATGTCGATGAGTTTCTGCCGAAGATGCACGGTTCGCGATCGATTGATACACTTAGGCGCTTGAATCTGCCGGGCGTAGATCCAGAGCTTGAAGCGAAATTGATAGAAGCAGAAGAAGCAGATGACGTTGGGGATGTGGTCGAAATCCCCGGAGCGCGAGTTTTTCTGGAAAGGCTGCCAGCTGAGCGATGGGCTTTGGTGACGTCCTCGTCGAAGAAACTGGTCCTCAGGCGGCTGGAAGCCGCTCGGTTGCCGGTTCCGCGATTCATCGTGACCGCGGATGAAGTTAAAGCTGGAAAACCGGACCCCGAAAGCTACCTGCTTGGCGCCAGGAAGATCGGGACTGATCCAGAGAAATGCCTTGTATTTGAAGACACGATACCCGGTGCAAAAGCTGGCGAAGCGGCCGGTGCCAAGGTTCTTTTGATTGATGCGGTCCATGAACCGCCTCTCGTGACCAAACATGCGTCCATTAAAGACTTTCGCAACCTCGCGGTTCACCTAACAGATAACCACAAGCTGCATCTCATGAACGCTTAACCATTCATCCGCGGTCCCATGCTTGGTCGATCTTTTCAAGGCCGCTGCCATGAGTGCGCACTCGAGATCCCGTACCGTAGAGGGCAAACGATCTCCAGATAGATCGGTCAGGCTGCGGAGGCAGCCTGGATCGAATCGGACATGATCTCGATGCCACGGTCAATTTCCTCGTTCGAGACTGTTAGGGGCGGCGCGATACGAAAAACGCCGCCCATTCCGGGCAGTTTGACGATATTCATGCTCAGCCCGCGCCGCATCGCCTCCTCCATGATCTTGGCACCGAGAGCGAATCCCGGGGCTTTCGTCTGCCGATCCGCTACGATCTCCAGACCCATCAGAAGGCCGCGACCGCGCACATCGCCAACGCATTCAAATCCCTGTTGAAGAGACACAAGTCCGGCCCGCAACCTCGCCCCACGCTCGATTGCGGCAGCAACGTGGCCTTCTCGTTCGACGACATCCAGGACCGCGACGCCGACTGCGGCGAGAAGCGGATCGGAGACGTGCGTGGTGTAGAACAGATATCCCTTCTCGAAAGCCTTCTGCTCGATCGCCTCGCTCGTCATCACCGCAGCCAGCGGCAAGCCGGCACCCAATGTTTTCGAAAGGGTCAGGATATCAGGAGTGACACCATCCCTTTGAAACGCGAACATGTGCCCGGTTCTGCCCACGCCGGTTTGGGCTTCATCCAGAATGAGAAGCATGCCTCGCTCCTCGCATTTTCGCTTGAGCGCAGCCAGATAACCCGCCGGAAGTTCAAGAATTCCACCGCTCGACAGAATTGGTTCGGCAATGAACGCGGCAAGACTTCCGGTCGACTGATTGTCGATCAGCGCGAACGCATCATCCAGCTCGGTTTGCCAATCGTTGGTGCCATCCGACTTTGCGAATCGAGGACGATAAGAGTTTGGGGCAGGTATCACGAGAGACCCTGCAGCCGTCGGCCCGTATCCGCGACGACCGGCGCTATAGGTCGCGGCGGCCGCGGCGCCCGTCATGCCATGCCAACTCTGCGCAAAGGCGATCACTTCATGTCCGCCAGTCACAAGTTTGGCCATGCGAATGGCAGCCTCGTTGGATTCGGCTCCCGTCGTCAGCAACTGCACACGGTCGAGCCCTGGCGCGAGCGCCGCAAGGCGTGACGCCAGTTCCACTACCGGACGCGAGAGCATGCCGCTGAAGAGATGCGCGACCGAGCGCATCTGGCGATCGACGGTCGCTACGATGTCCGGATGGGTATGACCGAGAAGGGCGCTCATCTGCCCCGACGTGAAGTCCAATATGGGGCGGTCGTCGGCGTCATGCACATAGCTTCCGCTCGCGCGCTCGACGATGATGCTCTCGAAGCTTGGCCCGTATCGCGTCAGTCGTATCTAGAACTTTATCGGTGTGGCGAAGACGGCGACTGACGCAGGTCAGTTGACTGAGGAGGCGCAATCGTCGGCACCCTCATCAACTACCTCGCCTGAAGACAAGACGCCACCAACAAGCAAACAGATTTTCAAAACCGTGCCTGGGGCAAGCTTGCGTATCCATCGAAGAGGTCAACCTGAGGTGCCGGTTGCCCCGTTGCGCTGATTACGTTGGGAAGTGATCACCGCTTCGGCTTCTTTTCCATAACGCTTTTCATATGCTTCCTCGCTAATTCGGGTGCAGCATCCGCGACCCGCTTTGCGATGGTCTCTCTCTGCTCTTGCGACACGGCACCGGGACTGTGTTGCCAGAGGTCTTCAATGACGACAGCTCGGGATACGCCATGCTCCCCAATCGCCTCTGAAATCACGCTGTCTTCAATAGCCTGCCAATCGATTGCCGAGGGCTCGTTCTTGGCAAGTTCCACCGAAGCAAACCTCGCAAGGGCAGCTCGCGGGCCGAGCGACTTTTTCAAAGCAGCGAGCCCGGTCACCCGCTTAGCAAACTCTTCCGCCTCGTCCACACGGGGTGCGAAGTATGACCGTTTGGCCACTTCTTCCGTACGCTTCATAGTAAGGAACGATGGCACGCGGGGCTCCGGTGCAGCTATCTCACCATCTGTGAAAAGGTTCGGGAAAAGCCGCTCTCGATAGTCGAGGGGGAAGGCTATGCGAACAGGGGTCTTTGGTGAGGCCGATTTCAGGAACCCGTGGTCCAGCAGTTCCTTCAGAGTGTTGCGTGCAGTGCGGTCAGATGTCTTGGTGATAAAGCCGATTTCACCACGATCTATCGAGCCGTGCTTCAAGACGGCCGAGATTACGTCTGGCGCTCGCTTGTCGTCTATGACGTTTTCGACGAGCTTGCGATAACGACCTTCGAGCGTATCAAACGAAAAGACAACCATCGAAAACCTCAGCTGGTCTAGGGCGACCCCCAAAAACCATTCGCAGTAATCTTGCAGTGCTCGCTGTGACAGGTTCCCGCGACCGTCGAGGTCGTTCATGCGCGTCTGGTCGGCGTGGTCCATAAGCCGCTTGTATTCACCCTTGTCCTTTAGGCCACGGGCCAACCCACGCGAAATCGACCAAAGCCCTTGACCGCCGACACCTGCCTCCTGAGCCATGGCATGCGACATCAGCCGACTCACACGGCCGTTCCCGTCCGTGAAGGGATGAATAAAGTTTAGACGGTGATGTGCTGCGGCTATCGAGATAATTCTGTTCGTTGCACTGGTCTGTGCGGCAGCATAGCGTTTGGAAAAATAGTCCATGAACGCTTGGACATATTGCGAAGCAGGCGGATGGTGGCGACCAACGGAAACATCGTCCTCACTCTTCGATCTGAACGCGCCTGGAATGATCTCGACCTTTGGGCCATCTCGCCCTTCGACGAAACGAAACTCTTTCGGCATCTCCTCGTAAAAACGCTGGTGTACCCAGGCAATAAATTCAGACGAGGTCGGCGAGGGCAGAGCACCGTCACGGCTCAGGCTGTCGATCTCGCGCTGAACGATGACATGGGCCTTTGCTTCTAGTACGAGAGGTCGAGTTGCTTCTTCGATCTCGGCACCTGCCAACGCCCGCTCAATGTCCTTCGGGCGAGTATTGTGACCCTCGATCAAGTTAGAGTAGTAGCAGTTCATCACTCTAACGAGATCGGACAGCTCGAATGCTGCGTCAGCATGAAGGTCCCGACCGAGCTTTCCTGCTTCCGCCTGAATCTCAACGACGAGGTCAGAGATCGCAGAGGGAATGCTTTCTTCGAAAAATGCGGGCTCAATCCGTGTCGGTACTTCTTCTGCCATTTATTGCCGATCTTTGTGTGTCTAAAACACCATAATATTTAGTGGCTTAAGTCGAAAAAAACAAGAAAATTGCCGATCTTCGTTGCCGATGTTGAAATTACCGACTAACCGTTAAAATTGCCGATCTTTCGATACGGGATTGCGATTTAAAAACATATGCTTAGGACGCATAATCGATAAAAATTGCCGATCTTAGTTGCCGATCTTTCGGACGCCCCCTACACGCTGATCAGCTTGCTTCTTACAGGATCGGCGACATGGACGAAATCGACAACGGAAACGGCCCGCAGCCCGCACTTCGTATTCGCGATCTGAGGAGCGGCTGGCCGTTCTGGTTAGAACTGGCGGTCTTCTGTGACCTCACAGGCGATCCAATGGAGGCCCTTTCGCAGACCTTGATTTTGCTCGATTGGATGGATAGCGCACACCTCCCAGGTTTCGAGCATCTTGCCGCCGACAGCATCATTGGCAAAAATCAGTAAAGTGAAGCTGAGTGCCCACCTATGAGCTGGCTCAATCAATTTTTCTTTCTCGCTATAGCTGTTTGCATTTTCTGCTGCTCCGGTGAAGGCGTCGGACGCCAGCGTGTGCCCTCGATCAATTATCTGATAAACTCCCCAGCAACAGCTGACAAAATTCAAATTCTTGTTGGCGATCACGGGGGAAGGCCAGAATTGGGTGAACAGGCACGTCAAGGCCGAAACCGGCAGATACCTCTACTGCGTCCCAAACGATCTCGCCCTTGTTCCTGATCAGTACCTAAATATCTTGCAGAGGGTCTGAGCGGAGGAGTTTGCCATTGGCCTATCGCAACGAAACGCAGATTCGCCGACTTGGTGCACGCCAGCTCAGCATTCCTCCACAACAAACATTTGGATCACTTGCAAGGAAACGCCGCGATCATCGCATTGAGCAGCGCGAGACCAACACTGTTAAGTTCCAGTTCCCCGTATCCAGGTGCTGTCGCCAGATACTGGCGACGGTCCCGAAAACGCAAGCAAAATCAACGAGGCAGTGCTCTAACGTTTGTGGCGAGCCATATCCACACCCGCCTGCTGCCCAAAGGTATGGCGAGAAACAGCCGTTGTTCAGGATTGCGATAGCCGTTGGCGCATTGACATGACTGTACGAAATTATTTATAACCATCCGGATGGAAATAATCAGGGCAAGGATCATGGGTAGGAAACGGGTTATAGACCAGCAGGCCATCCTCGATGCGGCGGAACGTGTCGTTGGACGCGAGGGCGCGGCTAACCTCACGATCGACGCCGTAGCGAAAGAGGCGCGCGTCACCAAGGCGAGCGTTCTTTACGATCACAAGTCCAAGCAGGCGCTGATTGAAGCCGTCGTTGAACGCGCTTTCGAACGCGACGCTGCCTTTCATGCAGGGATCGAGAAACTGATCGATATCCCTAAGGACCGGGCGATCAAGGGCCGAATCCTTGCCGCCTCCGCCCCGCCACCGGAGGAGTTCAAGGCGGTCGCTTTGAACCTCAGCGCCGCTCTTGCACTCAACGAGGAGTTGCGTTCAAAGATGCAGAAAACCCAGGCCCGCACGATCGCCCATATCGAGGAAACCTCGCCGTCACCGCGAGGGGCGCTTCTTGCCTACCTGGCGCTCGAAGGGTTGAAATTCCTCGAACACCTCGACTTCCATCAATTCCCACGCGAAGACCGCAACAGGCTCCTTCGCGAAATCCACTGGCTTGTAGCGGCCCAGCCGGAGGAAATTGACCTCCCTGAGGTCAAGACGAGCTAACACTCTCAGTCTCATCAGGTGAATAATATGACAAACAGCATTGCCGCACCGGCCGCGGTCTTGGATACATACGTCTCGTTTCCACGCATCTTCGTCACTGGCGGTAGCGGCTATGTCGGCCGGAACCTGATCCGCCATTTTGTCGCCCGCGGAGCGATGGTCATCGCCTTGGCTCGGAGCGACGCTTCAGCTGATATCGTTCGGGCGCTGGGCGCGGTCCCGTTCAAGGGTGATCTTTTCAGTTCCGATCTTACCGCGGGAATATCCGGCTGCGATGCGCTGGTTCATGCGGCCGCTGACACCGACCATGGACCTGCGAGCGAAAAGCAGCGACATGTAAATGAGGATGGGACGCGTGCCATTCTCAACGCCGCTCGTGCCGTTAGTATCCGCAAGGTCATTCATATCAGTACGGAATCCGTACTCGCAGCGGGCAAGCCGCTTTTCAATGTGGACGAGTCCATGCCTCTGCCGATTAAGCCAGCAGGCAGCTATTCGCGCACCAAGGCAGCGGCCGAGCGCATCGCGCTGGCCTACGACAGTCCCGATTTTTGCGTCGTGGCGTTGCGCCCGAGATTTGTCTGGGGCCGTGACGACACAACGGCATTGCCAAGCCTTTTGGAAGCGGTACGTTCTGGAAAGTTCGCCTGGATCGGAGGTGGAAGCTACCTGACATCAACGACACATATCGCCAACCTCTGTCATGCCGTCGAGCTCGCCCTCAGCCGGGGCCGCGGCGGACAGGTGTATTTCATCTCAGACGGGGAGCCCGTGACGTTCCGCACCATCGTCTCCGCTCTGATTGGGACACAAGGGCTTGATGTCCCTGAGAAGACTGTACCGCGTTTTGCCGTCCGCACCATCACGACATTCGGCGAATTTCTTGGAAAAATATCGGGGGGGCGGGTCGTGCCGCCACTGACAATGCAGGTCTACGCAACGTCCGCTGTTGAAGTGTCGTTCAGCATCGACAAAGCTCGGCGAGAACTGGGCTATTCACCTGTGGTTTCAATGGATGAGGGCATGAACGAACTTCGCTCAGGCCATCGTTTATGATCTATCAAGGGCACTGCGCCAACCGGCCTGACCGTCTCATTTCATCCTGTTGCAAAAAGTATGATTTGACCAATCAAGTGCACGCTGCCGGATCGGAACCACACTCACCGGTTTCCTTGTCAAGCCCGAAGATGTGGGGGGGGCGATGGTTCGGCATGCCGACCAACCCTCATCCGTTTATCGGCGTCGGCGCTTCACGCTTCGGTGATGCGCCGGTCTTCCTCCGAGTCAATAGAAAGCTGTTTCCAGTCCAAGTCTTCCTGCAGTTCGAGAAACTGCGTCGGCCCGATCTCATCCCGTTGGTGTAGATCGGACAGACGCTCCCGTTGCGCAATGATGGCAGTCATAATCACCTCACGTCGGCGCATCACGGGTGAGCTTGCCGTGATGTCCGGAACTCCGGACCGGTATTCCTGGTAAATCTCCCGGACAGCCTGCGCCTCAGGGCCAGTTTCCCGGAGAAGACGTTGAACTGCCGCTTCCGCAAGCGAACGGCGCGCCGCGTCAAGCTCTTCGCGCGCCTCCCTTCGTCTGTCGAGCTTCATAAGGTGAATGATCGGTGCCAAGGTTGCACCCTGAATGACAAGAGTCGCGATAACTACGGCAAACGCCGTCAGCACCAGCAAATCACGCTCCGGAAAGTCGGCCGGCAGTGCAAAGGCGGTAGCGAGCGTTACCAGCCCTCGCATGCCGGACCAGCCTACCAAGAAGGTTTCGGCGGTGGAGTAATTAGCCGAGACCTTGCCGTGCCGATAAAGAAGATTCACGATGGCATGGAGCAAGAAGGCAAGAACAATTCGGCTCACGATCACCGCGAGTACGACGGCGAAGGCGAAATATGCCGCTCGCATCAGTCGGGCGGATGGCATTGCCTCTAGAATGCTTCGCGCCTGCAGGCCCATCAGGAGGAAGGCGACGACATTGAGGAGAAAGACGACGGTTGTCCAGACCGCAAACGAGTGTACCCTCATTCGTGGTGAGCTTTCCATCTTCTCCAGTGCAGCAATTGTCATGGCGCTCGCAACCGTTGCCAGAACCGCAGAGAGGTGCAAGTGCTCCGCGATGAGCCAGGTGGAAAAGGCGTAAACAAACTGCAGAAGTGTGCCGCCAACCGTATTCTCCGTCAGCGGTCGTAGTCTTGAGATCAGAAAGCCGAAGGCGATGCCGAAGGCTATGCCGCCGGGTGCTGCCAGGCCGAGCTGAATGGCGATTGTGCCGTTGAGCCCTCCCTGTGCCTGCACGGTTAAAGCTGCACCGAAAAGCAGCAAGGCAGTGGCGTCGTTAAACAGGCTCTCTCCCTTCAGGAGAGTATCGACCCGCCGACCAACGGGCAGACTGGACAAAACGGCGGTGGCGGCGGCGGCATCGGGCGGGGCAACGATAGCGCCCAAGGTGAATGCCGCGGCAAGCGGTAGACCAGTCAGGGCGACACCGACCGACGTTACTACGCAGGTCGTCACTAGGACGGCGAAGATGGCGTAGAAGATCAGTGGAAGGACCATTCGGCGGGCCGAACCGACCGGAAAATCATAGGCCGAGTCGATCAGGATTGGCGCAATGAAGAGAGCGAGCGCCGTCGGCGGATCTATTGGAATCGTCGGGGCGCCTGACAGCAGCGCAACCGCGACTCCCGCTGCAGCTAAAATTCCCGGATAAGGCAAGCTCAGTCGTCTTGTGATCTGCAGCAGGACAACGGCGATGGCCAGCAGGGCGATGATGGTCTCGAAGAAGGTCATCGTGAAAGTCTCACAGGCTAGGAGCGCTCATTGAAGAAAAAGGGTTCCGTCTTAAATCATATTCTGCACGCAGATGTGCGGGACGAGAAGATGACATCAGATTATGACGTCGCAATTATCGGCGCCGGTGCCGCAGGGATCGCTGCTGCTCGCGAACTTGTAAATGCGGGACTCACCGTGATTATTTTGGAAGCCAGTGATCGTGTCGGCGGTCGTGCTTGGACGGTTGACCTTCGCGAAATGCCGCTCGATATGGGCTGCGGCTGGCTGCATTCCGCACAGCGAAATCCGCTTGTGGCTGTTGGTCTCAAATGCGGATTGACGATTGAGCGCGGGGAGAGTGCGTGGCAAAGCCAGTGGCGTGACCTCAGATTTTCAAAAGACGAACAATCCTCCGCGAAGTCTGCGTGGGATGGCTTTCAACAGCGGTTGAGGCATCAGCCATCGATGACAGACCGGGCATCCGATGTCCTCAAGGACGGAGACAGGTGGAACTCCTATTGCCAGGCACTTAGCGGATATCTCAATGGTGCACAGCTCGAACGTCTCTCAGTTCGGGACTTTCTGGCGTACGACAATGCCGCAACCGAGGACAACTGGAGGGTGAGGGAAGGTTATGGGCGCCTCATTGCCAGCTGCATTCCGGAGACCGCGAGAATACGTCTTTCGACACCTGTCCGACGCGTCTCTTTGGTCTCAAACGGGGTGCATCTCGAGACAAATCGAGGTAGATTGTCTGCAGATGCAGCAATTCTGACTGTTTCCACAAATGCTCTGGCACGTGGTTGCATCGCGTTCGATCCCATTGTCGATGAGCATCTCTTCGCTGCAGGCCAACTTCCACTTGGACTTGCCGACAAGTTGTTTCTGGAATTATGCGGCGATCACGGGCTTGAACCCGAAACCCATTTGCTCGGCAATCCATACTGTGCATCGACTGGAAGCTATTACATCCGGCCTCTGGGAAGGCCGATCATTGAGGGCTTTTATGGAGGGATCGGCGCCGTTCGCATTGAAAAGGCCGGTGTGATGGATGCTTTCGCATTCGCGATAGATGAACTGGCATCCCTGATCGGAAATCGTATCCGGCCCCATCTAAGGCCGCTCATCGCCACAAACTGGTGTTCCATGGACTGGATTCATGGCTCCTATAGCCATGCGCTTCCGCGCCAGGCACATGCACGAGAACTGCTTGCACGGCCCATCGCCGGGCGGTTATTCTTTGCTGGCGAAGCGACTCACCTTGATGATTTTTCGACCGCGCATGGTGCATGGGAAAGCGGTGTGCGCGCCGCCGGCGAAGTGCTCTCCGTTAGGACCCCTAGGGAGGGCCATTGCGTGTGAAGACCGCATTTACGACATGATCGACGCGCAATAGATCCTGACATGGATCTCGATCAGGCTCCTCATATGGTTTGCATCCCTTGCAGCGGAAAGAAGCCCGCGCATTCCATATGTTAGGGTGAGGGCATAGTCTTGGCGTGAGACCGGCAAATTCCACGCTATTGGGCTTAAGATTTCCACGACCAAGGTCTGAAACCGTTGGTAAACTGCTTGCACCGCAGGAAAACGCAAATCGAAGAGATCAGAGGCATCGGTGAAGGCCTCCGCAAGTTCGATCCCGTGCGCCCCCCATGCGATACAAGCGTAACGCAGCCTTTCATCCGCCGTATCAATATCGGAAATCGCGGTTTTGATGCTTGCAAGAGACCGCTTGTCCATTTGTTCGATGACGCCGCTGAAAATGGCCTCTTTATCTTCAAACAAAAGATAGAGCGCGGGGCGAGACACGCCACCGGCTTTTGCGATGTCTCCCATGGTTGTTCGGGCAAAACCGTAACGCAAAAATACGGTTTCAGCCGCCTGGAGAACTTGTCCTGTTTTGCTCATTTTCACGTTCATGCCGCATGTTGACATTCTTACAAAATATGTCAATTATTGACATATTGACGAAAATTGTCATAAGGACAGGGCAATATGCATGAAGATCTACAGACGACTTTCGCCAAGGCACAAGCCTCGATTGGAGACGGACCAGTTGTAATGGTGAATCTCTTGTCCTTCAGAGACCCTCCCGTCTATCCGGCTGATTTTGAGGATCGAAAAGTCACCGGTCGCGCCGCTTACTATGAAGGCTATGCCGGCGCCTTCCGTGAGATCGCCGCCGATCTCGGTGTCACAGCAGAGCTGATCTATGCCGGGCGCCACCTCGCAACGCTTCTCCCGGCAGCGCGTAAGCTGTGGGACGACCTCGTCATTGTACGCTACCAGAGCTTCGCTGATCTGCGATCGATCGTCGCAACTCAAGATTATTGCACGCGGGCGGAGCCCCATCGAATTGCTGCGCTATCCGACTGGCAGTTTATTGCAACAAAGCCCTGACATGGTCAACTTAGCAGATTACGACACTTGCACGTTCGCCAAAAGGCGCTCCAAGAGTGCGATCTGTAGCCAAACTGCTATGTTGCGGTCCTTGAGTTCACTGCCCGGGATTGTTTTGAATAGCACTCTGAAGAAGATTGTCACGACGAGAGAAACTTCCGCTGAACGGAGGTTTCTGCGTGATCGATCTAAACAAGAGTATCCCCTCGTTCACAAGCTGATAGTCTGTCACAAACACTGCCGTCACGCACCCGTTAGCTTGCGGATAATTCCGCTTGTGCGCTTGGCGGTATAAGCAAAAAAGGGCAAGCCCCCATTTGCCGCAGCCCACCGCGCTGCCGGATCAGCAGGTGAAACGATTTCGGCGTGCCAGTGGTCGCTTAGCCGAAGGCCACGTCATCAAGCGCTGCCACATATACCTTGACCGCACGATTGGCTTTCTCCGGCACCGTCTAGGTGGTTCCTTCTATACGCTCTGGCGATTGGCATCTGCCTTAATGGGACTGCCATCAAAGGCAGAGCCCCCGCCGCCGATAAAACCTTCATCCATGCAACAGGACACCACACGACCGTCAAAACCAAGCCGACAGAAGCCGCGATAAGCCAGGTTCAGATGCACCTCGTCACATAGGCGGCGTTGGGAACGGATGCCAAAGCAATAACCGACGAGAAGCATGCGCATCATCAGGTCCGGATCGACCGACGGCCGCCCCGTGTGGCTATAGGGAATTCGCTGGTTCTCGACGGACCTCCGACAGATCGACAAAATGCTCTATGGAGCGAAGCGTGCGATCTGCGGGGATGGGGCCTTCATGTGAGAACCCATAAACCAACGCGGTTTGATAGCCTTGCTTCGGTCCCAGCATGTGCTTCGCTCCACATTCGCTATTTGAAGTGAACCAGCAATTTGACCAGTAAGCAAAACCAACGTTTTTTAACACAATCGACCGAAAGCGGAAGCAGGCACCCAATCTATTGGCCGACTTATGCGGCATAACCTGCACGTCGCGCTATCTAGGGTTTTTGCGACAGCGTGTCCGCGCTGCGCCTAAGCTGCTGGTAACGATAAAAGAAAATCTACAAGTATTGCGTTGAATCCCACAGGCTCCTCAAGCTGCGGCCAATGCCCAACGTTCTCCATCTCTACAAAGCCGCGAAGCCCCGGCAGGCTTGCTCGAAGGCCGACTTCGGTCGGCTTTGTCACGGAGTTCAGTCCATCCCTTTGGCCTGTCAGGAAAAACGAAGGTTGTTGGACAGCGTAGCCGGAATAGGCGCGCCTTACAATCTTCCAAAATGTGTCGATGCATCTGTAATAGTTCAGTGGACCGTGAAAACCGGTGCGCTGGAAGACGGGGATCACTTCATGAAAATAGGCAGGATCTATTGTCATCGGCCACTCGGAAACCCGGCGCAGGAGGTTTCTGACCGGATCAAAGGGGTCCCAGCGCTCACTCTCAGGCGGCTCTCCGGAGGTCCAATAGTAATTCGATGGGATAGTTTCCGCCGCATTCGCCCACTTCCGATCGGTCTCCGGCTTCATCTGATCGAACATGTAGAAATTGGTCTTGTCTGCGGAACGTAGCGTCTCAAGGAAGCTTGGGCCGCCTGGCTGCAAGAATGGAACGGTGACCCCAAAAACCGCGGAGATCCTGTCCGGTCGCATCATGGCAGCATTCCAGGCGGTGCTTGCACCGAAGTCATGGCCAACAAGCACAGCTTGTTGCACTCCGAAGCTGTCAAGAATTGCAATGACGTCCCCGACCGTGTGAAACGGTGTGTAGTCATTGGCATCGTCAGGCGCGTCGCTGTCACCGTAACCGCGCATGTCGAAAGCCGCAGCTCGATAGCCTGCGTGAGCAACAGCCCCCATTGCGTCTTTCCAGCTTCGCCAGGTCGCTGGAAACCCGTGACAGAACAGCACCAGCGGACCATTTCCCTGATCCACGACATGCAGCGACGTCCCGTTGGCGTTGATGATGCGATGCTTTAGAGCTTCCAACACTATCACACGCTCCTTGATTAAAACTCAATACGACTGTATTGTTGACAGGCTATGTTCATAGAGCGCATGTGTCAATACGAGTGTATTATGAAGAGAAAGACCAGTTCGCCGCAGCGGACGATCCTCATCGAAAGAGGCACGGCACTTTTCCATGCACAAGGCTACACGGCGACCGGCGTACGTGAGGTAGCCACCGCGGCCGGTCTGCCGCAGGGTTCATTCACCAATCATTTCCGCTCGAAAGAGGACTTCGGTTCCGAGGTTCTTGCTCACTATGTACTTCAATTAGAAGCGATCATGGAACGCACGTTGCAGGACAAGACGCGCAATCCCTTTGATCGGATAGTGACCTATGTAGATGAGATAGAGCAACTTGTACGTACGCCTGATTGGAAAGTGGGTTGTCTGATCCCGGACATGGCAAGCGAGGTCTCCGCGCATTCTGAAGTCCTTCGGCGAAGGCTGGCTGAGATCATGACGCGGCACACAGCATATTACGCAGAGGCGCTCGGAGAGGCTTTCGAAAAGGAGACGGCTGAGGATCTGGCAGGCGGGATACTTGCCGCCTGGCACGGGACCCTACTGCGAATGAAAGTCGAACGCTCGGGAGAACCCATAGCCCGCTTCCGAAGGTTCATTTCTCGAGTTTGGCCAGTAGCTGGAAAGAACCTTTGTACAAAATGACCACGGGAACGATTGCAAAGATGCCAAAGCAATGGCAGCTTTCTTTCTATTGCTTCTCCGAAGCCGGACGGGTTTGGCTATTGCCGGGGATGGCAGTTTAGACGCCATTGGACTTTGGTCGTGTCGCGAAAATCCCAACATTTGCTCGATTTAACTGACGCATGGTCGATCTTCCGATAGATGATAATCGGTTGGGTTGTGCTGTATCGGTTTTAACCGTTGCAAGCCACAAAAGTCAGTAGGTTTGGGGTTCATATTTACAGCACCTGGATCTGCTTGTCGGTGGTGCTCACTTAGTTCAATCCTGCTTTGAATATAAAGCCAGCTTCAGAGCTGGATCGTCATTTGCTTGGAACGATGAATATGCGTAGCGGTGATCTCCATCGGTGGAATGGCAGAGATACTTAATGCCCGACACTGGCGCACCGATGTCATGTGAGGACCACCAGTCTCCAAATTGCCCGCACCCTGCGTGGCATTTCTCAATCAGCTCTATAAATGATGGGTCACCTGCCCAGATGTCGTAGTCAGCCCGAAACATGGAGACTACGCGCTTGGCCTCACTGGCCCAAGTCCTGCCAAATAGCTTTTTAGACAGAGGATTGGTGATGACGAAAAGAAGAATGTTTTGCTGAGCAGCGGGTAGTGTATCGAAGCCGAATAGTCGGGAAGCAGCGTTATTCCAAGCGAGAAGGTCCCATCGTCTTCCCGTCAGGTAGGCCGGGTCGGCCAGCCTTTCGATTACCCGAACAAGTCCATCTGGCACACGCTCGATTATATGAGCGGGGCGATCCTCGCGGCCCACCAGACGGCGAAGGTGACGTTCTTCAACGTCGCTGAGTTCAAGCGCCTTTGATAGGGCCAGTACGGTAGCTTCTGAGGGCAAAACGACCCGGCCCTGTTCCAGCTTAACGTACCACTCGACACTGATATCGGCGCGTTGCGCCACTTCTTCGCGGCGTAATCCTACGACACGTCTCCGTCTATGGGCAGCTATGTCCGCTTCAGGGGCTAGCCGCTGCCTCCGAGACTTGAGGAACTCAGCAAGCTCGTGGTTGACCATCATGGTCCCTCCAGGGTGGTGCCAGGTGATACTAGTATCGTACCATCTCTGTTCAAGGACTTTTTATGGATCATGGTGCACGGGCAGACAAGGAGAAATTATATGAAAGCTGCAGTGCTGACAAAATTAGGAGCCCCGCTTGCTTGGCAAGACGTTACGCCGCCAGCCATTGGAACGGGTGAGGTTTTGGTCGATGTTCATTCTGCGCCGATTTTATCGTACGCAAATGAAGTGTTCAGCGGCGCCCGCCGCTACCTCATTCCAACCCCGGTCATTCCAGGCTGCGGGGCGATTGGTAAGGTTCGCGAAGTTGGCCCTGATGCGACGAAACTGAAGGTTGGTGATTGGGTGTTCTGCGATCCGACAGTTCGCTCTAGAGATGACGCCCTCATGCCGGATATCACTCTTCAAGGATGGAGTGCGAGAGGCGAAGGTGGACAGATGCTGCAGCGTTATTTCCGCGATGGCACTTTCGGCGAACAGGTTCGGGTCCCCACTGAAAATGCGGTAGCTATCGGCCAGATCGATCCTGCAAACGCATCGCAATGGTGCGCGCTCAACACCTTGCTTATTGCCTATGGTGGACTTCTTAAGATGAACCTGCAAGCAGGAGAGTGTCTTCTGGTCAGCGGTGCTACCGGCAACTTTGGCAGCGCGACAATCATCACCGCGCTCGCAATGGGTGCCCGCTCGGTGATTGCGGCCGGGCGGAACCAAGCAGTTCTTGATGATTTAAAAGGTAGATTCGGGAATCGCTTAGTGCCTGTAAAACTGACTGGGGACTCCGAGCGCGACACAGATACGATAAAGAAATCTGTGGCATGGCCCATTGACGCAGTTCTGGATTTCCTACCGCCTTCTGTCGAAGCTGCTGTTGCCCGTGCGGCGATCATGGCCGTCCGGCCCTATGGCCGCGCGGTCCTTATGGGCGGGGTTGGCATGCTCGGAGGTGACGACCTCGCGCTTCCATATCCATGGATCATGCGCAATAACATCTCTATTCATGGACAATGGATGTACGATTCAGCTGCTGTGACTGGAATGGTGCGGTTGGTCCATTCAGGACTTTTGGACCTTGAGCAGTTCGCTGTCACTGAGTTTTCTCCGCAGGACGTAAATGAGGCGGTCGCACATGCAGCGTCGAATGCCGGTCCTTTCAAGCTCACGGCCCTAAAGATCAAGTGACGATCCTCGTGTGACGCGTCCGGCACCATGGTTCGTCATACGATTTGGACTATCCGCTCTTCACCGCCGTGAGCCTGCGTGTCAGCAAGCCACCGATAGGGCTAGCCCCAGACAGCGATATCGATGATCTCCGCGAATTCCGTCGGACAAACTGCCAAAAAAGCAATGGCGCAGTCCAGCGCCATTGCTCGGTGTCTTTTTTGCTGTAGCGCCTGAATTCTCAGGCGGCCCTGATGGTATCGGCAATCATCACTTCGAGACTTTGCGCATGAATTCCAAGCTCATTTTCGGCGTCCGACGAGTCGATAAGCTGAGGTCTGTCGAAAAGATATGCCATCTCCACAAATTCCTGCATCCCGTGTTCGGCCAGTTGTGTTGTCGCGTACGCGTCTATTTCGGGCACGGGTTTACCGAGCATCGAGGCTGCCTTTTGTATTACCTCCCTGGGAGTGGCATGTTGCGCTGGAGCGTGAAACGCCCTGTTCCACTCTCCACGGTAATCCGAGGCGGCGGCGAGGGTCCGCGCAACATCCTTTGTATACGCCCAGGCGTGGGTAGCGTCGATATCCCCCAGAAACCTGACAGGCTTTCCGGCCAGCAAGTTAGGAAGCACAAGGAGGGTAAAGGTCGCGATGACGTCATGTCCAAGGTAATCCCCGGATCGCACTTCGATCGCCGGCACTTCGGAGCGAAGAGCACGTTGCCACATGATGGTGCGAACCGTACCCTTACGCGTTGTTGGATCAAGTGGAGTGTCCCAACGCACGGGACCAGTTACGTTCTCCCCGTAGCAATAGCAATTGCCAGCAATCACCAGTTTAGCGCCAACTGTCTCCGCCGCTTTCGTCACCCCGTCCACGATTGGAAAGTAATCCGTAGACCAGCGATGGTAGGGCGCCATCGCGCACATAAAGATTGTATCAGCTCCTTTGCTGACACTTGCAAGAGCAATCGCATCGGTGGCGTCAACCTGCATGGCCTTGACATTTGCGATGGTAGACGGCTGGACGCTTCGGCTTGTAAGCACGACATCATGCCCGGCCACTGCAAGAAGCCGCGCTGTTTCCGTTCCGACCGGACCGGCACCCACAACTATGTATTTCGTCATCGACATGTTCCTTGTTTCGATGTCGCGACGATAATTGGTCGACAGGATGCGATCTTGCAGGATGTGCCAGAAATTTATCAGAAAATGCCAAAGTTCAGATAGGACGAACCCCCTATCAAGCCAACGAAGCGTTTTGCCTTTCAATACCTTCTACAACGCATTGACGACACAAAGATCGATAGCCATTTGACTTCAACTCTTGTTATCTTTGGAGGGCGGAATGAAGAGTACTTTCGATCAGCCGTCGACTTTGCTGAGAACGTTGGGCGGCGTAACCTTATTAGCACTCGAGGCTCCAGCAGGTCCCTTCATTGTGGAGAGTACCGACCGCCTCTCCATCATTTTGCATCGAAGCGCGTCGACCCGTACTTATTGCAAAGAGATCGGCAGACACTTCGTCAGGCGGGTGAATGACATTGATGTCGTGCCTGCTGGTGAGGTAGGCGGATACGAAGCGGAGTCTGATTTCAACGCTTTGATGGTCAGCATTCCATCGTGGATGATTGAGGAAGCGCGTGGAGACATCGTAGAGAAGCAAACCCTCAAAGCCCGCCACCTTCTTCGTGACCATCGCATTGTTCAATTAGTAAGCATTCTTGAGATGGACCGTCGCTCGGGATTTCCCAGCGAACGGTTGTTTATCGACGGAATCGCTATGGCGATGACAAGTCGCTTGCTGTCGCTGGATCGTCCGCCCAACTATAAAGCAGGCCGGCTTTCGGATAGACAATTAAAGCGGGTCCTAGATTACATTGAAGAGCACATGGACGCCCAGCTCTCTCTCGACACCCTCAGCAAGGTGGCGGCAGTCAGTAGCTCACACCTTCGGACATGGTTCAAGGCAGCGACTGGTTCGAGTGTGCATCGCTTTGTGCTCCGGCGGCGAACTGAAAGGGCCCGCGAGATGCTTCTGGAAACTGCCCTGAGCATAAGCGAGGTTGCCGAAATGACGGGATTTGCAAACCAGTCTCACCTCACCCAATGGATGAGACGGGAAACGGGCAGCACGCCTCGCGTCATCAGGAAATCACGCTGAATGTCACGAGACGTCGTGCACATGCTCGGCGCTCAAAAGACGGTGGGCGAAGTAGCGCGATGGCGTGGTCCCAAGCACCTTCTTAAACATAACGATGAAGGCGGTCGTGGATTCGTACCCTAAGTCGCCTGCTACCCGCTGGACTGTCGCACCACCAGCAAGTTCCCGCAGTGCGACAACCAGCTGTAGCTGACGCCGCCATCGGCCGAAGCTCAATCCGGTCTCCTGAACGACAAGCCTCTTCAATGATCGCTCACTTACCGCGACATGCTCAGCCCATTGACCAAGGGTGCGGCGGTCGCTCGGGTTTGCCAGAAGAGACGCAGTGATTAAGGCGATCTTCGGATGATCAGAGACAGGTAGCTCCAGCCTTTCGCGCGGCATCAGTGCCAGCTCATCAAGCATGACCCGCACGAGCCGATCAATGTGACCGCCGCGCGCATCGCTCCCTGATACGTCCGCTAGCCGATGTATCATCTCCCTAAGCATCGGCGAAATCGAAAGCGTGCAGCATTCAGCCGGAAGTATGGCTGCGCCGGGCTCGACGAACAGGTATGTCAGACGAGCATTGGACGTGACCTGATTAACGTGGGGGACATCACCGGGTATCCAGACGCCGCAGTTTGGCGGCACGATCCAGACCCCACTTTCCACTCTGCAGGTTACCGCGCCATGGAGCGCCAGGATCAGTTGACCTTGCCGGTGCTGGTGCTTGACCCCTTCTGCTTCATAGTTGGCGAAGTCCACCCTAACTGCCGTCGCCGGTCCATGCGACAGTCTCAGATCGATAGCCGTACCGCAGGGTGGTTTATTAGAAGGTTGGCCTGATTTAGAGATCATATGGCATTATCTCCACTTTTGCTCGTTCCGCAATCCCTTAGGATCCTGTCAGCAACTTCAGGAGATAAGCCATGCGTATTGCCGTAGTTGGCGCGACCGGCAGGATCGGTGCCAAACTTACCGAGAACCTCTTGGCCAATGGCCACTCTGTCAAAGCTCTTTCGAGGGGAGGGCCGGCCCTCGATGCCCTCGTCGCGAAAGGAGCAGAACCGTTCCTCGGTAGCTTCGATACGGGTGAGGGCGAGCTTGGCAGGTTCTTCGAAGATGCAGATGCCGCGTTCTTGATGGTCAAAACACTTTGGGCAGGGGAGGACTTTCATGGGCATTACCCCGAGGTCGCACTTCGGTTCTTCGACGCCCTTCGTGATTCTCCCGTGAAATTGGCCGTGAGCCTCACCGCAATGGGATCCGAACTGAGTGGAAACACGGGCCATTTCCAAGGCTTCCACATCCTGGATCAAATTCTCAACCGGTTACAAGGCATCAAGCTCGTTCACCTGCAGGGCGGCTGGTTCATGGAGGATCTGGGCAGGTGGAGCGACGCGATCGCGCAACACGACAGTATCGGCTTTACGCTTGCGCCAGATGTCAAAGCGCCTTGGGTTTCCATTCAGGACCTTGCAGATAATGCGGCAAAAGAGTTCGATACCCTGAATGACGGGCACCGATCCGTAAAGCAACTCGGCATCGATTACACGATGCCCGAGATCGCTGAGATCGTCGGCCGGGCGCTCGGTCGCGATGTAGGCTATCGCTTTGTCGATATGCGCGATCACAAAGTCGAAACGGTATTTCGGGAGCGGTTCGGAACGCTTGATCGGTGGGTCTATGATTTGAACACATCGGCCGCTCTTAACGATGGGCGTGTGAAGTTCAGCAACGATCGTCCGTCGCTGCCGACGACAATGGAAGAATTCGTCAACGAAACCCTCAGGCCCCTGATTGAACAAGCGCGGACGGGCGGTGCCAAATCAGAGACCTTCCTGTCGTGGTGCTCACAGAGCTAGAGGCGCGAGGGTGCTGCGGTGAGGGGGGCGTCGGCGAGCCAGCGAGAACGATGAGGTTTTGGGAGCTTAACGGAACCTGGTCGATAGTGATTGATGATCGGAGCGATACAGCCAAAACCTCTGGTGGAGACCAAGCATTTCACATGAACCGGGCAATAATAGACCTGTTCAAGCGATCCACCGACATCGCCAGAGGAGGCTAAATTGCCGCTTGAGAGGCCGGCGAAAATAAACGGTGAGGAAGTAATCGGTGCTATCAAACCCTGACCGAAATTTCCTATCATCAGGCACAACGGCGCGGTGGGGATGATCAGGTCTCGTTTCGCGCGGACGCGCTGGCGTATAGCGATTCGATCCGTTCGATCTCACTTTCCTCGAACCCAGCAAACTCTTTCGTGCGTGCTTTTTGCGACAGCCGCCCGTCATTGTGGACGAGGAACTTGTGCAAAAGTTCCGCTTGAGCCGTTGGCATGTCGACGATCTGCTGAAGACCCTCTGAAAAGGTATCGAACGCCTGCAAAAACCGAACCTCTTCAGGTAAATCGCGATCGACCGTCTGCTTGATGGACCAGTTCAACCCGCTTTCGCGCAGTTCCTTTTCCGCGGCGACCTTGCTTGCGGGAAGACCTCCCTATCGTCAGACGGATTTCCTCGTCGACGATGAAGACAACTGCTTTGGGATGATCGGCTTTGACGATCTTGAGTGAACGTGACGCAGCGAGCACTCCAGAAACAGCGGTTGTCCGCTTCACGACTTCGGCTTCGCCCCGCTGCTCCGTCGATCAAAGGTCCTCAAAGGGGACAAGCAGCAAATCGTCAAAATCGCAGCGCTGCTAACTCGCATACATATCAACTTGACAACTTGTATTAACGTGTTAGAGAGATGGCCGGAGCAGAGGAGTTCCGTAAAGTCGCCGACAATACCCCGTTATCGGGTTGCAAGGTTGTTTGTATGCGATCGGCGGATATCCCTCTGCCGAATCTGTGAAAACGTTCATAATTGGAGGAGAATATGTGCACTCAACCGAATTTGTTGATCGGAACGGCTCTGGCCGCGGTGGCATTTGCCAGCCATGCATCCGCGGAAACAAACTTGACCGCGCTGTTCATGGCGCAGTCAGCCTACAGCGAAGCAGACGTGCACGCGATGGCGGAAGCTTTCACCAAGGCAAACCCTGACATTCACGTCAATCTGGAATTCGTGCCCTATGAAGGACTTCGGGACAAGACGCTGCTCGCGCAGGGCGCGGCCGGCGGGACCTATGATATCGTCCTCTTCGACGTCATCTGGCCAGCGGAATACGCCAACAGCAAAATCCTTCTCGATGTTTCGTCTCGCATTACTGATGACATGAAGCAGGGGGTTCTGCCAGGCGCTTGGTCGACGGTCCAATACAATGGCAAATTCTACGGTATGCCGTGGATTCTTGACACCAAGTATCTGTTTTACAACAAAGAAATTCTCGAAAAGGCTGGCATCAAGGCGCCTCCAAAGACGTGGGATGAGCTGACTGCCCAAGCGAAGACAATCAAGGAAAAAGGCCTTCTAGATTCACCGATCGCCTGGAGTTGGGCGCAGGCGGAAGCGGCTATTTGCGACTACACGACACTGGTGTCGGCCTATGGCGGTACTTTCCTGGAGCGTGGAAAGCCTACCTTTGATGAAGGCGGCGCGCTCGAGGCTCTTAAATATATGGTGTCGAGCTACACCTCCGGGGTCAGCAATCCCAATTCGAAGGAGTTCCTGGAGGAAGATGTCCGAAAGGTGTTCCAGAATGGTGACGCTGCGTTCGCGCTGAACTGGACATACATGTATAACCTTGCCAACGATCTCAAAGAAAGCAAGGTCGCCGGTAAGATCGGCGTCGTTCCAGCCCCCGGCGTAGCCGGTGTCAGCAAGATTTCGGCAATGAACGGCTCCATGGGGCTTGGTGTGACCGCTTCCAGCAAGCATGCTGACGAGGCCTGGAAGTTCGTCACCTACATGACATCGCAGTCGACGCAGAATGCTTATGCCCGGCTCAGCCTCCCCATCTGGAGTTCGTCATATGATGATCCGTCAGTGACCAAGGGCCAAGAGGAACTCATCGCCGCTGCGAAGCAGGCGCTCGCTGTCATGTATCCGCGCCCAGCCACACCCGAGTACCAGCAGCTGTCGATCTCTCTTCAGCAGGCAATTCAGCAATCGCTTCTCGGGCAGGAAAAACCGGAAGACGCCCTGAAAGCGGCAATCGACGATAGTGGTCTTTGAAATTGACTTAAGCGGGCGGCTTGGCCGTCCGCCTCTCACTCGTCTTCACTGAAGAGAAAACAATGTCCGGTTCCTGGCTTACAACGCGGGCATGGCTGCTCATGCTCCCTCTGTTGATGATTATTATACTGGTGATTGGTTGGCCTCTGGTCGATACCGTCGCCTTGTCCTTTACCGATGCGAAACTTCTCGGCGAAGGTTCGCGTTTTGTTGGTGTCGACAACTACACCAAAATCCTGAGTTCCAGCTCGTTCCAGAAAACTCTGGCGACGACCGCCTGGTTTGCAATCATCTCGGTTGCCGTGGAGATGGTCGTTGGGATCCTCGCAGCTCTTCTACTCAACACCCAGTTTCACGGCCGTGCCTTTGTCAGGGCGCTGATGATTCTGCCTTGGGCACTGCCAACTATCGTGAATGCAACGTTGTGGAGGCTCATCTACAACCCCGAATACGGCGCGCTGAATGCAGCCTTAACGCAGCTTAGTTTGATTTCCGGCTATCGCAGCTGGCTCGGGGAGCCCGCAACGGCCATGACCGCCCTGATCATAGCCGACTGCTGGAAGAACTTTCCGCTCGTAGCGCTCATTGCCCTCGCCGCCCTGCAGTCGGTGCCCCGCGACGTTATCGCAGCCTCACTTGTTGATGGCGCAAGCGCCTGGAAGCGGTTCCGAATTGTTATCCTTCCATATATTGCCGGCCCGCTCATGGTGGCGCTGGTCCTCAGAACGATTGAAGCATTCAAGGTCTTCGACATCATTTGGATCATGACTCGAGGCGGGCCGGCCAACTCCACCAGAACGCTGTCGATCATGGTGTACCAGGAGGCATTTTCCTTCCAGCGGGCTGGAACGGGTGCGTCTTTGGCATTGCTGGTGACCCTGATCATCGCTGTTTTAAGCTTGGGATATGCTGCTTTGCTCCGAAAAAGTGCAGGAGGGAAAGCGTGATGGAACGCCGAAGCCTGACCCATTCAATCGTGATCTACGTGGCCGCGATCGTGCTTTCGCTGGTGATCCTCGCGCCAATTTTCTGGCTCTTCGTGATGAGTATTTCGCCGGCCGCCAATCTGACGGCAAAGCCATTGAGATGGTGGCCGCAAAGCATCGACTTCTCCCGTTATGCCGCCCTTCTGTCGACGGTAGAAAATAGTGCCGGCGCGGCGTTTACATCGTCGTTGAGAAACAGTGTCGTCGTATCGGGCTTGGCAACCGCTTTCGCTATTCTTCTTGCTCTTCCTGCGGGGTGGGCCGTCTCACGGACGCCATCAATCGGGTGGTCGCTTGGCGCTGTTGTCGGCGTTTATATGCTGCCCCCTGTGGCGCTAGCAGTGCCGCTTTATTTAGCTCTGTCTTATCTTGGACTGCTCAACAACGTCTTTGGGCTCGCCTTGGTGTATCTCACCATTCTAGCACCTTTCACGACCTGGTTGATGAAGTCGGGATTCGACGGCATTCCCCGTGAGATCGAAGCGGCGGCCATGATGGATGGCGCAGGCCTTTTTGCGACACTGCGCATCGTTACTCTGCCGCTCGCCCTGCCGGTAATGGGTGTGTCCGCACTGTTTGCCTTCCTCATGGCCTGGGACGAGTTTTTCTACGCCTTGCTGTTCACCGCGGATCAGCATGCCAAAACACTGACGGTCGCCGTCGCCGATTTAGCCGGCGGCCGTATCTCCGACTACGGGCTGATTGCAGCAGCCGGCGTTATCGCCGCCATGCCACCGGTCATTCTGGGTCTGTTCATGCAACGAGCCCTGATCTCGGGGCTCACCAACGGTAGTGTAAAGGGATAAAAATGAGCGCCGATAACATTCCTGAGAGCTTGAAAGCCCTCGACCGCGAAATGGAGCGTCAACATTCGGACGCCCTTGCATCATACGAGGGTGCGCGGCAGCTCGCCCAAGACGTTGCGGCCCGGTTGAAGAAGTCACGCAAATTGCTGATGCTTGGCATGGGAGCGTCTCACGCCGTCGGCCGCGCAGTGGAGCCGCTCTACAGAGCGATGGGTGTCGCTACATTTGCGTTGCCCCTGTCTGAGCAACTGGGCGCGCCGGTCCATCTTGAAGGCTGGACGTCAATCGTCACCTCGCAGTCGGGCGAGAGTGCCGAAGTCATTCGCTGGTTCAACGAAAGCTGCGTCGACACAAGCGATATTTTTGGCATGACCTTAGGCCAGGGCTCCTCGCTCTCTAAGCGCGTACTGTCGTTCATGGGTGCGGGCGGAATGGAAACGGCTTTCGCGGCCACCCGCAGCCTCACCGTCACATTTGCGCTTCACCTCGCGATCCTCGAGCAGCTTGGTCTGAACCCCGCACAAGCATTGGCCGCGTTGAAGCAGCCGGAATTCCCCGACGTGTCGGAAGCGATTGCAAGATTCCAGGACGTTAATGCGATCGTAGCGTCCGGCCGTCTTTTGAACGGTGTCGCTGAAGCACTTGCGCTTGGCCTGACGGAGCTGTCGCGCGTGCCATCCTTTGCTCTCGAAGGAGGACAACTGCGCCACGGCCCCATGGAAATGCTCGGATCTACCATTGGTGTTGTCCTTTTTCGCGGAGCGGACCCCACCGCGAATCTTGTGACCGCCATGGCCTCTTCGGTCGTCGAAGCGGGTTCGCCGCTCGTGATCTTCGATAGCTCTGGCCTACCTCCCGTCGAGGGCGCTGTGACGGTGCCGTTCAAGACAGCAGGAGGTATGGCCGCAATCTTCGCGATCCTGCCTGCTGCGCAGCGCTTCATGATCGGCTTCGCAGCCGGCCGCGTTGAAAATGCCGGCACTCCGCTGCGATCCTCGAAGATCACCCGGAGCGAATGATGCGAGCGCTCGCCGTTATCGGTAACGTCAACCCCGACCTCGTGCTTGGACCTGCCTACCCTTGGCCGTTACCTGGCACCGAGGTGTTGGTCGAGCATAGCGAGTTGCGTGTTGGCGGTGCGGCAGGAAACACAGCGCTCGCGTGGAAGGCCATGGGAGTGCCGTTTCAGATAGCGGCAAACGCTGGAAGCGACCAATTTGGTGCGTGGCTTTTGGAGACATTCGGCCCATGGGCAGAACGTTGGTCAATCCACCAAGGCCCCACCACCATCTCTGTCCGAGTGACCCATCCAGATGGGGAGCGGACCTTCTTTACGGCCGCGGGCCATGTCGACCATCTTGAAGTCGACGACGTTTGTTCGGGGCTTGATGGCGAGCAGTTGGCGGGCGGTATCGCGCTACTGACCGGAGGTTTCGTTACCAAAGCTCTCAGCAGTGAGTACCCGAAGTTTCTTGCTTGGGCGCGAGCCCAGAACATATCTGTTGCACTTGATACTGGATGGCCCAGTGAAGGCTGGACGGAATCGAAAAAGGCTGCGGCTTTAAGCTGGCTTGGTGAGAGCCAGATCGCGCTGCTGAACGAGATCGAGGCAACCTCCCTGACCTCCACGGATTCAGCGGTTGCGGCGGCCGGAGCTCTGCGCGATGTCATGCCTAGCGACGCGATTATCGTCGTTAAGTGCGGCTCGCGCGGAGCTCTTGCAATTACTCCGGAGCAGCTCATCAGCCAGGTGAGTGCTGAACGCGTAGCGGTTGTCGACACCATTGGTGCCGGCGACGTCTTCAACGCCGGCTTCCTCTCTGCATTGGCTATGGGCCGGCGGTTGGAGGACTGTCTCCTTCAAGGGGTTTCTGTTGCCACCACGGCAATCTCGACCCGCCCACGAACATACGAAAAAACAGGAGTCTGAGTGCATGAGCGCGCTGACCATCGAAAAGATCCACAAGAGCTATGGCGTAGTCGAGACGCTGAAGGGCATCGACATTGCCTTGGAGAGTGGGGAGTTTCTTGTGCTTTTAGGCTCTTCGGGTTGTGGCAAGTCGACGTTGCTAAACATCATTGCCGGTCTTGCTGAACCAACCAGTGGCGAGATTCTTGTCGGCGATCGGTCGATAGTTGGGGTTCATCCGAAAGACCGGGATATAGCGATGGTGTTCCAATCCTACGCACTTTATCCGAACCTATCGGTGAGGCGCAATATTGGCTTTGGGCTGGAAATGCGCAAAGTTCCGACGAGGGAGCGCGAAAGGGCCGTTGATGAAACGGCCAAGATGCTACAGATCGAACCTCTACTCGATCGCAAACCCGGCCAGTTGTCTGGGGGGCAGCGACAGCGTGTGGCCATCGGGCGTGCCATTGTCCGCAAACCTAAGATCTTCCTTTTTGATGAACCGCTGTCAAACCTTGACGCCAAGCTTCGAATGGAGCTGCGCACAGAGCTAAAGCGCTTGCATCAGATGATGAAGACGACCATTGTCTATGTCACTCACGATCAAATCGAGGCGATGACGCTTGCGACGCGGATTGCTGTTATGCGCAATGGCCAAGTCGAACAGCTTGATACGCCGGAGGCGATCTACAACAAACCTGCGACCTTATACGTTGCCAGCTTTGTCGGGGCGCCTCCGATAAACCTGCTGCACGGACGATGGACGTCCACAGGTGTTAAGCTCAACGGAACGGACGTTACGCTCGCCTTGCCCCGACCAGCTGGCAATGACGAAGAAGACGTCACCCTAGGCATTCGCGCCGAATCATTCCGTACGCATTCTGGTAACGTAGCGCTAGACGTAACTGTGGACGTCGCAGAATTGACCGGGCCGGAGTTGATCGTCACCTGCAGGCTCGGCCAAGAACAAAAAATAGTTGCTACACTTTCTCCTCAGGCCAAAGTCGAGCTGGGTGCTCTCCTTCCCCTGGTGGTTGATACCGATCACGTACATCTCTTCAGCCCTACGACTGGCAAGAGGATCAATTGATTGCGGCATCCTAGTTGCTTCGCATCGAATAATCCGGTCTGTACGGACAGACTCGACTACGAAGGGAAGATTTGCGATGACCGAATTGCTTCTTAAGAAGAGGCTAATCCGCAAGAATGGTGCGGCACCGATTTACATCCAGCTCGCTGAAATCCTGGATGAGGAGGTCCAGCTTCGACGCGGCGTGCAGTTTGCCCTGCCGTCTGAGGGTGACCTGTCGCGCGAGTTCGGTGTTTCTCGTGTGACGGTGCGACAGGCCCTGAAGCAGCTGGAGTCACGCGGAGTGATCTACAGCGAGCATGGTCGGGGATACTTTAACACCACCGCCAGAATGCGGGGCGTCTCCGGGTTTCACAGTTTCACATCCGAAGTTCGCCGGCTCGGCGGAGCGCCATCGTCAAAAGTCATTTCCTTCGAGCATGTCCCCGAGTTGCCGTCCTCCTTCCGGCAGCATCTCGTGCCCGTCGATACCAACGATCAGAAATTCCTTTTTATGAAGCGAGTGCGATCGATTGACGGCGATCCCGTCGCGGTTGAAGATGCCTATATGCCGGCTGATCTCTTCCCGACAATGACGAAAGAGATGTTTGAAGTCGGGTCACTCTACGAAGAGATGACGACCACATGGGGTCAGGTTCCTGCATGGACGGACGCACTGTTCGAGCCTGTCGCGGCCACCGACGAAGAGGCGGCACATCTCCAGATAGAGGTCGGAGCGCCCGTGCTCGCCGTATGGCGGGTGACGATGACCGATACCGATCGCCCAGTAGAATATGTGAAGTCGCTCTACAAAGGCGGCGGCTTCATGCTGAGCGTTAATCGATACAGGCTTTAGGGCATTGAGAATGTCAGCACCGCGATTTGCAATTGGCGTGGACATAGGTGGAGGCAGTGCAAAGATTGGCGTCGTGTCTTCCGACGGAAGGATTCTCAATACCGCGAGGTTGACGAATGAGGCTGGGGCCGGGGGCAGCGGAATCGTCCAAAGCTACGTAGGCGCTATCAAATCGTTGATGATATCCAACTCTGACTGCACGATCATTGGTGTTGGCATCGGCTATCCCGGGATTATTCATCCAGATGGCCGTTCGGGCGGACTCGGAAATGTTCCGGGGCTGATTGACTATCCGCTTGCCGCGGCGATTGAAGAGGCCACAGGCTTGCCATGTGTCGTGCAAAACGACGCCAATGCCGCGGCGCTTGCAGAAGCGATTTTTGGCGATGGCAAAACTTCGCAGCGGCTGCTGATGGTAACTGCGGGGACCGGCATAGGATTGGGCTTCGTTGCAAATGGAAAGCCTGTTGCAACGTCAGGAGGAGGTCTTGGGGATGCCGGGCACATGATCCTTGACCCCAACAGCGGGAAACGATGCCGTCTTGGTTGCCGGGGCTGCTTGGAAGCTCTCGCCTCAGGTGAAGCCCTGAACCAGGTAGCTGCCGCTTTTGTTTGTGACTTTCCAGACAGCAAAATCGGTCAGAACGCAATTCGGAAGGGCAGGCCGGCTGACGCATCCGATATCGTTGAATGTGCGATCGGCGGCGACGAAAGCGCGGTTGCAATCCTGGCGGGAGCTGGTTGTTGGATAGGGCGCGCTGTCGCAAGCTGGATACATATCTTCGCCCCATCGACGGTTATGATCGGCGGAGGGCTCGCTATCGCAGGCGACGCCTTGCTGGCGCCATTGGAAGGCGAAGCCCGACGTTGTGGTCTCGCCGACTACCTCAAAGATGTGACTTTCATACCGGCCTCGCTCGGAAATGAGGCAGGCATCGTTGGTGCGGCCGCGCCGATATTCAGGGCGTAAGAACCGCTCCTTTGCCGCGGTGTAGCGGGGGAGGCGATCCATGACGGATCCTCACGTTAGAGATCAAGCCGTCGCTGACAAATGACGGTAGGAGATCGCAGCTTTGCTAATAATTTAAAAGAGGGGAAGTCATGCTGAAAGACGTTTTTGCCGGTCTAGGGATCCAGACTATTGATTATGGGATGGCCCGCCCTTCCGAGGACATCGAGTATATGACCCGTCATCGAAGGAAGAGGAGCCGATCCATGACGATTTCAATTTTGGGTATCGATATAGGCAAAAATAGCCGCAGCGTTGTCGGCGTCGACGAAAGAGGTGCGGTAACTGTTCGCCGAACGATGCGGCGGCAGACGCTCATTGATTTTGTCAGCAAGAATCCGAGCTGCATCATCGATATGGAAACTACCTCCGAACGTTGCTTGTTCACGGTGCGCGAGCGGCCATGCCCACACTCAGTCAGAGCGACACTCCTCTCGGGCGATGGCTATCGGCAAATATAAGCCAAATCGGATGAATTTTTGTCGTTACTGCGTCGCCTAAAACGCGCCAATCCAAAGCGGAGATCGTTAACCTTTGTCGCCCTAAATGCCTTGGGCATCATGAAGATAGCTGACTATAGTTTGCTTGTTAAACAATCAATTTGCTCGGAGCTAACATGTCTCTCGTTCCAATGATGAATGCGAATGCGTTGGATATCCTTCAACAGACGCAATCCCTGAAAGATCCTCTGCACGCTCGATCGCCTATGGATTTTTCAACCGCACCAATTCAAAGTGTCTCACACCAGACTGATCCATTGAAGCTGCTGAACCCCGCGAAGTCGAAACTCTCTGAGTCCATATTCAGTGTTAACAGCGTCGACATCAACAAGATGAAACTCAACCTCATCGACCGTGCAGGTAAAGCCTTGGGGATGGATCAGAACTATTACGCGTCCCGAGATGACTTTATCGATGCAGTGAAAGATACCGTTCGCAATCTGAAAGAGCATGGCGGCGAGGGGCTGATCAAAACCGTCGAGAAAGAAATAGGTCTCGACAAGTTGGGAGTTTCGCTTGAGGACCTCGTCAATAGTGAGAGCGATCCCGACGCTAATGAAAGAGTCACAAAGGCATTGGAACGCGAGGCAGGAAAACAAGACGAAAAAGATCCGAGAAGCGCGGGCGGTTTTATCGGTATCACCCTCGACGCTAACGGTATCTACACTGTATGAGCCCAGCAGTATGCCTCGGTCAAGAACTTGGAGAGGGGTAGCGTGTCGGCGCCCGGACAAACCTGTTCTTAGAGCTGCATGGGAGGGTTGGTGTCCGGGGCAGTGGCTCTGTTCCTCCCTGCGAGGCATTTGGACGTTCTCAGGGCGTCACCGCCATGCGAGCGCTCATGCCGTTCGAACGGTCTTTGCGAAGGCCGTCATAATTTGTTGCAAACGACGCCGACGCCTCGAAAACTGCCGTGGTCGAGCTGCTCCTACCGGAATTAGCCTCGGGGCGGACCCTGGTGATCTTTCCGGGAAGCGTTCGTCCGGGAGAAGCATCGGTGGCATGTTTGGTTTATGAGCAATGTTTGACGCGATTCACGTCGAACTAGTCGAAAGTGCACACCACGAATAGGAGACGGCGCATCGTCGAAACATCGCGTTCGCTTATCGTTGGCTCTTGTTACCTACTTGCCCAATAGCGCATACGATAGATGACTTCCTTGCGTCGGCATCTTGCTGGTGCTCCTAAAGGTCCCTTGCAGGATCATCTACGAGCACCGATGAATTGAGCCAGAACGTTCGTCAACCTTAGACAGCATTAGCCCCGGTCTAATAATTCCCGCCTGACGCAGTGTCGACATAGGCCTCGACCGACATGCCCGGCCTTAGCCGATCAAAGGCAGGCTGGCCTGGGTCGAGAGTAATCCGGACCGGAATGCGCTGTGGCACTTTCGTGAAATTTCCCGTTGCGTTGTCAGGACGAAGGATCGAGAATTCGGCACCCGTTGCCGGGGATATCTCGTCGACCTTTCCGGTGAATCTCTTATCATTCAGAGCATCGACCGTAAGGTAGGCCGGCTGGCCGACTTTCATACCGGCGATCTGTCTTTCTTTGTAGTTTGCTACGACCCAGCGGGCTTCCGGAACAAGGAAAAAAAGCTGCGTACCGCTGGTGACGTATTGACCCACCTTCACGCCGATATCGCTCAATCGCCCTACTTCAGGCGCCTTTATCAGCGTGTATGAAAGGTTGATTTCAGCCTGAAATTGAGCGGCTCGCGACGCTTCGAGCTGTGCGGCGAGCACCTTGGCTTGAACCTCTGCCGATTTCACGGCTTGCTGTGCAATCGCAACACTCGCGTTTGCCTGTAACAACGCAGCTCCTGCGGTTTCTAGCTGCGCCCTTGCGATGTCGGCTTGCGCAATCGGCCCGGCACCCTGATCAGACAATTCACGTGCTCGTCTGTCATCTGCACGGGCCCGGTCAAGCTGTGCCTGCGCAGACCGCACTTGCGCTGACGTCGCCTCAACATCCGCTTTCCTTGAAGCCACTGCCTGATCGTTGTTTACAAGGTTTGCCAGAGCGACATCTACCTGTGCCTTGGCAGCTTCTAACTGCTGTCGGTAGATGGCGTCATCGATCTGAACAAGGAGATCCCCTTCCGTTACGAACTGATAATCCTTCACCAAGACCTTCGTCACGTACCCGCTCGCCTGCGGACTGATGACGGTCGTGCGACCTTTAATATAGGCATCCTCCGTTGCCTGTTCGAACGAAGAGAAGGGCGGCAGACCCCAGGCTTTTAGAATTGCTAGCGCTCCGGCCAATGTAAGCGCAATGCTGATGGACGCGCCTGTGACGCCTATCCGCGGCGGCGTCCAATTGGGTGCGGGCGCGCCCTGCCTCTCTTCACTTGATGCTAAGCGAGCTTGCACCTCCTGTGCCTCACTGGCTGGTTGGTTCATTACTGCGGTTTCCCGTTTTTAAAGATCACGATGCGACATACAAGCAGACCGGCGATACATGCAGCGGTCAGGAGAGCGATAAGGCTCACGAGCCTAAATGTGTCGTTGAATGCCAGAATGCTGGCTTCTATGGAGGTTTGCTGCGCGATCGACTGGATCGCAACTCCTGTGCGTTGTGCAGGATCGGACATTATTGGCAAATGGGCTGCAGCGGCACTTGCCACCCTCGTGTCCACAAGAGGGTTCAGCTTGCTTACAAAGGTAACAAGGCGGGCGGAATGATAGTGCTCGTATAGTATTTGTGCCGTCTGCACCAGCGCGTTGCCGACGAGCGACCCCATCGACTGTGTTATCGAAAACATGATCAGGAAGCTCGAAAGCTTTTGGCCGCCCGTAGCGAGAACCTGTGCGACGCCATAGAGAAGGGCAGGGCCAATGAAGAACGTCGTCGCGAATGCTATCAAACCTTGAGTGAAGAAAAACTGCGATGCGCGCGTCAGATTACTTGAATAGGAGTCGAGATAGCTTCCCGTCGCCACCAGCAACAATGCGACCATTACCATGGCCGGGATGCGGTCAGGCTTGATCAAGATGGCCGCAGCAACGGGTCCAACAAAAGCGCAGATAACGATCACGAGTGAGAGATCGAAGAAATTCTCGTTGACAAGTCCGAACAAGCGCAGGAAGCCGATCGCTCCCGTCGCCTGCTCGGACAGGACCATGCGCGTCATAATCAGTACGATTGCAAGGCGAACCAGTTCGCCTCCAGTCAGCCAACGTATATCGATGAGTGGGGCTCTGCGGCGCGCCTCCAAAATCATCGAGATTGCAAAGAGCGGAAGGCATGCCGCGAGACACCAGCCGATCCAGTCACGGTCCCACCACCAAAGATAGGGCCCCATACCGATTGCCGCGCCGAAGCATGCGACGGCAAGGCTATAAAATGCCATCGAAACAAAGTCGCGGTATTCGAAGACACGTTGCTTGATGCTCGGTGGCAGTCTGAATGAAAGTACGCAGGCGAGGCATAGAGCCGAGAGGCCGAACTCCAGTAGGTAAAGGCCCTGCCACTTGTTCAGTGCCAAGGCATCAAGAGGCAGAAGCCGAGCAAGCGGGATGCCGAGCTGCGGGATGGCCACACCCAAAATGATCGCTCTTGGTCTATGCTGCAGCGGAAACGCTTGAAGCATGTAATAAATGCACAGCGTTGTCAGAGCTGTCGCCGAGAGACCGCTGGCGGCGCGCACCATGATCGCGCTGCCAAGCTCTCGGACGAGGAGGTGAGCCGCGATGACTGCCAATTGGAGCAAAAGGAAGGTGACGGCAAAGGAACGCGCCCCAAACTGCTGACGGTACTTAAAGAGGAGACCGCCCCCGAGACAGTTCATGATGGCATAAACTGTGGGGAGCCAGGCGATCTCATATGTCTCTAGACCCAACGCGCCGCGCAGATAGGGAAGATTTGCCGATAGCAAGGCGTTAGACAATCCGCATGTCAGACCGATGACAAGTGACGTGACCCCGTAGACGATGCGCCGGCGCAATGGATGATGGGCAAAGCCGGGAGAGCCTGGCACAGTCGCACTCAGGTCAGGCGCATAATGCCACTCCTGTTCTCGAAATAGATCCAGAAAACGTGCTCCAAAAGCAATGTTTTGATTTGCCGCGCCTCGCGGTTCCATGGTGAGCCTATCTTCAAAATCCACGTTGTTATGCAAGCTAAGGCAGGCATTCGAGCGCTTTGACGAACTGGAATTAGACGTGGAGTATGCACATACTCAATACGGTCGATGGCGCAAAAATGTCCGCGCTATGTAGAGCTATGATCCGCTTATCATTTTTGAATTGTTGGTCGGTATTGTCAGGAAAGCGGGGTGAATGCCGTCTTTCTGATTGCTGTCCATGCCGAGGCCCAAGAGGTGCCTCGGCATGCAATAAACCTCAGCACAAGAGTTTGGCGGTTCAAATGTCCAACGAGCGAAGCACAGTTTCCAGATTTCGCTCGCCGGCTCTGGTCTGCGCGCCAGCGGCAAGCCCCCCTCGAATAAGTTTTTCGGCCGCCGGAAGCTGAAAGAGACCAACCCAGGCGTCGTGCTCTCGCTTGAAGCCGTCCCGCAAATCCTGAGGGGGCATGGCTTTTTTTGCCGCCGCAATGACGCCTTGTGGCAGATTTGCTATATTGCGCGACAAACGATCTACGAAGCCGTCGAGTTCGCCGTCGGGAAGGGTGCGATTGATCCACCCATAGCGCTCCGCTGTCGAGGCATCGATGAGGTCGCCACCAAGTATGATTTCCAAAGCTCGCCCTCGCGTCATTCGGCTCGAGAGGTACTGTGTGGCGCCGCCGCCAGGTGTGATACCCATGAGCGCCTCGCACTGAGAAAGTCCAGCTGAGTCCATAGCGGCAAAGGTCATGTCGGCAGCCGCAACGAACTCTGCGCCGCCGCCACGGGCCATTCCTGCAAGCTTGACAATCGTTACTTGTGGTTGCTCTCTCAAGAACTCGCCAAACGCTTGGAAGGGGTTAAGGCCTTCGGGCGCATCACGCGCAAGCTCGTCAAACGCGTGAGGTTCATCAATCAAGGCCATATCGACGTGGGCGATGAAGAATTCCGGGTCGGCACTTTGGAACACGATGACGCGCGTCTTGTAATCGTCTCGGAGCGAAAGAAGAACTTGCCGTATCTCGCTCATCAATGGAACGTCAAGGACGTTAACCGGGGCGTTGTCGATCGTGATCGTTGCAACTCCTTGGGATTTTTCAACACGCAGTTTGGTGAATTTTTGGTCTGCCATTCGTGTGCTTCCTCTTCTCATTGAAGCTTTTGATATCTGAGCGAATACCGATATGGTATGTAATGAATACCTAGTGTCAATTACGCACCTGAGGCATCCTAGGGATGCTGGAGGATACCAATGGATAAGAACGACCCCGTCTATCGCGCTGACTGCCCAAGCCGTGTGATCCTCGATCAAATCGCCGACAAATGGTCTATGATGGTACTGGCAGTGCTTCATCAACCGCGCCGTTTCAATGAAATCAAGCGCCGCTTGAGTGGAGTGACGCAGCGCGTCCTTACCCAGACATTGCGCAAACTTGAACGAAATGGAATGGTGTCCCGAAGGGTCCTGACTGGCCGAATTCTTGGTGTGGAATATGCCCTGACACCGCTCGGGCAATCACTGCAGGGGCCATTTTCCATCCTCTTTGAATGGACAGTCGAGAACATGAATGTGATCCAAAACTGCCAAAGCAGTTACGACGCGCGCGAAGGGGCCACTGGCGCAAAAACTCCACTGTAACGCTGAGGCGAAGAGATGACGATCGGTCGGTAACGAATGCTCCGTCACTCCTGCATTAGAGTTGTGCCTGCATCCGCAGTGGAGATTGTTGCGCCTTGCAGGCCGTCCATCACCAGCTCAACGTCATTGTCTAGTAGGACAGAAGGGCTTCGCGGCATCTTCAGACGGCGCTTCACAACTTGAAATTCTCTGACGAAGTGATCGAACGCGACCCTGATCCTTCTCATTTTTAAGAGACTTTCATGCGTGACAACCCAAACACTCAGCGCCTGTATTGGGGCGTCCGGCAATATCCTGATCAGGCCGGGGTCCTCATATCCAAGTGTCGTCTGGATCACGCCAATGCCTACCCCTTGTCGGATGGCGGCAATCTGAGCGCTATGGCTGTCTGTCTTCACGACAAAGCCTCTCGAGCACGCGGTCAGGCCGAGCGAGGCCGCTACACTCCAGTCAGCCCGATTTTGATCGGGTCCGATCAAGTCGTGTTTTCCCAGGTCGCTCAGTGTCTTCGGAATACCGCGCCGCTGCAAATATCCGGCAGACGCAAATAGGCCGAGAGGAATAGTTGCCGCTTTCCGCGCCACGAGTGCGTTCTGGGCCGGCGTCACCGTTCTGATCGCCAGGTCGACTTCTCGGGTAAGAAGGTCGGCGACCGCATCGTTCAACACAAGCTCGATCTTGAGATCCGGGTATTTCGCTCTCAGGCCTGCCAGCATTTTGGGCATGACTTCGGTTCCCATGATCTCAGGAACGCTCATGCGCACGATGCCAGAGATTCCCTCGCTGGAGGCAGCTTCTCTCTGGAACGAAAGGGATGCATCAGCCATTGCCTTAGCCGGCTGACGCAGCGCCTCGGCCAGATCCGTTGCCATCAGGCCGCTTGTAGACCTGACGAAAAGAACGGCGCCGAGCGCTCTTTCCAAAGCTTCTATTCGAGAACGCACCGTTGGGTGGGTTACCGCCAATCTGCGCGCGGCAGCAGAAAAACTCCCCGCTTCCAAGACCGCGAGAAAGATACGTTGGTCATCCCATGAGATATCATTGTTCATCAAGTACCCTTACAGCCGCTGGGAAGAATTCTGGTATTCCATTTTAAGCTGCTTTGTTGGACACTAATCGAGCAAGCAACCGGTTGATGCCGTTGTTTACTGTTATTCACCTAGTTATTCCGTCAATCAATGAGATAAGCTGCATCGAGAGGAATGCCTCTGTGAAAGCCATCATGATGGTCACGGTGCAAGTCGACGAACACGCTCCAACATATCCGAACGCCCTCGTACAATCGAAGCCTAAGGCATTTCGCTGAGGCGCTTTTCGATACACACCATTTCAAGATATCACAATTTGACCGCTGCTCCGGTCCAAAATGTCTCCGCAGGGGGGACAGGAGCACAAGGATCTCGCTCGCATCACGCCATTTCTCAGCCGCGTGATGATGAGGTCTGAGCGGTGCACGCGCCGCTTCAGTCAGGGCGTGGGAAGAGACGACCGTGGCGGATTTTCACTAGGCCGAACGTGACGTAAAGAGGCTCTTTGATAAGAGAGCCTCGGCCCTCCTATCCACGGTCGATCATGGCCAATCCGGCCGCGCCGTAACGCTCGCCCGCCACGGAGACATGCGAGAGTACGTTGTTCAACCTTTCCACATCCTCGCGGGACAAATGTAGTTTCTCTGCGCCAAGATTTTCTTCCAAAAAGCTTCTTCGTTTGGTTCCGGGGATCGGGACGAGGTCGCCGCGTCGCTGCAGAAGCCATGCCAGAGCCACCTGCCCTGGGACAGCGCCATAGTGCCCGGCAATTTCACGCACTAGGTCGGCAATGCGAACGTTCTGGTCGAAGTTTGCCCCCTGCAGGCGCGGGTCGCCCTTGGAGCGGAAATCGTCGGCTGCATACTCCTCGGCACGCTTGGCGCCGCCGGTCAGAAATCCTCGCCCGAGTGGGCTGAAGGGGACGAGACCGATCCCGAGTTCATCAAGGACAGGGATGATCGATTGATCAATGTTGCGCTCCCAAATCGAGTATTCGCTCTGCAACGCCGACAGGGGCTGAACCGCATGAGCGCGGCGGATTGTCTCTGCACCGGCTTCCGACAGACCGAAATGCAGCACTTTCCCCTCGGCGATGAGCTCTCGCACGGTACCAGCAACGTCTTCTATCGGCGTCGCGGGGTCAACGCGGTGTTGATAGAGCAGGTCAATGTAATCCGTTTGCAGTCGCCTGAGCGAAGCCTCCACCACGGAGCGGATCGTCTTTGGCCTGCTATCGGTCCCGGTAAATAAGGCCTTTCCGATGACGAAACCAAACTTCGTGGCAATCTGCGCTGCAGACCGACGACCCTTGAGAGCGCGTCCAACCAATTCTTCGTTGGTGTAGGGCCCGTAAACTTCAGCAGTGTCGAAAAAGGTGCAGCCGAGATCCATGGCGCGATGGATTGTGGCAATCGATTCTTTGTCATCTGGTTGGCCGTAGGCATGGCTCATTCCCATGCAGCCCAGTCCCAAAGCCGATACTTCCAGGCCGTGGCTTCCGAGTTTGCGTCGCGTCAGCATAGCGCACTCCTTTGACTATTTGAAAATCTCGTGAACCCGCCGTCCGCTCAATGCTCGCGGGCAAGTTCGATTGTTGTTGCGACGGGCATGGAAAACAACAAAGGATATTGGGAAACGATCCTGCAAATTTGGAAAACATCGAATGGACTGGAATGACCTTAAATATTTCCTAGCCGTTGCACGGACTGCAAGCCTGACCCAGACGTCATCCGACCTCAAGGTGAGCCAATCAACGGTCGGTCGCCGCATCGCCGAATTGGAGCAGGGCGTCGGCATGGCTCTGTTTCAGAGGCATCAGACGGGCTATTTTCTAACGGACGAGGGCCGGGTTATTTTGCGATACGCCGAGGCCGTGGAAGACAGTATCATCTCACTCGAGCGGAGCGCAGCGGGCCTTGATAAGACGCCGGCCGGAACGGTGCGGCTTGCGACATCAGAAAATCTTGCGACAGACCTCATCATACCCGCCCTTCCGACCTTTCGCGAAACGTTTCCCAGTATCTGCCTTGAGATCATCACCAGCACCGCTACCGCCGAGCTCGATCGGCGCGAGGCAGACATCGCTCTTCGCGTCGTGCGCCCAACACGCGGCAATCTGAAGGTTCGACGTGTGGGCCGCATGACGTACTCGGTCTACGGCAGCAGGGACTACATCGAGAGACACCCAATCATAGAAGGTGAAACGCTTGGAGGACGGCACTTCATCGCCTGGGATGACAGCCACTCGTATATGCCCGCCGCAGTTTGGCTTTCTAAGGAACATCCCGATTGCAGGATCGCGCTTGTGACGAGCAGCCTGCCTTCACAAATCGCGGCCGTGCGAGCCGGATTGGGCCTCGCCGTCATTCCCGACTTCCTGACCGTCAAGGACGACTTCATTCGCGTTATACCGTCCGACCAGATGTTCGATGCCGAGGTGTGGCTTGTGACCCATGCCGACCTTGTTGCCTCTGCGCGCGTTCGAGCCGTGTCGGATTTCCTTTCTGAGCAAGTCATGTGGGCAAATCCCGAACTTTCGGGACGTTGGAGGGGCGCCTGACCTGTTGCCGGGGGCTGGGCTTGCGGTCAATCAATTCCGCTTGGCGTAAAAACCCCTACAGCGGCTGAAAGAAAAGCGACGTACTCCGACGAGGTTTCCCTCCTAGATACGTTCACTACGATGGGGAAAGAGATGCCCGCGGCTAGCTGCCTTCGGCGACCGATGTAACCGAAGAACAGGTTGCCGACTGGACGCATTGCGGGCAGCCTTGTGGAGCGGGCGTCATTTGAGGAGGGGATCACATTGAGCGGGGCCGACAACCAAGCGCCTGAAATCACGCGACGTCAATTTCACCAAGCCATGGGGACGGGCATGGCTGCGACTTGGATGACGTTTGCTGAGATTGCATCGCCCACTGCTGCCCCGATGACGGACAAGGCAGTTTCGGTAAGTTTCACTGTGAATGGTCAAAAGCGCAATCTGAGGATCGATCCTCGAACGACACTCCTCGATGCGCTGAGGGAACACCTCGCTCTCACCGGTACCAAAAAAGGCTGCGATCATGGGCAGTGTGGCGCCTGTACATCGATCGTGGACGGTCGGCGCATCAATACTTGCTTGAGCCTGGCCGTCATGCACGAGGGCAGTGACATCGTCACGATTGAGGGGCTTGCAACTGCACAAGGGCTCCACCCCATGCAGGCGGCGTTCATCGAGCACGACGGCTTTCAATGCGGCTACTGCACGTCCGGCCAGATCCTCTCGGCCGTTTGCGTGCTTGACGAATTGTCAGCAGGTTTCCCGAGCGCCGTGACAGTTGATCTCGATGCCGCGCCCGAGGGCTCCGCGGCTGAGGTCCGCGAGCGAATGAGCGGCAATATCTGTCGTTGTGCCGCCTACCCCAACATCATTGCCGCAATCCTTGATGTCAAAGGGAGCGAGACGTGAAAGACTTCACTTATCATCGAGCTGAGTCTCTTGATGAGGCCGTGACACTTTTGGCTTCTACCCCTGGCGCAAAGCTTCTGGCTGGAGGCACTAACCTCCTAGATCTTATGAAGCTCCAGATTGAAACGCCGCGACATCTCATCGACATCAATCACATCGGTCTGGACAAGGTGGAAACCCTGGCCTCGGGTGGCTTAGCCATCGGAGCGCTCGTACGCAATGCGGATCTTGCGGCGCATCCGATCGTGAGGAGAGACTACGAGGTACTGAGCAGAGCACTCGTCTCCGGTGCTTCCGGGCAATTGCGAAATCGCGCCACGACTGCCGGAAACCTAATGCAGCGGACGCGCTGCCCCTATTTCTATGGCACGACGAAAGCGTGCAACAAGCGGCTACCCGGATCAGGATGCGACGCGATCGACGGATTTTCGACAAACCTTGCTGTCCTAGGTGCCAGTTCCTCCTGCATCGCGACGCATTCTTCCGATATGGCCGTAGCCTTGCGTGCCTTGGATGCAATGATCGTCGTAATCGGTCCGGCGGGTGAGCGACGGATTGCGCTGTCTGATTTCCACCGACTGCCGGGCAAGACGCCTCACGTGGAGACGTCATTGGACAACCACGAAATCATTGCCAGGGTCGAGCTGCCGGCGCCGATCGGCGGGCGGCACGTCTACAGAAAAGTGCGAGAACGCGCGAGCTATGCGTTCGCGACAGTGTCCGTCGCATTGATCGCTCAGGTTAAGGCGGAGAGGGTTGCAATCGATAGGGTGGCCTTCGGTGGCCTGGCTGCAAAACCATGGCGGGTAGAAGCTGCCGAGGGACGCGGCTTCGGTCATCCTGGAGACATTGCTGAGGCTGCGGCCTCTGTCGTGCTCGATGGCGCATTGCCCACCGTTCACAACAGATACAAGCTCAACCTGGCGCGACAAGCTTTACATGCGGCCCTGATCGATGCGCAGGAGCGACGCACATGACGCGCCTTGATACTAGCCGCACAGGTAGCCGTCTGGTCGGCAAGCCAGTTAGTCGGCTCGATGGCTTCAAGAAAGTGACCGGGACCGCGACTTACGCTTATGAGCATACGCGTATGGGCCAGGGACTGGTCGGTGTGTTTGCCACTGCCACGATTGGTCGTGGTGACATTCTCAAAATCTCTACCTCGGTCGCCGAAGCCATGCCAGGTGTTCGCCGGGTGATCACGCACGAGAACTGCATCCCTCATGGCAAGCTCGATCCGTCGGAGCCAAATTTTACGACCCGGGTCCGACCGATTCTGTCCAGCGCCAGGATTCTTCACTATGGCCAGCCGATCGCGCTGGTTGTTGCCGATACGTTTGAAGAGGCGAGAGACGCGGCACATGCAATAGCAGTAGTTTATCGCCAGTACCCTGGGACCTTTACCTACGTTGACGGCAACGAGGTCTTGGATGAGAAGATGGCCGCCGCCGGATTTGCCGGTGCCACTGCTGTCGGAGATTTTGAACACGGCTTTGCCAACTCTGCTGTTCGGATTGACGCCACTTTTGAAACGCCGATGCAGCTCTCTCAACCGATGGAGCCGCATTCGACGCTAGCGTGGTGGGACGGCGAAACACTTAACTTGGTCACCAGTCACCAGACTCTCGCAAACATAAAGACGTCGGTCCAGGCGGCTTTCGGATTGCCGCCTGATCATCTGGTCATTTCGGCTCCTTTCGTGGGCGGAGGGTTCGGGTCCAAGCTTGCCGTTCATGCCGATCTCATGGGTGCGGCAATTGCTGCGAAGATGGTGGGCAGGCCCGTAAAGCTCTCGATGACCCGCCGACAGATGTTTGGCTTGACGGGCGTGCGCCCATGGCAGAAGCAACGAGTCCGTCTTGGCGCCGATGAAGATGGTCGTCTGACTGCAATCGGCCACGAAGCGCTGGTCTACTCAAATCGCAACGACCCGTTTGTCGAACAGACCGCTACCGTTACACGCTCGCTCTACGCTGCGCCAAACCGCATGACGCGTCATCGCTCGACGCACCTCGACCTGCCAAACGGGGAAGCGGTTCGTGCACCTGGTGAAATGACCGGTCTTCTTGCCGTCGAGGTAGCGATGGACGAGTTGGCTGAAAGGCTTGCTATAGATCCGGTCGAACTCAGGGTGTTGAACGACACCGCATCAGATCCGGAGACGGGTGTGCCCCTGACAGGCCGTCGGCTTAGCGAGTGCCTCCGAACTGGCGCTGCACGGTTTGGATGGTCGCAGCGCCATTCTCAGCCTGCCAAGCGGCGGGAGGGCCAATGGCTCGTTGGCATGGGAATGGCTTCGGCGATCAGGTTTCACTTCCAGGGGCCAGCAGAAGTCGAAGTTGCCGTGCGGCCGACGGGCCGGGTTGAGGTTCGGTCGGATCTAACCGACATCGGTACCGGTAGTTATACGATCCTTGCCCAAATTGCCGCAGAGCTTCTAGGCCAAGATGTTGATGACATAGACGTCGTGCTTGCACATTCGAGCTTACCACATGGTGGCGGCTCCGGCGGGTCCTGGGGCGCGCCGAACACGGGAGCAGCGCTGCACGACGCCTGCCTCAATCTAATAGAACGAGCAGGTGCTCAGCCTGGTCCCGATTTTGCCAAACAGGTCCTGAGCGCCAACCCAAAAGGTCTCGTGGCGAAAGGCAGCATCGCATCCTCTGCCGAAACCCCAAACTGGGAGACAAAGTCCCGGCATACATATGGGGCTCACTTCATCGAGGTTGGCGTTCATCACCTTACGGGAGAACTTCGGATCCGCCGGATGCTTGGCGTTTTTTCGGCGGGACGGATCCTCAATCCTAAAACAGCCAGATCCCAACTTCTGGGCGGGATGGTTTGGGGTGTCTCGGCAGCGGTCCGGGAAGCTGCCGATGTTGACGCGCGATATGGAAACATCGTGAACGGGGATCTTGCAGAGTATCTGGTGCCGGTGCATGCGGATATTCCGGACATCGAGATCATCCTACTCGATGAGCCAGATCTTGAGGCAAATCCGATCGGTGTGAAGGGTGTTGGAGAGCTCGGTAACTGTGGCTCATCTGCAGCTCTTGCCAACGCGATCTATAATGCCTGCGGTGCCAGGATACGATCGTTTCCTATCAACCTGTCCAAATTGCTGCCTGCTGTGCAGCAACTGTGACACGACCCGAACCCGAGATGCAATTTACGTGGTTCAACAGAACGTAAGCTCTGCGTCCACATTGGCGCATTGGTTTAAAACGACCGGTGTTGCATTCAAGCCGTCAGATAGCAAATCGCTCGCCGCAATCGTTACCGTCTAAAAGTTAAGCCGCATCAACGCGCTTACGCCGTGAAGTGGCGGACACCGGCTAACGTCCGCCTCGCCGCAAGTCAGTCATCATCGGAGCGACTTGTCGCAAATGCGCCTTGGAGTTCACTCCCAAAGATCCGTTGTGAGGTATTTCAGTCCCGAATCGCAGATCACCACAGCAACGGTCCTCCCTGCCTCTTTCTCAGCCAAAAGCTGGAGTGCCGCCGCTACATTTGCACCCGAGGAGAACCCGCCAAATATGCCTTCGGTACGTGCAAGCAAACGTGCGGTTTGGCGGGCTTCGTCGCCCGAGACCTGCAGGTATCCGTCGACGGCAACGTCGCTGAGGAAGGCCAGGTGTGGTATCGAGTAGCCGCCGCCTTGAATAGGATGCTCCGGCTGTGTAATCTTCTCACCAGCCGACGCTGCAGCCCCTTCCGGCTCTACGATGTAGCAATTAACGTCGGGCTTGCGCTCCTTTAGGGCCCTGGTAACACCTGCGTATGTTCCTCCCGATCCGACGAAGTCCACGAAAGCGTCGATTGCTCCGTTGCTCGCTTCCAAGATCTCAGGCCCCGTTCCTCGGTAGTGCGACAGCCAGTTCCCCTGACGGTTGAACTGGTCGGCGCGAAAGGCGTTCAGGTCTTCGCTAAGGCGTTGGGCAGTTTGTTCGACAAGTTCAAGATCGCCGCCCGATACCTGCCCCGGAACCGAGGTAGGCATTTGGTCTACCAAGACAACCTTTGCACCAAGCGCGCGCATCATCCGCGCCCGCTCTTCCGAGTTGCCTTTCGACATGACTGCAACGAAGGGATATCCTCTGACTTGGCAGACAATTGCAAGGCCGGTCCCCATGTTGCCGGAGGTGAGTTCGACAACGGTTTGGCCTGGCTTGAGTACTCCGGATCGCTCAGCCTCTTCGATAACACCGAGCGCGGCGCGATCTTTTTTGGAGAAACCAGGGTTGAGATATTCGAGCTTGGCGAGAATCGTTCCTTTTACGCCAGCCTGTTTCGTCAATCTGTCGAGCCGGACGAGCGGGGTTAGGCCGATAGCGTCAACGACCGAATCTAGAACTTTAATCACGTGCATACCCCGCATTTGTAGCGTTCTATTTCAATTAAAAAATCGTCTCGTTGCCACGCTTTCCCTGGCAAGTTTCTGGAAACACCACAGCCATCGGCAAGAGCTGGAATCACCGACTTTAGCGCGATCTTGCCATCAATGGCATCTTCGGGAATTGCCTTTGGTGCGTTGTCGATCTGCGAAGACGACAGCGCCAACATCAAACGATCATCCGATATCGAATTCTGGCGGAGCGTCGTGTCATGTCGCATTCTGCCGTGCGTTAGTCATAACAGGTGCTCCACTCGTATAGGCAAGTCGCGAAGCCGCTTTCCGGTGGCGTGAAAAATTGCGTTCGCAATTGCCGGCGCAACTCCCGTCATCACGACTTCGCCAAGTCCTTTGACGCCCGTTTGATTCAAAAGCGGATCAGGTTCGTTAACGAACGAGACTTCGATGTCGCCGATGTCAGCGTTGACCGGAATGAGGTATTCCGCCATGTCGCTATTGAGAAACCCGCCGTAACGAGTATCGATTTCAGAGACTTCACGAAGAGCGGCGCCAATGCCCCAGACAACGCCACCGCGAACCTGACTTTCTGCGGTGCGAGGACTGACGACCCGTCCGCAGTCGGCCACGCTGACGACCCGTGGTACGCGAACCCTCATTGTTGATGGCTCGACGCGCACCTCGACGAAATGCGCTATGTAGCTGAAGCTCACGAAGCCCTTGTAGATAGGACCGAAAGCCGCGACGTTTCCGCTCTTCAATGCATCCAACATCTCGGGCGGTTGGCCCGGTGCCAAATGCTCTGCTTCAACCGAAAGTTCGTCGCGGCCGAGCGCTTTGAGCACCTGAACCGGTGAACCAGAAACGCTCTTTGCCGCCGAAAGGGCTCTCAGTTCTTCTAGCATCGTATGCGCGGCAGCCGCAGCTGCCGGAACAGCGCTCGCCGTGCCCCATGAACCCGCCGTCAGATGCTGGGGGGATCCACGTGTGTCTCCGATCACTGCTTCAACGGCCTGGGCTGGCACTTTGAGGATTTCTGAGATGACCGCCGCGAGCGCCGTCCGGACACCCTGTCCCATTTCGTGGACACCGACAGAAACAACGACCCGACCGTCCGCCTTCAGCGTGAGCTTGGCAATTGCCGCAGCGGTTGCTGCCTTGTAACAGCCAACGGCGACACCGAGGCCTTGCAGGTCGCCATTTTCGGCAATCATGGACCGCGGCTCAAAGGTGCGCCGTGTCCAGGCAAACAGATCGGCGCCGCGTCTGAGGCATTCGGCAAGATGACGTGACGACAACGGCAGCCCGGTGACCGGATCAACGTTCGTGTCGTGCGCGATACGAAAAGTCACCGGATCGCGCTTCAGGATGTAGGCCATCTCGTCCATGGCCGATTCCATCGCAAACGACGCAAAGTGCTCGTAGGGCGCCCTCATATAGCCTGGCGTTTGCACGTCGGTCTGTACGAGCCGCTGCAGACCCTTGAAATTGAGGATGCCATGAAGTCTGGCGGCGGCATCCGTGTAATCTGCCGGAAAGAGGTCATGGCGCGATGTCTGAGAATCGACATCGTAGAACGCTGCGACCACTTTGTCGTTGCTGTCGGCGCCCAGGCGAACGCGATGAACGCTGGCTGGTCGGAAACTGGCGTCGTGGAAGAGCTGTGTGCGAGGGACGACGAGTTTTACGGGAAAGCCGACTTTTCTTGCGGCTGCGGCCACAAGGGCAGTTTGCATCTGAAGTGAATTCTTCTGTCCGAAGCCACCGCCGACGTAAGGAGAAACGACTGTAACCGTGGCCGGATCTATGCCGAGGATTGAGGCCACCCCATTCCTGACGGCGGAGCTATTTTGCGTGCCTTCGTAGATGGTGAGCTGGTTGCCGTCCCATTGCGCAACCGTTGCGATCAGTTCCATTGGGTTCTGATGCTGTGGAGGGCTGTGGTACGTGGCATCGACTTTCGTGACCGCCGTTTCCCAGGCTGCGACCGCATCGCCGGCAATCGTGTCGCCGAACAGTTCTTGAGGCAGTGGGGTGTCCGCTTGCCGCACGACCGTCGCCCCGGGACCGTCGATCGTTGATGTAAACGGCTCGGTTGTATAACGTGTCTTGATCAGGGCCGCAGCAGCAACGGCTGTTTCCAGTGTTTCGGCAATGACAAGCGCGATGGGCTGCCCGCGATAGGCGATATTGCTCGAGAGCATCGGCTGGATACTCTGCGCAGCCGGCCCTCCGCCAAGCAGAAAGCCGACTTTGTTCAGCTCACCAATCGTTTCGTGAGTAAAGACGTCGCGAACGCCTTTCTGCGCACGCGCGGCGGTAACATCTATAGCCTCGATACGGCCTTTGACGATTGAGGCAACGGCAAGGGCAGCGTGCAACACATTCTTCGGGCTACGATCCGCGCCGAAAATGGCGGCCCCCTTGACTTTTTCGGCCGCATCTACGCGTGGAGACCCAGACAAAGCTATGTCAGACATTCCTATACCCTCCCTTTCGCGATCATCAGAGCGTCGGCCACCACACGCGCGCCAAGTTCTTTCTTGAACTTGTTCTGATCGGTCACCTTGGCATCCGCAAAAGCCAAATCTCCTGCTTCACGCGCTATGGCTTCCGCAAGGTGCTTCCCAAGCAGAAACGCTTCAGCTTCTTTTGCCCGCCAGGGTTTGGTGGCCACGCCACCAAGGCTGAGCCTAGCTTCGATTACCACGCCGTCTTTGATCTGAACGGCCGCTGCGGCCGACACAAGCGCAAAAGCATAAGATTCGCGGTCACGCACCTTGTGATAGGTCGAGGCGCGGCCGGCGGCGGTTGCTGGAATCCTGATGCGAGTTATCAGTTCGCCATGCCGAAGTGAATGTTCCTTCTGGGGAGTGTCTCCCGGTTCAAGATGCAGCTCCGAGATCGGAATCGATCGCTTCCCATCCGGCCCCTCCACGTCGACTATTGCATCGAAAGCAAGAAGCGATGTCGCAAAGTCGCCTGGGTAAGTTGCGATGCAGTCTCCACTACCGCCAAAGAGTGCGTGGTTGCGATTTTGACCTTGCAGTGCCGCGCAGCCTGATCCAGGCGTGCGCTTATTGCAAGCATAGGGCTCGCCGCCCCGAAAATAGGCGCAACGGGTACGCTGCAAGAGGTTGCCTCCAAGGCTTGCCATATTGCGCAACTGCTGGGAAGCTGCTTTCCAAAGCGATTCTGAGACCGCAGGGTATCGCGTGGCGACCAATTGATGATCCGCCACATCGCTCATGCGGGCGAGTGCCCCCAAAACGACTTCACCTTCACCGACCTCTATCTGGTCCAGACCCAGCCGATTGATGTCAACGACCTTCGACGGTGTTTCCAGGCTGAGCTTCATGAGGTCATAAAGGGTGGTGCCGCCGGCAAGGTAGCGGACTGTCTCAGCGCGAGCTACGGCAGCGACCGCCGATTTGGCGTCGCGGGCTCTCAAATACGCAAATTCGTGCATCGCTCAACCACCCATCTTTTCTCGTGCGTCCGCAATCGCCGCGACAATCCCGACATAGGCTCCGCACCGACAAAGGTTCCCGCTCATGAATTCTCTGATTTCCGCTGGAGAGGTGGCGTGACCTTCCTTGATGCAAGCGATACCGGCCATGATTTGGCCGGGAGTGCAGTAGCCGCATTGGAGGGCGTCATGATCGATGAACGCCTGCTGTAGCGGATGAAGCACGCCGTCGGGACCGGCTATGCCTTCGATAGTGGTGACTTCACGTTCCTCCAGCTGTGCCAGGGGCATTAGACAGGAAACAACGCGTCGGCCATCCACGTGCACTGTACAGGCACCACACTGGCCATGGTCACATCCCTTCTTCGTGCCGAAAAGATGAGCCATCTCGCGAAGGGCGTCGAGCAATGAAACGCGTGGGTCGTGCGCGAATGTGTGATCGACCCCGTTGATCTTTAGGCTGGTGCTAACGCTGTCCTGGAACGCCATGGGCGCGGCGACGGCTTCGGACGCTGATCCCAAGTTGAGTTCGACGGATGCGGTAACAGCCGTGGCGGCCGTCACCTTCAATGCGTCACGACGGGTGATCATAAGTGGACTATCCGGCATTCGATCTTTCCTCCTCTAGCCTCGACTTGGCATGTTGGATGGCTTTCAAAACAGCATTTGACCTGAGGCAGGCCATCGCGGCCGTTGCTGGTTGACCTCAGCGAAGTTGATCAGCAACCCGCCTGGTCACCGCACGTCTTGCTTCGATAAATTCGGCGATCGAGTTTCTAGCCTTTTCGGCAAAGTCTGAGGGTACCTGTCTTATCGATCCCGTTTCGAAAGGCGGTTTTGGATCATATTCAATTTGGAGCTGGATGTTTTCGGCGATATCTCGGCCGTAAACCTCGGCAACCACCGCCAACGCAAAATCTATCCCCGATGTCACGCCAGCCCCAGTTACGCGGTTCCTATCCCAAACCACGCGCTCTTCCACAGGCTCCGCACCTAAGACAGCCAGCTGGTCGATGGAAGACCAATGCGAGGTGGCACGGTAGCCTTTCAGGAGCCCGGCGGCGCCAAGGACAAGCGAGCCGGTGCAAACCGACGTTATGAGTTTTACGTTTTTTGCAACGCTGTTGAGAAAGGCGAGCGTCTCTTGGTCTTCCATCAGAGCGATTTGGCCCGGTCCCCCGGGCACGCACACCATGTCGAGCGGTGGACAGTCGGCGAAGGTCGTCGTCGGCAGGATGGCGAGACCTTGATCCGACACGACGGGCGCAAGCGTTTTCCATATCAGATGGGTCGTTGCTCCTGGCGCGCGCGCTAGCACCTCATACGGCCCGGTTAGGTCGAGCTGCGTCATGTTCGGATAGAGGAGGAAGCCAACGGAAAGTGACGGCTGCATGCTCAGGATACCTCGTGTTATGGTAAAGGCGTCTCACAGGCGAAATCCGTTGGCGTCGCTTTGCGCTATTTGGCCGCGCGCTCTATGAGTTCTGCGACTGCTTTCGGGTGGGATACCATGACGACATGCGAGGCCCCGGCGATGACAACGCTGGCTTTGGCCTTTGCTCGATCGGCCATGAACTTCTGGGCCTCGGCGGGAATGTTCTTGTCGCCGTCTCCATAGATGAAATATGACGGAACCGTCTTCCACGCCGCCGTGCTGGAAACCTCTTCGAGCGCAGCCTTAGCGATCGGCCGCTGCGTAGCCGCCATAAGGGATGCCGCTTTGGCAGGCACATCGTCAGCAAATTGCTTAGGGAAAGCCTTCTGATCGATGTAGAGGTCCGAACCTCCTCCGGCAAGGGACACTGGGGCCGCCAGTGTGGAGGCCAACGTACTGCCCGGGTATTTCGCCGAAAGCGTCGCTGCCGACTCCCCTTCCTCAGGTGCAAATGCCGCCACGTAGACAAGCGATTTGACGTTATCGTGGCCGACGGCCGCTTCGGAGATGACGGAGCCCCCGTAGGAATGTCCGACCAATACGACAGGGGTTTGGAGACTGTTGATGAGCGCGCCGATATAGTCGGCATCCGATTTCACGCCGCGCAAGGGGTTCGCCGCAGCGACGGTGCGATATCCGTCTCTTGAAAGCTTCTCTATGACGCCGTTCCAGCTGGAGGCATCGGCAAATGCGCCGTGCACGAGGACGATGGTGGGCCTGGGTGTGTCCTGCGCGTAGAGTGAGTTGGAAAGTGTAAGCACCGCGATAAAAGCAAAGACCAGTTTATACATAATGCATCCTCTATATATATCGAACAACAAAAGTCGCAGATTTTGAAGACGCGGTAGCGCCGACCGATACTGCGCTGGAATATCTGGCGGAGAGCCATGACGCGGGAATAGCAATCGGGCGTTCAGCGGCTGTAAGTATTTCGACAGCCAACGCACCTGTCATGGCGCCCCCAGAAATGATATTCGGTTGTACTGATGGAGGCCCCGACAAGAGCCGTGTCTAGCCCGTTCAACAGATCGGTCGCAAAGTCAGTGATACGTCTGGTGTCGGGCGCCCCCGATAATGCCACTCGACGCTGAAAATCGGAGCTAGAATTTATAGGGATCTGTCGTGGCTTAAAACGCTCTGGGCGCGCCAGGGCCACGGTGCATCCGAGCATGTCCCAACGGCGTCCACCTATCGCTGGTCTTCACGAGATTTGATTTGAACGATTTCATTACCACGAACCTTCCCGTGCCCGTCAGAGCCAACAGCGACGACGATCCAGCTACGATATTGAGATTTGCAACGGATGCGCTCAACAACGGAGGTGCGGCACTTGCAACCCTCGTGGAAGTCCGGGGAGGGGCAGCCCGCGCACTCGGTGACCATGTGGCCATTGCCGCTGACGGGCGCATGTGTGGCTATGTTTCAGGCGGGTGCGTGGAAGCCGCTTTGGCTGCAGAAGCCCTCCAGGCGATCGCGGAAGGGCGCGATAGAATAGTCAAGTTCGGCGAAGGGTCGCCGTATTTCGATCTGGCACTTCCCTGTGGCGGCGGTATCAGTGTTGTAATCCACGTCCTGCGATCAGACGACGCGATCATCAGCGTGCTTGCAAAGTTGGCGGCGCGCCATCCGGCAGCGCTTTCATATTCCCCTCAGTATCTGGCTCTTGCTGAAGCGAAGGAGATACCGAGGGTATCTCAATGGTGCGGCGACAAATTCGTCTCGGTTTACCATCCACGGACTAAGATCCTGGTTTGCGGCCAGAGCGGAGAGGCTGACGCGGTCCGGCGGCTTGCAGAATCGGCTGGATACGATGTCGAGGTCCTTCGTGCTTCAGATCAGTTGACAGCGCCCGCACTGGCGATCGATCGGTTCACCGCTGTCGCCCTTCTCCATCACGACCTTGATGCTGAAGCGGGTGCGCTCACCCACGCGCTCACCTCGCCCGCCTTCTATATTGGGGCTCTTGGAAGCAGTCGTACTCACCGGCGCCGTGTGGAGCGGCTGCAGGCTTGCGGTGTCAATCCGGACCAGTTGGGGCGGATCAAAGCGCCGATCGGAATCTTCGGACCCACTCGGGATACGATAAATTTGGCGATCTCGGTTCTCGCCGACGTCGCATCCGCCCGCCTTCGCTCGTTGACGTAGTCCTACTCGGACATGCCGATCGTTGCTGGCATGAGAATTTTGCTTGCCGGTCTCCGGTGGTGCACGCCAGCCCCGGATGGGAGCTGTCAAGCGTATCGTTTTGATGAAAGCTGAGCAGAACCGCTTTGATGAGGTGGCGAACGGCCGCCGCTCAGCTTGGTGTGTGCGGCGAAGGGGCGGAGCCTCATCGAACCGTTAAACGCACTGCGCTTGCGAGCGCGCCTGCTAACGCAAACCCTGCGCCTAGAAGAAGTGCCAAGTTTGGGCCATATGCCCCCGCCAAGCCGAAACTGAGGGCCACAAGTGCTGCACCGGTTGCCTGCCCGATCAGCCTTGCGGTCGCGACGACACCGCTTGCACCACTTGATCGGTGGTCTGGGGCGGACGACATGATCGCTTTTTGATTGGGTGCTTGAAAAAGACCGAATCCGAAGCCCGATAGCACCATGCACCCGATGAGTAACAGCAGTGAGGCGGAGGAGGGAAGGAGTACGACCACGAACATTGAGATCGCAAGGCTGCCGAGCCCAATAAATCCGAGATATCCCGAAGCATAACGATCCGACAGGCGTCCTGCAACCGGAGCCATCAATGCCACGACGGCCGACCATGGTGTCATGATGAAGCCGGTCTCTTCAGGGCTCAATCCAATTGCATGTTCAAGGTGGAACGGCAGTGCGACGAAAGCGACACCCTGCGCCGCGAAGGCGCAGAAACCTGTCAAGGCCGACAGAGCAAACAGAGGACGCTTAAGTAAATCCAACGGCAGCATCGGGGATCGATTGCCGCGTTCGTAGACACCAAGCCCAATCAAAGAGATCGCAGAAACCATGATCGCAAGCATCGGGTAGAGCATCGGATCGCCCTGGGCAACGGCCCCCAACCCGTAGATAAGCGAGGCAAAGGCGATTGTCGTCAAGATAGCCGCTGGGATGTCGAACTTGGCACTGGCGTCGCGTGGATGCGGCAAGGTGAAAAATGAAAACGCAGTGGCCAAGACACCGATGGGCACGTTTACGGCAAACAACAGCTGCCACGAACCGAGCGACAGGATGAGCGATGCCGCAGTAGGACCCAGCGCAAATGAAACACCGACCACGAGAGCGTTTAATCCTAAACCGCGGCCGAGTATCGTCCTAGGGTAAAGCATTGCGATGAGGGCTGTATTGACGCTCATGATCGCGCTAGCGCCTATGCCCTGCAGTACGCGGGCAGCGATTAATTCGGAAAGGCTCGTCGAGAGCGCGCAACCAGCCGAAGCAATTGTGAATAGGACCAAACCACCAACATAGACGCGCCGGTGGCCAAAAGCCGCGCCGAGGGCGGCAAAGGGCAACAGCGTTGCCACCGCTGCGAGCTGATAAGAGTTGATGATCCAGATCGACGGCCCTGGTTGCGCCTTAAGATTGCTGGCGATGCTAGGCAGCGCGGTGTTGGCAATCGCCGTGTCAAGAATAGCGAGCGCAATCGACACCATGAGTGCTGCCATTGCGATGCGCGACTGCCTGGGGAGGGTAGGGGCGTGCGGAACCCCTTCGGAGATGGAGGTTGACTGTGCCATGTTTTGCACTCGCTGGGAGAGGAAACTCAATATTGAGTGACTGGTGCGGAGAAGGGCTTTCTCCGCCGCCGAGAAATAGTTCAAGCCGCGTTCGGCTGGCCCAGACTTGCTATTTAGCCTGGAAAGCGCGCCAGAGCGCGTATGAATCTTCAATGAAGTTATAGGCACTCACCTTGCCGTCTCTCACGGAGCAGATGGCTGCGAAATCGCTGGCGAACTCTTTGCCGCTGCTGCGAATGCGATGTTTGAAGTGCCCGATGATCACGACCTGATCGCCACTTTCGAACGTGCGCTCGATGTGAAACTCGAGTGGCTCGAAGTTGACTGGAAAGAGCGCCATCCATTCGCGCACTTGGTCCCGGCCGCGTCGCAGACCGATGGTTGGCACGTCAGCCGCACCTTGAACCTTCCAGATGACGTCCTCGGTCAGACATTGGAGGGTCTTTTCGACGTCTTTCTTGAAGAACGTATCGAGATAGTGCTGGACGACCTGCGCGGGGGTTAGTTCGGTGTTCGTGGTCATTCTCGTTGCTCCTTGCCCTATAGCGCCTCGCGGCGCCTGTTGATCAGCGATGGCCACCGGCGAAGATGAAGAATTCGCCGGTTGTCCAGCTCGATTCATCCGAAGCGAGGAAAATCGCCGCAGGCGTAACATCCTCAGGAACGCCGAGACGCTTGAGCGGCGTCTGCGCCGTTATCAAGGGGCCGAAATCTGAGTGGAGAAAACCGCCGGCCTGCACGCCGTCAGTGTCGACCACGCCGGGTTTGATCGCGTTGACGCGGATCTTACGGGGTGCGAGTTCGTTGGAGAGCGCGCGCGTTAAACCGTCGATTGCACCTTTGCTTGCCGTGTAGACCGATGCGTTTTGTGGGCCAAAAAGCGTTACCGTCGAAGACATGTTCACGATGCTGCCGCCCTCCGGCATGTACTTCACGGCTTCCTTCACCGCGAGCAGATAGCCAAAGACATTAAGCTCCATATGCTTGCGGAACAGCTCGATCGACAGTTTTTCCAACGGCTGAAAGTCATACACACCGGCATTGTTGACGAGGATGTCAACTCGGCCAAAAGCTCTGTTCGTTGCCGCAAACAGTTCTTCAACTTCCGCCGGGTCACTCATGTTCGCTTTCACAGCGACTGCCGTACCACCGGCGCCGACGATGTCTTCAACCACTGTCTCGGCCGCGGACTTGCTCGATGCGTAATTCACTACAACTGACGCACCTTCTGCGGCAAAGCTCCGCGCGATCGCCGCACCCAGCCCTTTAGAGGCGCCCGTGACGACAGCGATTTTACCTTCCAATCGATTGCTCATCTTGTAGTTCCCTAAGCTTTTGGCAAACAAATCCATGTCCGGCGCCATCTGCATCTCAGTGAGAGCCTGCAGGATTGCCTGACCAAGTGTTCCAGTGGTGCGAAAGACGCCGAATTCGACGTCTTTCGCTGTCGGGGAGATTAGGAGGTCTGAGATGTCTTGCCTGCCCACAAATCGACAGGTCCCAATCGGTCGGCACCCTGTGTCGCCTGCATCCAGCCTGGATACTCGGGCGGCAGCTCGCTCACCGCATCCAACCGTGCAACCTCTTCCTGGCTCAGCTCGATGCCGACTGCGGCGATGTTATCTTCGAGCTGGCTGAGACGTTTTGCGCCGACAATGACTGACGTCACGACCGGTTTGGAAAGCAGCCAAGCGAGTGCGATACGGGCCGGGCTACAGCCATGCGCCTCTGCGATGGGCTTCAGGACGTCAATGACGTTCCAGGCGCGCTCCTTGTCAACGACTGGGAAGTCGAAGGAGGATCGGCGCGAGCCTTCCGGGGACTGGTTCTCGCGACTGAATTTTCCAGATAGCAGGCCGCCGGCAAGCGGGCTCCAAACCAGCAAGCCCATCTTCTCTGCGTCCAGCAGGGGCTTGAGCTCGCGTTCGAGGTCGCGGCCCGCAACTGAGTAATAGGCCTGCAGCGTATTGAAGCGCTCCAGACCGAGGCGGGCCGAAACGCCGAGAGCCGTCGCGATGCGCCAAGCCTGCCAGTTGGAAACGCCGATGTAACGCACCTTGCCCTGTCGAACCAGGTCATCGAGCGCGCGCAGGGTCTCCTCGACCGGAGTGAGAGTGTCGGTCGCATGGATCTGGTAGAGATCGATGTGATCGGTCTGAAGGCGTTGAAGGCTGGCTTCAACAGCGTCCATAATATGTCCGCGAGACGCGCCGACGTCGTTTCGACCCTGACCCATCCGGCTATAGACTTTTGTCGCAAGCACGATTTCGTTTCGTGCGATCCCGAGGTTCTTGAAAGACTGGCCGAGCGTTCGCTCGCTTGCCCCGGCAGAATAGACATCGGCTGTATCGAAGAAGTTGATGCCGGCGTCGATGCTGGCTTTGACCAATTCGTCAGCCTCCGGCTGGCCGACGTCACCGATATGCTCGTAGATCCCCGTGCCGTCGCTGAAGGTCATCGTCCCGAGGCAAAGCTGCGAGACAAGAAGTCCGGTGTTTCCGAGTGTCTTATACTTCATCTTAGTCGCTCCTGAAGACGCAAGCTCGCATACGAGCCGGAGGTCCCGGTTCGCTGTCGCCTGCTGTTGGTAAGTTGATGGTCCGTAGGCCTCGCTACATATCGAGACGAATGCTCATGGAAAGCCCAACGAACGGCTCCAGTGACAGGCTGAGCCTATTGGCCTGGCGCCCCGAAGATTTCGTTGATGTGCAGCGAGTCGGTAAATTCCTGGCCGCTCGCGATCTTGCCGTCGCGGAAGTGAAGAAGAAAATGATAATTGTTTCGGTAGTGACGGCCGTCCTTCATTGGCAGGTCGCCCCTGGCCACGATCGCGATCCGGTCACCTTCTCCTGTGACCTCATGGTACTCCATCTTCAAGGGGCCGGTAGCGTTGTCCAGAAGTCGGGGCAAATTCTCAAGGTAGGGCCGCTTCGCGTGCGTTCCGGAAAACTTGTTTCCTGGCATGATCCACCAGGTCATCTCGTCCGTGCTCAGGTTCGACATTGTTTCGGTGTCGCAGCGGCCAAGCGCATCCAGAAAGGTCTTGGCGACTTTCTCGTTCTGCTCTCTAGTCATGGCGCGTCTCCTTCGTAGCCACTCGTTGCTTTGACCTTGTTATATTGGCGTCTGCTGCTTCTGAAGAAAACGCCAAAGATTGGTGGATCACGTTCCAATTTTGGAAAACAAAGTCCGGACCCTGTTCCAAGCGCGATCTCGTCGATCAAATCAGCTTGGCCGGCCCTAAAAGATCTGAGAGACCGACGCGGTGAAGCATTTCAGCTCGTAGGCGATCCAGAACGGAAAATCCAACATTGGCACCGTCTTCGGTCGGATCGTAATGCACTCGAAAAGGTCGCTCGCCGAATGGCATATCAACAACGTCAACGATTCGATCAGCCACGGCGGCAGGATTGGCATCTTCGGGAACGATAGCGGCGAACGCCTTTTGTACTTGCTCACCGAAATCCTTGTAGGGACCGTTTTCGTATTCTGCCAGACGGGCCACGTCCTCGGGTCGACCAGAGTGCGCAAAATGATTTGTGCCCTTGGTAAAAGCGCCCGGAACAACGATTGTCGTTTCGATCCCCCAGCGGCTGAGTTCGCGTGCGTAGAGCACGGCCAGTGAATCCATCGCAGCTTTTGCCGCAAAATAGGGTGCTAGATAGGGTGGTGTGCCGCCTGCTGAGCTGCTGCTTGAGATCCAGATAAGTAGACCCTGCTTGGCTGCCCTCATATGCGGTAGTGCGGCTCGATTGACCCGCTGGGTGCCTAACACATTGACGTCATATTGCTGCGCGAACTGCTCGGGCGTAAAGGCCTCGGCCGGCCCAAACATCATATGTCCGGCGTTATGGATCAAAACATCGATCCTGCCACTTTCTTCCATAATCTTAGAGATCGCGGCCTCGATCGACGGCTCAGATTGCACGTCGAGCTCAAGGGGCCGTAAATCGACACCGACGCGACTGGATGTCTCGGCCATCTCCGCTGCGGTCTTCGAATTGTGGCCAACAACGTCTCTCATTGATGCGTAGACGGTGTGTCCAGCACTCGCGAGCGCTTCAGCCGTCAACCGTCCGAAGCCGCTCGAAGCGCCTGTGATAAGAATGCTTTTGCCAGTCATGATGAATCTTTCTTCGACTACCTATGGCGAATTCTAAGATCAGATGATGCCACCATTCGCGCGCAAAACCTGTCCGTTGATCCACGCTCCGTCGGGTCCAGCGAGGAAAGAAACCGCAGCTGCAATATCCTGCGGCTGCCCAAGGCGCTCAAGCGGCGCAAGCTTGGCGAGGTGATCAACGGTCTCCTGGGGCTTGCCTTCCAAGAAGAGATCGGTGGCGGTTGGTCCCGGCGCGATGGCGTTGACGGTGATATTTCGGCCACGAAGCTCCTTCGAAAGTATGTGGGTCATCGCCTCCACCCCGGCTTTCGTCGCCGCGTAAATCGAATAGTTAGGTTGATAAAGGCCCACCACGCTTGAAGAGAAGTTGATAATGCGGCCCTCACGATTGAGGCGCGTCGCTGCCTGGCGCATGCCGTTGAATACGCCCTTGAGGTTGATTGCGATCTGCCGATCGAACTGGTCGTCCGATGCGTCGGCGATCGGAGAAAGGAGCATCACGCCGGCGTTGTTGACGAGGACATCCACCCTACCGAACGCAGCTTCCGCTGCATCAAACATATGCGCGACAGCCGCGGGGTCGCTGACGTCGGCCTGCGCTGTGATAGCAGTGCCGCCGGCCTGTTCAATTTTGGCAGCAGTCATCTCGGCTGCAAGGGCGTTGCCCGCGAAATTGATAACGACATTAAAACCGTCCGCAGCGAGACGCTCTGCAACGGCCGCGCCTATTCCCCGCGATGCTCCGGTGACGATCGCAACTTTCTTGTCCATTGATTTCTCCTATGTGATTGCTGAAATGGCTATTGAGATTTCCTGTCATTGCGCTGGCGCTCTTCCATGAGAAGAACCGATAATGCGCGACGTGCAAGCGACAGCTTGAACGCATTCTGTTTTGTTGGCACTGCTCCGCTCAGAGCGACGTCCGCGATTTGGCTGGCTGCATCGGAAGCAGACGAGATGCCACTCTCTGCTTCTTCGACACGCCATGGCTTTGGCGCAAGTCCCCCAAACGCAACGCGCACGGCGCCTAGTTTGGGGCCATCAAAATGAGCAACCAAAGCAATCGAGACGTTCGCGAACGCATAGGAGGCCCGGTCGCGAAGTTTAAGGTATCGGTGAGCGCCCCCGATCGGCCTAGGCAGCACGACCGAGGTAATGAGTTCCCCAGGGACCAGCACCGTCTCAATATGCGGCGTCTGCCCCGGAAGTACATGCATGTCAGCAATCGGAAGTACCCTTTTGCTACCGTCCGGCAGGATTGTCTCGACAACAGCGTCAAGGGCGCGCAGCGCGATTGCCATGTCGGAGGGGTGAGTAGCAATACAGGATTCGCTCCCTCCGATGACGGCAAGGGCTCGCGACATTCCTTCGATAGCGGCACATCCCGAGCCGGGGTGCCGCTTGTTGCATGGCAGATCTCCGGAATAGAAGTAGACGCACCTCGTGCGTTGCAGCAGGTTGCCACCGACCGTGGCTCTGTTTCGTAATTGTCCGGATGCACCTGAGACCAGCGCCCGCGCGAGAACGGGGTAGTCGCGGCGTACCCTTTCGTCGGTCGCGACATCTGAATTGCGAGCAAGTGCGCCAATGCGTAGACCGCCATCCAGGGTCTGCTCAATACCGTCGAGACCTATGCAATTTACGTCGATCAGGTGCTCCGGGGCTTCTATATCGAGCTTCATCAAGTCTATGAGGTTTGTCCCTCCGGCGAGGTAACGTGCCCCAGGGTTTCGCTCAAAAGCTTGGGCGGCTTCCGAAGGAGACGATACCCGTTCGTAGCTGAAATGCTTCATAGCTCTTTCTCCATCACCTCACGGATCGCGGCAACGATGTTGGGATATGCGGCGCATCGGCAGATATTGCCGCTCATCCGTTCGCGTATCTCGTCATCGGATGGTGCAATCTTGTTGAGATCCTCGCTCACATGGCTGGGCACGCCGCGATTGAGTTCATCCAGTACGCCAATTGCAGAACAGATCTGGCCGGGTGTGCAGTAACCGCATTGCAGTCCGTCGTGCTTGACGAATGACGCCTGCATCGGATGGAGGTTTGACTGAGAGCCTAAACCCTCAATAGTTCTAATCTCATCTCCTTCATGCATCACTGCAAACGAGAGGCAGCTGTTCATCCGGCGCCCGCCGACAAGCACCGTACAGGCTCCACATTGTCCTTGGTCGCAGCCTTTTTTCGTTCCTGTGAGGCCGAGTATATCCCGGAGCGCATCAAGCAGTGTCATCCGGGGATCGACTTTGAGTTCGTGCCTCGTGCCGTTGACCGTAAAGCACACATCGAGCGCGCCGGTTTTGACCGTCACTTCGTCTTTGACGTCGATACTCATGTCTTAGGCCGCACTATCGAGGATGCTTCGTTGCCAACGACGGTTGCCCATTCGCGAATCCGCCAGCTGCGAACGAGACCATTGTTGATGTAGGGATCTTCGCTCACGAATTTCTCGACCACGTCTGCGTTGTCCCCCTTGAAGAGAATGACGCCGGTGTCGAGAGGATCGGTGAGAGCCCCCGCCAAAATTAGCTCACCGCGATCGACGGCTGCCCAAGCCTTCGTGAGATGTTCATCGCGAAACTCCGGTCTTCTTGCTTCATAGGTTTCACTGAAATCAAGGAAGAGAAGGTAGTGTTTCATTGGATTGCTCCTTCGTAGTTAAGTGCTTCAAGCTGAATAGGCAGGTCTCGCGGCCGGGAACCTGTAGCGTCGTAAACCGCGTTCGCGATGGCGGCGGCTACGCCGACCATTCCGATCTCTCCGGCGCTCTTGGCCCCCATCACGCCGGTCGCAGGGTCCGGTTGTCCGACGAACTGGACGTCCAGTTCCGGGATGTCGGCGTTCACTGGAACGAGGTACTCGGCTAGATCCGTATTAATGTATCGACCAAACCGATTGTCGATGTGGGTTCCCTCCCAGAGCGCCTGACCTATACCCATCGTAACCGCGCCTAGGATCTGCGATCGCGCCGTGACTGGGCTCAGAACCCTACCGATATCAACGGCACTGACGACCCGACGTACCCGGATCGTCCCGAAGTCAGGATCTATCGCCACCTCACAGAAATGAGCGGCATTGCTCTCGACGCTTACGGCCAGGGGACCGTCAGGTGACCATTCGCCATAGCCCTCCACTGCATCGACGTTGGTGGTTTGCAGAACTTCGAGAGGGCTCATGCTGCTAATTTCGAGATCTTGGTTCAGCAACGCGCTCTTCGACTTCAGATCGTCACAAGCGCGCAGGATAGCTTGCCCGACGCTTGCCACGATCCGTGATCCTCCCGCTTGTGGAGCAAAGGGCAGATCTGTATCGCCAAACACGAGTTCAACATCCTGTGGCCGCAAACCGAGCGCGTCAGCCACAATGCGGGGCATGACTGTGGTGTTGCCCGTCCCAATTTCTGAAATACCGGTTGCAATGACTGCCTGTCCGGATCGATGAAGTACAACTCTCGCCGTCGCCTTGGATGCGTAGCGAGGGTAACTACCGGATGCCATTCCGTGACCAATCAGGAGGCGGCCATCTCGGCCGCCTCGGCGTCCGCCCCCTGAACGCCAGCCAAACCTCGCTGCACCGACTTCGTAGCATTCCAGTAGGGCTGTGCTCGACCATGGCTTTCCCGAGTCGGGATCAGCAGAAGCGAAGTTTTTAGCGCGAAGCTCAACCGGGTCCAGACCCAGCCTTACAGCAAGTTCGTCCATTGCGCTTTCGAGAGCAAACGAACCTGTACTTTTTCCTGGAGCTCGCATGGAGGTGCCGGCAGGCAAGTTCAGGTGGGCCAAGCGGGTGCTGACCGAGACGTTGGGACAGGCATAACGCGTCCTGGTGCGTCCTATACAGCCCTCCACATATTCGTCGACTATCCCTGTTTGGACGACAGCTTCATGTTTGATGGCAACAAGTCTTCCGTCAAGGTCTGCGCCAAGCGAGACAGTTTGGATCAGATCTGGCCGGTGTCCGATTCCGGTAAACATCTGTGGGCGCGTCAGGACCAGTTTGACGGGCCGCTTCACCAAGCGCGCGGCAAGAGCCGCGATATACCCGTGCGGCCAAAGCTGGAGCTTGCAGCCAAATGCGCCTCCGACGAACTTCGAAACAACATGAACGTCTTGTTTTTCCAGACCGAACGCGCTTGCCAAGGCTGCCGCGATGACATGGGGGCCCTGGTTGGCGTCATAGACAGTGAGCTTTCCCTCTTGCCAATGAGCAATCGTCGCCGGCGCCTCGATCGGGTTATGGTGCGCGGTCAATGATTTATAGGTCCCGCTCACGCCAACCGGCGCTATCGCAAGCGCGCGATCTGCGTCGCCCCTGCTGGACGTCGCGGGTTCTCCTCCCGGGATCTGTCCCGTGCGCGGCTCGACCGCCTCGCTAGCATTTGCGGCAAGGTCAACAAGCGGCAGATCCTCGACATATTCGATGACAAGGGCGCGAGCGGCGAACCTGGCATTGTCGAGCGTATCAGCGATCACAGCTGCAACTGCCTGGCCGGCATGTCGCACTTTGTCGTCCGCCAATGCCAAGGAAGCGCCGTGGTCGGCTCGCCGCAGCAGCTCTTCAGGTACAGTAGGCCAGATGGGCGGCGTAATGCCTCGCAGCTCTGCAGCGTTGAGGTGGGAGACGACCCCGAGCACTCCAGGGCATTTCAGGGCCGCCTCCACGTCGATCGAGGCGATGCGGCCTGCTGCAATCGCGCTGGAGACAACGATTGCGTGGCAGAGCTTATCGAGCTGGTGGTCTGCTGTGTACTTCGCAGCGCCGGTAACTTTTAAAGGCGCATCGACACGCTCCAGTAAGCCATTTTGTAGAGAGTGATCTAATCGCTGTTTGGGCTCCTGATTGGCAGCCGTTCTGGTATAGGAATTTAACGGTTCCATGAGAGCTCCGCGTGGTTTTTGATGACTGTTGGATATGTTTTAGAAAAGGCCGGAATAAATGGGGGTATTAAAGACAAGTCTCTAGCATTGGTGACCAAGAGCGGTGTGCGTTACGTGGTTAGGGGGTACACCAACCTTACCTTCGTACCGCTCAGCTTTTTGTTCCACGATTGGCTCCAAGAGGTTACGCAGCAACGACTGCTTGACAGCAAAAAAATACCATAACCCCCTCAAGCGTTCCGCGCCGAATTGTCATCACAGCGTGGACATTTGAGGATCGGTTTGGTGAATCGACCGATCGGCGGATGGCGGGTGCCTCGTCGTCGGTTTTGTTTGAAGAAGGCCTCGGCCTGAGCTGCGTTTCGGCCTCCTACGCTGGCTTCGGGATCAACGACTTTGATGATGATCTGGCCAGCCAACTAGCGTCTGTCTGAGTGCTGCGAACCTCTTGGATTTGCAGCGCTTTAGGCCGAAGCTGTTTCGGCGAACCGAGACAATCGAAGATCACGGACTGGCGTATGGGTGAGGGGAAGCTTGACTTCCGGTTTTCCGGTCTACAGAAATACTGCTGTCCTCGTGATCAATTGCGACGAGTGACCCCATATTTATCGATATGCCAAAGGAGTAACTTTGCTGTTTGATGGACGGATTATTGCGGGCATTACGGTTTTCGTGGCGGTGGCGCGGACGGGAAGCTATGTCAGGGCAGGTGAGCAGCTTGGTCTATCGCGCTCTGGTATTGGGAAAGCCATTGGCCGGCTTGAGGACCGCATCGGGATGAGGCTGTTCGACCGTAATGCGCGTGCCATTAAACTCACCGATCAGGGCCGTGCATTTCTTGAGGAAACGGCGCCGATGTTGGAAGCGTTGGGTCGTATTGCAACCCCTTCCACGCCGGAGAACATCAAGGGACGCTTGCGCGTCTCGACCGACGGTGCTTTGGGCCCCTACCTCTTGATTCCGATTTTACCCGATTTCCTCGTAGAGCACCCACAGGTCAGTGTCGACCTTTTCGTTCGGGATCGGGCAGATAATCTGCTTCTGGAGGGCGTCGACACTGCGATCCGTTTCGGCGAACCGAGAGCGCAAGATCTCGACAAGAAGTTGTTGCTTCGAACCCGCGTCGTCACGTGCGCAAGCACATCATACGTCGAGCGTTTCGGGACGCCCGAAGATCCTAGCTCCATTTTAAAGAACCATCGATGTGTGCGCATGATAGACGAAAAGACCGGCAAGCCGCACGTCTGGAACTTCGTCAAAGCGTCGGGTGAGCAGCAGGCTGTCGCACCAAGTTGTGGATTGACGCTGAATGACGCACCTTCCCTTGTTGCAGCAGCACTTAGCGGTTACGGCATTGTGCGCCTGCTCGACTTCGTAGCCGAAGATCTGGTCGCTCAAGGGAAATTGGTCGAGGTTCTGCCGGAATGGAATAATTTCTACTGGCCGGCCTTTATCTATACTGCGGTCGATGGACACCAGTCTGTCGCCATCGAGGCGTTCAAGCAATTTGTGCTATCGCGTTTGAGCAAGCTAGACGGCTGAGCTGTCGCTCTGCTCGAGGGGGAGGTTGCCGCAGCAGCTGATGTCTGTCGGCACACGCACGGGCCGTGGTCCGCTCATGGCCGCAGAGTTAGGCATAACCAGGGCCAGCAACCGCTTATTGAAACAGCCGAAGAACGGGATGGACCGTGGCGGTGACGGCTTCGCCAAGCAAAGATCAGCTTTTCGTGGAATCGTCAGGCGGCGCGTTGCGCACAATTACGCCCGGCCCCATGAGGACCTGTTTGCCGCTTTCAAGGGTGGCGATCACGCCATCGGAATAGATCTTCACGGAGCTGACGATGCCTTTGGCTCCGTCATCACCGGGAGCCTGGATGTATTTCCCAACGTAACCTTGAGCGCTTTGGAGATAGGAATAGGAGAGGAGCGAATCGAGCTTCGCGTTCGCCTGCACCGTCTGCTCAACTTGCGAAAAGCTGGCCAGCTGAGCAAGTTGTTGGGCTGGATCAGAGGGGGCAGTCGGATCCTGGGTTTTGATCTGGGCGATCAAAAGTCTCAGGAAGCCGTTATAATTGAGCATATTCTTGGTCTGGGCGTTGTCCGTTATCGACTTGTTGTCCGTTTCCAACTTGGTGCCCGTCTTCTGGATTGGGTCGATGGCCATTCGAGTCTCCTAACGTTACGCGGCCAGAAAGCCTGCCGAAATTCGGTTGCGACCTGGCGCGGTTTGGGACCGGCAGACTGCGCAAGTGGTTTCGAACAAAGATATAGATTGCGCTGGCGATCCCCGCGCGGCGATCATAAAAAGACGGCAATGCTCATGCGGCATTTTCGGCTTTTGGCTCCGTTCGTTATTCATGCGTTCTACAGATTGCCGACAGGTTGTTACCATCGGGATCGATCACAAAGGCGGCGAAGAAATCGGGATGGAACTCCGGCCGTAGCGCCGGCCCTCCATTGCTAGAAGCGCCGTTTGCCATTGCAGCGTTGTAGAACCGGACGACCCCAACTCGGTCCTGCGACTGAAGCGCGATGTTTACGCCTCTCCCGTCCGAACCCGTGGCGACGATCCATAGGGCGATCTCACCGTCCTGTCCGAAACCCGCACCCTGCTCGTGCTCGAAGACTTTTTCATATCCGAGGGGCGCCAAAGCCGTTTCATAAAACGCTTTCATGAGCTCCAGTTGGCGTGTTGGAATCCCAATGTAGTCAATCATATATCACGTTCCCTTGCCGCAGGCTTCGCCCACCACATCCTGGTGGCCGGGGATATTCATGTCATCTCGGCTACCTGCAACGAGCTCCATCAACCGCTTCGCGACCTCTGCTATGCACACTTGCGCTCAGTTGTAGTTGCCGGATTTGACTACCATATTGCTTCGCAAAGTTCGGCGCTGATTTGTCGTCACAGCAGGGACGGCTCGCGTGTTGTGGATGACAGATTCCATGCCAGCGAGATGATGCCATAAAGCTCATGTCTATAGCTGCTACGCCTTCCAAAAGATCCATTTTCTCAGTGGTTTAGCAGAGCGGTCTTTTGGCGTTTCTGAGGCTTAAAACGTGCTAATCACGGGCGGCAGCAGCCTGGTGCCAATCGCTAATGGTCACTTTTGAATGGCTCCGAAAAGAGCAGTCAAACGGTTGCGTTGAAGCAATCATCTTCCTAATGGTGCGACCGATTTCGGCATGAGAGAGTCGCGCATCAGGCGCAGATCGAGTGATGCCGATGCAGGAGATATGAGTGAAAACAGGATCAGAACTGCTTCTGGAATCGCTTTCAAAAGCGGGTATCAAGCACATCTTCGGTAATCCAGGCACAACCGAAATGCCGATCATGCACGCCCTTAGGCGGTTTCCCGAAATCCAATACATCCTAGGGCTTCAGGAAGCGGCTGTCGTTGCCATGGCAGACGGTTACGCCAAATCAAGTGGTCAGGCCGCGTTCGTCAACCTTCACACTGCCGGTGGTCTTGGTCACGCAATGGGCGCGCTTCTTCATTCCAAGATAGCAAAGACCCCTATGCTGGTTACCGCCGGTCAACAAGATACGCGCCATAGCTTCAGCGACCCGCTCCTCTATGGCGATACAATTGGAATGGCCAGTTCAACCGTTAAGTGGGCGCGCGAAGTGCTCCATCCGCACCAAGTTGCACCACTCGTCAGACGCGGAATCGAAGCCGCGTTGACGCCGCCTCTAGGACCGGTTTTCCTGTCATTACCAATCGACGTTCTGACGGGAGAAACTTCTGAACCTGCTGGCGAGCCATCATCTATAGATCGGCGTTCTGTTGCAAGTGGTCTTGGCAGCCTTGCTTCTGCGATGGCTGGGATTCAGCCAGGGCGCCTTGCCGTGATCGCGACCGATGAGGTCGATGCGGGCAAGGCTGGTGATGAGCTTATAGAGATTGTCGATGTGCTCGGCGCACCCGTTTATGGGCCATCCTGGCCCGGAGGGATCTCTTTCCCGCCTTCACACGCCTTGTGGAAGGGAAACCTCCCGACAACAGCTTCGGCGATGCGATCCTTGCTTTCAGATTTCGACGCTGTCCTGATCGTAGGCGATAACCCCTTCATTTCGTATCTTTACAGCGACGGCTCCGCGTTACCCGCAGAGTGTAGACTTTATCAGATTACCAGTGATGCAAGCGAGGCCGGGCGGACATATTCCACAGAGCTAGCCTGCATTGGCAGTCTCAAGCCGTCATTGCGCGCTCTCGTTCCGCTTTTGCTTAAAGAAATGGAAAAACATCGAAAAGCTGTTGCGGCTATCTTTTCCATGGCGCAGAGCCACCGCCAGGAGCGGCTCGCATCGTTGGCACAACGGCTCTTTGAACAACACGGGAGGGTACCCATTAGCCCGTTCGTTGCGACGGGCGCAGTATTCAATGCTTTGGACGATGAGGTCATCGTGGTCGATGAAGCGCCCGCGACCATATTGCATGTCAGGGAGTTCCTGCAAAAGGCGAGCTTTCGCCGCTACTTCTTTATGCGAAGCGCGATCCTCGGCTGGGGTCTGCCCGCCGCAGTCGGGGTCGCACTCGGATCGCCAGGTTGGCCTGTTCTCGCGCTCGTTGGGGATGGTTCGGCCCTTTATACGCCCCAGGGTCTGTGGACTGCCGCCAAGCATCGGCTGCCTGTCACTTTCGTTGTCATGAACAACTCCGAGTACAATATCCTCAAACGATATTCAGTTGCGCAAGGCTACGAGACAGGTGGTAACTCGACGATTGCTGGGATGGAACTCACGAACCCCTCGATTGATTTTCCTGCACTTGCGAACGCTTTCGGAGTAACAGCTCAGCGCGTCACTCATGCCGACGAGATAGAACCGGCGATAAAAAATGGGTTGCGCTCCGGTCGACCCAACCTGATCGAGATTGTCATTGGGACGTCCTGACTATGTCCAGGTCACCTAGGTGAACCGGTCTTTATGGGCGCAGGTCCGTGGTCCGTGATAGCAAGAGTTATTCCAATGACGTGGATCGGGTCCCCTGTTACCCGTCGATGAGAGGATGAGAAGGATGACCGATCATGCAAACGAAAACGCGGTAATCGTCGTTGGCGCCGGCATCGCGGGCTTGGCACTGACGCGTGAACTGGTGCGACGCGACGTGGAGGTTGTCGCACTCGAGCGCTATCCGAGCCTGCCTGACGCCGGGCTCGCGATCAATCTGCCAGGAAATGCCATCGCGGCCCTGAGGAAACTTGGGATAGATGATGTGCGCCGACATGGCGTGCCCGTCGAGCGACGAGAGTATCGTTCTTCAAGTGGAAGACTACTATTCAAGGTCGATGAGGCTAAATTCTGGGGCGCTGACAATAAACCGCAATGCATGCGGCGCTCGGACCTCGCTTCAATGCTAACTAAGGGAATTCCGGAGGGGGTCATCCGGCAACAATGCGCGGTGGCATCTGTGAGCACATCGGGGCGATCAGTCGCCGTCGACACTATCGACGATGGAAAACTCACCGGCAAGTATCTTGTCGGCGCTGACGGCGTACATTCCATAGTCAGGAAGATGTGCTTTCCCGGGATCGAAACCTCAGTCGCGCAATTGGGACAAGCCAGCTGGCGCTTTCTTGCGCCGAATCCCGGGGTCGAGTGCTGGACTGTGTGGATGGGAGAGCATGCGCTCGTTTTGCTCATCCCCGTTGGGCCTAACGAAGTCTATTGCTGGGCGACAATCCCTGGTGATGAGGGCCATTCGAGCCATCCTGCAAACTTGCTGCGCCACATCAAGGTATTCCCGCGCGAGCCTCGCGAAGCGGTTGATGCAGCGCTCGCGAGCCAAGCATCTCTGCATAAATCGCCGCTAACCGAAGTGAGGATGTCCAGTTGGAGCCGCGGCCGAGCGATCCTTATCGGTGATGCGGCTCATGCAACGGCTCCGGTCTGGGCGCAAGGTGGCGCGCTGGCATTAGAAGATGCCCTGGTGTTGGCAGAGCTTTTCGCAACGAGTGACGATGCGCTCGAAGTGGGCGACGAGTTCACCCGGCTTCGAAAGAGCCGCATTGGTCATGTGCAGACGATGACCGATCGTGCCTCAAGGATTTCAAGGCTGCCGATCTCGCTGCGCAATATCCTCATGCGATACGCAGGCCGACTAAGCTACACAAATACCTACAAGCCGCTCAGAAATGCGTAGGACAGTCACCATTCCCATCTCAGCTCCTTGGACCTTCCATTTCCTTGAGGGACAGCGAGTACACGGTGACGTGAACCTCGATGAGCCGCCTCATCTGATTAACATCGCTCGCGGCGTATCGAAGGCCCCGTACGATGGAACTCAATATTTTGTGTCCCCAGATTCTCGCGGACGCGACTGAGCGGCTCGCCGATGGACCGGTTGTCATGATCAACATCGTCGGTTTCAGAGACCAGCCGCGATATCCGTAAGGATTCAAAACATGAAGACGACCTCTCGGGCCGCGTACTATGAGGGTTATGCGTCTGCTTTTCAGGAGATCGCAGCGCGGCTGGGCATTTCGACGGAACTTGTTTACGCCGGCTCGCAATTGATGACTTTGCTCCCCAAAGAGAGCGAGACATGGGACGATATCGTTATCGTTCGCTACAGCAGCTTGGCGGATCTTGTCGCCATCATCGACAGTCCAGACTACGCTTCGCAAGCTGAACCTCATCGCGTGGCGTCGATCGCGAGCTAGCGGTTCGTCGCCACCGGCTGACCAGGGAAACATCTCTAGGGCACCGGTGACTTAGAAAGGGGATGCGTCGAACCTGCGCGTGAGCATCCGACAGCTGAAGAAGTACAATGCAGAGAATACAGCAGGCGAGGTGGCTATCTGGCGGTCCCAAGAACGTGCGGAGCGCTGCGTCACGCTAAACGCGACGGCGTGCTGTTGCGCGATCTGACAAGGAAACTGCTTGCCCGTTTCTCAAGCGCCCTAGGGATGCCGCCCGATTACTTGCTGATCGCGCGGAAGCGATAGCTGAGGCCATGCCGGCATCGCGGATGATGGCCAGGGGCAGCCTGAACCGGTCTTCGACTTCGTTCTGGGAGACGCGTAGATATCTGCGGATGGCTCATCGAGATTTTTGGCGCTCAACGACGCAACTTTATCGCTGTGATCGTGATCTTGGCACATCCAAAGGCCATGAGATCATCCAGCGTTGCGCGATTTCAACTCCTTCGAAACGACTTCTTCAATACATCCAGGATGTTTAAGACCTTGCTCCTTTCCTCGTCATCATCCTTCGTGGATTTCGAAGTCTTGGTCTTCGACGGCTTCTCGGCCTTCTTCTTATCGGCAATGAGCTTCAGAAAGCTTTCGGGATAGGTCGACACCATATCCGGCGACCAGCCCTTCAGCCGTTTTTTGAGCATTGCCTCTAGTGCTGAAGCGGCTTCAGCATCCGACTCCCGATTTAAGCCTGTGAAATATTCGCTTTCCGGCCGCGTTTGCGCACTGCGATTGCCGGTTCATCCACCTGTCGGTCGTTTGCGATCAAGATCGGAATGGTCGAGACCGAAGTGTTCCAGAACGAGGTCGAGGTTGCGGCGGTTGGATTTGAAGTAGACGTCGAACAGGGCTCCGACCAACGGGACGCTTCCGGCCGCAGCATCGAAACAGATATTGACCAGCATCTTAAAAAGCTTGTCGTTCGGCACGCCAAGCCGCCGAGCCTCGTTGACGATGTAGAGACTGATCGCAGCGCCGGCGAAGTCACCGACGCCCGGGACCAACCCCATGATTGAATCTGCTCCAAACGAAAAGCGTGTTCCGGGGATGCGCAACGCCGTGTCCATGAGCCGCGCCAACCCACGCATGCGGCGAAGGCAGGCCAGATGGTCCATGTTGCGGAAATCCGTGTGCTGACTATGGGCTCGCTCGTATGTCATGGCTCCGCTTTCGTCATCTTGCCCATCCGCATACCGCTGCGGTCGAGCGTCGGGTCGGCGGCCCATGCCGCATCGATCGCGGCACGCATGGACGACGAGTTAGTCCCGGCTGCGCAGCACTCGTCGTATGCCGACCCGTACGAAGATCTAAAAACCATGATGAAATCCTCCCGCTCACAAACGTGGAACTTCCTCGAAGGTTGCGTGTACAGGAACGTACAGTTTTGCCCATCGTCCTGATGCCTGAGTATTGCGAGTGGTGTTGGACCCAGAAGCATGGGTAATTGTCGTCATGAAAAACGATGATAAGGTTTGGCCTTATCACCCCGACATTCGTCATTGAAAGGGAAGAGATGCCGCGGGCAAGGATCTTCAATTTAATAGTCGATCATGTGCCCGACGACAGGGAAGCTGGCGAGGCTATCGAGATGATCAGCGTGACGGGGTCTGGAAGCTCCGAGGGTGAGGGTTGGTTGATCTAGTTTGCCTTTCGCGGGCAAACTATCCACTAAATGCTGAGCTTACCGTTCCTCGCTATCGATCGGCAAGATCGCGAGATAGCACCCAGCTGAGACAAGCAACAGAATTGCGAAGATTGCGGATAGCGTGATCATTGGCATTCCTCCTGCCCACACGGTGCAGTGATTTGCCGTCAGGAGCAACCTAAAAGAAAGCCCCGCACAATGGCGGGGCAAGAGTTTTCTGGGAGTACGATGTCGGGGAGGGTGACATCGGTTCTATAATGCAAAGAGTGCTTTGATGGTTCCCGCTGGATCGCCCACAAGGGGTCGAGGATCGTCTTGCAGGGCCTTCGGCAGGCGTATGCTGTTGGTGCCAGGCACTATCTCAGCGACGTGCTTGCGACCAATCGCTGACGCAAGTTCATGCTGGCTGTAGCCTTGCGCTAAACGGCGGCGCCGCCTTGTAAACAACGAGCGATTACCTCGCGCGAGAAAATATGACTTGCAATAGAAACTGAATGGTTCCATATTATCTTCATGGTTAGACGCAGTCAGACATACTCGACCGTTGGACGCCCTCGCGAATTCGAACTCGACGACGCAGTCTGCAAGGCGATGGGCGTGTTCTGGGACCGTGGATATCACGATGCGTCTTTGCCCGACCTGCTCGAAGGCATGGAGCTATCGAGAGGTAGTTTTTACAAGGCGTTCGCAGACAAGCGGGGCGTCTATCTCCGCGCGCTTGATGTCTATATCGAAGATGCCATTCGTAAGCTTGGTGAAATCCTGCATACCAACCCGTCGCCAAAGGCCGCAATTCGAGAAGCCTTTTCGCGGCAGGTCGAGGATTCTTCAGGCGAAAAAGGCCTGCGCGGCTGCTTTGTCGTGTTGTCCGCCGTCGAAATGCTTCCCGCGGACGAAGAGGTTTCCGCTCGAATTGCACGACTGTTCCGGCGACTGCAGGATCTTTATGCGGCCGCCATCATAAGGGCTCAAGCCTTGGGTGAGATTGATCGTGGGCTGGACGAGCGAACTCTGGCGAGGTTCCTCGTGTGCCAAATCCAAGGAATGAGAGTTCTCGGGAAAACTGGAGCGGATCGCGACGACACCAGGGCGATGGTCGACTTCGCGCTGAAGCCGCTCGACTAAACGCAAATTAGGAACCGTTCAGTTCCTATTTTGCGCATTTCGCAACCGCATGAGCGGTTTCGCGTCTCGATATGGAGAGAACATTGATACAATCCCATGCCGCTAAGGACAGTCTCGATCCGCGCAGGTGGAGGGCATTGGCCATCTTGTTAACCGGGGCTTTTCTGCCACCGCTGGATTTCTTCATCGTCAACGTGGCGCTGCCCTCGATCCGGGAGGACTTTCAGGCCTCCGCCTCAACGATGCAGCTGATTATTTCAGGCTACGCCACCACCTACGCAGTCATGCTGATCACCGGTGGCAGGCTTGGCGACCTTTATGGTCGACGAAACGTCTTTCTGGCTGGAATGGTCGCGTTTGCCGCCGCCTCTGCCTTGTGCGGCTTCGCCTGGTCCCCCTCGATCCTGATCACTGGCCGTATCTTCCAGGGGTTTACTGCAGCAATCATGGCGCCTCAAGCTTTGGCGTCAATCAATGCAATTTTTCCCGACCACGAAAAGTCGAAAGCACTCAGCTTGTATGCTCTGACATTTGGGGTGGCATCAATGGCTGGCCTGTTTCTCGGTGGGGCGCTGATAGCCCTGAATGTCTTTGGCCTCGGATGGAGAGCCATTTTCCTCATCAACCTTCCCGTGATCGCGATAGCCGCGCCGGCCGCGCTGGTAATGTTGCGCGAGACCCGATCGGAGCATGCGAGAAAGCTGGATCTGGGTGGAGCGACGCTGATCGCAGTCGCGTTGTTTGCACTGATCTCGCCGCTCATTGAGGGCCGTGAACAAGGGTGGCCAATCTGGTCGATCTTGATGCTATCGGCTTCCGGGCCACTTCTACTGATATTTTGGCGCTACGAGCTCAAGGTAGGGGCCGCGGGGGGAGATCCGATTGTCGAACCTCGATTGCTCCAGCTCCCTGGATTGAAGCGCGGGCTGCTCTCAGCCCTGTTCTTCTATGCCTTTGCGGCTTTCTGGCTGACATTCTCAGTCTACCAGCAGGGCGGTCTTGGCCGCACGCCTTTCGAGGCCGGAGTCGCAATCCTTCCCGCCGCCCTCGGATTCGTTTTGGGGCCATTCGCGAGCGGGAGCATCCTGCGCGTCTTCGGTAGATATTCCGCCGCCGCCGGCATGACCCTGGAAGCGGCCGGATTGTTCGGGACCGCTGCCCTGATCTCATTCGGAGCACCAGAGTTCCTATTCGTTGCCCTGTTCCTCATTGGCGCCGGTCAGGGAATTGCGCTGCCAAATCTCGTGAAGACTGTCGTTCAGCGGGTTGACCCGGCGCGGTCGGGTTTGGCCTCCGGCTTGGTCAATTCGATGCTCCAGATAGGGGGCGCTTTGGCAACAGCGCTTATCGGCGGATTGTTTTTCTCAATCCTGGGTTCAGCATCCGATGAGAAATCCATCGGCCATGCCTACAGCATCGCAGCCGTCGCGATTGGTCTCTGTCTTCTCGTTGCAGGTTGGCTTTCTGCTGGCCTTCCATCGAAGAAAGAAGTCCACCGATGAGTGCAAACTTTAAGAAGCCTGGCCATCAGCGCGTCCGTTGAAGGTGCAATCATTCCCTCTAATCGGCCACCCTTGCACAAATCGGCCGATCGACATGCAACATTGAGGTAAACCCGATGAACAAGATTCCTACTCCTCCACTTGCAGGAAAGCGAGCGCTCGTGACCGGTGCGGCACGCGGTATTGGTGCGGCCATCGCATTAAAACTGGCTGAAGATGGTGCTGACGTCGCGATCACCTTTGAGAGGTCGGCGGAAATGGCCGAAGCCCTCGCAGCCGAGATACGAGTGATGGGCCGCAAAGCCATTGCCATTCAAGCTGATGCTGCGAGCCCGGAGGCTGCTAAAGCCGCGGTTGAGCGGACTGCCGCTGACCTCGGCGGCCTCGACATCCTTGTCAACAATGCCGGAGTCCTGTTTGCAGGCGATTTCTCCTCACAGCCACTGGACGAGATCGATCTTCAACTGAACGTTAATGTGCGCGGCGTCTTTTTGATCACTCAGGCAGCGTTGAAGTACATCCCGGACGGAGGGCGCATCATCAGTACCGGCAGCAATGCAGGCCTTGCTGTCCCGTTCGCGGGAATTGCGGTCTATGCAGCGACCAAATCCGCTTTAGAAAGTTTTACACGTGGTCTAGCGCGCGAACTGGGTCCGCGGGAAATTACCGTCAATCTGGTCCGGCCTGGTCCGATCGACACCGATATGAACCCTGCCGATGGCGCTCTAGCAACTGCGATCTTGCCGAGCCTATCGATTGCCCGATACGGTCAGACCCGAGACGTCGCAGAGGCCGTTGCATTCCTTGCGGGTCCGCGCGCTGGCTACATCACCGGCTCGGGCATTCTCGTCGACGGCGGTATAAGCGCTTGAACCTTGATCAAGGCGGGACCTGCGATTGGCAAGCCAGGTTCTCGCTGCGAAATTGGAGCCAGGACATGGAATATACGCCCCTTGGAAACACCGGCCTCGAGATTTCCAGCTCTGCCTTGTATGCATGAGCTATGGCGAGCCCGATCACGGAAGCCACCTTTGGACGCTGACGGAAGAACAAAGTCGCCCCTTTATCCGCAAAGCGATCGAATTGGGGACCAACGTCTTCGATACCGCCAATGTCTACTCGGATGGAACGAGCGAGGAAATTCTCGGTCGCGCCATCAGGGACTACTCAGGTAGAGACGACGTCGTCATCGCCATCAAGGTGGACGGCCGAATGAAGCCTGTGCCAAATGGTATCATCGGCGCGACCGAGTTGCAGCACTTGGACGACGCTGTCGCCGCGCTGTCCATCAGGCTCGCAGACGCTGAAATACAACCTCTTGAGATCAACTACATTCCACACTCTACCGTCGGGTTTTCCTGACGACAGAGTGTTGGTTCGACTGTTTTGGCGGAACAGACTGAATCACGTGAATATGGAGAAAGCATTGAAGACAATCGGTATACTTGGCGGAATGTCCGCAACCTCGACCCAGATTTATTATCGGGAACTCTGCAGGCTGACACGCGAGAGCCTGGGCGGACTTCATGCCCCTGAGCTTCTGATCAGGTCTGTCGACTTCGTGACATGCTGCCCATCTGGCGACTGTTTAGGGGAGTGTGCCAGAGCATCGGTTAGCCCTGCTCACCAAGATGCTGGTGGACCCACTTCGCCTCTTCCGACGCAGTGCGTCCAAAATGCCTTCTAAAATCGCGGCTGAATTGGGCCGGGCTGACATAGCCGACCGACGCAGCTACGGCTGCAATGGTCCCGCTCCGGCGGGCGATCATAAGTCGCGCCTCATGGAGCCGCATCGCCTTTAAATATTGCATCGGGCTTGAGCCGGTCAGGTTCTTGAAATGGACGTGATAGGAAGGAACGCTCATGCCTACCTCTTTGGCCAGATCCGCGACGGCAATTTCGGTAGCGTAATTCTCCCGCAGCCACGTCACGCTCTCGACCAGTTTTCCCGAGGTTCCTCGGCGCTGAAGGGCCGCGATCACCGCGTCACCTTGCGGCCCCGATAGGACCCGATAATGCAGTTCACGTAGGATGGAGCTCCCAAGCACGGCGACATCGACCGCGTTGCCGAGCACAGTCAGCAGGCGAAGCAGGACGTCCTCGATATCGCGATCCATTCTGCTTGAGAGCAGCCCTTTCGGTTTGGCGTCTGAGGGACCTGCAAGTTCTTCCACCTTCAGAGCAATCTCGGCCGCCATCTGCATATCGAACTCCAGATAGACGGCAAGCAATGGTCGCTGTGGACTTGCCTTTGAAGTCATCCGGAATGGAACGGGTACCGAGACAGCGAGGTAATGGTCCTCGTCATAGCGGTAGACTTCGCCTTCCAAGATTCCGTATTTGCTTCCCTGTAATACGAAAACTGCCCCCGGCCTATAGAGAACCGGAACGTCATCCAGTACCGCTTCAGTGCGCAGGATACGGACACAACTGATACTTGTCTGATTGTAGCCAAGGCGAGGAGCCAGTTGTTCGGCCACGGCGACAAGCCGGTCGTGGAGTACGGACCGTTCTTCAAAAATCATAGTATTAGGCAAAACACTTAGAGGATCCGCAATCGAGTTAAGATCCCTTTCAGATTATCTGTCATCCACGATTAATCAAGGAGTTTCAGAAATGTCGAGCAAAACCTTTTTCATAACAGGGGCGAACTCGGGCTTTGGACTGGCGATCGCCACTGCCGCAATGGAAGCCGGTCACACCGTCATCGGGACCGTCCGCTCCGAAGCCTCAAGCGAAGCGCTAGCAAAGACCCTCCCGGAACTGCGCCAGGTCCTTTGCGACGTCACCGATTTCGACCGCATCGCTGACGTTGTTCAGCAAGCCGAGGACGAACACGGGCCAGTCGACGTGCTGATCAACAATGCCGGTTACGGTCACGAGGGCGTGCTCGAGGAATCGCCACTTGAAGAGATGCGACGTCAGTTTGATGTGAATGTGTTCGGCGCCGTTGCTGTGGCCAAGGTATTTCTTCCGAGGTTCCGTGAGCGCCGCCGTGGTTTCATCGTCAACGTCACGTCGATGGGTGGTATGATCACCATGCCCGGGATCGCGTATTACTGCGGCAGCAAGTTTGCCCTTCAGGGCATTTCCGAGGTCATGCGTTCGGAGATGGCGCCGTTTGGAGTTCACGTGACAACGCTTTGCCCAGGCTCGTTCCGGACAGACTGGGCTGGGCGTTCCATGGTGCGCACCGACAGGTCGATTGCGGACTACGACAACCTGTTCGATCCAATCCGCGAGGCACGCCAGGCCGTAAGCGGCAAGCAGCTCGGTGATCCCAAAAAATTGGCTGCCGCTGTGCTTACTCTCATTGGATCGGACAATCCTCCGCCGCAGCTCCTGCTCGGCAGCGATGCCCTCAGCCTCGTTACAGCGCGAATCGAGCGTTTGCAGCAGGAACTCACATCGTGGAAAGCTCTGACGATCTCCACGGACGGTTAGGAAAAAACGAGCCTTTTGTTGCTATTGACGATCTGCCTACTAGAAGGTAGACAACTCCCATGAGCAATCTTTCGAACACTTCCGACGAAATCCTGGCCTCCGCCCGCAACCTGATCATAAGTGGGGGTTACAATGGGTTCAGCTATGCAGATATCTCTGAAGTGGTCGGCGTACGCAAGGCCAGCATCCACCACCATTTCCCCAGCAAGGTCGATCTGGTTCGTGAGCTGGTTAAGCGCTACCGGGAAGACGGTCAGGCGAGTGTTGTCACCCTTGAGCAGAATGTTCCAGACGCATTGGACATCCTCAAGGTCTATGCGAACCACTGGGCCAAATGCATAGAGGATGCGAGTAGGCCCTATTGTGTGTGTGCTTTGCTCGCCAGTGAATTGCCATCCCTTCCGCCGGAAGTCGCAACAGAGGTGACGGCATTCTTTCGCTTTATCTCCACGTGGCTGACGGCGGTCATGGAACGTGGCTACAAAAGCGGGACGCTCAATCTCACGAGCGAACCGCCTGTCGAAGCCGAAGCATTTCTGGCGACAGTATATGGGGCGATGCTCTCGGCGAGAGCCTACGGGAAACCGGAGGTCTTTTCGACGATACTGTCACCTGCTCTCAATCGCCTTACGCCGACTGTCTCTCACTAATCCTGCGTGGCTAGCCTGCTCAGGTAAATCACGTCCATCAAACTACCAACTAGTAGGAAGTTAAAATGAAGAATGTCGCCTCTGCTCTAGCCGTCGCGCTCGCCAGCGTCCTTTCCGTGGCAAACTTTTCGACAGCCGCACTTGCCGAAGATAAGAAAGCCGCACCAATCCATGTCCGCGGCAGCATCGTCGACTACCAGGGTTCAACGCTGAAAGTGAAGACGCGCGAAGGCGAAACAGTTGATGTCGCGCTCGCGGACGACTGGAAGGTGGCAAGCGTCGCAAATGCCAAGGTTACCGACATCAAGCCGGGCGATTTTGTCGGCATCGCATCCCTGCCAAAAACCGGCGGTGGCGATGGGGCGCTCGAAGTCCTCATCTTTCCGCCGGCGATGAAAGGCCTTGGCGAAGGAAGTTACGGCTGGGATCTGAAGCCCGACAGCAGCATGACCAATGCGACAGTCGCGGATGCTGTCAAAGGCGTGGAAGGTCGGACTGTAACCGTCACTTATCACGGCAAGGAAATGAAGATCTCCATTCCGGATGGCACGCCTGTCGTGACCATTGCTGCGGCGAGCAAGGACGATCTCGTTACCGGGGCCGTTGTCTTTATCACTGCCGAAAAGGCTGCAACCGGCCCGATCGCCCATCAGGTGGTGGTCGGCAAGAATGGCGTGGTTCCTCCAATGTGAGCCACGTCTTTGCCGGTCGGACCCGCCGCCAGAAGGGTTCGACCGGCGACCACCATCACAGGCTGCGCGATCTGCAGCCTACGTATGCCACGCGCGGAGGATGCCGTGATGAACGAGAATGCCATTAAAGACAATGTTCGATACCCTCGGACAGTTTTTATCCGCCGCCACTCGGTCGTGACCCGCCTTACTCACTGGCTGAACGTGCTTTGCCTGAGCTTGCTTCTTTTGAGCGGGCTGCAGATCTTCAATGCCCACCCGGAGCTTTATTGGGGTCACTATGGCGGAAACGGCGACCCCGCCGTTCTGACAATCGGCTCCGACGACGATGGAGGTACGCTAAGCGGCTTCGTGCGTGTCGCAGGGCTTCAGATCCCTACAACCGGCGTCCTTGGTGTTTCCAATGTCGATGGGGAGCCGACTGCGCGAGCTTTCCCGTCCTGGGCGACAATCCCCTCGTTCCGGGATCTCGCGGCTGGACGACGCTGGCATTTCTTCTTTGCCTGGCTGTTTGTGATCAATGGTATTCTCTATCTTGGCTTCAGCCTGCTGAGCGGACACTTAAGGCGAGACCTGGCGCCGAGGGTGGACGAACTCTCGCCTCGCCATCTCGGCCGCGAGGTTCTCGACCACGCTCGTCTCCGCTTTCCCGAAGGGGAGGAGGCCATGCATTACAATGCGCTTCAAAAGCTCACCTATTTGGCGGTCATTGTCGTCCTCCTGCCTCTGATGGTTTTGACCGGCCTGACCATGTCGCCGGGGGTGGACGCCGCTCTCCCCGCCTTGGTCGAGCTTTTCGGCGGACGCCAGTCCGCGCGCACGCTCCATTTCATCACAGCGTCGGCGCTTGTCGTCTTCGTCATTGTGCATGTCGCGATGGTGATCCTTTCGGGGACTTGGAACAACATCCGCTCGATGATCACCGGACGCTATGCGATCCAGGAAAAAGGCCCGAAATCATGAGCAAGCTCCTTACTCGACGCCGCTTTCTGGTTGGTGGCACTCTTGGCGCTAGCGCCTTGACCCTCAGCGGCTGTGACCTGCTCGACCAAAACGCACAGGTGTCCAATGTTCTCGGTACAGCCGAGGACCTGACGATGAAGGCGCAGAGACTGCTTCAGGGGCATGATGCTCTGGCGCGTGAGTTTGACGAAAAGGACATTTCTCCCTCTTTCCGCGTCAATGGAACGAGCGCGCCCGACAGCGAAGAATACGCGGAACTGTTGGAAGGCAAGTTTGCAAACTGGCGACTGAAGATCGACGGCCTTGTTGAGCGTCCGCGAGAGTTTTCACTCGCAGATCTAAAGGCGCTCCCAGCGCGCACGCAGATCACCCGCCATGACTGTGTCGAGGGGTGGAGCGCCATCGGCAAATGGACTGGCGTTCCCCTCGCCAGCTTGCTTCGCCTAACCGGGCTAAAGCCAACCGCACGTTATGTCGTGCTGCATTGTGCTGATGAACTTGAAAAGACGCTCGATGGTAGCGGCCGCTATTACGAGAGCATTGATCTCATCGATGCGGTTCATCCACAAACCATCCTTGCCTACCAGATGAACGGTCAAGAACTCAGCGTCGGCCACGGCGCCCCCTTGCGTCTCAGGGTCGAGCGGCAACTGGGATACAAACAGGCAAAATACATAATGCGCATCGAGTTGGTCGACAGCTTCGCAGGCCTGTGGGGCGGACACGGCGGCTATTGGGAAGACCGTGGGTACGAATGGTACGCCGGCATCTAGGCATCCGCCACTAAACCGCATGGGTCAGGTCATGAGCAATCGGAAAGTTCAGAAAGTCATGCCGATTTCAGCGACTGCGTCTCCACGCCGGTTGGTGCAGGAGTGGGTCGCGGGTTCGATTCCTTTCAAGGCGTAGGTGCGCATTTCAGGCTGTCGTGAGAGCATTAATCAGCGCTCTGAGCGCGGGCGGCGTTTGTCTTCGGCTTGTGTGATAGAGATAAAACCCTGGGTAGGAAGGGCACCAGTCTGTCAGCACCTGCATAAGGGTCCCTGCCGCGATTTCGTCCGCCACGTCATGCTCCATGATATATCCCAGCCCGACCCCGGCACGAACGGCAGCCGCCGGCAGATCACCGTCATTGGCCACCAAAGGGCCGCTGGTACGGATCTTGATCTCCTTGCCATCTTTCTCGAACTCCCAGGGCAACAATCCGGCCGATGTCGTCAGCCGGTAGCCGATGCAGGCGTGGCGTTCGAGGTCATAGGGTGTCAGTGGAGGAGGGTAGCGGTCGAAATAGGAAGGCGTGCCGACCACCACCGTCCTCAAATCAGGTCCGACCTTCACCGCGACCATGTCCTTGGCGACGGCTTCTCCCAGTCGAATACCGGCATCGAAACCGGCTGCGACGATATCCGTCAATCCGTCTTCGATGTTCACCTCGACCCGCACATCCGGATTGGCGAGCAGGAAGGCCGGCAGTTTCGGCAGAAGAACCATTCGAGCAGCATAGGCAAACGTGGTGATCCTGACCGTGCCGGACGGGTTGTCGCGCCACTCCGCCAATGCTTCTAACCCATTCTCGATGTCGGCAAGGGCTGGGGTCAGCGATTGTAGCAGACGTTCGCCTGCCTCGGTCGGCGCCACGCTGCGCGTTGTACGTGCCAAAAGCCGAACGCCTAACCTCTCTTCCAGGCCGCGCATCGCATGGCTGAGCGCAGAGGGCGACATCCCGAGAATGGCGGAGGCACGGGTAAAGCTGCGCTCTCGCGCCACTGCGGCGAAGGCCATCAGGTCATTGAGTTCGTTTCGTTCCATTGATGCACGTTGTTCACAAGTTCATGCCGCAATCAACGACTTATCCTTGGGAAGGCTTGGCGCTACATCCTGTGCATAACAATGACGGAGAATATCCATGGACCTCACCAGTTACCGCACGCTCGGCAAATCCGGCCTGATCGTCAGCCCGCTGGCACTCGGCACGATGACCTTCGGGGCAGAGCGCTGGGGGGCGGGTGACAAAACCTCGCGCGCTCTTTTCGACGCTTATGTCGATGCCGGCGGCAATTTCATCGATACCGCGGATGTCTATTCCGCCGGCCGCAGCGAGGAAATGCTGGGAGCTTTTATGGCCGACAGCGCTACGCGTAATCGGCTAGTGATCGCGACAAAATCTGGCTTTCCGCGCGGGCAGGGCACACCGTTATGGGGTGGTAACGGTGCCAAGAACATTCGCATGGGCATAGAGGGTTCCCTGAAGCGGCTGAACACAGATTACATAGACATGTACTGGATGCATGTCTGGGACCGCACAACGCCTGCGGAAGAGGTTCTGCAAACCCTGACCGATGCTGTCAGGGCCGGAAAAATCCTGCATTACGGCTTTTCGAATACGCCCGCCTGGTACGTAGCAAAGGTCGCGACACTCGCCGAAGCGCATGGCCTGCCCAGGCCGATCGGCCTGCAATATGCTTATTCGCTGATAGACCGTGGCATCGAGTTGGATCTCATTCCGGCTGGAGCAGAATTTGGTTTGGGGATGGTGCCATGGAGCCCGCTAGCGGCTGGTCTGCTGACGGGAAAATACGGTCGCGACAAGATCAGTGATGCGGGCCGTGCGACAGGTCTGCCCGACAAGGCTGGATCTGTGACCGAAGGCGAAAGCGATGGGCGCCTCAATGGGGACAATCCTTTCGGCGGCATGCTGTTCACCGAGCACAATTTCGATGTCGTCGATGTCCTCAAGGCAGTAGCGTCGGAAATCGGCCGTTCACCGGCGGAGGTAGCCTTGGCCTGGGTGGTGAAACGCCCCGGTGTCTCTTCTGTACTAATCGGTGCGAGCCGGGTCGACCAACTCTCTCAGAACGTTGCGTCACTCGACGTAATCCTGGACGATGCTCACTTGCTGCGGCTCGGACAGGCAACCGCGCTTCCGCTCCTTAATCCGTATTTTATCTTCAATCTGCCGAGCAAGAGCCTTTTTGGAGGGTATCAGGTCCGGAGTTGGCAAGCAGTTTGAGCCACGTGGATCGCCTCAGGGACTCGTCCGATTGAAGTTCCCTGAGCGGAGCTTATCGACTGGATTCATAGGCGTTTTGCGTGAGGATGACTGTATCTTGAAACCTCGTGGCACGAATGCCGCAGTTTCAACCCCGCAGCACATCGATCAACGCATCCGACAGGAAATCGGCGACACGCCGCACGCGCGCACTGCTGCGCACCTCTTCGCTCATCACCAGCCACACAGGCAGCGGCCGGAATTGCAGGCCTACATCTACTTGCTCGAGCTCACTGTACCGGCTTGCCAGCAAAACCTGCGCGATACCAATTCCGCCACCTGCGAGTAGTAAGTGCCAGCCCACCATCTGATCATCGGACCGAAGCACGAAGTCATCGCGTGCCAACTTCACCTCATATGCCGCCAAACCCCGGATCAACACATCGCTGCGATCAAGGCCGATGAGGTCGTGGCTGTGGAGGTCGGCCACCGAAGTTACGCGGCCACGGCGATCGAAATAGCCCTTTGCGCCAAAAAGGCCCATGGGTGTGTCGCCGAGTTTGCGAGCAATCAACGCGTTCTGTGTCGGCTCGGCCATGCGGATCGCGATGTCGGCGTCGCGGCGAAGCAGGTTCTGGTTCGCGTCCGACGTAACGATCTCGATCTGGATATTGGGTTCCGCTTGCCGCAGAGTCGCGAGCAGCGCGGGCAGTATTAGATTTCCGACGATCACCGATGCCGTCACCCGCACCGTGCCGGACAATTGCTGTGAACGCCCTTGAGCCTTGAGGTTTAACGCCTCGGCCGCCGCTCCCATGGCGCGTGCATCTTCGATGAGGCCAAGAGCCGCCGCTGTCGGATCGAGGCCCTGCACGGAGCGGGTGAACAGGCTTATGCCGAGTTCGGCCTCCAGTTCACGAACATGTCGGCTCAGGGTAGGCTGGGTTGCCGCGATACTTTTTGCCGCCTTCGAAAGGGAGCCGCATTCGACGACGGCAAGGAAGGAGCGAACCAGGGTCCAGTCAAGGCTATTCATTTTTGGATCGATCCTATGCCAAAATGGGCAATTTCGGACCAAAAATAATACGGCTAGCTTGAAAGCGTCAACAAGAGATCGCCGCTGCCGACAGGCCGGCCAACCCAGGAACAAGGCCAACCACCATGAGCACTCTTTTCACACAGACACAGTTCATCGAGACAGAAGGCGGCCGCGTCGCATTTGAAGATACTGGGGGCAACGGTTCGATTATTCTGGCGATCCCCGGCATGGGCGATCTGCGCTCGGAATATCGCTACCTGAACCCAATGATGCAGCAAGCCGGCTACCGCGTCATCACCATGGATGCCCGCGGCTACGGGGAGACCACGGCGAAGTGGAGCGATTACTCAGCGCGTGCCGTCGGTCGTGACGCCGTCGCAGTGCTGAAGAAGCTTGGCGCCGGTTCAGCCACCATCTTAGGCAATTCCTTTGCCGCAGGCTCTGCCTTATGGGCGGCACAGGATGCACCCGAACAGGTAAACGGCGTCGTACTCCTTGGGCCGATCGTTCGCGATCTCGAAGTGTCTTTCGTCCAGAAGCTGGCCTTGGGCATTGGTTTTGCCGGACCTTGGCGCGTCGGGTTCTGGACCATGTATTGGGACAGCTTGTTTCCGACTAAAAAGCCTGCGGACCATATTGAGGTCAAGGCGGCGATCACGAGGAACCTTCAGGAGCCGGCACGGATGGACGCCCTCCGCGCGATGATCAATCTTTCCAAGGCAGATACCGCGGCGATCCTAGAGAAGACCAAAGTGCCGGCCCTGATCGTCATGGGTACCAAGGACCCCGATTTCAAAGATGCCGCCGCCGAAGCCCATACGCTGGCCAGAAAACTCAATGCTGAGACCATGATCGTCGAAGGTGCCGGACATTATCCCCACACGGAAATGGCCGAACAGGTGACGCCGCGCATCCTGTCCTTCGTTCGGTCGCTGGCTGGCAGTGGCTCAAAGGCCACCTTGCGAGTGGTTGCGTAGGCCACTTCGAGATCATGAACTAGAGCTGCGTTTCACCGTGGACCAGAAAATAAATCGCAATGCGAATCAAAGCGAGGAAGAGTCGTAGGTTCCCTGAAATACGGTTCGGCAAGAAATCAAAGGTTTGGCGCTGGTTACATATGGTTCTATTGAACTCTGGACGGCTTGTTGAAACGGACGCTGCGATGAAAACAATCGGCATGCTGATTTTTGAAGGGGTCCAGTCCCTGGATGTTTCCGGACCGCTGGATGTCTTTGCCGAAGCCAATGCTTTTATCGAGCCTGATCAGCGCTGCAAGATCATGACGATAGGCCCGTCGCATCGACATGTTACGGCGTCGAATGGTATGATCTTAGCCTCGAATCTCTACTATGAGCAGGCAGACAGTCCCCTCGATCTGTTTCTCGTCCCTGGTGGCCCATCCTTGCCCACCTCTGAGGCCCCGTCTGAAATTGTCGATTGCATTCAGCGCCTCGCACTGCTCAGCGATGTTTACGGCTCTGTGTGTACAGGTGCGTTCTTGCTGGGCGGGGCTGGACTTCTTGATGGCCGAAAAGTCACGACGCACTGGCAGAATGCCAAGCAACTGGCTACCCGATATCCAGGTGCGGATGTTGACTATGACCGGATTTATCTGCGGGACGGTCCTTTGGTGACGTCGGCAGGGGTGACTGCGGGGATCGATCTGGGGTTGGCCTTGGTTCGCGAGGACCACGGACCGGCCATCTCTCTGGCCGTTGCCAAGCGGCTCGTCGTTGTTGCTCAGAGATTGGGAGGGCAGTCGCAGTTCAGCCCATACATCGAATTCTCCTTGGACGCCGGATCGCCAATTTCCGGGGTGGCCACTTATGTGATGGAACACCTCGGTCGAAACCTGTCTGTTGCCGACCTCGCAGCCGCATGTGGGATGAGCGAACGCAACTTTGCCAGGGCGTTCGGCGCAAGCACCGGCTCCACACCGGCCCAGTTCGTTGAAAGTGCGCGCATCGATGCGGCCCGCGCTATGTTGGAGGGAACCAGCAAGCCTCTGAAGCTGATTGCGCACGAATGCGGATTCGGCAATCCCAAGCGCATGCGGGAGGTGTTTGTGAAACGTCTCGGAATCCTACCGACACAGTATTGGGATCAGTTTCTGATCAACTGACCTTGCCGGTCAGCTTTCCCATTTCGAGTTCAGGATGAGATCGACGAAGTTCTCACGCTTATAGGTCGGGTCCATGTAGGCCAACACGTCGGCTTTGACATTGCCGAATGTGGTCTCCGGCTTTCTGATCGTTCCCAGGCAGAAAGAGGACAGAATACCGTGCTTGAACTTCAGCCCTCGCGGATGGCATGTGCAGACCTCTTGTCGCTGTGCATCGGTGAAACTGTCATAGGCAATTCCGAGCACGTCCATTTCGACGCCGGCGGTCACGAGCGCGACCGTCGGGCGCTTATGCTGTGGAATCCCAGGGGTCGTGTGCAAGGCGATCGAGTCCCAAACGTCGTCGACGTCGCGTTCCGAGATGTCATAGGCCGAAAGAAAGTCGCGCGCGGCATTGGCACCGTCAACTTCGAAACGTTCCGTGTCGCTGGCATACCGATCCATGATGCCCATGTCATGGAACATGGCGCCGATGTAAAGAAGCTCGGCATCGTAGTTGAGCTGCTTGCGTTCTCCTGTCAGGGCGCCAAACAGGAAGACGCGGCTGGAGTGATGGAAGAGAAGATCCGTCTCGGCGTCACGGACCAGCTCTGCTGCCGCTTTCGCCATCGCGCTATCAGGGACCTTGATGCCAGCGACGACCTTCGTTTCGTTAGTCATTGGAAAACCTCATGATTTAAAGGTAAGCGGCACACCTGCGCCGATGCGGTCGATCACTCGCCGCAGGTCTCATCTTCCTCCTGTTTGCAGTATTCGATCAATTCGCTTCAGGGGCCAGATCCTGCCAACAAGGGGCGGAAATTTGCCATTGCGCTTCCCCGATCAAGCCTGGCCGGGGCCGCATCGTCGGTCGTGCCTTCACGCTTCGGTTTGTTCCTGCACGCAAAGACCTGGCGACACCGGAATCCTGGTCCTCTCCCAAGTCCACGCGCGCGGCCATCGAAGCCATGCCCGACGGTTGCATTGCGGTCGTCGACGCGATGGGCATCAAGGATGCCGGCATTTCGGCGACATTCTCTGAGCGCGTATGGCGAAACGGAACGTCGCCGCGCTAGTCACGGATGGCGTGGTGCGTGATCTTGACGGAGTGCTGGGGACAAACCTGCCGGTGTGGTGCTCTGGCGCGGCCGCTCCGTCCGTCGCCGGCTTGACATTCGTCGATTGGGACCAGCCCGTGGGCTGCGGTGGTGTTGCCGTATTCTCTAACGACGTCATCATCATCGACAACGATGGTGCTGTTGTCATCCCGGAAGCCATGATTGATGATATTCTCGAAGCCGCCACGGAGCAGGAGCGCCTGGAGGGCTGGATCATGCAAGAAGTCGACAATGGCGCAGCGCTGTCCGGCCTGTACCCTGCCAACGCCGAAAACAAGGCGCGCTACGAAGAGTGGAAGAAGAACAACGCCTGATAAACGGTCGTAGGGACGCCTGGGTCCGCGCTCGGCTCTGGCGCTTCTGAAAACATCAGGAAACTCGCAGAATGGAAATCCTGCTAATCGGTGTAGCCGTCACCGCCCTTCTTTTACTTCGCTGTGTCGACGCAAGTTTGGCCAACTACCGACGCCGAAACTGGCGTCACGTCGAGGGCAGGTTCTAGCCACTCGATATGTTGCATGTGGTGAAAACGTCTATCCGACTGCTGTCGTCTCATATTTGCTCGCGAGTGGCGATTCCATAGAAAAGTTGGTGCGGCTCGCGGGCGTCGATCTCGGAGGTATCGAAGCAGGGAGCTCAAGAAAGAATGGGGGACGGTTCTGACACACACAGATATGGGATATTTGACAAACTTTGCCAAAATCGAATATGATCCCTTCAAATGGAGGTTTCCGATGGCGACAATGAACGTATCTCTTCCAGACCCGATGAAGGATTGGGTGGAGGCGCAGGCCAGAACTGGGCGATATTCGAACGCTAGCGACTACGTACGCGACCTGATCAGACGCGACCAGACACGAAACGACAAGATTGCCGCCATGCAAAGTTTCGTCGAGGCCGGGCTCCAAAGTGGCGTTGGCATTCGATCAAAGGATGAACTATTCGCTGAGGCGATGGCTCGTGCCAGCGAGTCATGAGTTTTAAGCTTTCTGTCGAGGCGGAAGAAGACATCATTGCGATCGCCGAGCAGGGTGCCCGTATGTTCGGAGTAGATCAAGCAAAACGCTACCACGATGAACTTTTCGTATTATTTGATCTGATAGCTGCTAACCCACGCATCGCACGCGAACGGAATGAGATCGAACCGCCCGTCAGAATTCATCCCTTCAAAGCACATCTCATCGTCTATCGGGTTGAAGAAGATGAGAAAATTTTCGTAGTACGAATTCGCCACGGGCATGAAGATTGGGCAAGTATTTCAATGTAGCGCCACGGATGGAGCTGTGGGGTTTTGTGTGCCTTAGGTTCGAATTGGTTCAAGGCGACTGAACTTCAACAGCAGGTGATGCAGCCGAATAGACCGCCGTGTTTTTCCGCGGCAGGCTGCGCCCTGATCAGGGGGCGAGGTCTGTCACGCGGATCCTGACTGGAATCCCCTTGTAAGCCGGTGTCCCTGATTTCCTGTCGTAGTCGGCCAACGCAATGACCTTATTCATTTCCGGGTAATATCCGGCAACTGAACCCGGCGGGATGTCATAAGCAACCGCAGTAAACCCGGCTACGGTTCTGCCACCAGTTTCCGAAATCGCTTCGATGTCGATAAGGTCGCCGTCGGCAAGACCACGCATTTCAAGGTCCTTGCGGTTCATGAAGATCACATCGCGACGACCGAAGACGCCGCGGTACCGGTCGTCGAGGCCGTAGATGGTGGTGTTGTACTGGTCGTGGCTGCGCAATGTGGTCAGCACGAGAGCATCGCGATCGCGCAAGCGCGCATCCTCATCGAGCCCCGGCGCGACGAGAAATTCGGCCTTGCCGGATGGTGTATTCCACACCCGTTCCGATGCGGCCACAGTTAGGCGAAAGCCACCGGGCGTTTTTACGCGGGTGTTGAAATCATGGAAATCTGGAAAGACGATCTCGATCTTGTCGCGGATCAGGCCGTAGTCGCCGGCCATGTCGTCCCAATGGATGCCATACCGGTCACCAAGCGTTGCTTTGGCCATGCCGGCAACGATCCAGGGTTCCGAGCGCAGATGGTCGCTTGGCGGCTTTAGGAACCCCCGCGACGCATGCACCATCGACATGGAATCCTCGACAGTGACGGACTGACGCCCCGACGCCTGAATGTCCAGATCCGTGCGGCCCAGCACCGGCAGAATGATCGACGTCTTTGCCAGGAGGAGATGTGAGCGATTGAGCTTCGTCGTAAGATGCACGGCCAGGTCGAGCTTGCGCATCCCGGCGAACGTCGCTTCAGGATCCGACATGGCGACGGCGAGATTACCGCCAAGGCAGACGAGGGCCTTTGACCTGCCGTCGATAATGGCTTCGATCGCCTCCACGGCATTGTGGCCCTTTTCCGAAGGTGGTCGAAAGCCAAAGGCTTTTTTCATGCCGTCGAGGAGGGCGGCATTTGGAATTTCCGTAATGCCAACCGTCCGGTCGCCCTGGACATTGGAGTGGCCGCGCAACGGGCATATACCTGCGCCCGCCCGGCCTATATTGCCGCGCAGCATCAGGAAATTGGCGAGTTGCTGTACGTTCGCAGTGCCATGGGCATGCTGGGTAATGCCCATGCCATAGCAGAGGATAACGTTCTTCGCCTTGAGATAAACATCGACGGCGCTGTCCAGCGCTTCAAACGACAGACCGGACTTTTCGATGATCTCAGGCCATTCGGTCTGCTCGACATCGGCTCTCAGCGCATCGAGGCCGGTCGTATGGGTGGCGATGAACTCGCGATCGAGCACGCCGGCTCTGCCGTCCGCGATCTCAACCGCGTCGCGCTCAAAGATACGCTTCATCAGGCCTTTGAGGGCGGCGAGATCGCCGCCGGTACGAACCTGGTGATAGGCGGACGCGATCGGCGTGGAGGAGAGGGTGGTCATCTCGATTGGGTTCTGCGGCGCTGCGAACCGCTCCAGTGCCCGCTCCTTGAGTGGATTGAAGACGACAATCGGCACGCCTCGGCGCGAAGCCTCGTGCAGCGTGGTCATCATGCGCGGATGGTTGGTGCCGGGATTGTGACCGAACGAGAAGATCGCGTCAGCATGATCGAAATCCTCCAGCGTCACCGTGCCTTTGCCAACGCCGATCGACAGCGGCAGGCCGACGCTGGTGGCCTCATGACACATGTTGGAACAGTCGGGGAAATTGTTGGTGCCGTAGGCGCGAACAAACAGCTGGAACAGGAATGCCGCCTCATTCGACGCGCGGCCGGAGGTATAGAACTCGGCCATGTCAGGGTCGGGCAAACTGTTCAGCCCGGCAGCGATGCGATTGAATGCGTCCTCCCATTCGATCGCGACATAGCGGTCACTGCCATGGTCGTAGATCAGCGGATGTGTCAGGCGGCCCTGGTCTTCAAGCTTGTGGTCGCTCCAGTCCCAGAGATCAGACACCGAATGCGAAGCAAAGAAATCGGGGCCAACGCGCTTGGCTGTCGATTCCCAGGTGATCGCCTTCGCGCCGTTCTCGCAGAATTCGAAAGAACTTGTGTGCTTTGGATCGGGCCAGGCGCAGCCGGGACAGTCGAAACCCTCGGGCTGGTTGGCCTTCAACAGTGTCGCCGCGCCCTCGGCGATGATCTGTTGACGGGCCAGCGTTTTGGCAACGGCCTTCAGCGCGCCCCAGCCACCAGCTGGCGCTGTGTAACTCTCAATCCCATCCGGCCGCTTCTCGCTCATCGCAATTTCCCTTCATGGTATTCGATAGGTCTAGCATCGAACGCATCGATGCGAACCTAGACCGATGTATAGGTTCGAGTAGACGTCCATTGGGTGTGCGTGCAACGCCGTTGGACATAGCTTGCTCACATCAATTGACGATGGAGCAGGATGATGGAAAAGACAGAACAGATGCAGGGCAGTGTGGCAAGCGCCACCCACAATGATACGATCGGACAAGTAGCGCTGCTGGCCATGGCCGTCGCGGGCGGCATTGCAGTCGCGAACATCTATTACAATCAGCCGATGCTCGGCCTTATGGAGGCGGAATTCAGTCAGCAACCGATCACTGGCATGGTTCCGACGGCGACGCAACTCGGCTATGCCTTGGGATTGTTCCTGCTGCTGCCGCTTGGTGACCTCGTCAATCGCCGTCGCATGATCATCGGTCAGTTCGTGGTTCTGGCGGCGGCGCTGGCGCTCGCGGCACTTGCGCCGACTGCCTGGATGCTGGTCGTAGCCTCGGTTATCGTCGGCGTGTGTTCCACTGTCGCCCAGCAGATTGTACCCTTCGCCGCGTCTCTGGCCGCGCCGGAAAAGCGCGGCGCCACGATCGGAACGGTCATGGCAGGCGTGCTGTCGGGTATATTATTCAGCCGCACCCTGTCGGGCTTTGTCGGCGAACATGCCGGTTGGCGGGAGATGTTCTGGATCGCGGTGCCGTTCGCGCTTGTCGCCGCAGGCCTGATGTTGGCGGTCTTGCCGCACCACCGGCCGACATCGACCCTACGCTATCATCAGGCGATCCGGTCGCTCGGCCAGCTGTGGCAGCGCCATCCGGCATTGCGAGCTGCAACGATCATTCAGGCATTCCTGTTTGCGTCGTTCACCGCCTTCTGGACCGTCCTGGCGCTCTATCTCGCGGGACCGAAGTACCAGCTCGGTGCGGACGTTGCGGGTCTGTTCGGTATCGTCGGTGCGGTCGGCATATTCGCAGCGCCGCTCGCAGGCCGGGTTGCCGATAAGCGGGGACCTCACTTCGTTGTCTGGCTGGGCGCCGCACTGACGATCGTCGCCTGGCTGATCTTCGGCGTCTGGGCATCGATCGCTTCCTTGGTTGCAGGCGTTATCGTGCTCGACTTCGGCATACAAAGTGCGTTGATTTCCAACCAGCACATCATCTATGCGCTCGATGCCGATGCGCGCAGCCGGCTCAATACGGTGTTCATGACCGGTATGTTTCTCGGTGGGGCGGCAGGCTCCGCCCTGGCGACATTGGCTTGGGGCGAGGGCGGCTGGCTCTCCGTCAGCTTGCTTGGCGCGGCACTCGGCATCGCAGCCTTCTCCGTTAAAATCTTTCATCATCGCCGGCATTCGCCAACGGTTATGGGACACTGAGGTGGGGACCATGAAACAGCTTCGCATCAGAATCGTCGGCGGCTCGCTCGCCGGTCTCTTTGCCGGCATCATGTTACAGCAGGCCGGCCACGATGTTCGCATCTACGAGCGATCGAAGAACGGTCTTGCCGGCCGGGGAGCGGGCCTGGTCGGCCAGTCCGACCTTCTACATATCCTCCGGCTGATCGGCTGCGAGCATGTCGCGCGTGTCGGTGTGCTCGCTAAGGAACGCATCTATCTCAATAAGGATGGCAGCGTCGCCCAGACCGTCAACATGCCCCAGATGCAAATCTCATGGGACGTCCTTTTCGAAACGGTGGCCTCGCGTATCGCATCGGGGAGTTACCTGTTGGGGAGGGATGTCATCGACGTGTTGGATGGTGACAGTGGCGCCGAATTGGTCTTCGGCGATGGGTCGCGGGAGACAGCCGATCTTGTCATCGGCGCCGATGGTCTCGGCTCGGTGGTGCGGAAGGGCGCCAACCCGGAGGACTTCCAGAACGGATATTCCGGCTATGTCGCATGGCGCGGGCTGATCCCGGAAGCCAGTCTGCCCTCTAGCGCCGCTCTGCTTCTCGATCGGTTTTCATTTTATGTTCGGCCGGGGGTTCATATTCTCGGCTATCTGGTGCCGGGCTCGAAGGGCGAGATGAATATCGAGAGCAGGCGCTACAACTGGGTCTGGTATCGCAAGGTGCAGCCAAGCGAACTTGCCGGCACGTTCACCGATCTCTTTAAGCGGATGCATACGTTTTCGCTGCCGCGTGGCGGTCTGTCGGGCGACCGTCTGGAAGCCTTGCGTGCCGATGCGAGACAAATACTCCCGACCCAATTTGCGCTGGCGGTTGAAGCGGAGCCGAGCCCGTCGATCCAAGGTATTTTCGACTACGAGGCACCCCGTATGATCGGTCGTTCAATCGTCTTGATCGGTGACGCCGCCTTCGTCGCGCGGCCGCACACCGCAATGGGCGTGTCGAAAGCAGCCGGCGATGTCATGGCGTTGAGTAACTGCCTGGCGTCCGCGGTTGACCTTGCTGCCGCCCTGCAGCGGTTCGAGGCTGATCGCAGCGTCGTCGGGCGGGAAATCGTTGCTTACGGTCGGCAGCTTGGTGCATCGGCAATTTGAGCGCCGACCGATTGTCTATCACGTTAGAGAATGACATTTAAACCCGTTGGCATCCGCCAGCGGGTCGTTTGATTTCAAGAAATCCGAATGCTTCAGTGCGGGGTCTTCATCAGGCTGAGCGCAGCGTGGATCTGGGACACGACGGCTGCACCTTCCCCGACTGCGGCCGCCACCCGTTTTGTCGATCCGGCCCTCACATCGCCGATGGCGAAAACATTCGGCAGGCTGGTCTCCAGCGGTAGGGGCTGGCGGGAAAAGCTGCAAAGCGCATCGAACGATTGGCCTGTAACGATAAAGCCTTTCTCATCGGTATGGACGCGGTTACTGATCCAACCTGCATTGGGATCGGCTCCGATGAACAGAAAAAGGTGATGGAGGCACAGCTGTCGTTCGCTGTTATCCAGCCGATTGCGCAGGGTAGCGGATTTCAGGCCGCCTGCGGGAGCGCCTTCGATCGCATCCACTTCGCAGTGCATGTGCAGTTCGACATTGTGGAAAGCCTTGATGCGATCGATCAGATATTGCGACATCGTCTCTTCGAGCGCGCGCCGGATGACGAGATGCAGTTTCCTGACCTGAGGTGCGAGAAAAGCGATGGCCTGGCCAGCCGAATTGCCGCCGCCGACGAGGGCGATTTCTTCGCCGGCGCAGAGTTTCGCCTCGATTGACGATGCCCAATAAGAGATACCATTGCCCTCGAAGCTCTCTATGTTGGCAATATTCGGACGCCGGTAATGCGCACCGGACGCAATGACGATTGATCGCGACGTCACGGCTTTTCCACCTGCGAGCTCCAGCGTCAGCACTCCGGTATCGCCCTCGGGCGCAATCAGGCTGTTCACCGCGACTGGCAAGACCATTTCCGCGCCGAATTTAAGTGCCTGGTTATAGGCGCGCCCGGCCAGTGCCTGGCCGGATATGCCGGTCGGGAAGCCGAGATAGTTTTCGATGCGTGAGGAAGCGCCTGCTTGTCCTCCCACCGAACGCTCGTCGATGACGATGACTTCGAGCCCTTCGGAGGCGGCATAAACGGCGGTGGCCAGGCCGGCGGGCCCGGCGCCGACAACGGCAACGTCATAAAGCTTGCCGGGCGTGAGTTCAGGCGTCATGCCCAGGCACGCTGCGGCTTCCGCATCGGTCGGGTTTTTCAGCACGGTGCCATTGGGGCAGACCATAAGAGGCAGCTCTGAGGCGAGGATGCCCAAGCGTTCGATCAACGAGCGGCCTTCACCCTCGGACAAAGAATCGAGCACGAGATAGGGAAAGGCGCTACGGGAAAGAAACCCTTGCAGGCGGGATAACGCGACATTGCCGGGAGCACCAATCAGAACCGAGCCTGCCCCGGCATCGATCAAACCGACACGACGCAGGATAAAGGCGCGCATGATAATCTCGCCGACATCCGCCGAGCCAATCACCAGGGCGCGAAGATGTGGTGCATCGAACGCAACCGCGGTGCAGCCGTCCAAACCGGCCCGTGCACCGGCCAATGTCGGGCGGCCCGAAAGTTGATTGACCTCGCCGGACAGCTGGCCAACGCCATGTGTGGTGATAGGCGCCTCATGCGACAGGCCATCATGGTGAAAGACATCCATCGATCCTTCAAGCACCAGCCAGGCAGGGGCTGCGTGATCTCCCACCCTATAGACAAAATCCCCGGCTTTGAAATGTTGTGGGTCGCCACTGGCAAAACGTTTTGCCGTGGCGATCTGATGGGGTTCAAGCACCGGAAACATCTGGTGCTGTCGGGTGCTGAGATCCGCCATGAATTCTCCCGTGGTTACAATGTCATCTGGCGAATGCCGATGGGCGCTTCCATTCAGTAATATCGCGGTATCGGACCACGTTGCGGCGTCTGATCCGGCAGATCGACCATGATCTCGTCCACATAGCACCAACCCCAGCCCTCGGGCGGGTCGTAGCCCTCGATGACCGGATGCCCTGTCGCATGAAAATGCGCGGTCGAGTGACGGCCAGGCGACTGGTCGCAGCAGCCGACATGGCCGCATTCGCGGCAGAGTCTCAGGTGAAACCACGCCTGTCCTGTTTCCAGGCATTCCTCGCAGCCGAGGGTTTTGGGCCGAACCGTCCGGATCGTCGATGTGTGATAGCAGCCGTGCGACATGGATTTACTCCTCGTTGGCATGTGGATCAGTGCTTCAGCGCTTGTTCGAGACACTGGACCAATTGGCTAAAATTTACGGGCTTGCCGAGAAAGGCAAAAGCGCCGCCACTCATCGCCGCCGCCCTTGTTTTATTGTCGCTATAGGACGTCATGAAGATCATTGGCGGCTTGCGCGCATCCTGTTCATTCAACGCAGCCTGCAGCTCGATGCCATTGAGACCGGGCATTTTGACATCCACGAGCATGCAATCGATCGACGCGCGATCCTGCGCAGCGAGATACTCTTCCGCGGATGTGAACAGCCGGCTTTGATAGCCGCAGGACAAAATGAGATCGTCAAGCGCTTCGCGGATCGACCGATCATCGTCGACGATGGCTATGACTGGTGTTTTGTGCAATTTCTCTGGCCTTGCCGTGTTGGATCAACAACCCGGTATATGCCCCTTCGAGACCGGTCCTTGTACCATACAAGAGTCTAGGTTCTCCCATCTATAGCCCAAGCAGCTCGGCTTTGCGGACCAGATCGGCTACCGAGCGCGCGTCCATCTTGCGCATGACATTGCCGCGATGCAGTTTGACCGTGATCTCACTGATGCCGAGGTTGAAGGCAATCTGCTTGTTCATCAGGCCCTGCACGACGGCTGCCATGACCTCATGTTCGCGGCGTGTCAGCGTCTTTGCCAAGTCAGCAACGGCGCCATTGGCCGCCGATTGCTGACGGACTTCACGGTCCTTTTGGAAAGCAACGGAGACTGCATCGAGGATATCCTGGTCCCGAAACGGTTTGGCCAGAAAATCGACAGCCCCTGCCTTCATCGCGCGCACGGTCATCGGTATATCGCCGTGGCCGGTCATAAAGATGATCGGCATCTGGTTGCCAAGTTTTTCCAGATGAAGCTGGAAGTCGAGACCATTGGCGCCGGGCAGCCTCACGTCGAGCAGAATGCAGCCCGGTCGCTTGAGATCGGCCTTGTCCAGCAGGTCCTGGGCGCCCTCGAAGGCGTGCGCCTCGGTTCGGATCGACAGGAACAGATCGACCAGTGCGTCGCGGATCGAGGGATCATCGTCAACGACATAGACCACCGGAGTGTCATTGCCCTGAGCTTTTGCGGACTTTCTGGCATCATTCATGGACAGCCTCGATCGGTACAGTCATTTGGAACAGTGCGCCGCCTTCGGCGTGGTTGTCGGCGGTCAGTGTACCGCCCCGCGCTTCCAGCATGCTGCGGCAGATTGCAAGACCCATGCCGAGACCGGTTGCTTTGGTGGTGCAAAACGGCTTGAACAGATTTTTGAGCACCTCGGGGCTGAGGCCGGGGCCGCTGTCATGAACCTTGATACTGACGCTCTGGCACTCCGCCAGTTCGATCGTCACCGATATCCGTCGATGTTGCTCTGGCGTTGCTGCCATGGCCTGGACAGCATTGGTGAACAGGTTGATCATCACCTGCTGCAATTCGATGCGGACGGCGCTGACCGCCGTTATCCCAGGCGTTTCACTGGTGTCAAATGCGATCCGGTTTTTGGCGAGCTCGCTCTCCATCAACATTTGCGTCTCGCTGACGAGATCGGCAAGTGACACCGACTCAAGGACCGGCGTGCGCTCGCTAAGCATCGAGCGGGTGCTTTGGATGATGTCGCTGGCACGCTGGCTGTCTCTGACGATCCGCTCAGCCGAGCGGGACACAGCAGCCAGATCCGGCGGATCGCGATCAAGCCAGCGCTGCAAGGTCTGCGCATTGACAACAAGCGCGCCGAGCGGCTGGTTGAGTTCATGTGCAAGCGATGCCGAAAGCGCACCGACCGTTGCGGCTCGCGATGCGAGCGCGAGTTCCGCCTGGGCTTCGAACAGTGCCTTTTGCGCCATCTCGCGCTCGGTAATATCGAACATGCCAACGATGACCCGGTCGAAGTTGGCGACATCTTCCGGAAACCCAACCGTCAGCAAGACCAGCCTGGTCGTGCCGTCGCTGGTGATGATAGAGCCTTTTCCTTCGAAGGAGCTTTCTCGATTGAATATTGCCACCATCAGTTCGAGAAACGTTGCGTCGTCCTGCGCAATATAGCGGCGCATCGAGCTGACATTCCGCGCATCGACGTGGCCGAGGAGCTCGAGTGCAGCGGCATTAGCGGCGACCGTTGGGATGCAAGCGATGCAATCTGCGATGAAGTCGGGATTGTTCCGGGCGTAAGCCTGCAGGTCGGAAACGCCATTTTCACGGAGCTTCACTAACAGTGCGCGGACCTGAGAGTAGTCGCGCTCCCACAGGGCGACGCGGCTCTGTTCGAAGATCGTTCGGTACCGCTCCTCACTGCTCTGTAAGTCGGTGTTGAATTTTATCAAAGCCAGACGCGCACGCTGGTTTCGAATGATCAGGAGGCAGGTGATAACCATGGCTGCAATAGCAACAGTCAGGCGAAGTGCTGCGGCAAGGTCGCCTTGCAGCCCATGACCGGCGACATAGGAGAGTGCCGAAAGGCTGATGCAGACGCCCGCCAGCAGCAGCGTCCCTCTTTCCGTCAACGTTTCCGCCGACAGAAGCAACGTGATAACGTAGAGTGTGGCAAGCGCGCTTTGGATGTCCGTGAACGTGTCGAGATAGAAAAGCGTGGCGGCAAGCAGAAAAGCGAAAGAGACAACCCCTATCTCATAGGGTGATAACCGTTGTTTCGGGTTCACAAGACCAAATAAACGCAATGCCAATTTTCCAGATGGATGCCAATTACGCCATCAAGCCATCCCGGCCAGAAAAACGCAAACCCAAAATCGGCTATTCCGCTGCACACTCAATCTCAAAGGTGCCTTAAAGAAAAGGCCATCCCAGAGCGGCTGGAATGGCCTTTTTGGATTGCGAATCCGAAGGTTCGGGAGAGGGGGCCCCAACCTTCCAGGGCATGAAGCCCAGCACGTCTTCTCGGGAGGATCGAAGACCCCGGAAACCTAACTTCAGTAAGAGAGATGCGAAACTATACCAAGGTGTGGGTTCGACTAGCCAAGCATTGGATACCGTGGAGTGGCTGCCTCGTCTAAAAAAATTCCATCAACTCGCACAACCCAAATGGAGATCATCATGGACCGCACGCTCGCTGAAAAACACCGCAAGTCGCCGCTCACAACCCCGACAATGCTTGGCACGAACGCGACCAACGATATCGCTGGCGCGCTGACAACGCTTCTGGCCGATGTCTTCGCGCTCTATCTCAAGACCAAGAATTTCCACTGGCACATGAGCGGGCCGCATTTTCGCGATTATCACCTGATGCTCGATGAGCAGGGCGAACAGATTTTTGCGATGACGGACGATGTCGCCGAGCGGGCTCGCAAGATTGGCGGCACGACCATTCGCTCGATCGGCCATATTTCCAAGGTTCAGCGCCTGCTCGACAACGATGCTGATTTCGTGACCCCCGCCGACATGCTGGCCGAACTCCGCGAGGACAACCTCACGCTGGTGTCGTTGATGAAGGAGACCCACAATCTCTGCGACGAGCACGGCGATATCGCGACTGCAAGCCTGATCGAAAACTGGGTCGATGAGGCCGAGCGCCGTGCCTGGTTCCTGTTCGAAAGCACCCGCGGCGCCCAGTAAACATATCGGCCCGTCAACGGCGATGCCGGCCGATACGGACTTGGTCGGCTCGACATCTTGGAGACATCTCGTGACCAACGAATTTTCCCTTTCCCGTCGGCAGGTTCTGCTAACTGGCACCACCATTTCTTTGGCTTTGGCTATTCCGGCCTCGGCATCTGAAAAGAAAATTTCTCCTCATCAGCAAGGAATTGAATCAATGACCCACAGTTTCGTGACCACAAAGGACGGCATTGAAATCTTCTACAAGGACTGGGGGCCGCAGGAGGCTCAACCGATCGTCTTTCACCATGGCTGGCCTTTGTCGTCCGACGATTGGGATGCCCAGATGCTGTTCTTTGTCAGCAAGGGCTACCGCGTCGTCGCACATGATCGCCGCGGCCACGGCCGTTCGTCACTGGTGAGCGACGGTCACGACATGGATCATTACGCCGCCGACGCTTCAGCTGTCGCCGAGCACCTCAACCTGCGCAACGCCGTCCATATCGGCCATTCGACAGGTGGTGGCGAAGTCGCTCGTTACGTCGCTAAATATGGGCAGCCGCAGGGCCGTGTCGCCAAGGCTATTCTTGTCAGCGCCGTTCCGCCGCTGATGGTCAAGACCGCAGGTAATCCGGATGGCACACCGATCGAAGTGTTCGACGGTTTCCGCAACGCTCTCGCGGCCAATCGCGCGCAGTTCTTCCTCGATGTTGCTTCCGGCCCATTTTACGGCTTTAATCGGGAAGGCTCGAAAGTGTCGCAAGGCGTGATCGACAATTGGTGGCGCCAAGGCATGATGGGCAGCGCCAAGGCGCATTACGACGGCATCAAGGCCTTCTCTGAAACCGACCAGACAGAAGACCTCAAGGCGATCACCGTGCCGATGCTGGTCATACAAGGCGATGACGACCAGATCGTTCCCTACAAGGACGCCGTGGAACTCCAAGCAAAACTGCTGAAGAACAGCACCCGGAAAATCTATAAAGGTTTCCCGCACGGGATGCTGACAACCCATGCCGACGTAATCAATCCGGACCTGTTGGCGTTCATCAAGGCGTAGTAGCCTTCAGCTCTAATACGAGTATGGCGGCTGATGTTCAGGCCGCCATACTCACTGATCTCTACGGGCCTTGGCTGGGCAAAAACTCCGTTTCCGTAAAGTACTGGTTCAAATCCGTTCAACGCGAAGTATGCCGAATTATTGCTTTACCAGTATAGAGTAAAAGCGTTGTATCCGGCGGACAATGTGCTGGAAATCTTAAATCAAGCCTTACGCGGGCAGTCTGTTTGCCAATTCTCAACGACGTCGGCTACGCTTCTCTGCCTCATCATCGAAGCCAGGTGGTTTTGTTTTTACTCAATTGACGAACTTCTGAATCTCTGGATCCTCGACAATAGCTGAGACAGTAGAGAACTTCTTCGCCAACTGGGCGTCCGTGAAGGCTGCATGTATGTGGCTGTGGCATATCCCGTGCAATGGCACCTTGATCTTGCCACCCTTACTCCTGGGAACAAGATGGTGGTCCTCGATCTGGTCGTCAGGTATTACCCGCTCGCAGAGCGGGCAGATGACCGGCTCTGACTCGACATCTTGCGAAGCGAAATCGTTTCTGTGCTTGCGTGCCATCGATTTGGTGTCTCTCTGTCGGCCGTCACACTGCGTCCGCGCGGCTTTGTTAGACCATCCCCGGCATGCCGACAACACTAAGCCGGTTTCAGCAAGGCAATTGCGTTTGCATCGGAGGAACCGAGGGGAGTAAAGACGACCAGCTCCATTGGTCGGTCCTAGAGACAAGCGAGAGAATTGTACAATATTGTCCATAAGTTGCGGTCTGCGCTTTGGCAGGTCGTCGGTTCATATCAGTTTAAGCGCCTCGGCGAGATCGCCGGGGCGCCTCTGGCGCCACGCTGAAAGATCAGAAAGCGATCGACGATACCGCGGCCGGAATCTATGCGGTGGGGGTGTGGACCCCTTCCGAATGTAGAGCGCATGGGAGTTCCCGATAGTCGGCGAAGCAGGCGTTAAAGCCTCCACCCTCATCTGAAAACAATGAAGCAAACAAATGGGCTTTTCCCTCCTGTTGAACCGGTCTATCATCGCCATCTGCCTTGCGCGGGGAGCGACGTGGAAAATTCTGTAAAAGTGGTGAAGTTGGGCGACGGTTGGGCAGTCTACGTGCTTGACGGTGGGGTCGTGACCAGCCAAAGCTTCAAATTCGAGGCCTATGCGACTGCTTGGGCTGATGGTCAACGTTCACGGCTCAAACTGCCCCCGTTTGACCGACGCCCTTGAATGTGATTTTCCACCGTCGCATTATACAGGTCTTACCTATGGGTAGGGACGGCGCACGGTTATAAATTCCGCGCAAAGAAAAAGGCCGGACGTGCCGGCCTCGTTCTCGATAAAGCGAGATTTTACTGGTTGTTCTCGCCGCAAGCCACGCCCTGCGGAGTAGCGTCGCTCTTGCCCGCCTGGGTCTGGAGAGCGCCCTTGGTGTTGGAGCCGTCCTTGCAGTCGGTTGAGTTGGTCTTGGTCGTGCTATTGGTCATCGTACCATCGGTGGACATCGGCTTCATCGTCTTGGTGCCAGTGCTGTCCATGTCGCCATTGGCGCCGCCGCCGGCATCTTCATTGGCGTTCTTGTCGGTCGCCATATTGTTCGGAACCGGGTTGGACTGAGCATACGACATCGAAGTTGCCATGCCGAGAGCGAGAAGCGATGCGGCTACGAGTTTCATTTTCATTTAATGTTTCCTCCTTCAGGAATTGTCACCGGATGGCAACACGGGGAGAGAACAAGTGCTGAACCTTGATGTTCCGGCCGACTGGATCACTAAAGGTTGACGAAACTCTCGACTCATCTCGATGTTGTTGAGTGGCGTAAGCCTCCCTCCTTCGGCTTTAACGCCATGCGGAACGCGCTTGGCAGGAGCGCGTTCCGTCAAGCTTTGGATAAAAGCTCGGCCACGACCGTTTGCATCTGGAGTTTTATCCGCTACCCTTCATCTAGACAGTTGGTGACATCTGTTTAGAGGTCATTGTCCGCTCTCCAAAGCCGCGTTGATGACCTCGCCAAGTTTACAAATACGATGAGTGTCACTGCCATCGTATCGAGCCGCCTCACGTTCCTAAGGCTTCCCTGAGCCTCATTCGCGTGAGGCGGCTTTTTCCTTCCATCAACGAATAACCCTCTGTCAACCGTAAGGGTTCTCTTGCTGCGATTGAGGCACAGCGTGGCATCACAAGTGGGCACGTCGGAACCGCGTCCACTAACGGAAAAGGCCCGGTAACGCTGCTACCGGGCCTTCGCGCCGAAAGTGGCGGCGTTGCGGGTGTATCAATTCCCGCTCTGCTCTCTCGTCCCTTTTGGTTTGGCTTCCAGAAGGGCCATGCGTATCAAATATTCGATCAGTGGGTTCCCGTCAGAACGGGCAAGCTTGGCGCAAACGGTAAGATGATCAACAAGAAGTGGCTTGGTCATTTGCTCCTCCGGCGCGTCCTCCAACGCGAATGAGTGTCGTCTAATATATCTTGATCGAAGCTTAACGAGCGGGAGCCAATTTTTGCCCCGGATGGTCTCCTTCCGCGCCCCCCCGCAACGTTATCGTTTCTCTGTTTTGTCGCCATCTGGAAGGGCTGGGACTATCACGGTTGCCCACGCCGAACGGTATCCTCTCAGCCAAGCGGAGTGCAGATCTAGGCGGTCGGCGTATGGGTTTGAAGACGCAAGACCCCCAGACCTTGCAAGGACACGCCCCTGTTGCTCGGCCTCTTCAACTTCTCTCAGTAAGCACATTTTGGCACCCTCATTACCAACGGTATTTCCAAGTAATTCCGGGTGGTCGAATTTCAATGCCTTACCCCACGGCCGTTCATAAATTGTGGGCAACCGAACACTCCAAGCGGCTCATCGGGGGCGGCTTTTCTTAAGGCATGACAATCGAGCATAGCATGGCATCGAAAGGGCAAGGGCAAGGGCAGGGAGCCTGCAAATGGAGCAACAACGGAAACGGTTTCGATTTATGGCCTCCTGGGCTCGCCTATCGGAGCGCGTCGAGAACCAGGCAAGGATCTCTCCGATCTTCGCTCAAACATGAACACGGGCTTCCAGCAGCTCAACGCCGCGATCAACACCCTCTCCAACGAGGTCGGCGGCGGCTCGAAGTCTGAGTGGTCTATCATCATCGGCTTCAGCTCGGTGACGATCACCAACCTTGCCGGCTTTGGGTTTCTTGCGCTGCAGCCAATTGAGGACAACATTACGCAGATCCGGGAAGACGCGAAGGTTCAAACCGCCAGCACCTCGACGGCTATTGCAACACTGGTCGATAAGATGGTCAGCAAGGACGAGATGCAGTGGCGGACGCAGCGCGGTGTGGAATGCCGTCAAAGACCTTCAAGACGCCCAGGTGCCGCGCGCTGAACTCGATCGCGTCTTCGCGGCATATGATCAGCGGTTCCTCGACCAACAGCGACAGCTCAGCGACATGAAGGAATCGCAGGGCAGCGTGTGCGGCGCCAGGCACGTCATCATGGATCTGAAGACGGACCAGCAGCGGCTTGAACGAGAGCTGTCCGACACGAAGACAAGGGCGGGCGGACAAGCCATAGCTTGTGGGCGATCAATGCATTCTACGAGGTCGAGGCAACATTCCTGCAGCCTTGTCGGCAACGATTTTAAGCGTCTCCCAATCCGGCAGATCCTTCTCGGCAACACGCTCCTGCGTGGCAGTTAAGAGCCATGCGGCGGCTTCGACGCTTTCCGCTTCCTTGCACTCGTTGAAGCGCTCAAGACAGGCAGTGATTCTTGGTCTCGCAGATCCGTCAGCCCAGGGGATCGAGGCGGCCAGAGAACGAGCCTCCGAGTAGGCGTCGGCTATTTGCTGCTTTTCTCGTTCATTGCTTTCAGTGATGACACCCAATGTGAAAATCAGTGTTTTCATCAAGTGGCGGCTTTCATCAGATTGATCAGGCAAGGTGGCCTCCAACGTATCGACGGGGAACCTAGCTCATACCGCGATTAGATTGCAATTTTTGAATGTATTTTTTCCAGTATCGACATGAAGAGGCTCGCGGCGCCTCCGAGCGTGGATGGCGCCGCTCGTGAGCATTACCAGCGGCAGATACGCTTCTTGGAGTAGACCCAGCGGTGATGGTGCCGGTACCGAACGGTCTTGACGCGGCATCGCGGGCCATGACGATAGTAGTTTCGGCCGTGGCGCCAATCCCGACGGTCATGATGGCGATCCCATGACCGGCCATGATGACTGTCTCCGACCGTCACTGTTACGCTATCCGCGAGACTGGGAGTGGCCGATGAGAATATAGAAGCCAGGCCGATCATGCCTGCGATGATAATAGCTTTCATTCGAGTTACTCCAAACAGGTGATAACGCGCTCAAAACGCCGGCCACTGAACGCGGTTCCATGCCTAGGACTTTGGTCTGATGCCGTTGCCAAAGAAAAACCCGGCTCAGAGCGGGGCAAGGGGGTGCTGTGGAGTATGATGTCCGGGAAATTGACATCGGTAGCGTAACTCGGAAGGCCGCATACCGGTTCCGCGCTAGTGTCTTCGCGCGGACAGGTCGTAGGCTGCCGAGGGAATTGGGCCTGATGAAATCGCTGGTGTTGCAGCCGCGGTTTCGTCAATGAGAAATGCGGCGTCAAAAAGCCATTAGGATCACTGGAATTAATCTTCCAGGATTCCCTCCCAAGCCCTCAACGCCAAAAGCGGTGTTCAAGAGCCCGGCGCGAACGAGTAGTCTTGCGCAGCAGGGATGCCAGGGCACGTCTCGTTTGAGAAGGGCTCGCCATACGCAGGCGAGCCCTTCATGCAACAAGGTGGCCGCCAAGACGTATCACCGGCGGGAATTAATCAAAACTGATGATGTTAGTCACGTGACACGAGCGCGACGGGAAAAGAAACGCCCCAGCGTGCGGCCGGGGGCAAGGTGGGGAAGTGAGAGTGCGGGCGATGAACGTGCTGTCGTTTCGCACTTAACTGGGTCCTTCCTCAATTTCTGTGATTCAGCGGCATCATTCTCGCCCTCATCAGTTCCGGGCCGGCGCGACCGTACATTGCTCGCTTCAGTACCTTGAGGCGGTTGATCTGACCTTCGGCTTGACCGTTGCTCAGGGAGTTCGATTGCATTTCTTACGGCATCGCGCCGACCCTCCATGGCTTGGATACTGGCGCGATCGGCTTGCCCTCAAATTTGGATAATGGGCGTGGAGGCGGTGATCTTTGTTTCTGCCGAACCCGTTAGCCGCGAGACGCTGGCGCAGGTGGTCGGAAAAGACTGCAGCATCTCTTCTCATCGATGATCTGCGCGAGGAGCTCAGTTCCCGGCCCGATGAGCTGGTGTCGGTCGCGGGTGGTTGGCAGCATCGAACCCGCCCGCGGTTCGCCGAGACGATCCACGCCTGCCGGCTCCGACAAGTGAAGGGACGGCGGCACTGTCGGAGTTCGTGCGATAGTGCTGATGGCGGTGGGATATTTCCAACCGATCACCCGCAGCAAACTATCGGAGATCTTTGGCAAGGAAGTCAGCCGCGACACGATTGGCTCCCTACGCGGCGCCGGGTTTATTTCTTCTGGACCACGCAGTCCGGCTCCAGGAGCGCCATACACTTTTGCAACGACGAAGCATTTTCTATCAGCCTTTGGCTTCGATACCCTGCACGATCTTCCTGATATCGAGGCACTCGAAGACGATGGATTGCTGAGCAGAACCATCCCCTATGGCGACGACATTTCCGTCGCGGCCGAGGAATTCTTTGATGGTGAAGAAGATGCGAGCGTCGATTTCTCGGTGCTGCGACCATCTGAAGGAGATTGAAGCCTAGAATTCGGACCATCTGTTTTGTCCTCACGGACGAGACCTCCGTTGGGCATTCTCAAGAAATCAGAGCCAGTCCTACGCCGCAAACCGCAGCCACAACGACAACAAGCCACGGCGGAAGCTTCCACGACATCAGAAGTACAAAGCAGAAGAGGGCCAGCCTGAAATCACGCATGTTGCCGATGGCGCTTGTGAATACTGGCGAATAGAGGGCAGCGCCGAGGATGCCGACAACCGCAGCGTTTGCTCCTTGCATAAGCGACTGCGCTGTCGCCAACGAGCGAAACCGGTCCCAAAAGGGCAGTACGCCGATGAGAATCAGAAATCCTGGCAGGAAGACGGAGAGCAGTGCGATTACTGCGCCAACCATGCCATTCGGCTGCGGTCCAAGTACAGTGCCGAGGTAGGCCGCAAAGGTGAACAGCGGCCCAGGGACCGCCTGTGCGGCACCATAGCCTGCCAGGAATGCATCGGGGGATACCCACCCAGGTTGCACGACTTCGGCCTCGAGAAGAGGCAAGACTACATGGCCACCGCCGAACACGAGTGAACCGGCGCGGTAGAAGCTATCAGCGACAGCGAATGCCTGGCCGTATTTCGCGAGCAGAGGCAGAATCACAAGTAGTCCGAAAAAAGCGACGAGTGCCGCAGCCGCACCCCGTCGGGACACCGGCATTGTGACATGGCCACTCACTGGTGTGCCAGTGCCGCGGCTAAGTGCCAGCCCCGCGCCTGCGCCAATCAGGATCGCACTCACCATGCCGAAGGCTCCCGGCATGAATGCGAGCACCGCCACGGCCGCGACCGCAATTGCCGCTCGCTCTTTATCCGGACAGAGGTTCTTCGCCATGCCCCAGACGGCCTGCGCCACGATGGCGACTGCGACGATCTTCAGGCCATGCAGCGCGCCCGTGCCGACCGGCCCCGAAATGCTTGCAGCAGACATGGCAAACACCAACAGGATCAGCGCAGATGGCAAGGTGAAGGCCGTGAAGGCCGCCAGGGCCCCTAGCCAGCCCGCGCGCATCATGCCTAAAGCAAAACCCGCCTGACTGGATGCTGGACCCGGCAAGAATTGGCAAAGGGCGACCAGATCGGCATAGGCGTGATCGGAAAGCCAAGCGCGTCGGTGCACGAGTTCTTCCCGGAAGTACCCGAGATGAGCAATCGGTCCGCCGAATGATGTGAGGCCGAGCTTCAGGAACGTGAGAAAGACTTCTGCGGGCGTGCCGGCAGGCGTTTGAGTCTGGGCCGTGCTCGTGCTGTCTGTCATTCTGCTCCTGCCTCGCCCTTGAGTTCTCTCAGTTGGATCCTGACAACCGCCGGGCCTTTATTTGCCAGTCTCGCGATCGTCAGAAACGCCAGAATTGCAAGTGCGCCGAGCCCCGTTGTGATCGCGAGCGACGAGGTTGCGCCTATATCGGCCATGGCAAACGCCAGGGCGAACGGTGCGGTCGCAGAGACTATGAGCCTCGCCGCCATAACCTTACCCTGAAATCTGCCATAGCCCTCGCTGCCAAACAGCGTCAGCGGCAGGGTGCCGGTGACGATGCTGAACAGGCCGTTGCCCAGACCGAAGACGATCGCAAAAGCCATCGCTCCGGTCACAGATGGCGTCGTGAGGATCAAGATCAGCACGCCACCCGGAATGAGCGCCGCGGCGATCGTTGCCAAAGCCAGTGGCGGCAGATTGCCGCCGAGCACCATGTTCGTGAACCGGCTCGAAACCTGCGACGGGCCGAACAGTGTGCCGACTGTTGCAGCCGTGGCGCCCAGACCGAGGCCCGACAATAGCGGCACCATGTGGACCAACACTGCCGCGCTAACGAGCGACTGCAACGAGAAACCGGCGACCATCAGAATAAACCCAAGGCGTCTGACGTCCGGACGCAAAGCCCCGTCAACGACGCTTACCGATCCGCTCTGTTCCTGTCGGCGACCCTTGGCAAGCCCATGGGAAAGCCAGGCATGGAGAGGCAGGCAGATCAGGAGATTGAGTCCGGCGAACACGAGATAGATGTTTTGCCAGGAGAGATGGGCATGCAGCGTCGTGGTGATGGGCCAGAAGATTGTTGAAGCAAATCCGGCGATCAAGGTCAGATAAGTGATGCTGCGTTGGGCGGTCTGCGGCCGGATCTGGACAAGCAGCGCGAAGGCTGCGCCGTACTGCACCAGGTTTGCGGCGATCTCGATCACGATCAACGCCGCGACGAAGGCAATCTTGCCGGGCGCGAAAGCGCAGGCGATAAGGGCCGAAGCGGCAATTGCGGAACCAGCCGTCATCACGCGGCCCGCGCCGAAGTGGTCTATCGCCCTGCCCAGCCACGGCGCGCTCAGTCCGCCCAGGAGAAGTGCCGCCGAAAGCGCACCGAATATCCATTCCGCCGACCAGTTCAGATCCCGTGCCATGTCTGGCGCGAGAATGCTGAAGCTGTAGTAAAGCGTCCCGTAGCCGATGATCTGCGTGAGGCCCAAAGCGAGGATGGCGGCAATCGGCGGACGTTCCATCATATGGATTTCAGGCCCACGCGTTGTTCGAGTTTTTCAGCCTCTTCCTTCCGCTCGCTGTAGCGATTGGTGAGATAGGAAGACGCATCCCGTGTCAGAAGGGTGAACTTCACCAGTTCCTCGCAGACATCGACGACGCGATCGTAGTAGGAGGATGGCTTCATGCGCCCGTCCGCGTCGAACTCCTGGAAGGCCTTGGCGACCGACGACTGGTTGGGGATCGTGATCATCCGCATCCAGCGACCGAGAACACGAAGCTGGTTGATGGCATTGAACGACTGCGATCCGCCAGAGACCTGCATTACCGCCAACGTCTTTCCCTGGGTCGGACGAACCGATCCGATCGACAGCGGAATCCAGTCGATCTGCGCCTTCATGATCCCAGTCAACGCGCCGTGGCGTTCCGGGCTGACCCACACCTGACCCTCCGACCATGCCGAGAGCTCGCGCAGTTCCTGTACCTTCGGATGGCTCACCGGCTCGGCGTCAGGCAGAGGTAGACCCTCCGGATTGAAGATCCGAACCTCGCAGCCGAAGTGCTCGAGCAGCCGACCAGCCTCGAATGCCAGGAATCGGCTATAGGAGATGGTCCGCAGCGAGCCGTAGAGGATAAGGATGCGCGGCTTGTGGGTCGAGAACGCCGGACGCAATGCAGCCTGAACCGGCTGTTGCAGGTGTTCCAACGATGCAGCAGCCAAATCAGACAATGCGCTTGCCCTCGCTGTCGAGTACCTTTTCACCATCCTCTTTGGTGAAGGCGCCCTGATGCGTTTCCGGTAAGATTTCCAGAACCACCTCCGACGGACGCGCAAGCCTTGTGCCGAGCGGCGTAATGACGAACGGCCGGTTGATCAAGATCGGGTTTTCGAGCATGGCGTCGAGTAACTGATCGTCGGTCAAGGATAGGTCGTCCAAACCCAATTCCGTATAGGGCGTGCCCTTTTCACGGATCGCCTGGCGCACGGTTAGACCGGCGTCAGCGATCATCGTCACAAGCCGATCGCGTGAGGGCGGGTTCCTCAGGTACTCAATCACCGTGGGTTCAATGCTGGCGTTCCGGATCATCGCCAGCGTGTTGCGAGACGTTCCGCAATCCGGATTGTGATAGATGATGGCGTCCATGGTCAGACCCTTTCAATGGCTTCGGATTTGGAATGGGAAGTTGCTCGCACGGCGCCGCCGCACTCGTACCAACCCTTGCTGCGGTTGACGATCCAGACGACTGACAACATCACCGGCACCTCGATGAGAACGCCGACGACGGTTGCAAGTGCCGCGCCCGAGTTGAAGCCAAACAGGCTGATTGCTGCGGCGACCGCCAGTTCGAAGAAGTTCGAGGCGCCGATCAAGGCCGACGGACCGGCGACGCAATGTTGCTCGCCTGACACCCGGTTCAGCAGATAGGCAAGACCGGAGTTGAAGTAGACCTGGATCAGGATGGGCACCGCCAGCAAGGCGATGATGGTCGGCTGGGCGATGATCTGCTCCCCTTGGAAACCGAACAGAAGCACCAGCGTGGCAAGGAGCGCCACCAACGATAGTGGCTGTAGTGTTTTCAGCAGTCGGTCGAGGGATGCCGATGATCCGGAAGCAAGCAGGCTGCGGCGCAGGATCTGGGCGACTATCACCGGCAGGATGATGTAGAGCACCACCGAGAATACCAGCGTCGCCCATGGCACGGTGATGGCGGAAAGACCAAGCAGCAGGCCGACGATCGGCGCGAACGCCACCACCATGATCGCGTCATTCAGCGCGACCTGCGAAAGCGTGAAGAGGGGCTCGCCCTTGGTCAGGTTCGACCAGACGAACACCATCGCCGTACAGGGTGCCGCGGCAAGGATGATCAGACCGGCGATATAGGAATCGATTTGCACCTCCGGCAACATTGGCCGGAACAGATAACCGATGAACAGCCAGCCCAGCAGCGCCATCGAGAAGGGTTTGACTGCCCAGTTGATGAACAGCGTCACACCGATACCGCGCCAATGCCGGCCGACCTGGCTCAGAGCCGCAAAATCGATCTTGACCAGCATCGGGATAATCATCAGCCAGATCAGCACGGCGACGGGAATGTTGACCTTGGCGACTTCGGCGGCGCCGATCACCTGAAAGACATCCGGCATCAAGTGACCAAGGGCGATGCCTGCAAGGATGCATAAAAATACCCACACCGTTAGATAGCGTTCAAATGAGGACATCGTTGCTATCCCTGCAATGGCTTGGCGAGCAGCACTGCTGACGCGGGACAAAGGCTGGCCGCCTGACGGGTCTGCAAAATTGCGGTCGGCGCCGTCGCACGGTCTATCGGCCTGAAGCCGAGGGTTTCGAAGAAGGGAGCGGCGTTCGTGGTCAGAAGGTAGCCCGTGCGTGCGCCGTCCGCATAGGCGCGTCGCAGCAAAAGGTCAGTCGCACGACGGCCCAGGCCCCTGTGACGGTTGTCAGGCGTGATCACCACCGACCGCAGCAGCGCATTGTCGCCATGCAACTCATATCCACCATAGCCCACCGTATCGACGCCACGGGCAATCCGGAAGAATGTTCGCCCTGCGTCGTCAAGATCATCCGTTGGAAGGTCGGCATTTTCGAGCGCGCTACGGAGTGCGTCTTCATGTCCGGTTAACGGAAGGAGCGTCGGCGAGGTGGCGCCTTCGGTCGCACCGATCTGACGGAGTTGAGTTTCGAGCGCCAACTTGTCGATCGAGGTGATCGGCAAGTTGATGAAGAGGGTAATACGGTTCTTGAGGTAGCGTGCCGCCAAGGCAAAGGCGCGGCCAACCTCAATATCGGAACCCTCTACCGCAGCAGGGTCCTCGACACCCCAATGGGCGGCCATCGGATGGCCAAGCGAGACCGGGCAGGCTTCCCCCGCCGCGTTGTCACAGACGGTGAAGATGAAGTCCATCTGCGGGGCATGCGCCTCGGCAAAGACATCCCAGCTTTTCGAGCTGAATCCGGTCGTGGGATAGCCAAGCGCGTCCAGAGTTTTCAGCGCCCAGGGATGGACCTGTCCCTTCGGATGGCTGCCAGCCGAGAAGGCGCGGAAACGGCCTTTTCCCTCGGTATTGAGGATGGATTCCGCCAGGATCGAGCGTGCGGAATTGCCCGTGCAGAGAAAGAGCACATTATAAACGCGGTCGGCAGTCATTGCAGGTTCTCCTTGGCCGTTGGAGCGCAGCAGGCGGCAACCTCGGCGGCCGGCGCGCAGATTTCGGGATGACCTGAGCAGCAGTCTTCCATCAGGAAGCGCACCAGCCCGCTCAGAGCTTCATAGTTCGCGGTGTAGATGATCGAGCGGGATTGTCGTTGCGCAGCGATCAGCCCGGAATGCTCGAGTTCCTTTAGGTGGAACGAGATATTCGACGGCGAGACCTCGACCTTCTCGGCCAATGCCCCGGCCGCCATCCCATCGGGCCCAGCGACCACCAGGATGCGGACGATCTGCAAACGGGTCTCCTGAGAGAGGGCGGCGAACGCACCGAGGGCTTGACGCTGGTCCATATTTCAATCATCCTTGAATAGTTGAAACGAGGATTACCGCAAATAAACGCGATCGACAACAGCAGAATTCTTCCGAAGACATCAGCTTGGGTTTCCTTCTCGACACACTGGCCGGCGCCAAGGACGTGCATCTGGTGTTCCACTACGATGGGCACCCGGTGAAGGCGGGCTACCATGTGACGGAGGTCAAGGCCGGACATCTCTCGGCACTGGACTGCGGTGCAAACCCGGAAGCATGGTCGGAGATCTTCGTCCAACTGTGGGACATTGATGAGGACGATCGACCTCACATGCCGGGCGGAAAGTTTTCGGCCATCATCTGCAAGGCGCCTCGGGGCATCTGAAGCTGGACGGATCCGCCAAGCTGACATTCGAGGTCAGCGACGGTGTGCGGCCAATGTCGCTCTATTGCGCCGGCATACCAAGGCTTCGCGATGGCGCACAGCATGTCGAACTGTCGCCGCGCGCGGCTAGTTGCGAGCCGCGTGATCGCTGGCTTGCTGCGGAGCCTGCTCAATCCACTTGCTGCGGGGCAGCGTGCTGCATTTAGATTTGACTGTGTTGATTAAATTCGGGCCAAATCAACCGCCTCAAGGTATTGAAGGAGCAATGTACGGTCGCGCCGGCCCGGAACTAATGAGGGCGAGAATGATGCCGCTGGATCACAGGAATTGAGGAAGAACCGCATAACCATGGACAGGGGATGTATCGCTCCACCAAACCCGAAAGTCAGCGAGAAACCACGATATCAGTTTCACCCGTACGTTCTTGCGGTATCTCCATTTCCGCCCGTCGCAGCCCAGTTGCGGGTTCGGTTCAGAAATTGATGCAATCTCGGCAACCATTGGGACCGCTCATCAGCCTATTCACGTGTCGATGGCTTCATATCTCGTTAAGGCGCTCGTTCACAGGAGCACAGAGCACGGGCCGCCCCCGTCATCCGGCGCGTCGGTTTTGGAGGAGGCCACCAGCGGTTCCACGTCTTTTGCAGTAAGCTGGACGAACTCTCTGCCGTTTGTTGCCGCAGGAAGCCCAGTCGCCGTATCCACGATCCGCCGCGTTCCGGACTGCTCCTCTGTTGCGACGTAGCGCTGGTCAATCTGGACACTTGTAAGCGATCTCGGACCCCGGTCTGTTTGACGGAACTTTGAAGCGGTAGAGAGCGCTACCGCCGCTGCTGACGATTAGCGGACAGGTCGAGGCGCAACGGCGGGATCAGATTGCAGCCCTGGATGAACACATAAAAAAGAACCATGCGGAGGTCGCCGCGCCGACGATCGAGGAGTGAAACGGATTAAGACGCTCGGAGGGGCGTTAGTAGCCTGCTCGTAATCGCCGAGGTGTCGGACGCTTGCATCGCGCCTATTGCATGGATTTGGTTTGCCGCCGTCATGAGACAGTGGCTACGGATCGCTTGGAAGCCCGCGCCCAGCGCTTATGCCGGCAAATTGCTCAAGGTAGACGGATACTTCGAGCTCGATGCCGGAGATCATATCCTCATATTCACCGATGTACTTGGAATCGGGTGCAAGCTTGCGCAAGTGCAGCACCGCGATGCTGTAACATTCGCACAGCTCGGCAACGCGGCGGCGCTCTGTTGCAAGCGGACGAAGCTCCGGAAGTCGTATCGCGAGCAAAGCCCACCCGTGGGCCACATGATCTATTCCCGATGCCATCTCGACGCCTCCCGTCACCAATATACACTTGCCTCCGACACACAAAAAGGCTCGCCTAGGGAGAACTTGACGGGCGTTTATGTCTGCAGTCGCTGGGTAGCATTCAGACGGGCAAAGAGTGCCGCCGTCCATCTAATGAAGTTGCGACTAAAAAGAAAACCCAGCAGCGAACCGCTATTGGTACGAATTGTTCTGGTGACCAATTCGCCGGTTAACGCGCCGGCACCGCACAACGGGGACTCTTGGTTCACGCCGGGGAACTATGCGGGGCTGTGGGAGTTCGGACGGCAGCGTGGTTGGTTTAAAGGTAGTGATGAGATGGATGACAGTAAGAAACGAGATGGACCCGGGCCAACACCTGGCAACGAAGACGGGGCTGCGCCAGGGGTTGAAGAGTGGAAACATGCGGATGAGCAACATCAACAAACAGAGGATGAGGCTCAGGCAGCAAATGCAAAACATCACGTGGATCGCGATAAAAAAGGGTAATCTCACCCGTGGTCGGCTTGCAGCCCTGCAATCGCACCGGTGCTTATACGGTAGTATTGAGGTCCAGGCCTTAATTGCCGACCTTTTCCATCGCTTCAGCGAGATACTTGCCGATCTCCTCATCGCCTTTGGCCGAGACAGTGCCGACCCAACCATTCCGAGGGGGTCGCCATCTTAGATCAACCCGTGCTTTCCTATGGACTTCTTTTATTTGCCCGATCTCGAAACATTCGGCGGCTAAACGTGGTATAGCAGCTTGCGGCACGATCAGGTGCCCATGGAGATGGTCATGACCAAATTCGCGCTCTACGTTCCGCTTGAAGCAAAACCCGGCAAGGAACAGGAGGTCGCCGATTTCCTAAGATCAGCCATACCTCTCGTCAACGCCGAGCCAGGCACGATTTCCTGGTATGCGATCCAGGAAGGTCCGAGTTCGTTTGCGATCTTCGATACGTTTGACGACGAGGATGGAAGAGATGCTCACTTAAATGGCCAAGTCGCTGCGGCCTTGATGGCCAAGGCAGAGGCAGGAGACCTGTTTGCCAAGCCGCCACAGATCCATAAGTTGGCTATCCTCGCCGACAAGCGGCCATGAGCGCCAGAACCTCAAAGTACTGACGAAAATGAGGCATAGCTCTCAGTCTGCCAAGTGCGCGGCTTCGATGCTGCCGACGCTCGCTACCCGGAATGATACCTGTTTGCATGAGCTTGACAGCGCGACCCGAACGGCATTTGCTTGAAGCGCAACGACCTTTAAGCTGATGGTCTCGATTGACTTGATTGTCAGTTGGGCGAGAGAAGGCGCTTGAGATAAGGTGCTGTCCGGCTATTTCCTGCAAGGGCAACCTGCTCCGGTGTTCCGCTTGCGACGATCCGGCCGCCTTCATCTCCGGCACCTGGCCCGATGTCGATGACCCAGTCGCTGGCCGCAGCGAGGGTCATGTCGTGATCGACGACAATCACCGTGTTGCCGGTCTCGACCAACGCATTGAGCTGTGCGAGCAGCCGCTCGACATCCGAAGGATGCAAACCGGTCGTCGGCTCGTCCAGCACGTAGAGCGCGCCACCTTTTTGGGCACGTTGCAATTCCGTCGCCAGCTTGATGCGCTGTGCTTCGCCCCCAGAGAACTCGGTTGCAGGCTGACCAAGCCTGAGGTAGCTCAAGCCTACTTCGCGCAAAACTTTCAGGGATGCCCGTACGCTCGGAGCGTCGTCGAAGAAGTCCGAGGCGTCCGCGACGGTCAGTCCCAGGACCTGCGAGATGTTCTTGCCCCGGTACCGGATCTCCAAAGTTTGCGGGTTGTAGCGGGTGCCGTGGCAAGTTGGACACGGGGCATAGACGCTTGGCAGGAAGAGTAGCTCGACCATGACAAAGCCTTCTCCCTCGCATCGCGGGCAGCGGCCCTTGGCGACATTGAAGGAGAACCGACCGGCGTCGTAATTACGCTTCTTCGCTTCCCGTGTGGCGGCGAACAGCGAGCGAACATGATCGAAGAGCCCGGTATAGGTCGCGAGGTTGGACCGGGGCGTTCGGCCGATCGGCTTCTGGTCGACCTCTATGAGGCGCCGGATTTTGTCGAGCCCACCTTCGATCCTGCCCTGCGTCGGCGTCCCCGGCTCTATCTCCAAGGCGGCCTCGTCCTCAGCATCGTTTACCACACGAACAGGAACGCCAAGTGCCTCGCCGACAAGCTCGACGAGCGCCTGGCTGACCAGACTCGACTTGCCAGACCCAGAGATACCGGTCACCGTCGTCATGACTCCCAGCGGAAATTTGCAATCCACATCACGGAGATTGTTTCTTGTGACGCCGGATAGGCGAAGCCATCCATCCGGTTCTGTCCGACGTCCAGCCGGTTTGCCGGCTTCCGCAAAAAGATGCCTGGCGGTCTCCGATCGCTCGACCTTCCGCAGACCTTCCGGTGGGCCGCTGTAGAGGATCTCCCCGCCCAGCTCGCCGGCTGCCGGACCCACGTCGACGATCCAGTCCGCGTGGCGGACGACGTCGAGCTCGTGCTCCACGACGAACAGCGAATTTCCGACCGCCTTCAGCCCGTCGAGCGCCCGCAACAGCGCGTCGGTATCGGCCGGGTGCAAGCCTGCAGAGGGCTCATCCATGACATAGACGACGCCGAAGAGGTTTGAAGCGACCTGTGTCGCCAGGCGAAGCCGCTGGAGCTCGCCCGGAGACAGGGTCGGCGTGCTCCGCTCGAGTGTGAGGTAGCCAAGGCCGAGATCGAGAAGGACATCCATCCGTCGGCAGAGGTCTGCTGCGATCCGCTGGACGACCATGGCTTTTTCCGGATGTTCTTTCCGCATGGTCTTAAGCTTCCTGGCATCGGCATCCGCATAAGGTGCGAAGATGTTGGAAAACCTCGCCATCGGCAGTCTGCTAATTTCTGCATAGTCGAAGCCCTCGAACCTCACCGAGAGTGACTCTTTCCGCAGCCGCTTGCCCTCGCAGAGCGGACAGGCGCTGCTGATCATGTAGCGGGCAGCCCGCTTCTTCATCATCGCACTCTGCGTCGTCGCGAAGCTATGGGTGACATGTCGTCGGGCGCTGGAAAAGGTGCCCATGTAGGATGGCTCGTCCTTCCGTGCCATGGCACGCTTCACCTGATCACGCGTGAGACCCGGGTAGACCGGGACGACCGGCTGTTCGTCCGTGAATAGGATCCATTGGCGGATCTTCTCTGGAAGCTCCCGCCACGGCCGGTCGACGTCGATGCCAAGCGTGATCAAGATGTCTCTGAGGTTCTGCCCGCCCCATGCCAATGGCCATGCCGCAACTGCGCGCTCGCGGATAGTCAGCGAGGGATCGGGCACCATGGACGCCTCGGTCACCTCGTGTACGCGACCGAGACCGTGGCATTGCGGGCAGGCACCCTCCGGCGTGTTCGCCGAGAACGACTCTGCATCGAGGTGCGGTTGGCCCGGCGGATATGTGCCCGCCCGCGAATACAGCATCCGAAGGAGGTTCGAGATTGTCGTCACGCTTCCAACCGAGGAGCGTGCCGTTGGCGATCCGCGTTGCTGCTGCAGGGCGACAGCGGGTGGGAGGCCTTCGATCTGGTCGACGTCTGGTACGCTCATCTGGGTGAAGAGACGGCGAGCATAGGGAGACACGGATTCGAGGTACCGGCGCTGGGCCTCGGCGTAGAGGGTACTGAATGCGAGCGAGGATTTTCCGGAACCGGAGACGCCCGTGAAGACGACGAGCGCGTCCCGCGGGATGTCGACGTTTTTAAGGTTATGTTCTCGTGCACCTCGCACGCGAACGATGCCTTGAAGCTTTTCGGTCGCCTCCACAGCATTGTCGATAGGTCGATTCGGCATTGGGTTTCCCGCAGTTGCACGTCGGACGGAGATTGTACATGAGATCCTGCACTTAGCGGAGAGCGTCGCGCCGCAAGGATAGCCCCGAGACTTTGGACACAAATTGACGGTCGTCAACTACGACGACCGTCAAACACCCTATTGTTACTCACGAATGCGTACAGGAACAACTTTTTGGCATGGACCTTGAGATGACGGTCACAAAAATGGCACCCTAGGCTGAAGGTTTGATCCGCTCCGAAGTCGGTGATGCCATCCCTCGCATCCCGAGGGACACGTCACCCACGGGCATCAACTTTGGGGCAGACTCTGCCCATCTTGTCCCTCAGTGCTACGAGGCGACCGTAATGTGTTCCGTCTAGTCTCTGTCGCGATTTAAAGAGGTGGAGGAAGCTTCGTGGCGGACGATGACGAACCACATGAAATGGAAGAAGTGCCCCTGCGACGGCCCGCCGTCAACTATTGGCCTAAGGGCGTGCGGAAAATCGGGATGGATGAACTGGATTGTCTGGGCATTGACAAGCACGGCGGGTTTTATTGGCCGGGAAAGCAAGTCAACGCGAAGCGTATTGTCTTAACTTTCGGGCAAAAGGTGTACGCTTTTGTCGGGATAACAGCCGCCGCATTGGTGGCTATGAGTGCCATTGTCCGAGGAGTAGTTACTTACAATCAGTGGGCATGCACAGTCCACTGGGTGGCAATATGCCCTCGATGAACGCACCCACTTTCGACTGGACACTTAGGCGGTTACCGGCAAGCTTGCAGAACTCGATGTCGCGAGTTGCGCCATCACGACCATCCGAGGCGTCGGCTATAGCTTGACGCACAAGCAGCTAGCTCAATCCCATCCCAAACTCGGGCGGCTTGGCTTCCTCCACCTTCAGCGAGCCCCGTGATAGCGGCTGCAATAACTCAGCTGGGGACCTTTCAAGATCAAGCCATGCCTTCCAATCACTCGGTCGGAGGACGACGACTTGTCGATTATGGAACTGCTCCACATCAGGCCCGGGGTGTGTCGTTAACATCGCGAACGCCGAAGGCTGGCTTTTCCGGCCGGGCCGCCAGATCGCGGCGATGGCCATAAATGGCGCGCCAACGAGCTCAAAGCGATATTTGCCCTTCGAACGCCTTCTTCCGGTAGACTCCAAGAATGCGCTAGCCGGAATGAGACACCGATGACCATCGCTGAAACTTTTTCCTTGCGATCGAATGTTGAATACTGGACCGTGCTTCCTGGCCGGCGGAAAACCGAACTTCATCTGTGCTAGCTCGACAGTATTGTCGCCCACACAGCGTATTACGGCACCCATATCGCCGATTTTGATTTGGGCACGCGGCGCCAAATCCAGTTCCGATTGTCGTGCCGGGATCCCAAGCGCCAGATCTTGCATCACATTGCCGTATTCGGCGTAGCAAATGCGTTGTTCGTATTCGCTGCACATCGTCAAACCTGATCATTTAGGATTCTTCACGGAGTATCTCCGTGAGAACCGGTTAAAGCTGTGCTGACGCTCAGTCGTGCTTGGTGACTTCGACGTCCGCCGTCAGCAAGGGACGCTGCTCCTCCGCACGCTGACATTCGATCTAGGACAGCCGATACCCTGGGGTCGGCCCGACAACATCGGACGATCCTTCCGGGGCGGCCAAGAGCCGCTACGGATCACGCAGAGCGTACTCGATCCCTGCAGGGTGTTTTCAAGGCTCGACTGATCAACGCATGTCACGACACGTGCTGTCGGGTTGCCGGTTCGGGCAGGACCCGGAAAGAGATCTTCGCACACTATCGCCACAACGTGAAGAACATGAGCTTGTTGCATACCACTGAATTTCAGGGCTGCACTGACGTCCGTCAGCATCAGGGAGATAATCATGTCGGTAGATTAAGGGATTTTACGGTACGGAGAGGTCCCTAATTTCCTTTCGAACAAGCAGGGCTGATATCAAGCCTTCCGCATCGTCGAGAAAAGGGGATTTATAATGGTTGACGCTCTGGAAACTCCCATGGCCCTGCATCGCCTACCAGAAGTGCTGACGGCAGAGCCGCCAAGGCTCCGGGCCCTGTCCCACCTTCGCCCCTTCCGCCGCGAGCAGGACATTTACGTCCAAGATGAGCGCACCGACACCTGGTACCGTGTCGTTTCGGGGGGCAGCCTGCAAATATCTGATGCGTACCGACGGGCGCCGGCAGCTTGTCGATATCTACCTGCCGGGAGATCTCTTCGGTCTCGCGCTGCCCATCTCGCGATACGATATCGCCGACATTTTGGGGATCTCCGCCGAGACAGTCTGCAGGGCCTCCACGGACCTGCAGGAACGCGGCGTAATCTCGCTACAGGGCCTGCGCCGCATGATCTCCTCTAGGCATGTTGCCGTCCCTCAAGATTGATCTTCCATGCGAGCCGTTTCATCCGTTGCCCTGGGGCTTGCTGTCAACTGCCGCAAAGCTAATGGTGATATCGCGGGCAAGCGCTAGAGCTCGCGGAATTATGGCACTTCCGCCAATCCCCCATCGCTCTACAAGGAAAGGCCACCCATGGTAGATTGCCGGATGTCGGCAGCACATCTCATTACCCATTCCTCCGACAGTGCTTCCGACAGTCCGCTTTATGTGCAATAGTTCCACTCGGACCCTATGGTCCGCACAAGTTGTAATATGTTTGCGGCGCCAATTTGGGAGAAGCGATTACAATGGGTGGTCGGTTAAGTGGTTTGCCACTATTCGGTGAATATAGCCTCGATGAACGATCAAACCTCCTCGCTTAAGCATTTGGCGACGGGCGACCGGCCAGTGCGGATCGGGTTTTATCTCGTTCCGAACTTCCCACTGATGACCTTCGCTGCGGCTCTCGACTCGCTAAGACAGGCGAACAGATTGGCAAAGGCCCAGCGCTTCGAGTGGGTGCTCATCTCTTTCGACGGATTACATGTCCGCTCCAGCAGCGGACTCGGCTTCGATGCCGATGCGGCTATCAGCAAAGCTCCGCGATGCGATGTCGTCATCCTCTGCGCTGGTATCAACTACTCAGACGCATATGACAGCAATATCTTCGCGTGGCTGCGCCGAATCTATTCGGAAGGCTGCATACTTGGCGCTGTTAGCACGGCTGTCTTTTTTCTCGCCAAGGCCGGGTTGCTCGAGGGCCGCCGATGCGCGGTTCATTGGGAATCGCTGGCAAGCTTCCGCAGCGAATTTCCCAACTGTTTTGCGACGGACGATATTTTTGCCATCGACGGACGCTTTCTGACGTCCTCGGGCGGCACGGTCACTCTCGACATGATGCTATATCTCATCGCCGCCGTCGAAGGCCACGGACTTGCATCGCTGATTTCGGATCAGTTTAACCATCCGCGGATTCGAAGGCAGGACGATGTGCAGCGCATGGCGCCGGAAGATCGCTTCGGCATCAAGAATGCCAAGCTCGGCTTCGTCGTTCGCCGCATGGAGGCGACGCTTGGCGACCCGGTCGAAATATCTGGACTTGCAGAGAGTGTCGCACTTTCCCTTCGACAGCTCGAACGTCTATTTCGCGCATCACTCGGGAAAAGCCCGTCGCAATTCTATATCGATCTGCGCATGGGACGTGCCAGAGAGTTGCTTGTCGATACGGAGCTCTCCGTGGCGGAGATCGCAGAGATCTGCGGCTATGAATCCGCTTCGCACTTCAGCCGCTTCTATCGCCGGCTTTTCAAAGAGAGCCCGGTGGCCACGCGGCGCGCTGAGAAGCAGCGTGAGCGGCTCACCTTGCGCACTATGTCGATTGACGCATAGAAGACGTCGCATCGGTGCATATAATGTAGGGTAGCCTAGTCTTACTTTTTTGAAGACGGAACGGTCGACGGGCAAAAGCCTGCAGGCCCAGTCAGGCGACGACTGCCTGCGGGCCAACCGATAAGATTTGGAACAGCTAGGCGCCAACAGGAGACCACTGCAGTGGACAACAATCAGCATTCCTATATCCCGACCCTGGTCGAACAGATGTCGAACGACGTGATCGGGCGACGCGAATTTCTTCGCAAAGCGACACTGCTCGGCGTGTCTGCCGCAACTGCCTATTCTCTGGCCGGTCTGGCGATGCCCGGCGACGCCGCTCTGGCAGACGACATGCCGAAGGGCGGCAACCTACGCATCGGCATGCGCTGCATGGAAATCAAGGATCCGCATCTGGCCGACTTCGCCGAGAAGTCGAACGTCATCCGTCAGGTCTGCGAGTATCTCACCCTGACCGACCGCAACAACATCACGCATCCCTATCTTCTAGAAAAATGGGAAGTGAGCGACGACCTGAAGACATGGACGCTGCACCTTCGCAAGGATGTGAAGTGGCGCAAGGGTCGTTCTCTGACGGCCGACGATGTCGTCTGGAATCTGAAGCGTGTCTGCGACCCGGCAATCGGTTCATCGATGCTCGGCCTCTTCACCGGCTACCTCGTCCAGGAATACGAAACTGGCGAAAAGGACGAGAAGGGCAACCCGAAGAAGTCGAGCAAGCTCTGGGCCGACAACGCCATCGAGAAGGTCGACGATCACACCGTTCGCCTCAACTGTTCCTCGCCGCAGATCGCCGTGCCCGAGCACCTCTATCACTACCCGATGTTCATCATCGATCCGGAAGAAAAAGGTGCCTTCGGCGCTGATGCGAATGGCACGGGTCCCTTCGCCATTACCGAATATGTCGTTGGCAAGGGTGCCAAGTACAAGGCTCGCAGCGATTACTGGGGCACAGGTCCCTATCTCGACACCTTCGAATATGTCGACCTCGGCGACAATCCCGGTGCCGGTATAGCCGCCATGGCCTCCAAGCAGGTCGATGGCCTGTCGGAGGCCGATGCGGTGCAGATCAACGCGATGAAGAACTTCCCGCATGTCGGCGTCTATCAGGTCGAGACGACGCAGACGGTCGTCGCCCGCATGCACCCGGATATCGAGCAGTTCAAGGACAAGCGCGTTCGCCAGGCCATGCGTTATGCGATCGACCGCGACAAGGTCATTCAGACAGCACTTCTCAGCGCTGGCGTTCCAGCCGAAGATCACCATGTCGCGCCCTCGCATCCCGAATACGCGGCACTTCCGAAATATCCGCGCGACGTCGAGAAGGCCAAAAAGCTTCTTGCCGATGCGGGCTATCCGGACGGTTTCGAATTCGACATGACGACGCGCCCGGACCCGATCTGGGAACTCAATACGGCCCAGGTCCTTGCCGAACAGTTCAAGGATATCGGGGTCAAGGTCAATATCAAGGCGCTACCGAGCGCCCAGTATTGGGAAGTGTGGACGACGTCGCCGTTCAGCCTGACGGCCTGGGGCCACCGGCCGCTGGCAATCATGACGCTGTCGCTCGCCTACCGCTCGAACGCTGCATGGAATGAATCCAATTATTCCAACGCGGATTTCGACAAGCTGCTAACCGAGGCCGAAGGCATTCTCGACCCGAAGGAACGCAGCAAGGTGATGGCGAAGATCGAGGCGATCATGCAGGACGACGGGCCGATCGTTCAGCCTTTCTGGCGTGTCTTTTCGACCGTCATGGACAAGAAGGTCAAGGGCTTCGAGCTCCATCCTTCGCAATACATCTTCGCGCACCAGTACGCGATCTCGGCTTAACCTCCCGGCTGGCGACCCGGCCGCGTTCGCGCGGTCGGGCACTGGGCCCGGACATTCGGATTGCTCCGGCTATGGCGAATTTTCTTCTCAAGCGTTTGGCGATGATGGTGGTGACGATGCTTTGTGCTTCGTTTCTCGTGTTCGCCGTCTGCGAGTTCACTCCCGGCAGCGTGGCACGCAAGTCGCTTGGTCCTTTCGCCACCCAGCAGCAGGTCGACCTGCTGTCGCAGAAACTGAAGGCCAATGATCCGTTGCTCGTACGCTACGGCCGCTGGCTCGGCGTACTCGTTGGCGCAGTCCCCGATCCGCTTCAGGATCCGGCCACCGGCCTGAACTTCACGGACCCGCGCGGTGCCCAGTATTTCGGTAACTTCGGTTATTCGACGCTGAACAAGCTGCCCGTCAATGACGTTATCTGGGATCGCCTCGGCAATACCGCTATCCTCGCCGGGCTGGCATTCCTGCTGATCGTGCCGCTATCGATCATCTTCGGTATCCTATCGGGATTGAGGGAGGGCGGCGTGCTCGACAGGACACTCTCGGTCATCTGCATCACCTTCACCTCTATTCCGGAATTTGCCTCAGGCGTCTTCCTGGTGACGCTTTTCGTCATCCTCTGGCCGATACTGCCGGGCACCAGCCCGCTCAACAGCGATGGCGGCTGGGCAGTGCCTTACCAGTTCGTGCTGCCCGTCGCGGTCCTCGTCATCTATGACTTCGGCTATGTGGCCCGCATGATCCGCGTCTCGATGATCGGCGTCATGGAGCGGCCGTATATTCGCACGGCAATCCTCAAGGGCATGAGCACACGACGGATGGTCCTCGGCCACGCGCTTCGCAATGCGATGATCGCGCCCTTCACCGTGCTTCTGCTGCAAATCAACTTCCTGATCAGCGGCGTTGTCGTCACCGAACTCGTCTTTGCCTATCCGGGTTTCGGCCGTCTCATCCTCGACGCAAGCCTGTTCGGCGATATCGCGACGCTTGAGGCCGCCACGCTGATCACCGTCGCGATCGCCGTCATCACGCAGCTGCTCGGCGACCTTGGCTACATGCTGCTCGATCCACGCATCCGGGTGAGGTAAATCATGGCTGTTCAAGACAATATCACCGGGGCAGTCATCGCGCCGCCGAGGCGAGCCGCACGGGCGAACTGGATGCGCATCCTGCACTCGCCCACGGCTGTTGTCGGGCTCTGTCTGGTTCTCTTCTGGGTGCTCGCGGCCCTTCTGGCGCCCATCCTGCCGCTGCCGTCGCCGACGGATTCTGACGTGATGGCGATGGGCAATCCCTATCCCTCGGCGGCCCACTGGATGGGAACCGATATTCTTGGCCGAGATATGCTGTCGCGGCTGATCTTCGGTGCCCGCACCGTTCTCTCCGTCGCGCCTCTGTCTGTCGCGGTCGCGATGGTCGTCGGCATCACGATGGGGATGGTTGCAGGCTATTACGGTGGCTGGGTCGACGTTCTCATCAGCCGCTTCTCCGACATCATCCTCGCCTTCCCGGTCCTGGTCATCTACGTCATCCTGATTGCCAATATTGGCCCATCGGTCCTCAATATCGTCATCGCGACGATGATTGCCTCGGCGCCGGGTATCGGCCGCATCACCCGCGGCCTGGTGCTCGGTCTGAAACAGCAGGAATATATCTCGGCGGCAAAGCTGCGGGCGGAAAGTACGCTCTACATCATGATCGTCGAATTGCTGCCGAACTGCCGCAGCCTCCTGATTGTCGATGCCTGTCTTCGCATCGGTTACACGATCATCACCATCGGTATTCTCGGCTTCCTCGGCCTCGGCCTGCCGCCACCGAACCCGGATTGGGGCGGAATGGTCAAGGAGAGCGTGACTGTCTTGAATGTCTGGCCGCACATGTCGCTGATCCCGTCGGCTGCGCTCGTCAGCCTCGTCCTCGGCTTCAATCTGCTTGCCGATGGCGTGCGGGAGGCATGGAAACCATGAACGTCATCGCGTCCAATCTCCAAGGAGCGGCCATGTCCATCACCCCATCGATCGATCCTGAACCGGTTCTCGACATTCAGAACCTGCGTATCGAGTTCCGCGGCAAGAGCGAGACGGTGGTCGCGATCCCCGATCTGTCGTTCAAAGTCATGCCCCGGGAGAGCTATGGCCTGGTTGGAGAATCCGGCTGCGGCAAGAGCACGACGGCGATGGCGATCATGAGCTATCTCGGCAATACCGGTGTGATTGCCGGCGGCAGCATCCGTTTCAACGGCAAGCAACTGGTCAACGCATCTGCGAAGGAATTGCGCTCCATCCGCGGGCGCCAGATCGCCATGGTCTATCAGGACCCGATGAGCGCGCTGAACCCGGTGAAGACAATCGGTGCGCAGCTTGCGGAGGTCCCCCTGCTGCATATGGGCGCGAGCAAGAAAGACGCTTTGGCCATGGCCGAGGCGATGCTTTCAGATGTGCGTTTGCCCGATCCCGGCGAGATGACGCGGCGTTATCCGCATCAACTGTCCGGCGGCCAGCAGCAGCGCGTGGTCATCGCCATGGCACTGCTCGCCAAGCCGTCCCTCTTGCTGCTCGATGAGCCGACGACCGGTCTCGATGTCACCGTCGAGGCTGCGGTCATCGACCTGATTGCCGAACTGCGCCAGCGCTATTCCACCAGCCTGCTGTTCATCTCGCACAATCTTGGCCTGATCGCGGAAAGCTGCGATCGTCTGGGTATCATGTATTCCGGCCAAATGGTTGAAGAGGGAACCACTTCAGAGGTGTTCCGCCGGCCGAAACACCCTTATACACGCGGTCTTATCGACTGCATCCCCGACATCACAGGCGACAAGCGCACCCGCACGCTGGCGGCTATCCCGGGCTCGATCCCGCTGCCGCAGGAACGGCCGCAAGGCTGTCTGTTCGGGCCGCGCTGTTCCAGTTTCGTTTCCGGTCTTTGCGATCGCCCCGGACTCGCCATGGAGCGCGCGGCCAACGACCATCTGGTGCGATGCGTCCGCTGGCCTGAGATCTCCACGACGGAGGCGGCGCTAGCCCCTGTCGAGAGAACGGTCATTGAAAAATCGACCGCGATAGCTTTGTCCGACGTCAGCCGTCTCTATCCTGTCGGCCATCATAAGTTCGTCAAGGCTAACGAAGCGGTCACCTTCGAAGCGGCAAAGGCGGAGATCGTCGCACTGGTCGGCGAGTCCGGCTGCGGGAAATCGACGCTGGCACGCATCGTCACGGGTCTCGACAAGGCGACGTCGGGCGAAATCCGAATGGCCGGCGAAAATATTGCCGAACTGCAGGCCGGTGAGCGCCCGCGCGAGTTGCTGCAACAGGTTCAGATGATCTTCCAGAATCCCGACAGCACGCTCAATCCGTCGCATTCCGCCGCCTTCTCCATTCGCCGTTCGATCAAGAAGTTCGGTATCCGCAAGGGCAAGGCCGAGATCGAGCAGCGTGTGCGCGAGCTTCTGGAAATGGTGCGGCTGTCTCCGGCAGTCGCGGAGCGGAAGCCGAGCCAGCTTTCCGGTGGCCAGAAGCAGCGCATTGCCATTGCCCGCGCTTTTGCGGCCGAGCCCTCGCTGATCGTAGCCGACGAACCGGTTTCCGCGCTCGACGTCTCGGTTCAGGCGGCAGTCGTCACCCTTCTGCTCGACATTCAGCGGGAGAAGCATGCGACGATGCTGTTCATCAGCCACGATCTGGCACTGGTTCGTCATGTCGCCGACAAGGTCGTCGTCATGTATCTCGGCAAGATCATGGAGCAGGGGACCGTTGAGGAAGTGTTCGGCGGTGCGTCGCATCCCTATACCGAGGCACTTCTTTCCGCTATCCGCAGCCCGCATCTGGACGAACTGCCGCGCGAGCGCATTCACCTGTCCGGCGAGACACCAAGCCCCGTCAACGTGCCAGCCGGCTGCCGCTTCTCGACGCGGTGCCACCGCAAGCTTGGCAGCATCTGCGACACGTTTGCGCCGCCGCTCCGCAAGATGTCCGGCACGCATGAGATCCTGTGTCATATCGACGAGGCAGCTCTCGCCGCCCAGGCCTCCGTTTTTCCCCAGGCCGGAAAGGCATAAGCAATGCACGAGCCCGACGGAACGATCGGCAAGTTGTGGCGAAGCGCCGCGGGCCTGCGTGCGATCGTCCATGTGATGGCAAGCATCTGCATCGTTGCCACCGGTAATTCGCTTCTAACAACGACGGTGTCGCTGCATCTCAGCGATCCCGCGCTCGATCCGCACGTCGTCCAGTTGCTGCTGACGGCGTTTCCGATCGGGTTTCTGGGAGGCTGCCTGTCAGCCCGCTTCCTGGTTGTCCGATTTGGGCATGAGATCGCCTTCCATATCGTCGCATTTCTCGCCGCGCTGGGCTCTGCCGGCTACATGCTGACGGAAGCGGCTCCAGTGTGGTTCTGCCTGCGGCTGATAAACGGCTTTTCGATCGCAACGCTTTTCGTCGTCTCCGAAAGCTGGATCAACCTTTATGCCGATCAGAAGAACCGTGGAGCCTATTTCTCGCTCTATATGCTGATGACGTCGCTGGCGACGCTGTTTGCGCAACTGCTTGTCGAGGCGGCCGGCGCAGCCTCTCCCTATCTCTTTCAGCTTGGTCTCGGCGTCATTCTGTTCGGACTGTTCTATGCCCGCTTCGTCGGCCGGCCGTGGCCTGCGTTGCGACTGCCTTTGGCTGTCACTGTCGAAGCGGGCAATGCCCATTCCGGACATCGCTACGGCATCTGGCGGCTCGCCGCTCTCGCGCCGGTCACCGTCGTCTGCGTGTTCCAGGCAGGCATGACCAACATGAATGTCTACACGATGACGCCGATTTACGCGGAGCGCATCAAACTCGACGCGTCCGTCGCGGTGACGCTGGTAACCGCCTTCAGTCTCGGCGGCATGCTGGCGCAGGCGCCGGTCGGATGGCTGTCGGACCGCATGGATCGGCGCGTTCTGCTGCTGATCCAGGGGTTGACTGGAGCGGGACTGTGCGCGGCCATCTCATGGCCGGGCACCTATTCGCAGACACTGCTCTACGGCCTGTTCTTCGCTTATGGCGCAATTGCACTGACGATCTATCCTGTCGGCATCGCCTATGCCAACTCGCAGCTCGACAGCCGGTATATGGTCTCGGCATCGGGCAGCCTATTGCTGCTCTATTCGATCGGCAACATCATGACCCCCGGGCTTGCCGCACAGCTGATGGAGCTGTTTGCACCACAGGCGCTCTTTTTGCTGCTTGGGGGCGGAGCCTTCCTGGTTGCCGCGGCCGCCTGCTTCAATCTCATCCGCCGTCCGATCGGCGCCACCAAAACTTGCCTCGTCCCGGGAGGAAGCGAATGACGTCCACGAAGCCTTTTGACCTCGTCATCCGTGGTGGCCGTGTGGTGCTGCCGGACGCGACAAAGCAGATCGATATCGGCATTCGTGACGGTGTGATTGCCGCGCTCGAGCCGGATCTGCCCGAGGGCAAGAATGAAGTCGCGGCAGAGGGGCGTATCGTGCTGCCCGGCGGCGTCGACAGCCATTGCCACATGGATCAGCAACCTTGGGAGGGCAAGGCGACCGCAGACGACTTCAACACCGGCACGCTGTCGGCGATGTGCGGCGGCACGACAACCGTCGTACCTTTTGCCATGCAGATGCGCGGCCAGTCGCTGCGCGACATTGTCGACGATTATCATCAGCGTGCCGGCCCGAAAGCACATATCGACTACGGTTTTCATCTGATCGTCGGTGATCCCTCGGCGGAGGTCCTGCGCAACGAGATCCCTCAGCTGATTGCCGAGGGCTGCACCTCGATCAAGATCTATCTGACCTACGACGGGCTGAAGCTCGATGATTACGAGGTTTTGAACGTTCTCGATCTCGCTCGTGCACAAGGCGCGATGGTCATGGTGCATGCGGAAAATGACGCCTGCATCCGCTGGCTGACCGAAAAATTCATTGCCGCCCGCAAGACCGAACTGCGTTACCACGAAAAGGCGCATTCGGCGATCGGCGACCGTGAAGCGACCTTCCGGGCGATCAGCCTTTCGGAACTGATCGAGACGCCGATCCTCGTCAGCCATGTCGCAGCCGGGGGCGCTGTCGAGGAGATCCGCCGCGCCAAAGCCCGCGGCCTGCCGATCTACGCTGAAACCTGCCCCCAATATCTCTTCCTTTCGGCCGAAGATATCGACACGCACGATCTGTCTGGCTCCAAATGCGTCTGCACGCCGCCGCCGCGCGACAAGTCGAACCAGCCGGCGATCTGGGCAGGCATCCTGGACGGGACGCTCGAGGTTTTCACCTCGGATCATTCGCCCTGGCACTATGCGGACAAGATCGCAGGCGGGCCGGGGACACCGTTCCATCGTATTCCGAACGGTATTCCGGGCATCGAAACGCGGCTTGCCCTTCTGTTTTCGGCGGGTGTGAATGGCGGCCTGATCTCGCTGCAGAAATTCGCCGATCTGACGTCGGGCGCTCCGGCGCGGCTGTTCGGGCTTGCTCCGCGCAAGGGCAGCATTGTCACCGGCGCGGACGCCGACATCGCGATCTGGGATCCGGATCGCAGCGTAACGATCACCAATTCGCTGCTGCATCACGCCACCGACTACACCCCCTATGAAGGGCAGGTCGTCAAAGGCTGGCCGATCATGACGATCTCGCGCGGCGATATCGTCTGGGATGACGGAAAGATTCTGACTGAACCCGGCCGCGGCCGGTTCGTTGCCAGAGAACGCTCCTTCCCGCCACAGCAGGGGCTTTCGAAGGTTCTCGCATCATGACGGCGCCGATGACACGCCTTGAAAGCAAGGTGATCTTTCTGACGGGTGCCGCGAGCGGTATCGGCGCGGCGATCGCGCGCCGCTGCATAGACGAAGGCGCCTCAGTGATCTGTGCGGATCGGTCGTCCGATGAGGTGGCTGCACTGTCGCAATCCCTCGGTCCCCAGGCGTTTGGTGTCCCATGCGACGTCACCGACAAGGCGTCGGTCGGGCATGCGATGGACGGCGGCGTAAAGCATTTCGGTCGCCTCGATGGCCTCGTGCACAACGCTGCTGCACCATCGATGGACGGCACGGTCATCGATCTCGCCGAACAGCAATGGCGGCTGGAGATCGACGTCATTCTGACCGGCGCCTTTCTGGCAAGCCAGCACGCGCTCCCGGCGATGATTGCCAGCGGTGGCGGCGGATCGGTGGTCTTTATTGCGTCGCAATTCGCCCATGTGGCGACCGGCAAAGCCGTTGCCTATTGCGCCGCCAAAGCCGGTCTGGTGCATCTCGCCAAGGCCATGGCGGTCGATCACGCGGCCGATGGCATTCGCGTCAACAGCCTTTCGCCGGGTGCTGTGTCTACCCCGAGATTGCTGCAACGCTGGCCGGACCTTGCGGCAGCCAATACCGGGCTTGGACCGGCGCATCTGCTCGGCCGTATCGCCCAGCCCGACGAAATCGCCGCCGCTGCCGCCTTCCTCCTGTCACCGGATGCTTCGTTCATCACCGGAACCGATCTCATGGCCGATGGTGGTTATGCGACGCGCTGAGATTTTTGCTGAAGTTTTTGGATGGATTTGAAATGACCCTTCTCGTTACCGGCGGAACCGGCTTCGTCATGAGCGTCCTCGCAAGGACATGGCTCGAACGTGATGCCAAGGCGCGCGTCGTTACTCTCGACCGTGCGGGCCTGGATGCCATGGCGGAACGCTATTTTGCGCCGGTCCGCGATCGGCTCACGGTCGTCACGGCCGATATTTGTGATCCCCAGCAGTGGGAGGCCGTCCTCGACAGCCACGATATCCGCTATGTGGTGCATGGCGCGACCGTCACCCCGATTTCTCGCGGCAGTGCCGCGGAGGCAAAGCGTCAGCCCGAAGCCGAAGATCCTGCCAGGATCGTCGATGTCAATTTGATGGGCACTGTCAATATTCTCGAATGGCTGAGAAAACGGCCCGGTATTCAGCGCCTGGTCTTTGTCAGCTCGGGCTCCGTTTACCGCCATCACGGGCCGGACTGGACGGGCGAACCGCTACCCGAGGACGGCTATGTCGCGCCGCTGACGCTCTACGGCATCTCCAAGTTTGCGGCCGAGATGGTGGTCAACCGTTACGCCGATCTCTTCGGCCTGTCGGCCGCCTCTGTCCGGCTCGCGTCGGTCTATGGGCCGATGGACAGGGTCACCGGCAGCCGCAATTTTCGCCATGTGCCGAACCGCGTCGCCCATATGGCGCTCGCCGACGAGACGATCCGGCCGAACAGCCTGGAACCCGTCGGCGACTATGTCACCTCCACGGATGTGGCCGAGGCGATCATCGCGCTGCTCTTTGCGGAGCGCCTGCGTTACCGCCACTACAACATCGGCAGCGGCGAGACCTCGACGATCGGCGACATCGTCGGTTGGGCGAAGGAGCGTGTGCCCGGATTGCAGGTGGATGTGAGTTCCGATGAGACCGGCAACATCATCCAGGACCTCTCGCTGAAAGACGGCATGTGGGGTGCCTACGACATCGCCCGCATCGCCCGCGATACCGGCTGGCAGCCACGCGGCGGGAAGCAATCCTTCCATGACTATATGGACTGGATCGTCGAAAACGAAAATCAGAGCGAAGGACAATGATGAGCACCGCTGCACAAGATCAATCGCGCGATTTTATTGGTTACGGTCCGAAGCCGCCGTTCGTGACCTGGCCGGGTGGCGTCAAGCTGGCGATCAACCTCGTGCTGAACTACGAGGAAGGCGCCGAATATTCCTGGCTCGAGGACGGGCGCAACGACAACTGGGGCGAATACAATATTCCCAACAGTCCGCCGTTGCGCGATCTCGGCACCGAGACCCATTTTGAATATGGCAGCCGCGCCGGCGTCTGGCGGCTGGCACGCCTGTTCGACCGTTACGATATTCCCGTCACGGTTTCGGCCTGCGCCGTTGCGCTCGAGAAGAACCCGGCCGTCGTCGCCTGGATGAATGCACGCGGCCACGATCTGCTCGGCCATGGTCTGCGTTGGAGCGAGTATTCCAGCATGCCGCGCCATGAGGAAGAGGAGCAGCTTCACGAAGCGATTGCTCTCTACGAGAAACTGACCGGCGGCAGGCCGATGGGCTGGAACTGCCGTTCCTTTCCAAGCGTCAACACCCGGGATCTGATCGTCAAGGAAGGCAGCTTCCTCTATTATTCCGACCCTTGCAATGACGATCTTCCCTACTTCCTCGATCATGAGGGCACGCGACTTCTGATCGTGCCCTATTCGAAGACGCTGAACGACAGTCGCTACCTGATTGCCCCCGGCTACAGCAACCCGCGCGATTTTGCCGAGGATTGCCGTTCGGCGATCGATTACATGATCGGCGAAGCAGACGAGACAGGCGGGCGCATGCTGACGATCGGTGTGCACGCCCGCTGGATGGGCCAGCCTAACAGGGCATCGGGCCTGCGGGATGTCATCGAGCACGTCAAGAAGACGCCAGGCGCTGCCTTCATGCGACGCGAAGACATCGCTCAATACTGGATCGACCATCATGGCTGATAGTGCGCATGCAATGCCGGAAAAGCGTATTCAGGTGGAACCGGGAACGATAAGCGGGGCCGAATATATTGCGGGCGTCCTCAAGGAAGAGGGCGTCAAGCAAATCATCGGTTTTCCGGCAAGCGAGCTTTTCGATGCATCGGCGGCTTTCGATATTCCGCCGCTGATCGCCCGTACCCAACGCGTCGCCGTCAACATTGCCGAGGGCTACGCCCGGGTCACGGCTGGCAGGGAGCTTGCCGTTGTCACCGTGCAGTACGGCCCGGGCGCCGAGAGTGCCTTTGCCGGCATCGCCCAGGCCTTCAATGACGGCGTACCGATGCTGTTCCTGCCAACCGGTTATCCGCGCGGCTCGGAAGCGGTGTCCCCGAACTTCGAATCCCGCCGCAACTTTCGACACATTACCAAATGGTGCGAGGCGGCAAGCCAAGTCGCCGATCTGCCGAAACTGATGCATGCGGCGATCTCGCGCGTCAGAAACGGTCCACCGGCGCCTGTGCTGCTGGAACTGCCGATCGACCTGCTTGCCGAAAGGTTTGATGCCAAGCCTGGCGACCATCGCCGCCCGCGCAGCAGCGTGCCGCAGGCCGGTGACGCTGAGGTGGCCGATCTGGCCGAAGCCCTGATGGCCGCGCGCAACCCGGTAATCCTGGCCGGTCAGGGAATTCTGGCCGGATCGGCGACGCAGGAACTGGTCGCGTTGGCCGAACTGTTGAACATTCCCGTCATGACGACGCCAAACGGCAAGAGTGGTTTTCCCGAAGATCATCCTCTTGCGCTTGGGACTGCCGGACGGGCACGGCCAGCGACGATCGATCATTTCCTGGAAAAGGCGGATGTCGTGCTCGCCATCGGCAGCAGCCTGACCCGCTCCTATTACATCCTGCCCATTCCGGAAGATAAAACCATCCTCCATGTGACGCTCGGTGAAGCTGATCTCGGGAAGGACTACGCGATCGCCCAAGGGGTGATCGGCGATGCCGCCTCCGTTCTCAGGCAGTTGACCGCCTATATCCGCGACAATCGCTTGATCCGTGGAAAACGGCCGCAGCCGGCCGCGGAGATAGCCGAAGTGCGCGCGGCGTTCATGGAAAAATGGATGCCGCTGCTGACATCCGACAGCACGCCGATCTCGCCCTACCGCGTCGTCTGGGAGATCATGCAGGCGATCAATCCGAAGACCTCCATCGTCACGCACGATGCCGGCAACCCGCGCGACCAGTTTTGCCCGTTTTACGTGGCGAGCACGCCAGGCAGCTATATCGGCTGGGGCAAGACCACACAGCTCGGCAGCGGCCTTGGCTTTGCGATGGGCGCCAAGCTTGCCCGTCCGGAGGCGACGGTCGTCAACCTGATGGGAGAGGCCGCCTTTGGCATGGTCGGCATAGACTTCGAAACGGCTATTCGCTGCAATCTTCCGGTTCTGACCATCGTGCTTCGCAATAACGTGCTCGGCGGCTATGCGAAGAGCATGCCTGTCGCCACGCAGAAATATGGCGCGAACCGGGTGACGGGCAATTATGCGCCGATCGCCGAAGCCCTCGGCGGCTATGGCGAATGCGTGACGGAACCGCAGAACCTGCGGCCGGCATTGCTGCGTGCTCTTGAGAGGGTCACGGCCGGTCAGGCGGCGCTCATCGAGGTCGTCACGCACGAGGAACCACGGCTCGCGGGCGTGCGGTAGAGAAGCGGAGGCGGACGTGTTCGATACCATGATTCTAGGCGGCACGGTCGTCAACGCAGACGGTCAGCGCCCCGCGGATGTCGGCATTCGCGATGGGCGCGTGGCGGCTATCCTCGCACCGGGCGAGACCGCGATGGCGCGCGATTTCATTGACGCCGGCAGCAAGCTGCTACTGCCTGGGCTCGTGGATGCACATGCGCATTTGCGAGAACCTGGACTGACGCAAAAGGAAGACTTTGTAAGCGGCACGCATGCGGCCGCTCTCGGCGGTGTGACGACCATCCTCGACATGCCGACTGACGATCCCTGGACGGCAACAGCCAAACAACTGTCAGACAAGATGGAGAGTGCCGCGGGTAGGCTGAATGTCGATGTCGGGTTTCAGGCCGTGGTTTCGAAGAATTGCAAGAACCTGGATGACCTGCTTGCGCTCTCGCCCGTATCTCTTGAATTGTTCACCGCAGACGTACCCGTCGAATACCGGTTCGACAGTCTGGATCAGGTGACGCGGATGCTTCGCCGGCTGGCGGAAGCCGCTACGGTGATCGGCGTTTCGCCGGGTGACCAGTCGATCCTCGATGAAAGCGGGCTTCATGACACCAGCGGCAACATTTCAACGTTTCTGGCAAGCCGGACGCCACTCGCCGAAGCAAGCGGTATCGCCCGCGCTGTCCTGGCTGCGGCCGAAACGGGTGCGCGCGTGCATGTCCGCCAGATCAACTCGAAACTCGGCGTCGAAACCTGGCGCCGCCTTCAGGGGATGGCTGACGTCAGCGTCGAAACAACGCCGCAAAACCTGTTCTTCACCTCGGAAGACTACAAGACCGGCGGTGCCCGGCTGAAGGGGTCCCCTCCATTCCGGGGCCGTGGTGACGTCGCCGCCTTGCGGCATGCGGTGTCGGAGGGCCTGATCACCATCATGGCGACCGACCACGCACCGCACAGCCCGGCCGAAAAGTCTGCCCCCTATGGTTCGTTTGCCGACATTCCCGGCGGCATGCCGGGCCTTCAGACGTTGCTTTCGGTGATACTCAGCCTCGTTGCGGACAAGGTCCTGGGACTTGCCGACCTGGTGCGGATTTGTGCCTACAATCCTGCGCAGCGCTTCGGCCTCGGACGCTCCAAGGGGGCGATCGCGGTCGGCTGGGATGCCGATATCCTGATTGTCGACATGAGACGATCGAATGCCATTACCGATGCCGAACAGGTCTCCCGAGCCGCCTACACGCCTTTCCATGGCAAGCAGACTGTTGGCCTGTTAACCGACGTCTTTTTGCGCGGCGAGCGCATCGTCAGCAACGGAACCCTCATTTGTCCCGGACGCGGCCTCGTCGTCCGCAGAGCTCCATAAAGGAACGTCCATGCCGTTGCTCGACAAGAAAATTGCCATCGTGACAGGCGCAAGCTCCGGTCTCGGCCGTGCGATCGCGCTTCGCTATGCCGAGGAGGGCGCGACTGTCGTGATCGCCGATGTTTCCGACGCTCCGATCGAGGGGGGCGAAACCACCCTCTCGCGCATCGTGGCCGCAGGCGGAAAGAGCGTTTTTGTCAAGACTGACATCTCCAGCTGGGCCGATGTCGATGCGCTGATCTCCCACGCTGTAGCCGAGTTCGGCCGGCTCGACATCATGGTCAACAATGCCGCAATCTATACGTCGACCAATCTCCTCGAGACGTCGCCGCAACAATGGGATCGGGTGATTGCCGTCAACGTCACCGGGTACTTTTACTGTTGCAAGCGGGCCGCTCAGCAGTTTCTTAAGCAGGAGCTGGTCGGTGACACGCGCGGCCGGATCATCAACATTTCGTCGCAGCATGGCATGGTCGCCTGCCCGGGTGATTTTCCCTATAGCGTCAGCAAGGGTGCGATCGTGCAGATGACGCGGCAAATTGCCGTCGACCACGCTGAAGCGGGAATCGTCTGCAATGCGATCGCTCCTGGCAAGATCGTCACCGGCAAACCGGGTGTCGCCAACGCTCCTGACGCACTCGAATACTCGCGCCGCCGCACGCCCTGGCCGCGGCTCGGCGAGCCGAGCGACGTCGCGAGTGCCGCACTTTTCCTCGCAAGCGACATGGCGAGCTACATGACCGGCGTCAACCTGATGGTCGACGGCGGCTGGATGGCGGGCTGATCACAGCGCCGCGCAATATTCGAAATAAGGGAAAGGAAAGAGACCATGGATCTCGGATTGAAAGGCAAGACTGCCCTGGTATTGGGCGCTGGCGGAGGACTTGGCGGAGCGATTGCCCGGACGCTGGCAGCGGAGGGTGCGCAGATCGCTGTCGCCGATATCAACAAGGAGGCCGCCGACAAGACGGTCGCGGACATCGTCGCGGCTGGCGGTTCGGCCATGGCGCTTCAATGGGACGTTGGCGATCTCGGCGTGCTGCCGCCCAATCTCGCGGCTATCGACAAGCAGTTCGGCTCGGTGGACGTGCTTGTGAACATCACCGGCGGCCCGCCGCCGACAGTCGTTTCAGGCCAGAGCGCCGATAGCTGGCGCAAGTATTTCGACAGCATGGTCCTGTCGGTCATCGCCATCAGCGACGCGGTACTTCCGGGTATGCGGCAAAAGAAGTGGGGCCGCATCATCACCTCGACATCATCGGGCGTGGTCGCGCCGATTCCCAATCTTGGCCTATCGAACGCGCTACGCATGTCGCTTCTCGGCTGGTCGAAGACCCTGGCCGGCGAGGTCGGCCGCGATGGCGTGACTGTCAATGTGGTCGTGCCGGGACGCGTTGCCACACAGCGTATCAGCTTCCTCGACGAGCAGAAGGCGAAGCGAGAAGGCAAGGCGGTCGAAGAGGTATCGGCGGCGAGCACCGCGTCGATCCCAGTCGGCCGCTATGGCGATCCGCAGGAATATGCCGATGTCGTCGCTTTCGTCTCGAGCGTTCGCGCTTCCTACCTCACAGGGTCGGTCATTCGCATCGATGGCGGCTTGATTGCCAGCGTTTGAGGAGATCATGCTGATTGACTTGACCATAATTCCGGACGTCCCGAGCACGTCGCCGGGCTCGCGCGTAAACGCATTTGCGCCGACGAGATCTGGGCCTTCCAAGAGCTTGGCGACGGGCTGAGCATTTCACCCACCTGAATGACGCCACAAAGGGTTGCCGCGCCGGTGAGCGGCGCGGTTCTTCCCACGCACCCTGGGAGCATCAGCGGCATCCCGACCTTGGCTGCGATTCGATCGCACGATCCGGCCGTAGGAAAAGCAATGACCCGCGAACAAATCGACGCCGATTTATTCCGAGCAGCTTGGGTTGCCGGTATCAACGTTGTAACAGACAATGCAGTCGAGAGCCTGCAATATTTGGCTACGATGGCTAGGCCGTCGATAGCTCGCTACCGAGCGTCAACCGGCGATCTCAGGCGGGATATGGATGCCGTCCTCGAAATCGGACCAGCGAAAGTCCAGCGGAGCGGGGAAGTCCCGGGCACACGTTCGGCGGAGACGTCTCGAATGCGATGACGTTCGACGCTGACTATGGCGACGTGAACCTCAGCTACGGTGTTTCCTATTTGTTGGAGGACGTCACTCCAAGCCCTACTACAGCCGGACCTACGCCAACAGCCCGGGTGTCTGGATGAACCCAAGCAGTGGTCAGCGCGCAATCGGAAGTGCCTAGACGGTGGCGGCGCGACCTATAAGATAAACGACAATGTCCGCCTCGACTTCCAGGCGGAAATCCTCATAGACAAATTCTATGTCGATGCCTTGGAACCCTTCGCCTGGGCGCACATTTCGGGCTACGCTCACGGCGAAGTTCTGACCGCTTTGCAGCACGGCCGTCATCCCAGGATTTTCCTCTTCTCGGCATCGTATTCGTCGCCACTGATTGCGCCGCTATCCTTCAGCTTCGCGAGTCGCTCGAGCACCTCGACGGCGTTCGAAGACATGGTGCCGCCCGCGGCCTTCGTAGTGGCGGGCGCGACCTCGTCGGTGCCGGCCGTGCAGTACCAGATAATCAGCGCGATGGTTCCGACCGGAAACAGGTACGACAGGAGCTGATGCCAGCCGCTTCTATTCAGGTCATGCAGACGACGGGTTGCGAGAGCGATGGTTGGAAGAAGGACGCCGAGACTAAAGAGGCCAGACAGAGCATCCGTCGGATCGATAGCACTGAGAACTGCCGAAACGATGACGAGGAAGAAGAATGAAAACCAGAATTCCGATCGGCTGGCGCGGCCTTCGAACGTCGCGTACTTTTTAAAGAACGTCGAAATCGCCTGTCCGAACCCCATTGAAGAAGGAGCCTGCCCAAAGCGGTTTACGCCTGACGGTGGGCTCTTGAACACGAAGAACAGCGGCAACCCGAATACAATAAGAACAACAAGCATATGCCAGACCGAAAGGCTTTCCATAGTTTCCCCCTTTGAATAACGCCCGAATAAATTTCTAGTTTTGGCCTCGCACTCAAGTCAATGTCCCGCTTTCGTCCAATTCAGTGCTGTCAAATCGACCAGTAAGTCGCAGGATACGTAGCGAAAATATTTTCATTATCCGAATTGGTTACATGGACATGATTGCGCAATATCGGCCTCCGTGATCTGATCCACCCGGGGAAATCTCGTGTCTGGCGTGTGGGGCGATGAAGTTACGTAGCCGTTACAGGCTTGTTATTGTGACATTGCTAGCTTTTGGGCTGATTGCGGCTGTCGCACCATTCTGGTTGAAGGAATGGGTGGAATCCATCACGGACAACCCAACTCTCGACAAGATTCACGCTGTTTCCCAGGGCCTCGGCTTCCTTTCGTTGCCCAGCGTGCCGGTGACGCTGGTGCGCATCGATGACCAAAGCTTCGAGGCGTGGCAACGTCCTTTTCCAATCACCAAGGCGATCATCGCCGGCTTGATAGAGAAGGCGAGGACATCCAGTCCGCGGGCAATCCTTGTTGACCTCGATATATCCGCGGGAGGTGGCAAGGACGCCGACGTACTGCACGACTTACTCGACAGATGGCGACCATCAGACCCGCCCTTGCTCTTCCCAAGAGAGCTTTCGTTCGACCCCGACGGGAACAGCCTCCCTGCCTCGCCGTCCGACTTTGATATGCATTTCAAAGCCGGAAAACCGCTCTTTTGGGTGAACGTTCTTTTTGAGGTGGGTGACGGTGCCAAGGTTAGAAACTGGAACCTTTGGGAAGTGCCTAAGGGTGCCTGCCAAGCTCTCCTGTCTCCGGCGATACTGTCTTATGCATTCAAGTTGGGTGGCGCGGCGATGGTCGAGACTGCTCAGAGATATCTTGGCAGCCGCGACGGCGTAGGCTGCGCTCGCGAAGGGCAAGACATGCCGAGTGCTGTGCCAAGGTGGTTGAGCGACGCAGAGAAGAGCTCGGCGATCCAGTTTTCATTCCCAAAGAGTGACACTGCGATGTCCGCAATGATGGTCGAAGACGGTCATGTGCCCGCTCTCATTCAGTTGTCGGGATACCAGTTTGCGCAGCGTCCCATCGCCGCCAGTGCGTTGGCGGATCGCTTCGTCATCATTGGAAACAGCTACGCCTCCAACGGGGACTTCCACGACACCCCGATCGGGGAAATGGAAGGAATGCGCGTTATCGCAAATGCGGTCGCCAATTCCACAAAGGCTATTGCAGCTGCAGAGTATCCGACGAAGGCCGCCGTCATCCTATCGAGCATGTTCCTCGCGGGTCTCGTCGCATTTCTGACCTTCACCTTCAAATCTCTGATCTCGGCCCCGTTGGCACTGCTGGTGGGCATCGTTGTGTACACCGCCTGCAACATCAATCTCGGCGCTGCCGCCGCCCAGTCTGTCGTCCAGTACGCCATCGTAATCTGGGTGCTGGTCATTGCACTGGAGTCTGTTGAATCGATATGCCGCGGGTTTCTTGAGGGGCGCAGCTGGAGGTCGTTTCTCAATGGGTAGACGTGTCTGGATGTTGGAAGAACCGACATGTTTCATACTGGCGAGCTGTATTCTCTTTGCTCCCGTGGCATCTCTGGCGGGACAGCCGGCGGCCGTGATCGTCGACTACGAAGGCGCGGCCTCCATCATCGGCACGCGATCGGGCACAGCGATGGAGTTCCAGCTGGGGAGTGTTTTGGAGGAGGGGGATCGCCTCGATATTCCAGAACCCGGCTTTGTCAAACTAAACCGAGGCGGGGCCTGCGGACTATTGCTCTCACCCGACACATCGAGGTCCGAGGAGCCGGGATGTTCGATCAGTCGCGTTTCGTCATATTCTGTCCCGTCCTCCGGACTGACAGATGACGTCTCGAGCAGATATCAGCAACTGGCGGAAGTCTTGGGCTGGTGGGACCCCGAACGCAAGTCGAAGCCGATGCGCAGCAGGGAGTCCTACGGCCTTCGCGTTCCCGCCCTGGACAATGTGGCGAAGCCCTTGCTTGTCGCGGGAGGCAGGACGCTTGAGGTGCGCTGGGTGGACGGCAAGCCACCCTTCCGGCTGAAGGCAATTGCTTCTGACGGCAAGAAGGTCGACGGCATCGTAGCCGATGGCGCTCGCACCGGCAGCGTTCGCGTTCTCATCGAGCCTGGCAAAGCATTTCGCCTGGAAGTGGCCGATGCGTCCAAGGTGGTTTCCTACAACATCTACGGGATCGCAGCTTTCGAGGACAAGAAAGCTGCAAAGCCCGTGGATGACTACGACCGGGCATCCCAAATCGTCGCGGCAATCTCGAAGAGCGGCGGTGACTGGGCATTCGAAGGCGTCCAGCAGATCAAGGGTCTTGCACTCGAGCCCCGCATCAAGACTGCACTGACCAGCGCGATCGAATACGGAGACTGGCCATGAAAGTCTTCCGTTTGTTTGTCGCGACGGCATTCAGCACTTTGCTCTATTTCGTCGCTGCCACGGCGAGCTCGGCGATGGAAGGCATGATCACAGGGCCGGAGCATTCCGCGATCAAGCAAATCATCCAGACCGACTACGTGACATCCGACCAACTGGATAACGCTGTCGTGGTGCTTCGCCGGCTGATCGAGGCAAGCGAGGTTCAGTTCGGCAAGAACAGCCGGCAGGTTGGCGTATTGCTCTGCGACATCGGCGAAGTGGCATACAAGCAGGCCAATTTCCTGCAGGGCAAAGCCAAAACCGACAAACTCAGGAGGGCGACCGCTGCACTGGTGTCAGGCGCAGACATGCTGAAGCCCTATCAGGCGGAGCATGACGGCTATATCATCCAACGGGCGCGCGCCTATCGGTTTGCAGGCATGGCGTTTCTTGCCTTGGGCGACAAGAAGAGCGCCGAGTCCAACTTGCGAAATGGACTTGCCATTCACTGGAAGCGATACAACGACAACGCCTACCAACTTCAGTTTTTCCCGACATTGTTTGACGCCGTAGAAGGTCCTGAGGCGAAACGAAAGGTAGCCGAAGCAGAGATTAAGATCGCGCGAAACGTCTACAACGTTCCGACCGGAAGTGGGCACGCGAGCCTGGATGGTCCACTCAAGCGGCTACGAATTGCCGAGACGGAAGGCAATCCGCTCATCGCGAAGCTCGAAGCATCTCGCAGCAAGGCTGCCGGCCTTGCTGAGGCAGGCAAACGCGATGCGGCCTATGAGGAGATCGCTTCCTTGTTTTCGATAGCGACAAGCGAGAGCGATCGCAGTCTATTCATCGGCCGGATGAAGCCGCGGCCGTTTTTCATCTACGATGATCCCGACGCCGGCCAATCCGTCAGCTGGAGCGACGACAAGGCCGCCTATGAGATGGGGCCCTACGACTACGTTGCAACGAAATTCTTCGTCGATCACACTCTTATGCCGTTCATCGCGGAAGGGAGGAACAACCTGTTCACCTTGCTATCGCAATGGCAGGAAATCTACGATTCTGGAGACCGTGAGAATGCCGCTTACTTCTGCCGGCTGATTCCAGGGAACTACACCGGATACAGTGGTTTTGACCTGCCTGGCTTCGATCGTAGCCAGCCAGTCATCCCTCCATTTTGTGCTGCGTCCGTTCAGTGGGCCGGATGGATGCGAATGCAAGGTATCATCGGGCAGGGCCGGCAGTTGGTCGAGATGGGTATCGACCTGCTGCCCGCCGACGTCCGCGAAACACCTATCGGGAAGAAGTTCCTTGCGGACAGCCTCGGGCTGATGTCTGCCTTCGAGGCCTATCACGGCTCTCCGGACAGCTTTCTCTCGGCGTATGAGCGCCTTACCGACGTGGATGCTCCATCATCGGCTGAATATGCCTTCTACGCGGCCATCATCCGTGACCAACCAGATGCGTTCATGGACGCGTTGAGACGGCTGGGTGCGGCAGCGTTGCTCCAAGGCGACGAGGAGGAAGGCCCGGGTCCTGTTTCGAAGTTGGCAATTATCGGACCGAAGGTCGCTGAGGCGATTTGCGCCCAACAACCAACGGAGCTACCGGCGATCGTGCGCGCGTCGTTTTGCGCCGATGATGCGGCGATCTCGCCTGATCAGTTACGTGCCGAGTTGCAGAGTGCCTCGAAAAGGTTGGAGCTAGGACAGGTCAAGCCGTTTTTCGCTATTCCGAATTGGCGAATTCTGAAACTTCTCGCGGCCCCCGAATACGCAGCCCTCCGGCCTTTGGCGAAAGCCGCGTTCTCGCCTGGTGAGGTGGCTCAGTTCCAGGAGCGTAAGCTTTCGAAGCGCGAGCAGGCGTTTCTCAAGACGCCAAAGGACCACGACACCTATATCCAGCAAACGCCGAACGACACTCGCTTTGCCGACCAGGTGTCTGACGACTTCGACGCAGCTTTCATCTCTACCGCGCTCTTCGAGGCTGGAAAGGTCGACATGGCGAAATCATGGGCTCTTCCGGCTATCGAGCGTTATCAGTCCGCAAGCCCTCCGCAAACGATATTCAGTCTTTGGCTGGCGGATACCTATGAGGAGCAGACATATCTCGACGGCTGGAGATGGCTTCTCATGGATCGCCCGCTTCTTGCCACTGCCGCCTTTGGAAAGCACATCCCGGAACACCTCGCATACACCCGAGGAGGCGTAGGCGAGGGCGCGCAATCGAGTCTGGACTGGGAGCGGGTGATCGGGTCCTATCACGGGCGGATGATCGCGGGCACCCAGCTTCACGATGATCTGTCAGCTCGGTCGGACGCCCGATCGCTGGTATCGTACGTCAAATTCGTCCTCGGTCTGCAGAGCTTTTCACGCAACGAAACCAGAGAGGTCATCGTTCGGGTTGCTCGCCCGGCTCTGAACGAAGCGCTTTCCGTTCTCGTCGACGGGCGTGAGCTCTCTCCTGACGACGTGGAAGCGGTCTTCGAGATCGTCCAGATGATGAAGCCGAGTGGGACGGGTGCGACCATTGCCCGTCTTGGCGCGAGGCTTTCTGCGGTGTCTCCGCAGCTGGCAAATCTTGCCAAGCAGCGCGAAGAGTTGCGTCAGAAGTGGCTTGCGACGCCGGTTGATCAAGTCGCGGATCGCAAAGCGTTGGCCGTCCAGGTTGACGACATTGATTTGGAGCTGGCCAAGCAGTTTCCCAAATACGTCGAGATATCAGGCACGGTCGCCGTGTCGGTTGAGCAGGCGACCGCCGCATTGTTGGATGACGAGGCTCTGATCGCATTTCTCGACACGGGCGACAACTTTCTGGTGGTGGCTGCGAGCAAGGCAAGGACCGCTGTCATCAAGACGGAGATGTCTTCGGACGATGTAAACGACTTGGTGCACGAGCTCAGGCGAGGGCTCGAACTGCGCGGAGGACGGGTTCCTGCCTTTCGCGGGGAGGCGGCATATCAGTTATACCGCCAACTTTTCGAACCGATCGAAGCCAAGTGGACCATGTCGCCGAGACACCTGATTTTGGTGCCGGACGGCTCTCTTGAGAGCATTCCTTTCGCGGTGCTGCTGACTGAAGAGATGGTGCGGGATGATTTCGTCGGCGCGAAGTGGCTATCGGACAAGTACACCATGACGCGCGTGCCATCGGTCGCATCACTGATGACGCTGCGAGCCGGAGCCGGCGCGAAACCGGGCGGGGAGCCTCTGCTTGGGATCGGTGACCCTGTTCTGGATGGCAGTCCTGATACCGAGCGCGGCGGTCTGGCTGCCTCGAAGCTGGTCGCCCTCCGGGGTGGCGCGAATGTGCAGGATATCCGGGCGCTTCCAAGGTTGCCGGAAACCGCCGACGAGCTAAGGGCCCTACAAAAGAGCCTGAAGGCACCTGTCGGCTCGTTGTTGCTTGGACAGATGGCGACGGAGACGTCGTTGAAGGGCGAGGACCTGACCAGGTTCCAGACACTCGCCTTCGCGACCCATGGCCTGCTCGCCGGAGAGATAACTGGGGTTCAGGAACCTGGGCTGATCATGACGCCACCGGCGGTGGCGACGCCGACCGATGACGGATATCTTTCTGCCAGCGATATAGCTGCGTTGAACCTCAATGCCGAGGTCGTCCTCCTCTCGGCATGTAACACCGCCGCGCCCGAACAGGCCGGAGCGGAAGGGCTTTCGGGACTAGCCAAGGCGTTTTTCTTCGCGGGTGCCCGAAACCTGGTGGTGTCACACTGGGCTGTGGACTCGGCGGCGACCGCGGCCTTGACGACGAGAATGTTTGAAAACCGGGGTAGCGGGAAGTATAAGACCTACTCGTCGGCACTGGGAGATGCGATGCGCGAATTGCGGTCGAGCGACGAGGGCAGGTATGCCCATCCGCTGTTCTGGGGACCATTTGAGGTGGTCGGCGCGGATTGAGGCGGCGTAGAGTTCGTGCTCAAAATCCTTCAATCAGCCGTCTTTCTTGCAAAGACGTCAAGCTTTGGTGGCTGACGTGGGCGCAGGTCTGGTGACGGTGGGCTGGTTTGTCACGTCACTCGGCTTCTCGTTCTATCTCAAGCATTTCGCAAATTACGACGCCACCTATCGAGCTTGAGCACCAAACATCGAGGGACACGACGACCGGTTCGCCTCGGTCCATGAGGACTCGAGGCGCGTATGTCGCCGACACGTGGGCGAAGCTTCCGACTGAGTGCGAACACGGCCGTCGCACCGCTGGCTCTCCGGTTTGGTCCGGAGATCGGCCGGCGGCTCGGTCAGATTTTCGGTCGCATGTCCGAACCGATCGACCCGGTTTCCACCCCAGAATGGATAGAGGTCTCCCGCGCGGTCGCGGAGCCAATCGGTGCCGCCGAGACCATCAATAAATCTCTTGGTCGGTTGGTGAAGCAGCTCGTCGGCGAACTCCAGCGCCGGGGGCTTGGCGTCCGGCGCACCGCGGCACGGCCAAGACCGTCCGCCGAACCGGTGACGAACGCGCATTTCCTTGGCTCCAAGTGTGCAGTGAGTTGATTGTGTGTGACGCCACCACGGTCAAGTCAGTGGCTACGGGTGCAGAGACGATGAATGCGCTGACTGGAAATCCTTGAGCGTGGGTTGTCATTGGCGCTTGAAATCCGGTGGTGAAAGAGCCATCTGACCGGCATTTCTGAGCAATGGGGATTATCGATGACGACAGTAGAAGATCGGCAGCCTGAGCACCACGCATTCGAAGCCGATGTCAGCCGGCTGCTGCACATGATGGTGCATTCGGTTTATTCGGACAAGGATGTGTTCCTCCGCGAATTGATTTCGAATGCTGCGGATGCCTGCGAAAAGCTGCGTTACGAGTCGATTTCCCGGCCGCAGCTCTCGGCGGATTCGACCCCGCCGGGAATTCTCGTGAGCCTCAATGAAGAGGCGTTGACCCTCGTCATCGAGGACAATGGCATCGGCATGAGCCGCGATGAAATGATCGACGCGCTCGGCACGATCGCGCGCTCTGGCACGAAGGCGTTCATGGAGCGGCTTGAGGCTGCCAAGGCTGGTGAAAAGGCTGAATTGATCGGCCAGTTCGGCGTCGGCTTCTATTCCTCGTTCATGGTCGCCGAACAGGTCGACGTGATTTCTCGCCGTGCTGGTCAGGACGAAGCCTGGAAATGGTCGTCCGACGGCAAGGGAAGTTACGACATCGTCGCAGTCGATCTCGAAGCGGCGCCGGCGAGGGGCACGCGTGTCGTGCTGCATCTCATGCAGGACGCAAAGAAGTATACGGGCAAATGGACGGTCGAAAAGATCATTCGCGACCAGTCCGGCCACGTGCCTGTCCCCATTCGCCTTCTTGAAAAAGAGGGTGCTGAGCCGTCGCAGGTTTCCGATGGCGCAGCACTTTGGACAAAGCCGAAAAACGAGATATCCAAACAGGACTATGACGATTTTTATCGCGGTGTCTCCGGTCAGTATGACGAGCCACTGGCCAATGTGCATTTCCGCGCCGAGGGTCGCCACGAATACACAACGCTCGCCTTCATCCCCGGTTCTCAGCCCTTCGACCTGTTCGATCCAGACCGCCAGGGTCGGATGAAGCTTTACGTGAAGCGCGTCTTCATTACCGACGAAGCCGAGTTGCTGCCGCGTTACCTGCGGTTCGTCCGCGGCATCGTTGACACCTCGGATCTGCCGCTTAACATTTCCCGCGAGATGATTCAGGAAAGCCCGGTGCTTAGCGCCATCAAGAAAGGCGTGACCAGCCGGATCCTTACCGCGCTGGAGAAAATGGCCGAAGGCGAAGCCGAGACGTTTTCCAAATTCTGGGACCTCTTCGGGGCGATCCTCAAGGAAGGGATCTACGAAGACTTCGAGCGGCGCTCGCAGTTGCTGAAGCTGGCCCGCTTCCGCAGTACCGTGGCCGGTGAGACGACCCGTAATCTGGCCGACTACCTGGCGTCGATGAAAGAGGGGCAGTCGGCGATCTATTACATCAGCGGCTCCAGTCTGGACCAACTAAAATCGTCGCCGCAACTCGAAGGTTTTCGAGCCAGAGGTATCGAAGTCCTTCTCCTTACAGATGGCGTAGATAATTTCTGGCCGACGAATGTCCCAGATTTCGAGGGAAAGTCCTTCAAGTCGGTCACCCAGGGTCTTGCCGATCTGGACGACATTATCGGCGAGGGAAGCACAGATAAGCAGGCCCTGGAAGCCTCTCCCGACGTCGCGGCATTCATCGATTTTGCGCGAGCTAGCCTGAAGGAGGAGGTTACCGACGTGCGGGTCTCCGGTCGGTTGACCGAAAGTGCCGTCTGCCTGGTCGCCTCCGAACATGGGCCAGATCGACAGCTCGAGAAACTTTTGCAGGGGGCAGGGCGGCTACAGACCGCTTCGAAGCCGGTCCTGGAAATCAATGCGCAGAACGAACTCGTGAAAAGCATCGCTGCGATGGACGATCAGGCGTTTCGCGAAGATGCCGCCTGGCTCCTGCTCGACGAAGCCCGCATTCTCGACGGGGACAAGCCTACCAATCCGCGCGCTTTCGCCGAAAGGCAGGCCAGACTGTTTGCATTGGCGATCGGACGGGCGAGGTAGCGCCACACCCAAACGACCTCTTGCTGGCAGGTCAAAAACCTACAATTTGCAGTCTTGCTGGAAAATCGGTCGGATCAAGCTTCGCTGCATAGCAGCCTTCACAGCGAAGCTTGATCCCTGCCGCACCGTGTCCGGCGCCTTTCGAACGCCACAACAGATGGCGATGTCCCGATCTAGCATTGCCGCCCGCATCTTGTATGAAACGAACCTCGCGTCGCTCCTAAAGCCGCAGCAGGCCATCAGCCGTCATGCCGATGATGTCTGGTTCCCGACACCACGTGAAATCGATGCGATTTGTGCAGCCGTTTGGGCAACGGACGGACCAACATCTTTTAATAACTAGGCTGGCGATTTTAGTCCTTCACGGCACGATGCCAATGATCAGTCCGCTTCTACCGATTGCCCGCTCGCCTAATCTTAAAGCTTCCTCAAAGCATATGAGTCGAGGTAACCACAAGCAATGCAACGGAACGTCACCACCTCGTAAACCGCTTTGCCTTTGAGGCTTAAACCGGAAAATAAACTTTTTACAGGTTTTCCTTCAACCCAGGTCTCTGATGACAAGAGGGCGCTGTCCCCTTTCTCGAGCAAAAAACCCTCTTCCATATCGGACCTGCATTGACTGCATTGGTGGGACATATCCAGACCTTATATTGTTAGGCTCTTGTCTCATATTAACCGGCCTCCGGATCTCGTCGAGATCACTCATGCGTGGACCCTGACTGGACCTCCCGGACGACGCTGCCGAATGCTTCCTGAAGGAGTTCGGCCATTGGCCGCGCGCCTTTCTCCTGGTTGAAGATATCTCCAGCAATGCGCATCGCTCCGACGGAAACCATAGCGACGACACGCAACGCCGTTGATCGCTCAGGCTCGGGCCACCGCTCTCTGAGCGCGTCGTATATCTCAAGTTCTTGCTGCACGTATGATATCTGCTTGCGCGCTTGAACGCTTGGACTGGTCCTCATCAACCTATCCATCTCGATCATGTCGTCCGTCGGGATCGCATTACACACGCTCACCACAGCATCTCGTACCGCGTCAATCGGCGTCGAGGTCGCGGGAGCCTTTCGTACCGCATCCGCCAACATCTCGCCGATCCCACTTTGGAGAGACAGTAGAATCTCGTCCTTCGACGTGAAGTAGTAGAAGAAAGTTCTGCGCGAAATCCCTGCGGCCGCGGCAATTTCGTCAAGCGTTGTGTGATCGATTCCTTTCTGAACGAAAAGAGCGATGCCTTTCTCGGTTATGCGCTTTTTTGTCTCGCGCTTCTTTCGTTCCCGTAGGCCATCGCCTGCTTGAACGTCACGCTCGGTTTTCTTCACCACAGCCTCTTGTATAATTACACTCAGTGCGATATTAATTTTACACCAAGTGCGAGAATGATGGAAGAGGCGTGAAATGACCAAGTGGCACGAGACCGACATACCAGATCAGCGCGGGCGATCCGCCGTGGTGACAGGAACGGGTGGACTAGGGCTTGAAACCGCTCTATCGCTCGCCCGCGCAGGGTGCGATGTGACCATAGCCGGCCGCAATCGTGAAAAAGGTGCCGACGCTGTATCGCGCGTTAAATATGCCGCTCCCAAAGCCATTGTGCGGTTTGACACACTCGATCTTGCTGATCTCTCCTCAATCGTGTCGTTCGCCCAGCGGATGGAAAACGAGAGGGAGAGCGTGGATTTGCTGGTGAACAATGCCGGCATCATGGTGCCGCCGAAGCGGCAGGAAACGCGGGATGGCTTCGAGTTGCAATTCGGAACGAACTACCTCGGCCATTTCGCATTGACGGCTCATCTGATGCCACTGCTATCAAGGGGGACGGACGCCCGTGTCGTCACCGTGTCCAGCGTGGCAGCTCGTGCAGGAAAGATCAATTTTGACGACATCAATTCTGAGAGGCACTATCGTCCGATGGAGGCCTACAGCCAGTCGAAACTTGCATGTTTGATGTTTGCGCTCGAGCTCCAGGCTCGAAGCCGAGCTGCAGGGTGGCGCGTCTCAAGCATAGCGGCACATCCCGGGATCTCTCGGACCGATCTGCTGCACAATGCACCCGGACGAAATAGCTTGCAGGGTCTGGCGCGAACCTATCTCTGGTTTCTCTTCCAGCCCGTCGCGCAAGGCGCTTTACCGCAGCTATTCGCCGCCACCTCGAAGGAGGCCAAATCAGGCGGCTACTATGGGCCCGATCGCCTTGGCGAAACACGCGGACATCCGCAACCGGCAAGCATCCCGCAACAGGCTCTCGACAAAGCCGCCAGTCAGCAGCTTTGGGAGATCTCCCAACGTATGACTGGCCTTTAAAATATCCTCATCTGGAGCTGACGAAAAGCGCCTCCGGCCCTTGAACGCCCGCACACACGTCTGTTTGGGCTGGCAGATGACAACTTAGCTTCGAACTCCACGGTCGCGGGTTACGCTAGCGTTGCCGGCTGCGCTACTCCACGGCGTTATCTGCTGTCTTGCCGCGTTAGAAACAGCCTGATCGACGATTCATGCCCCTTTAAACTCACCACAGTCGAAACCCCGAAGGAGATCGAGCGTCGACAAGCGGCCGGGATCCCGCTCAACATGAGATTACGAGGAGCTTCAAGGGTTCCTCGACCCATTCTACCGCAGCTACAAATGCTCGGACGGCCGCAGTCACACGATCTCCGGTAAGATGTTCCATGTGGCTGTTCCCGGTGGCGACACTTTGATCGAGGGGCGATTTAAAATAGAAGGTTCAAAAGAACCGAAATGGATCGATTGGATCGACAGCATTGGTGAAGATGCTGGGAAAGTAATCCCCGCCATCTACACGCTTTCACAGGACATCTTCGAGTCTGCCGCGGCCGATCCAGATATGAAACGTCAGGTAGATTTTTGCGGTGGTAAAGGAATAACGATCAGAGGAATGTCAGAATCTGCGGATAGTGAGCCTGCCAGCTGGGCTCTGTTCAGATCCTAGTCGTCAGCGAAGCATTTTCAACGCGTGCTACCAAACGATTGAGCTTCCGTCATAGGCAAAGAAGCCGCCGGTATTCGCAGGCTGGAGCGCGTCAAGCGCCTGAGGGGCCGATCGCGCGGCCTCGTCTGGCTTCGACCTTTCGTAGCCTGAGGAAAATGGATCCGACAGGGAGGTCGCAACACTGCCCGGATGCATTGCGACCAGCAGCGATGCAGGATTTGCCCTGGACACGTCGATCGCGGCCGTGTGGACCATCTGGTTCAGCGCAGCCTTGGAAGAACGATAAGAAATCCACCCGCCGAGCTCATTGTCGCCAATCGACCCCACGCGAGCCGACAGGAAAGCGAGGATCACCCCGCTTCTTCTTGGCAAGCAACGGAACAAAGTACTTCAATAGTAATGCCGGTCCGATGGCATTGACGGCAAATTGGTTCATCATTGAGATCTGGTGGATCGATTTCTCCGGCCCAACACCATCTATCGTGAGAGCACCTGTCGCGCACACAATCAAATCGAACGACGTTGATTGAAATCGATCGGCTGCGAGATGGACGGATTCCTCGTCAGTGATGTCAAGCTGATCGACACGGCGCGAAAGGCGCACCGTGTTTGAACAATTCGGATCGGATTCCAAAGAATTCGCTATTGCATGGCCGACGCCGCCACTGGCACCGATCACCAAGGCCGAGTATCCGGGGGCCAACGATGTCAGCAGCTTACCCGCCATTGAACGAACTCCCTTCACATAGGATGGTTAGCTCGAACAATCAGCCGCGCACCAGCATCATAAAGCGCGACTGATCCTGCGCAGAGCCGTCGAAACGGCCAAGGAATGTCGTCGTTATGGTTTTTGCACCCTGCTTTTGGATGCCGCGCATCGCCATGCACATATGTTCTGCTTCAATCATGACGGCCAAGCCTTTCGGTCGCAGGCTCTCATCGAAAGCTTTTGCAATCTGCGACGTCATCGTTTCCTGTGTCTGCAGCCGACGGGCATAAAGGTCCACGAGCCGCGCCATTTTTGAAAGTCCAAGAACGGCGCCATCCGGGAAATAGGCGATATGGGCAACACCGTGGAACGGCACCATGTGATGCTCACAATGCGAATGGAATGCGATATCCTTGACGACGACCATGTCTTTGTAACCGGCGACATCCGAAAACGTCTTCGCCAAAATCTCTTCCGGCGCTGCGTCGTAGCCGGCAAAGAGCTCACGATACGCTTTGGTGACGCGCTTCGGGGTGTCAAGAAGGCCCTCCCGCGTTGGGTCGTCGCCAGCCCAGCGGATTAAGGTGCGCACGGCGGCCTCGGCTTCCTCCTGGGTGGGCAGGTCCGCGGCCGCAAAAAATCCGGTGTCGTTTACGATTGCGTCCATCAGAAACGTCCTTCGCTATGATAACCGCGCTGTTACGGCGTCGATCATCGGTCGGATCAAATTTCCGGCAGATCAGATCCCCACTTTTTGATCTGTTTCGCGATGACCTCGTAAACGCGCTTGTATTCTTGGAGTGATGAAAAGGCGCGAACAATCGTGACAGTTGGAAACGGCTTATTTTCGCGCGGTACAGTGAGTGCAATCGATAGCAGGGATCTTGTAATTCGCATTAAAGGCTGCCGCTCGGTTGGCGACGGTGGCGTTCGAAGTGATATAGTCGCGGTGTGCAACACCGGCCGTCCTGCAGCAGCAATGATCCGGCAAGCCGAGTGGCGCAACAATCCGGCCGTGAAAAGTGCAGCGGAGATCTGGTGCGTTCGCGACGCTTCAAAGCTCGCGCAAATTCAACCCGATGCTAGCTGTAAAGGGGCGGCTCACGTTAGCGGGCTGGTGCTGGCGAAGGCGCTTAGTAGCATGGTGGGTCAGTAGGATGGGCAAAAGGCACCGCGTTTTGGCAATCGTCTTGACGTATTTGGGAACGTTACCGTTTTGGCTGCTCATAGTTGTTTCGTTTATCGCGCCACAATTTGAAGCGCAGCGCGCGTTCCTAGCGTATGGAGCAATTATCGCCTCGTTCATGGCGGGAACGCTTTGGCGGAGCGCACTCAACGGTCGCGCCGGCGTCTTCGTTACCCTGTTTAGCAATGTTCTGGCACTGGTCGCATTTGCAACGCTTCTCATCGGATCCATAACGATCGTCCTTTTGGCTCAGATGATTTTGTTTGGTCTTCTCCTCGTCGTTGACGCCAGTACTATCGTCGAAGACGACGACCTGCGTTGGTACCTGAAGCTTCGTGGCAGTGTGACGCTAGTCGTTCTTTTCGCTTATTGCACGATGACGCTTTATTCAGTCCTTTAAGCGGAGCGAGGCGAGAATCAGCCGGAATGGATTGCTCGCGGCGGTCCGCTCCGCATTGTCTCATATGCGAAGATACGCCGCATCACGTCGAGACCCGGTAAGGTTTGGCACGAGCTTTAAGGACCTGTCATAAAGCTCATCAGATGAGCCAAAGCAGGGCTGCATTGCGACAGATACAAGCTATGGAAGGATCATAGCACTAGTCTTTGCTCTCTGAACCTACCCGAACTCACAGGCTTCATAGTCAAAATTATCACTGCGCGGGGAACTCTAGCTGACGCACGTCGTAACCCAGCTCGCTCGCCTTTCGGACCATGCGTTGAAGTTTGCTCTTCGAAGGTACTGCTCGCGCGTAGATCCACAGGTTGGTCATTGAGGGGTCGGCGCTTATAAACCAGGATTTATCCGGTGACTTGTACAAAACCCAGTAATTGAATGTGATGAACCAAGGATAACGGACGCGCATTTTGGCGTTGGTCGTTTCATAATCGGTGATGGTACCGATACCCTTGACGGTCTTCAAGCGTCCTTTCGGTGTATCCACCCTGCAACCATCCTCGACCAGGATCTCGCTAGGCGACGGTCCCTGACGATATGACGAGTAGCCGGCAACACAACCGTCGGTCAGGTACATCGGTCTTCTGGCGATTTCCAGCCAGGTGCCGCGGTAGTGATCTGGTTCGACCTTCACGACATCGGGTTCGGCCCGAGCGAGGCACGTTGCCGACACAACAACGGCGAGAGCGAGAAGCAGCGGCCGTACGCTACGAAGATGATTTTTCATTGAGACCTCCCTTGATCGTTAATTTGCACCTGAGTTCCTGATGTCTCTGATCGGCGCCAAATCCCCGCGTATCGTAGCCCGATAAAGGTCATCAGGCTCGCGACAGCGAACGCATTGAGACTGAATAGCGTGGAAAGATCGCTTTCGCTCCAAACGTGCAACGGCGCACCAATGAATGATCGCGAAGCAACAAAGACGACGAACACGAAGGCAGCTATTCCTCGCTGCCACCATTTCTCATCTGGATGGAACGAAATTGCCGCCAACATGATGCAGGCCGCAAAAAACAATTCTGTTCCGGAGTTCTGGCCGAACAGCTTCGTCTCGAACCATGTATCGAGTGTTCCAATAAGGGGTAGCGCGATTCTAGCAGCTAGCGGCGAGCGGTTCGCCAGAACAGGGATCATCAGCATGAGCGGAGCGGCTGCCAGCGTCCAAAGTGACGCAGGCACTCCATTGCCTACCAGATACCAGACATAGAACGGATAGAATGGCTTGTTTGCGATGATCACCCAAGCGATCGTGACCGTCGCCTGCGTCAAGGGGTCTTGCAGTCGATCGATAGCGTTCATCTGACGGGTCCCATCAAATAGTGGCCGACACCCCAGATGTCGCCGCCTTCGTGACCGAACAGCCCCGCGGTGGAAAGAAAGAACAGCCGCCAACGGCGCTGCCAAAGGGCAGCGCCAGCTCCGTATACCTCGATAAGAATTGGCCGGATCTGTTCAATGCCTCGATCGAAATTGGCAAGCCAGTCGAGCGCAGTGCGGCGATAGTGCAGTCCAGACCAACGCCATTCCGCTTCTACCCGGAAAAGATTGTCGAACCTATGTGGCAGATCGTGAGCCGGCATGATTCCACCTGTGAAGAAATGCTGTGCAATCCAGTCTGCAGGATCGCCGCGGTCGAAGCGGTAGGATCTGTTCTTGTGAGTGAAGACGTGGAGGAAGAGCTTGCCGTCCGGCTTGGTCCAGCCGCGAATACGATGGAGTAGGGCGTTCCAGTTCGACATATGCTCGAACATCTCCACTGAAACCACGCGATCGAACCGCTCGTCGGTCTCAAACTCGTTCATATCGGCAGTGATGACGTCGAGATTGCTGATGCCATGCGTGTTTGCGACGCTGAGAATATGCGAGCGCTGCGACGCCGAATTGGATACTGAGATAATACGAGCCTTCGGAAATTTCTGTGCAAGGTGGAGCGAAAGCGAACCCCAGCCGCAACCAAGCTCAAGGATTTCCATGCCATCTTCGATTTCAGCATGTTTAACGGTCTCCGCGAGCGCGAGCGCCTCCGCTTCGGCAAGTGAGGTCGTGGCGTCGGGATAAAGACAACAGGAATACTTCCGCTGCGGACCGAGGACTTGCGCGAAGAACTCTGCCGGTACCTCGTAATGCTGACGGTTGGCTTCTACCGTATGAGTGGCGACGGGAAAGCGATCCATCTCATCCACGAAAGCCTGTTCAGCCTCGTTGGTTGTCGACAAAAGCCGTCGTTTCATCCTGCTGCAAAGCAAATCTATCGCTGCGAGGGATATCCCGTCTGGTATGGGGGTGCGTTCAGCGGTGTTGATGGCAAAGGCCAGCATGTTCATGGAGCGTCTCCGCGGGGAATGGACGAGGGTTTGCGGCGCGGGCCGGGGAAGAAGGCGTTGACGCGCTGCTGTTGGGCACGAAACCTAGCGCCGCGCGTTCGCAGCATATAATCTTCAAGGGGCGGAATACCGGAGACGTGAACAAGCAGCCAATACATCATGGCCGGAGCCAACAGCGATAACCAGCTCCATATCGACCCAGATAGCGCAAAGAGGGGAAGGCAGCACCAGAACAGCCATTCGAAGAAATAATTTGGATGGCGGGAGTAGCGCCATAGACCCAGCTCGCAAACGCCTGTTCTGGCGCCGGGGGACTTTCTAAAGCGAGCCAATTGGGCATCCGAAGCCGCCTCGCCCCCCAAGGCAATAAAGCCAACTCCAATGGCAATGAAATCCAGAGTGCGAAGGAGATTTTCGCCATTGGCTGCTGCCAGATAGACGGCCAAGACAAGAACGAAAGCGGCAATCGCCTGCACTTGCAAGAACACGAAGAGCCGCCATGGCGCGCTATCGCCCCACTCCTCGATAAATTTCGCGTAGCGGGGGTCCTCTTTCGCACCTCTGGTGCGCGCGCCAATATGGCTGGCGAGCCTGAGCGACCAGAGTGCCACGAACATCAGCACCATTATGCGACGACTGGTATTACCATCGGCGAAGATTGCCGCCGCGATGCCGCCGGCCCCCACAGCCAGAGACCAAATCGTGTCAATCCAGCCGCTGAGGCCGGTCGTGCGCTGTATCACCCACGCGCCAGCCATCGCCACAGAGAGCCCAATCGCGATGATGACTAGAGGATTGATGTCCATCATATTCCCGAGAACGATTTGCTTCCGAGCGCCTCTACGCCGGTTGCGGCAACTCGGTTTGCGGACCGCAATCAAAAAATGCGAAAAAATCTTCGCTTGAGAGAACCGCTGCGAATTCAGTCCGTAAAGATCGTCAATTCTTAAATTTATAGAGAGAGGATACCTATGGCATTTGGAGCTCGCGCTGCCGGATCACGCCGCATCAAGGTTGGGATTATCGGCAGCGGAATCTCAGGTCTTTCCGCCGCTTGGCTTTTGGCAAAAAATCATGACGTGACCGTGTTCGAGGCCGCGGATCGCATTGGCGGTCACAGCAACACCGTAGAATTCGAGGCTGACAGCGGCAAGGTTGCGGTGGATACCGGCTTCATCGTCTACAACGAAGTGACCTATCCCAATCTCACGGCGCTGTTCGACACACTGGACGTCTCGACAGCAGCCTCCGATATGTCATTCGCAGTATCCCTCAACGAAGGGCAATTCGAGTATTCCGGCGGCACTGGACTTGGCCTGTTCGCCCAGTGGTCAAACGTCGCCAATCCCCGCTTCTGGTCGATGATGCGCGATCTTCTGCGCTTTTATCGCAACGCACCGCGCGATCTCCCATTAATGGGCGGCATTTCTCTAAACGACTATCTTCATCGGAGCGGTTACGGACGCGCATTTCGCGAGGACCACCTCTATCCGATGGCGGCGGCGATCTGGTCGACGCCTGCGATGGAGGTTGGCGCCTATCCTGCAGCCAGCTTTGTCAAATTCTGTTGCAATCACGGACTTCTTGCTCTCTGGAATAGACCAGCGTGGCGCACGGTCCGGGGCGGCAGTCGGGAGTATGTGGCGCGGATGACTGCTGGTTTCGCTGACCGTGTAAAGCTCTCGACGCCAGTTAGAAATATCCGCCGCCTCAGCGATCACGTCGAAGTGCGCGACGCGACTGGAAAAATCTATATGTTCGATGACGTTGTCGTTGCGACGCATGCGGACCAGGCGCTCCGGATGTTAGCCGACCCCACCGAAGAGGAGCGCAGGATCCTTGGAAGCTTTCGCTATTCTCGGAACGAGGCGGTTCTGCATGGCGATACCGGCTTCATGCCAAGGCGCCGTGCAGCCTGGTCAAGCTGGAACTACGTCGCCGACAGAGGAGTTTCGGACCGGCGGGATCAGGCGAAGCCATCGATCACCTACTGGATGAACAAGCTGCAGCCTCTCGGTGTTGCGCCCCCCACCTTCGTCACGCTCAATCCGACCCGTCCACCGCGCGCCGATTCGATCATCGCAACAGAGACTTACGAGCATCCGGTTTTCGATCTCGCCACAGACCGGGCCCAGCGCGAAATCTGGTCACTTCAGGGCACACGAAAGACTTGGTTTTGCGGCGCACACTTCGGCTCTGGTTTCCATGAGGACGGCATTCAGGCGGGTCTCGCCGTCGCCGAAGATCTCGGCGGCGTGCGGCGCCCATGGGAAGTCAGTGATGAAAGCGGCCGCATCGTCCGCATCCCGTCGGCACGACCGTTTGACTTGATGGCTGCCGACCAGAAGGTGATGGCATGACGATTACAAGCAGAACGTCATGGCCTCTTGGACGAGACCAGTCAATTTCCTGTCGTGCAAATTCCCAAGTTCTCGAGGCAGGATCCCATGGCGCAATTTGACGAAACTACCACCCCACCGATCGCAGCTCCGGCCGAGCGGCCGAAGGTTGGCATTGGTGGTGTTTTATTTGGTAGGCTGATCAAAGACCTTCGGCGGGGCAGGTTGACGATCATCCTGCCGAAAGGGGAAGACGTAACAAAGCGAGGAACTGAGGACGGACCGGACGCGACAATTGTGATCCGCCGATGGGGTGCACTTCGCAGGCTCGCTGTGTCGGGCGATCTCGGAGCGGCAGAAGGCTATATTCACGGAGATTGGACCACGCCAGATCTGACGGCGCTAATACGTTTGGTGGCCGCAAACGCGACGCCTTTGTCGCCTGCTCTGTCCGGTACCTGGATAGCAAGGCTTGTCAGCCGCCTGCGTCATATTCTGAATTCCAATACCAGGCGTGGTAGCCGCCGGAACGTTGAAGCCCATTACGATCTGGGCAACGAGTTCTACAAGCACTGGCTTGATAGCTCGATGCTGTACTCATCGGCCGTCTTCGAGAGTGCAACTCAGACTCTTGAATCGGCGCAGCAAAATCGGCTCCAGCTCATTCGCGACAAGCTGGACATGTCGGATGGGCATTGCGTCCTCGAGGTCGGTTGCGGATGGGGCGCTCTGGCGCTCGACATAGCCACACATTCAAATTCACATGTGATGGGCTTAACGCTGTCGCCCTCGCAACTCAAGTGGGCGAACCGCGCCGTAGAGTTGGCGGGTAAAACAAGTCAGGTTGAATTGCGGCTGCAAGACTATCGTGATCTTCACGGTCAGTTTGATCGTATCGTATCCATCGAGATGTTCGAAGCGGTCGGTGAAGCCTATTGGCCGGATTACTTCGCGATGATCAAGCGGTGCATGACATCAGGCGGGCGAACCTTGCTACAGGTCATCTCGATCGAAGAGAGCCGCTTCGACGCCTATCGCGGCAGCACCGATTTCATCCAAAGATACATCTTTCCTGGCGGATTTCTGCCGTCCGACGCAGCTCTCCGGGACGCTGTCTCAGACGCAGGGCTCAAGCTGACGGAAGTCGAACATTTCGGCAGATCCTACGCTCGTACCCTGCGGGAATGGCGCACACGGTTCCACGCGAATTGGCCGGCTATCGCCGCTCTCGGCTTCGACGAGACGTTCAAGCGGATGTGGCACTACTATCTTTGTTACTGCGAGGCAGGGTTTGAGGAGGAAAGCATCAATGTTGGACTTTATACGATCGAGCATGCCTAAGAAGGCGCTCTTTGACAGGAACACAACCAAATCGTTTGCCTGGGCAATTCCGGTTGTTCTTGTTGGAGCTGTATTCCCTGCTGAAGCCGCCGATATAAACGGCAACTGGGCCCGCGGAGACGGGAATGCGCGTGTGCATATTGCACCTTGCGGCCCTGATCTCTGCGCGGTCAACACATGGATAAAGCCCGGTACGCCGAAAGAGAAGGAAGGCGACAAACTGGTCATGTCGATCAAGGAGGACAGTGAGGGCAGCTATTCCGGCACCGCTTTCGATCCGCAACGCGATCTGAGCTACAAGCTTACCGTCAAGGTCGACGGCGCCAGGATGACCACGAAAGGCTGTGTCATCGCCGGTCTGATCTGCAAGGGCGTGGACTGGACACGCATAAACTGAGCTTGGAAATCCATCTGGGAGCCCCGTATGAAAACGTACCTGACCGCCTATACCGCAACGCTGATCGCCTTCGTTGCCATCGATTTTGTCTGGCTGAGCGCAATGGCCGACCGTCTCTATCGACCAACGTTGGGCGACATGCTTGCGCCGCAGTTCCGATTGGCGCCTGCTGCGGCATTTTACCTGATTTACGCCGCGGGGTTGACCTTCCTCGCTGTCCGGACGGGTTTGACGTCAGGATCAATGACGACAGCAGTCATCTACGGCGCAGCCGTTGGCTTCATGGCTTATGCCACCTATGATCTGACCAACCAGTCTACCTTAAGAAACTGGTCGACTGTCTTGACGGTCGCCGACCTCATTTGGGGAACAGTCTTGTCAGCGGCAGCATCAGGCGTCGGTTTTTGGGTCACATATCGGATCTTTGGGGCTGTGGCGCGCCTCTGATGTCCGCACGCGACGTGGGCCGGCAGGCGCTATCGAAGCCCAAGCAAAGACTTGGAGGCCAATTTTTAGAGTTCATTTTTTTGATCCAGCAGCACGCTGATGCGTAGGTTACGCCATGAATATGCAGATGCCGCTTCGAATCGGAGTACTTCGAACCACATGCGCTGACGCGAAAGTGTGGTCGTCTTCAGGCGGAGCGCGAAAGGTCGGGAAATTGGAGGAAGAGACCGTTAGCTTAGATGCCGAGCGGATTAAAGCGCTGATGTCCGCTGTGGCAGAGTCACGCGATATCGTGGCGTTCGAACTCTTGTACAGGCACTTCTATCCGCGCGTACGCTCTTACATGGTCAAGATGACGAGAGGAAACCGCATACTCGCAGAGGAGCTGGCGCAGGAAACGATGATGCGCGTCTGGCACAAGGCAACGCTTTTCGATCCGTCCAAGGCCCAGGCGTCAACGTGGATATTCACGATCGCCAGAAATCAGATGATCGACTCTGTTCGAAGAGCGATAAAGCCTGACTTCGATCCAAACGATCCGGCATTCGTCCCGGATGAGTTTGAGGCCGCCGACTCGCTAATCGAGCGTCAGCAAAGTGCTGCAGCGCTGCGCGGCGCGATGACGACATTGAAGGGCAGATATGCGGAAGTGCTGCGCATGTCGTTTTTCGAGGGGCTCACCCATTCGACGATCGCGGAAAAACTAAACCTCCCAATTGGAACGGTGAAATCAAGGATTAGGCTTGCATGCGAGAAACTGCGCGTAGCGCTTCAGGACGAGGCCAAATGATCGAACATCATCTGGATGATGACATGCTCCAGCAATATGCGGCCGGAACCCTGGCTGAAGGCTGGAGCGTTGCTGTGGCGACTCATCTTGCCTTATGCCCGGCATGCCGCTCAAAGCTTTCAATGCTGGAAAGCGTTGGCGGTTATTTTATTGACAGCGAACCTGCTGATGAAGCCGCGGTGTCACAAAGCTGGGAGAGTCTCAAAGCTAAGATCGATGCGGGTCAGATCGACAAGGTTGTGCCCATTAAGAAAGGCTCGTGGTCTGATCACACGTACCCGCAGCCGCTGAGGACCTATATCGAAGCAGCCGGAGGCCTGAAATGGCGCCAGCTCGGTCGAGGCGCTGCCCAAATGATGATACCGACCAGCGACGAAACAACGACAGTGAGATTGCTCAAGATTCCGGCCGGTCAGCCGGTCCCGGAGCATTCTCACCGAGGCGTTGAATTAACGCTTGTGCTTGACGGCAGTTTTAGCGACGAGGTTTCGCGATTTGCGCGAGGCGATGTCGAGATGGCCGACGACAGCTTGACGCATCAGCCGAAAGCTGATGCTGGCAGAGACTGTATATGTCTTGCCGTGACCGAGGCGCCCCTACGCTTCAAGAGCAGGTTTTTGCGGTTGATACAGCCAATCCTCGGGATTTGACTTCAGTATTCATCGGCCGAGTAACCGCAGACCTTCCCACTACCTGCCGTTCAGATCATGCTGAACTATATTTGTCTGATTTTTGAACCGGAGCGGCGGTCATTCGTAGAACCTCTACCGAGCCAAGAGGCCGGCATTGAGAGGAGATGATCATGAAGAAATTTCTGGTAGTTTCGGCAGTCGCGTTGGCCAGCATGATGACAGGCAGCCTGGCTGCATATGCCGCCAACCCTAAGGTTGGCGGAGCGGCGATGTTCGAGGACAAGAACATCGTTGAAAACGCTGTGAATTCGAAGGATCACACGACGCTCGTCGCTGCCGTCAAGGCTGCGGGCCTGGTGTCGACGCTTGAAGGGAAGGGGCCATTTACCGTGTTTGCTCCGACCAACGAAGCCTTTGATGCCCTTCCCAAAGGGACCGTCGAGACCCTACTCAAGCCAGAGAACAAGGACAAGCTCGTCAAAATTCTGACTTGCCACGTGGTCGCAGCTGATGCCATGGCCAGCACCGTCGCCAAGATGATCAAGGATGATGGCGGCGAACATGACATCAAGACCGTCGGCGGCTGCGTTTTGAAGGCCAAGGAAAACATGGGCAAGATCACGCTTACCGACGAGGCGGGAGGAACTGCTACCGTGACGATCGCTGACGTCAAGCAGTCGAACGGCGTGATCCACGTCGTTGATAAGGTACTTCTTCCGAAGATGTGAGTTCGAGCGCCGGGCCGAATTATCGGCCCGGCATTTTCTCGGTCTGAATAGATCTTCTCTTTTTTAGGTATCGGGCGCGTTCGAACGCTAACCGGCGGCAACGCCAGTGCGGAGTGGCCGGACCTAGACGCCAATTAGCATCATTCCCCGGAAACATTGTCTGTCATCTCCGTCGCGGCGAACGAGCCCCAGCGCCGTTTAGTCGCTGGATACAGCGTCCGTGAAGTTGCTGCCTGGGCGCTGGCGGGGCTCATCAGCGGGACACAGGCGCTCCGGCTCGTCGCGATCCGCGCGGAGGCGATGAAACTAGCAAGTCGCGGTCGCGAAGGATTGACGTTTGCCCGGGGATTGAAGCGGGAGTCAGTCGCAAGATTATGCCGCGCGCAGGAAACTGCAATTGCGATCGCCAATCCCGGCAATGGATTCGTCGTAAGGGGCACAGTCGCCGTCCTCCAAACTTTAGAAGAAGAGGCAGTTCGCAGCGGCGCCGAGCGTATTGTCCGTCTTAAAGTCCATGTTGCCTCACATACGCCAAGACTCGCAAACGCATCTGCCGCGTTTGCATCTTCTCTAGCAAAAGCAGCCATCTGCCCTGAGGTTCCGAGCGGGATTCTTCTCTTCAGTGGTATCGACGGCGCCTCGGTGCTTGATCTCACGTCAGCTCAGATTAAGCTCGCTGATCAAATCTCGCATACAGTTGAATGGGCCAGGTGTCTGGAGAGTTGCAAGGAGGTTGGCGCAAGTGCATTTCTGGAACTCGGCCCCGGACACGCTTTGAGCGCTACGGCGGCCGAAGTCGATCCACAAACGCTGTGCCGAAGACTTTAAAGCACTCTCTGGACTACGGGATCTGGTCGGCAGTCAGTCTCAACCATAGGCGTCGACCTTAGGCTGAGGTTAACAACTGGCTTTCATTTGCGATCGTCGGCTTAGCATCCCACCAGCTCGATCTGACGTTGAAGAACCGGAAAAAAGCGGTTCCAGCCGCTCGATCTCAACTCGGAAACATCGGGTAAATCAAACCCAACGCGTTTCCTGGCAGTTTCGCGCAACTTGCCCGACCGGGGATCTTCACTCGAACTACAGTCGAGCCGATTCTGCCGCTCTGACCAGAGACAATGGCTTCCTATCTTGGTTGCGGCAAACTGAAAGTGAAGTCCGACACGCGGGCAGTCATGCCATCCGGATCGGCCATGTCTGTCAGAGCCGTTCTCCGATCGCTTTGGAAAGCCTAGTTGCACTTAGAAATGCTGCTTCGACTCTGTTGCCAATCGTCCAATCTCCGCATGCAGCAAGACCGTTTTCAAGGTCCATAAGAACGTCACTTTCACTGACTGTCTGTACATTGGCGAACTTCCAGCGATGGACGTTAGCCGAGAGAACACCTTCGGGAACGCCGGGCAGCAGTCTAGCCAGGCTATCGAGCATGGCCGTACGAACGACTTCCAAGTCGTCATCGACGTGTCGATCGGCCCATTGGTTTTGCGAGTGAACGACAATCGTCGGCAAAGGCGAGCGTTGCGGGCGTGACGTGCAGTCGGCGACCCATGCGATCACCTCGTCGTCATAGCGCACCGCACAGTGGCGTCCCAAGGCACGCGATTGAAGGATGAGCATCAGTGTAAAGCAAGCATTCATCTTTGTGCTCGCTGCGGCTCGAAAGCCGCTGTAGTTCGCAGGCATCAAGGCCATCGCCTGGGGAGCAGGACAGGCGGCGACAACCCAGTCGAAGGGACCAGCTCGCTCGTAACCAGTGGCGAGTCTCCAGTTACACGGGCTCCCTTCGATAGCATCAATCGTCACGCCTAGCCGGATGTCCAATCCATGTGCCATCCACTTAGGAAGCGCCGTCATGGATGGTACGCCGACAAATCTTGGGGCACGATCGCTCTCGTCGATGATTGATGCGGAGCCCATCGATGACGAGCCGATGGTTCCTGACCACGTTTCGACGAAGCCGAGTTCGAGTGCCGGCTCTAACATAGCGTGGAACAAGGGGTCGCGGACGGTAAAATACTGGGCGCCGTGATCGAACGTGATTTCGCCGGCACGCCGGGTTGCCATTCTGCCTCCGACACCATGGCTCTTTTCAAAGATCGTAATGTCAGCAATGCCATGCAGCGATCGTGCGAAGGTCAGTCCTGCAATCCCGGCCCCTATAACTGCAATTTTCTTTCGATCGGACATCACATTTCCTTTGTATTGACCTTACGTAGAATGGTGCTTGTCAGATCGCGAGGGAGCGACTGCTGGCAAGGTGGCCGCGAACCTCCCATCGACCGAAACCTCGTGTTGAAGCTCATACACTTATTTTTTCCGGCCGCCCGCGAGATAACATTCGTTGCAGCGTTCGACGGTGCATGTTGAGGAGACGGGCAGTCGCCGAGACGTTGTTTCCGGTTTCCGCAAACACGCTGGTCACGTGCTCCCAGCGAACGAGCTCGGCAGATTTGATGGCATCCCCTGAAGACAACTTTAATGCGTTTGCCACACCGAGAACCTCAAGGATTTCGTCCGCGTCGGCGGGTTTGCTCAAAAATTCAGTTGCGCCAAGTTTGACTGCGGTCACGGCCGACTGAACGTTTCCATAACCAGTCAAGACCAGAGTTTTGGTCTCAGGAGAACTATCGCGCACTTCCGCTACGATTTCGAGACCACTCCGATCGCCGATCCGGAGATCCGTTATAACGATATCGAAACGACGAAGTCCAAGCGCGTCGATCGCATCGCTGACCGTATTATAGATCTCCGTGTCGAATCCACGGTCCTGAAGCGCTTTGCCAAGTCGCCGCGCGAACACGCAGTCGTCATCAACAAGGAGAGCCAGGCACCTGGCATCTGAATCTGCTGCTGCGCCAGTCGCCGTCGAACCGAACCCTATCATAACGTGCTCCTTGCTGAGCTTGTGGGCTGCTGTCCCTGGACAATTATCGGTGACTGGTCGCCCCACTGGCCTTTGCCTGAGCGTCGTTATCGCCATCAATCAAACTGGAGACCGTTAAGATGTCCTTGTCGCCGCGGCCGCAGAGATTGAGGATGACGATTGCTTCCGCCGGCATCTCGGGGGCAATCTTGATCAACTCCGCCAATGCATGAGACGGCTCCAGAGCCGGGATGATCCCCTCTTCGGTAGCGAGATACTGGAAGGCATCGAGCGCTTCCCGGTCGGTGGCTGACCTGTACGAAACCCTGCCTTGCTCCTTCAACCACGCGTGCTCCGGCCCAACTCCGGGATAGTCGAGACCTGCCGAAATCGAGTGGCCTTCTTGAATCTGACCATCGAGATCCTGGAGAAGGTAGGTGCGATTGCCATGCAGGACGCCTGGCGTTCCCTTTGAAAGCGAAGCGCAGTGCTCATCCGTATCGACGCCTCGGCCCCCGGCCTCGACGCCGATCATCTCAACGTCACGATCACCGAGAAATGCATGAAACAGACCAATCGCATTCGAGCCGCCGCCGACTGCCGCAATCAGGAGGTTTGGAAGGCGCCCTTCATATTCGAGGATCTGCTTGCGTGCTTCGGTGCCAATAATCGATTGTAGTGTTCGGACCATTTCCGGATACGGATGTGGCCCGGCGACGGTGCCAATCAGATAATAGGTGTCGTCGATGTTGGACACCCAATCACGAAGCGCTTCGTTCATGGCGTCCTTGAGAGTTCCGTTCCCAGACGTGACAGGTCTTACCTCTGCGCCCAGAAGCTTCATTCTGAAAACGTTCGGCGCCTGTCGCTCGATATCCTTGGCGCCCATGTAGATGATGCACTGGAGGCCAAAGCGCGCTGCGACTGTCGCAGTTGCGACCCCATGCTGGCCGGCGCCTGTTTCGGCAATGATACGGCGCTTGCCCATCCTCTGGGCGATTAGTATCTGGCCGACGCAGTTATTGATTTTGTGTGATCCAGTGTGGTTTAGTTCATCCCGCTTGAGGTAAATACGTGCGCCTCCCAGTGCGGCTGTCAGACGCTCGGCAAAATAAAGCGGACTTGGGCGTCCGACATAGTGCCGCGACAGGTATGCAAAGCGTTCCCAGAATGATGGATCAGCTTTAGCCTCCCGCCATTGAGTTCCAAGATCGAGCAAAAGCGGCATCAGGGTTTCTGCGACAAAGCTCCCGCCGAATTGACCAAAAAATCCATCAATATCGGGCATCGCAGAATTCATGTCTTGCATCGCGTTTTCCTCGTTTATCCGTTGTACGCGAGCGTTTCGGTTTGGATGTTCTTTTTTAAAATAAGCAGATCGACCGTCCGGTAGGCGCCCGAAACATAATGTGGAACATTCTACCCGTCCGCGTGTTGACCAGCGCTTCTACGGGGGATTGGCATGCTCAAGGTACTGGTAGTAGAAGACGAAGTCCTTATCCGGCTGACGGTCATCGACGTGCTGGAAGAGGCCGGTTTTGAGGTAGTTGAGGCTGGCTCGGCTGATGAAGCGATGGAGCTCCTTGAAGATCACAGCATAAATCTGCTTTTCACCGATGTGCAAATGCCTGGAAAGCTTTCGGGTGTCGATCTAGCCAAAGCGGTTGCGGTACGTTTTCCTGACGCAGGCATCGTCGTCGTATCAGGGAGACTAACGCCTGAAGATATCGATCTGCCGCACGGAGCAGAGTTTTTCTCTAAGCCCTACGATTTCAAGAGGATCGTCGCCAGTTTGAACCGTCTTTCGGAAATCTAAGCTCCAGAGTGTCGCGCGTCCGGGAGACGGATCGTCGATAGATTTGACTTTTGGCTCTTATCGGTGATGGATAGCGCGGAATGCGGCCTCAAGGATCGAGCCATGAAGATCGAAATCGGGACTGACAAGATCTCGTCTAGGGAGCGGTTCCTCGAAGCGATCGTCCAAAGCGCTATTGACTACGCTATAATATCGCTGGATTTGGACGGCCTTGTCACAAGCTGGAACGAGGGCGCGCACCTTATCCTGGGCTGGACAGCCGAAGAAATGGTTGGCAGGCCCGCCACTGCCTTTTTTGTCCAAGAAGATAGGGAAAAAGGCGTGCCTCAGCGGGAGATGACCGCAGCTCTGAGCGTCGGAAGAGGGAGCGACGAACGCTGGCATCTCAGAAAAGATGGCACGACGTTTTGGGCTTCGGGTGAGATGATGGTCCTTCGTGCGGACGATGACACAGTGATTGGTTTTATTAAGATTCTTCGCGACAGGACGCATGAGCGCGACCAAGCTGACCGGCAGCGCCTTCTGATGCACGAACTCGGCCACCGGATGAAGAACACTCTTTCGGTTGTCCAATCGATCGCGACGCAATCCCTTCGCAATGCAACGTCAGTCGAAGATGCCTCCGTGAAGCTTCAGTCACGAATATCGGCTTACTCGAAAGCTCACGACCTGTTGCTACAGAAGAACTGGGTAAGCGCGACCCTCGGCAATATCGTCGAAGCAGCTAAAATAAGCATTGGCCTGCAAGGAAGTGAACGGATTAAAGTCGAAGGTCCTGAACTCGAACTGGGGCCTCAGGCGGCCCTTTCGTTTTCGCTGGTCCTGCATGAGCTTTTAACGAACGCCATGAAGTATGGCGCGCTGTCCAATAACGCTGGCCACATACATGTCTCCTGGCGGATCGAGGACATCGACGGCGAAGATTGTCTATCTATCGACTGGCGCGAGCGGGACGGTCCGACAGTTGCAGACCCCACGCGCGTAGGCTTCGGATCGCGGCTCATCGTCTCCAGCCTCAGCGCGTACGGCAACGCGGATGTCGCATACAACCCCGGAGGAGTCGTGCTAACAGCTAAAATGTCACTTTCGAAAATTCAGTTTCGTGGTGACCTGGCGCAGATCGATAGCGAAAAGTGACGACGAAATGGCCCGCTGACCCAGAGCAATCAGTGTCGCCACACGTCGGTTCAAAACGATAACCATCTCTACGGCTTCATTCACGCGAAGATAGTCAATGACGGATGGTTTTTTGACATGCAATCGATAGGGTGGATCACAAACGCCCATAGACAAAGACAAAAGCTGACGATGGGTTGCTCGAAGAGAATGCCCCGTTGCAATGGTGCCGAAAATGCATTGAGAGGCCAGCATGTAAACTGCCCCTTTATCCGAGCGTACACTCGGCATAGGCAGATAGGCTCTTGGGCGGGCTCGGGAGATAGGTTTATGACTCCCGGTCAACTTCGCAGCGAAGACACGAAGCCGTCCCTGCACTTCGATGGCGTTGTCTCGAACCTGCTTTCGAAGGCTGCGTAGAAGCGGGAGAGGGAGCCAAATGCGTTTTCAAAAGCCACAGAAGCGATCGGTAGTTCGGATGAGATCAAGAGAGACTGCACGGTGTCGAGCCGATGTCCGGTGAGGGCCTGATGCATTGTCATGCCAACAGCCTTCTTGAAAACCGTCATCGCGGAATTCGAATGTAGTCCTGCAGCGGCACCCACAGCTTCTATGTTGATAGGGCCGAGTGCGTGCTCAGCGATGTTCTGAGCATGACTTCGACCTTCGGCAGCCTGTCGGCATCTAGCTCGCGAGACGAAACAAGAGCGGAACCCTGTTCGCGCAGATCTCGCCAGCCATCTCGTCCGATACGCCGGATGCGTGCTACAAGCTCTTCCCTCACGATCTGCTCGACTTCCTGATCGCCTGAGAGCAATTCCTCGCGCCCGCGCAGGGACAGCTCTCTGTCGAAGCTTCTGACGTTGATGGCTTCGATCAGCGCCCCCCGGAAGACGTCGTCTCTGGACGGGGCCGATGCCGTGCAGATTTTTGCGGTGGTAAAGGAATAACGCTCAGAGCATTTGTCAGAATCAGGGGATGGTGAGCCTATCTGCTGGGCAGTGGTTTGCATTTATCAAACGCGCTCCGCGGCGCGCCATCGTTGTCGATGCGGAAAATCCGAGCGCCCCCGCAAGTGCGAGCGACAGCTTCTTCTCCCGTCTAAGCCAGTCTGTAGCGGTAAAGGGCTTTCACTGTTCAGTTCTATTTTGCTTGCCGCCAAAATTGCTGGCCACTAGAGACGGCGGCCCCGCATTTGAAACGCTCGTTGTTTTCGAACGCCGGCAGCGATCCGAGCAGAACTTTACGTCGCTCCAGTTTTTTCCCCACTTTCGTCGCCAGGTGAAAGGACGTCCGCAGGCTGTGCAAATTTTTGTCGGCAAGTCGGATTTCTTGACCATCTTCGGCACGTCGAGACACTCCTTGGTGCATTTTTCGGAGGAATCAAACCCGCTGTCGATCATTGAGCTTTTCAAAAACGCTATACCGGTGCTGGGGAGACGGGGCGATTACTTCTGACCAAGCCGAACAGTAACCTCTCAGCCAGGCCGCGTGAAGATTTAGACGATCGGCGTAAGGATTTGAAGACGCGAGGCCGCCGGTCCTTGCACTGTGACGGCCCTATTACTTGGCCTGTTTAACTTCTTTCAGCACATTCTGACACCTCCTTTGCCAAACGGGATGTTCAGATAATTGCAACGCTCAGATTTTCAACGCCGTCTGCCCTCATCAATGGCGGCGTCCATTACCGATTATGACGCTCCATTAAACGCTCCTCTGATCGTGCGGTTCTTCAAACGAAAGGAGCCGGAGAGTGACTTACTCCCGGCTCCTTGAGGCGAACCTGAGATTCAGTTAGCGGCAGACCTTCGTCGTCCGCGAAACTCGCTCACCATCCCGATAGGTTACAACTCGTTTCGTGAAGCAACCCGGGTGGCGACGATAATCTTCACGTACCAGCCGTGCTCTCCGATCATTATCCCAGCCACGGTGGTGGCCCCTTTCCCAGCCGCGATGCGGGCGAGGACCGTCATCAGTACGAATGACGACGGTGTCCGCATAAGAAGCTGCTGGGACGGCAATGATGGACGAAAAAGCGACAGCGACAGCAAGAATAATTTTCTTCATGGGGCCTTACCTCAAGTGATTAGACCGCGATTAAATGGTTGCCAGGGCTTTCCGTTCCACGAAAAATCTAAACTCGGACTTAAGTCTGAGGAGGCGTCAGACCATTCGCCACCCTTGCTGCACAAACCCTGACAGCTCCACATCAGGGTCGGGATTCTCAGATCCCGCAAATCAGTTTAGCGTCCCCGTCAAAAAAACGGCGAGGGCCTGTCTGCGCCTTCCATTCCAGAGGGCGAAGCTTTTTCGTTTCAGGTGATAAAAGACGGCCCGCTGAAACGCAGGGCAAATCTCAGATGTTTCGGCGACAAGTCAACTTGGTGACAAGCCGTTAGTCCTGTTTCAGGCCGGAAGGCGGAATGGGAAACGGGTCGCCCGCGAGCTTGTCCAGCATCTCGTTGTCGGTAGCCAAATTCTGACGATCCCGAAGAAACGCAGCGATATCGCCACCGCAGGCTTCAGTCAGCTCCTCGGCCGTATAGCCGGCCTCTTCAGCTTCGGCACGCAGGAGCTCGGCGTGCTGTTCGAATGCTGACGCATCTTCCTCGAAGCCGATTTCCGACCCCATATTGTCGAGCTTGTGTTCAAGCCAATCGCTGATCGTTTTCATAACCTGCCTCCAATTATTGGGCGCTGTACCGATAGAGCATCCGGTCCTGAACCCTGCCAGCTCCGGCTACAGCCGTGGCAATGCGAACGGCGATGTCCCGATGCTCCCGCGCGGAAAGGTATCCCTCAAGAATTACGATCGGGCCGAGTATTCTGACCACGATACCGCTGCGGTCGAGCGTCGGGTCGGCGGCCCATGCCGCATCGATCGCGGCACGCATGGACGACGAGTTAGTCCCGGCTGCGCAGCACTCGTCGTATGCCGACCCGTACGAAGATCTAAAAACCATGATCAAATCCTCCCGCCCACAAACGTGGAACTTCGTCGAAGGTTGCGTGTACAGGAACGTACAGTTTTGCCCACCGTCCTGATGCCTGAGTATTGCGAGTGGTGTTGGACCCAGAAGCATGGGTAACTGTCGTCATGAAAAACGATGATGAGGTTTAGCCGTATCACCCCGACACTCGTCATTGAACGGGAAGAGATGCCGCGGGCAAGGAACTTCAATTTAATAGTCCATCACGTGCCCAACGACAGGAAAGCTGGCGAGGCTATCGAGATGATCAGCGTTACGGGGTCTGGCAGCTACAAAGGTGAGGGTTGGTCGATCTGGTTTGCCATTCGCGGGCAAACTATCCACTAAATGCTGAGCTTACCGTTCCTCGCTATCGATCGGCAAGATCGCGAGATAGCACCCGGTTGAGACAAGCATCAGAATTGCGAAGATTGCGGATAGCGTGATCATTGGCATTCCTCCTGCCCACACGTTGCAGTGATTTGCCGTCAGGAGCAACCTAAAAGAAAGCGCCGCGCACTGGCTAGCTCCGAACGAAAGGCGATGGGCTTTCGGTGTGCGTCATAAGGTGATGAAGCGAACCCCTATGGTGCTGAATTACGCTGCTTAGGCCTTTGCCGCTACCGGAAGTCGGAACGGTGCACCGAGGCGATTAAAGGCGTTCATGGCGGCGATCGTAATCGTCAGATCGACGAGGTCCTTCGGTTCGAAAGCGGCGGCGGCGGCAGCCCGACTCGTAGCAGAAATGAACACGGTCAAACTTTGCGGCTATCCGCTGGATGATGCGGCGCATGCTGGCATCTGATGCATCAACCCCGCCGAAGTAGCGTACCGTGGTTGGCACGGCCGGCCGCGCACCCGGCTGTTTGGTGAAGAACTCGACGAAGTCGGTGATGAGGAACTGGCTTGTTCGACGCTAAGGCGTAGGCAGCGCGTTCTGAACAGCGCTTCTCAGAGACTTCCGAACCACATTCTCGTCTTCAACCGTACGGGGAAAGGTGCCATGGAACCGCGACGAAGTTTCGTTGTTTATCCAATTCGGAAATGAGGAGATCGCAATGAGCGTAGCCGTCGCCCTGGTCACGGGAGCTGGATCTGGAATTGGTAAAGCTGCGGCACTGAAATTGGCCAGCGACGGTTTCGCGATCGGCGCGCTCGGGCGTACCGCGGACGAAATTGCTTCCACCGTAGCGGAGATAGACGCCGCTGGCGGCAAAGGTGTTTCGCTCTTGGCCGACATCGCCGACGAACGACAGATGGCAGACGCTGTCGGACAGCTTGTCAAGCGGTTCGGCCGACTTGACGTCGTCGTGGCCAACGCTGGTATCAACGGCGTCTGGGCGCCGATCGACGATCTGACGGTCGCCGAGTGGAACGCCACGATCTCCGTAAACCTAACCGGAACTTTTCTTACGATCCGCGCCAGCGTTCCCGAGCTGAAGCGATCGGGAGGCGGCTCCATCGTGGTTGTATCATCGATCAACGGCACCCGCACGTTTACGACTCCGGGCGCTACCGCCTATACGGCGACGAAAGCCGGGCAAGTTGCGATGGTCCAGCAGCTCGCCCTGGAGCTTGCTCGCCACCATATTCGTATCAACGCTGTCTGTCCCGGCGAAATCGAAACCAGCATCGACGCGAATACCCGTCTTCGAAAGGAAGACGAGACCGCTATCCCAGTCGTCTGGCCCGCAGGCCAGGTTCCGATCACGGGGGGTCGTCCCGGCCGCAGCGAAGACGTCGCTGACGTTATTGCATTTCTTGCGTCCGACCAGTCTCGCCACGTAACCGGGTCTCCAATCTGGGTGGACGGCGGCCAGGGGCTGCTCCGTTAGTCTCATGAGAAAGCAAGGTTTCACAGTGCGCGAATACAGCTACGGTCCTATTATCTTCGAAGACGGCGTCGAGTTTCGCCTGTGGGCGCCGCTGAAGCACAGCGTCTTTCTCAAGTTGAAAGACGTTGACCCTATTCCAATGAAGCGCGACGAGGAAGGCTGGCATCGATGCCGGACGCGCGCAGCCGGTCCCGGCAGTCTTTACAGTTTCGTGCTTCCGGAGGGCTCTGAAGTGCCCGATCCAGGTTCACGCCACCAGCCTGAAGACGTGCGTGGCCCAAGCGAAGTCATCGATCTTACGCAGTTCCAATGGAAAGCCGACGACTGGATCGGGCGCCCTTGGGAAGAGTCAGTCATCTACGAGCTGCATGTCGGCTCGTTCACGCCACAAGGGACTTTTCGCGCGGCAATGGACAAGCTTGACCATCTGGCCCGGCTCGGCATCACGGCTATCCAGATCATGCCGATCAGTGATTTTCCCGGTGCCTACAATTGGGGCTACGATGGCGTACTTCCTTATGCGCCTGACAGCAGCTACGGACGTCCCGAGGACTTCATGGCGCTGGTCGACGCCGCCCATGAGCGCGGGTTATCGATATTTCTGGACGTCGTGTACAATCACTTCGGGCCGGATGGTAACTATCTGCCGAACTATGCGCCGCTGTTTACCGACCGCCACAAGACGCCTTGGGGCGACGGGATCAACTACGATGGCAGCCAGTCTCGGGCCATTCGCGAATTTGTCATCCAGAATGCAGTCTACTGGATCAAGGAGTTCAGGCTTGACGGACTCCGCCTTGACGCCGTGCATGCAATCAACGACGACAGCGACGAGCATGTTCTCCTCGAACTGGCCAGGCGTGTCCGCGACGCCGCGGAAAATCGGCATGTCCATCTCATCGTCGAGAATGAAGACAATGACAGCGACCTACTGAAGCGAGATGAGGAGGGCAGAGCTGTCCGCTTTACAGCGCAATGGAACGACGACGTGCATCATGTCCTGCACGTCGCCGCAACCGACGAGACCTTCGGATATTATCAGGACTACGCGGACGACGCCGAAAAGATGGGCCGGGCGCTTGCCGAAGGCTTCGTGTTCCAAGGCGACCACATGCGCTATCGTGGGGAAACTCGCGGTAAGCCCACGGGCGACCTGCCACCCACCGCGTTCATATCGTTCATTCAAAACCACGACCAGATCGGTAACCGCGCGCATGGCGATCGGATGATTACATACCGACCGCTTGCCCCCCTGAAAGCGGTGACGTCGATCTATCTGCTGTCTCCTCAAATCCCTATGCTTTTCATGGGCGAAGAATGGGGAGCACGCGAAAATTTCCCCTATTTTTGCGATTTCAACGACGACCTGAACGAAAAGGTGAGGACGGGACGGCGCAAGGAACTTTCACGACTTCCGGGTTTCGACGCGGACGACCTTCTTGATCCCACCGCTCGCACCACGTTTGAGGCGGCTAAGCTCGATTGGTCCAAACTGTCTGACACCGATGCGTCTGAAATGCTCCATTTTTACCGATCTCTTCTCGCTCTGCGCCATGAGCGCATCGTGCCGATGATCGAGCACGTTGGAAGCGGAGCGGGAAAATTTTGTCAGGAGGATGGGGTGACGGCAGTCAAGTGGCGATCCCGCGATGGTGCGGAGCTCCACCTGCTTGCGAACCTATCCAACAAGCCGGCGAGGGTCTTAGCACCGCCTATTGGGGAAACGATCTACTCACTGGGAGATATCAGCGGCAACATTCTGGGAACGTGGGCCGTCGCCTTCAGCGTTTCGTCTGCCCGGAGATAAATGCTGTGACTCGATCGTCCTCAAATAGCAGTCCAGTCCGCTCGCGTCTCGACCTACTAGCGGAAAGGCACGGTATCGCGTTGACGAGACCGAGCCCGGATAACGTGGACGTGCCGGTCACGGACGCCACGAAGCACCAGCTCCTTGAGGCACTCGGCGTGATGGTCGACGCTCTGGACAAACCTGCTGAACGGAAGTCGGCAAGACGGCACGGCAAGAAGGTCATTCCTCAGTCCTTTATACCGGAGTTTCTTGAAAAGCACCGCGTGTGGGGGATCACCCTGCAGCTCTACGAACTCCGATCGAGGCGCAACTGGGGTATCGGTGACTTCGAGGACCTGATCGAAATGATTGGCCTCGCGGGGTCGCTTCGCGCCGATTTCATCGGTCTCAACCCGCTGCATGCACCGTTTCTGTCCGATCCAAACCGGTGCAGTCCGTACGAGCCTTCAAGCCGTCAGATGATCAATCCCCTATACATCGCGGTCGACAAGGTCGAAGGGTTCGAGGCGAACTCAGATCTTGAAGATCGGCTCCAAGAGCTGCGGTCGACCGATCTCGTCGATTATGTCGGAGTGGCCGAAACCAAGCTGTCCGCCCTGCGCGCGCTTTGGGAGAAATGGCGGATTTCCTCCGATCGGCAGTCAAAGGCTTCCCGCGACTTCCAGGGCTTTGTCAAGGAGGGCGGTGAAAACCTACGACGGCACGCAATTTTCGAAACCCTGTCGGCCCTAATGGTGGCGCAAGGCCTTGGCGCGGGCTGGACGTCCTGGCCTGAAGAGTTGCACCTTCCTGATGGCGTCGAGGTCGCGGCGCTCGTCGAGGAACATGCCGACACGATCGGTTTCCACATGTGGCTGCAATGGATCGCCGATCAGCAGCTATCGCATGCCGCCGAGGCCGCGCGTGAGGCCGGTCTGCGGGTCGGGCTCTATTTCGACCTTGCCGTCGGAGAAGCGGTCGATGGCTCGGCCACTTGGAGCGAACGTGACGCCTACATTTCCGCAGCAACGGTCGGGAGCCCGCCCGACCCGTTCGCGCCCAAGGGTCAGGACTGGCATCTTGCGGCGTTTCATCCAGCTAAAATTGCATCTGGGAGAAATCCGCCATACTTGCGAATGGTCGCATCTGCTATGCGTTATGCTGGCGCCATCAGAATCGATCATGCCGCGGCTTTGAAGCGGCTTTTCCTAGTTCCCGCCGACAAAGGTCCGGAGAAGGGCGCCTATGTCGACTATCCGCAGGAAAGGCTTCTCCAGATCCTAGCCGACGCGTCGACAAAATATCGTTGCTTGGTTATCGGAGAAGATCTGGGGATGCTTCCGGAAGGACTTCAGTATGATCTTTCCCGAGCGCATATCCTGTCCTACCGCATTCTGTCTTACGAGCGCGAGAAAGATGGATTTAGGTCCCCTGGCTCATACCCGAGACTATCGCTTGCTTGCATCTCGACGCACGATCACCAGACCTTGGCTGGCTGGTGGCGAGATGCGGATATCAGGACAAGGGCTGAGCACGGCATCGTTCCACCCCACATGACGGAAGAACACCGCAAGGAACGGCGGCGTGAGCGAAAAGAGATGATGGTCGCTTTGAAAAACGCGCATACGGATCCCCCACTAAGGACACCCGCCGCGACAGTCAGCGAGGAAAAGCTGAGCAAGCTCATCGTGAGCGCGCATCGCTTCATTGCAAAAACGAGTTCTGTGCTGGCCGCCGTGAGGCTGGCAGATATGACGGGCGAAAAGCGTCCGACGAACATTCCTGGCACTAGGGACAGCTATCCGAACTGGAAGCCGAAGCTTTCGGTATCGATAGAGCGGCTAGAAGGACTGGTGCTCGTTCGGCATATCGCCGTTGCTATGCAGGAGGAACGCTGATGACGATCGCAGTCTGGAGTGAATGAACGCGCGGCCAAGACGATCGCACAATATCAATCGCAAGAGCGCGAGGCTCGCGGCTCGCGTAAGTTGTGATCCGCGAGCCGCTGTTGGCCGGGCTTGGTCGAAGGGCCACGTCGCGCAGACCAAGTTGTGGCTCGCCCGCAGGCTCTTGCACTAGCCCGCCTCCTCTCGGCAACTGCGACATGCGCTAATCGGCAAGAGGTTGCTTTCCTGCCATAACGACCGGCCCCAATCGAAGTTTCAGGTCGTGTACCATTCATGGTTGTCGGCTCGACCGCCCACTTTGCCTCGGCGACGCGAGCGAAAAGCACCTTTCGCTTAAGGATCAGGCGCCTCCGCATGAAACGCACTCGACGCCCCCCCACCGGTATCGCCGTATGTCAGACAGCGATGTCCTGAGTGATCGTCTGGAGGGACGGCGTCCGCCGCTTCGCCGCCATCAACAAATCCAACTCGACGGAGGATGGTCCAAACCGAGCGAAGAGATCCTCAGCAGTCTTGGCGTCGAGGCTGTATTTCGACCTGAATTCTTGCACGGTGTAGGGCCTGCCGCGGAGCGGACGCTGGCGCTCGGTCTGCTTAAACTTCGTCACTTGGGCCTCCTGAAGGTTTGCAGCAGAATGCCTAGCGGGTTTGATAGTTCCCTTCGAGGCATGGGATAACGTGCACGACCGCGGCAGCCGTCGGTCGGAGTTGGCCGACGTGTCATCGAACGAGCGGAATCGGAGGGCTTCAATGCAAGTTTAAGGTCAGTCACAGTAGGAGCGATAATGGATAAGGACCAGGAAAGACGCGAGCGCGCCTACAGGATTTGGGAAGATGAAGGCAGGCCTCACGGCAAGCACGATGATCACTGGCAGCGTGCGGAAGACCAACATGTCCAGGCCAAGCCGATGAGGACCGAGGCAAATAAGCACGCTTCCGAGGAGTTCAACGACAAACGCCGCGAAAAATCATCCGGCGCGCATGCTCGGCCACCGTCGATGGCCGCGTCGGATTAACGACAGCGTTGACACTAAGGAAGGGCCGGCATCTACCAGCCCTTCCGCGAGATATGTGCTGATCGCTAAGGTAGCCGGAACGAGAGAAGCGAATTGACGTTTTGCTATCCATATGAACCCATCGTCCCGCCGCCATCACCACCGCCCATTGATACGCCGCCTCAAGATCCCGAGCGCGTCCCGCAAGAAGAGCCGCGGCGCCATCTCGAACCGGACGAACCCATCAATCCCATAATCGAGGCGTCGGCATCGCGCTGCTCGACATGCCCTTTTTGTTACATTCAAAAATTGCATCTGTCGCCGTTACGTCGCAGGGTCTGAATTTTCCGATTGGAGGTACCTTCTTGCTGGGACCCGATGATGACGCCAACATTTGATGGACACGATCGTCTTCACCTTGGGCGTTATCTTGGAAAGTGATGGTGCCGCGAAACAGCGGATCGCCAATGCCTATTCCAAGGCGAGGATCGTGGCCGCAACCCTTCCCTGGGAAGGGGGATCAGCGCGCCCTTGCGTCGTGGCTTGCACAGAGCAGATTCAGGTCCATATGGAGGCGGAGAAGTCGAGGCGGCGGGATGGATGCTCTGCGCTGTTCAGGAACGACTCAGCGAGAAGGATCTACCAGACTGGGAGTCGCTCAAGATCATTGGGGACAAAGATGCAGCACTTCTACCCTCACAGCAGCGCGACATTCACTAGGCATAGGTCATGATCAAAGAACAACTGGCCCAGGCAAAATTTTCACTCGCTCAGGAGGAAGTAGCCCTCTGTGAGCGCGTATTTGATCGTCTCTGCGCTTCCAAACAAATCGTGCTCGAAATGCGACAGAAGGAATTGGCAAACAAGATCATTTGGGCGTTTCGCCACGGGGTTAAGGCTGAGGAAGACTTGACCAAACTGTTGACGTGACTGTCTTGACACGCCCTCGGTTTGCTCGACAGTCGTTTCCGACAAGCCTTGCCACATTAGGTTCGGATCGCTCGCCACTCCCGGCGTACCAGGGAACTCCGTGTGCATAGTTGCTTGATCCACCCCCTAGTCTGGAAATGGTTCGGTCACGCCTGCTTCACAAGACGCTTGGTACTCTTTGTGATGAGTTCTCCGGAAAGGGGCCTCGCGAAGGGCCGGCCTGGCGCGTCCGATTGTGGCAGGATTTTTGAGAAAACCAAACCTGCGTTGATAAATCGGGCGCCTTTACTTTAGCATTTTGGTTGTGATGGAACTGAGATACCCATCGCAGTAATGCTGGTGCGCATGGAAAAACTCGGGACCCAAGGGCAAATGGTAGTTCCGAGGTTTCTTCTTTAGATTTTTGCGGCCATGATAAGCGCGGCCGCCGCTTTCTCGATGGCCTGACCCTCATCGCCATCGTGGCAATCCGCCGCCGTGCGCCGTTTGACCGCCGCCTGCTCCTGCTCCTGGATGGGGCCGATGCCACCATTCCGCATGCGTCTCGTCTTCAGCCTTTGCCTTCCCCGCGGGTATTGCCGCGACGGAAGAGTGTGGAGGCCAGCATCCAGATCCCGATGATGCCCAGCAGCCGACTGCGGACCTCGTTTACGTCCTGTCCGGTAACGTACCAAAGGCCACCTTCCCCGAAATCACTCGATGATTTAAAACTATTCTTAAGTTTGGCCGTGATTAAGTCGCCCTCCAATATCTGGGGGCATCGCATCCATGTCTGCATTCGTTCGTATCCTGCTTTTCTTCCTTTTCCTGGCACCCTTTGTCGCACACGCGTCCGGTGATGACTGGCAGGTTGCCAAGACCACCAGCCAGGTTAGGTACACTATGGACCGGAAACAGTGGACCAACCTACGTGTGGGCGATGTGGTGCCAAACAAAGCCTGGATCTCCACAGGCCCTCGTGGCCGCGTTCAGCTCGTGCGTGGTGTTGAAAGCATTGGGTTCCAGCCGAACACATTGGCTGCGATTACGACAAAGCCGGGCGGCTTCCTTTCGCCGCGAAAGACGGAGGTCTTCCAGCAGGTCGGGGAACTCGATCTTGAGATCGAAAAGCGGAGCCAGCCGCATACAACAGTTCAGACTCCCTATCTGGCCGCCGTTGTGAAGGGTACGATCTTCCACGTGACGGTCGGCAAGACTAAGGCATCGGTTGCCGTAGATCGCGGTCTTGTGCAGGTCACGTCTTTCGGAAGCGGTCAACAGGCCAACGTTGGGCCCCGACAGAGCGCGACTGTGGACCGGAAGAGCGGCATGGACGTCGCAGGAGCGGTGTCAGAGCCTTCCATAACGTCCGTCGCGCCATCAGTTGCAGTCGTTCCGGCCATGGGCGCCAAGAAGCTGTCCGGCGAACCCGACGCCGCGCCTGAAGACAGGGGCAAGTCAAAAAAAGGAGCTGACGACACCAGTGCCAACATTGCCGATAACGGCGAGGGGAAGGGCAGTTCCGGCAAGGGCGGCAACCCCGACGGCAATGGAGAGGGCGGCAAAGCTAGCGACAGCGGGAAGGGCGATGGTGGCAAGGGTAGCGGCGGCGGAAATGGGAATGGTGGCAGCAAGGGCAACGGCGGTGGAAACGGCAACGGCGGTGGCAACGGCGGCAAGGGTAGTAGCGATGGCGGGAAGGGTAATGGCGGCGGCAACGGGAATGGCGGTGGACATGGTAACGGTGGTGGCAGCGGAAATGGCGGTGGAAAGAGCAACAGCGGCAACGGGGGCAGCAAGGGTAACAGTGGAAAAGGCGGCAAGTAATCTGCGGATAATGTCTATCTATTTCCACTCGCGTTGGGCACCTGATGACTATAGCGCCCGAATGGGCTGTCTTTTCCAGCATTGATGCCGTTTGCCGCCCACCGTACCGCGTGACCCGATCGCAGACGCGGGCACCCTCTCGAAAGCTTGCAAGTGGCATGGGATGCTGAACGACGTGGCCCGTAGAGGTTGACGGGGGGCTTGGCAGTCGGAAGACTTAATGCCGCGGCCTGCACAAAGATGCGTGAGCGGATGCGAATCTTTCGGGATCCGCCGGTCGCTCCCCGATTTTTCCAAGCGATCCGTCACCTGGGGCTCAAGGCGACCGGCACCATACGCCTCCCCCTGTACATATCGATATCGCCCTCAGCTCGAGGGAGCGAGGCGCCACGGACGTGCCGGCTTCGTCTTTGCCGAACAAGGATCCGGGTCTGGTGCCGAGGACGAGGGCAATCTGAGCTGGCCGGCTTGAACCGATCGGTTCGTGCCCTTCTCATACTTTTGGACCTGCTGGAATGTCACGCCAATCCCTTCGGCCGAGGTCATTTGCGACATGCCCAGAAAGCTTGCGGCGGCTTCTTACCCGTGCCTACAGCGACGTCGATTTCCGATATCTTTGTACGCAACATTCCAGTCGACGCTCTCTATTGCGATTTTTGACAACTGCATGATATCAGACCACAAGTCTACGAATTGACAGCGGTATCAGACGTTAGTCCGGGGTGGGTTTAATCTCTTCCGATATATATTTTCAAGGCTGTCGGTGGCGCCAGACGGGGAGGCATCATGAACGATTCCGAAATCAGGAACGAGCAGCGCTACCGCCTGCTCATCGAGGCCATTACCGACTACGCCATCTACATGCTCGACCCGGGCGGCTTCGTCACGAGCTGGAACCCAGGCGCCGAGCGTCTCAAAGGTTACAAGGAGGAGGAGATCGTCGGTCGACACTTCTCCACGTTCTACACCGACGAAGATCGAGAAAGCGGCCTGCCGGCACTTGCCCTTCGGCTTGCGCAGGAAGAAGGGCGCTTCGAGCGCGAGGGATGGCGTTTGAGAAAGGACGGTTCGCGCTTCTGGGCGAACGTCATCATCGATCCGATCAGGGACTCCCAGGGCGAACTGATCGGCTTCGCGAAGATCACGCGCGACATCAGTGAGAAGCGGGCGGCGCAGGAAGCGATCTTCCAAGCGCAAAAAATGGAGGCGGTCGGGCAGTTGACCGGCGGACTCGCACACGACTTCAACAACCTCCTCATGGCGATCCTCGGAAGCCTGGAGATCGCAAGGAAAAGAGCAGTCCGGCAGGACGTCATAGATCTCATTGACAACGCGATTCAGGGGGCTCAACGCGGCGCCACGTTGACGCAGCGGCTGCTTGCGTTCTCTCGTCGCCAGGAGCTTCAGCTCGCCCCCGTCGACGTCGGCGACCTCGTCGGTGGGATGACCGAGCTCATGCGGCGCACCATCGGCCCCGAGATCGTGATCACCAGCAAGTTCGCACCGGATCTGCCGAAGGTTCGCAGCGATTCCAATCAGTTCGAGAGCGCTCTTCTCAACCTCGTTGTCAACGCCCGCGACGCCATGCCGGGCGGTGGAGAGATCACCATCGCCGCCGAGCGCAGATCCGACCGGCCTAGCCGCTCGACCTTGCCGCCCGGAAACTACGTCTGCCTCTCTGTCCGCGATCAGGGGGAGGGCATGGATGACGAGACGCTGGCCAACGCGACGACGCCCTTCTACACGACAAAGGGCGTTGGCAAGGGAACGGGCCTCGGTCTTCCCATGGTGCACGGCCTGATGGCCCAGTCCGGCGGCGAGCTAATCCTGAAGTCCGAGGTGGGACAGGGAACGACCGCGGAGCTGTGGCTTCCCGTCGCCGATAGCACCGAAGTGGAAACAAAGGCTCCGGCAACACCAGATGTGCCGTTCGAGCCCGCTCCGAAAGCGCTAACCGTTCTTGTAGTCGACGACGACGCCCTCGTTCTCATGAACACGGTTCTGCTGCTCGAGGATCTGGGCATGGACACCATTCAGGCATCTTCGGGCAAGGAGGCTTTGGCAGCGCTGCAAACGGGCGTTCCGCCGGATGTCGTCATAACCGATCACGCCATGCCGAACATGACAGGGGCGCGCCTGTGTCAGGAAATCCATGCGCGGTACCCGACGCTTCCGATCATTCTTGCTACAGGATATGCGGAGCTACCGGACGGCGTCGGCGATCTGGCCGGCGTCGTGCGGCTATCGAAGCCGTTCAGCCAGGCTCAGTTGTCGAAGGCGCTGGCAGAAGCCTGTCAGGGCAGGCGCTGCTTCTGAAGCATTTTTGAAGTCGACCACCTCAGGCAAGATCAAGATCCGTCCAGTGTTCGGCTCAATCGCTCGATGCTCGAATCGGGCAAGCGGACTGGTCGTCCCTTGTGAAGGTCCACCTGTCCGTACCAGGCGTGATCGCCGAGTGTTTCAGGATGTCTGCCGGGCCCTTGGGTTCGCCGTTCTCCGGCACGTACGCAGGCGCTTGCGTAGAGGCGCGCGCGGAGCGATCCAATCTTACTGGAAACGATGCGGGAAGGTAGCTCGGATGCCGCAATCGAAGCCTTCGCCCACGACGCGCAGCCCACCATCCATGCCTTGTTCTTGTCGAACGCGGCGCAGTGTGAGGTCGAGCACGTCGTACATGTCGGTGTCGGGGCAGGCTTCTACCCGGCGATCAGGCGAGTTTCGTCAATGTCTTTGGGAAAGCGACGGCGGTCGAGGTCGCGCTTGATCTGGCTGCGTGTGCGGCCGCGAATCTCTCATCCTAACCGAATGTCTCCATTGTTCAGTGCGACGACGGGTCGGTGGAATTCGGTGCCGCCGACGTCATCTGTGTGAACGCCGGCGCGACGCGCCCCGCGGACATATGACTGGATCGGCTCAAGAACGGCGGAAGGCCGATCTTGCGCTGGCGACCGATCTGCGTTTCACGAAGAGTGATTGGAACAACATGCATCGTCGTGGTGCGGTGTTCCTGGTAACCAGACGAGGCGGCGACTTCCACGCCCAACGGATTTCGCCGGTAGCGATGTTCGCATGTGCGGGAATTCGCGATGAACTGTTGGAAATGGCGCTTGCTGAGTCCTTCGGGAAACGGGGAGCCGAGGCAGGTGACGCGGATCGCCGGACGGTCCCTGTCTTATTCTTAAAATTGATATGAGGTAGAGCGCAATGAGAAAAGGCCGCGACAAAATCGCACCGACCTTGTCGACATCGCCTTCACACCAGTGCCAGTACATCCGTGGTCAAAACGCCGCGTATCCAGTTCGTGCCTGACCGCACACGATCTCCACGATGGAGTTCGCCGCGTAGCTAAGGCGGCCGCGACACTTGGCAAGATTGGGGATGCTTTAGCGGCCCGGTCTCGTCGGCCCTATGCCTAGCGCCGTCCCGACCGCACTCGACAACGCTGCCTGCGATACAGGCTTTCGAACCACGGGAATAGTTGCGAAGTCTGCCGGGATATGGACGCCGTCACGGTAGCCTGTCGCGAAGACGTATGGAATGCCACGCTTCTCGAGCTCCTTCGCGACCTCCTCGGATGTGGAAGATCCAAGATTGAGATCGAGAACCGCACAGTCGGGCGATCCCTCGGTAAGGATTTTCAAGGCGGTGGCGACATTGGCCGCGATCGAAACCTCTTCGGCACCGATCGACCTCAGCAGTTCCTCGGTGTCCATCGCGATCAGCGACTGATCCTCGACGAGCAGGACGCTCATTCGGTCCAATGGCTTGAACGCGGCTTCCGCGATGGCTGGGCTGCCGGGCTGCAAGTTTTCCACGACCTCGCGTAGGTGCTCGCCGGGGATCATGATTCTGGCCTCGAGGCCGGCAGGGGCGAAGTCGAGGTCGATGCTTCCCCCAAGGTCGTGCGAAACGGTCTTCTCGATCAAGTTCGAACCGAAACCGCGGCGTGTCGGCACAACGACCTCCGGGCCGCCGCTTTCCTTCCAGGAAAGATGGCAGTCGCCATTTTCGGCGATCGTCCAGGATATCTCCAGCTTTCCTGACGGAACGGAAAGACTGCCGTACTTCGCGGCGTTGGTCATCATCTCGTGCAGAAGCAGAGCGAAGACGCCGAACGCCCGTTCGGTCAAGCCGATGTGATCTCCCGAAATCTGGATGCGATCCGGCAGTTTTGCAAACCGATGCATATCCGCCTCGGCCTCGATCAGGCCCCTGAGTTCGCCGCCGTCCCGGCTACCGAAGGACTGGTCGTGAGCGAACGAGAGCGCCCGGAGCCGCCCTTCGAACGACTTGGCATATTCGTCAACCGACTGGGAGTTCGCCCCGGTCTGCGTCGCTATCGACTTCACCAGCGCGAGGATGTTCTTCACGCGGTGGTTCAGCTCCGAATTCAACAGCTTTCGCTGGCTCTCGGTCCGTTCGCGCTGCTCCTCGGTGGCGTCGTTGTGCGACAGCATCACGTCGCGGACATATCCCCTGATGGATTCGGCCACGACGACGTCGGCCTTCGACCACGGGAGCGATTTGTGCCTGACGTCTTCCCTCCAGGTATCGAAGCTGCCGCGCGGCGATAGCCTGACGCCGTTCTCGGTGAGCTCCTCTTTCTTTCGCGGTTCGCCTGCCCACTCGACTTGATGGGCCTCCTCGCTTCGGAAGAACACCAGGAAATCCGGCGAAGAGACTGAAATCGGAATCGCTAGCACCCCTGCGATGCGCGTACCGTACTCTTCGACGTCACCGGTCTCGGACTGGAGGTCCTGCGTGTCCCAGATGTTCCGGCCCGCCTTCTTGCCAATGATTTCCATCAGATGCGGTATCGCCGTCTCCGATGGGGAAACGCCATACGACGCCCACTCACCACGCGACCATAGGCCCGCCCCGTCGCTGGCGATCAGAGAAGAGAATTCTCGAAGCCTTCTGCGAAGCGTAACCTCGACCGGGTCGGCGTGATCGACGCCTGCGATGATCGCATCGAGACGACTGCGCGTCGCCGCGGCGGACGCCTGCTGTTCGCGGTGCTCGATGGCGGCCACATGCAGCGAGAAGTACTGTGCGAACAGTTCGGTCGCCACGCGCAGCGGGATGGAGAGACATTTTGGCGTGTTATGGTGGCAAGCGATGAGGCCCCAGAGCTGGCCGTCTACCACGATCGAGATCGACATCGAGGCGGCGACGCCCATATTTCGTAGATATTCGCAGTGGATGGGGGAGACGCTTCGAAGATGGGCGAACGAGAGGTCGACTGCCGGATCGCCTTCGGCGATCTTCGGAAGGAGCGGCACGGGGACGAACGATGCGTCGCCGATCACACGGATCCAGTTCTTGACGTAAAGCTTGCGTGCCTGCACCGGGATGTCGGATACCGGGAAGTGCTGGCCCAGAAAGCTACCCAGAGAAGGGTCTTTCGCCTCCGCGACCACCCGACCGGCCCCGTTGTGCAGGAACCGGTAGACCATCACGCGGTCGTAGCCGAGCATGGCGCGGACGAGCCGCGCGACTGATTTGAATAGCGGGTCGAACTCCCGGTAGCCGTCCACCCGTCGGATCAACGATTGTGTCAGATGGAGCGCCACTTCCGTGTCCTCCGGAGAGGCGGGCCGCTCAAGCTCGAGGAACGTCCGGCCCTCGTATCGGTGGGCTGTGATGTCGGCGACGCTCGCGCCTTCCGAGAGCTTCGCCTTGAGCACGACGCCTGCGATCTGGCCAGCCCCGGCCCGAGCGACGGCGTTTGCGATGTCATGGGAGACGGTCGTACCGACCAGATCGGCAAGCTCCGCGCCGACATAGTCGCGATTGGTATCGCCCAGAAATTCGTCGATATTCTTCGAAACGAACGAAACCATCCCTTGCTCGTTCAGGACGATCATTGCTCCGTGAGGCTGGATGCTGCCCGGAATATGTATGGGTTCCCGATCGCAATTGCTCAGATCGACTTTGGACCTATCATAACTCAATGGCGGACATCCTGCTTTCTCGGGTGGGAATGCCTGTCTGCCATAGCGTCCGGCGACCAGCAATCGCTGATGAAGATTTATACGATTGGTTACTGATATTGGATTATCGAAGATGCTGATCAAGAAGAACGGCGTCTTAACGGCCGGATGAACGCCAGCAACAGATTCGGATCGACAGCGACCAATCTCCGCCTTGGTCATTCCCGTCGCGATCGGTAGATCCTCTAGGTCCGACGACGCTTTCGCTATTTGTTTGGGGGGTGTTGATCAATGCACGCCGGTCTGCGCGTTTCACTAGATGGCCGCGGTACGCAACAACTTCGCGCTCTGCAAGCTTCGCCATAATCAAACTACAGCACCCCCGCTCGTCGGGGGGTGCTGCGCCTCGCCCGCCGCCGCTGTCCCCTCGCGGGTCCTCCATCGTCCGTTGGGAGACAATCATGGCCGATGACAGCACCGTAACCATCCGCGCCAATTTCGACACGCGCGAAGCTGTAGACCTCGCAATAGAACATCCGGTGCAGCGGCTTCAGCGGCGAACACGTCCGGGTCGAAGGCCTTACGCGGCGACGCGTCGTACGACGGCAGCACGCGCGATGAGGCGCCACTCGCGGGCGTCGTCGAGATCTCTATTGATATCGAAGCCAGCCAGCACCCACGGTCAATCGAATTGATCTGGCGTTGCGAGTATCGAGCAACTGAGCGATGGCACACCTTGTCGGCGTCTATGCTCTGGCCGGCGAATTGTCTCGCTCATCCTACCTTCAGGAAGCACTGGAACGGTACGAGGAAATTATGCGGCCCTATGTGGAAAAGGGACAGAACGTCCCGAAATTCGCTCCGAAAATGCTGCAGCCACAGACCTTGCTGGGCGTCGCCTCGCAGCGAGGCGTTCTGCGCGTCTCTGACACGCCGGGCATTAAGCAGCTCGTGACCAAGCTGTTCTTATCCGGCGCGGACGACTTCAAACTGCCCGAGTACGGCGCCATCCCTTCATAGAGTAGACGCGACCGGTTGCAACGCTCTCCGTCACAAATAAATGATTGGAACCTCTAGGTTTTCCGCGTGTTTTCGATCCACAAACCAAGAGGAAACACCCATGAAGAAAATTATCCTTCTGACCGCGAGCCTCGCGCTTGTCGCCTCAGCGGCTTTTGCCCAGAGCCAAACGCCGACCACCTCTCAGACGACGCCAGCGGTCAATACCGAGCAAAATCCCGGTGCACCTGTCGCGGGTAAGAACAGCTTCACCGAAACTCAGGCTGAGTCCCGCATCGAAGAGGCCGGCTACACCGACGTATCCGGTCTGAAGCTCGACGATCAGGGCGTTTGGCGCGCCACCGCTTCCAAGGACGGCAAGTCCGCCAACGTCTCCCTGGACTTCCAGGGCAACGTCACGCTTGCGAAGTAAAAATATAACGGAGAAATCCCCATGAAGACCACAATCACAGGACTGTATGACAGTTACGACGATGCAAAGGCGGCTGTGAAAGCGCTCGAAGATGCGGGCGTCCCGTCGGACGACATCAGCATAGTCACCAACAAGGCTAATGGCGACGTCAATGTCGAAGGGCAAAGCAACCGGGCAGGCGAAGGTGCCGGCGCCGGTGCAGGCCTCGGCGCTCTGGCTGGCGGCGCGGGCGGTCTGCTGACCGGCCTTGGCCTCCTTGCCATTCCAGGCGTTGGTCCCGTCGTTGCTGCGGGCTGGCTCGCGGCCACGGCGGCTGGCGCAGTCGCTGGTGCCGTTGCTGGCGGCGCCGTCGGCGGGATCGTCGGCGCGATGGTCGAATCCGGTGTGCCGGAAGAAGATGCCAACTTCTATGCTGAAAGCATTCGTCGCGGCGGCTCTGTCGTGACGGCGCGTGTGGAAGACGACCGTCGCACGTCCGTAGGCGCGATCCTCAACAGATCGCCGCGGGTAAACGTCGCAGAGCGTCGGGCACGTTATGCCGAGCAGGGTTGGACACGTTTCGACGAGACCGCCGATCCCTACACAATCGAGCAGATCGCCGCCGAGCGCGACCGTTATCGCGTCAACCGTCTGTAATTTGTTCTATAGGAAACCATCGGAGGCCTCGCAGTCGCTGCGGGGCCTTTTTTGATTTGGGTCGGCGGGACTTTTTCGCGTCGCCGACGTTGTCCTCTCACGATCGAAAGGAGACCGAGATGTCATCGAAAGCCACCGCAGCAAAGCAGCGCGATATCCAAGCCCAGGTCGCGAAGGCCGACGAAAAGTCAAAATCGACGCCTAGCGGCGCGATGCAGGCGGGTGCGCGGAAATACCCGGAACCGCCTTTCCCGAAAGTGCATCAGAAGAAGCCTGGCTCCGAGGCTGACCTACCGCTCATGCCGCTTTACGATGCGCCGTTCTACAAGGGGTCGGGAAAGCTGAAGGACAAGGTCGCACTCATCACCGGTGGAGATTCGGGCATTGGCCGCTCGGTCGCGATTCTGTTCGCACGCGAGGGCGCCGACGTCGCCATAGTCCATCTCGACGAGAACGAGGATGCGGCAAACACCAAAGCCGTGGTTGAGAAGGAAGGCCGCCACTGCTTGGTTATCAAGGGCGATGTGAAAGACCCCAAGTTCTGCCGTGACGCTGTAGCCCAGACTGCCAAGCAGTTCTCTGGTCTCGACATCCTCGTCAACAACGCCGCTTTCCAGGTCCATACCGCCGAAATCGAGGATCTTACCGACGAGCATTTCGACGAAACACTGAAGACCAACCTGTACGGCTATTTCTATATGGCCAAGGCCGCAATTCCTCACCTCTCCAACGGGTCGGCGATCATCAACACCGGATCGGTCACCGGATTGGAAGGCTCTAAGGAGCTGCTCGACTATTCGATGACGAAGGGCGGCATTCACGCTTTTACCAAGGCCCTGTCCAGCCAGCTCGTCCCGAAGGGCATCCGCGTCAACGCCGTCGCGCCCGGACCAGTCTGGACGCCGTTGAATCCTTCTGACAAGCAGGCCGACGACGTCGCGAAGTTTGGCAGTCAGACGCCGATGAAACGCGCCGCTCAGCCTGAGGAGATTGCGCCCGCCTACGTCTTCCTCGCATCGCCACAGATGTCCAGCTACATCACCGGCGAAATCCTCCCCATCGTCGGCGGCTACTGAGGTTGGAGATGGCGAAGTTCTACTTTCAACTGCTTGACCACGAAGGCGTCCGTCCTGCGGAGATGCTGTACGACTTCGACACTGCGGAAGCTGCGATCGAGGAAGCGCGCACGGCGCTGTCCGAAATGGCAGCCGATGGGCTTCCGACCAGTGAATACAAAATGCTGTCCGTCGAGGTCTTCAACGAAGAACGAAAACCGGTCCGGAAGATCAGGCTTGTTCTCGAGGAAATCGACAAGACCGCAACTGCAGATCCAATAGCCGAGGAGACCGAACATGGTCACTAGAAGTAACGACACCGAATCGCCCAAGGTCACCGAAACCGCCATCGAAGCACGCCAGGGCAGCTTCGGGAAGCCGGTCTTCATCGTTCTCGTTTGTGGCATCTTGCTCGCACTGCTCGCCTGGGGCGGGGTCGAGATTTGGGGCGAGAGTATCGATCGAGACGCCGAGCCCACGGCTTCGACGAAGGCCGATCCGATCAACGCACAGCCGTCCGGCGCCGGAACGTTCGACAACAACGCAGCCGACGGCAGCAGCCGTCCGCCCGAAGCGACCGATCGTTCTCCGACTCCGAGTGGCAGTGGCAGCGGCCCGACACAGGTGACGACGCCAGCCGGAACCGAGAAAATTAAATAGATCGGGATCGCCAACACCGCAAACTCTGGGGCGAGTGGTCTCGCCCCAAGCATTCGAATTTGCCCGAACGAACAACCGAACGGAGAAATCGATGAGCGACCTCAAGAAGGGCGACAAAGTCACCTGGGACACCAGTCAAGGGAAAACCAAAGGCAAGGTCGTGAAGAAACAGACGACGCCAACCAAGATCAAGGGTCACGATGTCAAGGCGTCGCGATCCAATCCCGAATACATCGTCGAAAGCGAAAAGACTGCCAAGCGGGCAGCTCACAAGCCAGGTAGCCTGACCAAGACTGGCGATAGTTCGAAACCCTAAACCAAGCTGACCGCACACTTCACATGGACGACGACGGAACGATCCCGAGAGTCGGCGTCAGAAACACGTCGTTATCTTTTCGCTCGCTCGCAGCGCTGGAGACCGCTGAGCGAACTTCAGCCTCTTCCCAGCCGGCATCGACCGCCGATGTCAACAATTCGGCCGCCTTGTCCTCATCGGACGCGCTCGAAGTTTCGTTCAAGTGCCTCCGTGCCGTTTCCAGGCATTGCTTCAAATCTTCGATCCGGGCGGGATCGTCGGCGGAATGGCTTGGGGATGCGACGTAGGTCATGGTGGCTCCTTTGATTTTACGATTAACGGCGAGCGTGCCCGGGAGTTCCGGCAGGGTTTAGGCTTTTCCCTACCGCTCCTTCAAGGGATCGTGCCCCCAGTTCATTAGCGAGTAGCGCCACGCCGAACGCTCCTTGTCCACCTTCGGTCCGCCTTGGGCGAGATGTCTGTGCACGTAGCCTACGACTTTTCGCATATGCTCATAGTCCTCGTCCGTCAGATCTGCCCTCTTCTTGTGCTTGATATCGACGATACGTCGTCCGGAGTGATGATCGATCGACTCCTTGCGGCCGTCCGCCTTCCACCCGTTGACGAGGCTCTCCTCCGTGCGCAGCCACTTCTCCAGCTCCGATGACGACATGTTCACCGCTTCGGCGAAATCAGCCAGGACCTGATTGGTGTCGATGTCGCTGTCTTTTGTCATTTGATCCTCCTGAAATGCTGCACACACGTACGACGACGAACGCCGGTTATCGCGGAAAGTTTCGCGCGTAATACCTGTGGTCAGGAGAGAGATCTCAACGGACATCTCGCCGAAACGCGGCGACGCACGATCCCTTCGTTCCGCGTTCAAGGACGCGGCGCATTCTTAACCGCCTCGAAGGTCGGGCACGACGACAGTGAACATATCGGTCGTTTCGGTGCCACGGCCGTCCAGCACATTCTTGTTTGCGGTCAGCCGTGGAGAAAGGAGCAGCGGCGGTCCGCTGCCCCCAACGAGCGTGTCGATGCCGATGCCATCACCTCGAACATGGCGTTGTTCGAAGCCTTCGATGATCCCTGACATTGAATGTCCTCGCCAATTGGGCTCAGGTTACGCTACGGCGCTACGAGCCTGCTCGGGATGCTTTCCCTCCGCGAACTCCTCAACGATTTTCGCGCAGAACGCCGGCAGGTCGTCTGGCTTGCGGCTCGTAACGAGTCCTTTGTCGGTGACAACCTCCTTGTCCACCCACGTTCCACCCGCGTTTTCGATATCTTTCCGGATCGACGAGTAGGACGTCACGGTACGACCTTTCAGGACGTCTGCTTCCACCAACAGCCACGGACCGTGGCAGATGACACCGACGGGCTTCGCTTGCTTAAAGAACGAACGGACGAACGACACGGTGTCGGCATCGGCTCGCAGCTTATCCGCGCCGACGCATCCGCCTGGAATGATGAGGCCGTCGAAGTCGCTTGCGGCGACATCCGTCACCTTCTTGTCGACCGTATAGGAGCTACCGGGGTCAAGGTCGCTGTTGTTTGTCTTGGCTTCTCCAGCCTCGATGCCGACGACGGTAACCGTCGCGCCAGCGGCTTCGACCGCGTCCTTGGGCTTCTTGAACTCGGGCTCTTCGGTGCCGCGGGGTGCGATGAGGATCGCGATCTTCTTGCCTTCGAGAGTCATCGTTGTCTTCCTAGTTGTTGAGATTTCGACCGTGAGGTCACCGCTAGAAAACCCCTTTTGGAAGTCGAAGTTCCCAGCTCGAGATCAGTGATTTTTGGTTGGATCGTGGCACCGGCCACTGCGCTCAGCGCGTATCGCTGCCAGTGGCACCGGCATCAACGAGCGTTGGCGGCAATCGGAAAGTCGCTTTCAATCCAACGAGGGCGTCGCCTTTTGCCCCACAGCCTTCGGATGACAGGTCACGTAGGTTCCAAGCGCGATTTCCAGGGCCATCGCCGTTGTTCCGAAGATCAGGCCATACGTCCAGGCGACGCTGAGACGAAGTTCGGCGAGCGCGCCAAAGATGGCGGATGAAGCCGACACGCCAAGAAAGACGAGCGTGTTGAGCGCGCCAAGTCCGATGCCTCTCATTCGATCCGGGAGCAATGCCTGAGCCTCGGTCATCGCCACCGGATGAATGTTGCCCACGGCGTAGAGCAGAGCCAACCCTGCGGATGCCGCAAACACGCTTTATCCCGGTGAGAGGGCGAGAAGAACCGCTCTTAGAAGGCCGATGACATAGGTGGCGGTCACGAGTGTCCGACCATGCATGCCATTTGAGTAGCACGAATGGCAATGCGAGCGAAGTCGCAACTCCAATATGCTCACCCCGGTCAGTGCTGCGCCGACATCGGTGTCGCGCCCGAATACGTCGGTAAGGTACGGTCCAGCCCAAGCGTTTTCGAAAAGTGCCTCCGAGCGAGGGCGTGAAGCAGATAGGTACAAGATAGAGGAGGTGGGACAACCTCCACGAGCTAGCGGCGCTTACCTGAACAGCGTTTAACGACGAGCCTGTTTGTCGTAGGGTTGCCGCGACTGAGAAGGCGCAGCCCAGCATCATCATCGAGGCCGCCAGCATGCAGCGCGCCGCCCGCACTCTGCCGTGAACCATGATAACGGAGACGCTGAGAGCAGCGCTCCCCCGGAACCTACAGAACTTACCGTGGCCGCAAGGCGGGCGGCTTTGTCTGGTGAATGAAGTCGTCCGAGATAGGAGAAAACGCCCATCGGCGCACATCCAATTCCGATCGCAACCTGACCAGCGGAGGCGGACCAGAAATCGGATGAAGCCGCCAAAAGTGCTGAACCTGCAGCGCCCGCGATCATCATCAAGGTCATCGGTAACCGCATGCCCCAGCGATCGAAGGCGATGCCGACAGGAATTTGTAGCACCGCGAACGATCCAAAAAACGCAGACGCAAGCCAACCGAATTCAACAGGCGCGAGTCCGAGTTCATTCGAAATCAGCGGCCCGACGACACCGAAATAGCTTCGAAACAGAGAGCAGATAGAGATGCGCGCATTCATTCCCCGCAAGAAAACCAGGCTCCAAGACCGGGATGAGTTTCAGTCCCGCTTATCGGATCTCATGTCCGATCTTCGAGATACTGCTCCGCTCCTTCGATGGGCCGTAGCCATTTCTCCCGCCGTTTTATCCATAATTCGTACGTCGGTGCGAGTGGTGTGGGCGCCTCGGTGAGGATGCCGAGCTTGATCTCGGCCTCGTCCTCGTTCGCCGAGAACAACCTGGAACCGCAGTTCGGACAAAAGCGCCGTCCAGCGAACTCGCGCGTTCCGCCCTGGGATTCGAATTCAGTAGCCGGCCACACTGCGAAAAACGTGAAGGCCGAACCGCTCTCCTGTCGGCAGTCGGTGCAGTGACAGATGCCGATCCTGACTGGGTTGCCACGCAGGGCAACTCGGACGTTTCCACATTTGCAGGAACCGGTCAGTGTCGTCATTTCGGGGCTCCTGTTCCGTCGTCCACCACCTCCGTATCCGGACGATCTCCCCCGTCGACGTGCTCGCTGTGCCAGCGACCATCCGAAAGTTGATAGGAAATCTCAGCGTCGCGACCTTCGAGATGCTGCCGTTCCGCGGCCGACTTCGCAGCGGACAGCGCCACGTCATGGTCGGCGAAAGTCTCCGACCAGACGTCGCCCAGCCTGTAACCGTAGCCGCCGTCGTGCGCACCGACATGGTATGTAAGTTTCGTCATTCTGTTTCCTCCATTTGACACCGTATCTAGTGCAACGCGGCCATGGGCCAAGCCCGTCTCGCCGCGCCCCGATAGCCAACAATCTTTCGGCATGCTAACCACCCTTATCGAGAGGGAGTCTCATGAGAAGGAAGCTTGTCGCCGTCGCCGTCGCCGCGCTTGCTCCGGTCGTCGCAATGCTCGGATATAACGAGTATGCGATGCGGAGCCAGCGCAACGACGAAGTGCGCGCACAAGCTGCGCAGGCGGCCCGGCAGGCGTCCTCAGAAGTCGAGCGGATCGTCGAAGGACTGCACTCGCTTCTCATCTCCGTGCGCTCCATGCCGGCAGTGCGGAACCTCGACCCCGCCGTCTGCAACGCGTTCCTTAGGTCGGTTGCATCCAGCGTCCCGAACATCCGGATGATCTTCGTCGTCGATCTCGAAGGCAGGCCCGTATGCGGAAGCGTTGAAGCCCCTGCGAGCGTGACGTTTTCCGATCGTGATTACTTCACGGCTGCCGTCGCCGGCGAAGACTTCGTCGTCGGGACGTACACGAAGAGCAGGATGTCGGACACGGCCGTTCTGCCCGTGGCGATGCCAGTGGTCGTCGACGGCACCACGAAGGCGGTGGTTGTTAGCGGGGTCAAGCTCGACTGGCTTCAGAAACGCATCGCCGAGCGCGGGGTCGCTCCAGGCAATGCCGTCACGATCGCAGATAGCGGCGGCACCATCCTCGCGCGCGTGCCACAGCCGGAACGTTTCGTTGGAACTGTCATCCCTCACGATTTTCAAAAGCTGGTCCACGCCGTGCAGCCGGGCGTGATCGAGGTGGTGAGCCAGGATGGAACCGAGCGTGTCCTTGGCTATCAGCCAATTACGCCGGGCGGCAGTCCCCTCTATGTGAGCGCTGGCTTCTCGAAGGACGAAGCGTTCGCCCCCATCAACCGGGCGACGACCATCAACGTCCTTGCGATCGTTGGAGGCGTTGTTGTTGCCTTCCTGGCGGCTTTCTTCGTGGGGACCAGGTTCTTGATATCGCCAGTGGTTTCGGTCGCCTCGGTCATGGATCGCTGGCGTTCGGGCGAGCTTACGGCCCGCACCTCGATGAAACCCACCGACGAAATGCACGCCGTGGGCGCTGCGCTCGATTCCCTTCTGGACGAGCTCGACTGTCGTCGCGTCCAGAACGAGCGGGCCGAGGAGGAGCGAATGCTTCTGGTCCGCGAGCTTGCGCATCGTGTCAAAAACGGCTTTACCCTTGTGCAGGCTATTGCCCGTCAGAGCTTCAGCAAGGCCGATCCCGACGCCTACCATTCGTTCGCGAGCCGACTGTCGTCTCTGGCATCGACATACGATCTCCTTCTGTCGAAAGACGCGAGCGCCTCTACCGTGCGAGAGGTGGTCGAGACCGCGCTGCGGTCTCACGGGGGCGACGATCACCAGCGCTTCCGAATTGATGGGCCGGAGGTTGCCCTGCCTGCAAACCTGACGCTTCCGCTTTCGCTCGTCATTCACGAGCTGGCTACCAACGCTACCAAGTACGGAAGCCTTGGCAGCGATGGCGGACTGGTTTCCATCGAATGGACTTACGGCGACGGGCGGCTTTACCTGCTCTGGACGGAAACAGGCGGCCCGCCAGTCTCAGCACCGACGCGCAAGGGGTTTGGATCCATTCTCATCGAAAGAGCGTTTCCTGCTGCCGCAAAAGCCCACTATAACCCAGATTACCGTCCCGAAGGCCTGGCGTTTGAAGTTGGTTTCACGGTGGAACCGTTCGCTACCGCGGACGCTCGGGTTCAAAGCGAGGAGGGAAAATGACTGCGAGTCGCACCAAAATCCTCGTAGTGGAAGACGAGCCTCTCTTGATGATGATGGCGGTCGGGGTCGTCGAAGACGCTGGTTTCGAGGCCATCGAAGCGAGCAACGCCGATGAAGCGATCGCGCTTCTTGAGAGCGATCCAGCAATCGTCATCCTCTGGACTGACATCGACATGCCGGGTTCCATGGATGGCTTAAAGTTAGCCGCTGCCGTTCGCGACCGCTGGCCGCCCGTCGAAATTCTCATCGTTTCAGGCAAACAGCGTCCAGGCAGCAACGAAATTCCGGAGCGCGGCGTTTTCATTCCGAAACCGTATGACAGTCGCATGGTTGCCGAAACACTGGTCCGGATGGCCGCCTAGGCGAATGTGCAGGCCGTCCCGGCTGCCTTGCCTCAACGCCGACGTTTACGTTGTCGGCAGTGGTGCTGCAGTCTCTCCAGAGGTTGCCGTAATCCAACTGTGGGTCATCGATATGGTGTCGCCCCCGGTCAGAAATGATCCATTCGAGTTGCAGGCTGCGGGCGACAGCCACCTAGCTTTCGGGGCGATACCGCCGGAACATCGGTTTAGAGTGGAACAACAGCCATATTTCGAAGTTTCTTTGGCTCTGGTTGGCGTACTGCGCCCCGCCATGCCCGACCTTGGAGACAGCGTTTATGATGCCCGCGCGCCAACTACCAATTTCGAGACCTCGGATTTACTATGTGAACCTCATTGATCTTTCGGACGCCAATAGCTGGCTGCAAACCCTAGATCACGCCGCCTCATTGCATTTTGACACAGTGATGACCGCGCCGCTTTTTTACGGTGGGATCGTAAACGTTTCAAATCGCAACTTTATCGATAACGGGTCGAGACTTCCCAACTCGTTGAATGACCCCCTATCGTTTCTATGTGAAAGCGCGGCATCTAGAGGCCTGGGCCTCATGATGGACGCACCGATTGCAACCTTTCGAACAGAAGGGGGCGTTGGGTTAGGGGCTCTTGATCCCCGTCACTCACCATCTGCTCCATGGCGACACGCCGACAGCGCGACGTTAGACGCCCAAGCTCTCATTGCACGTGTTTCGGAGCTTTCCGAACTCGGCGTCGCCGGCTTCCGGTTCCTAGGACTGGAACGGCTTGGGGATTTAGATTTGCAACGCCTGGGTGGGTTCGATTTCGGGCATAAGCGGCCGTTGCGGCTCGTCTATACGCCCGGTACCGATTTCGCCTTTCGCGCCAGATTGGAGGGCCGCGGCTTTGATGGCGTATTTTCCTCCCTTGCCTGGTGGGACATGCGCGAGGGATGGTTTCTCCAAGAACACCGTTTACAACGAGCGCTAGGCCTGCAGGTGGCGTTTCCAGAAGCGCCTTTCGCTAGACGATTAGCCCATGGAACAGAAGGTCGCGAGGTACGAGAACGAAGATCCTTGCGTGCCCTCCGGCTCTCCGCCGCTCTCGGAGACGGGTTGATGATTCCGATGGGTTTCGAATTTGGTGCCGTACTTCCGCTCGACGTGACGCGTGGCGGAGAACTAGACTTCGACATGCTTCGGTCTGGCGGAGCATTCGATATTTCCTCAGCAGTCCGGGAGGCCAACGACGCCATTGCCTCCTCAAGGCCGATGGTGCCGACGGCATACGTGACTTCTCCGGAAGCAACCGCCATAACCTTAGCCGATCACGATGACCTTCGCGTGGCGGAGCGGGTGGGGATCGTGGTCATCAACCGAGACCTTCGCCGGCCCAGTCCCTTGCCCTGGGAAATTGTCTCACAGGCCGCAGCGCCTTTTTTCGTCCAAGCTCCCGGAAGCGAACCTAGATTCCTAGCGGCTGGAGAACTTCAACTGCTCAATGCGGCCGTAGGCGACGAGATTGTCAGCGAGAGCGTGTCTTCGCCGGGGGCGGCGTCTGATGAGTCGGAACGGATCGCAATCGAGAATATCGAGCCGCAAGTCGATCAAGGGCGTTTTGCCGCAAAGCGCGTTGTCGGGGAGATAGTTTCCGTCAAAGCGGACATTTTCGCCGATGGCCATGATCGGCTGGCAGCGTCTCTTCTGTATCGTGCCATTGATGATGCCAACTGGACGGAATCTCCTCTCATCCTCGACAACAACGATCGGTGGGTGGGGCAATTCCGGCTCGACAGGATCGGTCGCTATGAATTTTGCGTTGAAGCTTGGAAAAATCCGTTTGCCATATATCGCCATGAACTCTCAAAGAAAGCTGAAGCTGGTTTGGATCTCACGCTCGAATTGATCGAGGGGGAGGCGCTTTTGCGCAAGGCCAGCGAAAGAATGGCGGCCCCCGGAGAAAAAATCACTGAAGTTTTAAAAATCTTGGCAAATAGCGACCCTAGTGAAAAGATGAAGGTGCTTCTGTCTTCTCATCTGTCGGCACTGATGTCGGAAGCCGACGAGCGTCCATTCCGCACCCGTTCACCACCCTCGCTTGTTGACGCTGAACGAGTGCAGGCTGCATTCGCAAGCTGGTACCAGGTCTTTCCGCGGTCGCAAAGCGGTGACACCGAGCGTCACGGCACGTTCGACGACGTCATCAGCCGACTACCGGCAATTCGCGACATGGGATTTGACGTCCTATATTTTCCCCCCATTCATCCGATCGGAAGTACGAACCGGAAAGGTCGTAACAACAGTCTTAGGGCGGAGCCGGGCGATCCCGGCAGCCCTTACGCAATCGGGTCGCCGGAGGGGGGCCATGATGCAATACATCCGGAGCTCGGTGGCTTCGAAGGGTTTAGGCGTCTTGCCAAGGCAACCCGAGAACATGGATTGGAACTTGCGTTGGACCTCGCGATCCAAGCATCCCCGGACCACCCTTGGCTAACGGATCACCCAGGCTGGTTCGAATGGCGCCCGGATGGCACCATTCGCTACGCCGAAAACCCGCCCAAGAAGTACGAAGACATCGTCAATGTCGACTTCTATTCCAAGGACGCGGTGCCCGCCCTTTGGGAGGAACTGCGCGATATTGTCCAGCTATGGGTGGACGAGGGCGTCAAACTGTTCCGCGTGGACAATCCGCACACCAAACCGTTCCCCCTCTGGGAGTGGTTGATTGGCGACATCCGCGCTCGTCACCCAGACGTCGTGTTTCTGTCGGAAGCGTTTACGCGACCGAAGGTGATGTACCGCTTGGCCAAGGTCGGCTTTTCGCAGTCTTACACCTATTTCACTTGGCGCAACACCAAGTGGGAGCTCGAGCAGTACATGATGGAGATTACCCAGACCGAGGCCAAGGAATTCTTTCGGCCGCACTTCTTTGTCAACACGCACGACATCAATCCGGACTTTCTCCAGGATGCTCCACGGCCAGCATTCGCCATCCGCGCTGCCTTGGCTGCGACGCTGTCAGGGCTCTGGGGCGTCTATAACGGTTTCGAACTTTGCGAGGGCCGTCCGGACGTCAAGCGCAAGGAATATGCTGACAGCGAGAAATATGAAATTCGCGCTTGGGACTATGACCGTCCCGGCAACATAAAACCTGAAATCACGATGTTGAACCGCATTCGGCGCGACAATTCCGCTCTCCATTCCCACCTTGGTCTTACACTCCTCAGTTCTTCAAATCCCAATGTGATGTTTTTTGAGAAGGCGGCGCCCGGCCGTCACAATGTTTTGCTCGTTGGGATTTGCCTCAACCCTCACGGAATCGAGGAAAGTACTGTCGAGATCCCGTTATGGCAGTTTGGAAAAGACGATGGCGGCACACTGGACTTAGAGGACCTGGTCAGCGGCCGAAGGTTCTTGCTTACGGGCAAGTGGCAGACGCTCCGGCTGGATCCGTGGCATTTGCCGTTCGCAATCTGGCGCGTCAGAACAGGAGAGATTTGAAATGGACGCCGTGTCGACAAGCGAGAACCGGACCGAGACTGCGGACTCCACGCTGTGGTACAAGGACGCCATCATTTATCAGTTGCACATTAAGTCGTTCTACGACGCCAACGGCGATGGGATAGGGGATTTCGAAGGACTCTTCGAAAAGCTCGATCACGTTGCGGCGCTTGGCGTCAATGCCATCTGGCTGCTGCCCTTCTTTCCTTCACCGCGGCGCGACGACGGTTACGACATCGCAGACTATGGCAGCGTCAGTCCCGATTACGGCACGATTGTCGACTTCCGCAAATTCGTTGCAGCCGCCCACGATCGGAACATCCGGGTGATTATGGAGCTGGTCATCAACCATACCTCCGACCAGCACCCCTGGTTTCAACGGGCGAGGCAGTCTGCTCCGGGGAGCCCCGAACGCGACTTCTATGTCTGGTCCGACAACGACCGTAAATTCCCCGAGACCCGCATCATATTCATAGACACCGAGAAATCCAATTGGACTTGGGATCAGACCGCTGGGGCATACTACTGGCATCGCTTCTACTCGCACCAGCCCGATCTTAATTTCGACAATCCACTCGTAATGAAAGAACTGCTGTCTGTGATGCGCTTTTGGCTGGAGACGGGAATCGATGGTTTTCGTCTGGACGCAATCCCTTACCTGGTTGAACGTGAAGGGACGAATAACGAGAACCTGCCGGAAACGCATGCAATCCTGAAGCGGATCCGAGCGGCGCTCGACGAAACCCATCCTGGCGTCATGCTGCTTGCCGAGGCCAACCAGTGGCCGGAGGATACCCGCGAATATTTCGGGGATGGAGACGAGTGCCACATGGCGTTTCATTTCCCCCTCATGCCGCGGATGTATATGGCAATTGCAAAGGAGGATCGCTTTCCGATCACAGACATTATGCGGCAGACCCCGGACATTCCTGATACATGCCAGTGGGCGATCTTTCTGCGAAATCACGACGAGCTGACGCTGGAGATGGTGACCGATGCGGAACGCGACTACCTCTGGGACACGTATGCGTCCGACAAGCGGGCGCGTATCAATCTCGGCATCCGGCGCCGTCTCGCACCGCTCATGGAGCGCGACCGTAGGCGGATCGAGCTGATGAACGCACTTCTTCTATCGATGCGTGGCACACCTGTGCTGTACTATGGCGACGAGATCGGAATGGGCGACAACATCTATCTCGGAGATCGCGACGGCGTTCGCACACCGATGCAGTGGTCCCCCGATCGTAATGGCGGGTTTTCTAAAGCCAATCCTGCGCGCTTGGTGCTTCCGCCCGTTTCGGACGCGCAATATGGCTATGAGGCCCTCAACGTCGAATCCCAGACTTCAGACGCGCACTCGTTGTTGAACTGGACGCGCCGAATGCTGGCCTTGCGCAGTCGCCATCCCGCTTTCGGCAGAGGATCGCTCCGATTTCTGACACCGGAGAACCGGCGCATTCTGGCCTATATCCGCGAGCATGACGACGAGGTGATACTGTGCGTGGCCAACCTGTCGCGAGTCCCTCAAGCCGTCGAACTTGACCTCTCGGCTTACGAGGGTCGAGTGCCTGTCGAGCTTACGGGTATGTCGCCTTTTCCGCCGATCGGGCAGCTCACCTATCTTCTGACGCTGCCACCCTACGGATTCTTCTGGTTTCAACTCAACGCTCAATCGGACGGTCCCGCATGGCGCACCGCTCCGCCGGAGCAACTTCCAGATTTTCATACGGTTGTGATCCGGCGCAGCCTCACCGAACTTTTCGATGAAACTCCACATCAAGCCGTGCTGGCCGGCGACATTCTTCCGGCGTACCTGGCGAGACGGCGATGGTTCGGCGCAAAGGACCAGCCGCTTCAGTCGGCGAGACTGATTTCGGCGAGCTCCATACCCTTCGCCGACGGCGTCGTGCTCGGTGAAGTCGAGGCAGTCTTGCCCGATCACGTCGAAAGCTATCAGCTTCCGCTCGCGATCGAATGGGATGACACCACGCCCAACATCCTCGGGCAACAACTGGCCCTCGCGAGAATTCGGCAGGGGCGGCGTGTCGGTTTCTTGACGGATGGATTTACCGTCGAGCCCATGGCGCGGGGGATCATCGAGGGTCTGAAAAATCGATCTAAGATCACTGGTCGGTCCGGGACCATAGAGTATATTGGAACCGACTTCCTTGACCGCCTGGATATCAACGACGAGATGGAAATCAGGTGGTTATCAGCCGAGCAGTCTAATAGTTCTCTCATCGTTGGCGACGTCGCAATGATAAAACTCATTAGGCACGTCTTTGAAGGCATCCATCCCGAAGTAGAGATGACGCGCCATCTAACCCTGCAGGGATATGAACACACTGCACCCCTTCTTGGCGAGGTCGCTCGCACCGACGGAGAAGGGCGCCGCTCAACACTTATCGTCGTGCAAGGCGCTATCCGCAACCAGGGAGACGCGTGGAACTGGATGCTCGCCAATCTGCGTCGCGTTGCCGACGAGGTTGCGACCACCGAAGCCGAGCTGGACGCTGCCGACGATCAATTAAGGCCACTTCTGAGTTTCGTGGCCATGATCGGCCAGCGCCTCGGGGAGCTGCATGTGCTGCTAGCCAAGCCGACCGAAGATCCGTCTTTCGCACCCCGCCGGGCTGGATTGGCGGACGTCGACACGATCAAAAGATCGGTCACCGGGGAAATCGCGTATGCATTCTCGAAACTGCAGGAGATCGCTGATACTATTGAGGGCCCGCTCGAAGATGCCGTTCGGTCGCTGCTAGCTGAGAGGGACCAGATCCTAGATCTCGCGGCTCGGCGATCTGAAAAATCTGCGACGACGCTTCTTACGCGCGCCCATGGCGATTTCCATCTGGGTCAGATTTTGGTGACCGAAGGCGACGCCGTCATCATCGACTTCGAAGGCGAACCTGCGCGCAATCTCGCGGAGCGTCGTGCCAAGACGAGCCCCCTGCGGGACGCGGCGGGACTACTACGCTCGCTAGACTACCTGGTGGCAACCGCGACGCTCGAGAACGACGCTGTTTCCGACCATCACGATGAACGCCGGCGCCAACTTATCGTCCGGTTCGGCACTTCCGCCAAACGACTTTTTCTTGAAAATTACACTCATGCCTTGGCTGGATCGTCGAACCTGCCAAGTGATCCCCAGACGGTACAAGAACTCCTCGACATCTTTCTCTTGGAGAAGGCCGCTTACGAAATCGCCTACGAGGCCCGCAACCGGCCGAAGTGGCTTCCGATACCTCTGTTTGGTTTCGCCGAAATCGTGTCGCGGCTCCAAGGAGAGCCTGCATGACACAGCAAGCAGTAGCGATGACATCGGATCTTGATCCCGATGAACTGGTTGCGATCGTCGAGGGCCGGCACGGGGACCCTTTCGACGTTCTCGGTCCGCATAAAACAGCCGACGGCGAGACGAAGGTCCGCACGTTTTTTCCAGGGTCGCTCGGCGTCGAGTTGCTTGACAGCCTCAGCGGCACGGTTCTCGCGGTATCGGCGCGAGTGCACCCGGCTGGAGTCTTCGAAGCTTCGGTCGAAAGCGGCGCAAAGTACCGGCTGAAAATCCTCTGGCCAGGTGGCGCGCAGGAAACCGACGATCCCTATCGGTTTGCTCCGCTGCTCGGCGAACTCGACCTTCATCTGATTTCCCAGGGAACGCACTATCAACTTGCATCGGCGCTCGGCGCGAATCCGATTTGGGTCGAAGACGTTGAGGGTGTCCGTTTTGCCGTCTGGGCGCCGAATGCCCGTCGGGTGTCGGTTGTTGGTGACTTCAACACCTGGGACGGTCGACGACATCCTATGCGCCTGAGGCGCGAGGCTGGCGTGTGGGAGATCTTTATTCCGGATCTGACGGTTGGAGAGCGCTACAAGTTCGAGATTTTGGATGGTCAGGGGAGCGTGCTCGCGCAGAAGGCCGATCCAGTCGCACGAGCTGCTGAAGCCGCGCCGTCTACGGCTTCCGTCGTTGCGTCCCCTGAACCCGTCAGGTGGCGCGACGCTCGGTGGATGGAGAAACGCGCAAGCACAAACGTTTTGGGTCGTGCGATATCGATTTACGAGGTCCATGCTGGATCGTGGCTACGGGAAATGACCGACGGGGGCAGGTCACTCGACTGGTTCGAGCTCTCGCAGCGGCTGATACCGTACGTCAAAGAAATGGGGTTCACCCATGTCGAGCTCTTGCCCATCATGGAATATCCGTTCGGCGGTTCATGGGGATATCAGCCTTTAGGGCTGTTTGCGCCGACAGGACGGTATGGCACGCCAGAGGACTTCGGCTATTTCGTAGACCGCTGCCACGATAGTGATATCGGCGTCATTCTGGACTGGGTTCCAGCTCACTTCCCCAGTGACGTCTGGGGCCTCGCTCGGTTCGACGGAACGGCTTTGTACGAGCACGAGGACCCGCGAGAAGGGTATCACCGCGACTGGAATACACTGATCTACAACTTGGGCCGGGCCGAGGTGAAAGGCTTCCTGATCGCCAGCGCTTTGGAGTGGTTGGACAGGTATCATGTTGACGGACTTCGTGTCGACGCCGTGGCCTCGATGCTTTACCGAGACTATAGCCGGCCAGAAGGGGAATGGATACCCAACCGGTATGGGGGCCGCGAGAACCTGGAAGCCATCGAATTTTTCAAGCATCTTAATAGCGTCGTGCATGAACGCCACCCGAACGTCTTGATGATCGCCGAAGAATCAACGGCGTTCCCAAAGGTGACGGCGTCGCCCGAAGATGGCGGCCTAGGCTTTGATATGAAGTGGAACATGGGCTGGATGCATGACACCCTCCACTACATGTCGGATGATCCCGTCTATCGCAAATACCATCACAGCTCTATGACATTCGGGATGATCTACGCCTACACGGAAAGGTTTGTCTTACCGTTTTCCCATGACGAGGTGGTGCACGGTAAGGGTTCCTTGCTGACGAAGATGCCGGGCGACGACTGGCAGAAGCTTGCAAACCTAAGAGCGCTTTACGGTTTCATGTGGGGCCATCCAGGCAAAAAGCTTTTGTTCATGGGGTGCGACATCGGACAGCGGAGCGAGTGGAACCACGACACTTCAGTCGAGTGGGATCTGCTCGACGAGCCTCGCCATGGCGGGCTCCAGCGATTGGTCAGGGATTTGAACCGAGTGTATTCTTATTTTCCACCCCTACAATACGGAGATCTGAATTCGGATGGATTCGAGTGGGCTGTCGCTGACGATGCTGAACATTCTGTGCTGGCGATGATCCGGTACGACGAAAAGCAAAAGGCCGTCTGCCTCATCGTATCAAACTTTACGCCGGTACCACGGCACCGTTACCGGATAGGCGTGCCGTTGGACGGCCTTTGGCGCCGAATCCTCAGCACCGATGATACAGTATATGGGGGCTCCGGCATGGCAACTTCAGACGCTCAGTCCCAAACCAATGCCGCGCATGGTCGATCGTTTTCTATAGAGGCGGACTTGCCGCCCTTATCCACGGTTATGTTCATCAGAGAGTAAGGCGGCAGACGTTACGTCGTCGGGACGTCTTACGGGGATGATGTTCACCGGATGAAGCAGTGCTAAGTGGCCGGCTTGGCTGCTATTGCTGGTTGTCCTCACTCATCGTCTGGCTCGATAGACGATCGATGGCACCTCGGTTCATGTGTCGCAGCACGCCGGAAAGCGAGTCACGTTCCTTATCAGACATCAGCTCATCGACGATTGTCATTGCGTCTGACAGAAGAGTTTCGCGGTCCCGCAGACCCTTATTGAAGAGTCTGGCGACTGCTACCGTCAGCGCTCCGACGGAGGTCGGGTCACCCGTTATTCCTTTGGCCCGTGCGATCTCCCTGACAACACCCGCGCACAGACGCGCGTCTTCTTTCGATGGCAAGCTCATAACCACTCCGCAATTGGCTCGCCCCAGCGAGTGGGGCGAGCCTGGCCCGATTGTTTAGAAATCCATGCCTGCCCCAGCCGGGATCGCCGGCGCAGCATCCTTCTTGGGCTTCTCGGCGATCATCGCCTCGGTCGTCACCAGAAGGCCGGCGACCGAGGCCGCATCCTGGAGTGCGGTCCGCACGACCTTGGCCGGATCGATGACGCCCTGTGTATAAAGATCGCCGTATTCGCCGGTCTGGGCGTTCCAGCCGAAGGAGAAGTCGGTCTTTTCACGCAGCTTGCCGACGATGACGGAGCCTTCGGCACCAGCGTTTTCGGCGATCTGGCGAACGGGGGCCTCGATCGCCCTGCGGACGATCTCGATACCAACCTTCTGGTCTTGGTTGGCGGTTGCAAGATCGTCGAGTGCCTTTACAGCCCGCAACAACGCAACACCACCGCCCGGCAGGATGCCTTCCTCGACGGCGGCACGCGTTGCATGAAGCGCGTCGTCGACGCGATCCCTCTTCTCCTTGACCTCGACTTCCGTCGAGCCACCGACACGGATCACCGCAACGCCGCCTGCCAGCTTGGCCAAACGTTCCTGCAGCTTCTCGCGATCGTAGTCGGACGTGGTCTCTTCGATCTGCGCCCGGATCTGGGCGACGCGGCCGTCGATCTCGGACTTGGAGCCAACGCCGTCGATGATGGTGGTGTTTTCTTTCTCGATCGCCACCTTCTTGGCTCGACCGAGCATGTCGAGCGTTACGTTCTCAAGCTTGATGCCGAGATCTTCGGAGATGACAGTGCCGCCGGTCAGGATGGCGATGTCTTCGAGCATCGCCTTGCGGCGATCGCCGAACCCCGGCGCCTTGACAGCCGCGATCTTCAGACCACCGCGCAGCTTGTTGACGACGAGCGTTGCGAGCGCCTCGCCTTCCACATCTTCCGCGATAATCAGCAGCGGTTTGGAGGACTGCACGACGGCTTCGAGGACCGGCAGCAAGGACTGAAGGTTCGACAGCTTTTTCTCGTGGATGAGGATATAGGGGTCCTCGAACTCGACGCGCATCTTGTCCTGATTGGTTACGAAGTACGGCGAGAGGTAACCGCGGTCGAATTGCATGCCTTCGACAACTTCGAGCTCGGTCTCGGCGGTCTTGGCTTCCTCGACGGTGATGACGCCTTCGTTGCCGACCTTTTCCATCGCCTCTGCTAGATATTTGCCGATCTCTTCGTCGCCGTTGGCCGAGATGGTGCCGACCTGGGCGATTTCGGAATTGCTGGTGATCTTGCGGGCGTTGGTCTTCAGTTCCTTAACGACGGCGTCGACGGCAATATCGATGCCGCGCTTAAGGTCCATCGGGTTCAGACCGGAGGCGACGGCCTTGGCGCCTTCCTTGACGATCGCCTGGGCGAGGACAGTTGCGGTGGTGGTCCCGTCGCCGGCGAGATCGTTGGTCTTCGATGCCACCTCGCGCAGCATCTGGGCGCCCATGTTCTCGAACTTGTCTTCTAGTTCAATTTCCTTGGCGACCGAAACACCGTCCTTGGTAATGCGCGGCGCGCCGTAGGACTTGTCGATGACAACGTTGCGGCCTTTTGGGCCAAGCGTGACCTTCACGGCGTTGGCAAGGACATCGACCCCACGCAGCATGCGTTCGCGTGCATCAGTGTTGAATTTGACTTCTTTCGCAGCCATTTGTTCACTCCTTCAATAGGCAGCTTTTTGACTGATGGGCGGTAATGCGTGATTACGCGGCCCGCTTCTGCTCGGCCTGAGCTTCTATAATGCCCAGGACGTCGCTTTCCTTCATGATCAGCAGATCTTCGCCGTTGATCTTGATTTCGGTGCCGGACCATTTGCCGAACAGAATGCGGTCGCCAGCCTTGACGTCGAGCGCCTGGATCTGGCCAGCCTCGTTGCGTGCACCAGGGCCAGCGGCGACAACTTCGCCTTCCTGCGGCTTTTCCTTGGCAGTGTCAGGGATGATGATCCCGCCCTTGGTCTTTTCTTCGGATTCAACCCGACGGACAAGAATGCGATCATGAAGCGGTCGGAACGACATGTTTTCCTCCATTGGACAAAAAAGATGACGCAAAATCCCCTGCCGGACCGGGTGACCAATCCGGACGGGGCGAACCTCATCTGAGCGTTCGCGTTCAAAATTTATTTTCGAGATTTTGTGATTTCAAGAGGGCGGGAGAAAAAATTAGCACTCGATGTCGCTGGCTGCTAACATGCTGGAAAGGAACAATAAACGCCTTTGATGGTTCAAGAATACCGTTGATAGGTGGACGATTTTACGTCACCTTCGCAGTGTCATGAACCGGAGATAAAGCATGCAATTCTCGTCGGATTTCGAGCGTCAGCTTAACGGCTATGGCCTCACCACCGCGCACATCCTCTACCGCATTCCCGATTTTGAATCCGTCCTGCAAACCTACGTTTGGCAGGACTACGATCTTGCACCGGACTTTCCAGAAATGCGCAAATTCCTGGACTTCTGGCGCAACAGCCTCGACGGACCGCTACACTCCGTCCGCTATACACACCGGCGTCTGATTGGACCGAACGAATGGCGCCGTGTCGAGGGCGAGTTCAAGCTTCACTGAACTCTTGATTTTGATGTTCCCGCTTCCTAGCTCACCCGGCGATCGGGGCTTGATCAGTCCGGTCGCTTTCCACGTCTGTATGGAGTGAGACCACATGGAAGAAAACATTAAAGTCATCAAAGGTGCCAGCATCCCGGAGAGGGAGGAGATCATTGTTGATTTCGCGCGCTGGCTCGAGACTGCCTCGCAAGATGCACTTGTCTACGGTGAGGGCCGTTTTGCTGTGATGTCGGCGAATATGGCGCAAGCGATCCGCATAAACGCCGACGAACTTGCGCGCGACAATCCCGAAACGACCGAACGGGTACTGCAGCAAGCCTGCGCGATGATTTCAAAGTTCAAAGCAGCGTACCCGCATCGCGTTCTCAGTCGCTCAGTGCACTGACGATGGGGCAACTTGCGATCGGCGAAAAAAATGCGCAGCCGATCTTGAAATGGAAAATCGCTAAAACCAAATCGATTACTGCCAGCCGCTGAGACAGGGCTGACTTCGCCGGGAGCACCGCTTTTGGCACTCTCGTACCCATGTTGCTTCAAGGAGGATATGGCTATGGCAACATCTTACGACTACGCACCTCTCTACCGCTCGAGCGTAGGTTTCGACCGGATCTTCACTCTTCTGGAGAACGCCCAGCGTGCCCGGTCGGCCAACGACTGGCCGCCTTATGACATCGTCAAGAACAATGACGACACCTATACGATCTCGATTGCGGTGGCTGGATTTGCACAGGACGATCTCGATATCACTTTCCAGTCCAATCTGCTGACCGTCACCGGTAAGAAGCAGGAGACACCGGCCGATGGCTACCTGCATCGCGGCATCGCCGGACGCCCGTTTGAACACCGGTTCGAGCTTGCCGACCATGTCCGGGTGAACGGAGCAGATTTGAACAGCGGTCTTCTCTCGATTGAGTTGGTCCGTGAGATCCCTGAAGCATTGAAGCCCAGGAAGATCTCAATCCAGAGTACGCCTGCGTTGACGTCGACTGCTCCTGCGCAGATCGAAGCGCAGAAGGCGGCGTGACCTTTTAGTTCATTCAATGGTCAGCGGCGCCATCGCGATGGCGCCCATCGACATTCCGGGTTGGAAAGGAGAGAACGATGAAACCCGATATGTTCAGAAAACCTGTCACCATTCTCGTCGGCCTTGGCTTTCCTGCAGAAGTTCGCACCGTCATGGATGCTTACCGACATCTTGTTGAGTGGCCTACTTCGTTCAGGGACACGGCGCATTCAGTCGCCCTTAAAGCATGCCAGGCGGCGCTTCGTGGCGAGATCGAAGCGGAGACGGCGCGTGGTTTGTTTGTAGCATTCGCGCAGAAGCATGAACTTCTTGCGCCTCAAACATCTGCTGTCGTGGCGTCTCGCGCGCGAAGCGACCGCGATCCCCACGTGCAGTGAGGTCAAGTATTATGAGGCACATCGTGTTGCAGCAGTTGATCGACAATGCAGCAACAATGGGTCCGATTGTGTTGATGCGGGGGATGCATCTTAGACGGCCGACAGATGTTGTAGAGGCGTCGTCTCTCTCGACCGATGACAAACGGACGATCCTTGCTGCGTGGGCGTCCGACCTTTACGCGGTCGACTCGAAGCCGGCGCTTCGGCACTTGCCGGGAACGCCAGAACCGGTCTTAATCGATGAGGTTCAGTCAGCACTAATAGAACTCGATTTGCGGAATTCTTAGTTCCGTGCACCACACCGGAAGTACGGACCTTTCCCCAATGGGATGCCGGACTGCGGTTTAAAAAGATGAGGATTTGGCCCTGTGGTCGAGGAGATGCACGGTGTTCGAAAGCCGTGCATCGAAACGACGGTATCGATGTGGCGACACGTTGCCCGTGAGAGCCGACACGAAGGCTGGAATGCAGACACACACTTCCTGTGGTAGCGATCTCGTTTAGGGTTTCGGCTGCCGCCTAGATGGTGGCGGCAACCGAGCGACATGGCAGGTGATCAAACCCCGCTAAGTCTCAAGGAACTGCCCTCATCGTGACCGCGCAGCGCATATTGCGGGCAAGGCTCGAGGCCCCGCGGCCCGTGCTTAATCAGAAGCGTGTCGTTTACCCCGGGCGCTGTTGGCTTGCTTTGATCGACCACGGCCTCGCGGGTGAACCTCGCGCGGCGGTAGTTACCGACGATCAAGCCTATTCCTTCCAGCCGCACGTGTGGAGATCGTACAAGCGTGGGCCTGTGCAAAGTCTTGGGCGTCCCGTCAAACGATGACGTCAATGCTCTGTTGAGATTCGCCAATCTAGCAAAAGGCCCGCCGGAGAACGTCGGGCGGGCCAAGAGCTGGATGGGTCCAGAAGGCTGATGCCTGTTTCAGCCGTGCCGATTGAACCATCAAGCCGAAGACATGGCAACACGCTTAATGTGCTGGACTTCAGTGTAGCCGCGCAGGAACCAGAACACGGCCAAGTGCATTTTTGTATTCGGTCGTGTGCACGTGGCCGCGCGGCCGAGCCCCCCAAAGTGTGGAGGGCGCGCTATGTAACACGTCATGGTGGAGCTTGCATGAAACAGTACAGTTGGACCCTGATGAGGCCTGGAGCCATTCCCAAAATCGGGGTGGGAACCCTTGATGAAGTGGCAGGAGCGGTGCATCGTTGTTAGCTGCCGGGAATTCCATCTGCAGCCTGGCTGATGGACGAGATGAAGGCCAGACAAGATTTGACCGGTACGGCCAGATATAATTACGCGCTAGGTCAACCCGACGAATGGCGCTTTGCCTGGATTGCACAGTGAAGCGCTTACAGGCTGGCGGCATCTCACTTGGCAGGATGACAGGCTTGTCCCTAGAGCAGTAGTCCTAGAGGGGATTTCTCTTTCTCTGATGCCGTTGCGAGACGCGGGTTTGCTTCGCAATTCCTTTTCAATGCCCGAAGCCGACTTCCAAGGCCAAACGTCGACAAGAACACGGCCCATCCAGGGTGCCGGTAAATTGCGGCCGCGTCCCTCCGTTCGGCGGTAATCACCAGCGTGATCGAGGCGAGCGGCTAGCGAAGATGCGGCGTCTGATAGACTTTATGGCAGACCGGCACGGCGCCCATTTCGGAAAGGCCGTGCCGCATCAATGTAAACATTCAGATTTGAGAACAAAGGCCGCGCGTCGAGCTGATACTCTTCAGCAGCGAGCAACGGAGGATGATTGACTCGGCTTGCCATAGGCCGACGATCTGGCCGCTGATTTGAAGACCCTCGCTACCGGTGTCGAACCGCATCGCAACACCGGCAGGCCAGTGACGTTCAGCGGCCCGCCAGACCGCGGAATCCGGGGGCTTGCTCCATTCGATAAAAGCGTCGAGCGCTGCTGTGACGGCGTCTCGCGAAAGCCCGGTTGCGATGATGTCGTCGATCGCTTCGTCGACGATACTCGCTATGTTCCGGACTAGGTCTTCGAAATCGCGATCGCCTGCGCAGCCGCCGAAGAAGACGAATGTGTTGCGGCGAGGAACTAAGCCAGCTTGATGAAGCAACTGCACGAGGCGACGACCGACGACGGGATCGTTTCCATTCCTATCATAGGTTTGCTGGTGCGCATGCCAGACCGGCGAAATCCCCGGTGGCTCGGGCCAGAGCAGTAGTCCGTCTTAGTCGTCGTCGCACGGATGACGCGTCCTCCTGGTCACGACGCGCATGCCATGTTGCGCACCACATGTAGCGGGTCGGGGATATGCCCGCGTACGAAGCGGGGATGAGCGACGCCCAGCTTGTCATCGCGGAAAGGCGGATCGAGGATGTTGCCTCCTTTCATCTCAAAGATATCGGTTGCGCCGTCGGTTCTTAGAATTCGCCGACCAGTCTCAAAGCCGGAGTCGGTTGGTTCACCCTTCGGCGTTTTGGGTACGCGACGGCGCGGCGACTAAGCTCTCGACGGCCTCTTGCACCATGTGCAATCTCTTGAGTTCTAGGGCGGCGTCCGGGAGCGCGCGATGGGCAGGCCTAGCGGGCTCTGAGCCGGCTATAACTTCGGAGACGAGCGCAGCAGGGTCGACGCCCCGCATTTGGCTGTCGTGAAGCCGCTTCGAAGCAAATTCAACGAAGAGATCGTCCGACTTGCGAACGCGAAGCGCGTGTCTCGCAACGCCACCAGCGCGAAGGAGGACGCTGAGCCACTTCCCATCCCACGACGGTGAGCTCGCGTAGAGATCATGATTTGCGAGCGTCGCCATCATCTCTCGGACGACAAGGGTAACCGGAACGCCTTCATTGGCTAGCGCCGTTCGGGAGATGCCGTGGATGCCTTCGGCCGCTGCCGACCAATCCGTCCAGTTCGGCGCCGGGGCGATCAGGAGGGACCGTGACCGGCCGTCCTCGAACACCCATGCGATTTCGATCGGGTAGCTGTGCTTGCCAAGCGAGGAAGCTTCGAAATCGAGGAACACGTTCATGATAGATCTCTAGTCGAAGTCGCCGGTTCTACCTAGCCGGAAGACGACGACGGGGTCGCCTTCTTCTCCGACTGCGGGACGGCCATCTCGCCGCACCACAAGAACGCCGGCGTGGTGGCCGGCTGCTTCTTTTGCTTCGCCGATGGCCTCTGCCTCCGTCTCGCCGACTACGGTCTCCCATGCCTGGACGGGCTCGCCTCGGTCATCAAGGTCGTAGGCGAAGATGCTGAGCGAGGAGAACGTTCCCGGCATCAGGCGGTACCGTGTTTGGTACGGGCGAGCTGCGCTGCGAGATCGCGGGCGTCATTGCGTCCTTCGTCGTTTGTGCCCTTGACCTTTGCCTTTATCCAGAGAGCTTCTTCTTCCGTCGCTTCGACAGGAAGGCTGGTATCTTCGGGAAGGCCGGGGGCGCTTTGTGCGAGCGTCGCGTCCTTCGGGGCGTCGTTGGGGCCGGTTGTGATCTTAGTCATCTCCTGCTCCTCTTCGGATGGGGGCTGCGGAAGCCGCTGGTCGTCGTCCGACCTGTCTAAGGTGCCTTCGTTGCCAGACTTTTGTCGGCGAACATCTTCTCCGCCAGCAGAGGTCGTCGGCTTGCACCTCGTCGGCATTGGCATATCCCTTGCGCTCTTCCATCGCATCAATCCCGGTTGGCCGTCTGCGGAGCGGGAATTCGGTCGTTCGGGTCGGCGCGGCCCGTGGTCGGATCGGCGTCAGTTAGACCGTCGCCCGCCTCGCGGCTGTTGCCTATGTTCACCGGCGGCGCGCGGCGGTCGTCGACGTTGGTCTCGGGCAGCTCGTCGTCCTGAGTATCATTGTTCAGAGACTTCGGAGGAAGCTTAACTGAGCCTGTAATGGACTTGGCGGTCATGGTCGTTCTCCTTGTTCAGAAGGAACTCGCAGACACGGAAGCTGTTCCCCGGACCTCCTCTTAAGCAGGACCGACGGAGAACGCATGAGCCTTACGCACAAGTTTGCTGATAGGTAACCGATTTATCACGTCAACCCGAAGTTCATCTCCATGCGCGACCGCCCGGCGCTTGAGTTCCCATCGGAATCTTATCGGCTCTGGGGCAAGAGTTTCAACGATTGCCGGGAACGACAAAAGAGAAGGGCGTCCTTGAAGATGACCGTAGCGACGACTGCTCCACCGGGGTCGCTGATTTCGGAACGCTGCCCGTCCACATGCTCGCGGTCGCGAATTTTTCGGCCAACAAATCTCTGGCGCTCGCCCTAGCTTTAGATTGCAAGGTCGACAGTTTCGAATTGGGTGCCGTTTGGGTCGACAAGCAGTTTTCGGCCGCCCCGGATGTTCAGAAAATACCGCATGTTCTTCGCCTTAATGCATAAGGCCCGCGCCATAAGCGCGGGCCTCAAAACGTCAATGGCTGTTCTTATGGCTCTGCTGGCCCGCTTTCACGTGCTGCTCATGCGAGCCGCCCTGCTTACCGGAGGACGTGCTGCCGGTCTCGGGCGACGCCGACTTCGAAGTCGAAGACTTGCCAGGGGAAGCCTGCTTGGAGCCCGACTTACTCTGACCAGCCTTCGCGTGCTGCTCGTGCGATCCGCCTTGATTTGCCATGGTGTTTTCTCCTCTGTTTGAGACCTTCATGGTCCCGTTTAGAAACTTCGGCACCTTGATCCTTGTTCCGCAGAATGTTCGAAGGTTTACCCCTGTTCGCACTGGGCTGCGCTGGTACCGTTCATTACGCAAAGCGGCCCGAGTATCACCCTCGGACAGAGGCCCCCCCCAATAAGGCACGTAGAGGTCCATCAACGCCACATTTGGATGACCGAGTAGGGTCGCCTGATAAACAGAGCCCACCCACTGTGACGGTGCCGTCGTTAGAACGGGGAAGTCTCTCAGCGCAACCTGTCGACCGACTCGGCACAGCCTTAGTGTGATCGATATCCGCCCGTACCGGCGCAACGCTTTAGTTGCACTATCGGCAATGACCGCATGTCTGTCTACTTCCGCGCGGGAACCTCTTCAGCGGTAAATTAGTTTTCTCCGACCACAACAGAGGTAGTCAGATGCAGCTTATCGAAACCCATATCGGAAATTTGAATGACGGGATGATCACGGTCGAGTTCCGTGGAGAAGGCGACGAGCTGGTGGCTGTGAAGCTCGCTTCCGACGGATCACTCGATGGCGATGCAGCCGTACGTCACGCTAAGGCCGTCCTCATTCAAATCACAACTTTCAGCGACGACCGTGACCCTTCCAATGACGAGTTCGAACATTCGGTGGACGATGAAACGGCGATTGATGGTTCGCGCGGCGGAGCGCCCAACCGGTGAGCCTTCCCATTTGCGTGAACAAAGCAGCGGTCGGGCTTGGCCCGGCCGCTGCCGTCCCCACTAGATCATAATCCTTGCCTCTCGCTGCAACGGACAAGCTCTTCCTCGATAGTCTGTAGTTCGTTATGCCGTCATCCAGTTGACTACTAGCGGAGGAGAGGCCTGAGACTGTGGTCGACCCGGTGAGGCGAGACGACTGCGATATTGGCATGGGCGATCTCCACGCCGACATCAGGTGGGCACGAGGGCCGAACTAATGACCGTCGCCCGAAATGGTGGACGCCGCGATGAAGCGTTCCTTCCCGAAATTGTAATAGTAGATAGCGAGGATACGCCCGTCGTTGAGGGCGACGGAACGGGGATAGCCTATGTCCGGCAGCACTGCGTCCCTGCGGATGTCGATCGCCTCCGACCATTTCCGTCCGCCGTCTGAACTGGTGACCATCCGCATGCCAGGGCGGTCGCCCCGAAACCCGTAGACAATAGCAAGGCGCTGTGGGCCCAACCGAACAAGGCTTCCGGGATTGCCGCCAGGTCCGGTATCCTCGACTGGAATGCCTAACGGATGCCACGTGGCACCGTTGTCTTTAGAGCGGAATGTTTCCAGCCAGCCCGCTTGATCAATTCCCCGGCCGCGTCGGACAACGCTGACTATCGCGCCGTCAGAAAGCCGCAGGCTCGACGGCATGATGGCGTACCCGTCTCCATCGAACGGGAGGGAAGTCTTCCAATGAAACGTCAATCCCCCATCGGTTGTCTCGACGCAGAGGCAGCGACCTTCGTTGCCATCGGACTTTGCTGCGGTCATCATGAAGAGGGCGTGGTCGTCTGATAGGGGGACGATATCGGTCCGCGAGGCCAGGCCTTTGAGGTCGAGCCCCTTGAATAAAAATGGTCCTTCCCAGCGCCGGCCGCGGTTTCTCGTGAGGTAGAACCAGCTATGGGCGCGACCGTCAAGGCCGGTACGTGCGACCATCACTGCGATTTCAGGATCCAGAAAATTGACAGGGGTAGAAAGAGCTGGAATGTCTTGCCCACGAAGCTTGGAGCCTGAGCGCAACGGTACGGCGAGATGCTCGTCGGCGGAAAGGCTCTTGCCTCCCGGCACGAAGCCCGCAAAAGTCTCGGGCGACCATGTGGCGCCGCCGTCCACGCTTCTCGCCTGCATTGGCTTGAACTCGTGACTCTTGTCACGGGCGTGGAGCGCACCTTGCTCGCCCAGTTTTCCGTCAGCGAAGACGACTACGATTTCCTCATCCCAAGCCCAAAGACCATAGTTGGCCGGCCACGCCGAAAAATGACCAGGCCGACGAAAGACCTCGTGATGGCTGATCTGCAAGTGGTCACTCATTTTCGACGCCCTCGTAGCTTCGCGGCGAGGATAAAAGCTGAAAGACAGAAGCAGATGCTGTTCGCGAGAATGATCGGAATCTCGCCTTTCATTGAGCCGAACGCGGTCCAAAGGGCAAAGCCGGTTACCGTCAGAAAGTACATGCGGATCGAGATTGCCGCTGTGTCCTTGGTGCGCGCGACCTTTAAGGCTTGTGGAATGAAGCTCACGACAGAGCAGAAAGAGGCGGCGTAGCCGACGAGAGAAATAGGATCCATGGACTCCTCGAGAATTCGTCCAATGAACTTCGCTGTCAGTATGATGTTCCTTGGCCCTGTCGACAAACGACCTGCAGGACCGCTCTAAACCTCCCCGAGGTCATTCACGATGGAAGTTCCGGAAACGATACTCCGCTTCCCAGGGCTCGGACGTGCACTCTCGCTTGTTCCACATTGCTGGAGATTGGCAGGACAGCCATACGCTCGAAGCCGGCATCGGCGCTGCCGTGTCGTCGGAGGGAATTTTTGCTACGATTCGGCCTATCGGCGATGCGGCAGGATGTCCTCAAACCGTTGCTGTAGCAGGCAGTGCCGACCACAGCAGTCAAGAACGTGACGGCCGCAGATACGCAAAACAAGCGACCGTCACGTTGGACGAGCGCAACCCCACCGAAGCGCTCGCAGTTGGCCCCCACCAGTCGTTCCAAGTTAGCGGTCGCTAATGGATTGGCATAGTGCAACCCTGCAACACTGTTGGACGATCGATCGCCAAGGGACAGGCTAAGAGCGGTAGATATCGCGTGGCCCAAAGCTCCCTCCCATAATCTGAGGAAGGATCCACAGATCCCGCAAATCAGTTTGGCTTCCAGTCAAATGGCGGGGCCCTGGCGGCGTGTTCTTCGTCTAGGCGATTGAAGAACATCCGCGCAAGGGCAAGGAAAATTTTAGATGTCACTCCCGTATCTGTTCTCGCCTCGCAGCACGCGAAGGTGGCAGCGCCTGGAATGGGGAATAACTGAAGCTTTGGGAAGAGCTCTGAATGTTGTTTGCACGGCACCAGGCGGCCTTCGCACTTATCGTTCTAGTCGGTGGGCCTGACCAAGATTTCGACGCGTCGGTTTTTCTGACGGCCGTCGGGATCATCTTGCCCGTCAGGGGTCTCGTTGGGGGCAACTGGGTTGGCCTCACCGCGTCCTTCGATTGCGACAGTCGATGGATTGAAATTCGCCGCCGTCGCGAGGTAGTCCTTGACGGCCGCCGCTCTTCGGAGTGACAGCTTGAGGTTATAGGCGTCGCTTCCCTTGCTGTCCGTGTATCCGTCAACAACGAAGCTTGCTTCCTTGAAACGCTGACGGACATCATTGGACATCGCTTGAAGGGCTTGGGTAGCCTTCGGACGCAGTGTCGCCTTGTCGAAGTCGAAGAGGATGTCCGCCGAGAGCGTGTATCGAACGCCGCCTCCTACCTCGGTCACCTCTAAGCCCTTGACGATCGGCGGGGGAGGCGTCTTGGGCCTTGGTCCCAATGCTAGCTCTTCTTGCGTCATTGGTGGTGACCGAAATTCGATGCGGGGTGACGAATAGCCGATCGAGGGTGACACGAAACCCACGCTCGGCGAGCGGGCCGTAAAATTCGGCGGCGCCACGGTAGGGGCTTCTTGTGCTTGCGTTGTGCCTATTGTGACCACTAACAAAGAGAGGGTTCGAATTGCTAGCCTGGTTATCATTGAACAGGAACGTCCATCACGGGAAGCGTTGATCCGAAGCGAACGGCAAACGGACCCGGGTTGCTTTCAGGCGGTGCGAACCATGCCCATGCCTTGAATGTTTCACCTGGCTTTAGTGGCGCTTCTGGCGGCTGTGTGCAAAGGCACTCGCTCGCGACGCCTATCTTGAAACTGATTTTGTTGGGAAAGTCATACAAGGTGATGTCATTAAGACCGTAGCTTGCACGCCCGATGCCGATCTCCGCCAGGTTCACAGGGGCGTCTCCGGTGTTGCTGATCTCATAATCCAGCTGCACGATCTGCTGACCAGGGACGCGTTTCAAATCGAGGATCTTGGCCGAAACGCCAGGCTGAAGCTCAACGGCTGGCGGGAGATTTTGGGCCAGGGCGAGCGTGGCGGCGAGCAACGGGGTGATTACCGTGACGATTGATAGCACGCGATTGAGCAAGTCCCATTCCTCCGAGTTCTGTGGCACCACAAAGTGATAGCGCATCCTAATTTAGGCAATCAGCAATATCGGTTATCCAAAGTATTGTTATGTCAGTGACGGCTACTTGGCAAAATGTCCGCTATACCGACCTTTAAACTCCGCAGTCTAGCTCACCGGCTCTATGACCTCAATTCAGACAAGCCTCGGGATGGGTTTCTCTCGATAGAATCAGGAGGCAATGAAAGAGCACGCGATCTTTTCCGGGGGACGTGAGGGACCTCTTTTGATGGCTAGCCATGAGCGTGAACGTACTGGTGAACCCGAGGATCTCGCTCGCTCTGCTGACTCCTTTCAACTGGAGGCCTATTGTTATGCCTTCCACGTCATGGGCTTTACTTTGTGATCTGACGCCTTGGACTAAATTCTAGGGACATTCGCAGTCGCCACGGCTTTTCGATTGGGTGATGGAACCCAATGAAGCTAGGGTTGTTGTCCAATAACACAATGAGCGGAGCCGCCTCCTGCGCACGGCTGCGGCAGGTTGGTACCGAAGGTCCTCGCGAATAGCCCCAGGCCTGGGGCCTCTGCAATAAGCAACTCTGATCTTGTAGACGGGCGCCTTCCCGCATAGTGCATTTAGATCGGCTAGTTCTCGGAAGTGACCTGAGCAAATAATGATCCTCACCCTCAACAATGTTCGAAAATCGTACCCGACAGCAGAAGGTACCATCGAAATTTTGAAAGGGATCGACTTTGGTGTGGCTTCAGGTGAGACCGTCGCTCTTACTGGTGAATCCGGTAGCGGGAAAAGCACACTTCTCCACTTAGCAGGAGGCCTCGATCGTGCAGACTGTGGGGCCATCGTCATGGATGGCGATGATCTCAGCAAATACTCCGAGAGCGAGCGAGCCCAGTATCGACGGACCAAGGTCGGGCTTATTTTTCAACAGTTCAACCTGATCCCCTCCTTGACCGTCTCGGCAAACATCTCTTTTCACGCCAAGTTGGCTCAGCGCCACGACGGTGCTTGGGAAAAGACTTTGATCGAGGCGTTGGGTTTGCAGCGGTACGCAACCCGTTATCCCGAGCAGCTATCAGGAGGCCAGCAACAGCGTGTCGCCATAGGCCGCACTCTGGCGGCAAGACCGAAGCTCATTCTTGCTGATGAACCGACAGGAAATCTTGACGAGCAGACAGGTGACGCCGTCCTGGACCTGATGCTTGACCTAGCGAGCAGCGCGGGGTCGGCATTGCTTCTTGTTACCCACTCGACGCGGCTCGCGGCTCGGCTGGACCGCACTGTGCATCTTCGTGGTGGAAAGATCGCTTAATGAGCTGGGTCGCGTTTTCCGCGCTTTTATCGCACTGGCGCCGCAAACCTCTGCAGCTGCTCACTTTAGTGCTGGGGATCGCGCTTGCGACAGCGCTTTGGTCTGGTGTGCAAGCAATCAATTCTGAGGCGAGGGCCAGCTATGCTCGCGCCGCATCTGTTCTGGAGCAAGGGTCCCTTGCTCAAATTGTGGCTGATGACGGCACCGGGATTCCCTACGAGATCTATGGGAGCCTTCGACGCCTCGGCTTCGATGTCTCGCCGGTTATCGAAGGGAATCTGCGCCTTGGCACGATCCGCATCCGGTTAATCGGCATAGATCCTTTAACGATGCCAAAAGAGGGTTATGCGCTGAGGGTGACGAGCGGACGCGACCTCACCGGCTTCATCTCTCCTGTTGGAGAGCTGGTGTTGTCCAGCGAAACGGCGGAACGGCTGCGCGGCAACACGGACATGAGCTTTCGGATCGACGAAAACGTTCCTGAAGGCGCGGCATTCGTGGACATCTCGGTCGCTGATCGGTTGCTTGACAAGCATGGCAGGATTGATCGTTTGACAGTCGCTTCCGACCAGGAAATCAGCGCCATCGCCGTCAAACAGATTTCATCTAGGCTCCTGATCCGGCAACCGGTTGAGCAGCCCGACGTCGCGCAATTAACTGACAGCTTTCACCTTAATCTGACTGCTTTTGGCTTTCTTTCCTTCATCGTTGGCCTCTTCATCGTTTACTCCGCTACCGGGCTTACCTTCGAACAACGTCGCAGCACGTTTCGAACGCTACGATCCCTTGGCATTTCCCTCCGGCAGTTGACTGCGATGCTCGTTGTTGAGCTTTCGATACTTGCTGTCGCATCCGGCGTCATCGGGGTCGTGCTTGGATACCTGATTGCGTCGATCCTCATGCCGGGGGTCGCCGCAACCCTTCGCGGACTTTACGGCGCGAACGTCTCCGGGTCACTTTCCATACGCCCAGACTGGTGGCTCGCAGGGCTAGCGATGGCGCTTGCCGGGACAGCAATTTCGTCCGCTCAAAGCCTCTATCGGGTCTGGAAACTTTCCATCCTTGCGGCCGCGCAACCACGAGCATGGGCGCGAGAGTCTATGCAAGGATTGCTAATCCAGGCGGCGCTGGGAGGGGTGCTTCTACTCCTTGCAGGTGTTTTGGCGATAGCCGCGTCCGGATTAGTGGCAGGTTTCGCGGTGCTCGCATGCTTGCTTTTGGGCGCGGCCCTCATGCTTCCGGCCATATTGGCAACCTTTCTCGCCGCCATGCAACGTACGTCGCATAACGCACTTGTCGAATGGTTTTGGGCGGACACCCGCCTTCAGCTTCCGGGGCTTTCACTTGCGTTGATGGCATTGCTACTGGCGCTATCGGCGAATATCGGCGTCGGCACGATGGTTTCCAGTTTCAGGCTGACATTCATCGGATGGCTCGATCAACGTTTGGCCGCCGAACTATACGTTACGGCCAAAGACGAAGCCGAAGCGGCGAGGTTACGGGCCTGGCTTCCATCACACTCCACGTCGGTCCTTCCAATCTGGAGCGTGGATGGCGACGTTACCGGCGAGGAGGTCCAGGTCTTTGGCGTTGCGGACGACCCGACCTACCGCGACCATTGGCCCCTGATCGCGTCCCAGAATGAGGTTTGGGATAAGATCGCCAAAGGTGAGGGTGCTCTGATCAACGAGCAGATGTGGCGGCGCGGGGTAGCGCGGATGGGAGAGCTCGTAGCCATGCCTGGAGGCTGGAATGCTAAGGTGGTAGGAGTCTACTCTGATTACGGAAACCCAAATGGGCAGGTTATCATCGGGATTGACACCTTGGTCGCCCATTACCCTCAGGTAGCCAAGCTTCGATACGGCGTACGTGTTCCGCTTGAACGGTCGACGGAGCTGAAGCGACAGATAATCGAGGATTTTGGTCTCCCAGAAACCGCCGTCGTGGATCAAGCCTCGCTCAAGAGGCAATCGCGAGCGATTTTCGATCAGACGTTCAAGGTTACAGGAGCCCTTAACGTGCTCACCTTGGCTGTAGCCGGTTTCGCCATGTTTTCCAGTCTCTTGACACTCTCGGGAATTCGGCTTCCCCAACTGGCGCCCGTTTGGGCGATGGGGGTGCGTCGGCGTGATCTGGCACTGTATGAGGTCGCCCGAACGCTGGCGCTTTGGCTCGCCACGTTCGTCACAGCGATACCCTTGGGTCTTGTGTTGGCATTGGTGCTGCTGGCCCGTGTCAACGTTGAGGCATTCGGATGGCGACTACCCATGCAAGTGTTCCCCATGGACTGGCTATTGCTCGGTTTTGTCGCCTTTCTCGCGGCACTTGCGTCGGTATTCTTTCCAGTCCATCGCCTTGCAACGATCAATCCGGGCGATCTGCTTAGGATTTTTGCCAATGAACGGTAAAGCCGTTGCTTTAATATTGCTGGGCGCTGCCATGATGGGTTCAGCGGGAAATACGCTGGGGCAAGGGTTTGCCGGACTGGGATCGGACGCCAAAGGCTTTGCGATTCCTCAGCGCGGCTCCGAATTATCGTTTCCAAGGGACCACGGAGCGCACCCGGACTATCGCATCGAATGGTGGTACGTGACCGCCAATCTCAAGGGGCAAGACGGCACGCAATATGGAGCACAGTGGACGCTTTTCCGATCAGCGCTTGCCCCGGAAAGTAAGGCTGGCTTCGCTGATCCTCAGATCTGGATCGGACATGCGGCCATAACGACGTCCGACCACCAATACGTCGCAGAGCGGTTGGGCCGTGGCGGCGTTGGTCAGGCGGGCGTGACGGCCGCGCCTTTCCGCGCCTGGATAGACGACTGGACAATGTCAGCCGCTGACAATTTAAACTCCGATGCTTTGGCAAATCTCTCTCTAAAAGCCGCTGGGCAGGACTTTAGTTACGCTCTGGACCTTACGGCCAAAAGCCCACTCGTTCTCCAGGGTGATAAAGGTTTCTCGGTCAAGTCGGCAAACGGGCAGGCGAGCTACTACTACTCCCAGCCGTTCTATCAGGTCTCCGGAACTATCGAGGTATCGGGGAGGCCCATCACGGTCAGCGGTAACGCTTGGCTCGACAGGGAATGGTCGTCTCAACCCTTGGCTTCGAACCAAACGGGGTGGGATTGGTTTTCGCTGCACTTGGCCAGCGGAGAGAAGCTGATGGCGTTTCGTCTCCGTGACGACAAGGATGGGTTTATTTCAGCGAACTGGATCTCTCCCGATGGACGCACATCGCCGCTAACAAAAGACCAGGTTCATCTCACGCCATTGCGTACCGCGACGGTCGATGGGAGGCAGCTTCCGGTGTCATGGCGAATAGAGATCCCCTCAAAATCGCTGGACATCCAAACGCGACCGTTAAACGATCAGTCGTGGATGGCAACGTCCACCCCGTACTGGGAGGGCCCTGTTTCGTTCGAAGGCTCCACCACCGGCGTAGGCTACCTTGAGATGACGGGCTACAGGTAGGAACCAGTAGCTCAGGTTTAGAGGAGATGCAGACTTATGCGGCCTTTCAAGTTCGGGACTTAAAGGCGCCAGGTCGCGGACATCAATTTCCAGGTCATGCAGCAGGCAAAGGCCAAAGACCATCTTCGCCCGGACTTGCGTCGAAATCCTTAGAGCTTATTACCTATGAGGCAGCGGCAGTTCACGTTTCACCTTGGAAACGCTCGGTGTGGATACGGTTCGATATCGCGCTTCGACCAGATTGTAGATCCCAAAGGCGGCAAAGCCTATGGCAACCGCAAGATACAACACCCCGCCAAGCGGAAGCTGCCTCACGAAAGTCAGTGCATCACTCGTGCTCCCAGCTTGATCGGCGTCAACGCTAAATGCTGCGTAGCAGAAGAAAACCCCGACGATCGCGAAGACGATCCCGCGTGAAACCAACCCGTAGATACAAACGAGGATCAGCGGTCGGCTCTGACCGAGCTTCAGGTACCTTTCGAACTTACGAGAAATCCCTTTGAGTGCGGTCGCTATACCGCCCACCAAAAACCCGACGCCAATGGCACCGGCCAGATATCTACCAAACGGTTGCGACATCGCCCACTCGGCAAGATCTTTTTCGCCACCATCGCCTGCTGATCCCACGCCCAGCGCGCCTTTGAAAGCGTAAATTGCCAGGCCGATATACGTAACGGCACTCCCGAGAAGGGCAACCCGGATCAGATAACTTTTCGCACTTGCGTCGTGATTGTCGGCATTGGCAATTGATTGAGCAAGTCGCCAGGCCACAAACCCCAGCAAACCGATCCCTATCAGTCCGAGCCATAATCTGCCAAAGGGCTGGTCAAGCAGTGAGTCGAGCGCAGATTTGGTGTCCGGCTTACCACCGCCAAAACTCGAAAACAGAGCGAGCCCTGCCACAAGCAAAAAGACAATCCCTCGGGCGCTGTAGCCCGCTCGGGCAAGCCATTCAAACTTTGGTTCGTTCATTTTTCGATCTCCCCGCCGCTCGTAAACGAGCAGGCTGTAAAACGGTTCCTGGCCGGACGGGCCCCATCGTGGTCCCGAATTTGCCACGTCGCCGACGAATTCCTGTAGGCGAAAAATGAGCGCGGGCGTGTTATCGGCTGGTAGCATCCGCTGCCGATGGCAATTCGATGTACCTTATCAGCGAAGGTCGCTCTGGCACTGTAATTGCGGATGTTCCTGTCACCGGCTGCCCAAGCGTCGAGTATGCCGTGAACTGCACGATGTAGAGGCCAGGCTGAAGCTTGTCCGAAACGGGGATCAACAAATTCGTCCGATCCGCTCCATATCCGAGCGTACCTGTGGGAATGGGGCCGCTTGGTCCGAAAATCTCAACTTCCGAACGTTCAGGATCCACTGGCGCGGTAAAGGTGAGACTGATGTTGTCGTTGAAATTGACATCGTCATGCATATCGGGGGTAGGGTTGATGCTTGCATTTGCCATCGGGGTGAGGCCGAGAAATGCCGAAATGGCGATTGCATGTGCAAACCTATACATAATCGACTCCGTTTCCGTTCTTGCGGTGATAATTCGCGACGCTGCAATCCGTTCCGAGCACTGCAAGACTACGAGGTGCCAAGCTGGAATCGGCCAGCTGGCGTCATTGTTGAATCCAAAGGGTATAAATTCTGTTCCCTTTATGTTCTTTTCTTGCTACTCGTATTGAAAAGGCAGGTGGCGACATGAAATTCGATATAGCACTCCATCGCGATCAACGCCGTTTGGCGGTTGCGTCACTAACGCATTCGAGTTCTCATCTTGCGTTGGCAAAACGGCGCTAGCGATGATTTCATCCAACCGTCGAATCCAATCTCTATATCTTTCGCGGAGGGGATTACCTTCGGGAAGAGCGTCAAACTTTACTCTCATTGATCCCGACTGGTCCGCGAGCGGAAAAGCTTCGGAGGGAGCCAGATCCCAAGGCAGCAGCCTTTATCGCTGCGGTAGACACAGATGACGAGCTTGAGGTCGATGCTGACGTGGTAGTTTCACGCGGTGAAGATGATGGTGCGCTCGCTATGAGCTGGATATGGGTACCAGCAAAAGCCGCTGATATCTCCTTGGTCGTGAGGAGGGCGACGAGATCGTTTTCAGGATGTAATCGCTGAAACGCGATGCCTCTCACCTTGGCGTCGGCATCATAGGCTTGGGACGGTGACACTGGCCATTGCCGCCGAGATTGTTGCCGCGGAGAACGCTGGTGCAGATTTCCACTTCACGACCAGATGCGAGTACCGAAGTATACAGCGGGCAGGGCGGCGAAGTGATATTCGTTTAGCAAAAGCCGTTTATTTTCAGCACTCTATAAGCTTTTATTGTAGCTTGCAACCGATCCTCGGAGTGTCGACTGCCGTCATTGGCATCTGGATGATGGAGTTTCAGCTTCTCCTTGTAGCGGAGTCTTATATCGTCCGGACTTGCATTATGTGACAACCCAAGTGTGTCAAAAGCTTGAGCTTCAAGCGGCCGTAGCCTGCGTTGCTGAGCCGAGGAAATGGTGCCTGCTGAATAGCTGGCTTTCCCGCGTGCCCTGAGTGATTTCGCTGAGCCTGAGGGAACTGATGAAGGGAGCGGTGTCTCCAAGTTATGCGCATTTGTCCTCACACCACGCGCCGGAATTTTGCCGCTCGCGGCATCGAGCTGGTACTTTGCAACAATTGGGTCAGACTTGCTTGGCGAATAGTCGTAGCCTTTGTTGTATTGGCGTGAATGCTCAGCACAAAACAGAAGATACAGCCCTTCCGCAGCGCCACCCACTGGAGCCCTCTGGGTGCCAAAATTCTCGCAGCCTTCCCACTGACACTTGGGGCCGCTTTGTTCAGTGTGCTTTTGGCGGCTAGCGCGTATTGGCCGAATGCCAACGAAGATCTTTGAAACGGTCATCAGGCTGATATATGGTGGACGCTCCGTCACGGGCAAGCTACAACTTCGCTGTGTGGCGTGATGATGTCCTGGATCATTTCACTTATGACTGCCGCTGCAAGAGCTGATCGGAGCATCAGCTCTTTCGGCACGGTGGTGGTGACCAACTTTACACGTGTGAACTCACAGACATCGGCAGTCAAAAACACCTCCGCGTTGACGGAGAAATTAATCGGCTTCGGCGTCAACTTGCGAACGAACTGAGGCTGCAGGACGATCAGCTCAAACAAATGCTTCGGCGCTTCGATCTGTCTTAGCCTGTCACAGCCAAAATGGCCCCGATTGCGACGGCTCGGTAAGCAACCATACATTGGCATCTTTGCATGTTCTTAACCAGATAAGGGCTAGTGATAGGCGATTGTGTGCCGGAAGTCGTCAAAATGTCTCCATCAAACACGTCTGTCTCTGTCTCCCTAAAATTCCTTGTATCGGTTGCTTGCTGGGCCGTCGTGGTCGGGGCGATTTACGGAACAATGGTATGGGCCACTCGCCAAAGTGACGAAACGGCGGTCCAGCGCCAGGAAAGTCTCGTCAGCCGGATCGTCAGCGAGATGCAGGATAGAATTGCTCATGACCAGGAAAGTGCAACCGTTTGGGACGATGCTGTTCGCAAGGTAGGTGAGGGGGATCGCGAATGGATACAAGCAAATCTCGGCAAGTGGATGCATACCTACTTTGGCCACGACGCTGCATTTGTGATCGGCCCCGCCAATAACCTGGTATATGGATTTTCGGACGCCGACAACGATCCGGAGAAAGCTTATCCGACTGTCTATGTGAAGGTCCGAACGCTGATCGATGAACTTCGTCGACGCCTGGCTGCTGGTGATACATCCGGCACTTCCGACCGGACACTCAGCATCGGCGAGAGCGATATAGTAAGCATCAACGGTAGCCCGGCAGTTGTAAGCGTCAAACCGATCATCTCCGATAGCGGCGAGATTAAGCAGCTCGCAGGCGAACAGCCACTCCACATCGCGGTACGTTATCTGGACGGCGACTTCACTCAGATGCTCGGTTCGCGCTACTTGTTTACCGGAATGCAGTTCGACTGGAGCAGCGGCAATCCCAACCGCCGTTATTTTCCACTGACGGCACATGACGGGAGTAGTATGGGATTTTTCAGTTGGGAGCCATTCCTGCCTGGAAAGGCCGTGCTTGAAGCGACCAGGCCCGTTTTCGCGCTGGCAGCACTCTTGATGCTGGGGGCAGTTGCAGCTTTCGTCATGCTTCTACAGCGCCGCGCGGACCGTTTGCGCAAAAGCCAGGGCGAGCTTTTCTATCTCGCCCATCATGACGCTCTAAGCGGACTTCCTAACCGTATTTCATTCAACGCCAAGGTCGACCAGGTCCTGGCGAAATCCGCGGCAGCTGTATTTTTCCTCGACCTTGACCGTTTTAAGCAGGTCAATGACACATTGGGCCATCCGGCCGGCGATAGCTTACTCGTCGATGTGGCGGCGCGGCTAAAGGCGACGGTTGGAAGCGACATAATGGTCGCTCGGATTGGCGGCGATGAGTTTACCATCCTCATTGAGGCACCAACTTCAAGTGGGGTCCAACAGCTGGCGGAAAAGCTTATCTCTGTGGTTCGTCAACCTTTCGAGATCGATGGTCAGCCAATCTTGATTGGTATGAGCATCGGTATTGCTTTCTCATCTGGCGGCAAGTCGGATACCACCGACATCTTGCGGAGGGCTGACATCGCGCTCTATAGCGCCAAGAGCACCGGCCGCAATCGTTACGTGATTTTCGGGCCGCATATGGACGAGATGGTCAAAACGCGGCGCGACCTGGAACAGGACTTACGCACGGCTATTAAAAGCGGAAGCCAGATTGAAGTGCACTATCAACCCGTCTACGGCGCAAAAAGCAATCATTTGGTGGGCGTTGAGGCGCTTGCCAGATGGCGGCACCCGTCAAGAGGGCTGATTTCCCCGGACACCTTCATCGCGATCGCCGAGGAGGCGGGCCTTATCGATAGCTTGGGCGAATGCGTACTAGCAACGGCTTTAAGCGACGCCAGAGCTTGGCCAAACCTTTCTGTGGCAGTCAATGCCTCGGCGGTCGAGTTGCGGGGGGAAACCTATGCGCTACGTGTAATTTCGGCTCTCGAAAAGACGGGTTTTGATCCTGCGATGTTAGAGATCGAAATCACCGAAAGCGCGTTGCTCGAAAACGAGGACACCTGTCGCCGCAATATCAACGCTCTGCGTCAAATCGGCGTTCGGTTCGCACTCGACGATTTCGGAACAGGGTTCTCGTCATTTGGACGTTTGCAGCAGCTCGATGTTGACCGCATCAAGATCGACCGTTGCTTCGTTGCAAGCTATGGGACCGCAGAGAACAATGACGCGATCGTCCAGGCGATGATTAGTCTTGCCCGCGCCAAAGGACTGAAGATTACGGCAGAAGGCATAGAAACTATCGAGCAGAAAGCATGGCTCAGTGAGCTAGGTTGCGACGATCTCCAAGGCTATATCCTATCCAAGCCCCTGCTCCCGGAACTGATAAGCGAACTCCATACCGGCAATGCTCGCCAAGCGTAGACTTAAGGAAAATTCCGTTCAGTGGCTGAACACGCCATCACCATGGCGCCGAATGATGGGACATTGGTGTCGGAATGGCATGCGGGTCGTCCGCTGGCTGCCGGAGAAGAGTCCAAGCCATGCAGATTTTAGTACGAGTGAGATGAAGTGGCGCTGGACGCCACAACTGACTGCGACTTGTCGACCTCATCGTATTCAAAAATGGGCTAAGCAAGTGGGGTGCCTTTCGCTATCCCATATCCATGAGATGCCCGGGCGGCATCATGTTGACGTTGAGATTGTGAATGATCATCATCGAGCCAAGAACCACCAATCCGACCACGAATACCCCGAACGCGAGCGCCAAAACATTGTTCGTGTCCTCTGGCCCGCTCGATATATGCAGAAAAAACACCAGGTGGACCCCCATCTGTCCGATGGCCAAAGCGGCTAACAAGACCGGAACGGCTGGGGCGTATATAAGGTCTGTTTGCGCTGCCCAGAAGGAAGCTACTGTCAAAAGGAAGGCAAGGATCAGACCCGCAACGTAATTTTTGATCGCGGCCTTCCCTTTGCCGTGCTCTCCGGGAGCTTTCGCTTGCTCATTGTCTCGGCGGCCAGTTGTGTCAACCATCAGCTCGCTCCCAGATAAACAATGGTGAAGACAGCGACCCAGACGATGTCCAGCGCGTGCCAAAATAGCGTGAAGCAGAACAAGCGCCTTAAGACCATGTCTCGCAACCCAAGGGTTGCTACCTGCGCCATCATGATGATGAGCCACAGCAGCCCTGCGGTAACATGCAGTCCATGAGTGGCTACCAGGGCAAAAAACGCGGATAGAAACGCACTGTGTGTCGGCCCGTCTCCTCGTGCAACGAGATCGATAAACTCGCTCAGCTCAAGTCCAAGGAAACAAGTGCCAAGGACAAAGGTGGCGAGTGCCGATAGGTAGATTAGCATCCGCTGGCGGATCTCGACCCCAATGGTCATCAAACCGCAGGCAAAACTCGACAGCAAAAGACAGGTGGTCTCGATAAACGTATGGGTCCGGCTAAACAGTTCGGGCCCGGTCGGTCCGCCCGCCGTCGACTTCGACAAGACCGCATAGGCGGCGAACAATCCAGCGAAGACAACGATATCGCTGAGAAGAAATAGCCAGAACCCAAACCGGACGACCATCTCCTTGGAAGCTGGTCCACGCTCAGAGAGCGGGATTGTGGCTTCGTCACCGGTTACGCTGGCGTCACTCATCCTCGAAGCACTCCGGTGGCAATCAAGTCATGAGCGGGAATCTTGGTCTCCGTGGACGTCCGCCAGGCATAGACTAGGCAGGCCACCACAAAGCCGAGCCCGCCGACGATTGCCATCCACCAGATATGCCAGATCATTGCAAACCCCAGGATGACCGCAAAGAAGGAGAGCGTGATACCGATCATGGTGTTCTGCGGGACGTCGATGGCCTCCACCGGTTCGCTGCGGTCGCGGTTATCGCCGTCTTGCTTTGTCTTCCAGAAGGCATCCAGGCTCGTCACCTTGGGAAGGACAGCATAGTTCCAGGCCGGGGGCGGGGAGACTGTCGACCATTCGAGCGTGCGGCCATTCCACGGATCGCCCGTTTCGTCGAGATTTTGATCACGGTTCCTGATGCTGACGACGAGCTGGAGCACAATAAAGACGATCCCAAGCAGGATAAGCCCTGCCCCCCAAAGAGCAATGATCATCAATGGCTGCCATGTCGGATCGTCGTAGTGTTGCATGCGCCGGGTCGCGCCCATCAGGCCAAGCAGATAGAGCGGCATGAAGGCAAGATAGAAGCCGACGAACCAGCACCAGAACGCCGCCTTGCCAAGGCGTTCGTTGAGCTTGAAACCGAATGCTTTGGGAAACCAATAGTTATATCCGGCGAAGGCTCCAAACAGGACGCCGCCGATGATGACGTTATGAAAGTGCGCAACCAAGAACAGGCTGTTATGCAGGTTAAAATCCACGGGCGGGATCGCCAATAGTACGCCGCTCATGCCGCCAATCACGAAGGTCACCATGAACCCTAGCGCCCAATAAAGCGGGAGGGCGAAATGGATGCGCCCGCCGTACATCGTGAACAGCCAGTTGAAGATCTTTACGCCGGTCGGTATCGCGATGATCATCGTCATGATGCCAAAGAAGGCATTGACGTCGGCACCGGCTCCCATCGTGAAGAAATGGTGCAGCCAAACCAGAAACGAAAAAACGCAGATTGCCATCGTTGCGGCCACCATCGAACGGTACCCGAAAAGGGACTTGCGTGAAAACGTCGCGATTACCTCCGAGAAAACCCCGAAGGCCGGAAGAATGAGGATGTAGACTTCGGGATGTCCCCACGCCCAAATGAGGTTGATGTACATCATGGCGTTCCCGCCAAGGTCATTCGTGAAGAAGTGGAAGCCGAGATATCGATCCAGCAGGAGCATCCCGAAAGTTGCGGTCAAGATTGGGAACGCCGCAATGATGAGCAGATTAGAGGCCAGCGCCGTCCAGCAAAAGATCGGCATGCGCATGTAGCCCATTCCTGGAGCCCGCAGTTTCAGGATCGTCGCCGTCAGGTTAATCCCAGACAGCAGCGTACCTAGTCCAGAAATCTGCAAGGCCCAAAGGTAATAGTCGACGCCTACGCCTGGCGAGTAGGTCAGTTCAGATAGCGGTGGATAGGCTAGCCATCCGGTCTTGGCGAACTCCCCGATGACCAGCGACAGATTGATCAGCAGCACGCCTGCCGCCGTTAGCCAAAAGCTGACCGAGTTGAGGACTGGGAAGGCGACATCCCTGACACCCAGTTGCAGCGGAACCGCAAAGTTCATCAAGCCGACCATGAACGTCATTCCCACGAAGAAGATCATGATCGTCCCATGGGCGGAAAAGATCTGATTGTAATGCTCGGGTGGAAGGTACCCTGGCTCCCCATTGGCCGCCATTGCCAGCTGGGTCCGCATCATAATGGCGTCGACAAATCCGCGCATAAGCATGACGAACGCTAGCGTCACGTACATGACGCCGATCCTCTTATGATCGACGCTGGTGATCCACTCGTTCCAGATATAGGGCCACCACCCTTTCACAGTGATAGTGGCGAAGAGGGACAAGGCCGCCAGCAAGACAAAGCCTGCGGCTATTAGCGGAATAGGCTGATCAAGCGGGATCGCATTCCAATCAAGCCTGCCGAGCATCAGCGCGTCTCCATGGCGGTTGGGGTGGCGGTTGCCTGATCGGGAAAGTGGGCGGTGCCGCCTGATTGCTTGACAACCTTGTCGAACAGACCCTGCTCGATTTTCCCGAAGGTTTGTACCAGCCTGGGTGTGCGGTCCTTCATCAAGTCAGAGTAAGCAGCTTCGTCCAGCATATCGTTTCTTGCTCGGGACTGATCTAACCAGGTCTTGTATTGGTCTGGTGCAAGTGACTGAAGATCAAACACCATGTCCGAGAAGCCTTCGCCGCTAAATTGGGCCGACAGCCCGCGAAACGTTCCGGCGTGGTCGGTCTGGAGGTTTAGCTGCGTCACCATCCCGGCCATCCCGTAGATCTGGCTCCCTAGCTGGGGGATCAGCAGGCTGTTCATTACCGAAGCCGAGGTGATTGAAAAGTGCACGGGGCGACCGACTGGGATGACGAGGTGGTTGACGGTTGCTACTCCGTCGTCGGGATACACGAACAGCCATTTCCAATCGAGCGAGATTGCTTGGACGTTCAAGACTTTCTGGTCGGAAGCGATCGGCTTGAAAGGGTCCAACTGGTGGGTGCCGAGCCAGGTTATTCCCGCGAGGAAGAGAACAACCAATGTGGGGACGGACCAGACGACAAGTTCGATATGCCCAGAGTATGTCCAGTCTGGCCGGTACCGGGCATTCTTGTTGCTCTCGCGGAACCACCAAGCAAAAGCGATCGTCCCAATTATGACTGGAATAATGACCGCCAACATGATGGCTGTGGCATTGAACAGTATCTTTGCCTCGGCTGAAGCGATGGGTCCTTCGGGGTTAATGATACCGCTCGTGAACACGATTTTTTCCTGACGCCCGATGACCTTAGGCCTTAGGGGCGAAGTATACTGATCAGGCCGACTTTCAAGTCGGTGCTGCAGGATACCGAGGCTTCACGGAACATTGTGCCGAGCGCTGGGTTCTCATCATCAGGGCCGGATCAGCAGACTTTAGCCCGCGTAGCTGCCGGAGGATTAATTTGGCGAACGATCGACCTAGACCTTACCGCACTATGATCGCCTACGTTGTTGCAATTGTTGTCGTCGCTTTTGCGCTGGCAGGTTGGTACTCTTACAAGTTCATCCAGGTGACCCACAGCGGCCTGGAAGTGCGACAACAACGGTGAATTGATTGACCCGTCGTGTAAGCAGCGTCCAAGTGGACGCTTCATATCGTGATCTCAGCCAACCCAATCAAATGTCTCAATGCGTTGCATTGAGCGTTGAGCAGGTGCGCAGGAGACGTTGAACTTTCACGGTGCTGATTGTTTACGCTGGCCGGAGGCGCCGCGAAAGTAGGTTTAACGGCGGCCGGGGGAGGCCAAAGGGTTAGGGTCACATTGAGCTGACCGTTGACCACAGCAGCGTCACCCTTGCCGTTTGATCGCCAATGGCCAGACTTGCAAATGCGCCTGATCAGCATGGAAAGAGCGCACAGATCTGACAATCGCGTTTTAAACCGAACCGAGGCAGTGTTAAGCCGTCAGGCGCCCTCTATGTGTTGTCGAGAATCTGATAATCGTAGAAATCAATTTTTGAGAGGTGAACTTGCCCGCGTTTCTCGTGACTGCGACAATACTCGTTGAAGCTGACGACGAAGTCCGCGCTTCCCGTAAAGCGCTAGCAAAGATCTTAATGGAACCCAGCATCGCCCTCGACGTCCAATCCGACGGCGAGCACCACGCACGCGTTATTATCCAAGGTGTTGAGCGGCAAGAGTTGATTAGAGAAGCTGGCCTCATCGATAAGACGAACGAAGATCGGACATCATGACCGACGAAGGAGATGTCTCAAATCGACGACGGGTCACGATCAATAAAGCACTTGCAAGGGCGCAGTCGCTGGGGATCCAAGTCGATGCTGATCTTCGGTTCGCTGAGCTTCTGGAGAATTGGGCAGATGGGCACATCACGATGAAGGAAGCTCGTGCTGCGTACCTAGAGCATATCCGGGAGAGGGACCAAGCACAGGCCGACTGGCGTTCACTTGGGATTGCATCGGCGATAGCCAAGGCTAAGGCCGCGCTGGTCAAAAGACGCGGCGAAAGCTGAGGCCTTTCCACAGCAGCTTTCTGCCAGAGGTTCGTGAACTCGTTGTTGAGTTCGTCCGGTCACACCCGCGGCCGCCGCTTGCTGGCGCGGTGCGTTCGACGTGCTTCCCGTTGCAGCGACGGAACGTCGGCGGAAGCTCTTAGCTGTGACGGCGGACGGCGGCTCTCGCGACTCCGCCGCGCGTGTGCTTCGCGAAATCGACCGCGTCCGCGATGAAAGCGCACCCGAAGACGAGCCGCGGCATCCCGATCTGTCGTCCGGAAAGCCTTCGCCTATTCTTGTGCCCGATCCCGACGTGGAAGACAGCGGCTAAATCGACACCCTGACGAGTTTGGCGCGGTCTGCGATCAGATCCGCAAAGTGATTTATCCTAGCGGAATCGATGCAGAGGTCTGAGATGTCTTCCACTACTCTCGCTACGGCTTCAGCGGTGGAGTCGACCAAGTCTGTAATTCTGCGGCGCACCAAAGGTAAGCCAACTCCAGCTTCCTTCGCAAAAGTCTGCCATCCAACAGCGTCCATCTCGGCAAGCGTGGTACGTTTCCCGATCCTCATGGCCATTTACGGTGAAAGGTCTGGATAGGCGATCGTAGAAAGCAGATCGTACAACGGGGCCATTCTTGGTCCCTGATCGTCGTAGAGGATCGAGAAATTCTTGCCGTGGGCGTCGGCGTTTCCGACAACCAGGTTGAAGATCGCGGCGTCCAGTAGCTTAAGCACATCAGTTGCAGGGCGCGCCGACACTCGTCGCAATAGCTCGAAGCAGTCCTTGAAAGTGGGCCGCCTTCGCTCGCATATTTCGTTTCGGGTGGCACGCCGAGCGCTTGGCAGAAGTCTTCCTGGTGGATGCGATGTACCACGCCGCGTCCATCGGGCGCGCGGTCATATCTTTCAACCAAGAGAAACGAACGCCCCTCAACAGACCTTGGCTCCACTGGGGCTACATCGAGGCCGATGGTGGCGGCGAGCCTCATCACAAATGCTTCGTTTTCGGTTGTTCCCTCGAAGCGTGCGATAGGCGGTTTCAGGATATGCGTGGTCGCCTGGCCGGGAAGCGGAAGTGCTATCTGCTCGCCGATCAGAACAATCGGCACCTAGGATTGCGCACCGGCCAAAGACAGGCTCAAGCCTTCTTCGCCGGCCAGGAGAGGTCGCATCGGAAGTGCGTCCAAAACTCGAACGATTCCTGCATCATCAAGGGGAGTCGGCAGTCGCTTTGCAAGCGGCGCTATCTCAATTGGCTTTTGATTTTCAGGCAGGAGCTGAAGAGCGCCTGCAACGTCACCACCTAAGCGGTCGAGAAGCGCAAAGTCGTTCGCAGGTGAAACACCCAATGCCTGGGCGGCGACTTGGCGTTGGCTCTCCTCGGGCAAAAGGCCGCCGAAGAACGGGTGGCATTCTCGGCGGGAGAATTGCTCTGGCCGCTTCGGGAGTGATGCTGAAAGCGGAAGCGCTTTCTCGTCATCAAGCCAAGCTTGAGAATAGGTGATTGAGAATAGGTGAAACTAATGTCGCCGTGCCTGTCTTGCGTGAACTGACCGACAAAGCTGCCATCCCACCAAACGTTGAGAGTTTTTGCCGTCATTGCCTACGCTCGCCAGGGGACAGAATATCGACGGAGCAGCCGAGCGTTTGCAGAACCTGCAAGACCTTCCCAATCTGGGCCGTTGGCTTGCCGGCTTCGAGATCGACAATGAAGCGAAGACCGACGCCAGCAACTCCGGCAAGCTCATCCTGCCGCAAGTTTTGCTCCTTGCGTGCGCTGCGTACCAGGGCGCCGATATCCGATGTATTTCTAACTTGTTTTGCCATCTTCATTTTCCCGATGTCAGCACCCCTCACACAGGACCGCCCGCTCGGCGGCGATGTATCGGCTATCGCTTCTCGGCTCAGTAAACCGCTAATCCGCATCTAATATAGTTTGCCTCGCCTGAATTTGCCTCAGCAGACCTGGGCGATAATCCTCCCGCCGGGTGTGAGGCGCGGTGTGCAAAACGTCTATCAAAGCTCACATGTAGAGCTTTGCTTCAGTTGGCAGCCTATTGCCCCGAAATGTATTCGCTTATTTGAAGCTCCTTGGGCGGCCCATCCGAGGGAATCGGCTCCGGGCGAATTCGTTTCTCGCTCTAATGCTCGTCGCTGTCTGACGGCTCTGAACTGACGCATCGCGCCTGCAGCAAATGCGTCCCTCAAGCAATACAATTTGCAAATAGCCCACCTCTGACCCGCGTATACCTGAGCCGCGGCCGCCGATCCGACAGGATAATGTACTGCATCAAGTTGCCATACATTCCAACGGTTCCAGTGGAACCGACGCACTCGGCGGGTCGATGTGATTTCCATCACGTTGATACAATCAATCGGCTCTTATGCACGATCAGGCCCTAGGATCTTTCGTTAGTGGGTTGGAAAAACCAATCCACATGCTATGGATGGAAAGCCACAAGAAAACTCATTCCAGATCTGGTCTAGGAGGACCTATGTCAGAAACTCAAAATCGCGTTGCGTTGGTAACTTGAGCTGGCCAAGGTATTGGCAGAGCCATCGCGTTGCAGCTTGCTGCAGACGGCTTTGACATTGCGATCAACGATATCTCCAAGTCAGGTGAAAAGGCTGAGGCCGTGGCGAGCGAGATTCGAGCATTGGGCCGCAAGAGCGCAGTTGTTCTAGCCGACGTAACTCAGGCCTCGCAGATAGCCAAGGCTTTCCAAGATGCGGTTGATCATCTGGGCAATTTGAGCGTCGCGGTCGCTAACGCTGGTATCGCACGCGTCGAGTCATTGCTTGACCTCTCACCGGAAGCTTGGGACCGAATGTTCGAGATCAATGTTCGGGGAGTTTTCCTCACCTATCAGGCTGCCGCGCGGCAGTTTATCAAGCAGGGTACCGGTGGAAAAATCATTGGTGCTGCTTCGCAGGTGGCTCATCGCGCCGCCGGCGGATTTGCTGCCTATTCTTCCAGCAAATTTGCCGTTCGGGGCCTAACACAGGCAGCGGCACAGGAATGGGCGGCGCACGGCATCACAGTGAACTCATATGCTCCTGGTGTCGTTGACACGGCACTTTGGGATACCGCCAAGGAAATCCAGACCTCGTTGGTCGCCAGCATCCCACTTGGACGCCTGCAGTCACCGCAGGATGTTGGTAATACCGTCTCGTTTCTCGCGTCGTCGAAATCCGACTACATGACCGGGCAAACGAAAATTCCGGACGGGGGCATGGTTTTCGCCTGACCAAGCGCGCGCGTCTTAGGAGGAGGAATGCATGCCAGGCGATCACGAACCGTCCGCTCTGTTATCGATAAGCGAATTCAACTGTATCGACGCGTCATTCATTAATGGCGACGTCATGATCCATTGCGAGTCATATGGAGCAGGGGAGCCACTAATCTTCCTACACGGCTTCCCAGATAACTCGTTTACCTATCATAAGCAGATCGCGGAATTTTCCAAAGACTATAAGGTTTACGTGCCGACCATGCGCGGCTATCCGCCAAGTTCTGTACCGCGAGATGTCGATCGGTATTCGCTAAGTGAACTAGTTAGCGATATCGTCGAATTGCTCGATCACCTGCAGGTAAGTGCGGCACACGTCATTGGCCATGACTGGGGTGGTGTCATTCTGCAGGCGTTCGCCCTCTATCATCCGGAGAGAGTTAAGAGTCTGGTACTCTTAAACTCTCCGGTACTCCAGCCTTTCCTCATTCTACTGCAAGCCGATGGCGAGCAGCAGAAGCTCGCGCGATATACGCAAGCATATCATCGATACCAACCCGGAGATCCAAAGGATGAGGAGCATATTGTGCGCCATATTCGCGATCCGGAATGGAGAGAATATATCGGAGACTATCTCAGGGCATCCCCTATCGAGGGTATGCTGAGTTACTACAAGAAGAACTATCCGGGCCCTCCGTATGGAAATCCGCCTCCGGACGACTCTTCTTCTTTTATCTACAAGGTTCCGACGCTCATCCTTTGGGGCTTAGATGACCCCTATTTTTCGATTAAGCATTTGAGCGCCCTCTGGGAGTGGTTTGAACCATCCTATCGCTTCGTTTCAATTCCCGATGCCGGCCATTGGGTCCATCAGGATGCCCCTCAGAAAGTAAACTACGAGATCAGATCATGGCTTGCGGGCTTCACGGGAGGCCACGCCGCCTAAGCCTGTCGTCCTCGACGACGACGAACGTCTCGAGCAATCTATGGAAGGAGAAATAACGTGACCAAATACAAAGCGGATTCCGCGCGGACACAGTACGTCCAAGGCGCGTTGGCCAACTACGGCTACCGGGAAATCGGTGAGACCACCGGAACGCCGATTATTTTGCTGCAGCGCTACCGCGGTACGATTGACGATTGGGACCCCGCGCTCATCGAAGAACTGTCGAAAGACAGGCGGGTCATTGTGTTCGATAACGTCGGAATCGGCTCAAGCGATGGCGTCGCTCCGGACACCATTGCCGCCATGGCCGAAGGCGTCGCGGATTTCGTCAGTGCTCAGAAATACGGCAAAGTCGACATTGTGGGCTGGTCTATGGGCGGTTTTGTCGCTCAGGTCTTGGCGTTGGACCACGCGGACATTGTGAACAAGGTCGTCGTTGCGGGTTCTGGTCCCGGTGAGCCCAGCGTGCGGCCGACAGAAGATCCCAAATCGGTCGAAATCCGACAAAAGGTAGAACCCTCTGTCGATGACATTATCTACATCTTCTTCTCGCATACCGAGACGGGGAAGGCTGCGGCTGGCCAGGTTCTATCGCGCTTCTTTCATCACGACTCCGGGGAAGTGCTCACAGTAAAGCAGGCATCGTGGGAGCAACAGGCAAAAGCGATCCAGGGTTGGAACAGCGGGCAGAATTCCGCATGGGCCCGCCTGAGCGAGATTGAGGTACCGGTTTTGGTCGCGAATGGATCGCACGACATCATGGAGCCGTCGATCCAGTCGTTCGAGATGGCTAGAAAGCTAAAGGGCGCCGTTACGACATTTTACAGCGATAGCGGCCACGCATTCTTGTTCCAGTATCCGGAAAAGTTCGCAAGAAAGGTCACGGACTTCTTCGCATCCTAGCAAGCCTATGACGGGCATCGACACGATCGATGCCCCTGCCACTCCTGCCGTGCCGCGTGCACGGCAGATTTTTAAGAGTCTCCAGCGCCAGATCCCGTGTATGTTCCAAGATAGCAAGGCCCTTCTTACCTCTCTCTTCAACGCCGCCGTCCTCGCTGCCGATCCGTCGCTGGGGATGAAAGCGAATCTGCCCGCTCGACCGAAAGGTAGAACCGTTGTGGTCGGAGCTGGCAAGGCGTCGGCGCAGATGGCAAGGGCGCTGGAACTCCTCTGGGACGGGCCTCTGACTGGTGTTGTTGTTACCAGGTACGGATTCGCCTGCGAAACGAAATCCATCAAAATTTTGGAGGCTGCGCACCCTGTGCCCGATCGTGCGGGGTTAGTGGCAGGCCGAGCGCTACTGGAGGTCATCAAGGACCTCACACCGGAAGATCTGGTGATCGCGCTTGTATCTGGGGGAGGATCGGCTCTCTTGCCTGCGCCGCCGCCTTCATTGAGTCTTAGCGACGAATTGGAAGTCAACCGCACCCTTCTTGCATCCGGAGCACCAATCGCTGCAATGAACATCGTGCGCAAACACGTGTCATCCATCAAGGGAGGACGCTTGGCTGCAAGTACGAAAGCTCGTGTTGTCACTTTCGTCGTATCGGATATCCCCGGCGACGACGTCGCTCTTGTAGCAACCGGTCCAACAATTCCTGATGAAACTACCAGGCACGATGCTCTCGATGTCGCTGCGCAATACAGACTCAACTTGCCCGCTCGGGTGCTTGAACACCTAAGGTCTCCCGCAGCAGACGCTCCGAAACCATCTGACGGTGTATTCTCGAGAAATGTACATCATATCGTTGCGTCAGCGAGGATCTCGCTGAAGGCTGCGTCGGAACTGGCCATCAGCGCTGGCTTTCGAGCCGTCATATTATCTGATGCTATTGAAGGGCAATCACGCGACATTGCGTCGATGCACGGATCAATCGCGAGAGAAGTCCTCACTCATGGCGAGCCTTTCGAGCGTCCCGTGATCCTGTTTTCGGGAGGAGAGACGACTGTAACGTTAGGTCCAAATCCTGGGCTGGGGGGCCGCAACACTGAGTTTGCGCTAGCGGCGGCAATAGCGTTGCGAGGCCTCGACGTGCATCTCTTGGCCGCGGACACGGATGGTATCGATGGATCTGGCATAAACGCGGGCGCCTTCGCAGACGGGACGACCGTTGGCCGCATAGTTGGAGCGGGGCTGGACCCAACGGGCCTTCTTGGTAAGAACGACAGCTATAACGCATTTGAAGCCATTGGCGACTTGTTCGTGCCCGGGCCGACAGGGACAAACGTCAACGATTTTAGAGCATTCATCATAAAATAGATTAATGAGCAAGAGTGGGTCTTGATTGCAAATCCACTATGGGTGGTGTAAGCATCGCTCATGCGCAAACCACGACCAATAGATCCTCGGGTATGTTCCATCGATGCTGCTCTGAAAGTCATCGGCGATAAATGGTCGCTGTTGGCAATCCGCGAGTTAACGTTCGGATCAGGCAAATTCGATGAGATCGTGAAAAATACGGGTGCGCCCCGGGATGTTCTCGCGGCCAAACTTAAATCGTTGGAAGTGTTCGGTGTCATCTCAAAGGACAAGTACGAAGACAGGCCGGTTCGATATATGTATCGGCTATCCGAATCCGGTGCTCACCTTTTTTCCATTCTGCATGCGATCAGGGATTGGGGCGATAAGTTTGCTCGCGACGATCCCGAGAACATCGTTGTGTTCAGGCACTCATGCGGTTCAGTGCTCACTCCGAAATTCGTTTGCTCCGATTGCGGGGATGAACTGAAGGCGGACAGCGTGCACTCAGAACGTGACCTACATCGCTCAGATCTAGCAGTCTAGAATTAGCCAGTGGCAAACGCTTCTGGCGGCGACGAGAGAGAGTGGGTCGGCGCTGCGGCCGCCCCACCAGGTTCGTACTGCTTTCACGAAGCTCGCGGTCGCGACCCCTTTACGCCATAAAATGAGATGTAGAGATAGCAAGCGATGGGCATCAAGAAGGCCATCTGGATACCGATCGTGTCGGCAAGGGTGCCCTGAACCAATGGCAGAAGTGCGCCGCCCACGATAGCAAGGCACAGGATCCCGGAGCCTTGGCTCGTATGCTTTCCAAGGCCGTGAAGCGCCAAGCTGAAGATGGTAGGGAACATAATTGAATTGAAAAGCCCGACAGCAAGGACAGCCCACATCGCTATATGCCCGGTCGTCGTAACCGTTATCAATAGTAACACGGCCGATACGATGGCGTTGAAAGCTAGTGCCTTGCCGTCATCGACGTAGCGCATTACGGCGGAGCCAATGAACCGACCAATCATCGCGCCGCCCCAAAAATAGGATACGTAATGAGCGGCATCAGCTTCCGGAAGGTTGGCAATCGACGGCTCGGCTAGGAAGTTCACGAGGAAACTGCCAACGCTCACCTCAGCGCCGACGTAGACGAAAATGCCAACGGCGCCCAACACTAGATGTCGATAGCTCCAAGCGGAATTCCCTGGTAGTTGCTCACCCTGCTGCTCATCTTCTTCGACCACAGGGAGTTTGAGCGCAGCGAACACGCATGCAAGGATCAAGAACGCGACGGCCAAAATGAGGTACGGGAGCTTAACCGCCGCCGCCTCCGTGGCGCGGATTGCATCGAGCTGCTCAGGAGTCGCATTTGTTGCGGCGACGGTTGCTGCTGAAAGGATCAGAAAAGCACCAAATAATGGGGCGAGTGTGGTTCCCAGCGAATTGAAAGCTTGGGTCAAGTTGAGCCGACTGGCTGCCGTCTCGGGCTTTCCAAGAATGGTGACATAAGGGTTTGCCGCAACTTGGAGAATCGTCACTCCGGTTGCGAGGACGAACAGAGCACCAAGGAAAAGCGCATAAATGCGATATCCCGCCGCAGGAATAAACAGAGCGCATCCAGCAGCGGCAATCGCAAGGCCTGTCACGATACCCCACTTGTAAGAGATCCGCTTAACGAGAGCGCCAGCAGGTAATGAGATTATCGAATACGCTCCAAAGAAGCAAAGCTGGATGAGCATCGATTGGGTGTAGCTGAGTTGAAACACGCTCTTCAGATGCGGGATGAGAATGTCGTTTAGGCAGGTAATGAAACCCCACATAAAAAATAGAGTTGTCAGGGCGATGAGCGGGGTTGTGTAGTTTGAATGCGCCGTCGTTGCAGCAGCCCGGGAGGCTGACGATGGAGATGTTATTGATGACATTGTGAAGCTTTCAAAGGATCGTGAAGCGACCGGGTGACACGCGATCGCGCTTGAGATAGATAATTGTATTACTATTCGAGGCGACCCCAAGAAATGAGGGGTTGAGAGGGATGGCCAATGCCCCTAACGACTCGTGATTCCGCGCCGTGGCTCTGACTGCCGAACAGAATCCAGAGCGATGTCCGAAAGGCGTACGGCTTCAAATGCGTCTTTTAATTCACTCTCAGCCGCCTCGTATGCTGCTGCGACAACGCGGTACGCACTCGTCTCTATGCCGTCATCGGGATGATCCTGAAAAGGCGGCTTGGTTAGCAACGGACCGTTCTGAAGCGCTCGCTGTACATCTAGCACAGTGAGATCGCGCAATTCCTTCCTCAGCCTCCATCCACCATTTTTACCGTCCTCTGAAGAGACGATCCCGTGTTCGCGCAGGGACCCCATGGTCCGACGAACTGCTGGAGGACTCGTTCCGAGCATCTTTGCGATCGTGACGGACGTTACCCGTTGGTCGCTGACGCCCATGTGGACAAGCACGTGCAGCATACGTGTTAAACGAAGATCCTGTGGCACCTTAAACCCCAAACCTGGAATGATTTTCTCCAAGCATGTCAGTCATCATGCTTGGAGTCCATACGGGAGTTAGCAATCCCAAGGTGGTGGTCTGGCGCTGACCGGCAGGCGAACAAGCCAGTCGGATAATCGTGGATTGGAGCCGGGATTTGTACAGTTAACGGCTTGATAACGTCATGTGAAAATTTGTTGCATTGCGGCAACACCCGTATGCAACCATGTTGCTGTGACTGTTCCTTCGCTTGATACAGTTCCAATCATGTGCAATTCAACACTGCGCGGGTTGCCGCTCCTTCCCTGAGGGGAATCGTAAACAACTGGGATGGGTTAACGCTGATTTCTCGGCGCGATGCTCTGCGCCCTATTGATAAAGGAACTGCTATGAACATACGGTCTATTCTACTCGGCTCTGCTGCCGCAATGACCTCCATGACCGGCGCATACGCCGCCGACGCGATCGTCGCTGCTGAGCCGGAAGCTGTCGAATACGTACGCGTTTGCGACGCATACGGCACGGGTTACTTCTATATCCCGGGTACGGAAACCTGCCTCAAGATCGGCGGTTATCTGCGTTTTGACACCAGCTTCGGAGCCGGTGACGGTTACGACGACAACAACAACGAAGACTGGGGTTCGCGCACCCGCGCCAAGGTCTGGTTCGACGCCAAGAGCGACTCGGAGTACGGCACCCTGCAGAGCCGTATTGTTCTCGAAGCTAACAATCGTCCGTCGAATGTCAGCACAAATGGCATCAGCACAGAAGCTTCGACCGATCTCGGTAGCAATCTTAGCGGCGCAAAAATCGATGAAGCTTACATTGACATCGCAGGTCTGCGAGTCGGTAAGTTCGTGAACTGGTGGGATGACGACTTCTCGGGTGAAACCGACGCAATGGCAAACGTCACCAACTTCAACGCGATCCGTTATCAGTATGACGCTGGCGACTTCTACGCGGGTGTCGCTCTGGAAGAACTCGGTGGCAATGACGGCGCCGACGACAATTTCCAGCGTACCAGCCTTTTCCGCGCAGGCACCGAGACCAAGGGCAACACCCTCGGCTATGACGCAACCGTCGGCGGCAAGTTCGGCAACTTTACCTGGGCAGTTTACGGCGGCTATGATGGCGGCAACCAGGAAGGCGCTGTCACGGCTCGTGTTGGTGCAGACGTCGGTCCGGGTAAGGCAGAGCTCGCTGTTGTTTGGTCTAGCGGCCTCGGCGATGCGGGCAACGGCGGTAACGCCTACTACAACATCGGTGAGTGGACCGTCGTTGCTCAGTACGCTCTTAAGGCTACCGACAAGTTCACGATCACGCCGGCTGCCCAGTACACCGACAACATCGTAACCGACTCCAACGGCAGCTGGGACGATGGCAACATGTGGCGCGCTGGTGTGACGCTCGACTACGAAGTCGTCAACAACCTGAATGCAAAGCTTGCCGCTACCTACGTCAAGGAAGACTACGGCAACCAGACCGTTAACGGTAAGGGCGACGCCGACTGGGTTGAAGGCTTCTTCCGCCTGCAGCGCGACTTCTAAGTAATTGGTGCGTGGTTAGAGACACGCATCAAGCAGAGATCTGGTTGACCTCCGATCTCTCGAAGAGGCCCGGCCTTCCCTCCGGGCCTCTTTTCTTTTGTAGGCGATCGCAGCTCGTCAGGGACATTGATCGCGGTGGAACTGCACTGAGAGATACCAGCCTACTGAGCCACAGTCTGATCGAGCTTCATCTGCTTTCGCAGCATTCCATCAAGGATGGATTCGGGTATGATCTTCCGGGCTAGGTTTAGTTGGCGTGCAATCTTCCCTGCGGGATATCGGAGCTGTGGAGACCGTGCGGAGGCGGCCTTTAGGACAACGCGTGCGATTGTTTCCGGCGCATCGCCCTTAACTAGCGCTTCTTCGATGAGTTTGTCAGCTCCCGCTCGCGGACCAGCGTATTCTGGCTTGGGTTCATCCGGGCGTACGATGTTGGTGTCAAATGCGGTCTTTGTGTAGGCAGGTTCGATTAGCAGTACCCGAATACCATTGCCACGAACCTCATGATCCAGCGATTGGCTGTACGCTTCCAACGCATGTTTAGAGGCAGCGTAGGAGGCAGAGAACGGCGCTGGAATGAAACCGAGCACGGAACTGATGTTGATGATGCGGCCACTCTCTCGCGCCCGCATCGCTGGCAAGACCGCCTTGATCATTCGGATCGCGCCAAAGACATTGACGTCAAATAGGGCCTGATGCTGCCGTACGGATGAATCTTCAAGTGCTCCTAGCATACCAATGCCAGCGTTGTTCACCAGGAGATCGACTTGCCCTGCCGTGTCGATAACGAATCCGACCGCATCCCGCACGGAGTCCTCGGATGTCACATCGCAGGTGATCATCGTGATTCCATCGGTCTCGCCTACCGGATTACCACGTGTGGTCCCGAACACGACGTAGCCTTGGTCCGCGAGGGCGCGTGCTGTTGCTTGACCAATTCCGCTCGATGCCCCTGTTACCAGCGCGACCGCGTGCTTCTTTCGCATGAAAAAACTCCTTGTTTGTATTACGATCATAATGACATATTATGTTCGTAATACAATAGCGGTGTGCTATGGTTCGAGTCATGCGATATGTGAAAGATCAAAAAGCTCAATCCCGTGCCGATATTTTAGCCGCTGCGAGTCGCCGCTTTCGAGCAGATGGCATAGCCGCCTCCGGCATTGCCGGGATAATGCACGACGCTAACAAGACGAACGGAGCATTTTATGCGCATTTTTCGTCCAAGGACGATTTAGTCTGCGAAGTCCTGAATGACGCCCTGGAGCGACAGGCACAGGAGATCTCGGACACTTCTGTCAATGCGAACCTCAAAACGGCCTTGTCACGCTATTTGTCGACCGCGCATCGCGATCATCCAGCGGATGGGTGCCCATCTGCGGCCCTCCTGCCGGAAATCGCGCGCCAACCGCAGTCCACTCGGCTGGCCTATGAGGAACACTTGAGGGAGATTCTGGCTCGGCTAGCCGATGGCATCAACGGCAACGACAGCGGCATGATCAAGGCTGCCGCGGTCTTCAGCATGGCAGTCGGTGCCCTCCAACTTGCAAGAGCGGTGCCGTCAGAGGAGCTTGCGGAGATGCTGCTAGAGTCGGCTCGCGCGGGAGCCGACCTGTTGTTAAACGGGTAGCAGACGTACGAGCGAGCAATAACTATTGACGTTAGGAGGTACCTAGTCCGAGTCTAAAATTTTAGCTCGTCACACGATTTACAGGGCGTCAACGCAAGTCGAGAACGACCGTTTGAAGCTCTTTACCTCTGCTGCCAATCCGACGCCCCGGGACGATGACCGACTTGGTGTGTCCTACAGTCTCTGTACTTACACGCACCGCGCCCAGAGCAGGGACGCTGATCTGACAAAGGGTCGCGGCGCAGGTTAAGCCAACATCCGTGGTCACAGGAAGACCGGAAGGTATTGATGTAACTCTAATTTGCCGGCTGTCGTCAGCGGTAGACGCGCATGCTGTCAGCGTGGCTAAGAGTATCGCACTGATGAACGCTTGGTGGGCTTTGTAAGTCATAGCGTGTCCTTGTTTCGGAGTGGCTTAATGCTTGTCTAGGCGGGCCCGGCCGTAAAAGGCCGAGGGAGCAGTTCTGAAGGAAAGTCCTGGTAAGAGACCGGCCGCAGAAACCGATTAATTGCAAGAGTGCCGACTGATGTGGCGCGCCCGTCGGACGTTGCTGGGTACGGTCCGCCGTGAACCATCGCGTGAGAAACCTCAACGCCGGTCGCGAAGTCGTTGACTATCAAGCGGCCCGCTAGGCTCTCGATTGAGGGAATGATCTCGGTCGCGGCTTCATAGTCAGCCTGATCAACATGAAGGGATACGGTGAGCTGGCCCTCTAGGCGAACCAACGAATCTAAGAGTTCGTTCATGTTGCTGCACCTGACGATCAAGCCCGCGGCTCCGAACACTTCATCCTGCAGCTCTGGATAACGCATGAGAGCGTCAGCGTCCGTCTCAAATAGCGCCGGAGTAGCTTCGTTGTCTCTGCCCTCGCTCCCGCGGACGAGCTGATCAACGCGCCAGTGTTCGGCAAGCTTCGTGACACCTGCTCTGTAGGCATGCAAAATTCCTGGCGTTAGCATTGTTTGGGCGGGCGACGAATGAATAGCCTCTATGGCACCCTTTCGGAATTTGGCCAGGCCAGGGCCCTCCATTGCCAGGATCAGCCCGGGGTTTGTGCAAAATTGGCCAGCTCCCAACGTAAGTGAACGGGCAAAGGCCTTTCCAATATCGACGCCCCTGTTTTCGAGAGCAGCGGGTAGAAGGATGACCGGATTGATGCTGCTCATTTCCGCGTACACCGGTATCGGCCGTTTTCTTTTGGCCGCGATGTCGAGCAAAGCCAGTCCGCCCCGACGAGAGCCTGTGAAGCCCACGGCTTGAATTCGAGGATCATTGACCAGCGCCTGGCCAATCTCGAATCCAGCGTCGAACAGCATCGAGAATATGCCCGGCGGCATTTGAGATTTGCGAACGGCTCGCGACACCGCTTTCCCCACAAATTCAGAAGTACCTGGATGCGCGGAGTGGGCTTTAACGATCACTGGACACCCGGCTGCGAACGCAGACGCAGTGTCGCCACCTGCCACAGACATCGCGAAGGGGAAATTCGACGCGCCGAAGACAACGACCGGTCCGACACCGATATTTCGAAGTCGAAGCTCCGGCTTGGATATGGGTCGTCTGTCTGGATCAGCCGCGTCGAGGCGAAGTCCCAAATGGTTGCCTACGGCAACCTCTTGAGCGAAGAGCCGGAGCTGCTTCACAGTTCTTGCTCGCTCAGCACTTAATCGCGATTTGGATAGCCCTGTCTCGGCCTCGGCCATTGATATCAGCTCATCACCGGACTGCTCGATCTCGTCTGCAATGTTCCCAAGGAACAGAGCCCTATGCCCGGAGTCGGTATCGCGAAAAGCGGCGTAGGCTTCCCAAGCCAAACGCGTCGCTTCTTCGACATCGGCGAATGTCGCCGACCGAAACTGGGTCGGTAAATCAACGCCAGTAAATGCATTCACCGCGTTAAACAGCTTTCCTTGCCCAAGCAGAGGCGAGGAACCGATGATGTTTTGACCAATTAACATTTTGACCTCATCCGCGATATCTGTGTTGGTCATCGCGACTTCTGACTAGCGCTTCGTGCCGGAGAACAGATTGATTATCCGGGCCGCCACGTCGGAATGCACTTCCTCCAATGCAAAATGGCCGGAGTTGTAATGCTGCACTTGAGAGCCGGGTGCGAGCGCACCAATAGCGTCCGCCGCATGCGGAGTGAAAATCGGATCGTTGTCGCCCCAAACCACCAGCGTCTTGGGCTTCTGATCAGCGAGATATCTCGCCCACGCCGGGTAGAGTTCGAGATTCGACGCGATGTCGAGTTGGAGATCGGTCATAACGCGACGCGATTCTGGATTGGCAATCGCAAAGGCATCGTTCGTCCAAGCATCTGGGTTGAGTGCCGACGCGTTTGCGGCGCCGTGCTGGTAGAGCGTGAGATCGGTTTTCATCGAAACACGAGATTCGGCCGCAGCCCTCTTGTCCGGTGTTTCGGGCCCCTTGTTCGACTTCACGACCTTGAGGCGTGCTGGATCCCATCCGTCTTCTGTGATCGCAATGTTCTGGAAGATTAATCCTTCGACCATGTCTGGATGACGAGTGGCGATGCGCATGCCGATCGGGCCGCCGAAATCCTGCATGTAGAAGATCGCTTTTTTTACTCCGAGCTTATCGAGCAGCTGTTCGATGGCAATCGACTCACTGTCAAAGGTGACATTGTTACCCGCAGCAGGTGCCTGGCTCTGCCCCATTCCCGGGTAATCCGGTGCAATCACGTGAAACTCGCTCGTCAGTTCCGGAATTAGATCGCGGAACATATGTGACGATGAAGGGAAGCCGTGCAGTAGCACGATCGTAAGCTTATCTTTAGGGCCGGCCTCGCGATAAAACACTTGGAGACCCGCGACTTCCTCTGTGTGGTAGCCGATGTCAGCTGCTCGTGTAATCCCGCAAAGCGTGGAGAACATAAGAGCTGTTAGTGATATGATCCGGAGGTTGTTCGAATTCTTCATGGCTAACTCTTTGATCAATGTTCATGTTTATAAAAGGGCATATGCCCCTAATGCAACAATCTAGGTTCGCTTTTCAAGCTCGATTTCGTGAGTGCTATGCGGCAAGAACGCCCACCTGGCCCTGGCCCGGCAGTGCCTGCATTTCCTCGATAAAGGTTCGCACTGGTGCCGCAAGCCTTGACGGGCTTTCGCTGCTAGCTGCCCAAACACGAACCGCCGGCCTGAAGTCTGGCGTTTCGATGACCTTAATCTGATCTCGCCAACGACATTGATCAAGGCCAGCAGGTGCAACAATGCCGATCCCATGACCTGCAGCGACAAGGGACATTTTAATGTCCGCACTTAGAACTTCTATCGCTACGTTGAACGGCAAGCGTGCGCTTTCGAAGGTATGGCCGATGTAATTCCTAAAGCCACACCCGTCATTGTTCAAAACCCACGGAAACCGAGAGAGCTCCAGGATCGTGGCTTGTTGAGGGACACGGAGAGCAGGGGAAGCCACCAAAGCGACCTCCGATCTGCCGAGGTCGACCGTTGAGATGCCCTGAGCGGGCGTTTCTCCGTCGGCAAGGCAGTATATTGCCAAGTCTAGATCGCCGCTAGCGACCCTGCTCTGCAGGGCAGGGGACCAGTCCGATGTTAGCTTGATCTTGAGGTTGGGAAATTCCGATCGAACCTTAGCAATCGGTGTGGTCACGGCCTCATCGGCCAGATGCGGCATAATACCTATCGTGAATTCTCCTTGGACGTCGCCGGGAGGGCCAGTCAGATCTACGCGAAGATCGCGCACCCCTCGGAGGATCTGCCTAGCGTAGTCATACACGCGAAGGCCATCAGATGTAGCCTTGTGCGGTTTGGATGCGCGATCAAGCAAGGCAGCGCCGAGCGTTTCCTCAAGAAGCTGAATCCTGCGTGTGAGCGCTGGTTGCGTGAGGTTGAGACGAATGGCAGCTGAGCCAACGGACCCAGTTTCAATGACGGCAACAAGTGCCTCGAGATCACGAATGTTCATGCAAAAAATCTATGAAGATTATCGGAGTTATTGATTTGTAGCATAATGTCTACACGCGGTAAATCCTGGTTGTTTCTATAGGGGTGAATTGTGATGAGCGCGATAGACGAAGTTCTGGACGATGGCAGTCGGGGCATTGCTTTACAACGTGTACCGGTGGCGCTGTTTGCGCTGGCCGTCGGCATCATGGTGACCAATCTGTTTGCGCCGCAGACAATGCTCCCGGCCATTGCCGAGAATTTTGAAATGAGCGGCTCATATAGCGGCTTCGTTGCTATGGTGACCTTGCTCGGCTACTCGGCGGGTCTGTTTCTCCTGGTACCGCTTGCCGATCTCCACGAGAACCGGACACTCGTCCTTGTGATGCTTTCTGTTGCGGGCACAACGGCCGCTCTCATAGCATCTGTCGATACAGTGGTTGCTCTCTTTCCCCTTCTTTTCGTTTTGGGGGCGTCATGTTCTGCTATTCAGATCTTGGTGCCCATCGCAGCCTCGATGGCCGCGCCAGAGAAGCGTGGACGAGTCATCGGCGACGTCATGGGCGGGTTGATGGTAGGTATCCTTCTCGCTCGTCCCGCCGCAAGCTTCCTCGAAGACGTTTGGGGATGGCGAGCATTTTACGTCGCAAGCGCGACAGTGACGGCTGTGCTTACACTCTTGCTCGCGATCAAGCTGCCGAGACGCGTTCCCGAGAGAGACCTCGGTTATGTCGGACTAATCAAGTCGCTGTTCCACCTTCTGGCGACGCAGCCCGTGTTGCGTAGCCGGGCGATCAGTGCTGCGATAGTGATGGCGGCATTCAACCTCTTCTGGACATCCGTCGCTACCATCCTGCAATCGCCTTCGTTCGGCCTCTCAGGTGATGGAGTGGGGCTCTTTGCGCTCGTCGGAGCGGGTGGAGCTGCCGTCACGCCCGTGTTCGGAAGAATGGCAGACAAAGGCCTGTCAAAAACGGTGACCGTTACCTCCCATTTCCTGATGATCTTGGGCTTCCTAGTCGCCGCCTGGGCAGGAGCAGCCCCTTCCGGCTTGCAACTTCTTTCTCTCGGGCTCTTGGGTTTGAGCGCGGTCCTTTTGGATGTGGGTGTTACGGGTGATCAGACTATCGGCCGCCACGCAATCAACCATCTTAAACCCGAGGCGAGAGGCCGTATTAATGGCTTGTTTGTTGGGATCTTTTTCTTGGGTGGAGCAGCCGGTTCTGCGGCATCGGGATTTCTTTGGTCCTACGGAGGTTGGTCCCTTACGTGCCTCGCGGGCGCGGCACTCGGGGCATTGGCATTGCTCTTGGGGATGCGGAACAGGTAGCGGTCGGCCGATATAAACGCATCAAAAATTGAAGGGATAGAACTTGAAAACGAAAGTATTTGGCAGCACTGGTCTACGTGTTTCGGAGTTGGTTCTCGGAACCGGGAACTTCGGCACCGGTTGGGGCTACGGAAGCGACCGCGAGGAAGCCTCCAAGATATTCAACGCCTATGCCGATGTTGGCGGGAATTTCCTTGATACCGCTGATTTTTACCAGTTCGGACAATCTGAGGAGATCCTTGGCGATCTTCTTACTGGCCGACGCGAAGACTTCCTCCTCACCTCTAAGTTCACGCTCGGCGACCAGAAAGGACTTGGGACGCTGAGAACAGGGAACAGTAGGAAATCAATGGTCTCGTCCGTTGAAGCTAGCCTCAGACGCCTCAAGACAGACAGGATCGATATATATTGGGCCCACTACGCGGACGGCGTCACGCCGAGCGAGGAGATTGTGCGCGGGTTCGATGACCTAGCTCGCGCCGGAAAGATCTTATACGGCGGCCTTTCAAATTTTCCTGCCTGGCGTGTTACTCGAGCGGCCACCCTCGCGGAGCTTGGCCGTGCGGCAAAGATTGCGGGAATTCAAGTTGAACACAGTCTCGTTCACCGCTCGCCGGAGCGTGAACTGTTCCCTGCTGCCGCCGCTCTTGGCATGGGCATCGTCACTTACTCACCACTGGCTGGGGGGATGTTAACGGGCAAATATCGTAAGGGTGAAGGCGGCCGTGAACTAGGGCTCGGTGGAAGAGCATTTCGCGCGGAAAACTCGGCGGAAAAGGCCGCCGTGGTAGATGTTCTCCTTGAGATGGCGTCTGAGTTGGAAACGACACCGGACAAAATTGCGATCGCATGGGTCGCAACAAAGGGCGGTATCCCGATGGTCGGTCCCCGAACACTTGATCAACTCAAGAGCAATCTGCGCAGTCTTGAACTCATCCTCAATGACGAGCAGATCAGCAAGCTGGATAAAGTCTCACATGGAATGCTCAACGATGAAAGGGAGGCGTTGCAGGGTGTCGCCGGTCGTGTTGATGCGCCTGCTGTTCACGTCGCTTGAGTTCGCAATTTATTGAAACAGTTCAAAACCGTAGCTTCTGAAAGTTGGAAATAAAACATGACAGATCAAGCGAAGAACAAAGCTCTCGTGCTCGAGGCGTTCGAAACCCTTTTCAATAAGCGTGACTACGACACAGCGCTCAAGTATTGGTCGCCAAACTACCTCCAACACAGTGCTCACATCGCTCCCGGCCGCGAGGGGCTCTTCGATCTAGTCCGCGCGGCGCCCAAGGACCTTAGGTGGGAATACCAACTGGCTGTCGCTGAGGGCGACTATGTCATCGTTCATGGGCGCTTTTCCAACACTGGGAGATCGGCGGCATGGATCGCCGCTGACATAGTTCGGATGGAAGACGGCGTCCTCGCCGAGCATTGGGACATGCTTCAGGACGAGGCGACGGTACAAGAATCAAAGAGCGGGCTGCCAATGTTTGGCAATACGTTTTCGGAAAACGGCAACGGGATTTGAGGGACCAGTCGGAGCCGAGCTCATTGGAAATGCTCACCGGTTCTCGGCCTTGCTATTGCCCTAGCCGCTGAGCTTTGGGTCTGGAGCGCAACATCATGTCGCCGGGGCTGAGCGACACTGTGCAATACGATAGACCGGACGACTGCTATCAATCTCCCAAGAAGCTTTCTTGGGAGATTACGGGGTCAGTCTGAGGATCGGCTAATGATTTCGCTCCGAGATCGTCATTTAACTCACATCTCCCGGGGTTAACTCTTAAGGGTCTCCCGAGAGGGACGGGGACAATGTGTTGTTTTCGGATGCGCGTAGAAGCGATCCGTGAATGGGCCGCAATGCGTCTCGCTTGGGGCCAACTGCAAAAACAATAAATAAGTACACTGTTAACCACGGCGATGGCAGAAAAACAACTTTCACGATATAGCGGAACAGCCCGTGAGGTTTTCGCCGCATTTATAAAATTGGGATTGTCCGCCTTTGGAGGCCCAATCGCACACCTGGGATATTTTCGTGACGAGTTCGTCACGCGGCGCGATTGGCTCGATGAGCGCAGCTATGCAAATCTGGTCGCGCTCTGCCAGTTTTTGCCCGGTCCAACATCGAGCCAGGTTGGCTTCGCATTGGGACTCGCTCGTGGTGGGCCCCTTGGTGCCCTGTTGGCATGGGTGGCATTCACGCTCCCATCGGCGATTTTGATCTATTTATTCGCATACAGCGCCCCGCAGTTTTCTGGGGCGATTGGGGGTGGAGTAATCGTCGGTTTGAAGATCGCGGCCGTCGGGATTGTGGCGCACGCGGTCTGGGGTATGGCGCGAAATCTTTGCCCCGATCGTCCGCGGGCAACCATTGCCCTCGGCTCGGTGCTGATCGTTGTATTTGGCCCTAGCTCGTTCGGCCAAGTGCTTGCGATCGTATTTGGTGCTGGATCTGGGTACCTACGATGCCAGGACAGACAGCAGGCGCACGATTCTCATCTACAGTTTCAGATCTCGCGCACGTCGGGAGGGGCGATACTCGTCCTTTTCTTCGTAATGCTCGCTGGGTTGCCTTTGCTCGCTTCCGCGCTCGGCTCGCAGGGTTTTACAGTTTTCAGTTCCTTCTTTAGATCTGGTTCTCTGGTATTCGGCGGTGGGCATGTGGTCCTGCCGCTACTGGAGACGGAAGTTGTCCGGTCAGGATGGGCAACCCAGGATCAGGTTCTAGCCGGATACGGGGCCGCGCAAGCAGTGCCTGGTCCGTTGTTCACCTTCGCCGCATATCTAGGAGCTGTAATTGAGCCTGAGACCAATAAGCTCACGAGCGCAACAATCGCTTTGATGGCGATCTTTTTACCGGGCTTTATGGTCCTTCTAGGCGTCCTCCCATTTTGGGACGACTTACGAAGATACGAAGGTGTGAGGGCGGCAATGACAGGCGCAAATGCTGCCGTGGTCGGCATCCTTGGTGCGGCATTCTACGATCCGGTCTTCACAACGGCAATTTTAGGTCCGCACCATTTCGCCCTCGCGCTTAGTTGCTTCGTGCTTCTAGCGGTCTGGAAGGCAGCGCCCGGATGATTGTGGCTGTTGCAGCCGCAGGCGGTATTTTGATCGTCGCAGTCTAGGAGCGATAGAGAGCAGCGCCAACGAGGAACTGAAATGTCACTTGATCCTATCCTTGAGCCGACGGCACTCGGTGCCGCCGGTTTCATTCAATTGCTAGATGTACGCGACCAAGAAGCATTCGAAGCGTCTCATTACCCTTCGGCCGTGCGCGTTCCCGTCGAAAGGTGGGAGGCGGCAGCCAAAGAGGAAGAGACTTCGCTCGACAATGTCAGCTATTGGGCGGATGAGATCACGCAACTTGGAATCCACAACAAATCGACTGTTGCCATTTATGATGACGGGCGCATGACCGAGGCGGCCCGAGTTTGGTTCATTCTTCAATATTTCGGTGCAAGCGCATTCCTTCTCAATGGTGGCTGGCCCGCTCTAACGTCCAGCTGCTTCCCCGCGGAGGTTCCGGCGTTTGTCGGCAACAAGCCCCCATTTGAAGCCCGGCCTGGCGCAGGGCCTGTTGGACTAGTCGACCGCCATGCATTGAGGATCGGCCTCAGCGAGGACAAACGAATCCTCGACGCTCGAACCCGAGCCGAATTTTACGGAAATGACCTACGCAAAAACACGCGCGGTGGTCATCTGCCTGGAGCGCGGCTCCTTTCCCATTCCAGCTTTCTAGTGGACGGGTGGATCAAACCTCCCGCTGAGTTGCGTGATCTCCTTACCGAAGCGGGCTTCCAATTCGGTGACCATGTTGTCACACACTGCGACGGTGGCGGCCGCGCGGCCCTAGCCGCCGCGGTAGCGGCGAGGGCTGGCTATGAAGACGTTCGAGCTTACTACCTAAGCTTCGCCGACTGGGCCAAGGACGATAGCTGTCCGGTTGTCACAAAAGATTGAAAGTGCTTTCGCGAGCAGGCGGAGTAAACGGACCTGGGCACTTGCATATGTGTAATTGCACATCTATCTATTTAGAGCGCTGCCCGATGCGCAGCTGCCGACGATAAATTTTTAGGAGATCGCGATGGCGAACAAGATCCTTGTGACAGGTGCAACCGGCGAGACCGGAAAATACACGGTGGCGGAACTGCTTAAAGGGGGGCGGACAGTACGGGCCTTGGTTCGGAAAGAGGATGACCGGTCCGCAAAGCTGCGGGAGGCCGGTGCGGAGATTATTGTGGGCGACATGCTAGAGCATGACGATCTCATCGCTGCAGCGAGCGGTGTAGATGCCGCCTACTTCTGCTATCCCGTCCGTCCTGGCCTGATCCAAGCGACGTCATATCTTGCTGACGCTGCACGCAGAGCAAATCTGCAGCTTGTGGTCAACATGTCCCAAATCTCGGCCCGCGAGGATTCGGAAAGCCACGCCGCCCGTGATCATTGGATTTCCGAGCGTATCCTGGACTGGTCTGGTGTCCCGTCGACCCATCTACGGCCAACCTTCTTTTCGCAATGGTTCCTCTACCCCCATGCACAGGCATCTATCGTGAATGACGGTGTGATCGATCTACCCTACGGCCACGGTCGTCACGCGCCGATTGCCGCGGAGGATCAGGCCCGCTTCATCGCGAAAGTGCTCGAAGAGCCCAGTCGTCATGCAGGTAAGACTTATGCGCTCTACGGACCAGTCGAGCTTTCCCAGCGGCAAATTGCCGATGAGATCGGCAGCGCCCTAGGGATTACAGTGAAGTATGCCCCTACGACCATTGCAGAATACAAAGACAGATTGGAAAGCCAAGGACTGCCGCCATTTCTCGTTCAACACTTCTGCGCGATTGCGATCGATTATCAGAACGGCATCTTCAGCGGCGAAGACGAGATCATTAAGGCGGAAACAGGATCATCTCCATTGACCGTTAGGGAGTTTGTCGAGCGCCACCGGTCGGAGTTTCATTTTCCCAATAAGTAAAAGCGAAGGTGCGGCCTGATGGCCGCACATCCACGCTCATTGGAGTAATTAGAAATGCAACGGTTTACAGATAAGGTCGTAGTGGTAACTGGCGGCGGCTCGGGCATCGGTCTCGCAAGCGCTGGGTTGTTTGCGCGCGAGGGTGCAAAGGTAATTATTATAGGACGTAACGAAGCGGCGCTTCGCATTGCAAGTGAGAGCCTAGACGGCGACGTCGAGGCCGTATCGGGTGACGTCTCACGGCTCCGGGACCTCGACTCGCTTGGTGCCTATATTGGTCGGAAGCACGGAGGAGTCGATATTCTATTTGCCAATGCCGGTGGCGGGGCGCTTGGGCCCGTCGAAGGCGTGACCGAGGCTGATTTCGACCGGACGGTGGCCACCAACTTTAAGGGCACGTACTTCACGGTGCAGAAACTGATTCCACTGCTACGGAATGGAAGCTCTGTCATTTTGAACACTTCGATCGCCGGCTCCAAGGGATTGCCGAACTTTAGCGTCTATTCCGCCACCAAAGCCGCGGTACGGTCGCTTGCACGGACATGGACCACGGACCTGCGAGGCCGCGGCATCCGCGTTAACGCAATTGCGCCTGGGCACATTGATACCGACATCATGGTCCGAAACGGTATTCCAGCCGAACAAGTCGCCGGTATCAACGATGAGGTTACAAGACAGATCCCAATGAACCGAATGGGAACCCCGGACGAGATCGCGAGCGCTGTGGCCTTCCTCGCCTCCGACGATGCGTCGTACATCACGGGGATTGAACTGACCGTCGATGGTGGTTGGATCCAAGTGTAGATCGAAAGCCGACGAGAGTTCGTCGGCTTTCAGCTTGCTGTCAGCTGGACGAAGCATGCTCGGCATTCGAAGTTAGGGCATCCCGTGCAAAATAAATCTCATATAAATGGTGGCCGCTGGCCCGCGCTCGTATTCTTTGCGTCCTCGCTTGCGTGGTTCGCAATCCTCTGGTTCTTCAAGCGCAACTTTGCAGTAGATATCGCTGTTTCCCGCGCGTTCTTCAGCAGGCACGCTTGCAGCGGCTCACAGCTGAGAACTGTATGCGGTGAATTTTCCGAGAGCCAAGCCCCATTGCTTACTGCCTTGCGATGGTTGTTGTACGCCCTGCCTAGTCTTGGCGCAATGGTCCTTGCACTCGCGCTCTTTACAGCGAGAACGCGTAACAAGCCGGTACGCCTGCTCGTCATCGAGCGCATTTGGCCAGCATTGGGCAGCCTAGCAATAAGCACAGGTCTTCTGACAAATTTTTGGCTTAAATCTCATTCTGGCCGACCAAGGCCGATACAAACGAACTTGTTCGGCGGGTCGCTCGAATTCGAACCAGCAGGTTCATTTCTTGGAGCCTGTGTCCGCAACTGTTCATTCGTTTCGGGAGAGGCCTCTGCCGCAGGATGGCTCGCCTGCCTCATATTTATCGTACCTGCGAAGCACAGGGCTCTCGCTGCGCCGCCAATCTTGTGCGCATCCATCGCGACGGTTTATCTCAGGGTCGGCTTTGGTGCGCATTATGCCTCTGACGCGATACTAGGCTGGTTGCTGTCAGTGGTCGTGTTCGCCGGTTTCTTGGCTGTCGCCGAGTGGTCGGCCGTACTGCGAAGAACCGATTAGCGAGCTCGCGATCTCGTGAACCAACAGGCGTACGGTTTTGCGAATGGTCCCGCAAAAGGGCGATAACTGCGCGGCCCCAATGAGGGCGGCGTAGATCAGTTGTGCTCGCTCAAGTCTCTCAGCGTCACTGCCTCGCGGCAATAGTCTCGCAATCGCAGCGACGCGCTCTTTGGTGTTCGCCCTGAAGGCTTCCTGAACAGACGATGGTTGCCGCCTTATTTCAGACCCAAACGCAACTGCGGCGCTATGGACGGTGTCGTCAGAACCAAGGAGAAAGTCGACGACCGTATCCAAACGTTCTCGAGGTCCTGATTGGTCATCGCGGATCTGGTCGAGCAGGATCAGCATTTCATCATCGACGGCGCATGCGACCATTTCTTCCCTTGAAGAGAAGTGCTTGTAGAAGCCGCCATTCGTCATCCCAACCGCCGATGTGACGTCGGCAAGACTTGTCCCCGCAATACCGACTTCACGCAGGCAACGCGACGCCGCCTCTATCAGGATCGGCGCGTTGCCTGCATCTCTGCCTTCTTGCTTCGACGTCGGGGTTGAGTGGCCAACGAATGCTCCTCGCAAAAATACCATGAATATGTGGTATTGCACATGATTGCGATCTGCGTCACTAGGATTTGCACTGGCCGAGGTCAGATCAGCCGAATCTCTCGGGGAGACTAGAAGTCATGAGCAGTCAGACAGTAATCGGGCACCCGCCTGTGTCCTTTGGCAAGGTGGGCGTGCTGCTCGTCAATCTCGGAACGCCCGATGGCACCGACTATTCCTCGATGCGCCGCTATCTCAAGGAATTCCTGACCGACAAGCGCGTCATCGAATGGTCGCCCTGGAAATGGTACCCGATCCTGTTCGGCATCGTGCTGAACACCCGCCCCGGCAAGGTCGGCAAGGCTTATGAGCTGATCTGGAACAAGGACAAGGACGAGAGCTACCTGCGCACCTATACGCGCAGCCAGTCCGACCTGATGGCCGAGCGGCTGAAGGACCTGCCCAACGTCGTCGTCGACTGGGCGATGCGCTACGGCAACCCTTCTATCGCCTCGAAGATCGATAGCCTGAAGGCCGCCGGATGCGACCGCATCGTGCTCTTCCCGCTCTATCCGCAATATGCGGCAGCGACGACGGCGACAGTCAACGACAAGGCGTTCCAGAAGCTGCTCACCATGCGCTGGCAGCCCGCCCTGCGCACTGTCCCTGATTATCACGACGACGAGACCTACATTGAGGCGCTAGCCAATTCGGTCACCAATCACCTGGCGACGCTCGATTGGGAACCGGAGATGGTGCTCGCATCGTTCCACGGCATCCCGATGTCCTACTTCAAGCAGGGCGATCCCTATTACTGCCAGTGCCAAAAGACCGGCCGCCTGCTGCGCGAGCGCCTTGGCCTGTCCAAGGACAAGTTCATGGTCACCTTCCAGTCCCGCTTCGGGCCGGAAGAATGGCTGCAGCCCTATACCGACAAGACGGTCGAGAAGCTGGCACAGGACGGCGTCAAGAAGATCGCGGTCCTCAACCCCGGCTTCGTGTCCGACTGTCTCGAAACGCTGGAAGAAATCGCCGAGCAGGCCGCCCACTCCTTCCATGAAAATGGCGGCGAGAAATTCGCGCATATCCCCTGTCTGAATGACAGCGAGGACGGCATGGCGGTGCTGGAGAAGGTGGTGCGGCGCGAGCTTCTCGGCTGGGTATAGCAGCAACACAAGAATCGGCTTGAATTAAAAGGGCATATGCCCGTATATCGGCTCAGTCTATGTTGGATCTTACAATGGTATCTATTGATAGCGGCGAGGGTGCCCTGTTAGCGAACGGTAGCCAGTGCGTGTCTACGGCAATTCGAAAAGCTGCGCGGCGAGCTACGCAATTCTACGACACGGCACTCGCTGGAGGTTTAAAGTCGACCCAGTTTGCTATCCTCGCTGAGCTAAAGCGTGCTGGCAATAGCTGTTGCCTTGGGGATCTTGCGGATTTGCTAGTAATGGAGCGATCCGCCTTGGGTCACAGTTTGCGGCCGTTGGAACGGGAAGGGCTAGTTGTCTTACAGGTAGACGTTGCGGATGGTCGGAAGCGCGTCGCCGCTCTGACACCGATTGGCGTAACACGCCATGGTGCTGTTGAACTAAAATGGCGCGTGGCGCAGCAAGCATTTATGGATGCTGTCGGTTCTAAGGTCGCAGCTGAAATCCGAGACAAGATGTTGGGGATTGCAGCAAACCCTCAGCTTGCCGGCGTGTCTTGATAGAAAATTCTTTCGTCGCGGTGACCTTCGCACTCACGACACCCACCGCCGCCGGCCGGTTCCTCCCCCTTCTGGCGGTGGCGGTGGTCCTTTCACCCGCCCTGGGCTCAACGAGCCTTCCAAGCAGGAAATAGCCCTGTCTGTCCGTAAGCATTCATGCATCGATCGAAAACGGCGATATCTGCGTATCCCCGTGCGATCAGCTGCGCGCCCTCGACTGCCGCAAAGATAGCCTCCGCTCTCGTGTCGGCGTCAGTTCGGTTGAGATCTAGGGCTCCAAGAAAGACTTTTAGCCAATTAATGTTGCTTTCCGAAAATCTATCGACTTCCGCTCTCACCATTTCCGGCAGCTCGTCGCGCTCCGCGATCATAATACCACAAAGGCACATCCGGTTGTCGCGTTCGAGGGCAGCGCGAAATGCGTCCGTATAAGTTCGCATGGTGTTGGCAGCCTGAGAGGGTTCGAGCGACAGGGCACTCAGAAAGGTCTGGGCATCGTCTGAATATTGCTTAGCCAGCGCCGCGCCCAAATCACCCTTCGTCGGAAAATGATAGTGAACGCTCGCATTCTTGATGCCAATTTCCTTGGCCAATTCGCGGAAACTCAGGGCTGTGTATCCATGCGCCTGCACCGTCAACTTGGCGGTATCCATAATCAATTGACGTGTGTCTTTCGTCATCTCTGTCACCCCTGGTTACCTATACGTAAAGTCAGCGAGACCCGTAGTCAAGAAAATACCTACCTAGCGCTCGGTAGGCACTTGACATGGGGGCATATCAACATTTATTGGCTGACCTAGCGCTAGGTCAGATTGGCTGGCCGGCCACGAAGAGGATGAGTACAATGAAAATTTATGACCGTTCGGGCTTTCCGAACCCAGCCCGCATCCGCATCGTTCTCGCCGAGAAGGGCTTGGACAGCCAGGTCGAGTTTGTCCCGGTGGACTTGATCGGTGCTGAGCACAAGCAGGACGCATTCCTTGCAATCAATCCGTCGGGCGTCATTCCGGTTCTCGAACTGGAAGACGGAACGGTTATTTCCGAAGCGACCGCTATCACCGAGTATCTCGACAATCTGGATGGTAATCCGACTCTCACGGGTAAATCCCCGAAGGAAAAGGCGCTTGTGCACATGATGCAGCGCCGCGCCGAGGCATTCGTTCTTGATCCGGTAGGCATCTATTTCCACTTCGGCACCTCCGGTCTCGGTCCTGCCCTGCAGGCCTTCAAGAGCCCGCAGTGGGAAGGTCGCAAGGAATGGGCCGAGCGCAATCGTGCGGCAGTCGAAGAGGGCTTCCGCTACTTCAACAAAATCCTCGGTGCTTCTGACTTCGTAGCTGGCGACAGTTTCTCGATGGCGGACATCACACTCTTCGCAGGTCTTGCTTTTGGTGATGCCGCTGGCCTTCACGCACCAGCCGAACTCGGCAATCTCCAGGCATGGCGCGCACGAGTGGCGGAGCTTCCCAGCGTCAAGAACCGCTCGGGCCAGGCGTTTCTGCCAGAAGACGCCAAGCGACTTGGCTTCTGATTGGAGCTGTGTTGGCGCGATTGGCGCGCCGACACCCCTTATTCAAAACGAAGGATCGAGACTTTGACCTCTGAAAACAAAATGGCGGCGTCCCGCCGCAACCTTCTTATTGGCGCGGCTTCTGCTGTTGCTGGCGTTGGCCTCGTCGCTGCAACCGCGTCAGCGAGCGCTGCAAGCAAGGCTGCTGCCGATATCAAAGTAGTGAGCAAGACGGCCAATACGATTACGACCAAGGACGGAACGCAGATCTATTACAAAGACTGGGGCCAGGGTCCTGCTGTTGTATTCTCGCACGGCTATCCGCTATCTTCGGACGCGTGGGAAAACCAGATGTTCTATCTGGCACAGAACGGCTTCCGTGTAATCGCTCACGATCGTCGCGGCTTCGGCCGTTCGAGCCAGCCTAGCCATGGGTACGACTACGACACGTTCGCGGACGATCTAGCGACGGTCCTGGAAGCACTCGACGTCAAGGATGCTGTCCTTGTTGGTCACTCGATGGGCGGGGGCGAAGTTGCTCGCTACATCGCTCGCCACGGTGAGAAGCGTGTCAGCAAGGTAGTTCTCGTCGCTGCGGTTACGCCTTTCCTCCTGAAGACCGACACCAACCCCGGCGGTGTTCCCAAGGAGTTCTTCGACACGTTCCGCGCAGCCGTGACAACGGACCGCTCGCAATGGAACAAAGACGTTTCGATGCCCTATTATAATTATAACAGAGCGGGCGCGAAGGTCTCTGAGGGTGCGCGCGAGGAGTACTGGCGTCAGGGCCAGGCCACTGGCTTTATGGCCGCTTTCCACGCACTCGGCGCATTCTCGGAGACCGATTTCCGAGATGACCTCAAGAAGGTCACGGTACCGGCACTCGTTATCCACGGTAGCGACGACCAAATCGTCCCAATCGAACTCTCCGGCAAACTTGCTGTTACGTTTCTCAAGAACGGCAAGCTCAAGGTGTACGACGGCGGGTCCCACGGCCTCATCGTAACCGACAAGGAAAAGCTCAACGCTGATCTTCTGGCATTCGCCCGCGGCTGACCTCCCACTCCACCGCGTGCGCAGGAAGGGCCCGGTTTTATAGCCGGGCCCTTTTAGTTCGTAGCGGCACGATACAGAATAAAAATTTCATATAACGGGCATATGAGCATATAATAGTCTATATTATTTGTAGATTTTATAATGCAAGCGACTCCCTTTGATCCGGTCCTGGCGGCACACTGTGGTCTATCGATAGGGGACCGCAATGCAGCTCTTAAAACCACTTGCTCTTGGGAAGTTCGAATTAAAAAATCGCGTCGTCATGGCACCGCTTGCACGGGCAAGAGGAGACGCGCTGCGGGCTCCCAAAGACATTGTTGCGACATATTACGCCCAGCGCGTTTCAGCGGGTCTGATAATTACAGAGGCTAATCACATATCGACGCAGAGCGCGACCAGAGCGCGGGCAACGGCCCACCATACCGATCATCAAAATTCAGCATGGGAGAAAGTGACCAAGGAGGTTCATCGAGCAGGGGGCATTATCTTCCAGCAGCTCTATCACGTCGGTAGAAAGTCCTTGCTCTCGAGTACGCCAGGTCGAGAGCCGCCTATAGCGCCTTCCGCCCTTTCCGCCTTCGGTGGAATCATGAGCGAGCATGGCCTTGAAGAATTTCCCGTCCCGCGAGCTCTTGAGCTTAGTGAGATCCAGCCCTTGGTGGAAGACTATCGCCGTTCAGTGGTGCTCGCTCGGCAGGGTTCGATGGCATCGAAATCCTTGCGGGAAATGGCTTCCTCATTGATCAGTTTCTCAGAGACTCTTCTAATCGCCGGAATGACGAATATGGCGGCTCGATCGAGAACAGGGCTCGTTTCTTGCTTGAAGTCGTCGATGCTGCAATCAAAGAGTGGGGAAGCGATCATGTGGGTGTACGCCTATCTCCGCATTTCCGTGCCGATCGCATCAGTGACTCAAATCCAAGAGCGCTCTTCAGCTACATCGCTATTGAGCTAAACAAGCGTCGCGTCGCCTATATCCATTTCCTTGAAGGGACTACCTACGATGAAAGCGGGGATGTACCTCTATACAAAAGGCTTGTCTCGAAGGGCGCGAACGGCGCAGGGCCACCGCCTGGCGAGGATTTCCTCGCCCCAATTGTTCGGGAACTTTTTGAAGGCGTTTTGATCCTAAACAGTGGCTATGACAGGGAAAGCGCCGAGCAGGTTATCTCCAGCGGCCTCGCAGATGCGGTATCCTTTGGAAAGCTCTTCATTTCAAATCCTGACCTTCCAGAGCGCTTTCGTGTGGGTGCTCCCCTCAATGACGCGGATATATCGACATACTACACCAACGGGCCTGAGGGATACATAGATTACCCGTTTCTTGATCGCCAGCCGCAGTCTGCCACGGTCTGAAGCGCGTTTTGTTTCTCGAGGGAAAATGATGACAACGTATGATAAATCGCTGCGCTCAGTGGTGAGCGACGACCTCCTCGTTGCTCTCCGTGCCGAGTTCGCGCTTGGTGCCGCAAAGCATGACGAGGAGGCATCCTTCCCATTCGAGAATTTCGCGCGGCTTGCCGAGCATGGGCTCATCGCACTGACTGTGCCGCGTGATTTAGGAAGACTCGGAGGAAAGATCACAGACGCGGTGAGATTGGTGGCCGCTGTCGGGGCCGGTGACGCTTCCACTGGTCTCCTCGTCGCCATGAACTGCCTTATGCATCATGTTCTGAGCAGAACGCGCCCAGCAGGCTACGATGAGATCGCTAGCGCTGCAGTCCAGGGATCAGGTGTGCTCAACGCACTCCAGGCCGAGCCGGATCTCGGTTCGGTAGTGCGAGGAGGCCTGCCCGGAAGTTACGTGACCAGGAAAGCTGATGGCGGATGGATCTTAAACGGGAGAAAAGCCTACGCGACAGGAAGCCCCATTGTTCAGTGGTGGCTTGCCCTGGTGCGCACGGAGGAACCCCAGCCGCGGGTCGGCACAGTAATCGTACCTGCAAATTCTCCTGGACTGACGGTTGTACCAACATGGAATCATGCAGGGCTGCGCGCTACCGCAAGCCATGAAATAGAGTTTGCAAATGTTCATCTCGTGGAGAATGCCGCGACCGGTTTCTACGCGCCGGGCACCAAGGAGGCTATAGACCGTCGCGCCACCGTTGATGTTTGGTCGTGTCTGCTAACCGCCGCCCTGTACGACGGGATCGCGCGGTCTGGGAGAGACTGGCTCAGACGATTCCTTTCGGAACGTGTGCCGTCAAATCTAGGCGCGCCGTTGGCTACTGTGCCGCGCCTTCAGGGCGTTGTTGGTGAAATCGAGACGCTATTGATGATCAACCGATCGCTGATCGACGACTACGCGCGTGCCGCAGAGGCCGCTCCTCTACCGGACGCGATCAGTGCGCAGATGGTGAAGCACATCGTAACTAAAAACGCCATCAAGTCCCTTGAGCTAGCTTTAAGCATCTCTGGCAATCACGGATTGGACAAAGCCAATCCTCTGGAAAGGCATTACCGCGACGCGCTTTGTGGTCGAGTGCACGCGCCTCAATCCGACACGATCCTCGTCAATGCAGGAAGAACGTCGCTCTCATCCGAGCAAACGCTCGGTTAAAGGAAGCTTTCATGAGTCATCAGCGATATCGTGGTCTGGCGATTAGTCGTCGCACCTTTCTCGCAGGCGTCGCGGCAAGTGCAATTATGCCGACAACTGCCAGGTCCGAGCCTGTTGCGTCTGGTGGCACACTGGTTGCTGTCTCGCATCCCGGTGAGCCGAACGTGTTGACAGCGGCGATTGTCCAGACGGGCTAGGTCGGCGAAGATCTTCGACGGTCTCATTCGGTACGGCCAGAACTTTGAGATCTTGCCTGAACTCGCCGCGAGCTGGACTCTCAGTGACGACGAACGCGAGTTGACATTCCATCTACGAGATGGTGTTCGCTGGGATGACGGGCACCCGTTCACGGCAGCCGACGTCCAGTATACATACGAGAATGTGTGGATGAAGATCCATCCGCGTGCTCGCGCGACCTTTGCCGCTGTTGAGGCCGTCGAAACACCCGATCCGCTCACCGTAAGGTTCAAACTTCGCAATCCTTCGGGCGTTATTCTCGGGGCGTTGAATGCCGTGGAACTCACTGTGTTGCCGAAGCATCTATACGAAGGCACTGATGTTCTGCGAAACCCTTACAACGGCGCTCCAGTTGGCACTGGTCCCTTCCGATTCAAAGAGTGGGTAAGGGGAGACCGCGTGGTGTTAGAAAGGAACCCAGACTATTGGGATGCGGGAAAGCCGTATCTCGACAAGCTGGTCTACAGGGTTATCCCCGATGCTACAGCGAGGTTCGCGGCCTTCAAAGCCGGCGAGGTGCAATTGGGTATGTTGTCGCCGATCTCGATAAATGACCTTGAAGCGGCGCAGGACGACGAAAGCATTAACGTCGAGTTTAGTGGTTACGGTTGGCTGGCATCTGCGGTCGTGGCTGAGTTCAATGTGAGACGTCCGCCGTTTAACGATCTCAGGGTGCGGAGGGCGGTAGCTCACGCCATCGATTTGAATGCGTTGTCAAAGGTTACCGCAAAGGGATTAGGGAGACCCGGAACCTCACCCGTTCTCTCCACGCAGACGGCCTTCTATGCTGGTGATAGTCTTCCGAAGTATCCGTTCGACCGGAGCATCTCCGAAGCCCTTCTCGACGAGGCCGGACTGAATAAGGACGCTGGCGGCGTCCGCTTTGCAATTGCTCTCGATTGGCTGCCTTTCGGTGAAAACTTTCAGCGTTATGGAGAATTCATTCGTCAATCATTGAAACGTGTAGGGATCGAGGTCACGCTCAGGAACCAGGACCTCTCTCAGTTTTTTAATCGGGTTTATTCGCAGAACGAATTCGATTTGATTGTCTCTCACAGGGCAGGCTTCGGGGATCCGCAGATCGGCATTGACCGAATCTTTTGGTCGAAGGCCATCCTCAAAGATGTGCCGTGGTCGAATGCATCTGGGTATAGCAGCCCAACCATGGATGCTCTCATCGAGGCTGCGCACGATGCCCCGAACGAAGCCGAAAGAGTGGAGTTGTACAAGAAAGTGCAAATTCAGGCGCAGACAGATATTCCCCACTTTACTCTACTGGAAAACCGCCAGTACACGATCGCCTCCTCGCGAGCTCGCGGGCTATCGACTGGCTCCAACAGTGCCTATGACTCCCTGAAAGACGCTTGGTTGGCGTCATGAAACACAAAACTGATGAGACTGGCGCTCGCAGGTCGCCGGTGACTGCCGAGCTTGGAAGATATCTGCTTAGTCGAATCCTACAGATGGCCCCTACGGTCTTTCTGATAGTATTATTTGCATTCGTCATCCTACATCTCGCTCCGGGTGATCCGGTGCAGACCCTTGCGGGTGAGTCAGGAGGAGCTACGCCAGAGCTGCTCGCTGAGATTAGAGTAGCTTACGGTCTAGACAAATCCTTACCGGTGCAGTTCTTGCATTACGCTTCGAACATTGCGAGCGGTCACCTAGGATTCTCGTTTCGCGCTAATATGCCGGTGTTGGACCTCATACGAGCGCGGCTGGCGCCCACCCTACTGCTTGCTGTCACCTCCATGATGCTCGGTGTTTTGCTCGGCGTTCTCGGAGGAGCGGTATCGGCCGTATGTCGGGGGAAAATCGGGGACGTCGTCGTAAGCAGCATCGCGCTACTATTGTATGCTACGCCCAGCTTCCTCATCGGGATAGGACTGATCGTAGTTTTCTCACTTAAGTTTCCCATACTGCCCACGAGTGGTTACGCTGACGCCGCCGCGGATAAGGGAACAATTGAACATGCCATAAGCGTCGGACAGCACCTTTTATTGCCAACGCTAACTCTCGGATCTCTGTATGGGGCGATCTACGCACGCTTCATTCGCGGCACGATGCTGGAGGTCTATAGTCATCCACATATCCGCGGGGCACGAGCGCGAGGGCTGACGTCCTTCGAAGTCGCCACACGTCACGTGCTGAGAAATGCGCTGCTTCCATTCATAACATTGGTTGGTCTTCAGGCTGGTTCGTTGCTCAGTGGAGCGATTCTCGTCGAAACCGTATTTTCTTGGCCAGGTCTCGGTCGCTTGGCTTATGAGGCATTGCAACAGCGGGACCACAACCTGCTCGCCGGTATCGTTCTCTGCAGTGGAGGCTTGGTTGTTGTTATGAATCTGGTTGTGGACGTTGTCTATGCAGTCCTTGACCCCCGGGTGGTCTTACGGTGAGCGCGGACCCTTCTATCGCTGAATGGCGGTTGGATAAGGACCGTCGCTTCAAATTTTGGAGATGGCCGGGATCGCTTCAACTTGGCGCGGCGCTTCTTGTGGCCGAGATGCTGATTGCCGGATCAGCAAGTACGCTCTACCCAGGTGATCCTTTCGACATGGTCGGCATGCCATTTGTCCGTCCGTGGGAGGACCCACAGTTCCCGCTCGGAACGAATATACTCGGTCGCGACATCGCCGCTCAGTTAATCCATGGCACACGCGTGTCACTGTTAATCGGTCTGGCGGCGACGCTCATTGCGACCTTTGTTGGAGGATCCGTTGGTCTCGTCGCCGGCTATTTCGGTGGGTGGATTGACCATCTACTAATGCGCTTCACCGAGCTTTTTCAGGTCATCCCGCATTTTCTCCTGGCGATAATTATCGTATCGATCTTGGGGCCGCACTTACCGAATATCATTCTCTCTATCGGGGTGACGAGCTGGTCAATGGTCGCTCGAATGGTCAGAGCGGATGCGCTGAAATTGCGAGAGCTGGATTTTGTGAAAATCGCAGTCGTTCTTGGCGGAGGACATTCGCGAGCGATCATCTATCACGTCCTTCCCAACGCAATTGGCCCGGTTCTTGTCGCTGGCTCGATCTTATCGTCGCTGGCAGTACTATCCGAGGCAGGCCTCGCCTTTCTCGGATTAAGTGACAGCAACTATGTAAGCTGGGGAGGGATGATGGGTGCAAACCGCGATGCGCTGCTGACCGCTCCCTTTATGACCCTTATCCCGGGTGCGGCGATAGTCTTGACGGTCGCATCCCTGAGTATGATCGGGGACGGCATGGTCAAATTGTTGGCGCGGAGGGGTGGAGTGTGACAGACGCTGAGGTCTTGAGCGTTCGTGACCTTCGGGTTTCCTTGAAAACTTTATCTGGCTCCGCTGTGGCCGTCCGCGGTGTGAGTTTCGAGGTCTCGCGTGGCGAGACCGTGGGTTTAGTTGGGGAGTCTGGCTGCGGGAAAACACTGACAGCGCTTGCCGCATCCGGTCTCTTGCCGGAGGGCGCGACGATCTCAGGCGGCTCAGTTCACCTTCTTGGTTATGATGTCACCAATAGCGACAGCAAGGCCTGGCGCGATTTACTGGGAAAGCACATCGCGTTCGTCTTTCAAGATCCCATGGCAGCGTTGAACCCGGTCCGCACTATCGGTTACCAGCTTATGGAGGCCGTTCTTGCGCACAGGAACATATCAAGAAGCGCAGCATGGGATAAAGCGTTGGAGTTGGCTCGTCGGGTCAAGCTTCCCCGCGCTGAAGCCCTATTAAACGCATATCCTCATCAGCGTTCCGGCGGCATGGCCCAACGGGTAGTGATCGCCATCGCGATAGCCAACGACCCGAATGTCCTCATCGCAGACGAGCCTACGACCGCTTTAGATGTCTCCATGCAGCGAGAGATTTTGAAACTCCTAAAGGAAATACAGCGCCAAACGGGCATGGCCATAGTCATCGTCAGTCATGATCTCGCAATGATCGCTGAATGGACGGACCGCGTGCTCGTTATGTATGCCGGTCACATAGTCGAATGCCAAACAACGATCGATCGCCTCGCTAGGATTCGTCATCCATATTCACGCGCGCTGCTGGCTGCGCGCCCAATTAGACGGCCAAGGTATGGTCCGCGCCCAAAGCTTTTTGAGATAGGCGGCGCAGTTCCTCTGCCAGGAGAAAAGTTTTACGGATGTGCCTTCGCTGGACGCTGCGCTCATGAAATCGAACGATGCAAGATCGATGCGCGCGAACTGAGGACGGCCAATCAAGGGAAGATCGCCTGCCACTTAGCGATTGAAGCGGAAGCCGCCGAATGACCCAATCGAAACCTCTCCTGCGCGTAGAGAACCTCTCCGTCGAATTTAGAGAGGGCCGATCTTGGATCAGGGCGGTCGATGACGCCAGCTTCTCCATCGCTACGGGCGAGATCTTAGTCCTTGTTGGTGAGTCCGGATCTGGAAAGTCTACGTTGGCTCGTTCAATAATCGGGATGATCCCAGCAACCGGTTCAATCGCGTTGGAGGGCGAGAGCGTTCAGCGTTAGCATCGGCTCGTTCTCGCGAACAGCGCCGAAAGCTGGGGATGGTTTTTCAGAGCGCAAGTGTGGCCTTCAATCCACGGCTTTCAGTTAGAGCGATTCTAAATGAGCCGCTAGCGCTTCTCGGATCTCATTCCACTGCCGGCCAGCCAACTGAACTTCTTGACATGGTTGGGTTGCCTCACTCCTTGCTATCTAAGAGGCCTGCGGAGCTGTCAGGAGGTCAGCGGCAACGTGTAGGTATCGCACGTGCGTTGGCCGTAAGGCCCAAGCTTCTAATCTGTGACGAAGCAGTATCCGCATTGGATGTGTCCGTGCAGGCGCAAGTCCTGAACTTGCTAAGTGATCTCCAGAACTCAGAGGGTCTCGCCATGCTGTTCATCACGCACGATCTTTCCGTAGTCTCCTACCTTGCAGATCGGATCGCTGTCATGAATCGCGGCCGTATCGTGGAGATCGGTGATTCATTGGACGTTCTTGATCAGCCGAGAGACTCCTACACCCGAGAACTCTTGGCCTCATCCACGCGATAGGAAACAAAATGGGACAACACGGCGACGAACACGAACACGAACACTGGAAGCACAATGGCGTCCGCGTCATCAAGGGCGATCAATTGGAGTCGAATACGGCGCAGACGCCCGGCATGTTTAGGCAGGCCGCGATTAACCATGCGCGGGTCGGCGCCCAAAAGATATGGGCTGGAACCGTCTCGATTGCGCCTCGCGCTAAGACCGGCGTTCACCACCACGGGGCACTGGAGAGTGTCATCTTCGTCATCAGCGGACGAGCGCGGATGCGGTGGGGTGAGCGTCTGGAGTACGTTGCCGAAGCGGGGCCAGGGGACTTTATCTTTGTGCCACCTTACGTGCCTCACCAAGAAATCAACGCCGACCCAGAAAGAGCATTGGAATGCGTACTCGTTCGGTCGGATAACGAAGCGGTCGTCGTAAACATTACCGACGTTGAGCCGGTAGAGCCACCGGAGACTGTGCTCTGGGTGGACCCAATACATAAACCGGTCGATTAAGTATTGAAGGGATTCCAAAAATGACCAACGGCAGGAGCGCGTTAGTAGCGGGAGTAGGGGCGTACAACGGCTTGGGCGCAGCGATCGCGCGGCGTTTTGCAGCCGAAGGGTATGTGGTTTGCATCGCCGGCAGGAACGGCGAGAAGCTGGCGGACACGGCTGCAAGGATTCGAGAGACGGGCGCACAGGTTATTTCGATTGTGGGTGATGTAAGTGAGGCAACTGATGCCGAGCGGTTCATTGCGGAAGCAGCGAGAGCTGGGCGTCTGGACGCGATAATTCATAATGCTGGCTCGAACCGGCCTTCACCGTTCCTGGACCTCGAGCAGGCCGATTTTGAAACGCATTGGCGCGAGCACACTTTAGGGGGTTTCCAGATTGCGAAGCACGCACTGCCTCTTCTGCTTTCCAACGGTGGGGGAACGCTCGCCTTTACAGGGGCTAGTGGGTCACTTCGCGGTAAGGCAAATTATGCGCCATTCGCAGTCGCGAAGGCGGGACTACGCGCGCTTGCACAGAGCCTTGCGCGCGAGTTCAGTCCAAAAGGAGTGCATGTGGCCCACGTCGTCATCGACGGGGGGATCGACGGCGACAGGCTTCTCTCCCGCGCGCCAGATCTAAGAAGCAGCGCGGGCCCGATGGTCTGCTTAACATCGACGCGATTGCCGACGCATTCTGGTATCTGCATACCCAGCAACGGAGCGCCTGGACGCTCGAGCTTGACCTACGTCCCTGGGCCGAAACCTTCTGATCGCGCATGCAAACTGCCGCACGAAAGCGCAGTAAAGTCGAAAGTGTTCCCCATATGCCAAAGTTGGACCGATATGATCGGATGATACTTGCTGCCTTGCAGCGAGATGCAACAGTCACACTCGATGACCTCGTCAAGCGTATTGGTCTCAGCAAGAGCCCGTGCTGGCGTCGGATAATGCTTCTTGAGCAGAGCCGCATCATACGTCAGCGCGTCGCGCTGCTCGACGAGACAAAATTGAATCTTGGCGTATCCGCGTTCGTCTCGGTTCGCGCTAAGAGCCATTCACCGGAATGGGTGACGCGCTTCAGTGAAGTGGTTGTGAGAATGCCTGAGGTCGTTGAGGCATATAGAATGAGTGGCAAATTCGACTACCTTTTAAAGGTCCTTGTGCCTGACATTGCCACCTACGATGCTTTCGAACGAAGCCTATCTACGACGTTGGATTTAGAGATGGTTTTGCCGAAATTCTCTCTCCAACGCTTTAAGAGCACCACTGAGCTCCCTCTCGCGTACGCGGAAGGCGTCTAGCATCTTGCATGGTGTCCAAGGTGTGCCGATCGGAATTGGCGCGCGCGATCGACACACCGACGCTCATGAGTGGGCCACGTTAACGGCGATCTTACCGTGGAGGCCTGAAGCCTTCTTTAATTCAGTTAGGCCAGCGTTAATCTCGTCGACCGAAGACCTGATCTCCTTTGACACGGTCGGGCGAACTTTATTCTCTGTGTGCCAGCGCATTGAGGCCTCCATCGCCATACGGAAATTTGCCTTGGCCGCTTCGTCAAACACATAGCCGTTCGAGAAATACGTGAGGACATTCGCGTTGATGTGCATTGCGCCTTTCTCAGCCAGTATTTCATCTACGGGGGAATGAGTGATCTTAGTTCGTGACGTTCGGCCTGGACCTACGCCAAGGACGATCCATTTGCCACCGTTTCGGACCGCTTTCGCCGAGGCGACGTAGCTCTCCTCTGAATAGGTCGGATCAAAGACAATGTCGGCCCCACGCCCTGATGTGATTTCTATAACGCGAGCGGTGGCATCCTCAGCTTTATAGTCGATAATCGAGTCAGCGCCGCTCGCCGCGAGGAGCGCCTTTGACTCGGGGGTGCTACCGCTACTTATTACGAGGGCCGCACCCAAGGCGCGAGCTGCAATCTGAATCGCCAAATGGCCAACCCCGCCGCCGCCGCCTGGAATGTAGACTACGTCGCCTGATTTCACGTGATCGTATAGGCCAAGAAATGCCGCGAGGAAGCAGATGGGTAGCACCCCGGCTTCGGTAAAGGAAACGCTGTCAGGCTTCTTGGCGGCCAGAAACTCGCGAGCAACCGCGTAGCCACCGCCACCTCGCCCAGCCCAGCCGCCATTTCCGTTGCAGTCCGCCATTGCAACGACCGAATCGCCGATATGGAACGCCGTTACGTCGATGCCGACAGCGATGACAACCCCTGACACGTCAAAGCCAAGCGCGACCGGCGGCTGATTGCCAAAGAAATTTAGCTCGGCGAGCTTGAACTCAAGTGGGTTCAGCGACGATCCGATTACCTTGATCAGGATTTCATCTGGCTTCGGAATCGGAACATCCCTCTCAAACTCTACCAGCGGGAAACCACCTCCATTGGAGACGTATCCGATCGCATGGTATTTCGCGGGTTTAGAGTTATCCGGCAGCATCACAAATCTCCTTTGTGGAAAAATAAAGGCATATGCCCATAAATACTAAGACGCTCGCTGTCTACCACCTGTTGCGCCGTTCACGTGTTTGTGCGCCGTTCCTATCAGATATGGTTATTCAGATTTTCGTGTGGATCCATTCTTGGGCGAGGCACGTCCACGCTCGGCAGAACCCGAATCCTGCCAGCCTTACGGCCGGTCGGGATGCCCAGGCAATCATGACAACGGATACCGATAGAGAAGCTACATTAATGCCGAGAGAGAGTGGTGGAAATTTGCATGCGAGCCTGTAAAGACCTTGATACCTGCGTGCAAATCAGAGCTTTGCATCTGAAGAAACGGGCATCAGAGAGGACGCCCTCCACTTAGTGCTGCCGTCAGCGGTTCAGATGACGCGTATCAAGTTCTTCAAGTTCTGCGAACCGATCAAAGCCCATTGGATCAACCAAGAAGGTACCATCCAAAAAGGCTAAATCCGGACGAGCGGCTATTATTAATGAAGCGATGGGTAGTTCGTGACTGCTGCGCCTCGACAAATAGTAAGGTTGACAGAGCCCCAGACCTGCGGCGTTTACTGCCTCGGTCACTCCGCGCAACATTTGCTTTCGCAAGCATTGGCTTTGAATGAAGTAAATCGGCTGATCGGTCTTCGTTTTGTATGCGACGGCATGATCCGTATCGACGAGAATTCGACCGTCCCGGAATCCGACAATCCGCCTTGTGACCTCTTGGAAGTCTAGACGCCGTCGTAAGGTCCAACGTGTAGCAAGCATTGCCGATCTCCAAAAACGGGCCGGGGAAACCCCGGCCCGGTGTTCGGGCGCAGCAATGAGAAGCTGTCTTACTTGCATCGACAGCGCGCGCCTTCACAGCACTGGACCGCCGCTACCAACCCCAAGCAGCCCAGCCATGCGAGAGTATGCCCATTTCCGTGTAAAATCATCAACTTATCAGGTATGGGTGCCATTCTCTGGTCGAATGACTAGCGGACGCTTTCAACTGTTATTTCTATTGATACAGTTGAGCATATGTGAGATTAAGTCTCCATAAGAGATCGGTGCGGGAGTTGCTTACAGCCGCACTTAAAGCGAATTGGCGTGTTGAACGAATGCGCGCCAGTGCTGATTTGGTGACCTCCGAATCAGTAGTTCCGGCGGGAGCCCGATATCCCAGTTGGGCTCCCGTTTCAGCGCGACGCTTCAAGGCGCTGGAGTTCAGTTAAACAATCTTCGATGGTCATCGAAGAAAGAACACCGGAAACAGCATTATCGGCTTTCGAGCAAAGCATGTCATTGAGTCCCCCGATATTACGCGTGACAAGACAAGCGGCTTGCCCCTCTGGGCGAGGTGCCCATGATTTTGCGTCAGGAGTTGTGGCATCGCGCACCATCTGCAAAGTGATCTCCTTGGGAGGTCTTGCCAGCCTGATTCCGCCTTGAGCGCCCTCCGAAGCAGCGATGATGCCAGCCTTTGCCATGGTAGATAGAGTTTTTCGGATGAAACTCGAATTTGTCTCCAAGGAATCGGCGAGCGTCGAACTCGTTGTTCTTACGCCTTGCCGCTCGTTAATGGCGGCCGTCATCACTATCTGCAGTGCTGTCGGGAACCTCGTGTCTGCCATGCGCGCATATATAGCGCGCATTTTCTGGTAAATCCAGATGCAACGTAAAGGCGCCGAAAGTTGGTCGGGTACATGTTTGACGTGCTAGTACGGCGATAGCCAAGGTCTTACTCGATCGCATTGCGAGCATGTTTGAACTGGCGTTGATTCCAGTTGCACATATGGATCGGCACGGACGAAAAACCTGTCACTCCAAAGATAGTTTAGCCCAAGGTATACCAGCACCCCTCCGGCCACAGCTCCCATGACAAAGACGTCGAAGATCGAGAACTCTCGCGCCTGGACGTTATTGGCGTAGCTTTCCAACGACTGCTCGCCACCGGCCGTCTGAGCTTTCGGGTCACTGCGTTCCGCAGTTTCGGCTTTGGGTCGCTGTCGGAATGCCAAAATGGTTGCTTGGGCACGTGCGTTGATGGGCGCGCCGGGACGCTGATGCTCGGTTTCGTTTGCAGCCATCGCTGTTTCCTCGGATGAGGGGGCGGCGAGGTTCGCCGCCCCGTTTGGATCACGAATGCGCGGCTTTGGTGCTGGGGTGCCCTGAGGCACCCTTTGCAACGTCGCTGTTTGCAGCGGCACGCTTGTCGCTTGGTCTGATCCGGAACCAAAGCGCGTAGAGGGCAGGGAGCCCGAGCAAGGTGAGAATCGTACCGCCAAAGGTCCCGCCAATCAGGGTAAACGCCAGGGACGACCAGAATACCGAGAAGGTCAATGGGATGAAGGCAAGAACCGCGGCCATCGCTGTTAGAATGACTGGTCGCGCTCGCTGGACGGTGGCTTCGACAACCGCGTCGAACGGGCTCAGCCCTTCATGCTCGTTCGTGTGTATCTGACCGATTAGGATCAGGGTGTTTCGCATGATGATCCCGGCTAGTCCGAAGAAGCCGAGGATGGCGTTGAAGCCGAACGGCTGGTCGAAGACCAACAGCGTGGGCACCATTCCGACAAGCGCGAGTGGGGCAGTAAGGATCACCATGAACATATGTGCGAACGATCGGGTTTGAATGATGATGACGGTCAACATCAAAGCAAGCATGATCGGGAACACAGGTGCCAAAGCACCGTTGGCCTTGCCCGCTTCTTCGACAGAGCCACCAGTTTCGATCTTGTAGCCCGCTGGGAGCCCCTTGATGATCGGCTCGAGAGCCTTCGAGATCTCGTTTGAGACATCAGGTGGCTGCTGGCCTTCCGCAATATCACCCTGCACCGTCACTGTCGGCACGCGGTCGCGCCGTCTCATGATCGGCTCCTCCATTCTAACTTCCGTCCGACCGATCTGGTCCAAAGGAATTCTTTGACCAGCGTTACCGACCAGAACGAAATTGCCGATTTTTGATGGGTCGAGGCGTTCGTCGCCGAAGCTACGCGCGACCACGTCCACCGTTCGGATGTCCTCTCTGACTTGGGTGACCGGAACGCCAGTAAGGTAAAACTGGAGTTGCTGTGATACATCGTGCGAGTTCAACCCAATTGCCCGCAGTCGGTCCTGATCGAGGACAAAATGCACGGTCGGCACCTGCTGTCCCCAGTCGACGTTCACCTGTCGCATGTGGGCATTAGCTTCCATGGCCTGTTTAACTTGGCCTGCAAGCTGGCGCAGCTTCGCTGGATCGCTTCCGGAAACCCTGAATGCCACAGGAAACTGCGTATAGGGACCGAATGTGATCTGGTTTGCGCGGATCTTAGCACCTGGAGCGAGCCCGTCGGCTGCAGCTTGCCGTACCTTTTGCTTGAGGATCTCACGCGTCTCCGGGTCTTTGGTAAGAACCACGATCTTCGCGAATGAAGGGTCGGGAAGTTCCGGTGCGATAGCAAGGTAGAAACGCGGCGCACCCTGTCCGATGTAGCTGGTCACGATCAGAGCTTCTGGCTGCGTCTTCAACCAGTCCTCGACATGTTCGACCACTTTGGTTGTCTGCTCGATCGCAGTTCCATATGGCATCTGCACTTCGACGAACACCTCTGGACGGTCAGAGACAGGAAAGAACTGGTTCTTCAAAAATCCCATACCGACGACAGCGACAGCTAAGACCGCTACTACCGCGACAACGACCGCGTACTTGAAGCGGACGGCCTGCTGAACAAGGGACCGGAGCCTGTTGTAGTTTGGTGTACCGTAGATGGCGGCATGCCCTCCGGGAATTGGCTTGATATCGGGGAGCAGCTTGACGCCGAGGTATGGCGTAAAGGCCCCTGCGACGAGCCAAGACGTGAGGAGCGCGAAGAAGACGATCCAAAAGATGTTGCCGGCATACTCGCCTGCGCTGGATTGAGCGAAACCTACTGGCATCAAGCCAATCGCCGTGACTAAGGCCCCTGCCAGCCGGGGAGAGGCGGTATGAACCCAAGCTTCGCCGGAGGCCACGATGCGATCGAAGCCTTCTTCCATCTTCACGACCATGGTTTCGATAACGATAATCGCATCATCAACCAAGAGACCAAGGGCGAGGATCAGTGCACCGAGCGTGATGCGGTCAAAATCGCGGCCGGTTGCCTGCATGATCATAAAGACGCCTGCGAGAGTCAGCGGTACTGCGGCGGCGACTACGATACCGACACGCCATCCAAGGCTGACCAGGCTTACGAAAATCACGACCGCAAGTGCTACAAAGAACTTGAGCATGAACTCATCGATTGCTTCAGCGATGTTAACGGCTTGGTCGGTCACTTTCACAAGCGACATGCCAAGCGGAAGTTCTGCCGATATCGAAGCGACCTCCTTTTCGAGCGCTTCGCCGAGCACGAGGCCGTTCCATCGGTCCCGCATAACGACACCAAGCTCCAGCGCAGGCTCACCCTGATGGCGAATGAGGAAGGTCGCCGGGTCCTCGTAGCCGCGTTTCACTTCAGCAACATCTGAGAGGCGTAGCATTCGTCCCTGAGACACGATCGGTGTATTGCGGATTACGTCGAGGTCGTCAAAACTCCCATCGACGCGAACCTGAACCTCCGGCCCGTTAGTCTGGATTGAACCGGCCGGCGTTACGAGGTTTTGGTTCGCCAGTGCTTGGAAGATCTCAGAGGGCATAACTCCGAGGTTCGACAGCCTGTCATGGGAGAACTCTATAAAAATTCGCTCGGGGCGCTCTCCGATGATATTGATCTTCTTAACGCCGGGCACATGCAGCATTCGCTGTCGAAGCTGTTCTGCTTGCCTTGCCAGCACGCGTGCCGGTTCGCCCTTGGCCTTCAGTGCGTAAAGAGCGAAGGTAACATCTGAATATTCGTCATTCACGAACGGTCCAAGGGTGCCTTGCGGAAGCTTCGAGGCTTCGTCCCCCATCTTCTTCCGAGCCTGGTAGAACTGTTCTGCCACCTCACCCGGTGGCGTATTATCGCGCAGTGTGAGGGTGGTAAACGCTAACCCTGGTCGGGTAAACGTTTCGGCGCGGTCGTACCACTTCAGTTCCTGGAGACGCTTCTCAAGAGGCTCGGCCACTTGATCTTGCATCTCTTGCGCTGTTGCGCCGGGCCAAGCTGTTACGACTGTCAAAACCTTGATGGTGAAGCTAGGATCCTCTGCACGACCGAGCTTCAAGAAGGCAAGGCCTCCGGCAGCAGTAATCGCAATAATGAGGAACAGTGTAATTGCACGCTCGCGAACGGCGAGAGCTGAGAGATTGAACGACATTACTGTTCACCCTGCTCGGTTCTTACCTTCTGGGAGTCGTGCAGCAGATGTGCTCCGAGGGCGACAAATCGGGCACCTTGCGCGATGCCATCAGAGATTGACGCACTTTCAGCGTCGAGCGAAGCTACCTTGACTTGCTTGAAGTGGACTTCACTATCATTGCCAATAATCCAAACACCTGGTCCGGTGCCAGGATCGAACAACGCGCTGAGCGGGATTCGATAAAATGGCTTCTGTCCCCCATCCGCAATTGTGATGTTGATAGTCGCTCCAAGCGGAGCCGACGCGGCGTCGCCTTCGAGCACGTAGCGTGCTTCAAAGGTTCGCGTGACGGGATCAGCTGCGTTTGAAAGCTGGCGGAGTATGGCGTTGCCGCCTTTACCGCTGTTGAAGACGGTAGCCACAGCGGACGATCCAACCTTCGGGAGAAGTGTTTCCGGCAGATCGATTGATGCTTCGCGCGGACCGGCGTGCGCAAGGCGTACAACGGCCTGACCCGCGGCGACTACTTGGCCAGGCTCTGCAAGTGTCTCCACGACAGTGCCATCGGAGTCGGCGACGAGAACCGAATAGCTGGCGGTGTTCTTTGTGACGCGTACCTGGGCTTCTGCAGCGTTGAGCTTTGCAAGAGCAACATCCGCTGCAGCTTTCGCACGGCTATAATTCGTTTCGGAGACTGCTCCTGAGCTTACGAGCGAACGGAAACGCCGCTCGTCATCCGATGTCTGAGCCAGTTCGGCTTTCGCGGCCTCCACGGCAGCTCTTTGAGCGGTGATACCAAGGTCATAGTCGGTGTTGTCGATGCGGAAAAGCGGCTGGCCCTTCGAGACAACTTGACCAGTGTCCACGAGACGCTCCGTTACTTTGCCAGCGATACGAAAGCCGAGATTGCTCTGGACCCGCGCTGATACAACGCCCGTGAAGGTTCGATCGGACCGCCGAGGATCGGTCACCAGAGCCGACTTCACCAGCGGCGGCGCTGTGCGTGGGTCTTGCTCTGCAGTCTGGGCCTTGTCGCACGCTTGAAGCGACAAGGTTGAAACCCCGATAAGGATAGCGGAAATGATTCTTGGTTTCGTGTTCATATGCGTGCCCTAAAAGTTAAGGACCACATATTATGACCAGTGACCAAATTGTCAATTGGTCACTTCACTTTGACAAGCTTCGAAGAATTAGGCTTATGACCTCGTTCGATCCGTTCGGAACAGCATCGAGGTTGTGCTGCAACATCGATGGATTGAGAAACGATTGCATCGCCTGCATTGTGGCTCGCGAGACTTCATCCAAAGGCGTTTTCGTCTCAAACTCTCCTGCCTCACGGCCCTCGCTGACGAGTTTTCGTACCATAGATTCAATGCGGGCGGTGTGCTCTTGCGAAGACACCCAATTCTCGCTCGTTGAATACGTGGCAATCTCGTAGAGCTGGCGATCTACGAAGAACAACTCGACGTTCTTGTCGATTAAAGTCCTGAAATAGCGCCGCATTTTCTCCGCGGAATTCCCAGGCTCGTTAGTCGTCTGTTCGGCGGCAGATGTGATTTTTGCAAGACACTGAACGCAAATCGCTTCGCCAATGGACTGCTTGGAATCAAAAAACTTGTAGATATACGCCTTGGAAAAACCGATCGCCTTCGCAAGGTCGTTCATCGTCGTTTTTCCATAGCCGAAATGGCTAAAGTACCCATTGGCCGCATGCACTATCTGGTCGCGAACAGCGTGTTCCGCGGGGCCTCTTTTCTGTCCAGAATTTGAATCGTCTTCAACAGCCATGCGACAACTTAACATCGCAAGTCGCAGAAAACAACGGTGACCGCTGCGGTCACTGTTCACTCAACCCGGAATCGTTTGGTTCAGGCGGTCTCCTTGCCCTCATGCACCGCACTTCCTATGCTCACGCGGAGAGCAGATGCCTGAGTTTTACCGATCATGCGTTCAACCTCTTCTTGGGCGGCCTCCCAGAGCGGAGTCGCCTCCCGTCGCTTAGTCTCTCCACCAGCCGTGAGAACAATGTTCAGTCTGCGCGGCTCCACGGGGTCGGGTTGTGCGACAACGTAACCTTCGTCTTGCAGCGGCTTCAATGTCCTTACGAGAGTCGTCCTATCCATCACCAGCCTACGTGCAAGATCGACCATCGTCATCTCCCCACACTGAGAGAGAAATTCTAGTATGGCGAAATCGCCAGCGGATATGCCACACGGATGCATGTGCTTGTGGTACACACGACCCAGCAATCTAGAGAACTGCCTCGTTGCGAGCGAGTAGCAGAGTTCAGTAGGTAGTTTTCGCTTGCTCTCGTTCTTTTTCGTTGTCATCGCCGTGCCCATTGGTGTGGCTACACATAACTTCTGCAGTCCGAGATTGTCAAAGCCTTAGAGCCCTTCCATCGCCTCAGCTATGAGCCTCGCTTGTGTCTCCGGATGTAAGAAGGAAGTACGGGCAAGGAGAAATACGATTTCGCTCGGACGGCTCTCCAAGATAGTTTCAAGGAGTGCCCTTCGGAGATGTTGACGATCTATCACGATATCTATCGTTTCATTTGTGGGTTTTCCTTCAAGGTCTCTCTCGGCAATCAGGCTTTCAAAAATCGATGGCCAGTACAAGGTATGGCTTCGAAAGCGCGGGTGAGGATTGAAAATTACGCTTGTATGACGCGATTGCAAACGTCTTTTCGTTATCCGATATGTGTTGGCCGTAGACGAACGGGAAACCGAGGCCGGCCGCAATCTGCGATGCGTGGATCGTGGAGCCCAATATGAAGATTGGTAGATCTGATTGCTGCTCGTACTCGCTAACAGGGTCGAAGAAAGAGATAAGCTTGTCGCGGAGTCTGCCGATGGCGCTAGGTGTACCGGCTCTGCCATCAGTCGAACTCGGCTTCGAACTTGGGGTGCCAAGCAATACGTCGAGACGCGACGGGAAAAAACCCGTCATCATAGGGTTGTTTAAGACCCTGTATGTGGCGCCTGTTGCGCCTTCCCGATGCAGCGCGATCCGCATCTTGCTGGTTGAGTTCGCTACCCGCTTCAGCAGCAGTTGGGTATCTGAAAACCTCTCATCAGCGGTCAGCCAGAGGCGATAAGAGCCAAATTTTTCAGCGGAAATCGCGAATGTTTCCAGATCACGGCTGTCGATGAAGGCTGCACCCATACGCTCGCGCGCAATCATTAGCGAGAAGGCGGTCATCGGTAAGTGCACACGATGACGCTTCCGTTCGTGCAGCTAAAGCCCGCGAGCGGCGATGGAGCAGAAGCATCTTCCCTGTGGGGATCGGCTAAGCCGTTGTATGTGTCAACCTTCAAACGCCCCACCTAACTTGGCGGCGACGAAGGTGAACGGGCACTGACCTGCATTCTCATCACACGTCTCGTGATCATTCATCCTCCCGTTCAGCGCCTCCAATTCGCTTGTTCCGAGGAGCGGAATAATTGGTGATTGGGCCTGGGTGTCCTTCGGCTGAGCACTCATGGTGAATTCCTTGCGATCCGATCAACGGTCATCCGCTCGACTACATGTGACGAGACTGCTCGCGATCGATCAGCTTGTACTTGTCCGACGAGAGAGACGAAGCTTCTCTCCGCTTCGCTCCAGAGAGCATCTGCCTTCGCCAGAGCGAGTGTCGCAGCCTGAGTGATTTGAACGGTCCGGACACGGCGGTCACGCTCGCTCTGATGAATTTGGATCAACTTGGCCTTCAAGAGTGGGCTCAGGCTGCGCCCAAATGTCGACTTGTCGAGCCCCAGCATCCTTCCCAGCGATCCCGAGGAAGTCTCTGGATGATCTGATGCAACCGTCATTAACGCAAACTGCGAGATGCTCAGTCCGGAGGGCTCAAGTATCTCATCATAAAAGCGGGTTGTGGAACGAGCGGCGCGTCGTAGTGAGGTACAATGACAGCTTTGGGGTTCGAAGTGCGTCATTGGCTAGACCCACTGCGCGGGCCTCTGAACCTCGACAGAGAAGCTTCATTTCCATTGGCTGCAATCTTTAGGCCGCGTTCCAATCTCGAAAGGTAATTGTCGGAAACGTTCATTTCCCTTAACGCCGAATTTAGCTCGCGTGCCACCTGTCCGGCGTTCCTGATTGCGGATGCCTCGGGAGTATTCTGCAACAAGAATCCAATGGGAGGGCGATCAACCACTTTTCCCTGCGTGACGAACGCCATGGCGCGTATCATCTTGCCGGAGCACCAGGCGTTAACCCATGCGGGACGAAAACCCCTGGTGTCTACCCAATGTTTCCAGACACGCTCAACTTGGCGCTCAGAGAGGCTCAAGAGCGCTCCATGCGTTGAGCCGTTTGGGATCAGCGTCAGCGGCAACTCCGCGCCAAGTTCGTCTAAAGCTGCAGAGACAGACCGCCTCCAGCCGCGAACTAGAGCAGGCTGGCGCTCAACTGCATCAACGAGTGGCCGTATCATCCAGATGTCATAGACGAAGAGCCAGGTGGTTGGCGCCAGCGGGCCCTCACAGAGGAAATCGAGGAGCGACGTCTTGGGAGAAAAGTCTCGTATGAGATTATTAGAGCGAATGTTCATTGCGAATGGGCGATCCGAAGATGTTTTGCTGCAGGCGCGACGACTGAAGACCCGAGTGCTCGTGATAAAAAGTCCACGAAGACCTTCGTACGCAGTGGAGGTTGGCGCGGGCCACGCCAAAGTGCGAAGATAGGAAGTGGTGTCCGTGGGAGCTGGGGAAGCACTTCCACCAACAACCCCTCACGCAAGGATTGGTCGAAAAGCCAGCGCGGACCATTCGCGATCCCGAGCCCGCGTTCCGCCGCCGCACATATAAGATCCGCATCCCCGGAGAGGATCGCTGGCTTAATGGGAAAATCCACGTCGTCACCGTCTTGCGAAAACTTCCAAGCGGAGCTGTTTGCGTCTTGATCCCAATAAATAAGGTTATGACCTCGTAGATCTTCGACGCGGGTTATTGTCGGGATGACATCAACTAATGAGGGAGATGCGACAGTGACCATGGACGTGAACCCGACTCTCCGCGAGATGAGAGATCCGTCTCCAGGGAGACCAATTCTTACTATCAGATCATACCCGCCATCAATAGTGTTGACTTCGGCAATCTGAGGATTGAGGTGCAATCTGATTTTGGGATGCTCGGTCAGAAAGTCATTGAGAAAGGGGACAATAAGCTCTTTGGCAAGGCCGCCGGGCACCGAAACGCTAAGACTCCCTTGTGGGCGCACACGGTGCTCGCTAACGCGAGCTTCGCAATCTTCAAGGTCTCGCAATATGCCCAAGGCCGATTTATAGTAGTCTCTACCGGCTTCAGTGAGACTCACACCTCGCGCGGACCTGCGCAATAGTGCCGTCCCAAGCCTGCCTTCTAGCTCCGCCATGTGTCTGCTAACTGTTGGCTGTGAAATTCCAATCTCTCGAGCAGCTTTCGTAAAATTGCCGGAGCTGGCGACGCGTAGGAACAGTTCTATGATGTCCAGCCGATCCATTTCGACACGAAGACCTCGGAAACAAAAATTGAAGGTGGCATCATATGTGCTATTGCACATAGTTAAAGTCAATACGCTACTGCTGCTGGATAGCTGTTTGACGCGATGACATCAGCTAGCGTTCTCGAACCAAGTTCGCGTATCAACGCCTGCTGTGCCCTTTCTTCAATGTTCTGAAGCAGTTGGTCGAGATTTGGTACCACCGATGTAGTTTCGAGCCAGTGTCGATTTCGAGTCACCGCTGCATAGACCTCCACCAAGGGAATCTCAGAAGGGGCGGCTAGTATGCTGATGCCGTCGCCGTGGAACTCCAACATGTTTTTGGACGCAAGTGCTTTCGTTAAAGCAATCACTTCTGAGTCAGGAAACGTCAATTTCGCCGATAGCTCCCTCACAGATGCGACGGCACCTTCAGCGTTGAGGCTCCATATTGCGACCAGTGTCTGTACCGCACGGGGAAAATTTGGATCGATCATGACCGAGCAGACCTAAGCATTCACGCTTCCGCCCTCAAGGGGCAGAGCGGCTTTTCTGCCGCTCTGCATTTGCGTCACTTGGCAGCAGCAGCCTTTTCGATCACGCGCGCGACTTCTTTTGCGTGAACCACCAGTGAGGCGTGACTTCCTTCAACCTGGGTAGTTTTGGCGTTGATGCGTGATGCGAAGAAGTGCTGATCCTTGGGATCTAGCAACTTATCCTGTCCGCTTACAACATAGAAAGACGGCTTGGTGTGCCAAGCGGCACGCGTAACCTTCGCTTCGAACGCAGTGTGGTTCAATGGGAGCTGGTTGTTGGCCAGTGCCTCCGCGATCTTCGGCGGCACGTCTGCGGCAATAACCTTGGGGAATGCTGCCGGATCGATGGAAAGATATCCCTTCTGGTCGGGACGGATGGCTGCAATGCCGGCGGTCTTCGTCCCAGCGTTTCCGAGAGCTGCAACAGACTCACCTTTTTCTGGGGCGAACGCGGAGACATACACAAGGGCCTTTACCTTGGGATCGTCACCGGCCTCCGTAATGACAACACCGCCCCAAGAATGGCCAACGAGCACAGTCGGACCGTTCTGGGCGTCGAGCGCCTTTCGTGTGGCTTCGACATCCGCGTCCAGCGAGGTGAGCGGGTTCTTGACGAGGGTTACGTGAAAGCCGTCCTTCTCGAGGATTTGGGCGACCGGTTGCCAGCTTGATTCATCAACGAAAGCACCGTGGACTAAGACGATGTTTTTGACTGTCTGCGCGGCGACCGCCGACGTCGATGCGCCGGAGAGGGCCATCAAGCCGGCTAGGCCGGAGAGTAGTGTTTTGAGCATATCGAAATCCTTTTGCTTGATTGAGCAGGCTTTTCTGCAAAGGTGTGCTCCTGGGGCTCAGGCCGGTCGCGAAGGGTTAAGGACCCTTGTGCCGCCCCAAAGCCTTGGGTTACAAGCGAGAGATTAGGACTAGACGTAGTGGCGCTCTATGGCACGGAAAACGGATTAATTGATCAATCGTCCAAAGAAGCGGACGCCGTTGATCTACTTTCGGACGTCCTCAGATTTGTACAGCTCAAAGGCGGCGCCGTCTTCGCGGGAGAACTCCCTCCTGAAAGCGAACAATCCGGGCTAAGAGATGCTGCGACTATCCACGTCGTGCAGGAGGGAGCGATCGAAATCGTGCGACCGGCGAGAGTGCCCCTGCTTGTGGGCCAGGGAGAGATAGTGCTGATCCCGCGAGCGGGGGTACATCATAGAATTAGGGCATCTTGTATTGTCGACGCGAGTCGACCCAGGATCATCAGCGCCACATTCGATTTCGACAACGCTGACGCGGCGATACCACTTCTGCGCTTGTTGCCTGATCTAATACATATCACCCCTGAAATGGACAATTCGTCTGTGTTGATCAAGGATGTGGCTAAGTTTCTTGTCCTTGAGACGGCGCGGCCAGAGCCGGGTTTTTCACTGATGATATCCAGGGTGATTGATATCCTCGTGATACGGTGCATCCGCACGTGGTCGCGCACTGTTCAGAATGATGGATGGGTAGGATCACTCGCCGACGACAGAATAAGCCGTGTAGTGGCCGCGCTTCATCGGCAACCATCGAACTCATGGTCGGTCGCATCGTTGGCTTCTTTAGCAGGCATGTCGCGATCAAGTTTTTCGGACCGGTTCGCACAGCTCGTGGGCACGTCGCCATTGCGCTACCTCCAGAATTGGAGGCTTTCGATAGCTGCTGAACTGCTTCAGAACTCACATCTTCCAGTGAAAGAGATTGCGTTCTCAGTTGGATACGAATCGGAAGCTGCGTTCAGTCGGGCCTATCGCAGTAAATTTGGCCTTCCTCCAAGAGTAAGCCGGACCCGCGCGGTTTAGCCTGAGCGCCTTAGTATCAAACGGTCGACGTCTACGACTTTCTTCCACCGGGTGCCGGAGAGGGCGTTCAATAGGTCGGAGCGGACGTCGATAGCGTTGCCCGAAACCTGCTTTAAATACTTTGCCGCGCCGATGGCGTATATCGCTACTTCCTCTACAGCGTGCCGCGTGCGCCCGGCGAAACCATGTTCCAGGTTCGCCACCGTCTTGACGGTCTCGATAGCGCCGCGGTAGTGACGACCAAGGTCGAGCGCGGAAAACGCGGTTTGTCTCGCGCTGTCGGCGACGCTGTAGGACATCCTGACCGTTTTGTCGGTCTCCTGGTCCTCCCGGCGAGAAGTGCTCAAGATGAACCATTCATCCAACCCACGCTCGAGCGACAACTTTCGCAGCGCGTCACGAAGAGCATCATCCGTGTCGGCACCGAAGCCATCGACGACTTTCCCCTCGTAAGTGATTTTCACAAAAGTGCGCTCAATCGTTTCCATTCAGTAAGTTGCCTTTCTGTCTTGAGCTAGCGCGTAGTGCGAGGTCACCACGGCGAGCCGCGTTCGGTACTCACCCGGGGTTATCCCTACAACGCGCTTGAAGATCTTGCGATAAGAATTCTGATCCTCGTAACCGCATTGGACGGCGATTTCGTCGATCGAGATGTCGCTTCTCTCCAGTAAACTTCTCGAGTGACTAACCCTCAAACGTTGGCAATAGTCGGTAGGGTTCATCCCTGTCGCCCTGTTAAAGCGCCTGAGCAATGTTCGTTTGCTAGTTCGGGCGCGCGCTGCCATCTGATCTAGCGTGATGCCTCTTCCCAAGGACGTGTGTAACCATCTCTGAACATCAGCAATTCCGAGATCTCCATGGTCGAGCCGCGGCGCGAAAGGGGCGTAGTAGCGTTGAGGACGATCGGCAGGGTCGATCAGCATGAATTTTGCCGTCGCCAGCATAACGTCGTGCCCGAGGAACCGCGCGATAAGTCTCAGGCCCAACTGCGTCCATGCCATCACGCCGCCAGCGGTAATAATGTCCGGATCCTCGATAAGGATGTCTTCCGTGCGAACGTCGATCGCAGGATACCTCGCCTCAAAAACCTCTGTTAAAGACCAGTGCGTAGTCGCTCGCCTATGATCCAACAATCCCGCCTGAGCGAGAACGAAAGCTCCCCCGCATGCGGAACACATAGTTGTCCCGGCATCAGCGCTCTCGACCAGCCAGCGGATGACTGCTCGAGGCATCTCGATGTCAACGCTTCCGGTGATGGGAGGGCACACGATCGCGGAGAAGCACAACTGATTGGAAACATGAAATTCAGCCTCTGATCCGGCACTTACCCGGGCAGCTGCTATCTGGTCACTAATGCCCAGCAGTCGAGCCTGTTCGTTCGCGACTTCGCACATCTCTTCGATGCCGTGCACCGCGCTCTGCGAACAGCTCTTGAATGTAAGAATGCCGATACGGTGAGTTTTTGGCATTTTTGCCCCGTATTTTGTCTCGATCGCCACTGCACAAGTATTGCCGTGCGCGTAAAATGCAAGGACCTTTCGACAATCGGAGACAGCTATGCCCGGACACAATGGGTTTGCCAGCCCACACCGCTTCACCCAAGGGTCGTTCGAGATCACCATACTCAGCGACGGCTTCATTGCACTGCCGGCGGATATCATCATGCCGGAGATCGACGAAACAAGGCGTGGTCCAATCCTTGCAAAGCTGGGGGGAGGGCGGTCGAGTGCGCCCATGGATACCAACATTCCAATTATTCGAAAAGGCAGCGAGCTCATTGTCGTTGATACGGGGTCCGGTATTCAGTTCCAGGAAACCGCCGGAGCTTTCGAGCCGAATCTTGCTGCCGCAGGAGTGGATCCGCTTGCCGTCACCAAGGTTGTGTTGACTCATGCGCATCCAGATCACATGGGCGGCGTCGTTAGGCCCGACGGCAGCCTGCTGTTTCCGCATGCGCAACATTTCATCAGCGGTGACGAGTGGTATTTCTGGCGAGACGACGAAAAGCTCGCAGACGGCCTTCGTCCGTTCGCAGCTGGTGCCCGGGACAACTTCAAGGCAATCGGTGATCGGTTGACAATTGTTAACCCTGGACATGAAATAGTCACCGGTATTGAAGTGGTCGGCACTCCCGGGCATACGGGTGGACATATCTCGCTGTTGCTGGAAGGCGCAGAAGGGCTTCTAATCACGGGCGATGCACTAACGAACCCGGTTATCTCTTTTGAACATCCGGATTGGCGTTTCGGTTTTGATGCTGATCACGAGATGGCGGTTAGAACCCGTAAACTTCTGCTCGACAGGTTCGCCACAAGTCGAGCAAAGCTCTTGGGCTATCACTGGAAGTATCCGGGTGTAGGTCGGGTCGAGTGGTCCGGGGGGCAATACCGGCTGATTACAGAGGATGTATGATGAAAAAGGGGGCGAAGATTCGCCCCCTTTTTCATTTAGCCGATGCTGTCAACAATCCCGCCCTCTACGCGCAACGCGGCACCGGTTGTAGCGGAAGACAGGGGAGATGCGATGTATACGATCATGTTCGCAACCTCCTCGACGGAAGCCGTGCGCTGAATTATCGAGGATGGGCGATTTGCCTTGACGAACGCGTCGGCGGCTTCTTTCACGCTCTGATCGGTTCCGGCGATTGAACCCTCGATCATCGAGACAACACCGTCTGAAAGCGTGGGACCAGGGAGAACGGAATTGACAGTCACGCCTGTCCCGGCCGCACGTTTAGCAAGGCCGCGTGCCAGTGCCAGCTGTGCTGTCTTGGTGGTTGCGTAGAAGATCATGTCAGCCGGAATGTTCAGCCCCGATTCTGAGGAGATGAAGATCACCCGTCCCCAACCGTTTGACATCATTGCTGGCATGTAATGTCGGGATATCCGGATTCCGGAAGTCACATTAACTGAAACGAACTCTGCCCACTCCTCATCCGTTGCTTCGAAGAAATCCTTCCAGGCATAGATTCCGAGGTTGTTGACTAGAACATCGCACGATGGATGCTGCCTGAACAATTCTTCGGCAACTTCGGCCTTGCTTAGATCCCCAACGAAGCCCTGAACCTTAACATTCGGTGCTGCCGTCGAGACCGTCTCTACCGCTTTCGTGACTGTTTCAGCCTTACGACCATTGATGACAACATTTGCACCTGCCTGAGCCAATGCCTTCGCCGCTGCAAGGCCAATGCCTGCAGACGAACCTGTGACGATCGCGCTTTTTCCCGAGAGGTCAATCTTCATTCCAGTATCCTTTCATTTAAAGAGAAGGCCAACGCGAAGGGGCGAAAATCGCGTTGGCCGGTCCTTGGGTGAGATGGGGGAGAGCCCAAGGACTATGGGTGAGAGTTAGAGACGGGGCATGAAGTCCTTGAATGCCTCAGCCTTTGTATCCCGCGGCGATAGGCGCGTGTTGGTCGTCGAGCCACCGATGTAGCGCTCCCAGATCTTCCATCCGCTGTCGGTTCGGATCAGACAGTCCCTCATCGGTGAATACAGCCAGATGCCCGGCAGGTCCTGGCCACTCTCCATAATCTCGCCAGCCCCAACCTTCACTGCATCCTCAGGCCATGCGTGGCGGACTAGTAGGTTGTGGTAACGCACCACGACACCATCACCATCTTTGTCGACGATATGGTTAGTTGCGTGACGGCCCACGCCAGGGATTAGGTAAGGATAGTCGACTTCGAAGAAGCGCCGGATTTCCTCGTGGCCACGAATGGTCCCGTGAAAGTGATAGGCAACAGCCTCGGGAGTGAACGAGTCGATCATTCCCTCGACGTCCCACGTCTCAAAGAGCCAGTTGACGCGATTCACGAAATCAATCGCACTTACATGGTCCGCAGGATCCAAAATCCCCTGCTTGCTTATCGGCGGAAATGCCTTTTCCATTTCAAGTCCTCATTTGAGTTGGTGTTGTGTTCATGTCGAAGGAAGGACGGTAGCAAGTTGAGCTTGCAGCGCTTTTGGGTCGGCGGCGAAGGCTGCGGCGGCTAACCGAGAAAGCCCGCCTGGGAACACTTCCGACAGGTTATTTTCAATGGCATCGATGATATCCAGCGCCGCATCTTCAGCGGTCACTTTCTCTTGGTTTGTCCAGGCGCCCATCGCTGTGTCCACCTGCACAGGCATGGCAGCCACGACCATGGTACCATGCGCTCTCAGTTCCGCGCGCAGGCTATGTGTCAAGGAAAGCGCCGCAGCTTTCGAGGCGGAGTAGGTGCCCATTAGCGGCAGGTTGACCAATGACAAAAATGACAGGACGTTCACGATCGCGCCGCCGCCATTTCTTCCGAGCGTGGGAGCAAATGCTCTCGATACATTCAATGGTCCGAAGTAGTTGACGTCCATCTCTCGCCGTGCGAGCGCGGAGTCGTTGCCGGAGAGCGCACCGGTCTCACCCGAAAACCCGGCATTGTTTATTACGAGATTTACGTCAACGGCCGTTTCTCTGGCGTTTGATACTGAAGCGATGTCAGTTACGTCTAACTGAATGGGGACAAGGCGAGGTCCGTGTCTAGCTTGGATCGCCTCGAGCGAGTCAGTGTTCCGCGCCGCAGCGTAAACCTTAATCGCACCACGGGCGATAAGCTCGTCCACGAGCGCTTGACCGATTCCACCGTTGGCGCCGGTAACAAAGGCGATAGACCGAGTGATTTCCATTGGCTTCCTTATGTGTATTTGCACACAAAAATAGCGCGCACTGAGTTCGATTTTTGGCCCGCTAGTCGAGGGCCGCTTGGCTGATCTGTAGATTGTCCGCGCGACCACGCGACGCCATGGTCTGGCCAAATCTCGCTTCATACGCTGCCTGCGCCAATTCCCAACAGGGCATTGCTTGCTCAAGCTTCTCGTGACCGGCAGCGGTTAATGACACCACCCTGGCTCGCTCTCCATCCAAGGCGAGGCTCTGAATAAGTCCCAAATCTTTCAGTGGCTTCAACGCGCGGACTAAGCTTGTGCGCTCCATCACCATTATCCCTGCCATGTCAGCAATCTTGAGAGACCTGTAGTGGTCAAGCACGGTCAGGATTGAAAACTGGGAGATCGTGATGTTGCAGGGCGCGAGCGCGGCATCATACGTTCGCGTAAGCCATCGCGAACTGCGACGAGATGCGAAACAATAGCAGTTATCTGGCCCGAACGGAGTTTTCATGAAAAGCAATATGTGCTATTGCACACTTCCTGTCAAGTCTTGCGGATTAATCCGGTCACGACAGGCATCTTCAACAGCAAAGGTATAAGATTATGACCGTCCCCCAGACGAACCTGTCCACAGTGCCCGATGCCCAAACCGCCTTCGAAGCTGTAAACTTCGTCAATCGCATTAACTTTTACTTCGATCGTTGGGAGGCCGATACGCTCCTGGCCTCGTTTACGGACGACGTAATAGTCGACCACCCACTCGGACGAAGCGTCGGAAAGCCTGCGCTGGCGGAGTTCTTGAAAGCCTACGAACCGATCACTCATGGGGTGCGCCGGCACAACGCCAACCACGTTGTTGACGTTGTGGATGGCGGGGACGTTAAGGTCACATACTATATCCTGCTCGTCAGGATCGCTCCAAGTTCAGAAGCGGCAGCGCTCAAGGATAACCCGATGTCAATCATGGAGTACGATGAGCATTTTCCAAAGCTTATTTCCTATGCTCAGGTGACCGACACATTGACGCGCGTCGGCAATGGGCAATGGAAGGTTCGCCACAAACGTGTGGAGAATGTCGCTGAGGACAGAATTCATCATTTCTGAGAACTCCTGCGCGCCCGCGTCTCAGTCGGGCGCGCAGTCGCTATCAGTTGCTGGTAAGCTCGATCGCTATCGCAATCCCCTGGCCGCCACCAATGCACAGGGTAACTAGTCCCTTACGCAGGCCGTCTCGTTTCATAGAGTGTATAAGACGGGTCAAAAGAACAGCCCCGGTGGCACCAATCGGATGGCCGTGGGCAATGGCGCCACCGTCAACGTTGACTATGTTATGAGAGAGTCCGGTTTCTGCCATTACCGCCAGAGGTACTACTGCATAGGCCTCGTTTATTTCCACGCGCTGCAGGTCTGATAGCGTCCAGCCCGCGTGCGCGAGAGCGTTGCCAATAGCGGGCACAGGTCCAAGGCCAAACATTGCGGGTTCAACCGCTGCTATCCCCACACCCGCGATCCTGGCCGATGCGCTTAGTCCAAGGCTACGAGCCTGAGAGAGCTTTGTGATAAGCATCGCTGAGGCGCCGCTATTCAGGCCTGGCGCGTTGCCAGCCGTGATTGTGCCCTCCGGGCGAAATGCCGGCCGGAGCTTCGATAGCACGGACACGTTAGTCTCCGGTCGCGGTGCCTCATCCTTGTCAAAGACGGTGTCCCCCTTCTTTCCAGCCAGTGTAAGTGGCACGACTTCATCAACAAAAGCACCGGCTTCCTGAGCCTGCGCAAACCTTGACTGAGACCGCGCCGCCCACTCATCCTGTGCTTCGCGGGGTATGCCGAGGCGGCTTACGAGATCCTCAGTGTGCCAACCGGAATGCTTGCCCGAAAAAGCGTCCTCAAGCCCGTCACTCAGCATACTGTCGTACATCGGCGCGGTGCCGAGACGATTTCCCCATCTTCCGCTTGGCAAAAGGTATGGAGCCCGGTCCATGTTTTCCATGCCGCCCGCGACCGCGATGTCTGTCAGCCCCGCCTGTATCTCGAGTGCGGCCGAGATCACCGCCTGGGCTCCAGAACCACATACTCGGTTGACGGTAAATGCGGGGACCGAGACGGGCAGGGCAGCGTTTACGGCTGCCTGTCTCGCAGGGTTCATCTTGTTGCCTGCCTGCACGACGTTCCCCATAATTACTGAGCCTATGATGGCAGGGGAAAGAGCGGCCCTTGATATCGCCTCTTTGATAGCAGCTGCCCCGAGATCTACTGCGGAGTGATCACGAAGAGATCCGTTGAACGTGCCGATTGCGGTGCGGACGGGGCTGCAGATTACGATATCGTCGTTGCTCACTTGCTCACCTCATGTGGCGGGGTCTATCGGAATATTTGCGTGCAGTGCTTAGTCTTTGTGTTTGCGACGTCCCTCGCTATCAGAGAGGCCCGCCTGATCGGAACCAGATGATGCACCAAGGCCTTGGACCACGTTCTCTGTGCCGGACGCTTTCGCCTGCAGCTGCTGACTTTTTGATTGCTCGAGGACTTTTCGACGGACTTCCTCAATAATTTTTTCCCGCTCCTCGGCCGGAAGATTTGCAAAGTCCTCTTTAGACAATCCATGTTCGCCCAGATATTGCTGCATCATACGGTCACCAAGGTCCATGTCAGCCAACTCGCTGAATTCCTGCTCTGGCGTCTTATCGGGTGCCTGGTCGATCCCATCATCCGTACCGGATTGGAGCGACCAAAGGGCGCCAGATAATTTGCTTGAACTACCGCTGTCGGAATTGAGAGCAAAGCCAGGTTGGCCGCTAGTCGATGAATGATCAGGTGTATCGAAGGTCGCGGCCTTGGCGGCGCGTGCGCCACGAGCCGAAAATAGGCTTGCTGCAGAGTTCTGGGTGCGATCGATATAGGTCATAGGATTCTCCTGATTGAACTGCAGGGATCTTTGACAACGCAAGCTTGCTCGTAGCTTTTATGACGATAGTGACTAGCCCTTGGCGATTACGGAAAGAGTAATCGGCGCGCGTGTAACAAAGCCGACACGCTCGTAAACGCGAGCGGCGCTATTTTCGCCCTTCACGTGCAGAAACGGAATGCGCCCCTCGCGCATAATCCGCTCACTGATAAAGGCGACAAGCGATTGCGCGTATCCATGTCCTCGGTGCTCCGGGTGGGTGCATACGGCACTAATCTCAACGTGGTGCGGTAATGCGAGACGTCCGCCTGCCATTGCGATTAACACTCCCGTCGAGGACCGGACCCCAAAGTAGGGACCCATCGATATTGTGTTCTGCGCAAATGGACCAGGCTCTGCCAGCTTGGCAAGCTCCATCATTTCCGTTACGTCACTCGCTCCCAAGCGAATTGGGAAGAAGTCTCTCCTTTCGGAAAAAGACGTGCACGTCATCTGTTCGATTTGGCGTTGTCGCAGCAGCTTCCAGCCTCCGGGAAGAATTGGGGCTGCCGCATTAAACAGTGCTACGGTCTGGCCTGGTGAAAGTGTTGCTTCGAGCTGCTGAAAAGCTTCTGGTTCAGCGGTTCGAATTGCCGCGAATGGCGCGATATCTTCTCGATATCGTCTAGCATCTACTCCGCCGATCGAAAGCTCATTGTGCTCGTTGGCAAGCGCGTGCCAAATTGGATTATCAAGGGGGCTCATTGTTTCTTGCCGGTGTGATAGCCAGTCGGGAACCGTAATATGGTGACTTGCTTTATAAAAGTCACTAGCCTAATTTGGCAATGAAAGGAATTCGCGTGAAACGGAAAAGCTTGGCAAATGTAAGATGCCCAATCGCGCAGACGCTCGAGCGCGTTGGCGATCAATGGAGCATATTGATCCTTCGCGATGCGATTAAAGGGGCGAAGCGATTTGACGATTTCCAGCGTAGTCTTGAGATCGCTCCGAATACTCTGACGTGTCGCCTCAACGATCTCGTCGATCATGGCTTCCTCGTCAGGCAGCGATATAGCGAGCATCCTCCACGGGACGAATACCTGCTGACCGAGCGCGGTAAAGATTTTCAGAGTGTCGTCCAAGCTTTCGTCGGATTTGGAAACCGAAATTTTCGAGAGGACAGCGGACACGTGGTGTTCATCGACACCAATACTGGCCACGAGGCTGATCCCATAACCGTTGATCGCCACTCAGGCGAAATCATCCGCGCACCGCGGTTCGAATTTCAATCAGCTGAACAGCAGGCATAGTGTGAATCCGGCACTGCAGCAGGAAGATGAGAGGCATTTGATCACGCGGCAGGCCCTGCTCGATGGCACGTTTCTTGCGCGTGCTCGTTCAATTCCTGGCGTTGTTGCTCTCACGGACGAAGAGCTAGAGGATAGCCTCGGTCGATCCCTCGTAGCTGCGAGTTCGGAAGATGGGATTTGGATTTTTGCCTACGGCTCTCTAATCTGGAATCCGGCGTTCGAGTATGAAGTCCGTGTTGCTGCGTATGCGGACGGTTGGCACCGGAGCTTTTGCTTGTCAGCTCCCTTTGGGCGCGGAACGCCAGAGAGCCCAACCCTGTTTCTGGCGCTCAATCAAGGTGGCCGGGCTGAGGGGGTCGCTTACAAACTCCCCAAGGGGCGCGAACGCGAGGAGCTTTTGCTTGTCTGGCGTAGGGAGATGTTTACTTCTGGCTACCAAGCAGAATGGATAAGGGTGGTGACGCCGACCGAAACACTGAGGGCTCTGGCGTTTGTTGCAAATCCGCTCTCTCCGAGTTTCGTGGGTGAGCTATCTGCTGAAGCAGTGGCCGAGCGCCTTTTCAGAGCGCGGGGCCCGCTAGGGACCGCTCTGGAGTACCTGTTCGATACGATACGCCATCTCGAACAGATAAATCTGAACGACGAGCACTTGGGCGAAGTCAAGAAGCACGTGGATCGTATAAGCGCCCGCCCAATTTCCTCAATTACGTCCGGTCCCAGCGGTACCTGTTAGAAAGATGTCAACGCACATCCGAGCTCTGGCCTGAATTTCGATGGGCTTGGGGTACTCAGTCTGACCGAGCAGTGCGGACCTTTGCGGTTCCATGATCATCATACCCCTGAGCATACCACAGGCGACATGTGGGTCTTCAAGCCTGATCTCCCCTGCGTCCATGCGGGAGCGAAGATAAGCCTCCATGGCATCATTTGTCCGATCAATTGCTTTCTCGTAGAATGCCGTGGCGATCTCCGGGAATCGATCGGATTCACTCACGATGAGCCTTAGCAAAGTCACGGTTCGCTCGGAAAGAGTCAGTTCACCGTAAGCGCCTAGCATTCGCTCGAGGCCCTCGCGGATGTTGAGTCCTTCCAGCGCAGCAACATCGAGCCGAAGTAAAAAGTCATCGATCCGGGCACTCACCACCGCTGAGAACAAGTCTGTTTTCGACGGGAATAGCCGATAGAGTGTTTTCGTTGAAACCCCGGCGACCTGTGCGATGGCAATTACGCTCGTGGCCTCGTATCCGCCCTCTCTAAATGACCTGCAAGCAGCATTGACAATGACGCTCCGGGTGTCGTCATCGCAACGCGCTTGGGGGCGACCACGCGGTCGTTTTGGAGGTGAGGCATTTTGGACCATCATTATTTTCCAAAATTGATTGACAGCATCCAAGTACAGCATATTTTGGAAGACGACAAGTTTCCTTAATGTCGTCGACTATTCGAGAACACACCAATGACAGATAACGTACGCGTACTGAATCCGGCGAAGCCTATCGCTGAAACTACACCAAACCCTACCGCAGAGCCCCCAGCAAAGGTCGCCCAAGAGATGGCCATCGGCGCGTCGCTTTCGGCGGCCGAGCCGCCTCCACGCAAGCGTCGAGGCGGTCGCGGGTTCTTAATTGTGGGTGGCTTGGCCGTTTTTGTCGGTGCCGTGTACTACGGTCAGCACTATTGGACCGTGGGGCGTTTTCAGGTCGAGACCGACGACGCTTACGTTAAAGCTGATAGCAGCGCTATCGCGCCCAAGGTCTCGGGATATCTTAAAGAGGTCCTCGTATCGGACAACGAGGTCATCAAAGCTGGGGCACCTTTGGCTCGCATCGATGATAGGGATTTTAGAGCTGCGTTAGATCAAGCCAATGCGGACGTTCTCGCGGCTCAGGCAACCCTTGAGGCGAGCCGCGCATCTCTGGATATCCAGCAGTCAAACATTGCCGCTGCAGAGGCCACCCTCGAGGTTGATAAGGCCAATGAGCTCTTCGCGGAGCAAAATAATAAACGTTACTCGAATCTGGCTACGAGCGGCTACGCGCCCGTCCAAACCGCACAACAGGCAGCTTCGCAAATCGCGGTGGCCAAGGCTACGGTAGCCCGAGATGAAGCGACCTTGGAGACCGCACGTAAGCAGATCTTACTGATAAATGCGCAGATTGCCCAGGCAAGCGCCACCGTTGCCAGAGCACAGGCCCAGCAGCGCCAGGCTGAGCTCAATCTAAGTTACACCACTATAGTTGCGCCGGTTGACGGTGTTGTGGGCAACCGGACCCTGCGAACCGGGCAATATGTGCAGGCGGGCACGCAACTGATGTCTCTCGTTCCCACTCAACAGGTTTACGTCGTTGCCAACTACAAAGAGACGCAGCTCACTGACGTGCGTCCCGGCCAGGAAGTCGAGATCGACGTAGATATGTTCCCAGGCAAGCAGTATCACGGGCGGATCGATAGCATTGCACCGGCCAGTGGCCAAGAGTTCGCGCTGTTGCCACCGGATAACGCGACAGGCAATTTCACCAAAGTGGTCCAACGCATCCCAGTGAAGATCATTTTGGATCGGGATGACATGAAGAGCGGTGATTTGAGGCCGGGGATGTCTGTCCAGCCGGTGATCGACATCCGGTCAGCGAGCGACCAGTAGGAGCCACGAAAATGTCAGCCGTCGCCAAGGCTCCGAGCGCCAGCGCCCGGGAATGGATTGCCGTGCTCGCCGGAATGATCGGTGCGTTCATGGCGATCCTGAACATCCAGATCACAAATGCGTCACTCCTCGACATTGAGGGTGGGATAGGTACGGGCGTGGATAATGGCGCCTGGATATCGACCTCGTATCTCATTGGGGAGATCGTCGTGATACCGTTGACGGCTTACCTCAGCAGCGTGTTCTCGTTCCGACGTTACATCCTCGTCAACTCGATACTTTTCCCCCTTTTCTCGATCGCATGCTCCTTTGCGCATGACTTGGGAACGATGATCGTCCTGCGCGGGCTGCAAGGCTTCGCCGGAGGCGTACTCATCCCAATGGCTTTCACAATGGTGCTTACGAAGCTGCCCAAAAATCAGCAGCCGCTAGGACTGGCGATCTTTGCGCTTTCGGTCACCTTTGCACCCGCCATCGGGCCCACAATCGGTGGTTACCTTACCGAGAACTACGGCTGGCAGACCATCTTCTATATCAATGCGATTCCCAGCGCGATCATGGCGGCCGCCTTGGCGGCTACGCTTGACCCCTCGCCGATGCGTTTAGGCCTTTTGAGAGAGGGAGACTGGTTTGGTATCGTGACGATGACTATCGGCCTTTCAGCTTTTCAAACGGTCTTGGAGGAGGGCAACAAGGACGATTGGTTCTCGTCGCCGTTCATCGTAAAGCTCAGTATCGTCGCAGCCGTGTTCTTAGTCTCGTTTATTTGGATCGAATTGACCGTCGAAAAACCCTTGGTCAAGCTCAGGCTGCTCGCTCAGCGAAACTTCGGCATTGGAGTGATGGTAAATGTGCTGGTTGGCATCGCGCTCTTCGGAACAGTTTACATACTACCCCAGTACCTCGGCCAGGTGCAGAGATATAACGCCGAACAGATCGGGTATGTTCTCGCTTGGACCGGTCTCCCACAGCTGCTGCTGATTCCGTTAGTCCCTGTATTGATGAAACGCTTCGATGCTCGATACATCGGCTTTGTGGGAATCTCAATTTTCGCCGCAAGCTGTTTTCTTAATATCTATCTATCGGCTGATAACGCGGGGGATCAGTTTTGGATTCCGAATATCGTTCGCGCCATCGGACAGGCACTGGTACTGACGCCGATCACCGCCATCACAACAGGCGGCATTGCGCCTGCTGACGCAGCTGCCGCGTCTGGCTTGACGAATATGCTTCGCAATCTCGGCGGGGCGGTGGGTACTGCGTCGCTTGGAACGATCTTGACGAAGCGCGAGCAGTTTCATTCTAACGTGATCGGGCAGTCCATCACGATGGCTAAAGACGAAGTGCGGCTACGGGTCGATACATTGACCGGATACTTCATGTCTCATGGCGTCGCGGATAGAACTCAGGCTACGAAGGAAGCCGTTGTGGCTTTGGGCCGTGTGGTGCGAAAGCAAGCGTTGATAATGGGTTTTAGCGATACTTTCGCGGTGATCGGGACAGTACTGGCTATCGCCGCATTGGCGCTATTGCTGGCAAAGCGGTCTGCTGCCGGAGGTGGAGCTGGCGCTCACTGACGCACATCAGAAGTCGTTTTTGACGGACCCTGCTACCCTTGTAGCAGGGTCCTTTCTTTTTGCGGCAGGAGTCGGACCAAGATTGGCAGATTCTCGCCCCTTGCCGAGGTTGAGATAAGGCGCTGGGAAGCAGATGTTGCGGTCAAGGCCGGGTTGCCCGGCTTTTGCTGTAACATCACAAAGGCATCAGATAATGGATAGCAAAAAGCCATTGACGACTGCGGCCGGAGCGCCCGTAGTTGATAACTTCAACATCCAGACGGCCGGTCCTCGAGGCCCCGCACTGCTTCAGGACGTCTGGCTAATCGAAAAGCTCGCTCACTTTGACCGTGAAGTGATACCCGAGCGTCGTATGCACGCCAAGGGAGCCGGAGCATTTGGTACTTTCACGGTGACAAACGACATCACCGCGTACACCCGCGCGAGCATCTTCGCACAGGTTGGCAAGAAAACGGACATGTTCGCTCGCTTCTCGACTGTCGCCGGCGAACGCGGCGCTGCCGACGCTGAGCGTGATATTCGAGGGTTTGCTCTCAAGTTCTATACCGAACAGGGCAACTGGGATCTTGTCGGCAACAACACTCCCGTCTTCTTCTTCCGTGATCCGCTTCGCTTCCCCGATTTGAACCATGCAGTAAAGCGTGATCCGCGCACTGGTATGAGAAACCCCGAAACGAACTGGGATTTCTGGACTTCAATTCCGGAGTCTTTACACCAGGTCACTATCGTGATGAGCGAGCGCGGCATCCCCGCGACTTACCGGCATATGCATGGTTTCGGAAGCCACACCTACAGCTTCATCAATGGAGCCAACGAGCGCTTCTGGGTGAAGTTTACCTTCAAGACACAACAGGGCATCAAAAACCTGACTGATGCCGAAGCCACCGATCTGATCGGCCGTGACCGCGAAAGCCATCACCGCGATCTCTACGACAGCATCGAGAACGGTGAGTTCCCACGCTGGACGCTTTATGTCCAGGTAATGCCTGAGACTGCAGCAGAAACTCATCCGGTAAATCCGTTCGATCTCACGAAGGTTTGGCCGCATAGAGACTATCCGCTGATCGAGGTTGGCGTGATGGAGCTGAACCGCAACGCGGAAAATTACTTCGCCGAGATCGAGCAGGCTTCGTTCACTCCTGCGGCTGTGGTTCCGGGCATCGGCTTCTCTCCGGATCGTATGCTGCAGGCACGCTTGTTCTCTTACGGCGACGCAGCGCGCTATAGGCTCGGTGTGAACCACCACCAGATCCCGGTCAACGCTCCCAAGAACCCACACAATTCGTACCACAGGGACGGCGCTATGCGAGTCGATGGAAACCATGGATCTGCGAAGGCCTATGTGCCTAATTCGCGCGGCGACTGGCCGGAGCAGCCCGCATATCGCGAGCCGCCGCTGAAAATCTCAGGTGACGCGGATCATTGGGATCATCGGGTAGACGTCGACCACTTTGAGCAGCCGGGAAATCTTTTCCGGATGATGACAGCCGAACAGCGACAAGTTCTTTTCAACAATACGGCACGCGCTATGGAAGCCGTCTCAGACGAGGTGAGGCAGCGTCATATTGACAATTGCACAAAGGCCGACCCCGCTTACGGCGAGGGCGTTGTCAAGGCTCTCGCAGCACGTCCGGCGCTGGCTGACTAGTTCACTTGGGCCACTAGCTACAAGACATAGCTAGTGGCCGCGACTCTTTAGAGGAAGATTGACATGAGTAAATCTGCGGAAGTTGTCGCGGGTATCAAGATACCCGACAGCGCAATGGCGAAGGCAGCTACGGATCTGGCCCGGGAGACTGAGACAGACCTTCTCTACCACCACTCGCGCCGGGTCTTCCTGTTTGGCGCGCTTACTGGCGAACGGAAGGGTCTTTCCTACGACCCGGAGCTCCTCTACATCGGCGCGATGTTCCACGACATGGGCATCATGGATCAATATGCGAGTGATACCGAACGCTTCGAAGTGGATGGAGCTAACGCAGCTCGTGACTTCCTGAAATCCTATGATGTCTCGGAGCGCGACGTTGATGATGTATGGGACTCAATCGCCTTGCACACGACGCCAGGAATACCTCAACACAAGCGACCGACGGTGGCTCTCGTTACCGCTGGCGTAGAGATGGACGTTTTAGGGATCAACTACGGTGAGTTCTCTGAGAGCCAACGCGAAGAAGTATGCGCGTGCCACCCCCGTGGGCTCAAATTCAAACATGGGATTCTGTCATCTTTCTGCCTGGGAACGATCCGTAAGCCGGAGACCACCTTCGGTAACGTAAAGGCTGATGTTCTTGCTAAGATGGATCCTAGCTATAAGCGCAAGGACTTTGCGGAGATGATCCTGAATTCTCCTTGGGAAAGCTAAGCTTCGACGAGTGGTCTGAGATTAAAGCGCTCGCGGTATTCCGCGGGCGTCACGCCGAGACGTTTGAGAAATACCTGACGCATGCGCTTCGGATTGCCGAAACCACATTGGTGCGCGACTACCTTCAGCGGATGAGAAGTTGCCTCCAAGACATGTCTGGCGGCATCGATCCTTGCTTTCTCCACGAACTCGCCGGGTGTAACTTTCGCGAAATCGACGAAAGCACGGGCGAAAGTTCGAGCGCTCATGCCGACAACTTGGGCGAGGTCCGCCACGGTAAGAGCCTCCGCCAAGTTTTCCATAACATACTTGGTCAGGCTAGCCAGAGGAGAAGCGTCATCGAAGTCCATCTCTATATATGGACTGAATTGGGATTGTCCGCCCTGCCGCTGGGCGACTACGACGAGGCGCTTCGCAACCGCCACAGCTAAAGCTCCACCGTGGTGTTCCCTAATTACAGACAGGGCAAGATCGATGCCGGCTGTGACTCCGGCGGATGTCAAGAGCTTGCCGTCCCTAAGAAATATTCGATCGTAATCGACTTTCGCCAGAGGAAACTTGGCAGCTAGGTTCGCTGCATTCTGCCAATGGGTGGTCGCACGCTTTCCATCGAGCAAGCCTGAGTGGCCGAGGCAGAAGGCGCCAGTGCAGACCGACCCATAAGTGTCGCTTACTTTACAGAGCCGCAATATGCATGCGCTCATTCGCTCGTCTATGCTGGCCGAGGGAAGCGCTGGGCCACCCGCGACCAGAAAGAGATCGAACGGACCTGTCACGCTGTCAAAATCGACATCCGCGACCAGACCCATACCATTCGAAGCTTTGATTGGCGTCCTTGTTGGACCGATCAAAGTCACGTCGTAACCTTCGCCATCAGGTAGAAACCCGGTGGCCTCCGCGAATACGTCGAGAGGTCCCGAAACGTCCAGAGCCTGGACACCATCGAAAATCAACATTCCAATGGATCGCATTGCTGCCCCGCTAGTTTTGGGCGACTTGCGGCGCCTCTCCAAAAATCAACGCGCCGATCGGCTTTTCTTTATCGATAGCGACGTAGCAGCAGCTGCAAGTGATGTCACGCTTATTACCCAGAAAGCGACGAGGAAATCTTGACTGTGCTGCGCGGTCCCAGTCAGTGCCACCAGTAGCGCAATGCCCAGAGCCCCGCCGATCTGGCGAGACGTATTCAGAATTCCGCTCCCCGCCGAATATTCCCCCGGTGATAGTACCGCGGTACCCGCCGCCAAAAAGCCGGCTTGTGCCATCCCTGCGGCGATGCCGGACAAGGCAAAGCCAGGGAGGAACCCTATGAGGAAATTTGAAGTGTCGCCCAAGAACGTCAACCACCAGAGGCTCGCGGCTACAAAGACCAAGCTACCGATGAGAGTCAGTGTTCTCGGCGCGATTTTCCCTCGCCCGGACAAAATCGAAGTCGTGCCGGCCAGGGCAGGGCCGATTGCGTAGGCTATACCCGCGCGGGCCGGGTCCCATGCCCATACCTGTGTCAGGTAGAGGCTTCCCGCGAGGATGGACATCGAAAACCCAGTGTAGAATGTCAGCATGCCGATAGTCGCTAGCGAGAAGGCTGGGATCCGAAAGACTCTCAGGTCGAGGGCCGGGTTGCGCGCGGTGTTGCACCGATAGATAAATACGGACAACATGGCGACACCGGCGACGGTTATCACCCACAGTTTGTGACTGAGGGCACCCCATTCGTGGAAGTAAGAGATTGCTGCCACAACGCAGGCCGTGCCGAGCGCAAATAGTACGGAGCCCAAAATGTCAGGCACGCCGCTTTCACCGCGCTCGGTTTCCTGGAGATAGCAACACAGGAAAATTGCAGGGATTGCGATTGGTAAGTTGATCAGAAAAATATATCTCCAATCCAGGTGTACCAATAGACCGCCAAGGACAGGTCCAAGTGCAGCGCCCACGGACGCGATTGCCGCCCATATGGCGAGCATTTGTTTGTGCTTAGAAGGCGGATACGCCCCAAGCAGGAGGCCAATCGATGACGGGATCATCAATGCGGCACCAGCGCCCTTGAGGGTGCGCGCAGCGATCAACATTCCGACGTTCGGAGCGAACGCGCAGGCTGCGCTTGCGATCGCGAACACGATCAATCCGAAACGGAATGCGTTTCTCCTGCCGAACCGATCGCCCATTCGACCGCTGGGAACGAGCAGCGCGGCGAAAACAATAGAATATGCACTGAGAACCCAAGACAGCGACTGGTTCGAGGCGTCCGAAAAGCTGTCACGTATCGACGGAAACGCGATGTTGACGATAAATAGGTCCAAGGCCGACAAAAGGCTGCCCGCCGCCACGACGGTAAGCGTCAACTTGGATAGGATCCCGCGGGACTGACTCGCTTTTGATGTTTGGTCCATGAGCCTCTTCCTTGCCAGAAGCTCTCTCTAGACCGAGTCAATATCATAATGCAAGTGACGGGCGTGTCGCTCGTTAGGCGAGCTCGACGTCCACTACGGTATCCATGGTCTCGCGAAGATTTTCAGCCGCCGCAGCTCCAAAAGCGCGGTCAAACGCAGCCTGCGCGCGGTCCCAGCCTGGTCTGCCAGCGGTGATGCACTCAAGACCCTTTTTGGTTACGCTCACGATACGCGCCCGCTTGTCTTTTTCGCTAACTTCTATGGTTACAAGCCCATCGCGCTCTAGAGGGCGAAGGTTATGGCCCACAGTTGCCCGATCCATTGCCATGAGATCGGCGAGTTCGAGCATCGTCTTCGGACCTCTGTGCTTGAGATATCCCAGCAACGAGTATTGGGTGATTTTGACACCGCTTTCCGCAATACATTCATCGTAAAAGCGGGTGAGTGTTCGAGCCGCGCGACGCACTTTAGTGCAGTTACACAAGGAGGGGATATCCGGTTCCGTAACTGTCTTTGCCTTTTTGGCGGGCATGGCAGGTCCTGACTAAAAAGCGGCGACGCCGATGAGCGTCGCCATATATATGCGAGAAGTAACAATTCAAAGCGTAAATGCCAACACCACTAATGGGGGGATTAGTCGGCGGCTACGCTGCCGGACGCCGACCAAGTCTTCTGGTTGACGGCAGACCAATCGGCTGGCTTGCCGTCGAGCCTATGCATCCGAGCGCCATCCCGTTTCCTGAGGAGATCCTCATCCAGAGGCGTGGTGAACACGTTCTCGACCAGTGTGTATTCAGCGGCCAGTCGGCCTATTGGCGCCAACGCGGCGGTATCCACCCTCCCGCCTTCAAGATAGGCGTCGTCCCGAATATGGAAGCGAACAACTCGACCCCACACAACGTGATCGTCATAATCGCCGACGGGGATGATCCGATCAAGTTTGCATTCCATCGCCACAGGAGCCAAGGCCACGCGAGGAGGTCGAACTATGGTACTCGAAGCCTTTTCAAGCCCCGTCGCTTCAAATTCATCTACATCTGAAGGATGTTCGATGGCGGAGCGGTGCATCTGCCCGGCCAATTCCAGTGTGGCCAGGTTCGCTACAAACTCCCCTGTGTCACGGATGTTAACGAAGCTGTCCTTGAGGGTCACGCCGTCTGATTTGGGCTGCATGCTGATTGACAGCACTGGCGGCTTCCTTCCGACAACCGTAAAGAACGAAAACGGCGCAAGGTTGGGAACGCCCGCCGTTGAGATGGTGCTAAGCCAGCCGATTGCGCGTGGCACAATGGTTGCGATCAAGAGCTTGTAAGCTTGCGTGGCATCGAGCGAGTCCGCGTCAATGATCATTGGTTCCTCCTTAAGCAGTGATAACTGGGGATGCGGCAAAATGCTCCTCGGACACTTTACCTCTCAATCGAAGTCCAAGTTCGTTCGAAAACTTGAGGGCGGCGGCAAGCGGTCGATGGTGAATTGCAATATTTGCGATTCGGCCATCTTGGTTACGCGTGATGACTGTAACCCCGGATATTGGCACCCCGCCGAACGCGGTTGCTCGCCATTCCAGATACTGGCGTCCCGGTCCTGTAGACTGCTCCGTAAACTCAAGCGACTCGTAGATTTGACTTGCCGCTTCCATAACGTTCTTAACGTCGTCGCGACCGACAACCGGCTTATAGAGAGTTGCTGCCTCTAGAGCCACGTTCTGATCAAACGCGTCGGCGAATGCAGACGAGGACTTTTGAGCAAAGGCGCCTTTCCAGTCGCTCGCGCCTGACGAAGAGCCCACCACTTTGATCAGGTCTTGGATTAGGTCCGCGACAGCCTGAGGCTTTTCGTAGTGTAGCCAATGTCCGGCACCTGGGACGGAGACCTGTCGTTGACTCTGGAATCGCGCGGCTACCCGGTCGGCCATTTTGGCGTCTATGAACGGGTCGCTTTCGCCGCGGACAATTAAGACGGGTCCCGCAAAAGTACTGGTTGGTTCCGTCGTTGATAGCCCATCGTTCCAAAGGTCTACGAGAGACGAGACATTGTTTGCAGACACGTCCTCGCCGAGCTTGTTAAGCGCGTCGAGTTTCTCGGATGTCAAGTTCCGCGATAGGTAAGCTCTGACATTGCGCTGAGCGTCCTTATTCCCGCCCAAAGCGTAGAAGTCGCTCACCACTTCGGCTGGTGCGTTAACTCCTGACAGGGGCACGGGAGTCACTAGCAATAACGCACGAACTCTCGCGGGACGGGCGACTGCCACCAGTTCGGCAATTTGGCTCCCCATGCTTTGCGCTACAACGACTACATCGCCGGAAACTACGTCGATGATCGACGCGATGTCATCTCGATATCGCTCAAGAGTGATCTTCGATTGATCGTCCTTTAGGCCTCCCATGCCGGGCAGATCAGTAGTTATGATCGAGACTGCAGCGCCAGAAAGCAAATCCACTAGTGGATTCCAGACCTCTGCCGAGTCCAAAAATCCATGAATAAACAGCAGAGTGACAGGCCCCGCACCGGTACTTTTGAACGGAATGCGGGCGGTCGTTTCCTTGGTCATGTTCTCCTCCCGAGAAACGTTTTCCAAAAACCGTTTGCTAGAACGGCTGCCCAGTTATAAGTCTTATATGCCCCTAATTTCAAGAGGGCGTCTCGATAACCATTGGAGGAATGGCTTTGGAAAGACTAAATGTGGAATTTGCCGCCGAGGGCGGCGTTACCTTGGCTGGCTGGCTCTTCCTGCCCAACGGAATTCAAGGAAGATTGCCCGCGATATCCATGGCACACGGATATGCGGGAATTAAAGAGCAGGGACTAGAGCCGTTTGCGAAGGCCTTTGCCGATGCTGGGTTCGTCGTGCTGCTTCATGATCACAGAGGATTTGGCGCAAGTGGAGGTGATCTTCGCCACGACGTCGATCCCTGGCGGCAGATTGCCGATTGGCGTCGCGCCATTTCGTTCCTCGAGTCGCGGCCAGAAGTCGATCCAGATCGAATTGGCATCTGGGGTACAAGCTACGCCGGCGGTCACGTGCTCGTTCTTGGCGCTACCGATCGCCGTGTGAAAGCTGTCGTCTCCCAGGTTCCTACGATTAGCGGATATGAGCAGGGACTAAGGCGTATTCCCCCAGATGGTATCCCCAAGCTCGAAGAGCTTTTCTCAGAAGATGAGCGTGGTCAGCTTGCGGGATTTCCGCCGCGACGACAAGCCATCGTTAGTGATGATCCGTCGATCGCTGCTTCTTACCGGACCACCGACGCGATTTCTTTTTATACTCAACCAGTGCCGAGAGGGGCTTGGGAAAACAATGTCACCGTGAGGTCGACACGCTCTGCACGTATGTATGAGCCGGGGACTTGGGTTGGGCGCGTCTCACCCACGCCGTTGCTAATGGTTGTCGCGATGAACGACACGATTACCGTTACCGACCTTGCCTTGACTGCATATGAAAGAGCGCTGCAGCCGAAGAGGCTTATGACAATCCCAGGCGGCCACTTCGATCCGTATCTGGGGCAATTCCCAGCCGCGAGTACCGCCGCCGTCGCTTGGTTCAAGGAACATCTGAACAGCAAGGGAGAAAGCTAATGAGCCATCTGCGCTACGACATCGACAAAGGCGTTGCCCGCATCGTCCTTCAGAACCCTCCTCAAAATCGCCTTTCTCCGCAAATGCTGGAAGAGTTCTCCGATGCTATCACGATAATCAGCGACAGTAATGCTCGTGCTCTTATCATTGCCGCCGATGGTCCTGACTTCAGCTTCGGAGGCGACATCGTTCCATGGGTCGACTTGAACGAGCGTGAACTGAGAACGCTGTTCGAGGGATATCTCAATGCATTTAACAAGTTTGAGCGATTGTCCATTCCGACGATTGCGGCTGTTCGCGGACTGTGCTTTGGCGGCGGCCTTGAGTTGGCTGTTCGTGCCGATGTGGTTTTTGCTTCAGAGGACGCTAGATTTGGACACCCAGAGCAATCTCTCGGAATCGTCACGCTCCTCGGAGGTGTATACAGGGTAGCCGAAAAAGCCGGTCGGGCGAAGGCTATGGAGTGGGCTTTGACATCCGAACAAGTCCCGGCGGAGACGATGGCGCATTACGGCGTTGTCAATCGCGTGGTGGAAGCCGCCAGGCTTGATGCCGAAGTGGACGCTTTCGCTAGACGCATCGCTGGAGGACCAACAAAGGCACACGCTGCCCACAAGGCATTGCTGAGGATATGGGCTAACGGAGGCCTTGCTGTCGCGGACGAGGCCATGTTCGATATCGCAATGCCTCTCTTCAAGACCGCTGACGTTCTAAAAGCGCTGCCGACATCAGTCGAGCTTTTCAAGGCTGGAAAGCCGAGACCGACCTTCGACTTCAAGGGTGAGTAGTGAGATGCGATACCCCGCCGGTCCTGCCGGCGGGCACCTATCAGCTGGGTGTGTTGGTCTTAGGCGGCGCGTCGCTAATTGTAACCCCTGGACCGACCAAGACCTGCTTTCCGTTGTCCAAGGTCGCGATAAGGCCATCACTGTATACCTTCACCGACGCCACTGTGCCAGAAACCGGATTGTCACCAGATGTCTGGACATACTTTCCTATATAGCTCTGTGCGATCTGCAGGCTGCTCTGGGTGAGCAGACTGTCAAGCTTCTGGTTCGATTGGATTGTCTGTTCGACCTGCGAAAAACTAGCAAGCTGAGCTAGCTGCTGCGCCGGATCGGAAGGAGCAGTGGGATCCTGGTTCTTTAGCTGTGCGATTAGAAGTTGGAGGAAGCTATCGTAATTCAACATAGCCTTATCGCTGGCCGTCTTACTTCCGGCCTGCGAAGTTGGGTCAGTTGTATTCCCCGTGTTCCCGGTGCCGTTAGTTGTGCTCGCAGCCGCCTTATTAACCTGTCCAACCACCGTCATTGTATCCTCGGCTTTCTCATTATGAACCTCAGACGTCGAACGGATCTCTCAAAAAGTCCTATCGACTCAAGCATGATGCCCATCATGTTTGAGCCTTATTTTGGATTTAGTTCAAGTCTCTGTAGCTGCAGTTCGGCGTTTTTTTGTTTCTTGGAGAGGGCTTCCCAAGGATCGAAGGACATTAGCCAGCAATTCATCGGAGAGCTGATGGCCCGAGCAGGCCCTGGCCAACACCACCGAACCGACCATTGTCGCGAACTGCGTAATCGCCCCCTGTCTTGCTTCTTCAGGGCTATCAGATTTAATCCCGGAGGCAAGTTGCTCGACTACTTTGTCGATGTGTTCAGCAGCAATCTCGCGAAAATCAGTGTCTCGGGCAATTTCCGGGCCGCAAGCCGCAAGCACGCAGCCATTCTGGGGCTCATCACGGTGATCGGCCGAGACATAGTATTCGTATATCTGCGAATTTCCGCCACTCGCCGCCAGGGACTTCAGGGTCTGCTGAAGCTGAGCAGTGGTCCTTGCGATAACCTCACGAGCAAGAGACGCCTTTGAAGGGAAGTGGTTATAGAACGGCCCGTGCGTCAAACCGGTGGCTTTCATTATGTCGTTGATCGAAACGCCGTCAAAACCTTTGGACCTGAAAGCGCGTCCAGCTTCTTCTAGAATGCGCTGGTGCTTCTCTTCGGTCTCGTGTGCTGGATATCTCATTCCGGGTCTCCTTTGTGCTTGACCTAATAGCCGCAATGTAATCAAAAATGAAGCATGATAACCGTCATGCTTGTGACTTGGTCGAACGGGGTCTTCATTTGCTAATCTCTTCTAATGCTCGCCTGGCGACTGATCTGGCCGCCGGTCAAAAAAACGGCGTTTCCGAGTCCCATCCCAAGGAAATGTTTGAGATCTCGTTAGCGAGGGTCGCGAAAGAGGGCGGATTACCTCGCCGCTCACTTTCCTGAGGCCGATCTGCGCCCACTCGAGAACGGCCTGATATGCACAAATTGGCCAGCAGATATATTCAAAGAATATGTAGTTGCTGGCTACTTGGGAAGAAGTGAGTTCGTAAGTCGCGCCCGGCGCACAATCCTTCCACTCTTCGGAAGCAACATAATTTTTCCAGTGGATGGCAGCCGATCTTCTGACCCGCTGCGCAAGGTTTTCGCGCGCCGTGGTATCGCCGCGACGCTCGCCTTCACCTTGTGCGATCATGAGGGCCGACGTTTCCTGTTTTTCTTTTCAAGGGAAGCGGAGGAGGGTTGGGAGCCTGATGCTCTCAGGGTACTTTTCGACACTATCAGGATAATTGAAGAATTAGCCGCTCAATCAAACATCGGGTCGGTCGACCATTTGTCGATGCGTGAGATCGAATGCCTCGGTTGGGCAGCTGCAGGAAAAAGCAGTTTCGAAACCGCGGCCATACTGAGAATATCAGCGCATACGGTCAACGGCTATATGAAGAGTGCAATGAGGAAAATGGACGTCGTCAATCGTATGCAAGCAGTTGCTAAAGCTTGTAGATTAGGCGTTATCTGAACGGCCGCATATAGTGTCTGCAAATACCAATTCAAAACAAAAGGCAGGCTTCACCTTGGTCCTGAGCGGTAGCCTCTCGTATTCCACGGACCCTTCGCGGGTAATCGGAGTCCCGACGTCGATACCAAGGATTCCAATGTAAGGACGCTCACACCATCGTGAATGAGCTGTCCGCTCCCTTACGCTAAATGAGGCCTCGCCTAATCGCGATAGCGACCGCCTGTACTCGATTACTTGCGCCAAGTTTCTTTGCTGCTGCAAGGAAATGACCGTTTACGGTCTGTGGAAGCAGGCCGAACCCGTTTGCGATTTCTTCGCTCGTCATGCCTTTCTCAGACAGCGCGAGGCACCTTAGCTCCGTCGGCGATAACCTCAGTTGATCTGCTCCATATTTGCGCATCAGCGAGCGTGTAATTCTTCCATGCAGGACTGGTGAAACGAACTCGAGATATTCCATCTCGTCAGAAGCAAAAGCATTGCTGCGTGCCACGATTACTGCGCCAAACGGACCGCCTTGACGTTCGATGGGGACAATGGCGCGAGCGAAAATTCCGAAGTCAGCTAGGAGTGATTGGAGGCCAGGCGGAGACTCATGAAGCTTATACGCTTGCAAATCGGTGACCGAACGTCGTGTTTCAGCCGCGGCGAGAATGAGTGGGTCCTTATCATTAAAGTGCCCAAGCACGTACTTCTCGACGAAAAGCGGAGGAAAATCAGTATCAACGGACTTCGCGGTACCGGCCTCGTAGCCCGGAATATCCAAACCGCAGATCCAAATATAGTCAAACGGCACCGCGACGCGAAGCCTGGTCAAGACAGCGTCAGCTTCGAGACGTCGCCTGGCGGGCACCGATCTTAGGTCAGGATAATCTTGTTCCAAGCATGTGCCTTCCGTGTATTTGGCCCTGGAGCCTGATTCGATTCACTATTCCTTAGCACGTCATCCATATTTTTTGGCTTGAAATGACACAGGCCATAATGCGCGTGATTGGGCTTGATGTTGGAAATTCATAATAGAAAGCATTGAGATGCCAAAGAGTGTTGCCTCAGCGGAGTTTATTCCGGCATATCCACGTGCTCAAAATTCAACGTCAACCTTCGCTCCAACCGCTCCAACCCGCGAGGTTGAGACCTTACTAAGAGACCGGGAGGCGCGGCTCCTGCTGTTATCAAAGCGTCTAGATCTTACGCTACAGGCATCGGGTGTAGGATCGTGGGAGTTTCACCCCTTCGACGGCGTAATGGTTTGGGACGACCGGATGCGCGAGATCTTCGGTATAACAGCGTTAGCCGAGACGCTTGGGTACGAGCACTTTCGAGCGATGGTTCACCCGGAAGACCTGTCCCTTGTCGAGGATGCACTAAATGCGGCTTTCACCGGGAATATGCCGCTCAAGGGCGAATTTAGGATCTTCAATGCCGACGGGAATCTGAGGCATGTCCGCGCCCACGGAATTGTCCACACTCTTGAGGACGGCGAGCGTATTCTGATCGGCGCAAATTGGGACATCACGGGTGATGTCCTTGCGCAGCGCGAGGCTCGCCTAGCGGAGGAACGCGCAAGGAAACAGAATGAGGAACTTCAGGAGATAAGGGCTGAGCTGGAGTTCCAAGCTTTGCATGACTCACTCACGGGGCTGGCAAATCGCCGGAGTATTGAGCTTGACCCACATCTACTTTTCAAACGGATAGCGCCGAAGGACACGATCGCTTGTCTCCATGTCGATCTTGATCGCTTTAAGTCGGTCAATGACACAGGTGGCCATGCGCTAGGTGACTCTGTGCTTCAAGCAATGGCTGGCCGACTGAGAACCATTTGTGGCAGCGAGGATATTATTGCGCGCACAGGCGGAGATGAATTCGTCATACTCCAAAAATGCGAAGCAGAGCGCGGGGAAGTCACTGCTACCGCGGCGGCGATTGTTGCTGCATGTCGGGAGCCGATAAGAATCGGTCGTCGCAGCTTTCGCCTCGGTGCAAGCGTAGGAATTGCCTTCCAGAATGCTGGCTCGCCCCTAGCAACGCTCATCTCCGACGCTGACATTGCGTTGTACGAAGCTAAACGTCGGGGAGGAGGTCGCTACTCTGTCTTCTCGCCGCGGCTCAGGGAGAAAGCAGTAAATGAGCGGGAGCTTGCCGAGGAGGTGCTGAGCGGTCTAGAGCGGTCTGAGTTCGTTCCGTTCTTTCAGCCGCAGATTGACGCAAAAACAAGGAAGATTCTGGGAGCTGAAGCGCTTGCTCGATGGTCGCATCCCTACGACGGAATTTTACCTCCGACCAGATTCCTATCGGCGGCCGAGCAGGTGGGGCGGCTGGGAGATCTCGATGGCATGATCTTAGAGAAAGCCTTGGCGACGTTCGATCGCTGGCAACGCGACGGGGTGCAGATCCCCAGGATAAGCGTGAACATCTCTGCCCAACGGCTGAAGGACGACGACTTTATAAAAACATTGGGATCAATCGGGAACCGTGCGGGCGTGTTATCGTTCGAACTGCTAGAGTCCATCTCCTTCGACGAGCGTGACGTGCAGCTTTCGCAAGCTGTTGACAAAATTCGGGGGCTTGGGATTCAGATTGAACTCGATGATTTTGGCACGGGTCACGCTTCGATAGTTAGCTTGATGGATTTGAAGCCAGACAGGCTGAAAATTGATCGAAAGTTAGTCGCTCCAATCGTCGCCAACAGGGCGCAGAGGGCCTTACTTGCCTCGCTTATCGAGATTGCGAAGGCCCTCAACATCGAAGTAATCGCGGAGGGTGTTGAGACCAGCGAGCACGCCGACCTACTTGAGGAGCTCGGCTGCGATGTTTTGCAAGGATATTTGTTTAGTCCGCCTGTCACAGCGGACGAGATCGCACGTCTGGCGGGCCGGCCTTCCGGAGATCGAAGTTAACGTGAAATTCATATCTTTTACATAGTTATCAACGTAGCGACGGCCCACGAAAACTTGGGCTCGCCAATTTCGACTTGAAATATCATGGCTCAGCTTTACAAAGAATCGACCCCACCCGGAGTTCTCGCGGTGCAGTTTCTCGACGACGATTTCAAAACCAACTTCGAAGAGCGTCGAGAGGAGATCGCCCGCCGCTTTCCGGGAAGTACCGAGAACCAGCTAGAGCATCTGACACTTCGACTAGAATTAGCCTTGGAAGCGTTGGAGGCAGGAGTGTGGGAATATCGCCCGGGATCGGGTGAACTTCTTTGGGACCGACGGATGCGTGAACTGTTCGGTGTGCTGGATGCGACCGATGGCCCGACCTACGAAATCTTCAAGAACTCCCTCCATACGGACGACATCGCGGTTGTCGAAAGCGCTTTGTCGACATCGCTTGAGACAGGTCGCAAGCTCAGCGGGCAGTTCAGGATAACACGTCCGGCTGGTGAAACGCGCCATATCCGAGTGAGCGGAATGCCATTTCAATTACCCAGTGGCGAAACGATCATGGTCGGAGCCAATTGGGACGTCACGGAAGACGTGGCGATTCAGGAAGAGCTACGAGCATCGGCCCTGCGCGCGAAGGCGCAAAACGAGAGATTGGAAGCAGCACATTATGAGATGGAGCGATTGGTGCTCCACGACCCGCTAACAAATCTGCCGAACCGCCGGTATCTGGAGCGATTTATAACTAGCAAGGAGCATGCGGGGAAGCGTGCGGCCTGTTTGCAGATCGATCTCGACCATTTTAAGGAAGTGAACGACACTGATGGTCACGCTGTTGGCGATGAAATACTGAGAATCGCCGCGGTGAGGCTGTTCAATAACCTCCCAGAAGCTAGCGTCTTGGCACGCCTTGGCGGAGACGAATTCGTCGCGATAATACTCGCCTCGAACGCCAGAGCGATCGCCCGCACTGCGGCGGCAAACCTTCTGACCGCTTTCAGCAAGCCTCTTTCAGTTGGAGGGCGCGCTTACACGATTGGTCTTAGTATCGGAATCGCTACAGCGGACGAGGGGCCATCCAACGCATTATTGGCGGTCGCCGACAAAGCGCTCTACGATGCGAAGCGCGATGGGCGCGGACGCGTCGGTGAGCGCTGACGCCATGGAGGTCAAACCTGGGCTGCGTGCTCCAGCTCAGATTTAACCGCAGTAATTTTGGATCTGCTCCATGACGTGGCCGGTTGAAACCTCGAGCGGTATTCGTTTGGGCTCACGCCGATTGTCTTAGCGAATGCCCGACGCATTGCGTGCACGTCTCCAAAACCCGATACCGTCGCAATGCGCTGCAGCGGCTGGTTGGTGTCCTCCAACAGTCTCCTCGCTGCATCGGTTCTCGCTGCAGTGATGAAATCGATCGGCGTTATGCCAAGTTCCTGCCTGAATACGCGGCCGAAATTTCTAGTACTCATTCCAACCTTAGTCGCTACCGTTTCAATCGATAATGAAGTGGCTAAATTTGCCAGGATGTAATCCTGAGCTCGCTGGATCAGCGTTGTTTCCGACATTTGCCCCACGAGATGAGCGCTGAACTGTGATTGGCCGCCGGGGCGCTTCATAAACATCACCATATACCGCGCCACAATTAGCGCGACCTCTCGACCGTAATCCTCTTCAACGAGTGCCAAGGCGAGATCGATGCCAGCAGTGACTCCTGCCGCGGTAATAAGCGAACCGTCGCGAATATAGATGGCATCTGCGTCCATCTCGATATCCGGGAAATCGCGGCTGAACTTTGGTGCACACTCCCAGTGTGTCGTAACGCGCTTCCCGTCTAGTAAGCCTGCGGCAGCCAGGAGGAAGACACCCGTGCATATCGAGCCGAAACGTCGAACAGTCGGAACGCGGCGGCGCAACCAAATGATCACTTGCGGATCGATTGCCTGAAACGAAGGGTCTCCCGCTACGAGGAGCGTATCGATCGGTTCATCGTCATCAAATATTGTACAGTCCGCAACAAACCTTAGTTGGCCCGTCCCGCTGATCGATGGCCCGCCCGTCGACATTATTTGAATGTCGTACTTCGTCATGTCACCAAGCCGCCTCGCGGCCTCCCAAAAGACCTCGGCCGGCCCGACGATATCGAGAGACTGAACTCCCGGGGGAGAGAGGATGACTATCCGCATGGTTCAGACCTTTCCATTGGGGAATGTGATACTTTTGACATGCAAGCCGCGCGCCAGATGGTTGTTCTTCGGATATGGCGACTATTCAGATGATAGTTTTTTCCGTAGCCGATAGTAAGCTCCGCAAGTCTTTCCGTAGCTGCGTCCTCGATTTCCACCGCGTGTTGCCGTACGAAGGCAAGGCAATCCGCTGGCTGCGGCTCGCGACCAAAGACAGCGCGAAAAGCACGGCGGTGAATGAAGCAGATCCCGCCGTTGGGGGCGGGAAACTGCAGAGCGTCGAGGTCGTGGACCCATTGCAGGGTCACTTCTCCACTCCAAACCGACCGTAGACTGCTGCGCCTAACGAGCCGAGCATGACCCAGAAAAGGAAGCTTGTAATCACGGCGGCCGCGATGAACTGCTGCTCAAGTGCAGCAGGAGCAAGACCATGCTCACCCTCTGGTGCAACTGGTGCTCCGATCAGGTGCGGGAGAGCGATCATAATAGTGGCGAGCACCGCGGCCCACGCCGTTCTGTTGAATGCGATTAGGGCGATCCCGGCCGCCGTCGCAACGGCTGTGCCCACCCACCACAGCTGACGAGCATCAAGCGGAGCGGAGGGCGTGCCCGGTAGCTCTGGCGGCAGACCCAGCATCGGCGCGAGCATTACCGACGCAAACGCTGCGAGTCCCCAGAAGATGCCTTCCCGCCAAGTTACGCGCTTGCCGCGAAGCGCCACCAGCCCGATAAGCACGAGAGCGTAGCCTATTGACGTCAGAATGTTTGCGACAAGCGTGAAGGACAACCTTTCAACGCCGTCGCTGGGCTCCCACGCGGCCTCTTCATGTTGATGCGAATGAGCTGTCGTTGGCTCGGCAACGCTATCTGCGTCGTGGTGATGCTCGCTGCCAGCTCTCTCGTACACCTCCGCTTGGGCGATGAGCTGAATGGTTCCAAAAAACTGCACAGCTGTTGTTGCTGTTCCAACTATCAGCCCGACCAGAACTGAAGCGAATACGATGGATCTGAAAAGCGGCATCACCAAAACTCCTAGTGGCAGGGGAATGCGTTTGCGTGGCGCGTATCGTGGGCGGCGTTGTGCACCGCTTCCAAATGCGAGAACCCAACAAAGCCGACGATAGCAATGCCGAAGAATGCTGCTGCTGCGGATTGCAAGAGTCTCGATGCCCCAATGGAAATGGCGGGGCGGGTGGCGGAATGGGTCGTAGAAGCTGACATGGAAATCTCCACTTTTGAGAGTTGGTGGTTGATCAGGCCGCCAAAGCGGCCTTGATCTCGTCGGGGTTGATGATGCCGGCCTTCACAACGGCAGTTTCGAGAGCCGTCAAGAACTGATCGTAGTAGTTCCACGAAGACCGATCGTCTGGGTGAGCATCCTCCCAAGACTTGATGGAAGCGATTAGCTCATCTCTGAAGTCATCCCACTCGAAGTATCCGTGCTTCGCGAGGGCTAACGCCATTCCGAAGGACGATCGTTCCCATTCAGAGCCAAAGCAGAGGGTGCCGTTTGCCCTTGGAGGGTTGTCTGCCTCTCCCATCATCTCGGTTACAGCGAAGTGTTCGAACTGAGTGAGCATCTGGTCGTCCTCAGGCTGCCTTGGATATGGCAACGCCCATCATAGCTTCGGGAGTTACAAGGGCTTCCAGCTCCTGCTCGGACATATTGTCTGTCCCTGCCGGCCGCTCCGGAATGACAAACCATCGAATCTGAGCACTGGAATCCCATACTTTGACTTCGACTTCGTTGCTGATAGGGAGCCCGAACTCTGAAAGCACGGCCCGCGGCTCGCGAGCTGCGCGACTCCGGAATGTCGGATCCTTGTACCAATACGGTGGAAGACCCAGGACCGGCCAGGGATAGCAGGAGCACAGTGTGCAGATGATGAGATTGTGAATGCCCGGCTCATTGGCGACCGCACGCATATGTTCACCCTCTGCACCCGCCATTCCTTCCGGAAGCTTAAGTTCGGCGATTGCCTTGGGAGTGTCTGCAACCAGTCGATCCTTAAACGAGGGATCGACCCATGCGCGCGCTACGATTTTCGCGCCGTTGAAAGGCCCCATCTTAGTCTCGAAGAAAGCGAGAACCGTATCGACGGTTTTGTCGGTAATAACCCCCTTTTGGATCAGGAGGGCTTCGAGCGCGCGGACCCGCGCGGCGCTATATGCCTCGCGATCGGCTCGGTATTGAAAGCGATCTAACATGTGTTTTCTCCAGGTTTCTGTCTGTTCCGAGTTAGGCTGCTCGAGCAGTCGCAACTGCCTCTGGTGCCGCGACGTAGTGAGAGTAGAGGTCCGCGTAGAGGCTGAAGTTCGGCTCAGCGTTGTCAGGCCAGAGTTCGCCCGGCTCAAACTTGACGCAGTAGACCGGCATCGCCGCCCCGATGCCATCCGAGCCGGTATCGCAGAGATAAGTGTAGGCCCCCGGGTAGACGGTCTCGATCACGCCGGTCTGATTTCGAAGAAAGCCCGGCAGGCGAGTGTGCTCGACGCTAGGCACATCCTTGATGGAAACCTGATCACCAACGGCGAAATCGAACTCGACAGCGACGTCGCGCTTGGGGCTATCCCCTTCAACCAGATACCGGACAACGCGATCATCAATTGCCCGCTCTTCGCGCTGAGGGAGCGGCTTGGCCGCGTCAGCATAGTATTCCTCGGTGAGCGCATCGAGCTCCTGAGCGGTGATGTATCCACGCTCGATAAAATAACCCGAGATGCCGCCCAGCCACTTTTCGTAGTAGCGATACTTGAAATAGTCGAACGGGTTGAGGCTTTCGGCTCCCTTGCGCAGGTCGGCCCAGGTCCAGACCGTGGTGAAGGTCGAAGGTGTCGCAGGAAGCGGAAGTTGGGAGGACAGCGCCATCATCGCGGTGTGAATACCGAAAATGCGGGTCTCCCACTCTTCAACGAACACGCGGGTCTCGGTGCTTACGGGGCCGAGGCCCTCAAGGCCCCCGAGATAGTGTTGGAGTTTCATTCGATTACCCTTTCGTTGGTTGCAGGTAAGTTTATGCCGTGGCGGTCTTCTTGGCCGCGAGGAGGTTTGTACCGATCTCGGAAAGCAAGCCGAACACGCCACCGAGAAGCATTGCGGCCATCGCTACAAGGGTCGGGTGGTTCAGTCCCGAGGTAGTGACGGTTGTTCCCGTCGCTGCTGTCGTCCCGACGAAGGACGCAAATCCGAATACAATAGCCGGGGGGAAATTCAGGATCGGGATCGCGGAGACGAGAACCATCGCCGATGTGCCAGCCCCTACAAGAATGGCGGCAAAGATTGGATGCTCTGGACCGAATTGTATGACAAGCAGCGTGATGGACGCGATTATGATCCCTGTCCAATTCGAGACGATTGATTTGGCCAAGCCATGCTGGCCCCCGCCACAGGCGAAGAATGATGCCCAAGCGATGAACGTCACCCAAACGGGGACCGGGAACACAGTGGCGGTGATGTAGGTATCGATTGCGCCCAGTACGCCCAGGCTGATCATTGCGGCGATAAGTGGTGGCATTTCATCATCTCCTTGTTACGGTGGTTAGGAAGCGAGTGCGGGGAGGGGCATGCGGCAGCTCAGGAAACCGTGTCTGAGCATTGCTTCGTCAAGGTTGCGGCCGATGAACACGATCTCGGTCAATCTCTCGTCCGACATCCACGGTTTCCCGGGGCGACCTTCTAGGGTCATGTGGACGCCATGAAACACATAGCGGCGAGCTTCGTTGGCGAAGTTTATGACCCCCTTCATTCTGAAGAGGTCCTGTCCGATCTCTTGGGTAAGTCGAGAAAGCCACCCATTGAAAAGTGTCGGATCAAGAGGGGAGGTTTCTTTGAAGGCGACGCACGATACGGCCTGATCGTGCTCGTGTTCGTGGTCATCGAGAACAAAAGGGTCAATGTTCAAGATGTTCTTGAGGTCAAATGCACCGATATCCAAAATCTCACGCGGTTCGATGTTGCATCGGCTTGTGCAGACAATTTTTGCAAGAGGGTTGAGGAGACGGATGGTTCTTTCGGTCTGCGCAGCGTGCTCTTCAGATTCAAGATCGACTTTGTTCAACAGGATCAGGTCAGCGAAGCTTATCTGCTCTACTGCTTCGTCTTGTGCTAGCTGGCGTTCAATGTGACGTGCATCCACGACAGTAAGGATCGCGTCGAGCTGGAGTCTTGCAGACAGCATTTCGTCTAATATGAATGACTGAATGACCGGCGCAGGGTCGGCAAGGCCGGAGGTTTCTATGACGAAACGGTCGATCTGACGGCCCGAGCGCAGAAGGCCATGGATTGCGGAAATCAGATCGTCCCGAACGGTGCAACATATGCATCCGTTATTTAGTTCGACGACGTCGTCTTGCGTGCTGACAACGAGCTTTCCATCGATACCTACTTCACCATATTCATTGACGATGACAGCGACTCGCTCGCTTTCTGTCTCAGTCAGGATCCGGTTTAGCAGTGTGGTTTTGCCTGCGCCCAAGAAGCCGGTTATAATGGTGGTCTTGATCTTTGACATTGCCGTTCTCCGTCTTAGCGCGCACGTGTCCGTTCCCCGGTGTGAGGGGGTCTGGCTCAGCGCCCAGATTGGTCTGGAAGTGTTTGGTACCCTTGGCGGGTGTGGGAGAATTACAAGCTAAACGTAGTTGTCGCACAATGTCTGACACAGTGCGTTTTAAGCCAAATTAGGGGTATATCACGCCATTTTGTGATGAAAAAATATGCGCGATCAAATTATGGGCATATTAGCCTGTTTGAAAGCAACTGATGTCTAAAATGACGTCAATTCGGAATTGAAAGGTAAAAACCAGTATGCGTTGCATGCAAGACGCGCCATCCCTACGAATACGAGGTTAGGGCGAAGATGACCGAGGCCTGATAAGACGCAGACTGCTGACACGCACAAATGAACACTCCGCCGGCGACGGCGGAGTTGCAGTGAGATTCAGGCATTCCGCCGTCTATTCTCGCGTGTCAGGTATGAGATGTTATGTGCACGGAAATGCTTTTCGGGCTCGTGCGCATTCGAGGACGTGGGCGCGGAGGGAACAATAAAAGCACCGACCAATTCGCGGAGGCGCGTCGCTCGGCGGCCAGGGCATTGGAAGCCGCAGTCGATTGCTCAACCATCGCGGCGTTTCGCTGTGTTGTCTGATCCAAGAGATTCACAGCGGAATTCACCTCCACAAGACCAATATTCTGCTCCCGTGAAGACGTCGCCACCGAGTCCATCTGTGCGTTGATCTCGGCGATGTAGTTGCCGATGCTTTTGAGAGCCTCTCCAGCTTCCCGCACCAGTACGACGCCACTTCCGACCTGGTCGGTTGAGTTTCGAATGAGGCCCTTGATCTCTTTCGCCGCCTGTGCCGACCTTTGCGCCAGTTCACGAACTTCTTGGGCGACAACCGCAAAGCCTTTACCAGCTTCGCCAGCACGTGCCGCTTCCACTCCCGCATTCAGTGCCAGGAGATTTGTCTGGAACGCGATCTCATCGATCACACCAATAATGTTAGAGATCTGTTGAGAGCTGCCTTCTATGCGCTGCATCGCGTCCTCCGCTTGAGCTACAACTTGCGCCGACTCGACCGCACCTCCATTGGCCTGCGTCGCAAAGGAACGTACCTCCTCGGTCCTCTTGCTCGATGCGGCCACATTCGCCGTAATCTCGTCCAGAGCCGCTGCGGTTTCTTCAAGCGAAGCCGCCTGTTGTTCGGTTCGGCGCGAAAGATCCTGCGCGCCCAAAGAAATCTCGCGGGTGCTAGCGTCGATAGAGTTCACGCTGTTGGTGACGGCGGCCAACACGGAGCCCAGACGTAACACCGACTGGTTAAAGTCCTGGCGCAAGCCCTCGAACTCTTGAGAAAATGGCTCTAGGAGCTGGAATGCCAGATCGCCCGACGCCATTCGTTCCAAGCCAGCCGCCAAACCCGAAGTGGCAATCTTCAGCCGCTCGCTTGCTTCCCGCTCGGCTTTCTCCTGAGTGGAGATTCTCATTTGCTCCGCCTCCTCGCGCGAGGCCTGGGCTTCGCGCTGAAGCTTGGTGTTTTCAATTGCTGCCTGCCGAAACACTTCCACCGCGTCCGCCATGGAGCCGATCTCATCAACGACCATTGCCGAGTATTTTGGATTTGATGCGCCTGATCGATAACAAAGGTCGCCGGTTCTAACCGTCCAAGGCGAGCATGTAGGCGGATGGCGATCTGGGGCACGAGGCGAGGGCCGCCGTCTCAAACTTGCTCGGCAGGAAACGAGCTAAGACCCCGCCTAATTTTTCGGGGCCGGGCATTTGCCGGGCCGGTTTAGTCGGCGCACCGGCGCGGAGGTGCTATCACCTTTTCTCCGGTCGTGTGGCTGTGGTGCGGGCTGGTCATCGGCCCGCATCAAGCTCTTACGCAACCCGGTTCAGCGCGTCGCCGATCGTGACGACGATGTTTTCGATCTGCGATGGCGCCGCGGATTGTGATTACTGGTCCCAGTTGCCGGGCGTCAGCGTGGAGGCGAACCGCCGCCAGATCTATCGGACAGGCTCGCAAGCTCGTCCGATCACCAGCCTTCATCACTCTCGTCGTGCCAAGTGCCGGGCGGTCGGTGAACCCTCATTCAATAGTTTTGCCATTGATCGGTCAGCATTGCGCTGTTCGGCGAAAATCGACCATGCGGCGATGAACAAAGCCGCGATCAAGGGGCCGATGACGAAGCCGTTGATACCGAAGAGGGAGATGCCGCCGACTGTCGAGATCAGCACCACGTAATCGGGCAGCCGCGTTCCCTTTCCCACCAACGGTGGGCGCAGCAGATTATCGACCAGCCCGATAACGAAGATGCCGACGAGGACCAGGATCGATGCTTTCAGCCAGGCACCTGTGAGGACCAACCAGATGGCAGCCGGACCCCATACAAGTGCGGCTCCGATTGCAGGAAGCATCGATAGGAACGTCATCGTCACACCCCACAACAGAGCAGCCTCTACACCAAGAGCCCAAAATGCCACGCCGCCGATCGTGCCCTGGATGATCGCTATGATGACGTTTCCCTTTACGGTAGCGCGCACCACTGCGGAAAACTTGTCGAGAAACTGCCGCGTGTAATCGTCGCTGAGCGGGATGGCATGCCGGACTTTGCCGCTGAGGTCAGCGCCATCTCTGAACAGGAAGAAAAGCAGGTAAAGCATGATGCCGAAGCTGATGAACAACTGCAGGGTATTTTGACCAAAGCTGAGCACGCTGCCGCCGATCGACCGGCTCGCCTGTACGGCGGCAGACGAAATGTTCGTGCCCAATTCGGGAAACCCGCCGAGCTTCAATGAGGTCAGCCAGTTGTCTATAAAGGGCGGCAGGGCATTCTGGATCCGGACCAGAGATCCGTTGAGATCAATTTCGTTGCTGCTGATACGTTGGTACAGGCTGGTTCCTTCCTGGATAAGTGAACCTAGAATGATCATTGCAGGCACGATCACGAGGCATATGCACATCAGCACCGTCAGCAGGGCGGCAATGCCGCGGCGGCCGCCTAACAAATGCTCCAGCCGCTTATGCACTGGAAAGAAAATGATTGCGAGGATGACGGCCCAGAAGACAGCGCTATAATAGGGAATGAGCAGCCAGATGAACGCGATCGTCACAACTGCCAGAAGAACGTAAAAGCTCGTACGCTGAATTGACATGCCTGCGTTGCTCCCCGCCAGTTTCTTTTTTCACCAGCCATAGACGAATTAAGCACAAGACAGCTTCGGCAGGTGAGGCGGCTCCTTATGCGTTGGGAATCTTGGAGTCACTCGAAGCGTGCGGGCCATTGCATCTGCTATAGCATGATTGGTGTAGGGCTTTGGGAAAACCGGCTTCCCTCGGGAAGGCTACTCTCTTCGAGGATCTCCATGCCGGAAACCACGATCAACTTCACCGGCGGCCATCGATTGCGGATGTAGTGGGATAGCTTGATACCATCCATCGTCCCCGGCATCTGCACGTCGGTGAATACCAGGTCGATATCGGCTCTCGATTCCAGGATGCGAATTGCCTCGTCGGCGCTGTTTGCTTCAAGCGCCTCGTAGCCTGCAGATTGCACCAGGTCGACGGCTTCCATCCGAAGAATTGCGGTGTCTTCGACCACCAGCACGACTGCCTTGCCATTCAACATATGCCACTCGATTTCTGTGTGAGCCTGGAAAGTCCGGGCGGTTAGCGTTCAGTGAGTGATCGGTTTTTATGCCGCGGCCGGGATCCTGGTTCGGCGGTCGGCGCCGCCGCGGTGACTGATAGTAACGACAGTTCCGGGATTGGCATCAGACAGCTTTATCTCGCTCTGCAAATTCCTTGCCAGCGCTTCGACGATGCCAGTGCCAAGGCCGGCCTTGGGTGTAGCGCTGCCTGCTGGCATGCCGACGCCGTTGTCAGAGACGGTTAGGATCCAGTCATTGGCCTCCGAGCGATAATCGATCACAATCCTGCCCGTCTCCTGTTTCGGGAAGGCGTGCTTCAGGGCATTAATCACTAATTCCGTGACGATCAGTCCCAGGCTGACGGATACGTCAGCTTCAACGGCGCTATCATCGACGGTGACGGCGATAGAGAGCCGGTCCTCATCGGCAATCATCGAAGCGCCAATGCTCTCGCCAAGTTGCGTGAAATAGCTGCGAAGCTCGACGATGCCGACAGATGATGTTGAGAGTTGTCGTTGCACCGCTGCGATCGACATAACCCGGTTATGGGCGTTGTGAAGATGTCCACGAGCTTCCTCTGACTGCACCCGACGCGCACTCTGCATGAGAACGCTCGCGATAATCTGAACACTGTTTGCCACCCGGTGCTGAACTTCCTGAACGAGGATTGCCTTCTCCCGGACCAAGTCGTCTTTCTGTTTCTCTTAGGCTCGTGCATCGGCCACGTCGGTGATCGCCACCAGCAGTCGGATATGGTCCTTGTTGCCGTCGTCCAGAACCTGCGCATTGACGATCAACTGTCGTGTCTTCCGCTCAAACCGTTTGAGGTCGATCTCGTAGGCTTCTATCCTGGCACTGCCGGAGGCGGTCGCCTTTAGCAGCGAGGCAAGCTTCGGCATTGCCCATTCGCCGTCTCCGAGCTCACTGAGCGCCCTGCCGGGAATTGTCGCGGGATTGATCTCAAAGGTCCGGCAGAACGATGCACTGGCTGCAATAACCTTTTGGTCTGCGGACAGGAAAAGCAGCGGCTCGTTCGACGAGACCACTATGGCAAGCGTGCTCGCCGCTTCAAAATGAGCAATCGGTTCTCTTGACATGGAAATGGCCCTCAGGGGCCGAAAACTCGCTCAGCGAGCCATCACTCGGCAGGAACGCCGCCAACGGAGACCTAAACGGACGCTCTGGCATAGCGTAGCACGTCCACTGTGGATCAGCACCACACTTAATTTGACACTTCAGGTTATATAAGGCGGCTGTTCAAAGATCGTCCGGGATATCGCAGCCGGAGGCTCTTGACGATCCAGCTAGTTTTGACCTTGCTGACACAACGGGCCGGACGCACCATGACAGCCGTCGCGTTCGGGCTGTCGTCATCGAGCCCTTTTAAACGCTCGGAAGTTGAGGAAGGATTGCATGCTCGTACCGAGATAGCGTTCTGCGGGTAGTGGAGGCACAAGCCAGGAAATGCCGCGTCCAGTCGTGCAGAACCTGCAGCAGTCTATCACCGACGATTGCATCAGCCGCTATCCACGGCGTCCCCTCAGTGCGCCATGAATATTGGCATGCTGCTCGGCTCGATCATGTCTCGCGTCACCGTCACGATGGTCGATCCGCTCTCGCGAAAGCGGGTGAATGGAGGAGAGCCAGGCGCCGATATGCCAGCACTATCGATTTGTAATTGGGCGAGAGCGGCCGCCTTCCGCGGTTGATGATGACCGGCGTCGGCGTATCGAACAAAGCGCCATCCATGACGCGTTTCTGCAGTTCCTCGTCGTTGCACGCTTTACGGCTGACAAGAACGACGTCGGCCTACAGCGCCCGAATGATCAGTCGTGTTCTGGGAATCGAGACGGGCACGGCTGATGTGGCCGAGTTCATCCGCCGCCTGGTCTTCAGCACGCTGACCGGCAATGGCGACATTCACTTGAAGATCTGGTCGCTTGTCTATTCCGATCGTCGCACACCGTGTGGTGACTTTCAGCCCGAAGGAACACTGTGCTCTTGCCCGGGTTAGTGCTCCGAGATCAATCCGATCTCTCATGGAGGAAATAAAATCATGGCATCGACAAGGGGATCGCACGGCAGCAAAGCCGGTAGCAAGTCTGGTGGCGCCAAGAGTGCGTCCTCGAAGGAAAGCTCAAGCTCGTCGTCAGGCAAGCAGGGTGGCTCGCACGAGCAGCACGTAAAAGCGGGCGAACAAAGCCACAATAACTCAAAGTAACAGAGCGATCGCAAGCCGCTTCGGCGGGCATTACTGTCGCCAATGGCTCGACGCATCGCCAGCGAACCGAGAACGCAACCTACAGGAGATTTTGGATGAAAGTACGAGAATTTATGACTGCTCAGGTGGTCGCTGCCAAACCGACCGATACCGTCGAAGATGTGGCAAGGATGATGTCTGAGATAGATAGCGGCGCCATTCCGGTGATTGAAGATGACCTCGTCATTGGGATGATCACTGATCGCGATATCGTCATACGCGTCATCGCTGAGCGCAAGGATGGTTTCACGCCTGTCTCCGAAGTTATGACGCAGGGGGTCGAAAGCTGCCTTGAGGATGACGACATTGCTGAGGCTGCGAGGAGAATGGCCGAATTACAGATGCGCCGGCTCGTCGTGTTCAACAGTGAGGGCGAGCTTTCCGGCATCATCTCACTCGGCGACATAGCGATAGAGCATCAGGGCAATTTGGCGACTGAAGCGCTTGAGGAAATCTCACAAGATGAATGATGTCCTTGCTCTGCGCGAAACTACCGACGCCTCTGCGAGCCAACCGTGATGACGGCTGGGGTCGAGGATCGAACCGCGGAGGAAATCGCGGCACGACGCGTGCGACGCGCTGAACGGCGGCTGAAGCAGCGCGAGGCCAACATCAATCGCGCCGCCAAGATGCATCAGGTGCGGATTGCCGCTCCTCCGACTGGCAAACCAATGCCCGAGGATCGCCTCCTAGGTCGCGTCCATATCGGCTGCTCCGGGTGGTACTACTGGCATTGGAAAGGGAATTTCTATCCCTCGGATGTTTCGCCGGGCCAATATTTCTCGATCTATCAAGAGCATTTCGCGACAGTCGAGCTCAACGCGCCGTTCTATTCCTGGCCGACCATCAGTTCGGTCAAGACCTGGATCCGCCAAGCCGGGCCGGGCTTCGTCTACACCATCAAGGTCTGCGAGCTGATCACCCACATCGAGCGGTTTGAGAAGACTAAGACCCTGATTGAGGATTTCGGCTATATCGCCGATCTTCTCGGCCCGCAGATGGGATGCTTTCTGTTTCAGCTGCCGCCGAGCGTCCATTACAATCCGGACATGCTGCAGTCCATTCTGGCGCAGCTTGATTCACGCCACAGGAATGTCGTCGAGTTTCGTCACAAAAGCTGGTGGAACCAAGAGGTTTTCAACGCCTTCAAGGCAGCGGGGGCAATCTTTTGCTCTTGCAGCGGTCCTCGGTTGCCTGACGAACTCGTATGTACCGCCGATGATATCTACATTCGGTTCCACGGGATCGAACAATGGTATCGCCACGACTATTCTGACGATGAGCTCATGGTTTGGGCCGAGCGCATAAGCAGGAGCGGAGCGAAAACGATATGGGCGTATTTCAACAACGATCGTGACGGTCATTCAATCAAAAATGCCAAGAGACTAGCAGAGATGCTCAGTCTCGCCCTGTAAGTTTGACATTTCGATGCAACAAACGGTGAAGCGATGAAAGTTGTGGCGTGATGGCAAGACAGTCGGCGGAAAAACGGGCCAACCTCGGCATGTCGGTCGAGATTGAAGCGATGGAGGCCAAGTCTGCGGAGGCCCTGCCAACTGGTATGGGTTGGCAGTTCGAGCCGAAATGGGATGGTTTCAGGTGCATCGCGTTCAGGAGTGGCGGCCGTGTCGACCTTCGATCAAAGTCTGGAAAACCGCTGGGGCGCTATTTTCCGGAACTGATCGCCTTCCTGGCCAGTCTCCCGGTTGACCGCTTCGTCATAGACGGCGAGTTGGTCGTTGAGATCGACGGGAGGTTGTCCTTTGACGCTCTCCAGGCGCGCCTTCATCCAGCCGAAAGCAGAATTCGCAAGCTTTCTAACGAGACGCCAGCGCGGCTTGTGGCCTTTGATATGCTCATGGGCAAAGACGGCGTACTGCTTCTCGATCAGCATCTTGCCGATCGCCGAGCTCGGCTGGAAGAGTTTGGCAAGACAATCCCCACTAATCCCCGTCAGTTCGTGGTATCCCCGTTCACGCGCAATCGTGAGGAAGCTGCGAGCTGGCTTTCAGGATCCGGCGGCGACACCGATGGCGTTGTTTGCAAACGGCTGGATGAGCCCTATCGCCCTGGTGAACGGGCAATGGTAAAAGTCAAGCGAGTGCGTACCGCCGACTGTGTGGTCGGTGGATTTCGCTACGGGAATGATAGTCACCTAGTGGGTTCGCTTCTGCTCGGACTTTACAATGATAATGGCGAGCTCGACCACGTGGGCTTCACGTCAGCCATTTTGGATGCAGAGAAGCCAGAACTGACAAGGCGGCTGGAGGCATTGCGCGAGCCGCCGGGATTCACGGGTAAGGCACCCGGCGGACCGAGTCGGTGGAGCACCGAGCGTTCATCCGACTGGCAGCCGCTGAAACCGGAGCTTGTTGTCGAAGTGCGCTTTGACCAGGTGACGGGACATCGTTTCCGACATGGCACCAAGTTCTTGCGGTGGCGGCCGGACAAGAGCCCGTCTCAATGTGACTTCCGCCAGATTGGCCAGTGAATCGTAGTGTTTGCCGAGATGGACAGGCGAACTAAGCCCTCATTACAGAGAACAGGCGATAGCTATCGACAAAATCAGAAAACACACGCTCGAATTTGGGAAGCCAAACAGCAGCCCGGAAGGGGAGCACGAGCGCCCCTTGCAGCCAGCCGAATAGGAACCGGGAGCAGGAAGCCTCCGGAGGCAGCCATCAGCTGATTGCGGCGCGGCGTCAATCCCAGAATGCGAAAGAAGAGGGGCGCACCCTATTGTACCGGGGGGCGCATGCAGCCCCATATTCCAGCCCGGCTTTCTAAGATCTAATCGGTCGGTGGATGGTGTTTCCCGTACTGATTGCTGTCGTGGGACACGCGACACGAACGCGGCTCTTAACAAGATGCCAAGCTCGCGGTGTGGCGCTCCTGGGCCTTCGCCAATACGACGACGGTCGTCGTAAGGTGAACGTCCTCCACGGCGGCGCAGGACGCTAGCAGGGTGGTTGCTCGACCGATTGTCAGTGACATTCAAAGCAATGTCCGGTACCGTGCATTTGATCGAGCATCCTCCGGTGGCCGAGAGAAGATCGAAAGCGGTCTTTCGAGCTTGCCTCCCCGCACCGATGGGGTGCACCGAGGCGGTTGAATGCTGACTTAACGACGGCGTCCCATGCGTCGTGCGAACGTTTCCCAGCAGGCACCGTGTGCCAGTCAGTTTAATCGATGCATCAGCAGTTGCAGTGCAGCGCAGGCACCGTCCTGCTGCTTGAGGGACGAGCCAACGATTGCGCTCGACGTCGAAGACGTCCTCAACGAGGCCGGTTAATGTCGTGCGGAACATATTGTCGTCCGGCGACGCCGCCACCTGGCTGGCCAAGGGCACCGGTCGTCGTGATCATCGATCCCGGTCTTCGCGATTGCTTCTGCAACGCCGAGGTGTGGCTGCTGGCCGAGAGCAAAATACCCTTCGTCGTCCACTCGGGCGACGACCATTCCCTAGTGGAAGAGGAACCGGCTTTCGCAAGGGGATATTGGCTCTCGAAGCCGTCGATTTCGGCCGACATTGTCAAGGCGATAGGCATGGCGATGACGGGTGTCAGAGCATGACCGACAATCACCGGCTCGTTATGGCCCGTATCAGGGCCGAAATGGAAAAGGGAACGTCCACGACGGAGGTTATCATGATCGTCGCACGCATCTTCAGACGACAACAGGAGGCCGATAGAGCTGTTTCTAGCCGGACGTCAACGGAAACGAAGTCTAATCGAGGCTGACGCGCTCACTCCTTCGTCACGAGGCCGCCCACATTCGCCTCGTAGTCGCGCTCCGGTATACCATAGGCGTCCCCCGCAAGCATTTTCAGACCGGCTCTGTCGCGAATGGTTATGGACGCTCTGGAGGCCGTGATCAGGCGTTTGCCTTCGAGAATATGGATAGTCGTCGTCACACTCTGTCTGCGCACCGCCAGCATGATGCCGATGAACTCGTGGGTCAGTTCGATATCGTCGCCCTCGGATCGGTCGTGGCACATCAGCAGCCATCGGGCCAGACGCGCCTCAATATGCTGGGTGGCGTTGGAGAAGGCCGTATAGGCGACCTGTATGGACGCCGAATGCAGATAGCGGGTGAGGAGATTCCGCAGGGTGACGCTTTCGGCCATTGCTGCTTGGAGGCGCACGTTCTCGATACGGTGTCCGGCGCCCGGGACTTGCATGAAGACGTGGTACGGACTGGAAAGAACACCGGAGACGCCGGCGGCAGGTGTCAGGCCCTCCCGACCAAACAGACCGATTTCGGCTTCTGGTTCGGTCGTTGATGGAACGACGACAGATCCGATCCCACTCTCGGGAAAATACGTGAAGTCCCCCGCTTTACCAGGTTCGGCGAGGGCCAGGCTCCGGGGCAGATCCAGGAACTGAAGGTGCGGCGCTATGCGCGCCAAGTCTTCTGGGTTCATTCGGATCAGCAGGTTGTTTCGATAAGGGGACGAGTTGGGATTTTGCATATCGCTCTTCCTGATGAGGCAAGAGCAAAACGGTCTCCCAGCCGGTCGCGCCAGACGTCAGCAACCGATATTCAACGGTACGCGCAAAAGGTGTTTTCTTTACGTTCGTGCCACTCCCATGAAGGCGTACTCCCACAAGAAGAGTGTCCGTAACAAACAGTAACGAACCGAACTCTCTCAGCTTCGCGGCGCCAAAGCCGCGGGAGTCGCGCTGTGGACGTGAGACGTCAACGACGACACGCTGGTGATGGATGAAAAGGGGTGCCGGCTATAGGAAACGGGGAGCTGACGTTCGTGCATTTGTTTGAAAAGATTCATCCGGCAAACCGCGACCCCCGTGCGCGCCGCGTTCGTTGCGACCAGAGCGCTCTTCGGCCCCTACAAAATCGATTTTCGGATATTAACGGAGGCATCCAACGTTCGCTGGGTCTCGGCGCGCGGTGAGGCCCGCCTGCCGGGCCGGGAGGCTAGGGCAGCAAGCTCCTCCATCCTCTGGTTCCACGATAAACCTTCAAAACTTCAAGGTACCGGCCCTTTTTCTAATGGCCGGGGGCGCAGACCAAAGAATGCCTGGCGGCGGGAACATCGCTCTCTACTGGAGGTTTAGGAGCGCAACGGAGTGTAAAGCACCATGAATATCTCGAAGATCGCACCCATCACGATTGCAGCAACCCTCGCAGGCACGGCCTGCCTCGCGGCTGAACGACCGAAGCAGGCAGCTCAGGAGTTCGCCACGAAAGCAGCCTCCGCCAACATGTTCGAAATCGAGGCTGCGAAAGTCGAAGCCGCAAAAGGCAAGGACGGCCCCGCAAAGCAGTTTGCTGCGGACATGCTCAAGGACCACGGGAAGGCCGGCCCGGAGTTGGAAGCCGCCGCGAAGGCCGACGGCGTAACCGTCCCCACCTCGATCGATGCCGACAGCAAAAAGAAGGTGGATGCCCTGGCGTCTGCCGACAGTGCAAATCTCGATCAGGCCTATCTCTCGACTCAGCTTACGGCCCATCAGGACGCCGTCAAACTCTTCGAACAATACTCAAAATCTGGTCCGGATGGACAGCTTAAGAACACCGCGGGAAAGATTTTGCCCGATCTGCGGATGCATCTCGTTCGCGTCCAAGGCCTTACCTCCAAATAAAGGGCCGAGCCTCACCAAAAAAGGCATCGTGACCGAAAAGACCGCGAACCGGGAAACCGACGATACCAGATCGTCGGATACCCCGGAATCTAACAAGCGCCCAGACGACTTAGCAAAAAATGCAAGAGAAGGCCTTCAAATGATGTCTTCAAAAGTGGACCCGCTGAGCCTGCCAAGGCTAAGCGAGCGACCACCGACGACGATGAGGGCGGAGACCCCCCTCGAATAAACGCGCAGAGACCTTCGACGACCACTTTTTGTTCGTCTAACAGCCACTGATATGCTGTTTCGAGTACTAGTCCGCATACTCAGTCGTGCGCGCCAGATGCCACTTGAGATCCAGCGCTCCGTCGGTCCATCACCCCTGGCCCGCGCTCTCCACGACTATCTTCGCCGCGTCCACGGCCTTCCGCGCGGCTCGCACCCGCTCGTCCACGCCTGCGGCTACCTTCACTGCGCTGCGCGCCGAGATCAGCTCTGACATAAAGCGTTTCCGTTCTTTCTCTAGGAGACGAAGTTTTGCCCTTCGCCAAAGTATCCCGCCAACGACGGTGTAGTGGCGGTCTGGGGTCTACAGAAGATGCCGCCCGTTTTTCAAGCGCCGACACCAGCGCTCGAAGTGTCGACATTCCTCAGCCGGAAGAAATAGCGGCGGTCGCCGCCGTCACCGACCGCCGCTGTGGCTCCTCGCCGTCGACCACGCGCGGCTTATGCGACGCCGTCGTCGCGCGAGCGCGCAGAACTTGCTGACAGTGGCACGAGCTTGGTCCTTCCCAGCAGTATTACAGGGAAAGGCCGCGATCTACGATCCACCCGGAGCGAGACGATCTCCTGCGGGAGCGCACGAATTTGAGCGTCTTAAACCACGTGCGCCGCGCCAGCTGTAGATCGTCCGCCATCGCTGCCTCCTCTATAAAGCCCTGAGGCAGGTCCCGGCCGCATGAATAACATCCGTTCGCTGTGATGCGAGCCGCTTCTAGGCGCCGCACCGAACACGAACGCGAGGGCTGATACGACGGCGACTGCTGCGATCGGCCTCTTGCGGATCTTGTCCTCGACGCTCTTCACAAACGTGCGAGCCTCCGACATGGCGGGAGATGTCGCGCCGGACGCCATCTCTGTTGCAGGGCCGCCCGCCATGCGATCTACATCTCGTTGAAGCGCACCAAGAGCATCGCGACTCTCGTAGAAGCGATCCGAGTGACGGCGCTCCCGGATGATCGGAGGGGCTCTTCAACCATTCCTTCAAGACGCGTCGCGCTCTTCGGCCTGTTCGATTTCAATAGACTGCACTGCTGGGGAATTTTTCGGTCGGGCATCGTCATTCTTCTGTCTGCTCAGGAAGTCCGCCCAAGAGCTGAGGTTCCATCTCCGCCGTCGCTTCGGAAAGAAATCGTGGTCTGGCCATTCTTTTAGAAAGTCCGACGTAGGTGCGAGAGCGGAACATCCGTTCGCGATGAAGGTTAGCCTCGCAGAAGGAGTAAGCATCATGGGAATGAATAAGCCGAAAGACGGTGCGCCAGGCACCACCGACCAGTCTCCTCGTTGGGAGGGCCCACAGGAAAACACGCCGCGAGGATACATGCCCGCGAAGGACGATCCGGACCGCGCCGAAGATGCCAATGGGGAAACCAATGCCAATCCAGTGGTCAAGAAAGTTTCCCACGGCCTCAAGCAGAAGGGCGAATGAGATGACGGACGTTGAAAAGGATGCGAACGGCCAATATGCGAAGTCGGTCGGTAATCGAAAGGCAACCGGTGTGGCCAGCGCCAAGCCAACCGTCGTCACCGGATCGGAAGACGCGACGGAGCATAAGACGCCGCCAGGTAAGAAGCCCGTCAAGGACTGGGACATCAACTATGATCCAGCCAACATGAACGAAGGCGAGACCCGGTAGCGAGACGTCACCCTCGGGGCTCAGACGACTTCCACCGGAAGCAACGGCGGGCGCCGAGTTCGACCACGGTGGCGTCACCGGGCGAAACGACTTTGCCCTTGAGCGCGATTGTCATGCCGTTCTCCAAACCCGGTGCTTTTCCGGGTAGCGCGCAGACCGGTCACCTCAAACTTGAACTCCGGGTATGGCAACGAGGTAGCGCGACGGAGTCGACACTGCAAACGACTGGCCCACTGCGACTGAAACGCCCTCGGGCGGAACAAACGGTGGTTGCGTGTGTTTCGGTGCTGACCGATCAGCAATTTCGCGGCCGGCGGCATTCGAAATCATCGGAGATCAACATGGAAAACGCACAAATCGGCTGGATCGCGGCCATCATTATCGGCGGCCTCGCAGGCTGGCTCGCCGAGATGTTCATGAAGTCGAACATGGGCGTCCTGATGAACGTCATCCTGGGCATTGTCGGCGCGATCGTCGCCAACTTTCTCCTGTCGCTCTTCGGTGTCGCGCTAGGCGGCTGGCTTGGTTACCTGATAGCTGGCTTCATCGGCGCCTGTATCCTGATCGCACTCGCGCGCATGCTTCGTCGTACCGCGTAGGGAAAGCGCGCTGGGGCCCCCAATACCGTCACGGAGTTCAAGTATTTTCGGTCTCGTGTCTCCGGACATGGTCGGCAAACGAGCGGTTCGACGAATATCTTCCTGACGCGAGGTGGACCAGATAAAACGGTCGAGATGCTCCCGCCTGAAAAGCAACAGCGCTCCATCTCGTCATTGCAAAGGTTGCCCAGGTCATTCCCGATGCGAAGGCGCCAGTCATGGTATCTGGCGCGCTGCATTGGCTAAAATTAATTATGAAGCCGAAGACGACGTCTATCATCTGCTGGGGCCATGCCGTCGGCGAAGAAGCCAGGTAAATGGACGAAATCGCCAGCGGTGGTTCGAGACTTAGAGTCGGCGATAGCGACGCTGAAACAAACCTACAGCAGGCCTGCATCACTAGAATTAGAGTGGTGTTAAAAAGGTCAGTTGGCAGGTGGTTCAACCTGCGTGACAGCGACAATCAGGTTTCAGGCGGCCGGCGAAGCTGTGATTTGGTGGTTGCCTGCATTAGATCGCGCGCAAACAAGTGATATCGAAGAGACTGCCGCCATTTTAAGAGGTCGGCACGAGCGATCGCGGTAGTTTCGCCGCGAATTAAACCCTCGGCGATTTCGGCCTCAGAAGCGGCTATATTGCGCTGGTCCTCGGTTATGTTTTGTCCTGCTACTTCGAACGCAGATCGGTTGGGCATTTTCCGCTCCTTCGTGGGTTTTGGGAAAATCCAGAGTGCAGTATTAAGCACTGGCGCATTTGTAGACTGAGTTCAAAAGGTTGGTCATCGATGGACTCAATGAGTCAGGATTTGTAACAGCGCTTCGACTTTCAACGGTCGGGAAGCTCTCGCTTCTGATCTCCCATCCGGCTCACTTGTCACTATCGGTATCCCTCCATCCTCTTTTCCGATAGGATTCTCACCCGCCTGTTTCGCTTTACCAGCAAGCCCATGATGGCTTTCTGTCATCGCCGGCACCCTCCTGACGACTGGGACCCGGCACTGTTGGGAGATTACCCCTCCCCATCTTCGACCATTCCCTCGGCTGGCGTGCCGATCGCGGAGGAAGCAGCGGTTTCGACAGGTGTCTTGATCTTTTCCGTGTCCCGGTCGCGCTTGTCTGGCATGGCTATGCGCAGACCCTTTCCAGCCTCCTTCCCAAGCTTCTCGCGGCGCCGGTCGGCATCCGCGCTGTCAAAAGCTCGGGCGTCATCAGTCTCCGGCGGTATTATTGTCTTCGTCATAGGATATACCTTTCGTGCTTATTGCGGCCTCTGACAGAGCGACCTGACGTCCGCATACAGTGCGGGATAACGCGTTTACGCGCCATCTTCCTTAGTCTGCTGTGCGCGTGCGCGTAGATTCTTCTGAACGCTTCCGATGCGCTTGTCCTGCAAATCGGCAGACCTTCACAGGTACCCAAACCTTCCGCCTGTCGTTAAGTTCCCGGAGAGAAATTGGTCATTCAACCGGGTATCCGGATTTTCCGTCGCAAGCGCTACCGATGAGTTCTCGGGCTGTGCGAACCAGGGCATCAACTGAGATTTCGAACTTGGCTCAAACGTCGTCGCGGTGATCAGAGCAAGCCTTCGTCATACCGAAAACGGATTTGCTTCCGTCCAGGAAGCACCACCCTTCATCTAACTGGAAGCCGTTCACGGAACATTCGCCCGGCCGGAATGTTCTTGACAGAAAGGAATTGTGCAATGCAGCAAGTCTTATCTTGGGCGCGGCCCGTCCAACTTGGCCTCGGTGACGGGGCAGCGCGATTGATATACGGCCCGGCAGATGCCTTACGGTCGCTACGGGAGTGGCCGGCAGGGGGCGGCTGGTTTTTCGAACGCGCCATAAACCGGTGTCACGCCGCGCTTGAGACGGAGGGGGATCTGGAGCTCTCCCGGCAGGCCTTCGTTGCAGCCTCACTGGAAGCCTCGATCCCATTTGTCTGACCAGTTTTCACACTGCAGCACGATTAAGAGCATTGCAGTGCTTGGCAAAGGTCGATCTTTCATTTTCTGGCCAAACAGCGTCGACCATTTTGCATGATGCACACTGGCGTATAACTCTGGACCTTGAAGAAGGAAAAGCTGAACGAAATCTGAAGGAACTGCTAAGAAGAGGAACGTCGGTCTATCGCCCGACTAGGCGTGGGTCTTGCGCGCGAGAGCTCAACCAGAAGACGAATAGCACGGTCCTCGAAAACTAACCGTTGACGAACCCGCTCCCCTGTCGTATAAGGTAGCTTATCGATCTTTTGCTTGCCGAGCTTTGTCTACCGCGCGATTGGCACCGCGTTTTAAGCGAACTTCCCTTTCAAAAATAGTCGGTTTTTGTCTGCGTGGCATAAGCTTCGCGGTTCCTCACTCTATGCTTTGAAAGGGTTCATCATGACCACTGGCACAGTAAAATGGTTCAATTCAACCAAGGGCTTCGGCTTCATCCAGCCTGACAATGGCGGCGCTGACGCTTTTGTCCACATCTCTGCCGTCGAACGCGCAGGAATGCGTGAGCTGGTCGAAGGCCAGAAGATCGGCTTTGAACTCGAGCGCGACAACAAGTCGGGCAAGATGTCGGCCTGCAATCTGCAGAACGCTTAATAGATATCTGCTTCCCTTTGACCACGGATGTACTGGCATCGCCGGAGGCAACTATCAGTTTGAGGCCAGGCAATTCGCCTGGCCTTTTTCGTTTTGGCGTCATAGCTGACATCGAGGACATTCAATGACAGAGACATATAGTAAATCTCGCCAGCAGGCCGAGACCGCCTTCGGCCATCTTCAGACGGAGTTCTTCGCCAAGAACAATGCGGCGGAAGAGCTTGAATCCGTGGCCCAGGCGCGCGATGCCAAGACGTTCAGGCTGCGCGAAGCGCGCCTCGCCAAGGAGCAAGCCGACCGGATATCTGCAACATCTGCGCTGCTTGCCAAACGAGCCAAGGCCGGCTGATCATCCCAACGACAACTATCAGGATAAAAATTTGAGACACGCCAGAAACAACGAACTTACCGACCGACGCTCCGCTGCTGCGGACGCCAAGACAGCTCTTCTCACGAGCTACCGAGCTGCAAAGACGGCGGCTGAGCCGTCACAGGCCGCCAGACAGGCCGAGCGCATCTCTCTTGTTGAAGCGCGCGAGGCGCGCCGTGCGGAACGGGATCGGCTAAAGCATGAGGAGCTTACCCGGGTCGAGACCCTTGCGGCTCAAGAACAGGCGGCGATCGAGGCAGCAGCTGCGGCAGAGATCGAGGCGCGACAGGCGGCAGAGAATGCCCGGATATCACGGGTTGTTCAAGATGAGGCCGCTCGCAAAGCCGAGCGCGACAGACGTTATGCCGCCCGCAAGGCCCGGCATGCTTAGTATCCAGGGACCCACCTTTTATTGGATGGTCCGTGGATGATTGCATCTGGGCCTGGCCGGAGCTACTTTTTCAGTTCTGCCGTCAACCCTGCTTCGATCCCACAGGCCTGAATGAACATCGTCCAGTCGATACGGCCATTCAGAAGCGGGGGCGATTTCCGGTAGGTGATCAATCTGGCCAGAGATGGCCGTATATTCACCAACACTCGCCTTGATGTGATTGGGGCGATGCGAAGCTCGCAGAATTCCGAACTTTTTCACTGACGTGATGACGGGTCGTGTTTTGTCATGCTCATTCCGTTTCTGTCGACACCAAGCGGAAATAGGGGCGCCCGTTGACAAAATATGTTTAGGGCAAGTGGTTACCTGTCGATCGCTGGCTCTTGAATGGGGCGCTGCAGATTTTTGTGCTGAGGCATAGATAGGCTTGCAATAACTCACCTATGGCAATAATTATGAGTTATAGAGAAGGCGGCTATAACTCATGAAATGGAACTGGCAGAACCCCGATTGGCCAAACTTCAGGTACGATACCGCAAGCCTGGTACCATTGGAGCAGAAATTCTTGCAATCCGCCGGCGAGGTTATCGGTGCTGTTCGACATTTCAACGATGACGACAGCAACCAACTTCGCATTGAGTTGCTGAGCGACGAAGCGGTCAAGACCTCAGAGATTGAGGGGGAATTTCTGGACCGCGCGAGTGTTCAGTCATCGCTCCGTCGGCAGTTCGGGCTAGACACTGATGGCAGACAGATCCGCCCACAAGAGCGGGGGATCGCCGAGATGATGGCGGATGTCTATCGAAGTTGGCGTAGGCCGCTGCGTCGTGAGGGACTGTTCCAGTGGCATTCAATGCTGATGGCCGGAAATCGATATATTGAAACGGTTGGCGCTTATCGCAAGCATGAAGACGCCATGCAGATCGTGTCAGGTCCATTCGAGAAGCCCACAATCCACTTCGAGGCTCCCCCGTCCCGCCAGGTTACCACTGAGATGGAGACCTTCATCGCATGGTTCAATCAATCCGGGCCAGATGGCCACATGTCGCTTCAAGCTTTGACGCGCGCAGCAGTAGGCCATCTTTACTTTGAAAGCATACATCCATTCGAGGATGGCAACGGCCGAATTGGGCGCGCGCTCGCCGAGAAATCCCTGGCGCAAAACATAGGGCAGCCAAGCCTCATTTCACTCGCCTTCACAATCGAGAAGAGCCGGAAGGCCTACTACTCAGAGCTTGAGCGGCACCAACGCAAACTTGATATCACAGACTGGATCATTTTCTTCTCGAAAACGATCCTGGATGCTCAACGGGCGACGCTTGAGCGCATCGATTTCTTCATTCAGAAAGCACAGTTCTATGATCGTTTCCGGGGCCGGCTCAACGAGCGCCAGGAAAAGGTAGTCGCGCGCATCTTCAAGGAAGGCACGGCAGGCTTCAAGGGGGGGCTAAGTGCCGAAAACTACATCTCGATCACAGCTACATCCCGCGCTACAGCAACACGCGATCTTCAGCAGCTCGTGGAGATCGGTGCGCTGACGCGTACCGGCGAACGTCGGCATACCCGGTACTCGCTGTCATTGCGGAAATAAATTGCAGCTAGTCTAATGAACTCCAACAACGTTATTATCTTGGTGAACGATTATTCGATTCCGCTCGAAGGTCGCGAGGATACGGCCTCCTGCCCAGATACCATCCATTCCTGCCCGCCACAGCTCATGGTGCGATTTTATCGGAATCACCGACATTGAAAGCGAAGAACGGGTTGAGGGCAAATGCCGTCGCGGCCAGCGTTGTCGCGAGGCCGATTTTCAACGGCATGAGCCACAGTGTGTCGGCGGCCAAAAACTCCGGCCAAGCAAGGCCCTCCAGTCCTCTAGGAGCGGGAAGTGCAGGCTGGGTGTCATCAGCGCCAGAGCTGATAACTCCGACAGGGATTGGATTTCCGAGAGTAGTTTCCTGTGCCATCTTATTCTCCATGGTTCGAGACTGCCTATCGGCAATCCCCATCGACGGTTCCCAGTTTGGTCCAATATGGCTGCCTTTTCATGACATTGAGTACGAAGGTGTCGTTGCCCTCAAGAGCAGCGGCCGTAGACCGTCAGTCGAAACCGTCCGTCTTTCCGGAGCGATACACGACAACCGGGTCGCCTTCTTCGCCGACGACCGGATTTCCATCACGACGAACGACAAGGACGCCAGCGTGGCTGGACGCCATCTGTTTCGCCTCCTCGATCCCTTCAGTGTCGGAGGCGTCAACAACAGTCTCCCAAGCCTGTACGGCCTGGCCGCGGTCATCGAGGTCGAATGCGAATACGCTGATGGAAGAAAAAGTGCCGGGCATAAGACTTCCCCTTGGGTGTCCCATAAGGGTGTGGGGCGGAGAGCGCCAATCGAGTTGGCGTCATAAGTTCATGCCAACGCGTGTTTGATGCGCTCAACATGAGATGACGGAGCTGTGCCCAGCTCATCCTCGGCGACTGAAATCTCGGATACGGTCAGTCCAGTGGCGATCGCGAGGTCCTCCAAGCTGTAGTTTTTGGCTATACGAGACGCCTTCAGGCTGGCAGCTGTCGACTGCGGTATGTGCGAAATCTGATCCATTTCAATGCTCCTTCTCGCCGCATTTAACGGCGAAGCAGAATTCTGGTTCCGCCGAACTATTTCGAGGTCGGATTTTGGTTCGCGGCGAGCCTCATCCGGCGTAGACGCTCGCTCTTTTCGTGGCGAAGCCGGCGCTCTTCGTCGGCGAAGTCCGTAGCAATCTTGTTGGTATGTTCGAAAGCTGCCGCCCGTTGTTCCACAGTCAGTGTCTTTCTGATCCTGCTCACCATGATAATTTTTCCTTTGGGGATTTCGTCCATATGGGAAGGTGTGGCCGCTCCTTCAAACGCATCAACACGCTTTGTCCTGTAACGGACGCGTCACGTCACGGTCTTGAGAAGGGAGCGCCAAGACCCCATTTTAGATCGGCCACCCCACATCACACGAGCCTCCGCAGCGGCGTCCGCCGGCGCATGCGTGAGGCTTGCGCGCGGGGTGAGAGGGTCGCTCCCTTTCCTGAAGGTCGAGCGCCCTCGGACCCTTTGGTTTCGGAGAAGGCCAATAGCCGAAAAAAAGGCCCTCTCACGGGGGGTGAAGAGGGCCGTAAATGTCAGGAGATCGGTCAATGGAGGTCGCCATCGGCCGACTGACAGCGGACACTGTCGTCGCCTAACGTAACGGAACGAGAGTGCTCCGGTATCCCTAGATTTCGCCATGGGCGTGGAGCCGCTATCTATCTGGGCTCCATGGGTGGGCGCGATTGCCAGTCAGTGCTCAGACGGCGGCGATCGCGAATGATCCTGTTACAGCCAAAACCGTTTGGGACACGCAATGGCCGCCGAAAATTTATCCGAAATAGCGATTGGCCCCCTTGGGCTGCCATCGTCTAGCGCTTACTCCGATGGTGCAGCGGGCAGGGCGCGTTTGTGCTCCGACGCACGATACATCGTCACGATGCGGTCCAGCGAGCTTTGTTTGATTTCCTTGCCTTCCAGAAAATCGTCGATCTCGTCGTAGGTTACACCGTAGGCATCTTCGTCGGGCCTCAACGGAGCATCGCTCTCTAGGTCGGCCGTGGGGGTTTTGAACACGAGTTGCTCGGGTGCGCCGAGATGTTAGGCGAGGGCACGAACACGACGCTTGTTGAGGCCCGACAAGGGTAGGATGTCGGCCGCTCCGTCTCCGAACTTCGTGTAGAAGCCCATCAATGCTTCCGCTGCATGGTCGGTGCCGATTACGAGGCCGCGCGTGGCACCCGCTAGAGCGTACTGGGCGATCATGCGCTGGCGAGCTTTAACGTTCCCCAAATGGAAGTGGAAGCGGTCAACCTCCAGAAGGTCACCTGCGTCTTTTGATATGGCCGCCATCATAGCGTCGGCGGCCGGCTTGACATCAATGGTGACGATCCTGTCGGGTTTGATGGTATCCAACGACAGTTGCGCGTCGACCTCGTCTGCCTGGTCGCCGTAAGGCAGCCTCACAGCGGCAAACCGCGCATCGTAGCCAGAAGCTCGGAGATTCGTGACTGCGCGCTGTGCCAACAACCCGGCGGTGAGGGAGTCGACGCCTCCACTGATACCCAGGACATAAACGCGGCATGCCGATGCCCGCATGTAGTTCTCCAGGAAAGATATGCGTTTTGCCGCTTCCGCATCCAGGCTGAATACTCTGGAGACGCCCAGTCGTCCGATTATCGCTTTTTGCACAGGCAGCATGTCTGTCTTCCATCCCAAAATAGAAACTTCTCAAGTGGACGTGTCTCACATGTGGCGAAGCTCACGAAATGACGGAGCCTGAAGGGCGAACACGTGCCAACTGATCTCCCGTCTCGGCATCGTAAATCGAAAGATCGACGACAAAGTCCCCTGACTTGGCAAGCTGATCAAGAAGGATCGCCGCTAGTCGAAGTGCACAGATCGGATTGACCGCGATGTCCATGGTCTCTGTACTGGACAAGGCAAGCCGGGCCAAATGGCTACCGTCATGAAGGGGGGCGAACATCTGAAAGCTTTCCACCTCAAGATAGGCATCTGCCTCGCCTTCGGTCGTCGGACGGCGGCTCGTGAAGAGCTCTGCGAAAGAAAGCTTCTGATCGTTGGAGAGCATAGGTTCAGTCCCTAAGTGATTGGTTATTTGTATGTGTTGGAATAAGGGATCAGACGCAGAACCGGATAGGCAGTCCTTCGGGCACAATGAGACGACAAATCCGACCGGTCACTGTCTCGAAATCACCTCGATTAGTGTTGCATTCGCTAGTTGGACCAGCGGAGCGTCTAGTGTGCAGTCATAAAATTGTCCTAGCGACGAATGGGCTACAGCGAAACCCTTATGGGAGTACGCTTTCATGAAGATGGCCGCCGCCGAGTCCGTCCACCCGTCATCAACACGCAAGATGTAGTCGATTCTACCATATCATGATTTTTGCGAAGCAATTCTGCCGGCAAAACCAAATTTGAACCCCCACGGGTCGGTCACCGCGGATGAAAGCCGAGCTCTGGCCCAAAGGCAATTTTCTCCTAGATAGGCAGAAATTGGCACGCGTTTGCGCGCCGAAGTCATTCAGAGCTTTTAAAACACGTGGTGAAGTCAACGAAGAGGGGAATGCAATGATTTCGAAGACCTTGGCAGCGATGATTGCGGGCACTTTCGTTGCCGTCGCAGCCATCGCACCGGCCCATGCCGATGCGGTTAAGATCGGCAGCAAGAATTTTACCGAGCAGTTCGTCGTCGCTGAAATCTATGCCCAGGCTTTGGAGAAGGCGGGCGTTGAAGTGGATCGTCATCTGAATCTTGGCGCGACGCTTGTTGCGCACACCGCTTTGACCAACGGCGAAATCGATCTCTATCCGGAATATACCGGCACCGCTCTCGCGGCAGTGGTCAAGGGCGACCTGTCGGGCTCCGCCGACAAGATCTATTCCGACGTCAAGGGTTATTACGAGAAGAACCTGAAGCTGACGCTTCTCGAGCCGACAAAGATCAATAACGGCTACGCGATTATTACGCTGCCGGAGACGGCCGAGAAGTACAAGCTCAAGACCTTGAGCGACCTTGGCCCTGTTTCCAAGGACCTGACCTTCGGCGCAGAGGGCGGGTTCAGCGAACGCAAGGACGGTCTGCCGGGCTTGAAGCAGACCTACGGTATCGAATTCAAGGAGTTCAAGATATTCGCAAAGCTCGGAATTCGTTACAGCGCCTTGACCAGCAAGGACCTCGATGTCTCCTACGGTTTCGCGACGGATTGGCAGATCTCAGACAACAAGCTCGTCATCCTTGACGACGACAAGAACCTCTTCCCGCCTTACTATCTCGTGCCTGTGGTCCGCCAGGACGCTCTCGCTAAGAACCCCAAGATTGCCGAGGTACTGAACAAGATCAGCCCGCTGCTCGACAATGACACGATGCGTGGTCTCAACGCCAAGGTCGACCGCGACAAGGAAGAACCGGCAGACGTCGCCGCGGAATTCTTGAAGTCGCAGGGCATCTGATTGCGGTGAAGGTTTTCATTCCCCCGGAAGCAAAATGCGGCCAAGTTCACTGCTTGGCCGTATCGGCGTGACAGCAGGCAGGATCGTTTCCATTTGAACTGGGCACCTAAGCACATTCCCGAGATAGCGCTTGCCGTCTGGCAGCACCTTCTCCTGTCGATCACGTCGGTGCTGATCGGCATGGTGATTGCGCTTGTGCTCGGAATTGCTTGCGCGAGGCGTCCAAGGCTCTACGCCTTTGCACTGACTGTGACGAATATCATCTTCGTTATTCCAAGCCTTGCGCTGTTTGCACTCTTGATCCCATTCGTCGGGCTTGGCATGGAGCCGGCGCTTATCGGGTTGTCCTCCTACTGTCTGCTGATCCTCCTGCGAAACGTCGTTACAGGCATTCGCGGCGTTCCGGCCGACGTGCTCGAGGCTGCGGACGGCATGGGCTACGGCCGCTGGCAGAGGCTTTTTCGGGTCGAGCTGCCGCTTGCCATGCCGCTGATCATATCAGGGACGCGCATCGCGCTTGTCACGGTGATAGGCATTGCCACGGTTGCGGCGTTCATCGACGGTGGCGGGCTTGGAACCATCATCCTGATCGGCATCGACCAGGAGTATCCCGAGAAAATATTTGTTGGTGGCATTCTGACGGCGCTTCTCGCGATCATCTTCGATTTCCTTCTGACGCGCGCTGAAAAGCGGCTCGTCGGCTGGCAGTGAGGTTGGCGATGCTGAGCACGGCCTTCTTCTGGATTGTCGACCATCAGACGGAGTTTTTCCGCGCCCTTGGGCAGCACCTCCTGATGTCGGGCATTTCACTTGCCATCGCGCTGGTGATTGCGTTGCCGCTTGCGGTGCTGATCGTGACCTATGGCCGACTGGCGTTCGCCGTGATCAATGTCATCAACGGCTTGAGGACGGTCCCGAGCCTGGCGATCCTAGCGATCATGCTGCCGCTTCTCGGCATTGGGCTCATGCCGTCAATCGTGGCTCTCACCGTGCTCGCGCTGCCACCTATCCTCCTGAACTCCTTTGTTGGCCTGCGCGACGTCGACGCGGACGCGGTCGAAGCTGCAATCGGCATGGGAATGAGCCGCAGCCAGCTATTGCGAAAAATCCGCATTCCGCTCGCCGCGCCCGCGATGTTTGCCGGTGCCCGCACCGCTGCCGTCCAGGTTCTGGCAGGTGCGACGCTTGCTCCTTTCATCGGCGGTGGCGGGCTCGGCGATTTTATCGCTACCGGCATCGGCGTGATGGACATGTCCCGTCTTCTGGTCGGCGCTGTGCCGATCGCCATACTCGCGCTGACGACCGAATTCGTGCTGGGGCGCGTTGAGAAACTGCTTTTTTCAGAGAGAGCTGCCGTATGATCCGCATGGAGAACGTCACCAAGCGCTACGGCGAAAGCACTGCGCCGTCGGTCGATAACCTGACGCTCGACGTGCCCGAGGGCTCGACAGTCGCGTTGATCGGCCCGTCCGGTTGCGGCAAGACGACGACGATGCGGATGATCAACCGCCTGATCGAGCCGACGGAAGGACGGATTTTCGTAAACGGCGAAAATGTCACGGAGGCTGATCCCGTGAAACTGCGCCGGCATATCGGTTACGTCATCCAGAACGTCGGGCTTTTTCCCCACATGACGATCGGCGAGAACGTCGCCGCGGTTCCGAACCTGCTAGGGTGGGAACAAGCCCGAACCGCCAAGCGCGTCGATGAATTACTCGATCTGGTAGGGCTCGATCCGGGCGAAATGCTCAAGCGTTATCCGCGTCAGCTTTCGGGTGGCCAGCGGCAGCGTATCGGTGTTGCCCGCGCTCTTGCGGCCGATCCATCCGTGCTGCTCATGGACGAGCCCTTTGGAGCGATCGATCCAATCGCCCGGACACGCCTCCAGGACGAGTTTCGCCAAATCCTGAAACGCGTTCGCAAGACCGTGGTGCTCGTGACCCACGATCTCGACGAGGCGATTCGACTGGGTGATCGTATCGCCATCATGAAGTCGGGCAAGATCGTCCAATACGATACGCCGGACGCTATCCTCTCGCGCCCGGCAAACGCTTTCGTATCGAGTTTCGTGGGCATCGACAGGGCGATCAAACGTCTCAGTCTGTTTTCAGTTGAAGACGCGATGACGGCGGGACCGTCACCGATGACGGCCCCCAGTGTTCCAAGTAACGCCAATCTGCGCGAAGCCCTGTCGCTCATGGTTGCAGCAGATTGCGACCAGCTGGCGGTCGTCGACGGTGATGAGGTCATCGGGAGACTGACGCGCGATGCGATCTTTTCGATTTGAAAATGGAAATGTCCATGCTTCTCGGATTTTCGCTTACTCCTTTCGGACATCACTTGTCGGCGTGGCGCGACGGCGCGGACGTAAAAGGGCTTTCATTTGAGGCGCTTCTGTCGCAGCTGGTAAAGGTCGAGAACGCCGGCTTCGACTTCGCGCTGATCGCGGACCTCCATGGTGCTAGGCCGCTGGATGCGCTGTCTTCTATCGCGACACCCTTCGAGCCCACGACGCTCGTTGCCGCGTTTGCCACCAAGCTTGAGCGTCTCGGGTTGCTCGCAGCAGCGGCCACATTTCAGCACGAGCCCTACAATCTTGCACGCCGCTTTGCATCGCTCGATCAGATCAGCCAGGGCCGCAGCGGCTGGTTTAACATCCCGTCAGCGGGTGAGCCCGCGCGCGACAGTGAGTATATCGATCTCGTCCGGGCTCTCTGGGACAGTTTCGAGGACGACGCGTTTGTGTACGACAAGCAGAATGCCCGCTTCTTCGATCCCACCAAGATGCATGTTCTCAATCATCAGGGCGAACGTTTCTCGGTCCGGGGACCGCTCAACGTCAACAGGTCGCCTCAGGGCCGGCCGGTTATCGCGCACCTTTTGACGACTGAGGACTATGCCCTCGCTGCCGAGTTCGGCGAAGTGGTCCTGCTTCAGGAGACATCGGGAGAAGGCACAGTCGAAGCTGTTCAATTGTTCGAGGCCGCGCTGGAGGCGGCTGGTCGCTCGCGCGGCGATGTGCGGCTGCTGTCGAACGTCGTTCCCTTTGCCGCCGCCACCCGCGAGATGGCGCAGGAACAGTATGACAGCCTGCAGAGCATAGATTCCGGTGGGCCTGCGGGGCTTGTTCCGATCGGCAGCTTCACCGAAATCGCCGACGCGCTTCAGACGTGGCAGACAGTGGCGAAGGTCGATGGTTTCACGATCCTGCCGCCGACATTGTCGGCCGCGGACGCTTTCACTGCCGACGTTGTGCCGGAATTGCGCAGGCGAGGGCTGATCGAGGCAAAAACAGGCAAGACGTTGCGGTCGCAGCTTGGACTTCCACGTCCTCCCCATCCTGCCACTGAAGAGAGCGCATCATGAGCAGCGATCGCAAGATGCGTCTTGGGGCCTTTCTGATGGCCGGCGGCCATCATATCTCTGCCTGGCGTCATCCCGACGCTCACGCGCCGGCTGGTGTCGATATTGCCCATTTCATCGAGCTTGCGCGCACAGCGGAACGTGGCAAGTTCGACATGATCTTCGTGGAGGACGCAGCCGCAATCCGCGAGCGAAATCCGGATATAGCGAGCCAGGCGGCCCGCTCCACCGGGTTCGAGCCCTTGAGCCTGCTGGCGGCCCTTGCCGTCAACACCTCGCATGTCGGCCTCGTCGCAACGGCGTCGACCACCTACAACGATCCCTACGGGCTGGCCCGGACCTTCGCCTCGCTCGATCAACTGAGCGGCGGTCGGGCGGGGTGGAACCTCGTGACGTCGGCGAGCGAGCTGGAGGCCGAGAATTTCGCAAGCAGCGGCTTGCGTCCGCATTCGGAGCGGTATGAGCGTGCCGAAGAGTTCGCCAACGCGGCGCTCGCTCTGTGGGATGGCGTCGACCAGGGGGCGTATCTTCCGCGGGGGGAAGGGAGGTTCTTCGACCACGACAGGCTCCATCCGCTCTCCCATCGCGGAAAGCACTTCACCGTCGGGGGGGTGCTCCAGAGCCAAAGGTCGCCGCAGGGCCGCCCCATCATGGTTCAGGCAGGAGCTTCCGACGTCGGCAAGGAACTGGCGGCGCGTACTGCCGATGTGGTGTTCGCCGCGTCGCAGACGCTGGGGGAGGCCAAGGCTTACTACGACGACGTCAAAGCGCGGATGGCCAAATACGGCCGCCAGCCAGACGACATCAAGATCATGCCGGGCATCTCGCCGATCATTGGGTCCACCGAAGGCGAGGCGAAGGCCAAATATCGCGAGCTCCAGGAACTGATCCCGGACGCGGTCGGCGTCGCCTTGCTGGCGAGCTATCTCAGTATCCAGGACCTCTCGGCCTATCCGCTCGACGGGCCTCTACCCGACATGCCACCGACCAATCTGATCCAGAGCCGACAGCAGTTGATCATCGATCTCGGCCGGCGCGAGAACCTCTCCATTCGCGAATTGGCTCGCCATTTCGCCGGTGCGCGCGGCCACTGGCAGGTCGTTGGGACACCCGAACAGATCGCCGACGCGATGGAAGAGCGTTTCAGGGCAGGGGCTGCTGACGGTTTCAATGTCATGGCACCGCTGTTTCCTTCGGGGCTTGAGGATTTCGTTACCCATGTTGTGCCGGAACTACGCCGCCGTGGCGTCTTCCGCGAAACTTATGAGGGCAGCACCCTGCGCCAAAACCTCGGCGTCGGTGCCCCTTCCGGACGATAAAAGAGATGACAATGGACCCGATCTATATCGACTACCTGGACGCCTTCGACATCGAAGCACTGGCATTGACGGACGCCGAAATCCTCGCTGCCATCGAGACATCGCTCAAAGCCCAGGGCAATGGCCAGACCGTCATCGAGCCACGGGTCCACCTCGAGCCCGACGCGAGTTTCCACGGACATTTCAACGTGTTGCGCGGCTATGTTGCACCGATCGGCCTTGCAGGGGTCAAGGTCGTCGGCGATTACGTCGACAACTATAAACTTGGCTATCCCTCCGAATTCGGCGTGCTCAACCTCTTCGACCCGCGCACGGGCGTGCCGAAAGCGATCCTCGACGCGACTGTCATTACTGATATGCGCACCGGCGCGGTTACCGCGCTCGGCGCGCGCCACCTCGCGAAAAAGAACTCCAAGGTGCTTGGTCATATCGGTGCGCGGGGTACGGCCTACTGGAATGTCCGTCTTCTCGACCATCTCTTCGATTTCGACGAAATTCGCGTTCATTCGCGACGAACTGAAAGCCGCGAAGCCTTCGGTGCGAAGCTGGAAGCCGATCTCGGGAAGAAGATAACCGTCGTCGACAACTGGCGCGACTGCGTGGAGGACGCCGACATCGTCGTCGAGGCATCGCGTCTTTCCAAACCAGAGCCGATGCTGAAGACGGAATGGATCAAGAAGGGTGCTTTCGTCGTCCCGTATGGGACGATGAGCGCCGTCGAACTATCGCTGACGGATATTATGGACAAGCTGGTCGTCGATGACTGGGGCCAATGCAAATCCGGCAAATTCGGCTCGCTGAGGGCTCACGTGGAGACCGGCCGCCTTTCGGAACAGACATTGCATGCCGAGCTTGGCCAGGTCGTCGCCGGGTTAAAGACGGGGCGCGCGAACGACGACGAGACAATCCTACTTTGGCATCGTGGCCTGTCGCTGAGCGATATAGCCCTTGGGCATGCATTGTTGATGAAGGCCAATAAGGAAGGCATCGGCCAGAGGCTCAGATTCGCATGACGATCGAGTTCTCCGGCGCAGATGTCACGATCGAGGATATCGCCGCGATTGCCAGAGATGATCAGGAGGTCGCCGCATCCTCAACCGTTCGCGGCCGTCTACTGACCGCTCGCCGCATCCTCGAGGAGGCGGCAGCAGCCGGGCAACAAATCTACGGGATGAATACCGGCCTTGGGGCAAACCTCAAGACGGCGGTCACTGGCGATTTCGAGGCTTTCCAGCTGACCCTCATTCGTGGACGGGGGATGGCCGTCGGCGAGCCGCTGAAACGCGACGCGACGCGCGCGGTGTTGGCCACGCGGATCGCCACGCTGGCAGTTGGCGGCTCGGGCATCTCGCTTGAGGCCTTCGAGGCGCTGCTTGCGATGCTGAATGCCAGGGTGCATCCTGTCATGCCGTCGCTGGGTTCGATCGGCGCGGGCGATCTCGTCGTCCTTTCTGCCATGGCCCGCTCGCTTGTGGGTGAGGGCGAGGCTGAGTTCCTGGGGAAGCTCCACCCTGCGAAGGAGGCTTTGCGGCTGGCCGGCCTTTCGCCTGCCCGCTTGCTGCCGAAGGATGGAATTTCCCTCATCAACGCTTCCGCCTTATCCGTCGGAACAGGCGCTCTGTTCCTCTTCGATGCGGAGCGCATTTTCGACGCCCAGCGGAAGGCAGCAAGCCTGACATTCGAGGCGCTTAGTGGAAATCCGCTTATCCTGTCTCCAGGAATACAGTCCGCCCGTCCGGCAACCGGGCAGGCAGAGGAAGCGGCGTGCCTGCTGAGCGCGCTCGAGGGATCGACACTGTTCGAGACAACAACGGCGCTGCAGGACCCTCTCAGCCTTCGCTGCCTCGCACCCATTCACGGTTCCCTGGCGACGGCGCTCTCTGCAGCCAGGGCCACTGTCGAGACCGAGCTTAACGCGGCCTCCGACAACCCGGTGGTGCTGATCGACGAAAAGCGGGTTCTGTCGAGCGGCAATTTTCATACACCATCGCTTGCACTGGCTTTCGAGACACTTGGCCTCGCGGTCGCTCAAGCGGCTTCGGCCTCCGCTGGCCGTTTCATCCAGCTGACCGGTTCGGCCAGAAATGGCTTGCCGCGCTACCTTTCTCCCACCGGCGGACCATCGGCCGGCTTCGTGCCCTTGCAGAAGACGGTCGCGGCGCTGATGGCTGATATCCGGCACAAGGCCAACCCGGTGATCCTCGATTTCCTCACCGTGTCCGAGGGCGTGGAAGACCATGCGACGCAATCGGCGCTTGCCGTTCGAAAATTCGGCAAGATGCTCGACCTGTGGCGGCTTGTCATTGCCTGCGAATTACTCGCCGCCGCTCAGGCAGTCGACCTGCGTCCGCACCATCGGTGTGGTCGAGAGACGGCAAAGACGCATTCGTTCGTTCGCATTTTGTCGCCGTTCGTTGAGGAAGACCGCCCTCTCGGCGAAGATGTCGCCGCTGTCGCTGACCAGCTGTTAAGGGTGTGACCTTTTCGAGCTGAAGCCGAGCGCCGATCGGCACGTCGCTTGGCTGGCGATCGCCGGTTTCACCTGGCTGACTGGGAAAAAGACCTCCCGCCACAGCTGGTCCGATCTTCCTATATTCCGTGAATGAGAGGTCGTAAGCCACGGATTCTGCCCGTGAATCGACGGTGTGCGCCACGAATGAGAGGTGTTGGTCATGCAACAGAAAATTTCCGCTATTTCGCGCTTGGTGCTTCCGACCTCAAACGCTCCCACCGATTTTCTCGGAGGGTTTCGGCTGGAAGCCGATATTTGAGAATGACGAAATAGTCTTCTGCCAAAGAGCGGGTTCGTCCTCGGACTTTCCGCAGATCGTCGTTGGAGGACGACATCTCTCGCAAGGCTGGTCCCGGTCCAGCAGCAACATCGCTTTCGCACAACGTCCCCAGACAGGACGAAGTAGAGCCGCTCCCCGAAAAGTTGGTGCAGGCTAGGGAACTCATCCGCAAAGTTGACGCGCCCGGCCACGGGGCTTTCGTAGTTACGTCGACGACGCCGACGGCCACGCATGCCTCGTGACCTTCGGCGAGTAACGAGGCAGATAGTCGCATCTTCAAAGATGTAGTCGCCAGACACTCACCGATAGGAACCGCTCCGCGGCGCTCGGAACCTTTCGGGCTCTAAAGCGCTTCCGTCACCATCTTCGGTGGCAGGAGCAACACGCATGATTAACGATCTTTGGTACAAGAACGCCGTTGTCTACTGCTTGTCGGTCGAAACGTTTATGGACTCGAACGGTGACGGCGTCGGCGATTTCCAGGGGCTGCAGCGCCGTCTTGACTATTTGGCGGGCCTTGGCATCACAGCGATATGGCTCATGCCCTTCCAAACGTCACCAGGACGAGATGACGGCTACGACGTGTCCGACTACTATAACGTCGATCCTCGTTACGGCACGCTCGGTGATTTTGTCGAGTTCACTCATGGCGCGAAACAACGGGGCATTCGCGTTCTTATCGATCTCGTCGTCAACCATACGTCCGACGAGCACCCCTGGTTCAAGGAGGCAAGGGCGGATAAGGACTCCCGTTACCGAGACTGGTATGTTTGGTCGAAGACGAAGCCGGAAAACGCCGACGAAGGGATGGTGTTTCCAGGTGTCCAGAAGTCAACGTGGACGCGGGACAAGCAATCCGGCGAGTACTATTTCCACCGCTTCTACGATTTCCAACCCGACCTGAACACCGCGAACCCGCTCGTCCAGGCTGAAATTCTAAAAATTATGGGTTTTTGGATTCAGCTCGGCGTTTCGGGCTTTCGCATGGACGCCGTGCCTTTCGTCATCGCCGAGAAGGGCGCAGACGTCAAGAAACCCAGGGAGCAGTTCGAAATGCTCCGAGCGTTCCGTGAATTTCTTCAGTGGCGGAAGGGCGACAGCATCATTCTCGCCGAGGCCAATGTCGTGCCAAAGGAAAACCTTGAATATTTCGGCGACGACGGCGACCGCATGCAGATGATGTTCAATTTCCATGTCAACCAAGCGCTGTTTTATGCGATGGCAAGTGCTGACACTCGACCGCTCGTCAAAGCGATGCGTGATACTGAAAGGCGGCCGAAGACCGGGCAATGGGGCGTATTCTTGAGGAATCACGACGAACTTGACCTTGGCCGGCTCACGGAAAGTCAGCGGCAAACGGTGTTTTCCGCGTTCGGGCCAGAGAAGGACATGCAGCTATACGACCGCGGCATTCGGCGCAGGCTTGCGCCCATGCTTGGGGGAGACGTCCGCCGGCTCAAGCTGGCTTACAGCCTGATGTATTCGCTGCCTGGCACACCCGTCCTCCGATATGGCGACGAAATCGGAATGGGCGATGACCTGACGCTTCCCGAGCGGAATTGCGCGCGCACCCCGATGCAGTGGTCCAACGAACCGCAAGGAGGTTTCACCAAAGGCGAGAAGCCGGTCCTACCGGTGATTTCCGATGGGCCATATGGATACGATCACGTCAATGTCGCGTTTCAGCGCCGAGACAGCGAATCCATGCTGAACTGGACCGAGCGGATGATCCGCATGCGGAAAGAGGCACCGGAGATCGGCTGGGGCGAATTCGCAGTCATCGACTGCGATGATCCCGGTGTCCTGATCCTGCGTTACGAATGGAGGAGGAACGTATTGGCGATTATCCACAGCTTCCACGACAAGCCTGTCGAGATCAGTTTCCGGTTCGAAGACAACGAAGACGCGTCGGTGCTGATCGACATTCTCGACGGCCACGATAACCATATCGACCAAGGCGGAAAGCATCGAATGGTGCTCGAGCCGTACGGCTTCCGTTGGTATCGATCCGGCGGCCTGGACTACCTTTTGAAGCGTAGCGAAGTGTAAAGAGCGTCGACGGACGCGAATGACACGATTACGATCATAGCCGAAGACGAAAGCAATCGCCCGAGGACCTTGATCGCCGCTGATCGGCTATTCGGATTTTCGTGTGGACACGCTTTCTTTTGAGAACACCGCCACGTTGTAACTAGAGATTCCGAACTACTGCCAAAAGGAATAGCCATCGAGGTGTTTGCGCTGGCTCTAAGGTTTCGCGTAGCATCACGGGATTCAGGGGGCGATAGCGGTCGCGCCTTCGCCAAAGCCGCCGGCAAACCTCTCCCGCTTTATGAGCCATATTTTTTTGGTCTCGACCAGACCGGAAGTTAGCGGGAATCCGGTTGGCTTTCGGATGGCCGTTCCTATGTTTGATGAAGCCGAGTCCCAAGTGATCGCGACGACCACCGGGTCGGGCGGCGAAGGCAAGGTTTTACAAAAGGAGCGTCCGGTGAACTCGATCGAGCAACTGTGGGAGTGGCGGCAAACCATTGCGGATCTCTACTGTAATATCCGAACGAGCGAAGACCCCGCGATCGCCTGGCAAACGTGGTGCGACACCCGTTCCCAACTGTTCCGGGGGCATCCCCAATCACCCATCGAGGCCCAGGACCGACAAGGTTATCAGGGGCCTGCTGTGTTTCCCTATGATCCTTCGCTGCGCCTGACTGTTCGCCTCGAGGAGACACGCGAGGAGCGGATCACCGTTGCGACGGGCGCTGATGGCGAGTTGACCATGCGCGCCTTCGCACGTACCGGCGGGTTACAGGATGTGCTCGGAGGAGAACTGACGCTTTACTGGATCGAGGGCTACGGCGGCGGCGTATTCCTACCTTTCACTGACTCCACCTCAGGCAACGAAACTTACGGAGGCGGGCGCTACCTTCTCGATACGATCAAGGGCGCAGACCTCGGTACGTTGCGCCCGGACGGAAGCGCCATTCTCGACTTCAACTTTGCTTATTTCCCGTCCTGCTCGTACTCCAGCCGTTACGTCTGCCCACTGGCACCGTCGGGCAATCGCCTAAGAGGCGCGGTGCGGGGCGGGGAGCGTTGGGGGTAGGGTCCGGAAACAGGTCATGCGAAAAGGTAGCAGACTGCGACAGACGCTATTGGGGCGACGAGCGCGCGCGCTCTCGGGGGCATCAGACGACGTTGCTAGAAAACAACGGGACCACCACACCGTGATCCCCTGGGAGCCGAGCCCCGTATCGCGTTACCTCCCTGAACAACCACGGGGAACCGAGATGAATAAGCTGTAACGCGTCGTAGAACATGAGCCGCTCATCCGCCTCTTCTTGGCAGACGTGCTCGATATCGACGCGGTTTTCACCGATGTCGATATGCCCGGCGGACTGAGCGGCATTGACCTCGCGAAGATGCTGGTTAGCCCGATCCCCCGCGTTGGCATCGCGGTGACGTCATAAAGGGTGGATGTTTCACGCAGCGACCTGCCTGCGGATGCACGGTTCCAGCCAAGTCCTACAATCGATGATGGCAGTGAGCGCCGTTCAGAGCGTCATTCAAGCGACCACCGTGGTCCGCGCTGACAGAACATCTTGATCTCAGTCGATCGACTGCCGCCCGCCCTGAACGGTTGAAGGTCGGAGGATTGCCTCTTACCATGTCAGCGTATGCTTGCTCGCCTTCCGTGTGAACGACCATCAGCGATCCCGGCTCCAAGGTGACCGTGGGGTAGAGATCAGTTCTGCGGCGGTATTCGGTGAGACCAAAGTCAATCATCTGCAGGTCGACCAAGAGGCCAGCAATTGCTGAGGCCCAGAAGCGTGGCTTGGCGACGAGCAAACAGGTTGCGAATGTCATATACGACGCTGCGACTGACGGTATCGACAGGCTCCGTTACGTGGCTACCGAGGACATCAGGCCCCTCGTCGAGAAGCGGCGCGGTAGCTCAGACGAAGAGGATATGGCTTTCATGCCGGAACGGATGACGCCAAGGCTCTAGCCGTCGTTAGTTATCTCGCCAGCGCTCCGCCAGTAGTGGTCGATAATATGCTGACCGTTGTTGACAATGCGCTGGCCGATCTCGGCATCGCCGCCCTCCATAGTGTTGGGATCTCCCCCGCTCAAGCTCACGAACATGACCTGCTGGACCGTGAACTTAAAATAGTCGGCGCTTGTTGGCTCGAACGCCAGTCCGGCCTCTCTAAATCTGTCCGCGACCTCCGCGGCAGCGTCATTGATAGCCGCGAAAACCTTGTCGAGCATCGCGCGCTCTGCGGCGTCCTTGATCTCAATGTATTTTCGCTCTTCGGGCGTTGGGACTGGGCAGGATTTGTCGGACATCGGCAACTCCGGACTTGGTTTCGGTTAGTTAGCTTTTCACTATCGATGGGCGATATTGCGCCAAAATTGTACGCCGAGGCTCGATCCGTTTCACTTTTTGCCCTCCAATGTATGAAGATCCCCAAACGAGCGCGTTGACCATGACGTCACGGCAGAGTTCAGAGTCTTTTCTGAGGTTGGGCAATTTGTGAGACCGTACCATGTCAAAATTAATTGGCGGCATCGACCGATAAGCGTATGTTTGTTCGTCGGCTGGAATGCAATGGCAACGGCCGCTTGGGAGTTAATACGAGCTCTCGCCCCTCTAACAAGGAGGGCGATCTATGTCGGAGCTATTCCGCGCGATTTCGTTCAGTGATGACGTGACACCGGTATTTGAGGCCATGGCTGAGTGGTGTGAAACTCACCGCGTCAGTCCGAACAGCCAGGAGGGATGCTCGTTGGTATCGCGCCTCTTCGACCTTTTGCAGGCCGGATATACAACCAAAAGCGAGTTGCTGGCTGCGTTGGGCGAAGCGCGTCAACCTTAGTGGTTCGCACGATCCCGACGCACGAAACTGTATTTCCACTGATCATGGGACGAAAAAATGAAACAGTCGGCTGTTGATCTCATCCTTCGCGGAGACAGATACATCGTTCGGGTGACCGAGCTGGGCAAGGTCACCGAGCAGGATTTTTCAGGCATTCATTTTGCACTTTCGTGGGCATCAGGCCAAAGCGTTCGCCTTGGCTTGAAGACGCCCAATCCCTCGGCTTTCAATTCCGAAGCGTAGTTGTAGAGTGCCGAAACCGACCAAGATTATCTTTCTAAGGCACCGTTTACTTGCGACAGAATTCTGTGGCAGCACCGCAGGGGCATACAGCCTCATGCGGTCTCAAGCTGCACGTTGACGGCTCTGGGGCCCTTACCCCTCTTGTCAGGCTCCGTATCGAACGAAACCTTCTGACCATCGCGCAGGGATTGGATGCCGGACGCCTGAAGCGCGGAGATGTGGACGAAGATATCCGCTCCGCCGCCATCCGGGGTGAGGAAGCCGAACCCCTTGTCCATGTTAAAAAATTTGACTGTACCTGTTGCCATTTTTGTTCCCCTTGGCGTTTTTACGGGCAGCAACATGCAATGGCTTTTTGAAGCCTGCAACCAGAAAAACAACGTCAGAAGCAAACGACATCGTGTCGTCGTTTAATCCAGCTATCAAGCGGAAGCGACCCTTCTTCACCGTCTACCGGGCTCCAGTCTGCGATAGCCGAGAGTGGAATTCGGATATCCCTCGCGTTGCGCCGAACAATCAGCACGATGCCGTCGCAATCGATCGGTTCTACGATCAACGCACGACACCCGCCTTCTGTATCGATGGTATCTATTACAATTCGCATCTTGCGGCTCCAAGTTCATGAGCGGCATCTTATGCAAGCAACCTTGCTTCAGGCAGGGCTGATGACGGGCAGCTGGAAGGGAGGGCTACGACCACAGCCTTGCTTAAAGGTAGGGCTAGCGCGCCGTAGCATGTGGAGCGTCGGGTCGTACCATTGCGAGCGGCACACATCTCCTCATCGAGCCGCTGGCTCGCCGTCAAAAACCCGTGAACAAACCTCGACGGGCATGAAACGTGACCTAACTCGCCGGATATTCAGGAGGAGCATATGCGGGTTTTGATTGTTGAAGATGAGACGCTCATTGCTATGGAGCTTGAGCGGATTGTTACGGACGCCGGGCATTCCGCGGTCGGTCCAGTTTCCACAGTGGAACAGGCGCTCGCTCATGCCCCTCGTGTCGAGGCTGCTCTGGTCGACCTTGGTCTGGCAGATGGGTTGAGTGGAGCCGCCTTGGCCCGAAGGTTGATTGACCGCTATGGTACGAAAGTGATCTTCGTCACCGGAACGCCCCGAGAGGTTGGTCATGGCTTGGACGGCGCAGTCGACGTGGTCGGGAAGCCGTTTTCCGACGAGCGAATTCTCCAGAGTTTGGCGAAGGCAGACACGAAGTCAAAGACGGCTTTGAACGTCGCTGCAGACTGGTAGACCGCGTCTTGGAGCTTCTGAAGCCAGATATGCACGGCTATTTGCCTTCTACGCGGTGCGGCTCAATTGGGCCGCACCGATCATCATCACGCAACCACCGTTAGTTCAAGCTTCCACATGTTGATGGCGTCCAAAGCGGACTCGTGGATTGCGATGCCGCTTCCTTCGATATCCATCTGCATGGTTGCAACAAGCCCGTCAGGCTGCATGATGGATGGCAGATCTTCCGCGGCCAAGACATCTATGAGTTTAGCTTCCGTGGAAAGACCGCTGTGGGTCTGCCGGTGTATCGGTCCAACGTCAAGAGGTATCTTGGCATCATCATGTTAAGTCTATATTTTTGTCGAGCGCGCTGACTAACCGTGGGACAATGTGAAGTGAAGACCAAGTCGACACTGGTTTGCTCGCGTAGCGGCTTGCTAATTCCTCGGTTGTGAACTCATAAACCGCTGCATTGGCGCTGCCCTGTTTTTCACGGAGGCCTTTGTACGATGCGTGCCGTGGTGTCCGTCTGCGGCCCCCGGGGAGCCTTGTCGCCGTCAAACGCCGGCGAAAATCGAGCACAACCATAAACTTGTCCGGTCAGGATCGGCCGCTCGACACTGGCAATTCCACACGGGAATCAGAATAGCCCAGAATTCAAGGAAAAAAATAGCGCCGCTGGGAGGTGGCGCTGAATTGTGCTCGGGAATTGAGCTTAGGAGCGGACAAGACGACGAAGAGGGAAGTCATCATGCCCACTACGCATGTAGTGCGTGTTTTGGTATTGCCAAGGTGTCCGCCAAGCCTTTCGGTCCCACTGAGTTTCGCTGGGATTGCAGGCGCTCCAAAGAACTCCGATTTTTATCAGTGAGGGGACCTGAAAATCTGACACACTCACATCGACATCAGGCATTCAACCCCTATTTCGCCAAGGATATAAATGGTTGGAGATGAGATGCATATCGACATCGACGGCGCGTGCCAGTGTGGACAGGTCATGTACGTCGCTAAGGTCCAAGCCCAGGACGTCACGATCTGCCATTGTAACGACTGCCAGCGGCTTACGGGTGCGGCGTACCGCGTGACCGTAACGGCCTCACGTGAGAACTTCCGCCTAACTTCTGGCCATCCAACGCTGTACGTGAAGACCGCCGCTAACGGCCGCAGAAGAATGCAATACTTTTGCTCCAACTGCGGCTCGCCGATCTATACGAGCGGCGAACACGAGGATGCCAATCAGGTTGGAATCCGGCTTGGGACCATAACGCAGCGGCAAGATCTCAGACCACGCGCACAGTTTTGGTGCTCATCGGAGCTCTCTTGGGCCCAAGATATTCGCTCCTTACCTCGATACAGCGGTGATTAAATCCGAGGTTTACACTTGCGAGCAAGGTACGGTGGGCTAGCATCGTCCCGATGCATGCCCGATGCATGCCCGATGCATGCCCGATGCGATCTGCCTCGGTGTCTAACGTCCAGAACGGGAAGTGGGCGCGGTATCTGTCCGGCGGCGGCGAGCGACCTGAACGGCGCCAGCAATGCCTTGGTGTCCAACGGCGCTCATTTCGGAGCCAATCTTGCAACGGGATCAAACTCGTTGGGCATGGAAAAGCTGAAGCGAGTCATCTTCTCGTCGGACAGAACCCCCAACGTCCCTCCGTGGGCGCGGGCAATTTCTGAAGCAATAAAGAGGCCCAACCCCAACCCGTGACTCTTCGAACCCTCCTCTCTTTCAAAAGGTTGGAAAAGCTTATTGAGAGATTGCTGCGGAATAGGCTCGCCACGATTTTCGACGCTTAACTCGAATTTGTCATCCGTGGTGAGTGCCTTCACCCGCACGGGATGGTCTGGCGCACCGTGCGTTAGGGCGTTTCCAAGGAGATTGGAGAACATCTGTCCTATCCGCGCATGGTCGATCCGCAGCGGAGCTTCGATTTCCACCGACACCTCGATCTCTCTTTCGGGATGGGCGATTTTGAACTCCTGAACGACGTGCTCGATCGTGTCCTCAACGGTTCGGTCGGGATCGAAGTCAAGATTGATCCCGCCGCCGAGCCTCGCGCGCGCCAGATCCATGACATTGTCTACCAGTCCCGCCATGCGCACCAGGCTTGCCTTCATCATGCGTAACAGTTGCGGCGCCTTGTCGGTCCAGCCATCCCGTAGAAGCCGATTGATCCCGGCGTCCACGCCGGCGATCGGGTTGCGAAGATCGTGGCCGAGTACGGCGATGAATTGTTCACGCAGCTCGGATTGCTTTCTTTCGTGATCAAGATCTAGTTGTGCGGCATCTAGCCTGTCACTTGCGTCAAGATGGTAGGCGATCAGTTCTGCGAACAGCTTGAAGGTACCTATTGTCTCGGGGTTATTGACCTTCGCTGCCTTGGAGTGGATAGCGCACAAAGTGCCGAAAAAAGTTCCGTCGGGAAGTATGATCGGCACTGAGATGTAGCTTTGGAGGCCGTAGATCCGCGGTGTGTGGTGGTCACTGTAGATCGGGTCTTCAGCCACATTATCGATGGCGATGACCTCGTGATACTGCCGGATCTCATGACAGAAAGTGGTCTCCACATTCAGCTCGCCACCCGCCGGCAACCCGAAATCGGCATTGTCCAAGACCTGACATGCGATCCATCGCTCTTCCGTCACGCGGGCTACGGCAGCAAACCCCATGCCTGTCGATCGGCAAACGACATCGAGTATCGATGGGACCGCAGAAATTCGCTGGACTTTAGCGATGTCCTTTTGGAAGTTTTCGTTCACGCTGCCCGCCCCAACACTAATATACTGCTAATATGGTGTTTCCCACTATTTTGAAAGCGCTCGTATTTGAGGTTTCTGCTCGGGTTTCACTGAATTCGAGACCACCTAAGGCTTGTTCGGCAGCAAGGGCCGACGCCTCTTGCGTGGATGTGGAGCGGCCCAGAGCTTCAAGCTCGCGGAACGCCGCAGACAGCGAGCTCAGGTTCGATAATGCATCCTTCGATTATAGTCATTAAGCTATGGGGCTCCCTTGCAGGCTGGCAGTTCGCACTACTTAACGGGGAGGATCCGGTGATCCAAGTATTAGTCGTCGAAGACGAGCCGCTTCTTTTGATGATGGCGCTGGACCTTGTCGAAGATATTGGTTTCGAGGTTTTAGAAGCAACCAACGCGGACGACGCTCTACGGCTATTGGAAGCGGAGCCTGGTATTCGAATAATTTGGACGGATATCGACATCCCGGGCTCGATGAATGGCCTCGTGTTCGCAACAGCCGTGCGTGAACGATATCCGCCGATTGAGATACTTGTTGTATCAGCGATGACGAAACCGCTCCTCCACCAGATGCCGGAGCGCGGAATTTTCTTCACAAAGCCATACAATCGAAAGGCGTTGGCTCAAACCTTGATCGGGCTCGCCGCATAGCCGCCGCTCGCTTGCATCAAAGGCAGCGGAAATCGAACGCACTGAGAGATACAGTCATACGAGGCCGCGCTGACGGTGCGCGGCTTCGAACGTCTTCGGCGTCAGCGACTGCCTGGCAGGCTCTGGCTCTGCCGTAAGTCGTCGATCGACTGGCTTTGCGACATCCGTTCGTTAGCATTGCGGTCGCCCTCTGACACGTCGCGTTGGTGGCCGGTCGGGATAACGTCGTCGACAACGTCGCTCGAAACGTCTTCAGCCAGATCGTATCCGCGAACCCTTGGCGAAGTCGCTTTGGAACTCCTGCTGTATCGGCCGATGCCCGTCGCGCTGCCTTCGGTCGCATCAGCCTGGAACACGTCCTCCTTAGACGCTAAGGCCTGCTGGTTATATCCGCCGGCAGACCAGCCTTCGGCGCGCCACAGGTCTGCCCGCTCGTCCATGTCGATCGATCCCTCATCGTCAAGTATGTCGTGCGCCGTGTCGTAGTTGCTGTCGTCGACCGAAGCGGAGACGAGAAAGCCGCCGCGACGAAGGCCCTCGGCATAGACGTCGCGGTCATTGTCGGGAAAGAACCAGTTGGCCAGCCCGGCCCAGAACCCGGAACCTTCCCTTTCGCTTGCAACGTTTTCGCCGTCAGCCTCGTAGCCCGGCATTAGACGGACGTCGGCGACGCCTGCCGACCTCAGCTTTTCGATGGCAGTCTCGGCGTTGCTCCGGCTGTCAAAGAATGCAGTCAAAGTACTTTTGGCCAGGTCACCCGCGTATACGGGCGCGCTTTCGTTGTAGACGTTGGTCATGAATGCTCCTCCTCTTTGGGTTAGTAGCGAACGAGCACGCGCGTTGAATGTTCCGACTTTAACCGAAGACAGAAGATAACTCGCCATAATGGCGCGATAGCCTGTAGAATTGGTCGCCGGCAGCTTTCGTCCTCCGGCGTCTCGCGTGCTAATCGTCCTCAACGCTACCTCACTCCTCGTCGGCCGCCGACTTCTCCGAAGGACCACACAGAGGGTGACTGGACGCAGCCCCTGTGCGTCAACTCCGACGCCGATTGGCGGGGAAGGGACTTCAACCGCTCGTGTGAGTGACCGTGCAGATCTATAGACTTCTTTCCCATCTGGTTCCATGTCCGGAAAGCATATTGGTGGCAAAGGATCAGGTGGTGGCCGCCCTGCTGGAGCTCGGCATAGTGTTTGCACGCTATCCCATTCTCGCGACTGCGTCGTCGTCACCTGATCGTCGGCAACGACGATCCTGAGACGCCACCCACAGCCCCTGTAGTTGTACGGTGCCGGACCAAACCTCGCATCGTAAGCTTTGATTAATGTCCATTAGCAATACTGAATATGCGCTTTGCAACGGAGGTTTATATGTCGCAGGTTCATCTGATTGATCATCTCGAAGCAGCCAAAAAACTCGCCGAATTCAGCGATCAACCGTTTGTTGTGTACCTTATCAAAATGGCAAAGGACGCCGCTATCAAGGCGGAGGCCGAGCGGAGGCGGGTAGCCTAAGCCAGGGTTTTCCTTTGCGGGCCAGTTCCACTGAGATTCGTATGGTCTGCGTGCGCTCCAAAAACCTAAATAGACTCGGTGGATGACGATCGTCGCAAATTGATCTTCGGGCCCTCAATCGCTCAATTGAGAGGGCTCCGATCTGATCAATTCGGAGCTCGTCGAAATGGGCTACATTGACGATACGAAGACGCTGTATTCGTAACAGGCGTGCTCCTTTGCGAATTGACTGTCTGTCGGAGAGCCGAGCGGGGAGAGTCCTATTCTCAATTTTTGGGCACTTCGGTCGCCTCAATAGAACGGCGATCCGGTGCGCTCGCTAACCGGATAATTAGGAGCGCAGTCTCGTGAACGTAAGGGAAAACTTCACCGCAGTAAGCATCGGTCTAGACGCCGCCGTGTAGGGCGGTGCTATAGGCGGCGTGGTATCAAACGGCGGCGGTATCAATCCCACCGAGGGCCGGCCCAGTTGCCCCTTACATGCTTCTGGGGCTTGGCGCGGTATTCGTCGTGATCTCTGGAACGACGTTCGGGCTGACAATCCGGCACACGTTAGGTGTACTGAAGGGCGCGTTCGCGTCAGGCGGCTTAGTGTGGTGTGTCATCGCACTCATCATTTTCGCCCGACATTCGGTGCCGCTGTGAGATCTCCAACGATGCGCATCAAGACAATTGCAAACTAGATTGGGCATTATGCTCGAGTGCTGAAGTATCGCATGCGATATTGACAGCCTCGAATCTACGAACGACAACGAAATTGCCAAACAAGGAGATACGCCAATGGCCGACGAAAACAATCCAAGCATCGCTCCAGACACAGCCGCTGTAGCGCCGGAAGCCCCGGCAAAGAAGAAACGTGCACCTCGTGTCAAAAAGGCGGATGCGAAGGCAGCTGCAACGGTTGCGGAGCCCGTTAAGAAAAACCGTGGTGGTCGTCCCAAGCGTACCGAGGTTGCTGCATCGCCGGCAGCTGCCAGCACCACAGCGACCCGCGGTAAGCGCACAGCAGCAAGCCCAACGACAGGCAAACGCGGGCCAAACCGTTCTGCGAATCCAACAGCGGCCACATCTCCTCTGGCAGACGACTTCGCGGAACTTCTCCAGCTCGAGGAAGAAAATCAGCGCCTCCGCAAATCGCTGGCAGAAAAGCTTCGCGGTGAGAACGCTGATCTTCGCAGCCGTCTTGGACTGAAGTGATCACCTGTCGATGGCGGATGGTTTGCTTCGCATCCGCCATCGGTTAAACTCCATGTAGAGAATCGTTCGCCCGATCGGACTTTCCGATCCGGTCTCTGCGCCGCGTATATTGGCGCGTCAAGCGAGAGGGAACGTCGATGTCGCCATGGAACATTATCTCGAAATTTAGGTCTAAGGCCCCGGCTCAAGCTGCAAAACCAGCCCATGAGCCGGCAATTCCCCGTAGCGTAGAGGCCTCGTTGAGCGTTGCCTCTGACGAGTTGAGGACCACACAGGCCGCCCCGGCTGCAGATGCGATGGTACGCGAGCATGAGCGCGTCGTCCTCAGGGTCTCGGCCCACCACGTATCCTCGGAAAACTCGACGGTGACTGAACAGCTGACGCACACCGAGGTAGCGGAAGAGCCCGGAGATGCGCATCAAGTTTCTGAGGATGCGCTAACGATCAGCGATGCTCGACCTACCTACGATCTTCGAACTAAGAAGAAAGCGGCCAAGGCGTCTCGGGTCTCCTTGAAGTCCGCAGGGGCCAAAGCCCCAACCAAACTCGTTGAGACGCCGCCAAGTGACGAGCGGGGGGAATATGTCACCGCAGCGTTCAGCTTGGATGATGATATCAAACAGCTCAGGGCCACACTTGCCGAAAAACTGGAAACACAGAACGACCAATTGAGAAACATGCTCTCCCGTTTTGATGGCAGATGAGGGTCGCGCCCGTCTCAAGCAATTGTCGGCTCCATTGGTTGATCCAGAGCTAACGCTGACAACCGTCTAGGCAGGGGCTTGACGTGATGCAGGATGTCTTGTCGACCTCAAGTGAAAGAGCTGATGACAGACTTTCCGTGTGCCTCTTCGAGGGATGGAAGGCTATGTGGGCGGTCTGCTAGTCGTCGTGGTGACTGCGGACGTTAGATTGCCGTCAACGGGACAAACCTATGGCGCAAGACAGCTAACGGAGCGTTCCCATGGTGTCGTGAATTGGCGCTCTCAACACACGCATTATGGTGCCAGCGGCGAGCCAGCGCAGGTTCTATAGTAGGCTGCATGCTGTTGCTAGGTGTCAATCTCCGCCGGATCAGGCACTGTGTTTGCAAGGATGTCGTGAATGCTCTTGCGCTGCTTTGGCGACAGATTGGGATTGTCATCGACTACTCTTTCGACCGCGGCCTTCAATTTTTGTGCCGTCTTTACGAGACGCAGCTCCGCTGTCACGAGTTTTTCAGGCGCCTGTTGCATCGGGATGCTGCCCGCCGAAGCGTGATCAACAGTGCGGGTCCTTCTCGGCGTTTTCGAAGGAGACGTTTCTTTGTCGGTTGCTTGTGGGAGTTCAGGCTTTTCAAGGTTTTCGGTGGGGGACTGTCCGTAGTCCTGCAGCGCAGCCGGCACCATCGGCATCGCTGTGAGTTCGACCTCAGGAATTTCGACCACATTGCGATACGGAGCAGCAGCAGCGGTCTTGAACGGTTCGACCTTGTAGTAGCGGATCTTTTTGGTCTGGATTGGCCGTTGACCTTCCACCAGCAGGATCGCGTTCTCCTCCGGCATTTGTCTGATCTCCTGCGGCATCATCAAGTCGCGCTCGCGAATCTGCTCGACCTTGGTGCGGCGTGGAAGCCCCATCAACTCGAGCGTCCTCGATTCTGACTGATAGCGGATCGTCCGCTTCCCAAGTGCACGGGAGGTATAATCGGCGGTTGCCTGGTCGTTGGCGCCGAGGATGAGTTGAAGGCCGCAATTGCCAAGCAGCGAGTGCCGCGCGGTTTCACCGTAGATTTCGTCGATATTCTTCAGGTCCTGAATGATGAAGGCTAGTTTGATATTGTAGCCCGCGACATAGGGCAGTTTGTTGAGAATCTCGTCCATTCGTTTCAACTGCCGGAATTCGTCGAGAAGGAAGTAGACGGGCAGGGCAGCCGGATTATGTTCGCGGGTCAAGAGGTCCATCATCTGCTGAACGAAGAGTGTCAGCAGTGGCCGAAGGATGGTCATATCGGTGATGTTGGGTGCGAGATAGATTGTGACCGGTCGCCGCTGCAGAGAGGCGATGTCGATGTCGGTGATACCGGTGGCCGCGACCACGCGCTCGTTGCGGAACGGAGCCAGCGCCTTCTGGATATCGAGGAGCGCCGAGCGCGCAGCGCGTTCGTTGAGTGAGATGTAGGCATTGAAGCTATCGAGCGTGAAGCGGGACAGATCCGTTTCATTCTCTTTGATAAGCTTCATCAGGGCCTGGAGATCGACGCCGGCATTGAAGAAAGCATTCACCTCGCCGAAATTGCGCCGATTGTGATAGTGGCGGCTCTCCAGGATGTAACTGATGATACCCGCAATGACCTGCTGGGCCGTGCCCTGCCAGACGGCATTCTCCGAGCCGACCGTCTCCGGTATCAAGATCGCTGACATATTCTGGATATCGATCGTGCGGCTGCCGCGATCGGACCGGACGAAGTCAAGCGGATTCCAGCGATGCGTTTTCGGCGACCCTGGCGAAAACAGAAATACCTGATGCCCTCGCGATTTCCGGTATCCGGCGGTCAGTTCGAAAATTTCGCCTTTCAGATCCGTGACGATCATCGAGCCTGGAAACATCAGCGCATTCGGGATGACATAGCCGACACCCTTGCCGGAGCGGGTCGGTCCGATGATCAGGTGGTGACGATCGTCCTTTCGCCTCAAGATACTGCTACCGTAGGCGCCGAGGACATGGCCATCCTTGCGGAACCAGCCTGCGCGCCGCAGGGTAGCCATATCCTGAAACGCCGCGTCTCCCAACGGATTGGATGGTCGTCGAAGTCCGAACATCGCGGCTGCGACAGCGGCAGCCAATGCTGGGATCGCGGCCGCGCAGGCGGCCAGTTGAAGCGGCCGGTTGCCGATATAAGCGGCAAATTGCTGAAACGGCACGAGCGGGTTGGTCGTCGTCATCATATGGAGGACGCGCCCATCCTTCCAAACGACCTGCAAAATCAGCGAATAGGTAAGCATCCAGACTGCGACTGCGAGCAAAGCGCAGAAGAACAGGTAGACGGCGGCATATCCCCGGCTCATGTTGTACGCCTGGCGTAGAAGATCTCGGAGACGCCTCTTCGCCCGCCGTCGCGCCGTAACTGAATAACGATCGGGATGACCATGCGGATGTAGGACATCAGATCCTGCTTGGAGTAGCCGGAGGACATGCCGGCCTGCATCATCATCATCGCGAGTTGCTCGTATGCGCCCGCCGGCGTATCGGCATGAACCGTCGACATGCTTCCGGGGTGGCCAGTGTTGATCGCACGCAGAAAGGCGAACGCTTCTGCGCCGCGGATCTCGCCGACGAACAAACGATCCGGCCGCATACGAAGCGATGCCTCAAGCAGGGTCTGGATCGAGACGTGCGCCGTGCCTTGGTCGCCGCGTGACGCCAGTAGATGCACGCTGTTGCGATGGGGCGGGAAAAGCTCACGGGTATCTTCAAGCGTCAAGATGCGCTCATGCGGATCGATGCTTTTGAGGCAGGCGTTGAAAAACGTCGTCTTTCCCGTCGATGTGCCGCCACTGATCAGCATCGACACACGTTCGCGGATCGCCGTTTCAATAAAGTCATGGATCCGCTCGGCTTCGAGCAGAGCGGTCAGCCTCGTCTCGATCTCGCTCGCGCCGCCAACGGTGACGGACACCCTGTCGAGCCCGCCGTTGTCGCGATATTCCGCCAGCGTGAAGTCGTTGACGACCTGTTTGCGGATCGAGATCGAGCCACCGTCCGCGGCAGCCGGAGGCAGGACAATCTGGATGCGCTCGCCTGTGGGAAGTGCGGCACTGAGCAACGGATTGATCCGGCTGATGAACTGGTTGCTGGCCGAAGCGACCCGTTCGCCAATATGCTCGATCTCCTTAGCTGTCAGGGCGGCAATGGCGTGGAATTCCATTGCGTCCGCGCCAAGGCGTTCGACAAACACTTCTCCTGGCCTATTGACCGATATCTCGATGACGCCGGGGTCATTGAGGAACTCGCCGAGCGGCGCCAGGGCGCGGCGCAGGAAATAATACGGATCGTTACCGGCTACGACCTTGATCGAGGCCTCGTTCATGTTTGATCTCCTTCAGTGCTTCCTCGACCGGATCGGGATACATGGCGGAAAAGTCGAGATCCTGCCGGACGTAGACGAAAATGCGCTCGCCCTGGAGCACACTGATGGTCGGTGGAATTTTGAGGTTCTCCGACAGCGCCTGGTTTGCCATGTCGGAGAAGGTCTGGGCGATCGTTTCGCGTGCGAGGTCTGCGGCCCGGTCGGAATCGGATTCTCCGTTGCCACTGCCGGAGCTATATTGGCCGCTTCCGTAACCCGTCAGGTAAGACGAGCCGGCGCCAACAATCGAGAGCAGGATTGCGGAGCCAAAACGCTCACGCCACTTGTTGTCGACAATGCCGGTGAGGCCGGAGCGTGCGAGGCTGTCCGTTCCGATACTGTTCAGCCGCACGGTGACGCCATCGTCACGCAGCAGCCTGGTCCAGATGACGAAGATGCGCTTCTGCCCTCGGGTCACCTCCGACTGGTATTCACCAATCAGCCGCGTGCCCGTTGGGATCAGGACGCGCCTACCATCGAAGGAATAGACGTTCTGGGACGTGATTGCCCGGATCTGACCCGGCAGATCGCTATTAATCGCAGTTTCGAGGATACCGGGGATGAGCGTGCCTTCGGGGATCATCGCGTCAATCCGGTCGATCTTGCGTGCCTTGGCTGACCGGTCGCCGACGGCCGACGCTGTCGCGAGGAATTTGCTGTTGCGATCTTCGCCCGCCACCGTTGGGCCGCCGGCAGCATTGCTGCCACCGAAGGATGATCCGTCGCTTTCACCCTTAGCGGAATCGACGACGATCTGTTTTGAGCGGAATCGCTCCGGGAATATTTCCGGTTCCGGCTCGGCCGCAGCCGTTGCTGCTGCAACCGCCGGCGGTGGCGGCACGGCAAATTCGGTCGTGTCGGGCGGTGCAGGCTTTTCGGGGGGCGGCTCCGGTATCTGGATGATATTGTCGGCTGGTTTTGGATCGGGCTGAGGCTCCGGACGCAGAAATGACGGCGGCCTGAAGGTTGTTGTCGAAAATTCCTCGTCGCCCTGCAATGTATCGTGTGCCGGCTTTTGAGCTCCGAAGAAGACGACGTAGACCAGGGCTGCGCCACCAAGCAGCAAGGCGGTCCCGCCGAGAAGTTGTTTCCGACGGGCGCGGCTATCGCGCACCGCGACCTCATCGCCGGCGATCATGGCTTCCAGTTCTGGAGAACGCTGCATCAGTTGCCGCTCCTTCTTCGTGTCGTCGCTCGGCTGTCAGGCGAGGGGCCGAAGACATCAGCGTCAGGCTGGCCGAAATCCGGCTTGCGCAGATTGAAGATGCAGGTCCACTGGTCGCCATCGCGCAGCGTATATTGCGTCGCGGTGCCATCGACGACGATGTATTCGCCCTCGCGCCGGAAGTTACGCAGTGTCTCGCTGAAGTCGCTGTTCACCGCGAAGATCGCCGGCACCTTCGGACCGAATCTGAAGAAGGTCTTCTTGCCGTCATCAAACACCATCAGCGGCTTAAGAGCCGTATCGCCGGAGAAGGAGTAGTCGATGTTGACGTTCGACTTGTCGATGCTAGAAATGTTCGGATAGCCGGCGCGCGCTTCGGCCTCCTTCCGCAGCGTGGCATTCAAATCCTTGTCGGGATAAACAAAGCGGATCCCGAAGACCTTTTTGTTGTCCTCCGGCGCATAGTCATTGAGCTCGAGATAGTAGATGCGTTTGGTGGTCACGACATTCATGTTGGTCGCGACATCCTTCGCTTTCGGCTTTACAAAGAGGATGTTGCCCTTGTCGGTGGGTACGACATCCCAGCTTGAGGTGTCGCCAACAGCAATCGTCTCGAATTTTTCATCCTCGTCGAAGATGATCATCGTCGAGATGCCGTAAGTCGCAAAAACGCGCACGACATTGTTCGGCTGGTAGATGACGCTGGTCACGCGGGGATCGAGCCGGCCGGCGGATGGCGTCTCAACCGCGTTCGATGTGTTCGCTGTGCAAGCTGCGAGCAGAAAGCCGATCAGAAAGAAGCGCCTCACCGATTGCTCTCCGTTACCGTTTCCTGGTCCCGTCGATAGTCGTAGACCTGGAAGCCAAGCGGGTTTTCGAAGCGCCATTCGTTGGTCGCCGGCGTGTCCGTGTAGCGATAGCGAACAACCGCGATCCAATGACGGGTGACCGCGTCCGTGTCGGAAACTTCGGTCGTGGCAAACCTCACGATCCCGGTAGAACTGTTTGGAAATGTCACGGATGCTATCTCGACTGTGACCCGTTTTGTTTTTCCATAGACCTTGGCAGGGTTTTTGGCGTTGGCGGCGCTGTAGAGATCCTGCAATTCGCGGGCAGCGTTGCCGGTCGACAGGAGTGCTGCAATCTCGAAATTCTGCTCGATGGCATAGGGATCGTAACCCTCGCGCGACCGGATATAGCGCACGATATTTGCCTGGGTGATGGCTTGCTGTTCAGTGAGGTTGGCCGGTCGCGTAAGACCGCTCTTGACCTCGAGATAGCCGGTGTTCCTGTCGACTTCGACGATGTAAGGCTCAAAGCTCTTCAGCGGCACGAGCATCACCAAAGCCAGCAGGCTCAGCAACGTTATGCCAGCGAATATCATCGTCACCAACCAGGCAAGGGTACGGGACCGCTTCGCCTTCTTGACGATCTCCTGCTCCCAGATGTCGCCGCTTTGATAATAGGTTCGAAGGTCAAGTTCTTTGCTATCTGCCATGTTGGTGCTTCATATCCGGTTGATCAGCCTGGGAGGCCCTGGCGGGAAATCTTCGTTTGCATCGCGGTCCGCGCTCCGTCGGTGTCTTCGTCGCCACCACCGCGGTTGCTGAACCTGCTGGCAAGGGAGCGGCCAGCGCGATAGGCACCTCGGCCGGCAGCTGTGCTGCCGCGCGCCGCCGTCAGCGGAACTTGTATTCCGACGAACTGCGAAATGCGGCGTGCCGCGCTGCCGACGCCAACGGCAATGCCGCCGGCGATCCCCTGACCGATCGATTGTATGTAGAGCATGACAAATCCACCGGCGACGCAGAGCAGCAGAAAGCCTGCGATGTCGGCAAGGGTGAGGGTCCGCAATCCGCTTGCTGCATCGATTTTGGTGAGCTCCGGGCTCATCGCTGCGATCAGAAAGGCGGCGATGACATAAATGAACAGTGGAATAAGCGCGTAGGTCAGGACCTGATTGAACCAGCCAATGCCATATCCCCGGGTTCGTTCAAACAGCATGCAGGCGATGAAGACCGGCGCGACACCGATCAGCACCCAGAGCATCACCTTCGCGAGGATGAGGATCGCTAGCGCAATCGCGATGAACACGCCGGCGCCGACTATGGTCAGGATGCCGATCATGCTGGGGAGGATGGAGAAGTAGCCCGATTGCTCGGCGAAAGCCGAGGCCGCCTCGTTGGCTGTCTTCCAGATCTGCGACAGGCCATTGGTGGGATCGGTTATCCCCGTGCCGGAAGCCGCAAGAATGGCCCGACCAACATCCTCGGGTGTGTCGTTGAGCCAGTGGTAGAAGAGGTTATTGAAATTTGCCCAGGAGCCGACAAGCGCCAGGATGATCATCATCCTGACAATCCGGCCGATGGTTTCGCCGACCGATAGACGCGAGGTGCCCATAACAAGTTGCAGGCCATACCAGGCGACATAGACTATCAGCATGATCCGCAACAGCGGCATCAATTCGTTGCCGACAACGGTATAGGCCTGCTGCGAAAAACTCGAGCCGGAATCCTCAATCCGCTGAAGGAGATCGCCCAGAAAATCTTGCATCTTGAGACCCTATTTGCCGCCTGGTTCGGGGATGCCGATCGCGGCGAAAGCGGCGGCGGGATTGTTGACCGCCCGCATCGGCCCGCAATCGTTTCGGAGATCAGCAGCAAAGGAGGTCAGGTTGGCCGGCCGTTTGCAGGGGGCGGTCTTTTCCTTGACCGTGCCGCAGCCTGCCAACATCGACAGGCTTGCAACGACTGCGGCATTCAGGATCGCGTTTTTCATGATTCAGTTGCCGTAGCTCAGCGCTTTCTTGGTGTTGGAAATATCCGTCAGGCGCCGCTGGTTCTCCGCCTGCAGCGCAGAGACTGCGCCGTTCATCACACCGATCATCTCGTTCAACGTCAGGCCCGACTGGACCTGGAGCTGGCTGTTCTGATCGATCGACCCCTTGATGTCCTGAGCGCTGCCGATCTGCGATCCTGCTTGCTCAAAAGCGCTCCTTCGCGTTTCGATTGCCTGTTGTGATCCATTGATCAGCGCTGAAACGCTGAGCACGGAGTTGACGAGCTGCTCGTAGGACTTGTCACCGGAAAAGCTGCTGTTTTCCTTACCCGACAGGCTTTTCACCAGTTGCAGGCCATTGATGAACACGGTGGCTGCGTTGGCGATATCGCCCCCCATCGATCCAAAATTGGGAACGCCCTCCTTGAGAATGCTATTAAAGGACGGGATGGAGGAGACGCTGAAGCCGTTGCCGATCGCCAGGTCCTTCAGGGGCGCGGCGGTGCTGCCGCGGTCACCCGTCACCGCCTTCAGCGTATCCTGCACCGTCGTCAGGATGTTCTTGTTGGTATCGAGGATCTTGTCCGTGGTATCCGCGGTCTGCTTGGCGACCGCGTAGTTGGTCTTGTCGATCACCGGAACGTCGGCAAGCGCGGCTGCCGGCAACAAGAACAGGATCAATGTGCTCGAGGCCTTGAATATCATTGCAGTCCTCCATCATTGCGGCTGAAGCAGCAGCCGCACATCGTTGGTATTGGGGCGTTTCTGGATGCAGCCGTTTTGCTCGTCGCTCCACACAAGGTTCTGTCGGGGGTCGCACAAGCCGGTCGTATCGCGCGGCGAGGTATCATTGGAATCGCCGGCGGCTGTCCGTGATGATCCGGAAAGATTGGCTGACGACATCGCATTGCGAGAATTGACGAGGTCGGCCATTGCCGTCGTCAACTTGATGACGTTGTTCATCATTTCCAGATTGGCGTTGCGGGCAGTCGAATTCTGGTCCCAACTGTCCTGGATCGTGCCGGTCTGCATCGCGCCCAGTTGCTGGTACCAGCTTGCAACGTTGCCAAGGCTGTCCGACGTCGACGCGCTTGCGCTCATGGCATTGAGCGTCGATGACCGCATGCCGGTATAGGCGGTCTCCCCACCGCTAAAATTGAGGGGAATCCCCGACTTGTCTGAGCCACCGAAAGCCGGCAGCCAATCCCGCGTGATCGAGGCGACGTAGCCTTGCGTCTCCTTGAACGGCGGAATCCCGCCATACTTGCTGACCGCTCCCGGACCTGCGTTGTAGGCGGCAAGTGCCAGATTGGTATCGCCGCCAAATTTTAGCAGTTGCTCTTTCAGATACTGCGCGCCGCCGCGCAGGTTGTCTTCGATATTGTTCTCGTCAACGCCGAGGTCTGCCGCTGTCGCCGGCATGAGCTGTGTCAGGCCTGTCGCGCCGGCGGCAGACTTGGCGCAGGGATTGAACCGGCTCTCCTGATAGATGAGAGCGAGAAAAAGGCTCTCGTCGACGCCATTTTCCTGCGCGACCCGCCGGGCGAGCCCGGCGATTTCTGGGTTGGCTTGCGCAGCCCCGACCGGATCGTTTTTCTGGCCCGGCCGATACATCGAGCAGGTCACGGATGTGTGAATGATGTAACGCTCGTGATCCGTGTTTTCGAGATTGCTCGTCGTTTTGTCTCGACGATCTCTTGGGTCGAAATTGGTGCGGTCGATCGTTGGTACGTCGGCCATTGCAGGAGCGGGACCAACGACAAGCCCGCATGCGAGGAGCATGAGCACGGCCGGGGCATATGTCGGAGTGCGGCTGCCTCTCACGGTTGCTGCTCCCCGCTGCAGAACCTCGGGAGCCAGCCCATGGGGTCGTCACCGAACTGATCACGGAGCGCTGCGCATTCCTCGACGGTCTCTTTGCGCCCGGAGAGGACCTTGATCAGGTCGGGCATAGACCCGAGGTCGAGCCTGGCGATGACGCTGTCATTGCCGTGCTTAATGAGGAAGGAGCGCTTTTCGGGCGGCATATTGCGGATGAAGCTAAATTCCTTCGCCGTCAGCCCGAAACGGTTGATGTAGCTGTCCTCGTCGGCGCGGGGGTTTGGGAAATGAATATTGGTCGCCGACTGTTCGATCAGGGTATGGGCCGCCGGCGAGTTCACGATATCGGCAGCCGATTGGGTGCCAAATCCGACGATCCCGTTCAGTTTGCGGATCGTTTTCATTTTGTCGACGATGAAGTCGCTGAAGGTCTGATCCCGCAGCAGGCGCCATCCTTCGTCCATGAAGATCATCACAGGCGTGCCGTCGAAGAGCTCGTCAAGACGGTGATAGATATACATCAGAGCCGGGGTGCGAACCTCGTCGTTGTCGAGGATGCTCGTCATGTCGAAGCCGAATACGCGGCGGCCGGAAAAGGACAAGACGTCGTGCCTTGCATTGAACAACCAAGCCTTTTCTCCGTCGATCCAGGGCCGAAGCCGAGAATTGAGATCGTTAGGATCGGCACGTGAACGGCCGGTCAGGAGACCGGCAAAGTTGACGAGCGTTCGCTCCGCCAACGGTTCGGACATGATCCGCACGATCGCGCGCTCAAGGGTGTCTTCTTCCTCCTGATCGAAGGCATCCGAGCGATCCTTGCGCAGCATCGCCTTCAGCAAACGGAGGAGAAACTCCCGGTTTTCACCGGAGTTTTCGATCTGCAGCGGATTGAAACCGGTAGGAGTTCCGGGTGAGAGGATCTCGTAGGAGCCGTTCATTGCCCGGATGAAAATTTCTGCGCCGCGATCCTTATCGAAGAAGACAGCGCGCGGTGATGGTTCTACTCGGAAGGCCTGGGCCAAGAGAAAGGTGAGGGCGACTGTCTTGCCGGATCCGGTCGGTCCAGTGACGAGGAAGTGGCCGATATCGCGCCGATGAAAATTGAACCAGTAGGGCGTCTGGCTCGTCGTTTCGAGGATGGTGATCGGGCTTCCCCAATGCGTGTCCTCTCGTTGTCCGGCCGCGAAATTGTGCATCGACGAAAGGCCGGAAAAGTTGGCGCTCGAGAGCATGGCGCGTCGCGCGATATAGGCATGATTGCCAGGCAGTTGCGCCCAGAAGGCCGCTTCCAGGTTCAGATCTTCGCGCAGCCAGTTGATGTTCATGTCAGTAAGACAGGCGCCAAGGTCGGAGACCGACTTGCTAACCCCGTCCAGATCCCGCGACAGGCAGAGGAGCGACAGATGGTGGAAGCCGAAGACGGCTTCCTGATTGAGAAGGCTGTTCAGCGCGAAATCGATGTCGGTTTCGACATCGCTTCCAGCCTCGTCCGAGGTGCCGATCTGTCGCTTCAGACGTGTGATCCGCTCCTGCGCGATTGGCTTGTCTGCGAGTGTGAAGGACTGAGTCAGAATGAATTCGTGGTTCACCTGAAGCAGGCCATCCAACATCCCGGGCCCGGTAAAGGGTGGATATTCCTTAATCGATAGCATCGCGCCGAAGCGGTCGTCTTCCTTAACCGGCCCTTGCGCTTGCATGGTCCGCCTGGAGAAATGCAGCCTCGATGTGCCAACGAAATTCGAAAGCCCCATGCGCGGCAAGCGCATCTTTCGCTGTACTCCGCACGTGAGGACCGAGTTCAAAAATTCTGCCGGTTCGGAATAGGGCGACCCTTCGATCGAGCGGATGCCGAGCGCTCTTGCGCCATATTTGTTCAAGTCACGGACGATATTGCCGACAAGTTCCTCGAGCTCGTTGATTGTTTCGCGGCTTTGATCCGCTTGCCCATCGCGCCCGGACGCGCGACCGATCAGTCGGCGCGCGCGATCACCTGCGGCCAGTGCGCCGCGCATCCCCGATCGAAGTACCGTAAGATAAAGTTCGTTGGTGAACATGCGCTTGCCGCCAAGCGAGGCCGCATAGCGCCTATCGAGTTCGGCGCAAAAAGGATCGTCGAACTCACCGTCGATGGATGTATCGACCTGCCGCCGGACAACGGTGGACCACAGCGAAGACCGGCTGGAACCAAGGGCCCTGATCAGCGTGTTTTGCACGAGCGAACGCATATTGATCTCGGCCTGATCTTCCGTTTGGAAGAAAAGACCGTCCAGCTTGATGATGCTCATGAGCGCGCCGCCATCAAGCTTGATGACGGTGTCTGCAACATGACGCAGATAGGGAATGTGCTTTGCCATGGGCCGTTCGCGGTGGCCAATCGGGCCGAAGCCGAGCTCTTCGCGGATAACGCTCAGCATGGTCATGGCCCATAAGAATTGGCGCCCCAGAACGTCTTATTCGGCGTTCGGGGCGTCAGGCGGCTGGAGACCTGCAGCACGTCGAGCACGCGTGCATCCCAGCTACAGAGGGTGAAGAGAGCCGCATAAGCGACAGGCGCCGTAAGCAGTGCCCAAAGTGCGTTGGTCACGAGCCAGGCGATGATCGTCAGGCCAATCACCAGGACGACCGCCATGTAGGGGACGCCCCAGAGCGTGGGTGACCGGGTGAGGCCGATCACCAGCGGGGTCAAGTGAGGCTTGTCATTCTGAGCGGTCGCCATGGATCAGTTCCCGACCGTGGAGATCAACTGATCGACGATCGCGGGCGCCCCGAAGACCAGTCCGATGCCGAGAACGACCGCGCCTGCGGTGAACCAGCTCAGCCGGCCAGCGAATGCGAGAAATCCGAGGCCAATGACCGCAATGATGGCAATGAGCCGACCAAAAGGCCCGGTGATGAAGTCGACGACCGCCTGCACGACCGTCTGGAGGGGCGCAAACGCCTGATTGGTCGCTTGCGCCATGGCAAGATCAGCGGAGGCAAGCTGTACGAGGGCAAATGCGCCAACGATGGCGATACCCTTTACCAGAAGCTTCCGGCGGGGCGATGAGACAGGTTTCATTATCTGCTCCTTTGCTTCAGAATTGCATGACGCCGCTGACGAATTTCGGTGCTCGCGCGCCGATGACGTCGATCGTGGAGGTCTCACTGATTTCGATGGGTGATTTGCCGTCCGCCCTTGCCGTGATCGGGGCGGGAAAACCAAACTGATGGTTGATGACGGAGGAGACATAGCGGACGGTTTCGGGATAGGCCGGCACGCCGCCGCTGTCGTAGACCGCCTGCTCACCCGCATTGTAGGCGGCGGCAGCAATGATCGGGTTTTTGAACTCATCGAGGAGCTGACGCAGATAGCGCACTCCGCCGTCGATATTTGCGACAGGGTCGCAAATATCGGTAATACCAAAGAGCCGTGCCGTCTGCGGCATAAGCTGCATTGGTCCGCGAGCGCCTCTGGGGCTATTTCGAACGCGGTCAAAGCGACTTTCCGTCCATGTGACGGCCAACGCAAAGTCCGGATCGACGCTGTACCGATTTGCTGCGATGACCACCAACGTTTTGATTTTTTCGATCGACGCCGGGGAGGGACCGCAGGGTCCCTGAACCGATGTGAGGCCTGGATGAACCGATTCGGTTTCCGTCTTCAGCGGAAATGCGCTGCCTCCAGCAGTATTCGTATCATTGGGTTTCAAACTCGGAATTGAACCAAAATAGGCTTTTTCGTGAGGGCGCGGGGTAACCCGGCTGACGATGCCCGAACCGTCGATCGCGAAGTCCATAGTATCAAACGAGCGCCCGGCATCGTCTCCGGCTGCAGCGGCATCAAACCGTCTAGAATCAAAGGTTTTCAGGCTCTGCGCATGGATCGTCGGGGCGGAAAGGCATGCTATCGTTGCGGTGAGGCTGAGGAAACACCTGTTGAACATAGGGCTACCCGTGCGTTGCATTCGAGGGAAAACGACAGCAATTCTTCCATATTGTCAATTGCAAAATGAACTAAAATAGGTTTAATTATTTTCAGGTAACCGCTCTTAACTTTAGGAGTGAGATGAAAATGGACCGAACAGATTTAGTTCGAAGCACTACCATATGGGCTGTGGCGCTGGCGGCGCTGCTGACCGCGGTGAAAGGCGCCCTTGCAGTGAGCGCGGTCGATCCGGCCTACATCAAATCTCTTGCAGCGCCCGGCAAAGCGGTGCTGGTCGTTGAATATTATGATGGCGCGAAAACCGTTGTGTCGCGAAAAGGATATGCCTCCTCGACTGGCTTTCGAGCTTCCTCGTCCTTGGACATTGTCGTCGACGGCAAAACAAACCTGCACCTTTATGGCCTTGAGCCCTGTGCCGGCGACATGGTCAATCGGAGAGAAAACTATTCGGGCTCGTGCGCTGAATTTGCGCAGCAACAGCTCCAGATTCTGTTGACGTCCCCGAAGGTGATACTCTGCCGGGCATTCGTCTCTGAGGAAAATGCGATCAAGCAGGATGTCACGTGCTTCGGATATTACTATTTTCCGGGCGCGCTCGACAGCGTCGACAATCTCGAGGAGGAACTCCTGTCATTCGGTGCCTTGCGGCTTGCGAAGAAGCCGGATGGCACGCTGATACGTCCGGACTTAGCGGATGCTGAAAGGATCGGCCGCCAGGGGTTTGGGATGTGGGCTGATCCAAGGGTGCCCAGATGAAAGGGGATATCGTACGCCTCGCAGTGGCCGGTTGGTTGGGCGCAAGTGCTTCTGTGGCAGCCACTTCCATTCCGCCGGACATCATTCTTATCCACCCCGGCGTAACCCTGGTCTCCGGCGATACCTGGCTCGAAGATGGGAAGCGATACCGGCTCTTCGGTGTTCAATCCTGTTTGCGCGGCACCTGGTTTACAAACGCGACGGGTCGGCGGCTCGATTGCGGCGATGCCTCGATGGCTTTCCTCGCGGCCTTCATCAAGGATACCAATCCGCGCTGCACTCCTTTGGTAATCACATCCGAGCTTGCCTACGTCGTTTGCTCGGCTGCGATTGGCAGTCAAACGGTGGATCTCGGCACCGCCCTTGTGGGCAGCGGCTACGCGTTCGCAGCGCTCGATAATCGCGGGCTTCCCGCAAACCCAGCTTATGCGGTTGCTGAGCAACGGGCGAGGGCGGCCAGGGCAGGGCTTTGGCAATTCGCGGATGTGCAGCATCCCGCACTGATTTTGGGACCAGCGGAGTCCCAAGGGAAGGCGCAGAAATGAGGATGAGGCAATGCGGGGCCGTTCTGGCCATTTTGCTTGTCGCCAGCGTGACGCACGCGGCAGATCTTCTGCCGGAAGGGCAAGAGGCCTTGCATCCGACATCGCCCATCCAGCCAATCGTTACATTGACCGGTGACGCATCGGTCATCGACGGCCGGACACTTTGGCTTCCAAGATATGAGCTTCAAGTGCGGCTTGCTGGCATCGACACATGCGAATTGCCGCAATGGGCCTTTGATCCGGACCGTGCCGAGGCAAATGGAGACAAGCTCAAGCCGGTGCCCTGCGGGGCATTCGCCAAGGCTTGGTTGAAGCGGATGATCGAAAACAGGCGGGTGGAGTGTCGTGTTCTGGCAGGGCGTGATGGCCTGGCCGGACAGTGCCGGGTCGGAGGGAGGGATCTTGCGCTCGGGCTCCTTAGGGTTGGCTGGGCGAGGGCCGTGGAAAACGTGGGCTTGTCGATCGGCTACCAGCTGGCTGAAAGCCAGGCGAGGAGGGCGCGGTATGGGATGTGGGCGACTTACGTCCTCGACATGGATGAGTGGCGTACAAAAGCAGTCGACAAGACTGTCAGCCGACGACCGATCGCCGACTACAATCTTTTGCGTGAAAGGCGCCTCGAAATCTCGCCATCCTTTGCGGACGCCGGGCGCTTGCCAAAGCGCACCGACCGCTGACGAACACCCGGGGAAAGTCCATGAAGCACATTTTCGTTGTTATTGTCGCGTTGTTGATTGCGATCTGTCCGCGCCTTGCATTTGCCAACGAGTGGGGATGCGAGGTGCTGCTGTGCGCGGCTTCGTCCAATCCATCCTGGCACGGGGTGCCCGAGTGCCGTCCCCCAATGGACCGACTGATCTCGGAGATGAAAAAGCCCGGGTTCTCTTGGCCGACCTGCCCAGAAGGCGGAGCCGGCAAGCCTGGGTACGAAGCGTTCGCCGAGTGCCCGGCCGGCTGGTCTCCAACTGCGGGCGAACACGTTCGCGACGGCTTTGCAAACTCGGAGCTGTCTCGCTGCACCAGGGCCGTAAGTGACTGTCACGATGGTCGACGTCAGTTTGGAAGGGGCGGCGAGGGCGCGCGAACCGAAGTCAGAGACGGTACTACAAGAGTTTACGACGGAGGTCAGGGATGTGGGTACAGGGAATACATGGCCCGGCCGCGCCGTCAGCAACCCTATTTCTTCGATATCAGAGACCCGCAAACGCAAGTCAGTTCCCGATTCTATTTCGGATTGGACCGATAGATCTATTGAATCAAGGCGGCCCCTGAACAGTCGGTAATGCTTGGCATAGACTTAAAAAGGGCGGAGCTTGCGCAAGCTCCAACGACACGGCTCGCTCATCTTGAGCGACGCTCGCCGGGACCAAGACGGGCATCACAACGCGCTACGTTCAGTCATCGCTAGGGTTGGGCTCAATATTGCGAAAAACGTCGGCGATGATAAAAGCCGAGTATAATGCGTCAAACCCTAGATCTGCAATAATAGCATCTACGAGCAATTGAAGCAGCGCGTCTCTCAATAAAGCTAGCAGCCGCAGGCTAGTTGATGTTTCATCGGCAGTCGCTTTAGCAAGCGTCGGTTGAAAGAAGCACCGTTTGCCTACCGCTTCACAGCAACAGTCCGACCCGCGAATCCTTGGTAACCTCGGCCAATTTCGCGCTTGCCGTGAATTCTTTGTGCGTTTTTGGCTCTTAGTTCGCGTGGCCGGAAGGCGCGGCGTCAGTTCCGCCAGTAGGTTCGTGAAATGCTCATAGCCAACGATCCAGTGAATGATATAAGTCGTGCAAGGAATTGGGCTGAGATGCATGACGGTTAAAACTGACGAATATATCAAAGAGGCGGGACTCGAGGGAACCCATGACCCAAAGGTGGACCGCTCCATCTATCGCCGGCCCGGTTTCGCCGGTATCCCCACTTTCCACAGAATGGACGAAGCGATCGCTGCGTCGTTGCGCGAGATTCGTGTCGAGAAGGATTTGTCGAGGGCAGAGCTCGCTCTCCTGATTGGTTCACTTGAGCAGGTTTACGGACGATACGAGCGTGCAATAACGAAACTTCATGCTTCACAGGTCCTGCATCTGTGCGAAATTCTCGGCATTTACCCAGACGATTTGCTCTTCGATGCCGCGCCACACCTTTGGGGTGCATCTGAAGAGGAAGCACACGAGAGACGTAGGATTAGCAAGATGATCCAATCGCTGTCGCCCTCCACGTTGCGAACCGTTGCGACGATCTTGGATTCGATATTTGCCTTGCAAAACTCGTCGGATGAAGCCGTCCTGTAGACGTCGCTGACGTGGACGGGACGAAATGGAACGTGGCGCAATTAGAGGTGCCCACTCGAGCAAAACTCGCTGCGCGTTCTACGGCTTATGGCGGCGGGGCGTTGGGCTTGGCGGGAGTATTCCAATTACTCATCGGCTGCTCTAGTATTGCGCGGGCGTTGAAACGTGAGCACCGTTCCTCGCTTGAGCCTTCCACTGTGAAGGCATCTGCCCGCTCACTGCCAATGAGCGCTTACTGGTCGCGATGTGACTTGAACATTCAAGCCATCGCGGCTCGGTGACACCGTTCTCAAGGATAGGCGCCCTTGCTCAGTGTATTATCCAATATCTCTTGTGCCGTCTTCCACCTCAATCGGTTCTGAGCCTTGATTGGGTGGCGTTGAAGAACGAAGGCGCTGGACTTGGTTGCGAATCCCAAAGAGTTCGGCGTCATCGAAAGCTAGACCTCCTGCGAGGCAGTGTGCGAGTAGCCGCAAGAGCTTATCGACGGCAAGGGAAGCAGAAGGCGGCTCCCAATAAATAAATTCGGCTCTTTTCTTGGCCTCGTCCGCTAGGAGCGGTTCCAGAGCGGTGTCTGTAGCCGTGCCCAAGCGAACGCGGTCGCGCACATCGATAACGCGCGACAGCGAACGCTCGTGCGCCTGTGCAAGTCTCAGTAGTTCGGCTTTCACAGCGCGTCCTTTCTTCAGATTGTCGGGGCTCTAGGCAGAAATGGGTCCGCCGGCACTGCAATATTCGACTTAGCCATTCGGCGACCGGATAATATGAATCCAAGGAATTGAGTTTATTGGGACTGCAGGGCAGCAAGGGCTGACGCCTACATCGTCGAAGCGGGGCTTTCAGCCTACTTCGCACGAGATGGTCGGGCGGCCGGTCCGCCGGCGCCCGGCGTTTGAGGAAACCGGAGCAGATGGATGCACTCGTTACCGGCACTCTAAGTGGGTTCGCAAGGCAAGTCTGTCTCGTGCGGGGCTTGTCAGGCTTCTCGAGTCATCGTCGCCTTCAACAGTCGCCGCGAGGGTCGAATAACGAAGCTTTGGGAAGCGCAGGTTTTGCACCTGTGTGAAATCATCGGAATCCTTCCCGACGATCTGCCGTTTGAAGTGGTGCCTCTCCGAAATAAGGCGACCGAAGATGCGCGGGAAAGTCATATTACCAAAATGATGGAGGCACCGCCCCCGAGATTTTGAAGACGGTGGCGACGATCCTCGATTCTATATTCACGTGTCCAGAACGTGGGCGCCTGGTTCACCACCACCGTACATCACAAATGTTCGAGATCGAGACGGGGAGGCGACCGGCGGAGGACGTGTAGCGCTACGCGTCTCAAACATCGCTGGAAAAAGTTGCCAGCAATGAAACGAATTTCGGGCGCATTTTCTTGGGTATTGTAAGGAAAGCGTCCACCAGCCGCTGTCCTTCGCCCGTCGCTACGAATTCTTCCCTGGCGGCGGCCTTTTTAGTTAGTTCGCAATCCGGTGTTTGCTGCGATTTCGAAAGCCCATCGAAGAAATGGGTAATTGGTACCTGAAGCACCATGGCCATCTCGTAGAGGGTCGAGGCGCTGACACGATTGGTACCACGCTCATATTTCTGAACTTGCTGGAAGGATACGCCAACGGCCGCGCCAAGCGCTGTTTGAGAAAGGCGGAGCTGAAGCCGCCGCTTCTTGACGCGCTTGCCGATTTCAATATCGACAATGTGTTGATCGGCCGTTTTATCTGGCACAATGTCGGTGGCGTTACTGGACTTCTGCAACATGAATGTGCTCCCGTTAGCCAGATCAGGCTGGCAACCAGAAGCCGGGGAATTGGAAATCCGTCGACGACGGCCCCATGGTCTTTGGCGCGAACGCCTCTTGCATACACCACGAGTTCCCCGACCAACCAGGTCGCGAAGAGACACTCTCACATGAAGAGCTTTTTGTCGAAATGGGGTTTCCACGCCCCAAGGCAAATAAAATCGCCTAAGTTGCAGTATATTATTTGATTCACGTTTTGCAAGAACTTTAAGACGGTGTCTTAACATTTTCGGCGACGGGCACGAACGTTTTGGCGGTCAGGATTTACGTGAGCGTTTGGACGCTTTAGCTTCAACGGCCACCATGCGCAGGAGGTAGCGGACGAATATGAGGTCGTCGTTCGGAGGGTAGCGTTGGCAGATCGCCTCGACGATCCTCAGGAGCTTGGCGGTTTCGTCGTGGATGGTCGTCATTGCGAAGTTGTGAGCTTCGGCTGGTTCCAGCAAGGATTTCTTGCGGCGGGCCACCGCTAGGCACTCCCGTTAAGCCGCCGCAGCGGTTCGGAGGCGATCGACTGCGCGTGCATGTCCCCATTCCAGCAACGATAACTGAATACTGTGCCTCTGCCTGTGCCTGAACAGCAAATCGGCGGGCAGAGTCGAGAAGACTGCCTCAACCTGGTCACCATTTCCCAGACGAAGGCTGCTGATATGCTCGACCGGGTAGCCGCGCCGCCGCATCATCTTGACGATAGGTGCGTAGGTGAGGAAGACGACAGCGCGAGCCCCGATCTCTACCAGACATTCCAGCACGCCGGTCATCAGCAGATCCGAAGCGGCATGCCCGTTGACATCAGGCGCGCCGAGCTCGGCGGCACAGCGGCTCCACTCGTAGATATGCGGCCCCGATGGCGGTTCGATTCCATGTTGCCGGCAGAAGTCGCTTGTGAGGTGAGACCTCGTCGTTGGCAGCAGCCTGGAATAACCAATGACGTTGCCACCGTGGACGAGGACCGCGTGCAAGGTGTCCGCGGTATCGAATTCATCACGCTCCCTGCAATCGTCGCGGCGAAGCTCTTCCCAGCCCAGCTCTTCAACGAACCTCTTGTGGCGAAAAGACCAGACTTTCTCCATCAATTCCGGATCGTCTGCTTCGTAAATGATCTTCAACATTTCAAAATTCTCCACGTGCATTCGGCAAGGATGCAACCCGGAGTGATTGAATTCTATTCGTAAAATGTCGTAATTTTCAGCGTTGAACGCCGCGACGAAAGGCTTCCGCGATTAACTGGGCGCGATTGGTGGCACCGAACTTCCGCTGCAGATTCTGAATGTGCGCCTGGATGGTTCTCGGCGAGCGCCCGGTAAGCGCTGCGATCTCGCGGTCGGTCTTGCCTTCAGCGCACCACGTCAGACACTGGCTTTCCGTCTTGGTAATCATCGCTTCGTCGTGTGCTCTCTCGGCCTTACGCTCGGCTTGCAGTAGATGGCCATGCGCACGGCTTGCGATGATCTCGAGCAGGGTGACTTCGCCGCGGGAAAGCTTGCTACGGTTGCCGGCTACGGAGAATACGCCGTCGATCCCGGTTCGCGAGTGAAGCGGTATGGTCAGGCCATCGACCAGTCCGAAATCCCTGGCCTCCTCCATGATCCGTTTCGATTTTGTGGAAAGCCTGGGCATCTGCAATGACTGGGACCAGATGATCGACTGCCCGGATCTCCGAACAGCGCTGACGACTGGATCGAAATGGAAATAATTGAGTTTGAGATAGCGCTCGTACCAGGCACGCGGCCAATGTTCCCAGATAAAGTAGGAATCGAGACGTTCATGGGCGAGAGGCACGAACGCCGCGGCAAAATGATCGATGCCAAGCTGGCCGGTGACATGCTCGACAGCGCTCATGAGCTGCCGCCTGTCCGTAGCAACCTCACATGAGTCCAGGAATTCCGACAGTAAGTTCATCAAGGAAAGGTTCATCGTAAGCCACTCGCGTAATGTCGACATAACTCATCAATGCGCACTGCATGTAGACGTTGCTAATAATGTGATACTACCAGTGTTTGTATATGCCGATGAACTCGACCCCCACGCAAGCGGCATGGTTGCGCTATCACGAAGGCGTGAAGTGTCCTATAGGTTGTCTAGCTCAATCGCTCTGCGCAGATGTCCGCGACGAGTGCCTGAAGTGCGCCAACGCGTTGGACCACCCATTCGAGCTCGTCGGGGGCAATCGAATACTTGGCCGAGTAGCGTGCTTCCACATATGCACGATCGATTGTGGTGAAGCAGCGTCTCGCGAATTTCGTATCGCGTGGCCAGGCCTCGATCAGCCGTGTCTCTATGCGCTCGGCGTGGGATCGCAGGACTGAAAGCCGGTGCGATTTTGGACTGTATAGGGTGACCACCTGCAATACGCAGTGATAGAGGCGCTCGATAACCTGGTGGAGGTCGAACGCCGCCTCTTTGGAGTAGCCTCGGTTGATAGCTTCTCGCGCCAGCTCAAAGCGATGGACGGCGCTCGGATACCACTGGTAGAAGTTGCGCTGTGCTTCTTCACGAGCCTCCTCCGGGGAGAGCCGACGCGGAGATGAGAGCGGGTGGCCGGCGACTTCGTAGAGTGCGATGCCGTCACGGGCGATATCGATGAAGAAGGGGCGGCCGCGCGCCAGCTGATCATTCACCTCATGCAGCGAGTGCACGATGAAATTAACTGGCGTCTCAAGCTGCCTGGTGATCGTCAGTTCACGAATGAAACGCTCGGATGCGCCTTCCCAATAGTCGGAGCTTTCTGCTGCCGAATGCGAATTCACGACAATGAGGAGATCGTAGTCAGAGCGGTAGCCACTCTTGCGATCTTCAACCCACCCGCCACGGGCATAGGATCCGAACAGAATGATCTTGAGGATCTTTGCGCCCTTGAGCTCGGTCTTGAGCTTCGACTGGCGCGCTGCCTCGAATTCCTCGAAAAGGATCCTCGCGACTTCGGCAAGCTCTTCCTGCTTGCGCTGCGGCAGATGATCGATCCCGTTCATACCCTCTTCCAATCCGCGGCTGGTCTGCCCGGCCGACTCTTGATGGCGCGACCTTACACGAAAGGCGACGCCACGCTGCATTGAAGTTTCGCACAATCCACACGAGCAGCCGCTAGATCAACAGGAATATCCACAATATGGATGAATCTGTTGAAATTAATTCTGGAAATTTTCATGGCTGAGCAGATACCGGTCATTGTCCTGCGTGGTTCGCCGATGGAGCGTGGACGACAACACGGCGCGCACCTGCGCGGCCTGATCGTGAAGTCTATCGACAGCACCCGCCGTGCAGCCGGGCAGGGTGGCTGGGAACGAGCGCGCCTCAAATCTGCCGGGTGTATCGAGAGACTGTCGGCGACCTCGCCGGACATTGCTGACGAAATCCGGGGTATCGCGGACGGGGCGGCTCTTGCGCCTCCTGACGTCCTGCTGCTTTCCGCATTCGAATATCTTGGTGAAAGCCAGACCGGCTGCACATCGGCGGGGTTCGCGCGGGCCGATGGCGCTGTCGTCGGACAAAACTGGGACGCGCCTGCAGGCACCGAGCGCAATCTTGCGGTTCTTGTCCATGAGGGCCCCGACCGGCATCTCGTGATGGTAGCCTCGGCCGGAACTCTCGGTTGGGTTGGGATGAATGAGCATGGTCTTGCCTTCGTCAACAACGATCTGATCCTTGACGAGGCAGCGGAGGGTTTGCCGAGCCTTGTCATCCGTAGATTGATGCTCGATCAGAGAACCGTGGAGGGAGCTATGGCGGTGCTGCGCATTAACAGGCATATGTCTGGTCGCTGCTTCATGGTGGGCGATGCCTATGGCGGATTGCGCGTCGCTGAACTCGGACCGTCGGCTGGGGTCACGGACCGCCCTTTTCGCAGGACCGCCCACACCAACCACCCGCTCTTTGCCAAGCCGGCAATGTGGGAGGATATTGAAGCCGTCGCCCGCATCTATCCTTCGAGCCGCGGGCGCCTTCGTGCCGCACGCAGGTTCTCGCTCTCCAGCATCGACGACGTCAGCGAACTGCTGTGCGACCGCTGTGGTGCACCCGATGCCATCGCCAAAACGCCGTCGTCGCGCGAGCCTACCGGGACGGCATTTTCGGTGATCTTCGACTGCAGCCGCCGCGAGGCCCTGGTCGCACTCGGCCGGCCGGACCCCGCAGCCTACCGGCGCATCGCCATGATGCAGCCGGCAGGCGCCTGAGAAGAGATCAGCTCGCCTTCGCATCGGGCATTCCGTTTTTACGCGCGAAGTTCGCAAAATGCGCTGCCAGTTCCTCGGCGCGTGCTTCGCATTCATCCGGCCGGTAGGCCCTGAGGTCATAGCCGAGAACCTCGTGGAGAACGCCGGCGGCGGCGTCGGTGAAGCGGACCGTTCCGTCATCGTCGACATTTTCGATCCCATCGTATCGCTGGCACTCCCGGTTGATCGCGATTGCCGCGTCGAGCGTGAGCTTGGCGGGAAGGTCGACCAGCAGCCCGTGCTGGGACACCCTTACGGGATATCCGCCGACGAGGCCGAGCGGGCCGGGGGCGTGAACGACGTCGCCGGCCCGCCTTGCTATCGCAAGCAGCATTGCTGTTGCCGAGGATGCCGTCACCGACTGGCCAGCGAGACCTTTCACGCGGCGGAACCTGCCAGCGACCAGCGAGAAGAGCGTTTCGTGATCGATCTTCTCGCGTGGGACCTCCAGACCGTTTGCATAGATCGTCAGATGATACGGCGCACCGTCCGTGCCGCCGGTGCTGGGCATCCTGTAGCTGAGATAGTGATGCGCGAAGAACCGGACGTCGATCGATGATGGTGGCAGTGCCAGCATATGGGCGGCCGCCAGCCTTATCCCCGGAACGGCGTTTGCAATGTTCCCAATGCCGACTGCCGGCGCCAGGCCCTCGGCGGCAAGCGACGCGTTGACGACATCGGGATAGGATGCGTTGACAACGGTAGCGCTGGAATTGGCCAGCCGCACCGCCTTCATCAGTCTGCGGATCAGAACCTGGTGCATTGGCGTCCAGATGCCGCCGCGCGCAGCGTCGATGCGCTTATATGCATCCACGGGGAGCCCCGTGATGACCCACCAGCTGTGCAGGGTCGTGGCGTTGAAGATGATATCGGGCTTAACCTGGACAAGCCTTTCGGCGGTGGCTTCGATGTTCATGAGATTGATCGGCACAATCTCCACCGGCGGTGAGAAACCGAGGTTCATCGCGGTGTATCGCGCCAGATTGACGCGATGCAGCGCCTTCTCCGGATTGCGGGCGCCGACTACGATCTCGGCGCTCACGCCGCTCTGCAACAGAAAGTCCAGGACATCGCCGCCCAAAACTCCGTGACCGATGATCAGGATTTTCGTCTTGGTCTTGACTGCATTCTTCTCCATCGAAAGATCTCCTCTGCTCGCATAGAGGTCAAAAACCGTTTAGGCACTCAGTGATTGCATCATGCATGATCATGGTTTATTTTGCAATCGAAAGATGCTTTGAAATACGATACTATCTGGAGTGGCACAATGGCCAGCAGGCAGCCTACGCTTTCGATCGACCTGAAGGCAGTGCAGGAAAATCTCGCCGTCATACGATCGATGGTCGGCCCCGCCGTCGACGTCAGTGCCGTGGTGAAGAGCGATGCCTATGGCCTGGGGCTTGAACGCATGGTCGGGCCGCTGTTCGAGGTCGGTTGCAAAAGTTTCTTTGTCGCTGATCTGGGCGAGGCGGAGCGCCTTCGCCGCAAGCTTTCCAGGGTGGATATCGTTGTCCTTTCCGGTATCAGGCGATCTGATGCCGACGCTTACCGAAGCCGCCGCTTCATCGCGGTGTGCAGTTCACCTGTGGAAGTCTCGGTGGCCAATTCCGCCGAAGTCGCCTATGCGATGAACCTTGAGACCGGCTTCGGCCGGTTGGGGCTGCGCTTCGACGAAGTCCGCACAATCGTTCATTCCGATTTGGCACCACCGGCCTTCGTCATGAGCCATCTTGCCTGCGCCGACGACCCAGAAAGCAGGCGCAATGGATTGCAACGCGATCGCTTCATCGGAATGTGTGAAATGCTTGCGCCGGCGATTCCGCGTAGCCTCGTCGCATCGGCAGGCGTGTCGCTCGGCGCAGACTATCACTTCGATCGCGTGCGGATCGGCTCAGCGCTCTATGGGCTGAACAATGCCGGGCTCGATCCCAATCCTTTCGTCCCCGTGGTGCGCCTCAGCGCGTGGCTGATCGACGTGCGGCAGGTTCACCGCGGAGAAAGTGTCGGCTACATGGGCACCTTCAGGGCCGAGCGACCAACGCGGCTGGGCATCGTTGCGATCGGCTACAGACACGGTCTTGCCTGGCTGGTCGCCAATCGCCTGGTGGCGGAGTTCGGTGGCTATCTTGCGCCGGTCGTCGGCCGTGTCTCGATGGAATACTGTGCGATCGACTTGACCGACATCCCGGCCGCGCTTGCCCGCGCGGGCGGCCGGGTGGATTTCATCAGTCCGACAAGACCGGTGGAATGGATGGCACGGTCCGCCTCGACCGTTGCCCAGGAGCTTCTCGTCAGGATTGGTGGCGGCTGCAGCCGCAGATATCACATGCAATTTGGAGCGCCATCATGAGCTGGCGGCGCTTCGCGCAGATACAAGTCTTTGCCTCGGCTGCATGCTTCAGCACCGCGGGACTGTTCATGGGACTGATCGCTGCCGAAATCTGGACGGTCGTATTCTGGCGGAGCCTCTTTGCGTTCGCATTCACCTGTATCCTCATGACCTTCGATATCGGGCGCAATGTGGTGAAGCCCGATCGGGCAGGACTTGTCGCTTCAGGCCTTTCGGCCGGTGCAATGCTTGCTTTCATCGCCGCTCTTCGCCTGACGTCGGTTGCCAATGTCGCAGTGATCCATGGATCTCTGCCGCTGATGGCGGCGCTGCTCGGATGGCTCATCGTCAAGCAGCGCATATCGGCGTCAACATCGGCACTTTGCACAGTCGCCGGCCTCGGTGCTGCCGTGATCTTTTATGGTTCGGCATCCTCCGGTTTACGGCTTGCTGGCGACGGCCTCGCTTTGCTCATGACCCTCCAGATGGCGCTCATGACGATTGCATTCCAGCGGTCCCGGACACCAAGCCTGATGCTGGTGGCATTTTCGAATGGCCTTGCCGCTTCTGTCGCCGTGCTCTTCGCACCCGCGCTCGCTGTATCGCTGGAGACAGCGGCTATGCTTGCCTGCTTTGCTTTCGTGCAAATGACGCTCGGCCTTCTCTTCTATACCATCGGATCCCGCGTTCTGCCGGTAGCCGAGACTGCCCTGATCACGCTGGCGGAAGTGCCGATGTCAGTGTTCTGGGTATGGGTTGCATTTGGACAGATGCCAGGCCAGCCGACCGTCATCGGCGCTGGGATAATCCTGTCGGCCGTCCTCGTCTATCTGGCCGGGCCAGGCCGTAATCCTGGAGGTTTCTCCGATGCAGACTGAAAGGTTACCGGCGGAATGGTTTCTGAAGGATATCGTCCCCCTCTACCGCGGGATCATTCTCGATATATTCGGCGTTCTCCATGATGGGGTAACAGTTTTCGAGCCTGTCTATGAGACGCTCAGCAAGCTGAGAGCAGGCGGGATGCGCGTTTGCCTTCTCTCCAATTCGCCGCGGCGCGCCGCGGTCGTTTCCGAGCGCCTCAGCGAATTGGGGCTTGGCAGTGATCTTTACGACGGCCTGATCTCATCGGGAGAAATGGTCCATGCTGCCTTGGCGGGCAAGATACAGATCGCCGGGTTGCCAACGGGGCAACGCTATCTCCATGCCGGCCCGAGCGACTTGGCCGGACTTCTGGATGGCTTGGCGTTGAAGAGGGTTGCAGCGCCTGCCGAGGCCGATTTCATTCTGGCAACCGGCGAAATCGAACCAGGGACACTTTCATTGGAAGAAGCTGGCAAGCTGGGTTTGCCGATGGTTTGCGCCAACCCTGACCTTGAGGTGATCATCGCCGGGCAGCGGATAGTCTGCGCCGGTGCTCTTGCCATCCGCTACGAGGCGATTGGCGGCACCGTCATTCGCATCGGGAAACCCGAACTGCCGGGTTATGTCGCAGCACTGAGGGTTCTCGACTTGCCGGCGTCAGAGGTCGTCGCAATAGGCGACAGCTTCGCGACCGACATCGCGGGGGCAAGCGGTGCCGGGATCGCTTCGGCACTGGCGCTAACGGGAATCCATCGAGACGAGCTTCTGCGGGACGGCCTGCTTGATGTGGAGAGGCTTGCGACGCTCTGCGGAGAACATCGCTCCGTCCCAGGCTATATCTTAAGGCAGTTTTCCTGGACCTGACATATGCCGCTGAAGGCCATCGGCAAGCGGATTGAGCTGCCCCTCGATCTCGCGGATTTCCTTTGTCAACAGCTCGACCAGTTCCGGAACCCGTCCGGGCGTCAGTCTGGCACTTGTGAGGTTGATGGCGATCGAGGCGATCGCGTCACGGCCGGGTGGGAGAATCGGAACGGCAATCGACGAGATTCCGGCGACCAGTTCGCCATCGTCGATCGCATAGCCACTCTCTCGGATCTGCTCGAGCCTGTCCTTGATCTTTCGCGACGTGAACGTACCGAATGTCTTGTAGAGCATCGCATTGGTGTTGAGGATCACGTCGGCTTCAGCTGGGGGCAGGAAGGCAAGGATTGCCTGGCTTGCAGGTCCGATGCCCATCGGAATCTGGCCGCCGATATGACCTGTCAGGCTGTCGATCACGTAGCTCCCCTGCTGCCGGTCGACACAGACGGTATTGAAGCCGGCTCGCGCCATCAGGAAGACGGAGTCGCTTGTCGTCGCTGCCAGCCGCAGCAGAGCCGGGCGGGCGAGCTGGCGAAGTCCGGTGCCGTCCGCGGCCGAGGCGCCCAGGGCAAACAGCGCCAAGCCGAGGCGGTAACGTTTTGTCTCGCGCTCGCGATCGACCAGGCCGTGGCGCTCAAGCGCCGTAACGATGCGGTGCACCGTTGGTTGTTTCAGCCCCGATGCATCACCAATCGCCGCCATCGAGGCGCCGCCCTGTCCGGCCTCGCCGAGATATTTCAGGATGGCGACCGCCCGGTCGAGCAACTGGGTTCCGGTTGCCGAGATCTCGTCTTGCGCCATGCCTGTCCCCAAATCCGAATAGGAGGGGATTCCTTATACATCCGGGCGCCATTGTAAACGCCTAGGTGGATAAGGCGAGTGCTGCAAACAATGCCGGCGGCTCCTGATTGATGCCGAGCCCGGTGACCGAGCCTGCGATCGCGGACGATCTAACAGTCCCGAGCGCTGATGACAGGATCGCGAACTTGTCCATGAGATCAGCCGAAGAGAGCGGATTTTTCGGCTCGCCTTTGGGAAAAAGCACCTCGATCGAATCACGGAGACCTTCTGCGCCTATCGTCACGCGCGCCGGGGTCATATCAGGAAATGCATCGGCATAAGCGTTGGAGCTCGACAACGTGATGCGCCTGGCAAGTCCGATCACACGAGGATCGGAAAGATGGCACTGGTCCATTGGAAGCAGGGCGCGTTCCCCATGGACGAGGGCGAGGGCCACGCAGAAGGGAATGCTGTACTGAGCGGCTTCAACCGATTGTGGATCAGACTGGTTGGGCAACGTCAATGCGCGATCGAAGGTCTCAACCGACAGGTTCTGAATGTGCTCGGGATCGACAGCATTCCGAGCCGTCAGGGCAAGTGCACCATCTATTGCCGCATGCGCCCAGCGGCAGCAGCTGTAAAGCTTGAAATAAGCCTGTTCGATTGCCCAGATATCACCGAAGCCATTCAACAACCGCTGGCGCGAATACTGGTCGGGATCATCCAGGATGTCGAGCGGGCCACGGTGGCCGGCAGCGGCAAGTGACACCGCCATCAACCCGTTCGCGGTGGCCCAGGGGATGCCTTCCTTGACCGTGTGTCCGATCTTCGTCCAGCCCGTCGCCGCCTGTGACGTCGCTGTTTGAGCAGCGATTGCGATCGCATGGGCGATGACAGGTATCGACTGACCTGTCAGCCATCCAGTGGCGGCCGCAACACCCGGCCCGCACCAGAGGCCGGTATCGGTCGTACGCAGCCTATTGATGTCCCGTGCTGCCGAAATCCGCACGGCGACCTCATATCCGAGCGCGATTGCAGTCAGCAGCCGGTCGGCGTCGATGCTGGAGCCTCCAGCAATTGCAAGAATGCCCGGGACGATGGCTGCTGCCGGGTGACCTGATGCCTGACGATGGCCGTCATCGAGATCGAGTGCTGCGGCATATGTGGCGTTGACGAAAGCGGCTCCTGCGGGCGTCAGCGTCTCTCCGGAAAACCATACGGGTGCCGACCCTTGCCCCCAGATCGCCGCGGCTGCCCGTTTGGACGCCTGGCCCCCCTCCGTTAGCGCGCCCGCCGCCGCAACGCCCAGCGCGTCGAGAAGCGTTCGCCGCGATGCCGCATGCGTACTTTCGGGAACTCGGCTGATTTCGTTGCAACAGAAAGCCAGCGTCATGGCGGCCTCAGGCGAAGCAGCGGTACTCTTCTCGGTGGTATTCAACATTCGAACATCCCTCTATTGAACTTCATATTTTGGAAGTTTTGTATCGTTGACATCCATAATGTGGATATGTAGCCTGTCAACATCAAATCCGGGAGGGAGTTGAAGATATGCTTGGTGAGGACCGTTCCGGCCCGATGCGATTGCCGATTGCAAAGGCGGAAGAGATCACGATTACGGTCGATGGTGAGGCCTATGCAGCGCGTCTCGGAGAGACGGTACTGACTGCGCTTCGCATGGGACCCGGCCATGTCAGGCACTTCGAATTTGCCGCGGAGAAGCGTGCCGGATTTTGCCTCATGGGTGCGTGCCAGGACTGTTGGCTCTGGCAGGAGGATGGGCAGCGACTGCGCGCCTGCACTACCCGCGCCGAATGCGGCATGAGGCTCGCTACGGCGGCACCGGAGGAACGCTCGTGGAAATGACGGTAGTGATTATTGGCGCGGGCCCGGCGGGAATGGCCGCGGCTGCGACATTGGCGCAAGCAGGGCTGCGGCCGATCGTGATTGACGAGGGAGCGGCGCCTGGTGGGCAGATATTTCGCCGGCCGCAGCCCGAATTGGCGCGCAGCGCAGGCCAGCTTTATGGTTTCGATGCTGCGCGAGCAACAGCCTTCAACGATGCGTTTGCTGCTCTCGGAACGGCCATCGATTACCGTCCGCGGAGTCAGGTCTGGGCGGTCAGCGAAGGCAGGCTGTATCTTGCGAGCAAGGATGGCGCGTCAACGCAGCCTTGGACGCATCTCATCGTCGCGCCTGGCGCCATGGACAGGATAATGCCGCTCAAGGGCTGGACCACGCCTGGCGTATCCAGTCTTGGCGGCGCTCAGATCTCGCTCAAGGCTGAGGCTGCGGCTATCGGCCGGCGTGTGGTCTTTGCAGGTTCCGGGCCGCTGCTTTATCTCGTAGCCTATCAATATGCGAAGGCTGGAGTATCTGTCGGCGGTGTTCTTGAAACCGGCCGCCCCTTCGCGCAGCTCTCGGCTCTTCCAGATCTGATGTCGGGTGGAAAGGCCTTCGCCAGGGGCCTGTTTTACATGGCAGCTCTACGCGGCCGCGGCATTCCTCTGATGACCGGCGTGAAATTGGGTGAGGTTCTTCGAAAACCCGATGGCCAAGTGAGCGGCGTCACCTACCGTTGGCGCGGTCGCGAAAGAATTGCTGCATGCGACGCTCTTGCGGTGGGGCATGGACTCAAGGCCGAAACACAGATCGCCGACTTGCTTGGTCTGGATTTTGTTTTCAACGAGGTTCAAAGGCAGTGGCTGCCTGTGACGGATGAAGACGGCCGGTCGTCTGTTGCCAACATCTATCTTGCCGGCGACGGACTTTCGATCCGCGGCAGTGAGATCGCTGAGGCGAGCGGCCGGCTTGCCGCGGGTGCTCTCCTGCGGGATATTGGACGAGCTGCGCCTCTGTCGGCGGATCGGGACCGGCTTTCGATCAAAAAAGCCTCTGCCTTTCGCCAGGCACTCGACCGGACGTTTCCCTTTCCTGTTTCGGACGTTGCCAAACTTCCCGATGACGTTCTGGTCTGCCGTTGCGAAGGCGTCACTGCCGGGACGATCCGCCAGACCGTTGCCGCGTCGTCTGAGGTGGAGATCAACCGCATCAAGGCTTTTTGCCGCGTAGGGATGGGTCGCTGCCAGGGGCGCCTTTGCGCAGCCGCCGCTTCAGAACTTGTTGCCGCAGCCGCCGGTACCGATCTCCAATCCGTCGGGCGGATGCGAGGGCAGGCTCCCATCAAACCCGTTCTGTTGGCCGACATCGTCCGGAGCCAGTCATGACCGACATCTTCGATGTTGCCGTTATCGGTGGGGGCCTTGCCGGCTGTTCCACCGCGCTGCATGCCCGCCTGAAAGGTGCTTCCGTCGTTTTGATGGAGCGCGGCCGTTGTGGCGCCCAGGCGAGTGGCGTCAATTATGGTGGAGTCCGCCAGCAGGGGCGTCATGTGGCTGAACTGGCCCTGTCACGCCGCAGCCGCAAGATCTGGGCGGACCTCGTCAACTTGATTGGCACGGATTGCGAATTCGCTGCGACGGGGCATTTGAAGCTGGCGCGGGACGAAGCCGATCTGCGCGAGTTGATTGCCCACCGGTCTTCGCTGGCCGAGCATGGAATTGTCGCCGATATTCTCGATGCCAGGGATCTGAAACGGCGATTTCCCTATCTATCGGCTCGATTTGCCGGCGGCTCTTTTTGTGGAGAGGATGGACAAGCCAATCCCCGGCTGGTTGCACCAGCCTTTGCGCGTCGCGCGCGTTCTCTGGGCGTGGAACTTCGTGAAAATTGCCGCGTGGTGGCCGCCGAACAGATCGAAGGTGGATTCCTTGTCCGCGTTGACAATGCGCCACCTGTCCATGCGCGTCGATTGATCAACACAGCCGGTGCATGGGGAGCGGCGATCGCCGCGCAGTTCGGTGATCATGTCGAGGAAGCGGTGATGGCACCGAATATGTGCGTCACCGAGCCCATCGCACCGCTGATCGGGCCGAACCTCGGTATCTGCGGCGGGGGCATCTACATTCGCCAGGCTGCCCATGGAAGCGTTATTTTCGGTGCCGGTCTGGGCATCGCCGACCGGGAGCGGTTGCGGGCCAGGCCGCTTGCGGAAGTCACCATGGAAGCGGCAAGGGCGGCTGTCGACATGGTTCCAGAGCTCAAGAATGTTCTGCTCCTTCGTAGCTGGACAGGAATTGAGGGGCGTATGCCCGACGGTCTGCCGGTCGTCGGTCCAAGCCCGAACATCGAAGGCCTGTTTCACGCCTTCGGTTTTTCCGGTCACGGGTTCCAGCTCGGACCGGCGGTTGGTGCCGTGCTTGCCGAGCTCAGCCTCGATGGTCACTCGCCCACACCGATACCCGGCCTCGCGATAACCCGGTTCATCCGGGCGACCGCGCCTGCCGGCCAATCCTGAAAGACAACAAAGCGAAAGGGAACAAAGATGAATAATCGTCACATTCTAATGCTTGCCAGTGCCTTGGCTCTGAGCGTCGCGATCTTGCCTGGTATGACCTCTGCAGCCGAAAAGAACTACGAACTTGTCGAGCCCGATGTTTTGTCCGTCGCTATCACCGGCGACATGCCGGGTCTCGTTGCTCGCGATGGCAAACTGACTGGCTATGACGGCGACATTCTTCAGATTGCCGCCGAGAAGCTGGGACTGACCATCAAGCCGGTGCCGATGGAATGGTCGGGCGCGATCGCTGCCGTTCAGACTGGCCGCGTAGACGTGATCGGAGGTAATGTCGCGTGGACGAAACAGCGCGCCGAGACTTTGTCGATGAGCGACCCGACCGGTTATTTCCAGAATGGAATCACCTCTAAAAAGGATGCCGGTTGGCATACGTTGAAGGATCTGGAAAACCGCAAGGTCGGATCGATGACCGGTTTCTCCTTCCTTCCCGAATTACGCAAGGTCGCCGGTCTCGAATTATCGCTCTACGACAGCACCGATGCTGCCCTTCGTGACCTCCTTGCCGGCCGCATCGAGGCACTCGTTGGCGACCCGCCGGTCATCGACTACGCAATTTCCAAGAACCCGGACTGGGGACTCGTCAATCTCGCCTTTACGGACAACAATCCCGACTTTCCGCTCCTGACCGGTCTCGGGCGCCAGTATGTCTTCGGTCTCTCGAAGGAAAATACCGGCCTTGCTGCCGACCTCAGCAATCAGATCCGTGCGCTCTGGACCTCTTGCGAGGTCAGGGCCATCGGTCAACGCTATGGCAACGTCAGTGACGCGAATTACACGCCGTCGGCCGAGAATTTCAGGGCCGGTGTCGACCGTCCTACCGACTGGCTACCGCCGACCTGCACGAAGTGATCGCCTTTCGCGGCCGGGTAACCGGCCGCAGTCATCTCCATCAAAAAGGGAGGCCGCCATGCCCACCGATATCCTTCTTGAAGTCAGCAATCTCTGCAAATCCTTCGGAAGCCTCGCCGTTCTCGAAAACGTCTCGTTCAATCTGCGCCGTGGCGAACGTATCGCGCTGATTGGACCGAGTGGTTCGGGCAAGTCCACCTGCCTTCGTGCCATCAATTATCTGGAGCCTCCAACCAAAGGCGATGTCGTCCTGGAGGGGCAGGTGATCGGTCGCCGCCGCAACGGCCAGCAAATGAGCGACCGTGAGATGGCGCCGCAACGCGCCGAAATCGGCATGGTCTTCCAGCATTTCCATCTCTGGCCACACCTTTCCGTCAGCGAGAACATCGTTCTGCAGCCGCGCAAGGTACGTGGGATGAAAAGCAGTGACGCGCGCGCTCTGTCGGCACAACTTTTGTCCAAGGTTCACCTTGCTCACAAGGCTGATGAAATGCCGCAACGACTGTCTGGCGGCCAACAGCAGCGCGTCGCCATAGCCCGCGCATTGGCACAGCAACCCAAAGTCCTGCTCTTCGACGAGCCTACCTCTGCGCTTGACCCAGAGCTTGTCGGGGAGGTGCTGACGGTCATCAAGGAGCTTGCGTCCGAGGGCAGAGCCATGGTGCTTGTGACGCACGAGATCTCATTTGCACGAGAAGTGGCTGACCGGATCATCTTCATGGATGGTGGACGGATCGTCGAAGAAGGCGACGCCAAGGCGGTTCTCGATAATCCGCAGTCACCCCGTCTGAAACAGTTTTTGGCCAGCCTCCAGCTTTCTGGAGGTGGCCATGGATGACAAGCTTCCGGCGCTGATCGCCGATGCCCTTCTGTCGGGAGCTGCAATGAGCGTGAAGGTAGCGGCCGGATCCCTCGTTGTGGCAATGTCGATCGGCCTCGTACTTGCCGCAACGATGTTCCTGACGAACAATCATCTGCTTCACGCAATCATCCGTGTCTATGTTGAGGCATTGCGCAATGTGCCGAGCCTGACATTCTTGTTTTTGCTCTATTTCGGACTGGCGTCGCTCGGCATCAAGTTGTCCTCGATGACCGCGGCGGTTCTTGGCCTCGGCTTGATCGGGGGTGCCGTGTCCGTAGACATCTTCCGCTCCGGCTTCCGGTCCGTTCCACCGGGGCAGAGCGAAGCCGCTGCCTCGATCGGTCTGCCGCCATTCGCAGCCTTCCGTCTGATTGTTTTGCCACAGGGACTGCGCCTGGCACTGCCATCGATCGGCAATTATTCGGTCTCGCTGATCAAGGATACCTCCCTCGTGGCGGCAATTGCGGCGCCCGAAATCATGTTCAACGCCCGCCAGCTGGTCAATGAGACCTTCGAGACGGCAATCATCTACGGGAGCGCCGCCGTCGTTTATCTGATCCTCACGGGCTTGATGGCGCAATCCGTTCTTTTGATCGAGCGCCGACTGGAGACACGATGATGTTCTTCGAACCAATCGCTGAAAACCTTGCGGACTGGGCGCCAAGGTTGTTGTCCGGCTTGCGGCTGACATTGATGCTGACGATTGCCGGGTTCGGCGCGGCATTCGTCCTGGGACTTGTTCTGGAATACCTGCGATCGCGCCGTTCTTTTGCGGCACGACTGTTGGCGCGGCTATATATCACCGTTGCGCGCGGCGTTCCCATCCTGGTGATCCTTTATCTCATATACTTCGCGCTGCCTGGTGCCGGCGTCACGCTTTCAGCATTTGTAGCCGGCGCGACGGGTCTTGCACTCGTCTATGGTGCCTATCTCGCAGAGGTGTTCCGTGCCGGCCTGAGCGCGATCGCTCCGGGTCAACGCGAGGCCGCACTGGCCAGCGGACTAACCCCGCTTCAGACGTTTCGGCTTGTGCTGTTGCCGCAGGCCGTCCGGCACACAATCTCGCCCCTTCTCGTCAATCTCGTCTCGTTGCTGAAGGACAGTTCGATCTGCGCGCTGATTGCCGTTCCGGAGCTCACCCTGGCATCGCGGGAGATCATGTCGGAAAGCTTCCTGCCGTTGCAGGTGTTCGTATTGACCGCGGCGCTCTATTTCGGCCTCGCATGGCCGGCCTCGTTGATGGCGCGCTTCATTGAAGAACGCCTTCATACGCCAGGACAGCGTCGAGATCCGACGAAAACCCAAAATCTTGCACCCGAGGTGGTGCCGTCCTGAACAGCCGGACTGCGGTTCATAAAAATCTTAGAATGGGAGTGGAAATGAAAAAACTGATCAATCGGCCGGAAGATGTTGTACGAGAAATGATTGAGGGCGTCGTTGCTCTTTCACCGAGCACCGCCATTCTTGCCGGCGAGAATGTTGTTGTCCGGGCTGGCTTGGCCGAACCCGCAAGCCGTCCTGTCGCAATCATCTCCGGAGGCGGCAGCGGCCACGAGCCGGCGCATGCAGGCTATGTCGGACCTGGCATGCTGACGGCGGCTGTAGCCGGCGAAGTGTTCACTTCCCCGAGTGCCGATGCCGTCTACGCCGCGATCCGGGCCGCTGCAGGTCCTGCCGGCGCTGTCCTGATCGTAAAGAACTACACAGGTGACAGGCTTAATTTCGGAATGGCCGCGGAAATGGCCCGAGCAAGTGGCATTCCGGTCGAGATCATCGTCGTGGCGGATGACGTCGCTCTCCGTGACACCGTGACCGAAGACCGCCGACGGGGAATCGCCGGCACTGTCCTGGTTCACAAGATCGCGGGCGCGGCGGCAGCCATTGGCTTGCCGCTTGCAGAGGTTGTGGCGGTGGCGAACTCTGCGGCATCTCGCGTTTCGTCAATGGGAATTTCGCTCGGGTCGTGCACGCTTCCCTCCGTCGGCAAGCCGGGCTTCACGCTTGGCGAGCACGAAATTGAAGTTGGCCTCGGCATTCATGGCGAGCCCGGAGTTCGCAGAATGGATATTGCTCCCGCCGATAAGCTCGTCGCCATCGTCGTTGATGCCATACTGGCAGACGGCAGGACTAAGTCAGGTGACGATGCAGTGATCTTGATCAATGGTCTTGGATCGACGCCGCCACTGGAGCTCGCCATCCTGGCACGGGCAGGAATGGCGAAGCTTCGAGCTGAAGGTGTCAATGTTGTCCGCGCCTGGGCTGGCACCTTCCTCTCAGCCCTCGACATGCCCGGCTTTTCGATCTCGGTCCTGCCGGTCTCGAGGGATGACCTCGCCTTGCTCGATCATCCGGTTGACACACTTGCTTGGCCGGGTGGCGGAAAGGTCAACAGGAGCCCTGCAGTGGTTGAGACTGGGAATAGCTTCAGCCCGGCGACTGTTTCTGAAGCTGGCTCGATCGGAAACGCGGCCGCCGGGCATCTACGCGAAATCTTTGCCCGGATAGCGGACGCTTTGACTGAGGCGGAACCCGAGCTTGCGCGGCTGGACGGGGTTTCCGGTGATGGCGACCTGGGAGCAAGTATGCGCCGCGGCGCCGATGCTTTGCGCGCAATCCCGAACGTCTCCTTCTCCACCGCCAGTACGGCCCTTAGCGATGCCGCCGATCGTATCAGGAAGGCCATCGCTGGCAGCTCGGGGCCGTTTTATGCCACCGCGTTGATGCGCGCTGCACGCCGGCTTCAGGGCATTGCCGATCCGACGGCCATCGACATCGCTGACGCATTCTCGGACGCGGTCCAAGCGGTTATGGATCTCGGCGGAGCAAAGCCGGGCGATCGTACGATGGTCGATGCCTTGCACCCTATGTCTCGCACGTTCGCAACCCAGGTCGCAGCCGGCATCCCTGCCGAAATTGCTTGGCGTTCCGCTGTCGACGCCGGGGCCGAAGGTATGAGGCTAACCAGTTCCATGCATCCTAGACTAGGAAGGGCAAGCTATCTCGGTGAGCGTGCGATCGGGAACCCTGATGCAGGTGCAGTGGCTGTGGTTATCTGGCTGCGCGCTGTGTCCGGATCGGCCACGCGGGACGCAGATTGAAGCTAACGCAAGGCCGTTTAGTATTGCGCTATTGCTATTGTTTCGTCCTCGCTGGCTTCGGAAGCCAACTCTGATGCCAGCTGCCGGACGCTGTTGAATTCGGCGGACCCGTCGAAGGACGTGCCGCCGAGTTTAAGATTAAAAGGCAAATCCGTCCCATCGGCTGCCGCCGTCGAAGCCGCGACGCGGGCCCTGATACGCTGGGCAACGTCGATAGCGTTTTCGGCGGCGGCTCCGGGAAGAAAGATTCCCAGTTCGTTCATGGAAAGCCGCGCGACCAGATCCCCGGCGCGCACGGACGACTGGATGATAGCCGTCAGAGACTTCATGACAGTGTCAGCCCATTCCGGGCCGTAACGCTTGCTGACCTCGTCATATGAGCCAAAGATAGCAGATACCATGACGCCACCACTATCGGTGGCAATGCGCTTTCGACGCTCCGAATATTGGCCAACGGCCTTAGCGAAGGCGGTCCCGTTCATCGCGTTCGTCGATGGATCTCTATGTAAAAGTTCGTCGATGCTGCGCGTCAGGCTGTCGATCTCAGCGCCTTGAAGCCTGACGATCAGGAGCAGCGAGAAAGTCACAATTGCGACCAGCATCGACAATGCTGTGACCAGGAGCGTGACTGGGGAATTGCCGTCGAGCGCGACCCATGAGGCGCCAATGACAATCGCGGCGGCTGCAACAGCTCCTGCTGCTGGTCCAACGAAGGCTTGCGTGGAGATGTGCGAACGGAGCTTTCTACTCATCTTATCCACCCGTATTGCGCGTGGGAGTAGACTAGAGTGGGGCATCCAACAGTCGATTAAAGAATTCGATAAAAATGTCGATAGCTCGCCCGCGGGCAGGCCGCGGAGAAATCTTGCTCGAATCCGATAGATTATCCCAGATTAAGTCGTGATAAGTTCTGCCAGATGTCTTTTGAGCGCGCGAAGTTTTCAGTACAATTCCATCTGAACGAGCTGATTTCCCATGGGTTTGCACTGTGGCTATTTCGAGAATGACCGATATATTCATTCGTGAGATTCTGACAGCTGTAAACCGTTCCGAGCGGCTCTCCGATGTCGATAGGCGAATGCTTGCTGAACGTAGTCTTGAGACTGCGCAGAAAATCTGTGATGCCGTCGGTAGCGAGAAAAGTGCGGAAGTGATTGCTGCCGCGTCGGTGTTGCGCGAGGCGGCGGAAGATCTCGGCATTCTCAAGTGCGGCAGACAAGATGTCGTCGCCAGCCTCCTTAACACAGCCTCAGCAGCCCGGTCCTTCAGGATGACACATGGACTACCGCTGCCTTGAGAGGGCCAGCGGTCCTGTCTGCATCACAGCCGTCGGGAGTAAAAGTGGTTTGGTCGACGGCGCCGATGAGAGGATCCGTTTCCCTGCACGTCAGTGCCTGAAATTCGCGCAGGATGTCGGGGTAGTGCCGCGCAAGCTCACCAACGAAAGCGGCGTTGTTCAATAGCTGCCGCAAATATCCGCTGATGACGACAAGTTCCAAGTGGTCGCGTCCGAAATCACTTTCAATCGCTTTGAAATCGCGCTCGAGATTTTCGGTTTCCATCGCCATCATACTGATTTGCTCCGGAAGCAATTTGGCCCTCTTCATACCGGGTGAGACAAGCAGGTGAACCGGCGTGGCTTCCACAAGCGAGCGGCAATAGGAGACAGAAAAGCGATCCATCGCGATCATGAGCTGTGCCACTTGAAGCTGGCGGACAGGTTTCAGCTTTTTGAGGGCACGGACGGTATGAAACGGAACCTGGCGATCGTTCAAGAGGGTGGCGACTTCAGGGGCGATCCCTTTCAGAAGCGATAGCTTGTTTTTGATGTTCTGGACGTTGACATTCAAGACCTCGGCAATCCTCTGTTCGCTGACCCCGCATGCAACTGCCTTGAGGATCATGCGGTGCTCCTGAATTGCAGCCAACCTGGAGATCTGACTGTTGAAGGTAAATGCCTCGTCATCCTTTGCATGCAGACATAGAACTCGCTCGATGCCGATCTTCTGCAGCGCGTGGAGACGGACATGGCCATCGAGAAGATTATAATATTCCGGTTCCTGCACATCTCGTATAACCACGATCGGTTCCACGAGGCCGATTGCTCTGACAGAACACTCAATGCGCAGATATTTTCGTGAGCGTAGAAATACTTCTGGCAGCTCTCGCATGGGCCTGATTGCCGTTAGTGGCAACAGTTCGCACTTATCCTGGAACGCGCGTTTGACGCTCATTGCAGTCTCTCCTTGATATCGAGGCGTTTTGCCAGCGCGGCTGGCAACGTCAATAAGCCCTCTCTTTCCATCGTGGCATGCAGTATTTCATCGTCCAAAAGCCGTCGTGTCGCTTCGACAATAAAGGCGATCCTCGCCTTCACCTTTTCTGCCCGGACGACAAGCGCCCGCTTTCGCTCGGCTTCGACCGTGAACGCACGAATAATGGCTCCAGGAGATGCCGATTCCGCGGTCGCAGGCGCGTTTAGCGACTTTCCCTTATTCCGCCGGGCATCGACGAGACGCTTGGCAATCGTGAGCGCGCGGCCGCGAAGGAGGTTTCGCTCGTAGGCTGACTGGAGGGCGGTCTGTATGTCAGTATCTTCGACCTCCGCGATCTGCAGCGCGACCGTGAATGGGATCTGACCGGTCGCTGCGGCGCGCAAGAGCCGCTCCTCTCCCTTTTCAAGCAACCGGGCGACGGCATGCACGTAGTCGACGGACAGACCGGTCTTGGATGCGATGTCCACGTCACTTACACCATGCGCATGCAGGGCACCGATATTGCGTAGCAGGTCGACCGGATTGTGCCGGCGGCGGGCGCAGTTTTCCACGAGGCTCGCGACGAGGCATTCATGCTCTTGCGCGGAGATGATCCGAGCCGGCACACAGGTTTCGCCAAGTGCGAGAAGCGCCTCCATGCGCCCCTGACCACAGACGAGATCATAAGCTGCATGCTCGCCGCCGTTTCCGGATCGCCCGGCGACGGTGATCGGCCGCTTAAGCCCAACCGCCTTGATGTTTCCAACGATTTCATCGAATTTTCCCCGCGCGCGATCTCGGGGGTTGAGGATCCTGATGGCGTCAATTGGAATCATGGTGATCGTATTGTCGTTGACCTCACTCATTTTTGGTCTCCTTTCGAGCTGGTCTCATCATCTCGAAAAAATGATCGAGGGATGGGAGCCGATATGCGTCGACCGAGCGTGCGTTGAGCGCGCGGAGTGCAATTGGTCCAGTTCCGAGGCAGCCACGGGGAAAGGCATAATAGTCGCGGACGGCACGATTGGTTTCGTCAAGGCGCGCGATGATTTCGATGTCCGCCTCAAGACAGCGCCGCACGGGCACACGCCATATTGCTTCGGAATGGCGCCGGGTTCGCTGGCAGCGAATGGCCAATGCTGTCACGCTGAACTATCCGTGGATGTCGAAGGTCCTACCGTGGCGTTCGAACGACTGTCCCTGTGTCTCCAGCTCGGTTTGGATCGAGCACAGCAAATCTTTGTCAAGCCTGCGCAGCCTCTGTCTCAGATCAACGAAGCGATAGTCGCGGCCGGGATCGTAGCCTATGCGTTCATAGGCGTTTCTAAGTGCACCGAACTGATAGATATAGGTGGCACTTGAGGGGCAATCCGCCGACGCATTTATGATATCGGCGCTTAGTCGGCCGTACTTCTCGAACAGCGTCTTTAGTTGCTCGAGTATCCGGGTTTGTTTCGCGCTTGGGGATCGCTGCGCCAGACGAGCGCGGGCTTTCTCGAAAAGCTGATGTGGGACGATGGCGTCGAAGGCGGCTTCGTAGCGAACCCATTCAGGCGAGGGCACCATTCGCCTCGGCTGTCCCAGTTTCGTCGAGGTCTTGGCCCAGACGCTGTTTCCAATGTATTTCTCGTTGCTGAGCAAGCGAGCGACCACGGCACTCGTCCAGGCTGTTCCAGCCTGCGCAAGCAATCCCTCCGCGTTCAGGATGGAAGCGATTTGCCTTTCCGATAGTTGCGCTTCGGCAAATAGCGTGAAGATTCTATTGACTGTTGCCACCTCATCGTCGGGCCCCCGAACGAGAATGATACGATCAGTGATGATGCTTTTTTGCTGCCCCCTCGATAGAATGGCAACTGGTTTCCCTTGGCTATCAATCAATTGGCGCCGTAATCCGTAGCCGGGAGGTCCGCCTTGATGAAACCCTTTACGAACCAGACTTGCCTGCCCGCGCCACACCTTTGCCGAGAGTTCGCGGCTAAACTCTCCGGCCATGACACGCTTGACGGTCTTGATAATTGCCGAACCAACGGTTCCATCGTTTTCGAACTGCTCGCCGCAGTAATGAACCGCGATCCCGAGGCGTTTACAGCGCAGCTCAATTTCGGCAGCTTCGTCGGGATCCTGGAAACGTCCCCAGCGGCTAACGTCGCAAACCAGGATGGCCTTGAAGGAACCGACGGCAGCGTCCTCCAGCAGGCGTTTCAAGGCTGTACGCCCGTGAAGGCTGAGACCACTCTTTCCTTCGTCACGATAGAGACGGACAAGTTCGAACCCATTCTGATCGGCGTAGCTGGTAATGATATCCATCTGGTTGTCGAATGAACCGGACTGCATATCTGTCGACATTCTGAGGTATGCTACGGCAGCCACCGTCCGGGCTGTGCCAGGCCTTTCCAAGAGAATGCTGCCTGATGTGATGCGCGTTTGGTCCATGGCTCCCCCCTGACGGGCGATTTTAGCGCAAGGAGGAAGAACAATGGTTCCGAAGAAAGGCACAACTGTTCGCTGGCCATCGGCAATGGGACATGAGGAATGCCGCCGCTGTCTGTCGCAGGCTTTGCATGAGCAGCTTGGGGAGGGAACGTCGGCAGCCAAGACAATCATGCGCTGGACAGGCGTCAGCAATCGCGCCGCCCGGTACTGGCTGGCAGGAGAAAGATGTCCCAGTGGGTGCGAACTGATCCTGCTTGCCCGTCACTCAGATTGTGTGTTGCAAGCTATCCTGGAGCTTGCCGGGCGCCCGTCGCTGAAGCTCGGGCTGGACCTGCATGCTGTCAGACAGGCCCTTGAAAGGGCTTCCCGGGCACTCGATGGCGTGGAGTGAGGGCGGAAGCCTGTAGGTCACAGTCCGATGCGGTGGCAAACTCCCGGCACCGGTGTGCCGGCTCGGCAACAAGTGCATGCACAATTGGTCGCAAAGCGGAAGAAATAGCCTTGCTATCGACACGCTGAATTCAAGCAACCGGTAAAACCCGTCATGAACGCAAGCCTGCCGACTACGGGCTCTTCATCCGGCCGGATGATTGCACCCCCCCGGCAGCGGCGCGCCGGGCGGTATTCGGCGCGAAGCCTTGGCAAACAATGACGGAAGTTTCCGAGCCACTCGTAGTGGCTGAGGGGAGTTCAACAGCGACCGGGGCCGGCGTTAGGCATCGACGCGTCCAACCTTGAGCCGCGGCAGTTTGATATTTTCTTGCGGTTGGCGCTCCGGTAGCGGGGGCCTTTCTCGATCGATCATTCGCCACTCGCGTTCAAGACGTTGCACGACGCTTTCCGGTATCATTTCCACCAATTTACTCTCCCTATTCCTTGGGAGCGCAACAAACACTATCGGAGTAATGATTTCAAATAGATCTCGAATGTAAAGTAACTGTTTCTGGTTAATAGTGTATTCGATGCTATTTTCAGTAATGGCCATTTCCAGATTGGCGCCGTCGAGGCGAAAGCCAGCATGCGCACTTCGATGGGATACTGTTGCCTACTGGTCAATCGGAGCAAGCTCAATAGTACTGGTGCATCGTGTCGCCGGCCGCAGGGTCCACCGGTCAACGAAAAAGGGCGCAAATCACACAGGCGCGCGGCCACTCGACAGGAGGTAAGATGCTGCGGGTTGTTCGGCGGGTATCGAGGACATGCTCTCATGACCCCAAAATACCCCGCACCGGAAAGCAAAGCCTCACTGAGACGGGTTGAACATGGCGCAAGGAGCTTCAGCATTCGTAACGGTATCAAGGCTGTGGACGACGATTGTCGAATCGCACGGTCCAAGCGCATGCCTAGATTTCAAATTAGAGAAGCCGCTGATAGTTATTGCCGTGCTTGATAGCATCGAGCGGGCAGTGCAGGCTCCGTTGGATTCGTGCGGCGCGGGCCACGGCGGGCAACGCGAGCCTGCGCGTCCACCCGACGGGCAATGTAAAATGGAAGCGGAGTAATCTTGGCATATTTCGTGGTAACCCGCCGCATGGTCGTCGAAGCTGATGACGAGCATCACGCCGCAGAACAGGCAGCTGCGAACGCGACGGCAGATCAGGTCGCGTTTGAGGTCCTGAGGGAAAATAGTCCACCGGTCAGGGTTGTCGTGGCACTGAAGAGTCAACGGACCGGCGTGGCGCAAAGCCCTTCCGAGCCCACTGTGCCCTCAGTTGACCCGACCTTCTCAGCCGGGAATGACGGCCATCGAGGGCCCACTGTGGAAAAGTCATCAGTTGTGGCAATGGCTATTGCAGGGGCTGTGGGTTTCATTGCCGGTATTGCACTTGCGGGTGTAGCGCTGATTGTTTGGCTCGGATGACGCAGCGAGAACTCATCCGCCGTTACGCGGTCGGAAACAAGGGAGCGGCGCATCGGCATGCGAGCAATCTTGCTTCGCAGCCTCCCGGAACACCGAAAGCATCGGCAGGTGAAGGATTGAGCTTCATTGGCGACGAGCTTCTGAGTGCACTTATGGCAACTGAAGGAAAAACTGCTTCGCTTCCAGGATGCGATGTGCCAGGCATCGGCTTACGTCCGCAGCCAGCGCCGCAAGCCGATAGCCGGCGTTCGCCGAGGCCAGTCTCACGGATTCGCTTCACGCCGTGCTATCAATTGAGATGGATCACGGCGATGGCAATTGATCCCCAGAGGCCGGCGACAAAGCACCCAATACCGATCAGTGTGACCTTCATGTCCATAGTGGCCCCCATCGAAGGCAAGTCTCCCACCCGGCGCGTGTGCGGTACAGTGAGTGGCCGGGTGGGAAGAATTGGCGGCAACCCCAGAAGCCGCGCCACGATGAAAAGCAGGTCTTGGGTTTTGGTTCAATGCGAACCGCTGAGTAAGCTTATCAGGTAAGGTTAAGCCGTCGCCTTTTAACGATCGCAATGGCGGATGAACATCGATGTCAGCAGCGGGAGCCTGCATATGATGTCCATGACTGCCGAGTGACGGATGCGGCCGATCGAGCGTATCTCTCCGCTGCGATAAACGGCCCAGAGAACATTGCTGTCCAGCTCATATTGAAGACTGTCGATGTTGCGGGTGTGAATTGGAAAGGAGATGACCATATGCCCAAGTCAACAGGACATCCGGTTTCGCTGTGACGGGGCCGGTACTTGGGTCAACGCATCGACCAGCATACCAGCTACCGTTCGGCATGAACCTTCCGGTGTAAGGTCACCCCGACCCACAGGCGGTGTCACGGCTGGCATGATCGCTACTCCTCGTCGAGACGATCCACGATGGTTTCTCCACCAAGATCCGGCATGGAACATTTCCCCCAGCTAGAGAAGGCTGGCCTGCGGCGTAGGGAGCCTTTGACGTTGCAGCGCTATTCGCCTCACTTTGCGGAGCGCCGAACTTTATTCTCAAGCCGAGCTCTGCCGGAGGCAATGCAGTCAAAAGCGGTAGCGTTTTCATGTTCAACTGGGGACAAGCGGTGACAGGATGCTGTCCGACCGGACCGGTCCACGGCAGAGAAAATTGGCCTCGTCGTGCTCGCCATCGCCACCCGGCAATGCAGCAAATGTCCAAGGTAGGGGCGGGTGCCAATTGCGGAAAGCCTGGCCGGGAGGGGTGATGCAGACTTTCCGCGCCAAGAGGCGAAACATAAGTATATACTGTTTCTGCTATTTCATAGGGCCCATTTGTCGCAGGCAGGGCTCTTGCACATACTCGCTTCCCAGCCGCCAACATGAGCAGCAAAGTGCGGGATGACAAGGCGTTCCGGTGATTTTAGGAGGAATGGGGCCCGCTACGCAAAAATCAGGCAGGCCCCGTAACAGTGTCGCGGGATCTCATTCCGTGACGATGCTATCGTGGCCGCAAATGATGAACGATGTGTGAACTCGCAAAGCCAGCTCTCCTCGAGGTTTACTCCGGTACTCAATGCGTTATCTGGCAGTGAAGTTATTTGCCGCTCATGCTGCCTTTGAGAGCTGAGCGGGACCGTTCTTTTGCTGCCGTTTGAAGAGCTGCCGAGGATAGCTACGGTGGACGCCATACTTGGCCGCGAGAAAGTCGATCCTGGCCCCCGCCAGGTATTCGGCGACCAGTGCAAGACGTTGTTTTTGCGTTAATTTAATACGTGCCACGGCGGGAGAGATAGCGGGGGATTGCGTTTTTGTGAAGCTATCAGGAGGCGTCCATTTCTGGGAGGATCTGGCGCTGCAAATCGCGAGTTGCGTTTGACTCAAATCGATCCAACTCGCCACGTCCTTAACTGTATATTGACGATGGACGTGGTTGCATGAAGATGCGAATCGCCCGCGAAGGTAGCTTGAATCGCATGACGAGACGGTTGAGATATCTTCTGCTGGCGATTTCGATATCGCTGATAATGTGGGGCGGAATAATTTCTGGCGCTGTCTGGCTGATGAGCGACGGCACTGACAACGCGTTTACCGCTGGCACTCGTTGATAACGGCAGTCCCCGCATATTTGTTAAGCTCCGGCAGACATGACTGGGAGAGCCTCACAGCGGCCCTTTCCACTGCTTTTGACTACATGGAATGGCGGTGGCCCTGTGCCGCTTTGCGAGCTGCTTACGCGACACGACGAGCCATAGGTGCATCCGTCGTAATCTCGTGCCTTCTTGTCATTGCTGTCGCGGTGGGATCGTTCGGAACGGCACAACGGAATCGATCAACGTGCGAGGAAAAGCATCGCTTTCGGCGACGCTGAAACCTTGGTCAAATGCTTCGGTCAGCTAGTCGATATCCTCGATGATCTGTGGCTCCGGAACATCGTTGATGAGGAGCGTGTCGAGTATCCACATTGACGCAAAAACGAAGGTGACGAGAAAGGCGATCGATGTCAGCCGAATATGGAATGGGACCTTTAGCATTCCGAGACACATGACCTTTAACGAGATCAAGCACAATTTCGCAATCTGGCTTAGGCCACCTGGCCTTTAAGCGGCACGGATCATCTCCCCACGATGACCAGCGTCCCAGGTTGCACCATCTCGTAAAGCTCCTCGACATCCCGCCGGTGCATCCGGAAACATCCACTTGAGGCATTGGTACCGATAGACGAGGGGTCGTTGGTGCCATGAATTCGGAGTAGACCGTCGGCAAGGTAGATGGCGCGTGTGCCCAGCGGGTTTTGTGGCCCGGCCTTCACCACCGCGGGGAGCCTGGGGTTCTTCGCACGCATGCTGGCGGTCGGACGCCACTCGGGGTGTTGGCGCTTGGAAACGACCCTCGTCGTTCCGAACCATTGTTTGCCCTCTCGGCCCACAGCGACCGGATAGACGAACTGCTGTCCCTGCGAGGTCGTGTAGGAAAGCGTGTGCTGGCGTGTTGAGATGGTAATGGTTCCCCTCGCGGCACGCAGGAAAGGCTGGCGGCGCTCCCTATCTGGTACACGATAGTGCGGCTCCCGATACTCGGGCTCCTGATACTGGGGTTGGTCCTCGTAATAGGGAGGCGGTGGATAGGGACTGTATGGATCGTCGTAGCTATAGCCGCCGTATTCATCATAGCCATTGTATGGCGCATAGACCTGCGCCTCAGCCTGAGCCGCTGTTAGCACGAAAAACGAGAATAGGAAGGCCAGCAGTCTCATTCGCAACCACCTGATGTTTACCAGATGATTGCACCGAACTCTGTGGCGGCACTATGACCGCCAGACAAGACTGCCGGCTCCCAGGTTTATGCGGTCTCCAGCTCGATATTGATAGTTGCCTTTTTTATCCGGTTCGGTGTCGAAAGATACCTTCTGGCCTTCCCGAAGCGACTGGATGCCTCAAACCTGAAGTGCGGAGATGTGGAAGACGATGTCTGCACCTCCGCTATCAGGCGTTGAGAAGCCGAAGCCAAGGCTTTAATGATGTTCTCCGGCAGACTCAGAGCCTTGCCGGCATCCCAAACCTCTGTCCAAGTGATGGCCGCCGAAAGGGCGTTGTCGTTGGAAATCGGCGGGCGGATTACGCGTTGGTGCGCGATATCGGCTACTCCCGCTTTCGTGGCAGGAGACCCCCGCGAATTCTAGAGGCTCTGTCGTCTTGCGTTGGCGCGGCAGGCTTTGCATGGGCTGACTGCAAAGCAACAAGGCTCTGCAGTGCACTTTCACGGTCTGCCTCACTCACTTTGCCGACGGCAACACCTGCCAGATCGAAACGCTCTGCGTCCGGCCGAGCGCAGGCAAGATAGTATCGCTTCGAGTGAACATAGCCAGACGTCACGCGCCGAAGCTTCGATACGGTCCTGTCGGGCTTGAGCAAGCCTCTGATCTCGTCGAAAAGACCAATTGCGAATGGCCGGACAGGGTCGCCGGGTTCGGACGGCAGAATATCGATGGTGCGTACGAGCATCTCGATGATGGCTTCGGCCCGCCTGATCTCAAGCTCGGTCGCGAGAATGGGACCTGTGTCTTCCCTCTGCGATTTCTCCATCGTCAACTCCGCGTCGCTCATCATCATCTGCGATTGTTTTCATATGGGTTTACTGTTGTAGCCATTAAAATGCGAAACGGTCACAAGGCAAGTGGCCGGCCAGCCTGTCACGCGGTCAGCTGATCGAGAAGATGGAATATGTGATTGAGGGCACGGGAGCCGACGGAGCGTTGACGCTCTCGCGTTGCCTGTCACCAGACTTCGAGTCTCTCATCGCCCACCATTCTTTGCCCTTACGTTTCAAAAACATAAGCGATATCAATGGCTACCAGAGACCATATATGCTCAGCCTGAGCAAGTGGCTGGAAGATGGCGTCTGGCGCAATACCAAGCCGGTTGCCGCGGTCGTCTTGGCGGAGGCGCTGGCGGAGCGGGAGCGGATCAACCGCGAGGGCTTCAACGCCTTTGCCCGTGTCGAGGCTGACAAGCGGCTGAACAAGGAGCCGGAGGCGGCGGACGTTGAGGCCGTGAAGCTCTGGAATGAGCAGCGCGCTCGATTGATTAGAAAGCAACGAAATGACTATATCGGCCTTACCGTTTGAGATCGCAAACCTGACCCGTCTAGCCCTATACGTGCGTGAGACGGCTCGAAGCCGCGAAGAGTTGCTATGCTTAAGCAAGCATTCCAGCATGACGTGAGCCTGCGGTCTCTGCGGTACACTTACGGCATAGATGTTCTGGTTCTTACGGATCAGGTTGCGCCATCTTGGAGAACTCGACGTGCTTAACCTCGTGCTCCACACCCTCATTATCGACAACAATGTCGGCGATGTTGAGAAGATCGCGAAGGATGGACTTGATGTTGCGGGTTCCGGCCTTCTTACCAGCAAAATTGCCGGATTGGCCTTTGGGGAACGGCGTACCGTTAGGCATTCCATCAGGACGCATTGCCGCTGCTCTTAGTCACCCCAGAATCCTGCCGCAGCTAGATTCCGCTGGCACGCGTTACCCGCCGATCAATGCCCGCAGAAGCTCCTTGATCTTGAAGTCGTAGGCGTAGGTAACAATCCACGTCGTCAAGCAGCCAAAGATGAAGGTCCCCACCCAAATCAGCACCGACTGAAGGCGGGTCGGGACGCCCAGCATCTCCCGGAGCCGGTCCTTCTCGGCGGCCGTCATCTGAACCAAAAGATTCTTGTCCGCGGTCAGCTTGTCACGCTCCTTGCCGATCTCCTTGACAGAGGTCTGGATTTCAGCCAGTTCCTTCTTATGCTCCTGCGCGGCAATCTTGATATCATCGATCGCGGACAGGGCCTCAAGGAGGTTTTCGCGAGCCGCCTCGATCTTGGCAAGCCTTTTGTCGACATCTCCTTTCTCCCGACTTAGTGCTTCAACGATGTCTATACCAAGGCTCAGCCCCATCGAACCGGCCAGTACTTTCAGCGTCGCCCTTCCGATCCTTGCGGAGATAACTGCTAGCTCGTCGTTCACGATTTAATCCTTCGGCTTAACTGGCAAGCTCGGTCTACTTGGAGCGGCAGGGCCAAGCATCTTCGAGAGCGCGAGCCAAAAGGCTTTCCGAGGATTCCGCCCGTCTGGCCGGGTTCTCCTGCAGGTACTTACAGAAGACATCCGCGATCTGGCCTGCGCTAGCGTTGTCGGGCAGGCAGAAGTCGCGCGAGATGAACACGCCGAGGATCGCTTTCGGCGCCACCAGATCGGCTGGGGTCTCGCCCTTGCGCTCGAACGTGGCTTCGACTGCGCCCTTATCAGTCTCCCACTTGTCGATCCACCCGGCGATGTACCCATGCACGAACGTCATGTTGTTCTGCTTGCATTGGCTGTGGACGAAGTTGCCATCCCAAAATCCCGCATAAGCGTTTGAAACCGAAGCAAGCAGTGCAACCGTCGCAAGATATTTCCGCATGTTTAGTCCCCAGCCTGATTCAACCGACCATAGCAAATATCCGCTGGAGAACCAGCCGCCCCCCTTCCCAGTCCACCGGGATTCAGGCAGTCATAGGTTGAGCTGGAGTTTGCCATGGCACCGACGAAGCCGAAGAAGGATATGGACGACGATATGCTGGAGGGCGCTGCACTATCCGCTGGAAAGACCTTGGAGAAGGCTGGCGTCTTCAAGGCGCTGCTGCAACCGAGCGCAAAAGCACTCGGCGACTACTGGGGCAAGCGGACTCAGCAGTGGGTCGAAGGCTTGAACGAGCGTCGTGCTAAGAACGTCAGCCAACACATGACTAAGGTGAAAGCTGTCGCAAAGCTATCGCCGCCTGATGTGGCACCCACCGAACGGCAATTCACGTCACTGCTCGAATGGACTTCAGAAGCGCAAACGATTGACCCGGAGGCCGAGCCGGAGCTCTCCGCCCTCTGGCAGGCGCTTCTAGCCGACATCTTGCGGAACGATCCCTACGCGGATGAGATGCGCGTGGTCCTTCAAGAGATGACACGCGCTGATGCACAAGCCTTTCTGACGATGGAATATATGACCGGAGCCCAATCTTCCCGTTCCATTTCGCATTCTCCGCGAGCAGATCAGGTCCCGGTGAGCCCTACCTCGGCCGCTTTAAAAGATGGGGGCTTGTAAGCAACACGCTCACCCTACGTCGTGTTGCAAGCCGCGGAGCGCTCCTGGTTTTCGCCTTAATCTTCGGCGTCGTTGGTTCACAAATGACTGACATCCTCGTTTCCATGGACTTGAAGCGGGAGGCTATGCTGATGCCAGCGACTGCCACTCTTGCGGCGGGTTCTCTCATTACCTTGATTGTACTATCTCTTGTCGGAGAGCTTGGCCGGTATGGATACACGCGGCTTGGCTGGCGGCTGCACAAGAGCGGCCAGCGTTTCCTACGCGAGAAGATGCCCGAACCCGAAGTTTCTGCAGCAGCGGCTCCCGCGAAGAAACCGCGCCGCGCCCGAACCCCAAAGAGTGGCTGATCTATTTTCCGTCCTTGCCGGAGCGTATCGCGCTGACAAGCTGGGTAATCAAGGAGTAGATTTGTGGGTCGATGTGCGCTGGATCGAGCGTGGAGAACGTCGAGTTTCGATCGATATTCCAGTGCTGGAACGCATCTTTGACCTCCGGTGGCGTGAGCTTTTCGCCGTACGCCTTGAGGAAGAACTTGCCGAATTGAATGGCGTGGATGCGGTCGGAGGACTTAAGGGACTCGCTCATGTACGACTTACCGAGCGAATATGCGTATTTGGCGAGCGCTGCAAAAACCCCGACCATCACGATGTTCAGGATGAGAAGCGAGATCGGAAGAATGTAACTTTGTTGTGCGACCTTATCGCCAGCGGTGAGGATCGTGTGAATTGAAAACGCCGTAAGACCTAGAACGGCTAAGAGGAAGAGCACGCCGGCAAAATACCAGAAGATTGCCCAATTGCGATGGTAGCTTTCATAGGTTTGCTGCTGGGCAATCGCATCGGTTACGAAATCCGAAACGTCCTGTTTAACTTCTTCGAGCCGTTCGGTCTTCTGACGTCGCTCCCTCTCAAAGAACTCAATTCCGGTCAGTGCGTGTTGGACTGCCATATCTACGCGATCGGCTCGGATAAATCGAAGTCCCCGCAGATCCGGCGCAAGGGCGGCATCGCTTGTCCCGATCAGGATCGGCAGTATGAGGATGTCCCCTTTGCCATACCGCCCCATTACATACCCAAGCTCCGAGATCAGGGGCGAGCCTTGAGGTGTGTTCGATGAAAAGAGCGGAATGTAAACATCGGCTTGGCCCAGCGAACCTTTGAAATCGCTTGCCATCTGCGCGGTTGGGCGAGGCCATACATTGTCATAGGCGACAACGTGGCCGTACTCTGCGAGCGATTTGGCCAACTCATCCGCTACAATTTTATCGACTTTGTCGAAGCTCAGATAAATTCTCGCCACAAGGTCCCCCAGCGCGTTCTACCGGACCTTGTAGCGAGTCGATTGCGAAAACAACTACCGTTATCGGGAGGCAGCAGCTATTTCGCTTTGGATATCGATCACCTTCATGCTGACGGCGCCGAAGAGCGTTCCGACCAGAAGCGCGACCGTGATGGCATCCCATTTACTCATGGCCGCCACCCTTCACGGGGACCGCCACAGTGCGCAGTTCGAGTTCAAAGTGGCGGAGGACCTTGTCGCCCGCCCGCGTCTTCCCAGTCGCAACCTGTTGCGCCACGGAATGAGAGACGCGCATTTCTTTTCCCGCAGCGACGAAGCCGCCCTTCTCGTCAACGAGGGCCTTGACCATTCGCTGGACCTCTGCCTCGACGCCGGAGGCGCTGCACCCGCTCATTAAGAGAGCGCCCTCGCATATCAGCAGCGGCACGATTTGCCGCCTCGACACGCTCAACAGTCGCTTGCGCATCCGCGCTCTTTTGGGCTGCAACACCCGGTCGTTGCCGTCCACGGCATGTTGGGCCTGTTCTGGCGACTGCTATTCGATCGGATCGATATCCCGCTCCCTGTCCACTGCGTCAATCAGGTCGCTAGCGTTCAGGCGGTATTGGCGGGGAAAGCGCGGCTTTGCATCCCGAATTTCCGGTTGATGACCGTCTTCGACCTCGCCAATCCAGCGCAAAAGCCGTACCTTGAGATCATCTGAGGTTTCGCGAAACGACGTCAATCCCACCAGGTTGACCATCTCATAGGGGTCATTGTCGAGATCGTACAGGTAGGCTTCCCGGTAGGAGTCCGAGCGCGCCTCATCCTTATCGTAATCTGACGTCACGCCATATTTCCAGCGGTGTGTTCTGAGCGCGCGTCCCGTTTCCGTCTCGGAGATCTGGAAAAAGACATCGTCGCGCCAGTCAGCACGATGATCCCGGATGACGGGCAGGATGGATTTTCCTGTCATTGCTGCGGGGATTTCGAGGCCGGCGGCATCGATCAGCGTTGGGGCAACGTCGACAGTTGAGAAGAGCGCACGGACCTGTCCACCGGCCTCGAAACCGGGGCCGATCACCATCGTCGGTACGCGCACGGCACTTTCATGGCAGGAGCGCTTGTACTCGGCATTTCGCGTCTTGAAGTGGCAGGCGTGATCTGATGTGAACATGACGATCGTGTTGTCCAGAATGTCGAGGCTTTTGAGCGCATCCACCAAACGGCCAAAGGCTTCGTCAAGGCGTTTGACCATCCCGTAATAGCCACCCAGGTGCCAAGTGCTTGTTCCCTTGAGCGTTGCGAGATCCGGCGGTGTCCACGTCTTGGCGTCCATCATCTCGCGATAGCCGTCGGGGGCGGGATAGGCATCGGTATGGTTCTGGTGGTGGGGCTCCAGAAAAGACACAAAGAGGAAGAACGGCTCTCTTTGATGATCGTCGCAGTAACGTATCGCAGCATCCGTCAGCGCGTCGACGCGGTATCCTGGAAGTTTCTTTTTCTGGTCATCGACATCGTAGACGACGGTGTCATAGGCGTCCGAGGTAAACTCGAGAAGGTTGGCGGCAAGCCAGCTTTGATAACCGCCCCGCTCGCTCTTGGGAACCGGGTCTGTACCGCCGAGATGCCACTTGCCGATATACCCCGTCTGGTAGCCATTTTTCGCGAAGACCTTGGCGATTGTCTCTGCGTCATCGGCAAGCGGGATGCCGTTGCGAAACACCCCGGTCTCGGTGGCAAATAAGCCTGTCTGCATCGATGATCGTGCCGGACCGCAAAGTGGCTGGCTGGTAAAAGAATTGAAGAGATGCGTTCCCTTGGCCGCGAGACGGTCGAAGTTCGGCGTCAGGCCCATCGGATTACCGTGGACGCCCGTGGTGTCATGGCGCTGCTGGTCGGTGAAGAAGACGATGACGTTGGGCTTGCGCATAGTGTGCTCCGCGATCTGCATTTTGCGCGAACCTAGTGAAGTCACCCTTCCATTGGAAATGACTTCGAAACCCCACGGCTATAACTTCCGGGAATGGCAAGTGTCTCGCTGGCCAGCTGAGGCAGCAGATCAAGGGCTCGCCGCATGATCGGGTATTCGCGCGACGATGTCCGGTACCACGCTCCCGAGCCGAAACTCCAGATCGGAGCGGCAAAATGGAGGGGGACGAGCCCGAACTGCTCGGCCACGTTGGCGAGCGAAAGGGGGGCGAGCGTGAGCTTATCGGAGTTCGCAACGATCCTGAAGCTTGCAGCAAGCGCCTCGACTTCCATGGCAATGTCGGGCGGCGGCAAGCAGCTGTCGCTGAAAAAGCCTGCCATTCTGGCTACGATCGCATCGTCGCGGCGGTATATGACCCAGCGCCTGTTGGCAACGTCTTCGGGCCGTACGAGGTCAAGCCTGGCAAGACGATCGCTCTTTCGGCAATAGGGCACGATATCGACCCTGATGATCTCGGCAGTTTCGATACCTTCGGGCGGGCGGTCATGGATCGCGCCGAGCATCAGATCGACGTCGCCTGCCACCAGCCGCGGAAGGGTGAGGTCCGCCACATTGAAATCCAGGCGGACCTTTGTCTCGGGAAACTCGTCGGACAGGATGCGGGCGATATCGGGAGCAATCTCCATGTGATAGGCCGCGCCAGCACCAATCGAGAAATGCGGCAACGAGCCCGAAACAAGCGATTTGATCTCCTCGCGTGACTGGCGATATTGGATCTCGATGCGCTTGGCCCGGTCGCGAAGCTTTGCTCCGGCCCGCGTTAGGTTCATGCCGCGCGATGTGCGGTCAAAGAGTGGAGCCTCATAATCGCGCTCCAGCCTGCGGATCATTTTTGTAAGGGCAGGCTGGGTCAGGCCGACCTTGACGGCAGCTGACGTCAGATTTCCTTCCTCGGCCACGACAAGGAAGGCGAGCAGCGTTCGATCCACGGTATTCCTCCACGTTATAGCAGGTTATGGATAGCATTCGCCTGCGGACAAATCAGCATCAGCCGTTCCTTTGAAACGCGCCGCCATAGAAAACCCTTTCTTTAACGTTGCGGCGTTTGTCGGCTTACTCTTAGAAAATGCGATTTCGACGGAGGAACCCTATGAGTATCAGCAGATTTGCAGTTCTCCTTGCCGCGGGAACGATGGCGGCCCTTTCGACACCGGCCGCAGCAGCCGACAGCTTCTTGGATGTGGGCTCGCAGGAGCCCATTACGATCCTGATCAATGCATCGCCTTGGTACAAGGGGTTCGAGAATGTGGTCGCCCTCTATGAGGAGCAGACCGGCAACAAGGTTGACCTCGAAGTCACGCCATTCGATGGAATGCTGGAGAAGGCACGGTCGGCCGTGCGCAGCGGCGACACCAGCCCCTATGATCTTGTCAACATCAACGGAAATTCCACAGTTGAATTCTATCAGGGCGGCTTCCTTCAGCCCTTGAACGAGATCGATCCCAGCTTCCAGGTCCCGAAAGAAGTCTACGCCTTTGGCGACAGCGGCTGCTGGGACGAAGCCAAGAAGTTCCGTACCTGCGCGAGCGGCAAGTTGATGGGATATTCGCCGAACGGCAACGTCCAGCTTTTCTACTATCGCGACGATGTCCTGAAGGAAAAGGGTCTGAAGGTCCCGGTCACGTTCGACCAGGTGCTCGACAACTGCAAGGTCCTCCAAAATCCGCCGGATAGCTACGGTTACCTGCAGCGCGGCGAGAAGGGCGACTCGATCTACTACGATTTCATGGCCTATCTGTTGTCTTACGGCGGCTCGATCGAAAAGGACGCCGCCAATGGCGACTTCACGGTTACGGTGAACAGCCCCGAGGTCAAGCAGGCGCTCGACAAGTTCATCGAGATCTCGAAGTCCTGCGGACCGCAGAACTACGCCTCGCTCGGACAGGGCGATCTCATCCAGCTGATCCAGACCGGCAAAGGCCTGCAGGCCCATGCCGTTGTCGCAGCCTTCCCGAATTTCGACGATCCCAAGAAGTCTGCAGTCATCGGCAAGGTGAACGCCGCTGTCCTGCCAAAGGCCAAGGTCGACGGCGAGCCTGGCGTTGCCATCGGAAACTGGGTGCTAGCCGTTCCGAAAAACGCCTCTGACGATGGCAAGAAGGGTGCGCTCGCGTTCTCGAAATGGTTCATCACCTACAAGGCACAATATGCCTATGCCGAAGGCGGCGGGATCCCTGTGCGCGAAGACGTCTTTTCCTCCGACCTGAAGGATCGGCCCGAGTTCCGTTGGATGCCGGCATATCAGGAAGAAATCAAATACGGCAAGCAGCTGCTCGGCTATTCGGAAGGTCCGGCCGTCAACCAGGCGCTTGGCTTGCGGCTGAACCAGGCGCTGATCGGCGAACTCTCTTCCGCTGCGGCGCTTAATCAGGCCGCAAAGGATATCGAGGCGATCTTCAAGAAGGGTGGCCGCAAGACAGGTCTCCTTAGCCCGCTCGCCGAATAGTCATTCCAGCAGGCAGCCGTTCCTCACCAGGAGCGGCTGCGGAACATGCCATGACGACAAGATCTGAAAAGCCTCGTTCCTTAGCAGACTTCATCGACCGTCATTTTCAGTGGCTGGCACTGGCGCCGGCCGCCCTCTTCCTGCTGCTTCTGACCGTCTACCCGGTTGGCGAGCTGATCGCCATGTCTCTTTCGACGATTACCTTCGAGAGGGCCAGTGAGATCTGGCAATTCACCCCGGCGGAGAATTTCAGGCAGCTGCTTGACGACGACATCTTCCGGATTGCGTTAAAGAACACTGTGGTCTTCGCGATCATCAGCGTTTTGATCGAGCTGGCCTTTGGCCTGGTGCTTGCCATCCTTGTCTCGTCGGCGGGCAAGGCAAAGGCTATCCTGCGCACCATCCTGATCATTCCGATCCTCATGCCACCGGTGGCGATCGGTTCGATGTGGAAGCTGATGTACAGCCTAGACTTCGGTGTCCTGAACCAAGCCGTCACTCTTGTGGGGCTGCAACCGATCAACTGGCTCGGATCGACTTCGTTGGCGCTGTTGTCGGTCGTCATCGTCGACGTCTGGCATTGGACGCCTTTTGTCTTCCTCATCCTGTTCGCAGCCGTCGAGGCAGTGCCCGGCGACGTCATCGAGGCGGCCCGCATCGACGGCGCAAAAAACCGAACGATTGTCCTGCGGATCATCATACCGCTGATCTGGCCGACGCTGCTGGTCGCGATGTTTTTCCGCACGATCCTCGCCTTCAAGGTTTTCGATCAGATCTTCCTGTTGACCTCAGGAGGTCCAGGTACATCGACCGAGGTCGTCAGCCTCCACCTGTACAAAGTCTATTTCCAGCAGAATGATCTCGGATACGGCTCAATGCTGTCAATTGCCGTGATTGCCGCGACCATTGCATTCATTTGGGTCGCGCATCGCGCTGGCCGTTTCGTGAGGGCTATCTGATGCTCGATCTGAGAGGCCCAAGCCGCCTGATCGGCATTCTCCTTCTTTCAGCCGGGGTGTTCGTCATCCTGTCTCCGTTCCTGTGGGTTTTCCTTCAATCCTTGAAATACGAGATCAACATCCTGCAGGGATCGTGGCTCTTTAAGCCAACATCTTTCAACTATGCCGACGTGCTTTATTCCCGGCGCTCAGATTTCCCCGAAAACGTTTGGAACAGCCTCGTCGTTGCTATCCTGTCGACATCAGGCGTGCTGATCATCGGAACGCTTGCGGCTTACGCTCTCGTCCATTTCAAATCGCGCACGCTGATTTCGCGTGTCTTCCTTGGCTGGACGCTGATTTTCAACATGATCCCACCGCTCACTCTCGTGGGACCTTGGTATCTGATCTTCCGGGAATTGAATCTCTCGGGCACGCTGACGGCACTGGTGCTGACGCATATCGCCCTGAACCTTCCAATGACCATCTGGATGATGATGGCCTATTTCCGCGAGATCCCGCACGAGATCGAAGAGGCGGCGCTCGTCGACGGATGCAGTCGGCCCTCAATCTTCTGGCGCGTTGCCCTTCCGTTGGCTGTGCCCGGGCTTATCGCGGCTGGAGTTCTTGCCTTCGTCTTCTCCTGGAATGAGTTCTCTGTCGCGCTGACGCTGACCAGCCGTCATACCGCAACGGTTCCAGTTGCGATCTCGCGCTTTGCCCAGCAATACGAGGTCCAGTACGGCCAGATGGCTGCCGCTTCGATCCTCTCTACGATACCCGCGCTGATCATGATGTTCGTGGGGCAGCGTTTCATCGTCCGGGGCCTCACCATGGGAGCCGTAAAATAATGCGGCACCTGCCCTCCGGACCTCAGGGAGACCACTCATGAAGACTGTCTTCGTCCTCTTTGATTCATTGAACCGGCACATGCTTGGCGCTTACGGCGGCACCAGGATCCCGACGCCGAATTTCGACAGGCTGGCGGCGCGTACAAGGGTCTATGACAAGCACTACGTGGGTTCTCTGCCCTGCATGCCCGCCCGCCGTGATCTCCTGACCGGACGGCTGACTTTCCTGCATCGCAGCTGGGGGCCACTTGAGCCGTTCGACAATGCGTTCCCGGAACTGCTCAAACAGAAGGGCGTTCATTCGCATCTGATCACTGACCACTATCACTATTGGGAGGATGGCGGGGCGACCTATCACAACCGTTACTCCACCTTCGAATTCGTTCGCGGCCAGGAGTCCGATCCCTGGAAAGCCATGGTCCAGCCGCATTGGGAGCGGCTGCGGGAAAAGTATCACGAGGCGCAGGCGCCCAAGGGTCCTATGGGCAAGTTTGGGCCGTATCTCATCAATCGCGAGTTCATCAAGGAGGAGAAGGATTTTCCTTCCGTCCAGTGCTTTGCACATGGCCTTGAATTCCTGGATGCCAATCGTGACGCGGACGACTGGCTGCTGCAGATCGAAACCTTCGACCCCCACGAACCCTTCTTCGCTCCCGAACGCTTCAAGGAACCATTCAAGACGGACTGGGATGGTCCGATCCGGGACTGGCCGCGATATGGCCGCGTCGAGGAGCTGCCGCAAGAGGCTGACGAGCTTCGGGCCAACTACTATGCGATCGTTTCGCTCTGCGATTTCCTGCTCGGGCAGCTTCTGGACTATTTCGATGAGCACGATTTGTGGAAGGATACAGCCCTTGTGGTGACGACCGACCATGGCTTTCTGCTCGGCGAGCATGATTTCTGGGCAAAGAACCGGATGAACATGTACGAGGAAATCGTTCATATCCCGCTGTTCGTTCACGACCCACGCAAGCCGGGCGCACGAAGGATCGACCGCCTGACCCAGTCGGTCGATGTCGGACCGACCTTTCTCGACCTTTTTGGCGTGGCAGCCCCTCCGGAGACCGAAGGCTTCTCGCTCCTTGCGGAGCGTCAGCGCGAAGCGGTTCTGTTTGGCTATTTCGGTGGCGCGGTCAATGTTACGGACGGCCGCCACACCTATCACCGGTTTCCGGCCGACCTCGATACCCAGGAAATCTTCCAATACACCGTGATGCCGACGCATATCACGCAGCCGTTCACGCCCGAGGAACTCTCTGCCTCTACGTTGTCCCCGCCATTTGGCTGGACGAAAAGCGTGCCCCTCCTGAAGGTGCCGGTCACACAGCGCTCACCGATGTACTCGAATTACGGACCGGGAGCACTGTTGGAGAAAGAGACGCGGCTCTATGATCTGGTCACAGACCCTGGACAGCTCACGCCGCTTGCCGATGGTGCGGTAGAGCGCAGGATGATCGACATGATGTTAAAGCTTATGGGCGCCAACGAAGCCCCGGATGAGGCATATAAGAGATTGGGCTTGGCGCCCGCCCAGTCGCCCGCTGACCCGTGAACGTCGAGCTCCGGAACTGAGCGGTCACGATCGTGGATGTTCACCGCATTGGCTTTCGTTTCACAACGCCTGTGGTGTATTTCAAAGCCAATGCTGCTGCGGCGTTCTCAACGTGCTTAACCCGGTATCTGTTCGATGCGGGGCAGGAGATTTCGCACATACGGCAAGAGGTTGCCCTCACGGCTGGCGTTCTCTGCCTCCCATCCAAATTTCCACGCATCGTGGCGGGAAAGCCAGTCGGCCAATCCGTCATGGTTTTCTGCGGGGAGTTTGTCTGCTTTCAGGAAAGGGTTCTCGTGGCCGGCAAGTCCCAAAACACACGCTCTCGCTCCGGCTTCCTGCAGATCCATCAATTCTTCTATCGTCATAACTTATCCCCTGAAGGCGGATGCTACCAACAGGAGGCGCTAATGCAAGCATTGTCTTTCTCAAGGGTTTGCAAAAGCTAGGGATTTGCATCGGGACAACTGGACAAAAGAGCGTAGGGGTCCCGTTGATCAACGCACCAAGTCTCCGCGTTCCAAATAAAGAGCGGTCCACTGGAGCGCCTTAACTGACAGCCTGACTTGCGCGTTTATCGCGTACGGCGCCGTGAAACACAGTGTTTGGAAGAATCACCCGGTATGCGCGGCCCTGGTATTGCCATCCTCGTTTCTGGCAATGATCCGGTCAAAATCCACGCCCGCCATCGGGCGAGAAAAATAGAAACCTTGCAGATCGGTGCAACCGGCCGCAATCAGGAAGTCGCGTTGCCCCTGGGTTTCGATACCCTCCGCTGTAGTGGTCTTTCCGAGCGTTCTGCTCAATCCGATGATTGACGAAACGATGGCAGCTCCCTCGGCCTGGCTTCCAAGCAAACTGACGAATGAGCGATCGATCTTGATCCTGTCGATATTGAATTGGATTAGATGGCTAAGCGAAGAGAAGCCGGTTCCGAAATCATCCAAGGCAATGCGAATTCCGTGCGCCCGAAGGATCGCAAGAGTCTCCTGAGCGCCGTGGTCCAGATTGAAAAGCGCAGCCTCTGTGAGTTCGAGTTCGAGACGCGAGGGGCTGAGGCCGGCCTCCTTGATAATAGAAAGAACGCGGTCACCAAATCCGCGGCGCCGGACTTGGGAGGGCGAAACGTTGACAGCCAGCGTGATGCCTAAAGGCCATGATGCGGCTCTGATTGCGGCAGTTCTCAACACCCATTCCCCAAGTTGGTCGATAAGGCCGGCCTCCTCGGCAATCGGAATAAACATGTCGGGCGTGAGCAACCCTAGATGCGGATGCCTCCACCGTACCAAAGCCTCCGCACCCGACAGCGGCATTTCATCGGAAGCCAGGTGGACTGATTGGAAGAATACTTCCAGTTCGCCCTTAGGTTCCTGTGTGACGGAATCGCTGGCGGAGCCCAGAAGAAGACGAAGATCCTGAGTCAGGTTGTCCTTTTCGACATTTCGAGTATCGAGATATTCGTGATACTCGACACACCGACCCCTTCCATGGCTTTTGGCCTCGTAAAGCGCCAGGTCAGCGCGGCGAAGGTATTCGCTGCGGGCTAAGGTTCGGTCGTTGACAGTAACAGCACCAATCGAGCCGCCAATCCTGACAACGATATCGCCGTTGCGCAGGTTGAATGGCTTGGCGAGCTCGGAGACGACCTCCTCCCATAATTCCGGGAGTGCTCGCCCCGCGGCGCTCCCAGGGGGCAGGAGCAAGGCGAATTCGTCGCCGCCCACCCTGGCAAGCATATCCCGTTCTCCGAACAGAGGGCTCAGCCGGATCACAACGCTGCGCAGAAGCTCGTCTCCTGCCGGGTGTCCGTAGGTGTCGTTGATCTCTTTAAAGCGATCAAGGTCAATGAGTGCCACGATGGCATATCCGGAAGAAGCATCCAGGGTGTCGAGACAATGCTGAAAGCGCTCCGCAAAGAGCGCTCTGTTGGGCAATCCCGTCAATACGTCATGATAGGACAGATGACGAGCATGGTCCTCGCTGCGGCCCAGTTCCTGCAAACTTTTTCTCAGCCGTGCCATGAGTGCGAAGAACAGACCGCCGATCAACAGTCCTGCGACCGAAAGGAGGGGCACGAGACGGGCAACGACGCGTGAGCCGGGAAGATCCGGCGCCCATATGATAAAACCGATGGGCTCGTTCGTTGCAGTTGCCTCGATCTGGAAAGCGACCTCGTTTGCCTCAGCGTCTGCGGTTCGCGCGTACCGCGCGCCGGCGAGGCCCTGCTCACGGCTGAGCGCATCAAGCGTGGCCCCATCGAGAAAGCGGAAAGCAGCGAGATACAAAGGCTGCGCCAGTCTTGTCCTAGCACCATTGGCTTCGATTGACGCCGTCACTTTCGTGACGCCCGCAATAGACGGCCGCCCCTCAAGTTTCATCAGCGCAACATGGATCCGCTCCGGGTTCGTCTCGCTCTGCCCAGGGCCCTTGAGATCGGCCTGCCTTATCATCGGCAAAAGGAGCGGACGGATCCATTTGTACCGGCGGGCGGTTTCGGCGTCGGCCTCCAGCGCAAGCTCGCCGGTTGATGTGACCAGATACGTGCCATTGTATCCGAACGCGGTCGTGGCGACCGTCGCGAAAGCTTCGGCGGTGCTATTGTCGTTTCCGCCATCCGCGACCACCGCATTTTCCGACAGTAGTGACGAGAAGCCTGCAGCCATCAAGCGCATGTCTTTCGAAACCCGGTCTACCTGGTCCTGAAGGCGGCCGTTCACGAGCTTGCGCTGGTGGTCCAACGCCGCAGCGTCACTTTCTTTCCCCGCCCAAAGCGCCGCGACGAACACGAGGCCGAGAATGGCAACACCGCTGATCGCGAGCAGCACGAGTGTGGCTCCAGAAGAGCGGGCGGCTTTCTGGGCAAGACGTTGGGGCAGATCATATGCAGACAAAGAGCTTCTCTCCCAGGGTCTTCAATTCTGGCGCGCATTCATTACGAAAAGCTTTTCAAGGATGCGCAAATTTAGTGCCTGGAAAGGGTAAGCATCTTAAATTTTTGATGGTTTGATTGGCATCATCAAACAGCCTGATAGGCGCAACGAACGGTGAGGTCGCAACATGCCAGGAATGAAGATGTTCATTACGCGCCGGATGCTGGTTTTGGGTTCGGTGATGGCCTTGGCCGGCGGGGCGCCGTTTCCGTCGCTGGCAGCCGAACATGATACCGTCCGTGTGGCGGTGGAAGGGGGATTTCCACCGTTCAACTACCTAGACTCCGAGAACCAGCTCCAGGGATTTGACGTCGATGTCGCCAAAGCGGTGTGTGAGGCGGCAGCGCTCAAATGCGAATTCGTGATCCAGGAGTGGACCGGCATGATCCCCAACCTGCTCGCAAAAAAGTATGATGCCATCGTTTCGTCGATGTCGATGAGCGCCGAGAGACGCGAGAAAGTGGCGTTCTCTGCAAAATATTACGACAGCCCATCCGTGTTCATCGTGCGCAAAGGTTCCGACATTGCAGGCACGTCGCCCAATGACCTCAAGGACAAGAAACTTGGCGTCACTGCAGCAACCGCGCAGGAGGCATACGCGAAAAAATACTATCCCAATGTATCGACGGCCGTGGTTCAGGCATCTCCCGACCTTTACAAGGAACTGGCTGAAGGAAACGTCGATATCATCTTTGAAGACAAGCTTGCGGTCTATGACTGGCTGACCAACACCAAGGCCGGAAGCTGCTGCGAGTTCAAGGGCGAGGACATCAAGAATGCTGAATATTTCGGTGACGGTGCGGGGATAGCGGTGCGTCCCGATGACAAGGATTTGCTCGGAAAGCTGAATGGCGCCCTTGCGAAAATCCAGGCGAGCGATGTCTACGATACGATCAATGCGAAGTATTTTCCCTTCAGCATCAGGTAGACGCGTTCACGCTTGAAGCTCGGCAGAAGCACGCAGTTCTCCGAAATCAGAGTGACATCAGGTTTGCTGGCTAAAATGAAATGCCCGAATATGGTTTGGGACCGGACGAGGCGGAAACCTGATTCAGTGCATCAATATCTCCCGCGTCGCTTGTGATGCGGCCCGCCGCAGCAAGGACGGCCGCTGACTGCGCACCGAAGGCAAGTTCGGCAATCGTCTGTATGGATAGCTCAAAAGCAGGGTTCTCGTCGCTTCGCAAGGCGCCGTTAGCTGACACGGACCATACCCCGGTGTTTTCCGGAAGGATTGGATCGGTAACTTGGAAGACGACCTTACTGCCGCGCCCGTACGGGCGTGCGTTCAGGAACTTCTCCAAGTCCAGCGGCCTAGTCCAGCTCTCGTCGCGCAGTTCGGAAACCCGCAGGGCCCTTGGGTTATCAATTAAAAAAGTAGACTTATGAGCAGCGACGATTCCGGTGTTTGGGAAATGGAATTCTCTTTTTTCGCATGAATGCAAAATGCCGGCTTCCGGGATGTTTGCGCCGGGTAACTGCCGAAGCATCGAGCATCGAAGCGCTTCCGAAGATAATTTGGTTTCAATGAAAGCCTATTCGGGCCATGAAAGTCGATATCGACCTCGCACGGTCTTTAATTCGTATCTCTACGAAACACTCCGCGATACTGGAGGCTGAGGATGACCCTGCTGCCAAGCGCAGACATTCAGACAGTTGCCATCGCGAAGTCATCCAAAATTTGCGCCACTTCATATCGAAAATCCATGAGTGGTCTGTTCGCTATTACCCGTAGTTCTGCAAATGCGCGACCGGACAGGACGATATTGGTTTCGCCATTCAAGCGACAATCCTGGATGATCCCATCGGGTTGCTCTTCGTGAAGCCAGAATGCTCCTGACCATTGCTGCCCGATTGCGCGCGAACTCGAATCCCTTCAAGGTAAACGGTTCGTTACTGGCTCACGACTTCGCCAGTCGATGGCTGTCTCAGGTCTAGGGATTGTGATACAAATCCTCGGACAATAGATTATATACTCCGAGTTTCTGTATCAATGACCGCTTCTGTCACGCAACGCCAAATCGCCCGAACCGTGCTCGCTGAACGTGGGATAGCACGTCTGGTGGAGCTGCGGAACGCAGGCGTGACGGCGGCCACCATTAGTCGAATGGAACGGGATGGCGAGGTGATGCGGCTTGCTCGTGGCCTTTATCAACTTCCCGATGCGGAACTCGATGCCAACCATAGTCTGGCGGAGATTGCCAAACGCGCGCCGAAGGCCGTTGTCTGCCTAGTTTCGGCCCTCAATTTCCACGGCTTGACGGATCAACTTCCGGGACAGATCTGGCTTGCCATAGGCCGCAAAGACTGGGCCCCGCAACCGGGCGGTCCTGCTATGCGAATAGTGCGTTTCACAGACAGCCTTCTCAACGAAAGCGTCGAGGTTCACGTCGTGGAAGGCGTTCCGGTAAAGATTTTTGGAATCGCCAAGACGATTGCCGATTGCTTTCGCTATCGCAACAAGATTGGCCTATCCGTAGCGATAGAGGGGCTGCAGGAGACGCTACAGCAACGAAGGGCTACTCCTGGCAAAATTGCTGACCAAGCGGAGCGCGGTGGCGTTGGGACAGTAATCCGTCCGTATCTCGAGGCGCTGACCGCAAATGGCTAAGGAAATCAAAAACGTCGGCGCCTCGGTGCGCGCTCGCATGTTGCAACTCGCCAAGGCAAGCGGGCAGAGCTTTGGTGTTGTGGACCGGTCTGGCGCCATGGGCTCTGGCCGTTATACCCGTGAGGGTGGAAGGGGTTGGCGCGAAGCGCGGGTGCTTGTAACTCTCTAAATGGTTGTTACAGATAGGCGTATCAGAAGTTGGGGCACGCCATGGCCAAGAAGGCTGCTGAAAAGAAAACCTGCTTTGTCGTTGGGCCGATTGGCGACGATGACAGCGACGACCGCATCCACGCAGACTGGTTGCTGGAAGAGATTATCGAACCTGTCTTCAGGGAGCATTTCCCGGATTTCCATGTGGCTCGGGCTGACCGGATGCCTAATCCTGGGCAAATCACGACGCAGGTTATAACCGCACTCTTAGACTCTGAGCTGGTCATTGCTGACCTCACGACGCTTAACCCAAACGCCTTCTATGAAATAGGCATCAGGCATACAATCCAGAAACCCATCATCCACATGCACCTCGAAGGGCAGCGGATACCCTTTGATGTGGCTTCAGTGCGCTCGGTGAAGTTCTCGCGCCGGAGGCCGTCCGATCTTCGATCTGCGCGCGTCCCTGCAGCTCATGGTGAAGGAGGCGATAGACGCCGATCACGAGATCGACAATCCTGTGACCTTCTCCCGCGGTAAAGTCCAGTTCGACCAGACGGCCACGGATAACGAGAAGATTATGCAAGATCAGATGGCCACATTGTCCGCGAGGCTGGCAGTCATTGAGGATCTGGCTTCAACACCGAAGGTCAGACCCCACAATTTCAAGAACAGATTTTCAGAAGATGTCGTGCGGGCCTTAATGGTCCCGCCTTCCAAGACGATTGAGCTCACATTGTCGATTAATGCGCTGACCGAGCAGCAGGCAATGAGCCAAGCGGAGCGTTTGCTGTCGTCATCGTTTGAACGATACACAACCGTATCGCTGGCAGAGGGAGCGATCGTATACTCAGTCGAATTCAATCAGCTGAATATGATGAGAATGAGAGACATCGGCGACACTTTAAAAGGAATGGGATTTGAAATCGCGGTTCGGACAAGAACCGGTAGGCAATAGAAAAAGCCCTCGGAAGAGGGCTCAAGGCGGCAAAGAGTAAAACACAAGGTCTTCCAAAAGTTCTGGCCCGGCAAGGACCAATCGCTGTGCACATCGTCACCTAGTGCACTATCGCGATCTCCGATCTCTAGGAATGTCCTGGCATCCGTCCATCGCGGATCGCGGACACGGGTAGCCGCCGACCTTCATTCCCTACCAGAGCGTATATCCACCATCGACAACAATGACCGACCCGGTGACGAAGCTTGACGCCTCGCTCGCAAGCAGCAGTGCAATCGGCGCAATTTCCTCTGGTTTTCCGTAGCGCGCCATCGGAACCTCATCCTTCCAGTAGTGCCGATAGTCCTCATATTCGGTACTGGCGATCTCAGTCCTGACGTAGCCGGGTGCAATGGCATTGACGCGTACGTTGCTGCTGGCCCATTCAGCAGCCAGCGAACGGGTAAGATGATGAACCGCAGCCTTCGAGATGCCGTAGGGTGAATGCCACTGTGGCCGGTTGATGATCTCACCCGAAATGGATCCGATATTGATGATCGATCCCTGCTTGCGCTCAACCATATGACGGCCGACGATCTGCGAGGCTTTCCAAACGCCCTCCAGATTGATGCTGAACAGCCGTTCCCACTCTTCATCGGGAAGGGTCAAGGCGTTGGCGTGGAAGCCGATACCAGCATTGTTGACTAGCACGTCTATCTGACCGAAATGCTTCAGGGCCGCCTGGGTCGCCGATTCGATCTCGTCACGCTTTGCCATATCGGCCTCAAGCGCGATGGCGTCTACGCCAAGCTTGCGGATCTCTTCTACGGCTACAGCGCTCTTTTCAGCGTCACGCCCGACAATGACGATGGCAGAGCCGGCTTCCGCAAGGCCCTGGACGATCGCACGGCCGATGCCACGATTGCCGCCAGTGACCATCGAGACTTTGTTCTTGAGCGAAAAACGATCCAGTATCGGCATGAACAGCTTCCTTTGTCAGGCTTTCTTTTGATGGATGATTGCGGTTGGCAGGCTATCGGGCGCTGCCGCGCCGGTCATGACGGCGACTACGTCGTTCATCGTTACGGTCTTCGTGGCGACGACGGCTGCGCGGCGGCCGAGCCGATGAATGTGAATACGGTCGGCAATCTCGAAAACGTCAGGCATGGAATGGCTAATAATCACCACGGAAAGGCCCTGCGCGCGCACGCGCCGGATCAGTTCCAGGACCTGCTTTGTCTCGCGTACACCGAGTGCAGCTGTCGGCTCATCGAGAATGACGACCCGGCGCCCCCAGGCGGCTGCCCGGGCCACAGCTACTGCCTGCCGCTGACCGCCAGACAAGGTATCGACCTTCTGACGGATCGACTGAACGCGGATACCCAGATTGCGCATGTGCTCCAAAGCTTCGTTGCGCATCCTCTTTTTGTCGAGTTGCCTGAGGACCATACCCATGAAGCCCGGCTTTCTGAGCTCGCGGCCGAGAAACAGGTTCTGGGTGATATCGAGTTCGGTGGCGACGGCAAGCTCCTGATAGACCGTCTCGATGCCAGAGAGGCGGGCATCGAGCGGCGTGCGAAAGCTGACCTGCCGGCCATCGAGGGTAATCTCGCCGCTGTCGGGTACGACTGCGCCGGTCAGTGCTCGAATAAGGCTGGACTTGCCAGCGCCGTTGTCTCCGACGACTGCCAATATTTCGTTATCGGCCAGTTCGAAATCGGCGCCATCCATGGCGATCACGTGGCCATAGCTCTTGCGCAGGCCGTGCGCTTCCATGACCAGTCTTGGCAAAGAGGGTGCTGCCGTCATGACCGCTTCCTCCTGCTGACATACTGGTCGGCAGTGACGGCGAGCACGACGAGAATACCGGTTGCCACCTGTTGATAGAGTGAATCGATCCCGGCCTGGGTCAGGCCGTTTTGAAGGACGATGACGATCAGGGCGCCGACAAATGTACCAATCACCCCGCCACGTCCGCCAAACAGGCTCGATCCGCCGATGACAACTGCGGTAATGGCGTCGAGATTGGCAAGCTGGTAGGCGCTGGGGTCTGCGATCGGGGTTCGTCCAAGCGCCTGCCAGGCTGCGAAGAAATAGAATAGACCGGCCAGGCCATAGACCGAGAAGATAACCCGGTTCACCTTGATGCCATTGAGACGCGCGCCAGTTGGATTGTTGCCGACTGCGTAGACGCGTACGCCCCATGCGGTCTGGTTCAGGACGTAGCATAGCAGGAGGGTCAGAGCCACCCACAGGATCGTGCCGTAGCTGACAACCATCGGCGTCGTCAGGGCAGGCTTGCCGAGAATGCGCAGCAACCCGGAGCTGATGGGGTAGCTTTCGGAGCTGGAATAGAGGCGAGCGACCGCCTGCAAGACGGTGAACATACCGAGCGTGACGATGAAAGGTGGCAAGCGCAAGCGCGCAATGACGGCCCCGTTGATGCATGCCGCCGTGACGCAAATCAGCAAGCCTGCGAGAATGCCAAGTCCGACATTGCCGGCGACAGCGAAACTGCCGATCGCGACGGTACCGAAGACCATGATTGCGCCACAGGCTAGATCGATGCCTGCGACCAGGATGATGAGCGTCTGACCAAGCGCGAGCGTACCAACCACCACCGACTGCTGGAACAGCAGTGACAGATTGCGCGGATTAAAGAACGTCGATGTGGCCATCGAGAAGAAAATGACGATGGCCACGAGCGCGACGAGTGGGCCAGCCACGGGTTGCGAGAAAAACGCAAAAATCAAAGCCCGGAGGCTTTTCTCTTGACGGGCACCAGAGGTGCCCGCCGCTTCGTTGTCTTGAATGTTTTGTGGAGTGCTCAATTATTCGCCCCAGCAGTTCTTCAAGCCCCATTCGCTTGTCTGGGATTCGATACCATCGACCGGCTTGTCGGTGATCAGTATTGTACCCGAGTTGTTGACGCCGCTCGGCGTTTTGCCGTTGGTGACGGCGGCATTGATTGCATCGACCGCAAGCTCACCCATCTTGGTCGGGAACTGCATGACGGTCGCACCGATCTCGCCGCTGGCAACCGAGCGCACGCCCGAGCAACTTCCGTCGATCGAGGTAACAATGACTGTGGCACCGGCCTGCTGAATTGCAAGGGCTGCCCCTTGAGCTGCCGGTTCATTGATTGTGTAGAGGACGTTGATGTCGCCATGTGCAGACAGGAGGTTCTCCATACTGGACTGGCCGGTCTCCACATTGGCCTTGGTGAGAGCAGTCCCCGATAGCTCGGCAGATCCATCCTTCAATCCGAAGCCTTGCATGAAGCCATTGTGGCGGGCCCCGGCCGTCTTGTCGGAGAGGTCGTAGTCGAGCATTGCCACGTGCGCTTCCTTGCCGGCAAGCTGTGCACGCGCCCATTTTCCGATCAGGTCGCCTGCTGCAAGATTGTCCGTCTCGTAGGATGCGTTGGCAGCATCTGCTGGATCCAGCGAGGTGTTTGTCGTGACGACGATAATTCCTGCATCGCGTGCGGTCTTGACGATAGGCGCGAGCGCAAATGCGTTTGCTGGGTCGAGGACAATGCCTTTGACGCCGCGATTGATCATGTTTTCAATAGCGTTGATCTGGCTTGCTGAGTCGCCGGCAACCTTCGATTCCGCGGTCATGACCTCAAGGCCGAGTTCTTTCGCCCGGGCCACTCCAGCCTGCTGCAGGCGGGAAAAAAACGGGTTGGCGAGCTGCTGTTCAACAATGCCGATCGTGTATTTCGCATCCTGCGCTTGAGCCGTGGCAGATGCAGCAAGGCTGATTGCCGCGGCCGCGAATACGATGAGCGATGTCGTCGCTTTTCCACTGTGCTTGATCATATCTGTTCCTCCCTTCAGACGGTTAAAAGACCTTATCTCGTTGAGACGGCCTATCGCTGGCCCGGCTTGGCAGGACCTCGCGATTGATGTGAGGCGATGACGCCTGACCTTTGTGGGCGCTCGCAACCGAGCGCAGAACATGCATGGCTTCGTGGATCCTGGTATCCGCCGACAATGCGCAATATTGGTCGTAGATGGCGTCGTAGACGCCGGCATATTGAGGCCGAGGGGTGATGGTTCGCGCCTGGCGCGCACCGAAGCGTGCAAATCCTTCGCGAAAATCCTTGACGACCTCTCCAGCGACCGCACCGTGGATGGCCGCGCCGACGCATGTTGCATTGTCAATCTGCGGTATTGTAAGGGGCCGGCCCGTAACATCGGCAAGGATCTGTACGAGAAGCGGGTTGCGGTCCGCCAGACCGCTTGTGATCACGAGGCGCTCGACCTTCATCCCCTCATCCTCGAAGAGGGCAATGACCGATCGCGTCCCGTAGCACAGGCTTTCCATCAAACTGCGATAGATGCAGGCGGCCGAAGACTGCAGGGTCAAGCCAAGGAGCAACCCCGACAGGAGGGAATCGGAATGGGGGACACGATTGCCATTCCACCAATCGAGCGCCAATAGCGGAAACGTGCCAGGCTCGATACCTGCTGCCTCGTTGTTATAGGCGGAAAAACTTGCCTCCAGGTCGTCGCCTTTGGGAAAGGATCGGGCAAACCAGGCGAGAATGTCACCGAAAGCGGCCTGGCCCGCCTCATAGCACCAGAGACCGGGCAGGGCGGCGTCGAATGCCACGCCTTCGACACCGGCCGGCAGGACACTGAAATCATCGGAGAGATAAAGGTAGGCAGCAGACGTGCCGAGAGCTCCAACCAGAGTGCCGGGCGCACCATCATCGACGGCTGGCAGGACGGCGTGGGAATCGATGACCGCGACGGCAACGGCAGGTGAGCCCAGGATACCGGTCTTTGCCAGCCAATCAGCGGTCATTTGGCCAGCGCTTGTGCCGACGTCGGCGACGGGGCCGAACTTGGCCATGAAATCTTCTGCAAGTTCGCCTGGATAGCCGGCGACAGGATCGTGCTGAGCCTTGTAGGCAGCAAAGTCGCGGCTGCGAAGCTCGTTTCTGGTGAGCTGCCACACGAGCCAGTCGCCAGCCTCGATGAAGCGATCCGTCCGGGCGAAGATTTCTGGCGCATCAATCGACAGCTCAAGAGCCTTGGCAAGGAACCATTCGCCAGAAAGACGGCCGCCAAAGCGTGCCGCTACGACCGGATTACTATCAAGCAGACCCGTCGCGTGCGATTGAGCCGAGTGCTTCCAAAGCTTGACATAGGCATGCGGCTCCGCGGGGAGCTGATCCGCAATTGCTGCTCCGCTGATATCGGCAGGCAAGGGTGAGCTTGCGGTGAAATCAAGACCGATCGAAACCACCTGGCGATCTCTACCCAGCCGATTTAGCAGTTGCTCGGCAGCAAGAAGATAGTCGTTGGGCACCTGGAGAAACATCCTGCCCTTGATGGGCGTGCCGTCGGGTAGCTGGTCGGTCAAGGTTGCGTGCACATAGGGCGCGACCGCGAAGTCGACCTGTTTGCCAGACGCGAGCGAGATCAGCACGCCGCGAGCGCTTTCAGTTCCGAAATCCAATCCGATGATGAAAGCTTCCAACACGCCATATTCCAGATTTTGGCCGCAGGTCACGACAATTTCTTCGACCAGTTAAATCTGTAAGGAAACATATGTCAACGATCTTTTGATAAATAATTATCAAAAGATCGCCTTCTAATGGATGTCCTGCAGCAAAAAATCTGGGATTATGCCGCCAATGGCTGTTCTCTGGTTGGCTTAGGATTAGAGTGTCGGCGTCAATGAGCGGGTTGAATAGGAGTAGGTTTTGGCGGAAGCAAAGCGTCGCGGCTTAACAAGCGGTGCCGGCACCATTTTGGGCGATCGCCTGCCGCTCAGCGCTTGCAGCGATCTCTTCGCCTCAATCGCTGACCATCATATCTCGCGTGCCGATCTTTCGGATAAACTGGGCGTATCGCGCGTCACTCTCGGCCAGAGACTTGCCCCACTCATTGACGCCGGTCTGGTGGTTGAACTGGCAGAGACCGTTCCAAGCGGCGGACGTCCGACAAAAATGCTGGGAGCCGATCCTGGGTTTGGCGTCATCCTGGCAGTTGACGTCGGGGAAAGCCTTATACGCCTGGCCGTTACAGATCTTGAAGGCGACGTCTTGAAGCAAAGCGAGATTGAATACGCCCGCAACGACCCGCCGCTCACTTCGCTTGAACTGGTGGCATCGGGCCTTGACGGGCTTCTGAATGAATTGGGAGGCGAGCGGTTTCGCATCGGAATGGGCGTGAGCTTGCCGGCGCCGATCGATGTGAAGGCGAGGCGTGTGGTGGGGCCATCCATCCTTCGAAACTGGGATGAAGTCGACATCGTCGGATGGCTCGCAAAGCGCTTGGGCGTGCCGGTTGTCGTCGAAAATGACGTCAACCTAATGACCTTGTTTGAAGCCACGAGGGCGCCAGGTTCGAACGATCACTTCATGTTTATCAAGATGGGAACCGGTATCGGCTCAGGTTTCATCCTCGATGGGCGCCTTTACAGAGGTGCCGATGGCGCGTCCGGAGATATTGGCCATATCCAGCTGAACAGAGAGACAGCCCCGCTCTGCCGTTGCGGCAAGGTGGGCTGCCTCGAGGCGCACGCAGCCGGATGGGCGATCGCGCGCAGTCTGCGCGAAAAGGGTATCGATGCAGAAGATGCTCACGATGTGATCCGTCAGGTCGCCGATCAGGTGCCTGAAGCAATTGCTTTTCTGCGCGAAGCCGGGAGAGCGCTGGGTGAGGTCGTTGCCGATACGGTCAGCATTCTCAATCCCCGAACGATCAGGATTGGAGGGACCCTTGCCGGCGCTCATGAGTATCTGCTGGCGGGCGTGCGTGAGCTTGTCTACCAGCGGTGCCTTCCGCTCGCCACGAGCCAATTGACGATCGAGCACGTTCCGCCCAGCACGATTGCCTGCATTCAGGGCGCGGTCATCAGCTTGAGACATCATATCTTTAGCGGTTTACAATCGTCCATCCTTTTGGAACGCTACGAGAGGTGGCAGGCGGGAAGGTAACGAGAATGAGGTTATGAGTTTTGGCAGTCACGTGGCGCGGGCCTGTCCCTATAGCGGCCTGCATCTGCGATCACTTATCTCACATGGAGACCTGAGGACCCTTTATCCGTCACCCGATGGCGGCGACGGAGCGGCTATGGTCACTTCCTCATGAACCCGCAAATTGGGCGCGCCATCTCCGCCCGGCTCGAAGGCCCGGTCTGCGCTCAATCCTTCGACAATTGAGCAGGCACTGGGATCAAGATTGGGTCGCGGCTGGTTTCGCGAACAGGAGATGGCTTCAGTCGCGCGGATAGCCTTGCGAACGCGCTCAAAACAGACGTCAGGTCAGCCATGCGTACGAGGAACGCTACACGTCGAGATCCCTAGTAGCTGCAGTCCTCGTGGTGCTGATGTTTCTCCAGAACGCTTTGGCTCGATCTGTCTGATGACTTGTTGCGCGAGGCGAGTTCAATGTCTTCCAGCATCTCGGCTCGTGTCGCGACTGAAAATTCCTCGACCGCGGCAATGAGCTTCTCGCGTCCGCCAAGTCGGTAGATTTCGGTCATTTTTGCAAGATTCATGTGGCGCCCCGGCGTTCCATTCTTGTCGCTACATCATGGTCAAAATAAATCGCGGTGTCGCGTGACGGCGGCGTGACATACACGTCGGGACGAACTGTCAGCCATCCGCTCGCTTCTGGCGACGACGTTTGCCCGTCACGCCTTGCTGCATTGACCCGCAGGTGGAGCGCAGTCTATTGACCGCTCATCGCGATTCCATATTGTGCAACGCAATGAAACGTTTCCTTTCGATCCTTCTCGGTTTCGTGCTTACGGCGTCTGCTGCACTCGCAATTGACAGCCGGTCCGCTTTGACGACAGTCCTGAAAACCTGCGAGATCAGCTTCAAACTCTCCGGAGGCGCATTCCCCTGTCTGAAAGTATCGGAGGGGGCAGACCCGCTCTTGTCATATGCCGTACTCCGCGAGCCGATGGCCAGCCAGCGGACGATATTTTCGCCGCTTGCGGAGATACCCGGCATCGAGGATCCGCGCCTGTTGGGGCCCGGTGCACCAAACTTTTTTTCCATGGCGTGGAATGAGCGGTCGTTGGCCGTGCCTGAGGGCAGGGATCAATGGGACGGTGTTGCCCTTGCGATCAATGCTGCGGTCAACCGTACCCAGGACCATCTTCACATCCACATGGGTTGCCTTGCGCCGAAGGTCACCGCGGCGCTAGCGAAGACAAAGGTTAGCTCCATTGAATTTCGCCGGCTCGGTATCAAGCTCGAACGGCAGACCTATTGGGCTCTTTTTGTGCCTGCCGACGATCTGTCGGGCATCAACCCGTTCAAACTCGTTGCCGACCAGGTGTTCCTGGCGAAAAGGTTCATGGGTGGCGTCACGATTGGGGTGATCGGCGGCGAACGCGACGGCCAACGGGGATTTTTCATATTGGCGAATGCGATGGGGCCAAAATCAGGTCACGATGCGTCAGCGGAAAGCCTCATAGATCCGTCATGTGGCTGACAGGATGAGATTCTTCAAGGCGGTCGTCACGGGTTTGACTGCGTGTACTCAGGAGGCTGACGCCAATAAGATCAAAGCCAATCTCGATCGGTCTTCCACAGCCCGTATATTCGCGCAATGCGGTTTGCAGATCTCCTGTCATTTCCGCCGATCCCGCCTGTCATTCATCTGATCCGAGAAGCCACGTCCATTCGGCTCCTTCGGAGTTGGCGCATCCGACTTGGTTGCCCTCGGCGCGCAAGCGTCCGATGCGGCTTTGTATCCGGATCGCGTCTTCCGGAAGGCCATCGCAACCTGATCGTCAGAGCTTCCCTCGTCTAACCAGATGATCTGGCAACTACTATTTCCTCCTCCCGGAAAACAAGGGCAGCGGTGCACGCGGCCCGGATCGCGAAAGCCCGCCGCGCGACGACTGCCGCAATCTTGGGGGGGGGGCGCGGGCGCGTTTCCAAAAGAACGCCGATATCCCGACTATCACGCGGCCCGACATCAATCTGTTCGGCGCGGACGCAGTGATGACGCGCGCGCTCGAAATCATGTTCAATGAGGTGCTGTTTCACTGTCTCGCGTTCGGAAGCGAACGCATGATTCAGAACGTGTCAAGAATCGAGGAAGATTTAGGCTACGAGCGCGATTGAGCCGAAACTTTTTCGATCAGCTCCTGAAAACGCCGTCGCGGCCGGCGTGTAAGGCGCAAAAAAGCCGCTGCACAAACGCTGGCTCAAGGCCGTGTCACCTCAGGCGGCGTTAGAGAGGAAGACACGCCTTAGTATTGGCCGTCGATGCCAGCCGGCAGGCAGCCGTCATTTTAACTACATACCCAAAAAGGGTTATTCCGGAAGCTGGACTCGTTTTTTTCAACGTGTCATTTACGATTCATTAGGAATAACTTCAACAGGGTACACAACATGAACTTGAAGACTTTGATGCTCGCTTCATCAATTGCGATCTGCAGTGTGACATCGTCATTTGCTGCTGCATTTCCGGTCAATCCCACACAGGTAGTGGACACCGACGAAAATAATCTTTCGGCCGTCTATGCTTCTTGGGTTTCGGGCTGGTCCGCGATTTTCAATCAAGTGGCCGGACAGAACTGGACCACGACCGTCTATGACAGCTGGGGTGAAAAGTTCCTGGACATCCCCGAAGTAACCGTCCTGCGCTCCTACTCGACGGGCCAGCCAGGTTCGTCATTCGCAGCCTCCTTCATCTACCTCGGTGGATACGCGACATACACCGCATTGCCTACTCCCGTGCCAGGCCCTGAAGCGGGCGCAGGTATTGGCGCTCTTGCCCTCGGCGGAATCGCTCTCTACATCCAGCGCCGTCGCAAGGACGGCGTTGCAGCCGCTTAAAATCTATAGTTTATAGCAACGCGAGAGGCCCTGGATCGGGCCTCTCCCTGTTTTCTGTGATGGCGCAGCGCGGGGTCAGTACAGCCCCAATACGGATGGTATCTCACGCGCCCGGACAGGATTGCCCCCAATCTCACTTGCATCCTCAGATCCGCAAGGAAGCGCCAGTTTCCCTCCGCCTATGGTCCGAAACGAAAAGAGGCCCCGCATCCGGGGCCTCTCATCGTCACTAGACAGCGAATTGCTTATACAGCGGCAACGTCGCCCTTGCGCCGGCGCGTCATGTAAAGAGCCAAGCCGCCGAGCGCGAGAGCGCCAAGGCCTGCACCCGCTTCAGGACCAGGAACTGGGGCGGTCTGGGTGATACCCGCAGCAGCGCCGGTGATGCCGCTGTTGGTGAAAGCCGACCCCTTGATGACGATCGAGTAATTTCCAGCGGCCAGACTGAGATTGTCCCAGTACTTGCCGACGTACGAGCCTTCCGAGCCGTCGATTTCAAACGAAATTCTCTTCACGAGGTTTCCAACGCTGTCGAGAAGCTTCGCGCTGAAGAGGCCGTTTGCAGTCGGATCGGCTTTTGCGACTGTCCAGAAGGACCAAATTCCACTGGTTGCTAGGGTAAACGTAGAGGTCTGCGTCTGGTTGTTCCATTCCTCGCTCGGCTCGACGTAGACCAAACCCGTGAAGGCTGAGGTCGCCGGCTGCGTCGAGACCGACGGATTGTCATGCAGCACAGGTGTTGCTGCAAACGCTGGCGCGGAGAACGCCACGGCCCCCGCAAGCGCCAAATATCGTAGTTTCATAATGTCCCCCATGGAACGAGTTAAATAACCGCACGCTAGGGAAACCTCAACTTTAACTTTTCGTCAACTATAACAATCGGCTTAAGTTAATATCGACCGCGCTTTTACTGGGCTGGTGCTTGAAAGCCTCACCCAATTGGGGTCACGCGCCAGGGTAGAAGCTTTCTGCGAGAGGTTTTCCAATCACGGCGTCGAAGCGAGCAGTGCCCCGGCGCATCGCGCCGACCAGTCGTACCCCGAAGCCGTTAGACGTCGACCGGACGACAAGCAGAGGCGTTTTGCATCCATCGAAACCGATCAGACCGTGACGCCCGTCACGAAACTCGTTCGCCCAAATCGCGTCTCGGCCTTCCGCAGACCCTTTAGGCGAAATCCGTCGTAAACAAGCCGTTGCTAACTCCGCTGGGTGTATGGCCGCCGCTTTAGTGCGCGATAGGACGCATAGAGAGATACTAGACTGTTTGCCGGAACCACGAAGTGAAGAGCAAGGCAACAAACAAGGATAGTTGCGATAGGTTTAATCCTCAGAGACGCGCCCTTCACCCAGCATGTCGTCAAGACGATGGCGTAGCAGAACATTTCGTAGTTAAGCGTCCAGCCAATCTTGAACAGCGGCCGCCAATCATCACCACCTTGTGCTGTCGGGACAAAAGCAACGACTTGATAAAAAGCGACAGCAGCGCCGTTAGTTTTAAATAAACTCGGTGCGTACAAGGCGGTAAGAAAGATGAACATCGTCACGGCCCAATACGGTGGCGCGACCCTGAATATTCGCTTGATAGCGAATTTCCGCCCTGAAAAGCCCCCAGGTGCAGAGGTGATGTAAGATATGATGACGCCGCTGATCACGAAAAAGAATTCGACGCCATATCGTCCAAGCATCGTGACGAATTTTGGCTCGTAGGCTAATGGATGCTCAATAGCATGAGCAAAAACGACCAGCATAGCGCCCAACCGCACCCTTTCTGGGCCGCCGCTTCTTGACCAAAGCAATTTCGCACCCTTAGCGAAAGTTTTGCGCCTTCTTGCCGACGGCGAAGTAGCTGAAACCGTGTCTACTGACTTCGGCGGCGGGATAGATGTTGCGCAGGTCGACGATCGTCGGCGTTTTGACCGTGGTCTTCAGGCGCTTGAAATCGAGGGCGCGGAACTCATCCCATTCGGTGACGATGACGATCGCGTCGGCACCCTCGGCGATCTCGTAGGGATCCTTGCCGTAGGTGACAGGTCCGAGCATGCCCTTGGCGTCTTCCATACCTTCCGGGTCATAGGCATGGACTTCGGCGTCGCCATCGAGCAGCGCCTGGATGATGGTGATCGACGGGGCGTCGCGCATGTCGTCGGTATTCGGCTTGAAGGTCAGGCCGAGGACGGCGATCTTCTTGCCGCGCACTGTGCCGTCACAGGCGGCGATGACCTTGCGGCCCATGGCGCGCTTGCGGTTGTCGTTGATGGCGACGGTCGTCTCGATCAGCCGCATCGGGCTGTCATAGTCCTGCGCGGTCTTGACGAGAGCCAGCGTATCCTTCGGGAAGCAGGAGCCGCCATAGCCGGGGCCTGCATGCAGGAACTTGTCGCCGATGCGTTTGTCCATGCCGATGCCCTTGGCGACCTTCTGCACGTCCGCGCCGATCTGCTCGCAGAGGTCGGCGATCTCGTTGATGAAGGTGATCTTCATCGCCAGGAAGGCGTTGGCGGCATATTTGATCAGCTCGGAGGTGCGGCGTTCGCAGAAATAGAGCGGTGCTTCGTTGAGATAGAGCGGGCGGTAGACTTCGCGCATGACTTCGACGGCGCGCGGCTCTTCGGTGCCGATGACGATGCGGTCGGGGCGCTTGAAATCAGTGATCGCAGCACCCTCACGCAGGAATTCCGGATTGGAGACGACGGCGATGTCCTTGCCGGGGAACTCGTCGCGGAAGATGCGCTCGATCTCGTCGCCGGTGCCGACGGGCACGGTGGACTTGGTGACGATCACGGTGAAGCCGGTGACGGCAGCGGCGATCTCACGGGCTGCGGCATAGACGTAGCTCAGGTCGGCATGACCGTCGCCACGGCGCGATGGGGTGCCGACAGCGATGAAGACGACGTCGGCGGCAGCGACGGGCGCCGCCAGATCCTTTGAGAAGTCAAGGCGGCCGGCCGCCCGGTTATGCTCGATGATCGCGTCGAGGCCCGGCTCGAAGATCGGCACTTCGCCGCGCTCCAGGGCATCGATCTTGGCTTCGGACTTGTCCACGCAGGTGATGTGGTGGCCGAAATCCGCGAGGCAGGCGCCGGACACCAGGCCGACATAACCAGAACCGATCATAACAATACGCATCACATCTCCATCACTTAGTTGTAAATCTCAGGTTTTGATCGGGCCAAGTATTCAACTTTTGCGTTCTTAGCGATCAGATATACAGCTCGCGTCCTAAGAAATTAATCTCGCCTTGCGCGCCAACTTTCCAAATAATTCTAAGAACTCGTCATCGCGCAGTATCAGACAACTCAGGCAATACACTGCAGCGCCGATCGCGGTTTGAAACATAAGTTGAGGCAGTGAACTATTCGGTGCTTCATTGAAGTGAACGGTTGCGACTACGACTGCGGCCATTGCCACAGTCGATATGACTTTTTTCCGAAGTACAAACAGGTATCGCCAAAGACCGACACCAATCAAGCCACCGGCAACGCTGATATTCCAGACTGCGGAAATTACGGCCCACACGGCGTAACCGACGGTCACCCCGATCAAGCCCCACAACATTCCCACTCCGATGGTGACAAGAAAAATAGGGAATAATGCAAGTGTTATGCGGAATTGGCTCCGCGTGTGCCCTAGTGATGAATAGATCCATCCGACAGGAAACACGATGCACTGAAGGAGCCCCACAAGACTCAAGACCCGAAGAAGTGGCGCTGAGGCTGACCACTGGTCACCGTAGAGAACGGCAATCACTTCGTTAGAAAGTATGCAGAGACCTGCCATCGCAGGAAAAGCTATTAGAGCTATCTGTTTGATAGCTTTTTCATACAGTGCCCGCAGGGAAGGGATATCGTCTTTAAGTCGAGCCATGGCAGCAAACATCACCTGCCCAAGAACGGCACCGATGTTTTGCAGCGGAAGAAGCATCAACGTATACGCCCGGTTGTACACGCCCAAGTCAACAGCTCCGAGAAACTTCCCGATGGCCAGATTATCGCCGTTCCGCATCCAATAATTCAATGAATTGTTCGAGAGCAAATAGCTCCCGTAACGGATTATTGCAGCCGCGGCTTTCCGCTCAAATTGAAACGAAGGCAGCCAACGCGACGAAAACGATAGAAAGACGAGCAACACGAGGCTGCTGGTAAGTGTCATTGCCGCAAGCGACCAAATCCCCATGCCGGCATACGCCATCGCCAGAGCAACAATACTTGAAATTAATGCTGCGAGGTAATTCCCGATTGAAATTGCACGAAAGTTCATTTCGCGAGCAAGTATGCTGCTCTGGATCTGCCCCATTGAGAGTAAAACGAAATTTAGAGACATAACCCTAGAAATGTCATAGAGTTCGGGCTCCGAATAGAAATCTGCAATATAATGAGCCCCAAAATAAAACAACGCAACTAGAGCAATATTGATAGAAGTCTGTATCCAGAACGCAGTAGATATAAATGCTGTATCATTTCTCTCGCTATAAATTACAGCTGAGTTGATGCCGGCGTCGCCAATGGCCTGAGCAAAGCCCGAAAATACCACGAGCATTCCCATTATGCCGTATTCAGTAGGCGTAAGCATTCGTGCCAGGAATACACTGCAAGCCAGCTGTGTGGCCTGGGCGCCGAAACGAGAAAAAAACGTCCACGATATATTGTTTGCTAATGACTTATTCATTGGACTATTAAATTGTGCTGCCTGTCGGATTTAGCAATCCACATTGAAAGTAACTAGTGCACCCGAGACGCACTCTGTCGGTAGACGCAGATATCACCAGTGTGCGTGGCAAGTCTATACGGGTTGGGGCGCAAATATTTGCTTAAATAGTATCGCGCAAACCATTGGCATATGGTACCGGGCGGTGGCGTCAATCCGTCACCCAAAGTGTGACATACGCGGAGAGGAAATTGGAAAGTAAGTCTGTTTTAGTCTATCGTCAGCGATATGCTCTAGCGTCGGAAACGTTTGTGTCCGATCATCTCAAATCGTTGAAGCGATATAAACCAACTGTGCTGACAGAGGCCGATATTGACGCGTCTCACCGCGCGGCAGTTCCTGTTGTGAATGTAGGAAAATCCCGAGTAAGCAGGTTCCTGTTTTCTCGGCTCGGATGGTCGCCAAAGTTGAGCGGTGTCGTCGAAAAATCGCGACCGGCTATCATTCACGCTCACTTTCTGATCGATGCGGCGCGCCTCAAGCCCTACCTTGAGAAGAATGACATTCCGCTTATCGTCACCGCACATGGATATGACGCGACCTTAAATGACGCAGCGTTCTCTAAATTTGAAGATGGACGGCTTTACCTTCGTCGCGCCGACTGGCTAAAGAAAAGAGTGTCTAGAGTTGTTTGCGTGTCCGACTTTATTCGTGGCGAATTGCTGGAGCGAGGCTTTCCCCCTGAAAAGCTGCTGACGATACCCCTAGGCGTCGATCTAGAAAATCTTGTGAGGCCGAGCGCGAAAGCGCGATCGGGCGTGCTTTCGGTGGGTAGATTGGTAGAGAAAAAAGGGATGGAAAAGTTGGTTCGCGCGTATTCTTTGCTTTCGGAGCAAGAGCGGCGCGAAAACCCGCTGACAATTATAGGTGACGGCCCACTTCGCTTTCCACTAGAAACACTAGCCTCTGAATTGAAAGTTTCGGTAAACTTTGGCGGATCGGCACCCAGAGAGCGAGTGCTCGATGCGATGACGTCAAATGCTGTGTTCTGCCTTCCAAGTATCCGCGCAAAGGATGGCGACGCCGAAGGTATGCCAATTGTTCTGATGGAGGCCTTGGCATTGGGCACGCCTGTCGTGATATTTGACGATCAGCCGATGGCCGAAATGCTGAATCGCTGGTCCGCCGGCCGAACAGCAATCGCCGGTTCCCCGGAGGCTCTGGCCACCGAACTGCGAAAGGTTCTTAGCGCACCGAGTTTGGCTAACGACTTAGCGACTCGGGGCCGCCAACTATGCGAGGATAATTTCTCACTGCACGAGAATGTGAGAAAGCTCGAAAGCCTTTATGACGACTTGGTGGGAGCGCGAGGCAGGTGAATAAATCCACTAATAGTTATCGAGCTGCATTTTCTGATATTTCATCCAAGCAAGATAAGATTTTGATTATTGCGCGTTCGATGCTTCTTTATATGGTGCTATTTAAATATAGTGGCATAAGGATCTGGCCACATGTCTACGCAGGAGAAGCTTTTTCGCCAAGCCGCGTACAATATTATCTTGAGGCGTCGGTCACATTATTTGCTCTTATTATGCTTATTATGCACGGGACATCCTTAAAATCGATCTTGAGAGCTGAGTGGCCATCGGTCACTTTCAGTCTGATTGCCATCGTCAGCAGCGTAGTAGTCTCAGCATCTAACCCCGGTTCCACTTTTTATGCCCTGGGTTACCTGGATATATTGACGGCTCTATCTCTCTCCCTGTTTTTTGACGGATCGAAAGTCGCAATCCGGATTGTACTCAATTCCGCCTTCCTTTTCCTCTGCCTCAATGCGGTCTCTCTTCTTGTCCCGGCCCGGTCCTTTATGATTGGCGAATTCTCTGGCGCATTTAGAGGCCTCACGGCTCACCGAAACGATTTGTCACAAGTAAGCGCCGTGTATCTGCTTGTTTCGCTTTTCGCTGGTTCTGTGCGGAAGACGCAGCGTGTTGCAAACGTGGTTCTTGCAATTTTGATGGTCGCACTCGCCAGATCCGCACAAGGCATCGTCCTGACGATGTTTGGCGTAGCTATGTTGCCGTTCTTAAGGTTGCCAACGAAGACACGTCGTTTTGCCTTTGTAATATTAGTCGCCGTTGTTTCTGTCTTCTTGTTCCTGCTCGTCTTTATTCCCGATGATGTCGCAGACGTTTTTGCCTTTTTTGGTCGAGATACCAGCTTCACAGGCCGTGACCGGATCTGGGCATTGTCGTTGTATTTGATCTCGGCAATGCCGTTCAGCGGGTATGGCACCGGCTTCATGACCTCGGACAACATCTCCGTGGGGTTGTTGGCCGAATATCAGCTAGGAACGCTGTTCAGTTCAGCGCATAACGCCTACCTCGAAGCAATATTGACATATGGTTGGGTCGGTTCCGCGCCATTTTTCTATATCGTGCTTCGTGCCGCGCGACGGCTGATAGATATTATCTGGTCTCTACGAGACTCAGGCCTCTACTTGGCAGCCGTTTTGTTCATGTACTGCCTTGTTGGTGGATTGACCGCGTCCGAGAAGCTGTTCTTGCCATCCTTTGGCTGGCTGTCTTTCTTTTTCGCAATGGCACTTTATGACGCGAGAATACGCGAGGCAGCGCTGGTGCGAGAGGGGAGGAAGGCGATACGAAAACACGGGAGTTCGCTACCGGGCAGGATTAGCACTTCGGGCTCGCCGAATGAATCTAAAGAGCAACCTATTCTGAGCTAAGGACCGATATGAAGGCCGATATTTCCGTTGTTATACCCGTTAGAAATCGCCCTGAAGCAATTCTAAGTGCAATAAATAGCGTCCTTCAGCAAACAGTTTCTCCGAAGGAAGTCCTTGTAATCGACGACGCGTCAACGGACGATACAGCCGCAGTTGTCCGAACTCAGTTTGGGCAGGCAATTCCAGTTAAACTCATTGAGTTGCCCGAGAACCGGGGAGGCGGATTTGCTCGCAACGCGGGGATAGATGCCGCAAGCGGATCCATGATTGCCTTTCTCGACTCAGATGATCTTTGGCTCCCCGACAAATTAATGAAGCAGTTACAGATTATTTTGGGCCGGGAAACCGACCGCCTAATATGCTTCTCGAACCTCATTATCGATTACGGAGATCACAGTACGAAAAGTGAGTGGAATAGGATAGCTTTCGACGGTCGCGTGTCGCCGGCAGAGTACATGATCGACCTTGATCAAGTGGTCCAGACATCGACCCTGCTTATGCCGTCAAGCGTGGCTCGCGAGATACGTTTCGCCGACGGCCTACGTCGTCACCAAGACGTCGATTTTGTATTGCGCGCGGCTCACGCTGGTGTGTCTTTTGTTTACTGCGATGAGCCTTTGGTTGTTTATTCGGCTGACCCCGCCGTTGAGAGGACTTCAAAGCGACGGAATGTTAATCCGTCCCTGGTCTGGATGAAAACTGCGCAAGCATATTTATCCGAGAAAGATATCGCATCGTTCTACCACAAGCACCTTTACGAGATGGAGATTGTTGAAGCGCCGGTTAGCGCTCTCAACAGAGCGGTCCGCAACGTTGTTGCCGGACGGGCGTCCTTGGGCGACGTTGCCCGAAGAACCGCCCGGGCGGTTCTTTCGGACAGGCTAAAGTCAGCCGTGAGACGTGTGCTGCGGCGAAACGAAGTGCAACGGGGAATTTAATGTCGAAACCACGGGTTTCCGTCCTCTTGCCTCTGTACAATTGCCAGGCATATGTAGCAGAGACGCTCCATTCACTCGCAGGACAGTCTTATGAGGACTTTGAGATTATTGCCGTCAATGATGGCAGCACGGATGGCACGGCGGAGGAACTAGAGCGTTTCGCAGCGTCCGATCCAAGATGCAAGGTCATTCAAAAAGAGAATTCTGGCATCGTAGATACCCTCAATATCGCAGCTGCAGCTGCACAAGGAGAGTTTTTCGCTCGCATCGACGGTGATGATATTGCTCGCCATGATCGGTTTCTTGAGCAAGTGCGCTTCCTGGATCAGCGACCTGACTGCGTGTGCGTTGGGAGCCTGTATCGAATGATCGATGAGGATGGTGTGGCTTTCGCGGAGCAAGCCCCGTTTAAGAGGTTTCGCCAAACCAACCTTGACATCTTCCCTCCCGTCGTAGCGTCGCCGCCGCACCCATCGATCATGTTCCGTCGCGAGATTTTCGAGCTCGTCGGCGGCTATCGAAAGCCGTTCGCTCACGCCGAGGATCGGGACCTTTTCCTAAGATTCGCCCGCTACGGCAGCCTTGAAATCATTCAGCAGCCTCTTCTTGATTATCGCATACACCGCAACTCACTATCGACAAAAAACGTTACTGCTCAACTCGACGGGGCGATTAATGCTGTCTTGTCAGCGATGGCAGTCAATCTAGGCAAAGACGACCCTGCTAGAGCAGCCAACACGCCAACTAGAGGAGACTTCTACAGAGCGATCGGCGACCGAGACTTTGAGCGGATTTTCGACCGGTATGTTGGATTACTTTCCGTACAGGGAGAAATGAACAGGCGCCGCCTGCCACAGGCCGCTATGCAGTTCGCAAAATTTGCGCCTTGGGTGTTGGTGAACATTCCGCTACGGGTCGCGGACAGACGTTTCAGGGGGCTCCTCAAGGAGACCGCAAAGACTTTCGTGAAGCTTGTCTTGAGAAGGGTATAAGAAGTGCGAAGCAAGGTCCGCGTTTTGTTGCTAGCTTTGGACGGCTTTCCAACCTTTCGGCCCGACGTTACGTCGCTATGGGGTTACCTCAATCGCGAAGCAATTGAGTGCGACTTATTGACAGTCCAAAGTGCGAATTTTGAACCTGGCGTACAACACTGGGCCGGCGGAGATCTATACCTCTCGCGAAGGGCGGCCAACAAAATTCTTGAGCAGGTTCGATGGTTTTTCTTTGCCCTCAAGATTCTCTGGTCAGTGCCGAGGGGACGATACGACGCGATCATAGTTCGGGACCAGACGTTCATCGCTATTCCGGCGAGGCTGTTTGCTCGCAAACTCGGGATTCCATTTTTTTACTGGATGTCGTTTCCGATCGCGGAATCGCTCGCAAGGCTTGCCGGCCAAATTTCCGTCAAAGCCCAACCGGTTCGGTGGCTTTACCTGCGGTTACGCGGCAACTTGGGCGCCGTCGTGCTCTACCGGCTAGTCCTTCCTTTTGCTGATCATATTTTTGCCCAAAGTGACAAGATGGTTGAGGATCTCACGCATCGCAAGCTTCGCGCGGAAAACATCTCCTCAGTGCCAATGTGTGTCGATCCAATCCGGTTCCCGCCAATGCCGCCTAGGTCGCGATCGCGCCACGAGAAACCAGTCGTCGCGTATCTCGGCGAATGCAGCAGGATCCGTCGGATCGATTTTATCCTGGAAGCGCTCGCGCATGTAAAGGCGGTTCTTCCGACAATTAAACTGTTGATAGTCGGCGATGCACTCGAAAAAGAGGACCAGCTTTGGCTGAGGGGCGAAGTCGCCCGATTGGGCCTCGATGACAATACAGAGATCACTGGATGGGTTCCAGCAGCTTCCGTGAGGCCCCTGCTTGCGCAAGTCGATGTGGCATTGGCGTTGATGGCCCCAGACCCAATACTCGACTCCACTTCGCCCACAAAGCTTGTCGAGTACCTGGCTATGGGTCTTCCCGTAGTTGCAAATGATCACCCCGATCAACGTCATGTCATTACTACCAGTCAGGCTGGAATCGTGACGCTGTTCAAACCCCAAGCATACGCTGACGCTATAATTGCACTGTTGCGCGATAACGTCGACCGCGAGGCACTTGGCAACAGGGGGCGTGAGTGGGTCATGACGAACCGCAACTATTCCGTGATGGCCGTCGGCCTCGCAGCGATACTAAGAACCCAAATCCACGCCCGGAAGAAGCACTATGGCTAGCAAAAAGATCGGCCTTCTCGAATTGATCTCAGAAGATTTCAAAACGCAGCGAGAAGGTTTATTGTCACAAGGCTTTTGGGCATTGTTTGTCTATAGGCTGAGCCACCCTCGGATGAAGTGCCGGATCCCTGTTGTGAGACAGCTATGGGGTCTCGCAAATTTGCTCATGCTAAAATTCATCGAGGTCACGTGCGGTATTTCACTTCCAGAAGCTGCGACCGTCGGTCGAAGGCTTCAAATAGAGCACTTTGGGTCAATAATCATTCATGGAGCAGCTGTAATCGGCGATGATTGCCTTATCAGGCACTGCGTAACGTTGGGCAACAAGTCCAGCGACCGACCGATGGAAGCACCCAGACTAGGCAATAACGTGAATATTGGCGCTGGAGCGAAGATCATCGGGAATGTCCTGATCGGAGATTTCGCAAGCATTGGTGCGAACGCAGTCGTTACAAAGGATGTTCCGGCAAGATCCATCGCAGTTGGGGTTCCGGCCAAAATAATCAGGTAAAGGCAGACATTTGCGAAAGCAACTTTACGATATCGGGGTCACGACAACCGGCGCGCTCCTTATTGCGCTTACGCTTGTGGCGTCGTCCGATTCCATTGCTGTCGCCAATTGGATTACGGTCCCGAACTCATCCCTTGAGGTGGTGGCGGGAAGTGCTTTGGACATATCGGCCGTGGTCCCGCGCATCGACTCCGGGATTAAGCTTGGAGGCGGGGTAGCGTTCTCGTCCGAGGACTTCAACATCAACGCGCGGCAGCCGGCGCGGGCGGCGCGATTTTTCTGCAGCACACTTACCTTTGGGAAAAACACTGGCGGCTTACCTCCGGTAAAGGAAATCCCCCGGTGGGCAGATGCGATAAGCCGTGCCGGCTATAATGCAGTCCGTATTCACATGGCCGATCTTTTCCTCATGGAAGGCAGGCGCGCTGATTTCGGCTTTGATCCGGAGCAGCTTGATCGCTTCGACCACCTGCTCGCCGAACTGAGGAGCCGCGGTATCCGCTTCATCTTCGACGTCATGGGATCGTGGAACGGCGCCTACGGGGATGTTGGCGACAACCGCTGGATCGAGGGAAAGCACGACACCAAGGTAGGAAGCTATTTTCCTGGCGCCGAACGTGATCACTGGGCCAAGCTCGCGCGCGTGCTCTGGGCCAGACAAAACCCGCTGACACATGCTTCGCCACTGCAAGACCCCGCCACGCTGGGCGTTATCCTAGTGAACGAGGGCGAGGTCCAGGTCATTTCCCGGAAGGGTATTTCGGAGGACTTCCGCGAGCCGTTTTACAACTGGCTACTTGCTCGGTACCACTCCGACGCGGACATCGAACATGCTTGGGGTAGCAAGTTCTCATTGAAGGAAGTCAGCTCTGGTGCGAATACGGCTGCTGCGTCAGACTTCGCAGCTTTTTCGTCGGAATTGCAGAAAGGCCAAGTGCAGTGGATGAAGGGCGAACTCGAGAAACTCGGATATCGAGGTCCAGTCACATCGTTCGACACGATTGCCGATTATCGGGAGAATTCTTCACGCAACGCGCTGTCGTTTGTTGACCTGCACCAGTACGCGGACAGTCCCAAAAATGGCATGATCGAGCCTGGCACTGAGTTCTGGGGCGGAGACCTTCTCGACGGCAAGAGCCGCTTTTTCGACAAACTCAGCTGGTCGCGTATCGAAGGAAAGCCATACACAGTTACAGAATACGGCATGTCCTACCCTAACCCCAATCGCTACGCGGTGGCTCCGATGACCGCCGCACAGGCGGCTTTCCAAAATTGGAATCTCGTTTGCCAATACGGCACGCCTATCGCTCTCAACCGGCCGGGAAGGGGGCAATGGCAACAGATGCTTGTTCCCTTCAATGTTGGCCAAGATCCAACACTGCGGGCAGGGGAGACGATCGCGGCATTCCTGTATGGGAGAGGAGACGTGAGTCCCTCAAAAAGCCGCGTTACAGTTCAACTGCCACCTGGCGTATCCTCTGCACCGTCGAACGTTTTCGTAGATTGGGAGGCGGCAAAATTGCAGCATCTCGTCGGCGTTGCTGTTGCCGGGGAAGGTGCGGGCGAACAGGCAACGGGCTTCAACCGCATCGCTTTGCCCTATGCCGAAAAGCTCGGCAGCATTTCCGCGTTGACCGCAAAACTCGTCAGGCAAGGACTCATCACCTCCCACGTGGCAGACGATGCCTCGCGAGGTATATACCACAGTTCAACAGGCGAAATCATACTGGATACCAAAGCCAAGGTCGAGACCGTGGTAACGAAAGGCAGTGTCGGCCTTGTGTCCGAACACCCGTCCAGCGTCGGCGGAAGCGGATGGAAGATCGAGCTTAGCGAGGGCGCCGGCGCCGTATTTGTTTCCGACCTTGGACAGGACGCAGACCTCTCGAAATCAAAGCATAGCCTGCTGGTAGTCTCGACGGATTCGCGCAATTCCGGCGCCACGTTCAAGGATCGAGATGAGAAGGTCATCGATCGCATCGGGCGCTTTCCGGTCCAGATCAAGGATGCCACAGTCAAGGTTATCGCGCCGCCAGGTGACTGGCGATTTTTCGCGCTCGACTTTTCTGGACGTAGGACCCGTGAGATCCATTTTGTACAAGCACTTGACGGCGCAAGCCAAGCGACCGTTCGGCTCGCGGAGCTTGGCGACGATGTAACCCCCTACTTCGAATTGGTTCGCCAGTAGACGAGCTGCCAATGCTTGGCGCCGTCCAGGATTGGCAAGACAGCTTTGATAAGTGTGCACGCGTGGCTACGGACGCTCGAAAGTAAGTCCACGGTGAAGGCCAGCTTGCGATGACGGCATGCTGACTGCCAGTCCTGGTGGTAACACTAGGAATAGTCATATGGCGAAGCATCCAATTGAGGTGATCACGTCCGTAGAGCGCCGTCGGCGCTGGTCACGCGAAGATAAAGAGCGGCTCGTCGCTTACTGCTGTGCGCCAGACGCGGTCATCTCCGAGATTGCTCGGGCGGCCGACATCCATGTCAGCCAGTTGTCCGTTGGCGCAAAGAGCTTTGCCGGATCGAGCAGCCACGGTCTGACACGGCGACTTTGGTGCTTGTGATTGTGTCCGAGGCCGCTTGTAAGCCTCCGGTGAAGCCGCAGGTCAGGCCGCTTGAGCGTTGACGATCGAAGTCCTGGCCAGCTGCGAGCGCGCCAGGACGACGGCGTTGATATCCTTAGTCGTTGAAGTTTCTTACCGCTTCGCGTCCGCTGCGAACGGCACTGACTGCGTTCGCAGAGTTCGTGACGGTAGATGTGACATTCGTCACCAGCGACAGGAACTTGGTCAGCTCGTAAGAACCGGAATTGTCGACGTAGACAATGTCCTTGTTGGCCAGGCTGAAGTTCTGCGCTGCGAAGTATGCGCTCGGATTCCGGAAATCGATCTGGAAGATGACAGGGATCGACTTCTGGTTCGCTGCGAATCGCTTGAGATCGACCTTGGCGTGAGACAGCTGGTCACGGTCCATGACGCGATAGATAAATACCTTCTTGGCGTCAGCACGCGTGTCGTCCAGGCCACCCATTTTCGCGATGCCTTCAGCAAGCGTAATGTGAGATGAACCAAAGTCGATCTTCGTCGAGGCGCCGGTGTTCCCTGAATTCGTCGCGCCAAATGCTAAGAAGCTTTCGGCCTCGCGATAGACATAGATGGTGTCATCGGGATGCACAAAAATGTTCTCATTCGCGTCTGAGAGGATGTCGTCGAAATACATCGTCGATTTGGAGCGGCCGCGTTCCAGCGTAACGTAGGTCTCATATCCAGGGCTAGCCGGCCCCCCAGCGCGCGCAAGGACGTCAATAATCCGGTCGCCGGCAGGATTGATGTCGATGCGCGACGCGGACCGGACGTCCCCGACGACAGACACCTGGCTCGATCGCTGGTTGGCCAGCGTGATCATAACCTGGGGCTCAATTGCACGGTTTGAGAGCTTGTCAGCGATTTCGTTCTGGACGTCGATGATCGACCGACCTGCAAAGTTGATCGGCCCAGCGTAGGGGACGGTGAGCTTACCCTCGCCGTCGATCTGCTGCGCAGGAAAGGTCACATAATTGCCCGGGCGAGCGCCCGCATCGGTCGGGATAAACAAGCCACCTGTTTGGGCTTCGAAAATCGTTACCTGGACGACGTCTCCAACGCCGAGTTTCAATTGCGCCGCTTTGCTCTTGGCGTTTCCGAACGTCCCGAAGAGCGAACCCTTGGGAAGGGTTCCGAACTGGTTGACGGCATCGCCATCAACGTCGATGAGCACGTAGTCAAAAATAGTCTTCGTCCGCGCACCAGTCACGGTGACCGCAGCCTTTGACTTTATCTCTTGTGCAGTGGGGCCTTCTTTGGAGAGACCCTGGCAGCCCGCTACGGAAATCCCAGAGAGAACAACTATGCCAACTCGCGCGGCATATGCCGGAAATCTAAACACTCACGTCCCCTTCACCCACACATTCCGAAGCAGCATACTGCGCTATCAGGCTCCAACCTTGCCCGGCAGCGATACCAACTTACCGTTTCGGTATTAACAACATGAGCTTAACCAAAGCCAACGTCTTGAAATCCGTTCGAATAACCATGCCTTGCACCCATAGGTGCCCAAGCCCGTTAGTATAGATCCGTTCCCGCTTCAAGCGGAAACCAAGGCGATGTCGAAGTTATCCAGCGGCCTGCAAAACCGTTAGCTTGAACGACTCTGCTAGACTTTTGGGCTAACCCGCGGGGTTACTTCAATAACATGGAGCGGTGCGCTGTAAATCGGAAAACACTTGCGTCCAGTCCATGACATTTCAATATTATTTTGCGTGGCAATTTCGACACAGTCTAATCTGTCATTTTGCCGCAGCGTCAACTAATTCACTACTTGGGCTGTGGAAGAATTGTAGCATTTCCACTATGTATTTTCAGTACGGTTAGCCTGCCGCTGACGTAGGCGCCGGTGTCGATACCGATCCGGCTGGGGCCGATAGACGGGCTTTTGAAGGGCGTATGGCCGTGCACCAGCAGGTATGGCAACTGCGGCCCACGGCTTATAAACGGCTCCCTGATCCACATCAGGTCCTCATCGGATTGCTCCTCGAGAGGCACTCCAGGCCTGACGCCGGCGTGGGCAAACAGGTAGGGACCTATCCGCGCACAGACCGGCATTGCCGCAAGAAAGTCACGGTGCTCTTGAGGAACACGCAGCCGGAGTTCGGCTTCAGCTTCGACGGTGATGCGCGCTTCCGAATGAACGGAAGCGATTCCATAGGACATTAGCGTCTCTCGCCCGCCCATCTCCAGCCATATCTTATGTCGGCGGGGATCCTGTAGGAATTTCAGGAACATATCGTCATGATTTCCACAAAGAGCTAACCGCCGCGTCCCTGGTCTTGCCGGACCGCTCAGGTAGTTCAGGACCTTTGCCGACTGGGCACCCCGATCCACGTAATCGCCCAACAGAACAACAAGTCCCGCGACACCGCTGCGGCCGACGTCAGCTTCCACTGCGGCTTCAGCTTGCTCCAGCAGGTCGAGACACCCATGCACGTCACCTATCGCATATATTGCGTATTCGGGCGGCTCTTCACCCAGGTCAACGCGCAATCGGGCAGGCCGCTGCGCGGGCCTTGTTCGGCTCCTGCCTTTCAATTCGTTGATAAGACGTATCAAGCCCTGCCTCGATCGCTCTGGTCCTGCCCACTTACTCTAGAACATACCAATTGCGCTAAACTTAAGATCGCAGCTTCCTGGGTGTGCAGCGCGCAATCGTGCCGGCATTAACCTCACAGTTAAGATCTTGTTTACTTTTTTGCCGTGTGCCCATAAGAAGAAATGACTACATGTAATGCATAGGTATTAGGGAATGGGCATGCGGTTATTTAAAGCCATAGTAGCGGTCGCTTGCGTTAGCGCGGCTCTTTCTCAGGTAGCTTATGCGCAGTCGGCGCCGGGCGCAGCACCATTGGCTACTCCGGGATGGGATCTTCCCCCGGAACTTGCAGCCAAACGGCTTAGCGACGACGCTCTGAAGGCCGCAAACGGTAACTTCCAGGCACTTATCCAAAACATCTCGGACAAGGCCCAGCTACCTGGCATGACCGAGAGCTTCCTACTTGCCAGCCCATCGGCATTGCCACAGGTCGTATCATATGCGTCCCAATCTGCTGCCCCAGAGGAGGTGTCCGCCGTTGGCCTCGGACTGTGCTCGGCGACATCCAGCTTGATGACAGCAGCCAACAACCCACAGGCCAATCCCGCCCAAAGCCAGGCCGCTCGGACGCTGGCCCGCTCGATCCTGAGCAGCGTCGCGGCAGCGTCGGCATCCAATGCCCAGCTGAATTCCGCCATCTCGGGCAGTTTCGGGATTTCAGTCACGCCGAACGGCGGGGTGGCTGTAACCTGCAAGGCGGTCAACGGTGAAGTGGTTGCGACCACTGCCGTCAGCGCTGCGGCCGCCGGCTCGAATGCCGGCGTTGGGGGCGCCGTCAATTCGGATGCCGGAGGCGGCGCAACTGTCGGCTTGAACGGTCCCCAGGCAAGGGGAGGAGGGGCAGCGCGCCACGTGTCCTTCGCCGGTTCGGCAAGCCCATCGACATTCACGACGACCGGCGATGTCATCACGGCGACGATACAGGTTCCATCGCCAGAGGCTGGAGCGGGCTTCATATCGACCATCGGCCTAGTCGCGATGTTGGCAGCTCGGCGGCTGCGCCGGTCCAAGGATGTTGCGACGCCGGCCGCTATCTGACGCGCCCTTTGGTGTTGATGTGACATGGTTGTTACTCAACTTGTTTAGATACTTCGTTTATAAGGACCGCCGCTAGCGCGGGACGACGAGGTCGTGTGAAATGCACGAACGAGTTTGAACGATGTGCGCAGGTGGTCGATCGCGGGACCGCTTGGATTAGCTGCAGGTCCTGGCCTGCAAACAAGCCCGCTGTATTTTTGGGAGCACAAACTTGATGCGCGCATTTTATGCCGTGGGATTCGCTCTGGCACTGATTGTGTCTCCGGTGACTGGCCAAGCATTGGTGCAAACGTCGCCTAGCGGACAGGCCAAGGTCGCGTTTCAAAGCTGGGTGAGTTCGCTTCAGGGCGAGGGCACCAACGTGTCCTTTGACAAGGCAGATCTCGATAGCGCGAGCGACACCTTGAATGTCGACAACTTCGCTATGAGTTTTGCGGGAAATTCGAGTAGCGACAGCTCCAAGCTGACGGCAGCCAAATTGTCGCTGGTCGCGTTCTCGTCCAGCGGCACTACGATCAATTTCAGCTCCGCGACGATCGATAGCCTGCAGCTTACGGCGCAGTCCAACCAGCAACCGTCCATGACAATTGCGAAGCTTGAACTCGGGCCGGGCTCGATACCGACATTTCAAGGTTTTATCTCCGATCCGGCACGGCCGATCACCACGCAGGTCGAGTTTCTAAAGCGCCTTTCGAAGGCAGATATTGAAACGATCACGGCCAGTGATCTCCAATGGGGTGGAGCAGCGACCGTCCATCAATTACGCCTGGCAGGCGTTGAAGGCGGCAAGGTCAAGGCCGTCGACCTGGCTTCTGTCCAGGCAACATGGGCGCAGCCTTCCGATGGAAGTCTTGCCGTGTCGTCGGCAAGTCTGGCTGATCTCGACCTTGGCAGCTATGTGCGGCTTTTTGATCCGAGCGCATACCTCGAAGCCGGATCATCAAGGCCTGACTACAGTCTCATCGGCAAGTCTTCATTTAACGGCCTCAAGCTGTCGAACGGCGCGCTGTCTGTGAACATTGAGCAGGGTGCCACCGGTGCGCTCAAAGTGCGGCAGTTCGAACGCGATCTCACGCAGATCTTCGACGCAGCAATGGCAAGCCAAACCTACCTCGCGGAAAACCCGGCTTCCGCCGAGGCGATCGCGAACGCAATGCGCGGCTCTATATCGTTGGAAGGTGTGTCCCTCTCTGGTGCGGCAGCAGCCGGACTGAATACAGGAACCTTTGACAAAGTCTCTGCAGGTTCGGCAACCCTTGCAAACCTGACAGCCAACCATTTCGACAAGCTCAGTTTTGAGAATTTGACTGCCGGCGGCCCGGATCAGACCCTGAGCGCCCGCACTCTTGAGTTGTCCCAGGTTGACCTTGCGACTCTGAAAGCAACAGAGGGCAGTGGCGCGCCGGAAGGCGCACGCACAGTCCCCACGGTCGGCGCGGTCAAGATTGCCGATCTGAGCACGAGCTCCGGCGGCAAGACATACGGTGTCAAAAGCGTCGATGTCGCAATGTCATATTTCATTGGAGCGATGCCGACACGGGTGAAGGGCACGATTGGCAGTCTGCAGTTTCAGACGAGCCAAATCGAAGAGCCGGGCTTGCGCCAGACGCTAAAAGACCTTGGGTACGAGGCGATCGACCTTTCATTTGACGTCTCTGCCACGTGGCAAGACGCGGCGTCCGCGGTTGCTGTCGATACGCTGAAGCTGACCGGGGTCGGCATGGGTACCCTTTCGGCTTCTGGAACCCTGACCGGTGTTTCCGACAAGAGCATGAGCAATCCTGGATCAGTCCTGCCTTCAGAACTCCTCGCAGGTGGCCTGCAAAATTTCCGGCTATCGTTCGAAAATACCGGCTTGTTTGACCGGGCGATCGACCATGCCGCGAAGGTCAATGGCAAGGCATCCGACGAGCTGCGACGGGCGATCGCTTCCAACATGCCGGCCATCATGAGCCAGATTTCGGATGCTGGCACCCGAAATAAGTTTGTGTTCGCCGGAGTGTCGTTCGTCAATAACCCTAAGTCGCTGGACCTGGTTTCGACGACGCCCGACGCAATTGCAATACGCGATATCGTAGCGTCGCTGAACAACCCACTCGCGTTGCCTGTCGTCCTAAAACTCGATGCAAGCGCAAACCAAAGAAATTAAAAGTTATTTCTTTGGTGTTAGACACCGGGGCATTTGCTGTTTATTGTGTGCAGTGCAATATTAGCGTCTTGCCGCGCACAATACCATTGGTTTCAGAAGTGACGCTGACTCAACTGAGGTGAAACTTGTACAATGCTTAATCAGTCGAAGCTTCAGGTTGGGAATGACTTCGACGACGGTGATCAGCCGGCGTCCATGTTCTCTAACCCACTTTCGGGATTCGATCTCATTGGCGCGGCACGGCGCCAATTTTGGATCGTCGTCGCCTCGGTCGTTGTGATGGGCATTGTGGGAATGGCCTACATTGCACAGGCGATTCCCACGTATACATCGTCGTCCAGCGTCCTCATCGATGCGAAAAATGTCGGGATGACAGCGGCCAGTCCGCTTGAGGGTTCGCTGACGTTCGAAACGGGAGCCGTGGACAGTCAGTTGCAGATCCTGACCTCGGACAAGCTCGCCGAGACCGTCGCGACGCGCCTTGGCCTCCAGAATAACATGGCATTCCTCGACCCAGAGGGATCGCCCGTTTTCGAGGCTATCGGAGCGGTGAAATCTGGTGTCGGCAAAATTGCACAGATCTTCGACAGCTCGCCAGCGTCGCCAGAACTGAAGGACCTGCCGGAAAACTTCCGGCTGCTGATTGCAAGCCAGGTCCTCCAGAATAACCTCAAGGTCCAGCGCGTCGGCAGGACCTACGTGTTCGAGCTGAGTTACACCGATCGCGATCCGATGCTCGCGCAGTCGATCGTTGGCCAATTTACAAACGCGTACCTGGAAGACCAGCTCGATTCAAAGTTCGATTCCACGCGCCGCGCGACGAATTGGATGGAAGAGCGTATTCGAGACCTGAAGGCTCGTTCACTTGCCGCAGACGAGGCGGTCCAGAAGTACCGCGCCGACAACAACCTGATCGCTGCGTCCGGGCGCCTCATTGACGAACAGTCGTTGACCGACGCAACGACACAGCTGACAGCGGCCAGGTCCGTCCTCGACACAGCCAGTGCCCGATACCAGCGGCTCAAGCAAATCATCGACTCCCAAGACGTCAACGGACGTCTTACCGAGGCTTCGGAAAATCCTAACGTCGCCCAGTTGCGGACGCTTTACCTGCAGGCGTCGAAGACCAATAGCGACCTCTCCGCCAAATACGGCGCCGACCACCAGGCAGCCGTCAAGGCCCGCAAGGACATGGCCGAATACAAGCGGCTCATATTCGAGGAATGGCAGAACGTACTCCCTGGCTATGAAAGCGAAGTCTCCATCGCCCAAGCCCAGGTCAATAGCATCCAGAATTCTATTGCCCAGTTGACAAAGACCAGTGCGACGAACGACAGCGCAAGCGTCAAGCTGCGTTCGCTTGAGCAGGAAGCCGAGACCCTCAAGACACTTTATTCGACATTTCTCCAGAAGTCCCAGGAACTGCAGCAGCAGCAGTCGTTTCCAGTCACGGATGCGCGCATAATCAGTGACCCATCCACGCCTCTTTCCCCAAGCAGCCCGCGGAAGTTTCTGATCCTCGTGGCATCGTTGATGCTGGGTGGCGCGATTGGCGGGTCGATCGGCCTCTTGCGCGAATGGCGCGATCGCGGCTTCCGGACAGGTGCTCAGGTCCGCGACGAGCTCGGTCTTGAATTCGTTACGAACGTTCCGCTTTTGGATGCAAGCCAGACGCAACGCGCTCGCTTGGGGCATATGCCCGACGGCAGGGCCGTGGGCGGCAGGAAGAGCGTGGCCAAGGGCAATCCTATCCTGCGGAAGGTGGTCGATGATCCCTTCTCGCAATATGCTGAAGCTATTCGCGCAATACGCTCCAGGATCGCGTTCGAATTTCCCAATCGGAAGGGCATCGTCATAGGCATGGCGTCCGTCTTCCCAGATGAGGGCAAATCGACGATCGCCAAGAACCTCGCCTCTTCGCTCGCATTGCAGGGAACCAAGACCATCCTACTCGACGGGGATTTCAGGAATCCAAGCCTCACCAAGGACTTGGCCGGCAACCCCCGCGTTGGTCTTTTGGAAGTTTCCAAGGATCCTTCAGTGATGGCCGAGGCGATTTCCTTCGAGGACGAGAGCGGCCTGGCTTTTCTTCCGAGTGCGCAACATATGGCCGCGACCAATGACTTCTTTGGCAGCTCGAGCGCTCACGATCTGATCGAAGTTCTCCGCCGCCATTTCGACGTCGTGATTATCGACTTCCCACCGGTTGGAGCTCTAACAGACGCATTGTCTGCGAGCACGATCGTAGACGGCTATCTCTTTGTCACGCATTGGGGCAAGACGCCGAGGTCCGTACTGCGAGAATTCGTGTCTAACCAGCGTCAAGTGGCTGCCAAGACGCTGGGCGTCATCTTGAATTGCGTCGACGTGAAGAAGCTCAACAGATACGGCGGTCACCAGCCGAGTGCCCAGTACGCCAAATACCAGGAAAAATACTTTAGCGGGCCCGGCTCCAACGTTGAAAAATTCTCGAGGGCTGCCTCGGAGTAGCGGCCAATTGCTGAATAGACAAAAACCCGGGCTGCTCATTTCCATGAGCAGCCCGGGTTTGTTCAGTTTGCCTCGAACCCGACGTTCGCCTTGTGCCCTCAGTGCTGATTGGTTCGGGAATGCCAGCGCCAGGCTGACTGGATGATCTCGGACAGATCATATTGCGGCACCCATCCGAGCACATCCCGCGCCTTGTCGTTATTGGCGACCAGCGTGTGCGAATCGCCCTCGCGGCGGCCGATATATTCAACCGGGAAAGGCCGTTTCGAGACATCCTCGATCGCCCCAAGCAGCTCCTTCACCGTCGTGCCGGTCCCGGTTCCGAGATTGAGCGCCACGGAATCGCCGCCGCGCAGCAGATATTCGACCGCCCGCACATGGGCATCGGCAAGGTCGAGAACGTGGATATAGTCGCGCACGCAGGTCCCGTCGCGGGTCTCGTAGTCGCTGCCGAACACCTTGAACCCCTGGCGGCGGCCGAGTGCCGCATCGATCGCCAACGGGATCGCATGGGTTTCCGGATCGTGCCATTCGCCGATCCGGCCGTCGAAATCAGCACCCGCAGCATTGAAATAGCGCAGAATGACGGAGCGCAGGCTCTTGTACTGGTCATAGTCCGCCAGAGCCTGCTCGACGATATATTTGGTGCGCCCGTAGGGATTGATTGGCGCCTGCCGGTGCATCTCATCCAGCGGCACGCTCTGTGGCAGGCCATAGGTCGCGCAGGTCGAGGAAAACACGAAGGCATTGATGCCTGCCGCCTGCGCGGCCGACAGCAGCGTCAGCGTACCGATTACATTATTTTCATAGAAGGCGACTGGATCTTTGACCGATTCACCCACCTCGATCAGTGCCGCAAAATGCAGGATCGCGGAAGGTTTGTGCTTGGCAAGCACCTCGTCCAGCCGGGCCCGGTCGCGAATATCGCCCTCCTCGGCCGGCCCCCATTTGACGAATTCCCGATGCCCGTTCGAGAAATTGTCGAAGACAACGGGCTTGTAGCCCTTGTTGGCCAGATCCAGGCACGTATGCGAGCCGATATAGCCAGCGCCGCCGACCACCAGAACAGTTTCACCTGCCATTCACCACCTCTATTGATCGATCGAATTTGATCGGATGCGCTAACCCCAGCGCGTCAGAGGTCTCGTAGACCGAGACCGTCCAACTGAGCCTGCGTGCAACGATCGCCCGCAAAGATCCCGAATACCGGATGGAGTTCGAACGGTCGGCCGAAGACGCTCATAAGGCGCGACACGTTACGCTTGAATAGAGGTTCTACCGTTGGCCGGCTTTGGTAGAGCGCTCCGTCAAACCAGAAGACAAGCTTGCCGAACGCACCGAACTGCTTGTCCCGGATCGTCTCGTCGCCGCCCTCTGGGCGCGACATATAGAGATAGAGATTGCACTCGGCGTTTTGGGCAATCAGCACGTCGTTTTGTCCAATCAGGTAAGAGTCGAATCCTTTTGCTTGAAGAGCTTCTTTCTGCTGGGCGAGGGCAGCGCCAGTGTAGGACACGTAGTCCACCCCAGTTAGCAGAATGAGTTTCACTAGGATTGAAATGGCGAACAGAGCAGCGACGCAAATAACCAGTCTCATTCGAATTTTATCGCCTTGCGCCATAGTTCACGACTGAAAGAATCGACACCGTCAGGATGACATTCACAATGTTGGCGCCGATCGGACCGTGAATGAGCGTATAATGCTGCGGCCACCATGCGATGCACGCGATGCGAACGCTGTTGACGACAAGAACGATCGCGATGTTCAGCGAGACGAACATGACGGAGCGCCCGAAGCCCTTCGTTCCCCAGGCAAGTCGCGCAACCAGCCAAGCGAGAAAGGCAAGGGAGATGTTAGAAAAGGAGGAGCACCCCTCCGTGACCACAAGAGTGACGCTTCCGTCGAGGGAGTTGACAAGGTTTCCTTCCGACCCCGTGCCCGAAAACAACGAGACCAGCTTGGCGTCGAAGAACAGGATCTGCTCCATGAAAATTCGCGCGATAAACTTCCCCCAGAATGTGGAGAAGGAGAGCCCGACGAGAACGAGGCCGATGGCCCGGCCTTCGTCGTTCAAGCGGCCAGGGCGGACTATGAAATATGCGACGACCGCCGAAAGCCCGGCCCATGTCAGTCCCGAAATCGGCGCGACCAGCAATACGCAAAGACCGGCGACCGCTGCATAGTCCAGCCAGCCCTCAAGCTCCAATTTTGCCTGGTCTACCTTGCTCATCACCATCCAGCATGCATAGACCTTGATCAGGCTTATACCGAAGAGCGATAGGAGCGAAAAGAAGAAACCGTTGCTCTGCACGAACAGCATCGCGTCCGCAAAGAAGCCGTTTGCAAACACCGTAAACAGGAATAGCCGCAAGACCAAAGTCTTGCTAATGGAAACACCAAGAAAAGCTTCTTGGTTTCCGAGGGCAGTTCTGGCTGTCACAATACTCTCCAGACGAAATCGTTGCGGATACTTGCTGTTAAGGCTGGCCGTCGTCAAACTCAAGCCATCGTAAAACGAGCTTAATAAACTACGCGTTACCACCTACGCTAAAGTACGGTTTCTATTTCCGGGGCGAGGGCGGCCCAGTTGTACTTTTCAGCGATGTGCTCCCGAGCGCGTTCACCGAATGCGGACAGTCGTTCCCTGTCTTCCAGCAACGAAAGAACGGCGTCCCGGAATTTGTCGATCTGGTTGACTTCGACGACAAGCCCATTCTTTTCCGGTTCGACGAGCTTCTCGTAGAAGAGATATTTCCAGACTATCGCCGGCACGCCCACGGCCATCGCTTCCAGGCAGGTTCCGGGAAGGCCCTCGTAGTGCGAGGTTGACGCATATATCTTCGATCGCCGGTAGTAGTTCAAAACCTTTTCGAACGGCTGTTTTCCGGCCAGAAGCACGTTGTTCGAGAGAGGGCCGAGTTCGCTCGAAACATAGTCGAAGTCATCGCCGTAGCCGACAATGCCGATCTTGATACCCGGCCTCGCGAGAATGAGTGCCTTGCAAACGTCCACCATCGAACGGCTGCCTTTGCGGCGCTCGACCCTTCCGACGAACAAGACGTCGATATCCTTTTCGACGTTCGCCGGCGTGAACTCCGAAAGTGCCACGCCGTTCGGGTAGATGTGGACCGGCTTGCTATAACCGTAGCGGGCAAGTTCCTGCCGGCCTTGTTCGGTCAGCGTTATGATCGATGATGACTTGGCGAATATGACGCGCTCGAAAAGCATCTTCACAAATACAGACAATGAGCTCCACTGGCTCTTGTACTGCGTCTCACTGTAGAATTTTCCAGCCATGCCGAGATAGGTGGTATGCGCGGTCACAACAATTGGTGCGACCCGCGGAAGCAGCAGCCCGGGGATCAGCGGCGGAATATGAAGATTGATGGACGAGATCCGCTTGGTCTTCGCAAGCCGCTTCAAGAACGAACGGGCATGCAGGCTCCAGCGAACAAGCCCAAACCGCCCCGACGGCATCGGGAGATTGACCATCGTAACATTGGCAGGAACCTTCAAGTCGAACAGATCCTGGTCTCCCGCGAGCACGAGAATCTCATCCGAGGTCGAATTCTTCAAAAAAGACTGCAGGTAGCGCGCAATGCCGTGAACGCCGTAAAGCTGCGGAAAAACAATAACCTTCACTTGCGGATCTTTCGTGCGCGCCTGCCGTTGAGCGCCTGATGATACACTCCAATCGTACGCTCGATCACCGTATCGATCTTATAGGACTCCAGATAGTGGCTCCAATCTGGGCGAGGCTTTTCGGTCGCGCTGACCATTCGCTCGATACCTTCGCGGATCGCTCCGATATCTCGTGGGCTAACATAGCATTCCGCCGGCAGGCCAAGAGCTTTTAACGAAGGAATGTCCGATATCGCCACCGGAAGGTTCAGCGACATTGCCTCCAGCAAGGCAATCGGCAAACCTTCATGCGTCGAAGGAAGCAGGAACCCCGCGGCATTGCTAAGGAGCTCGGAAACGGCGGCCCGATCAACGCTTCCAGTCAGCACGACGCGGCCGTCCTTGGCTGCTTTCGCCTTAAATTCCCGGCCATAGGCGCTGTCATGGTCGCTGTCGCCAACAAATACCAGTTTGCAATCCGTATCGATCGACGAGAACGCTTCCAGAATATCCATCTGGCACTTCTCGGGCACGATGCGGCCGATGTGAATCAAGTATTTTTGCGGCGTAAGTGCGTGTTTTAGGAGATTGGAACCCGGACCGACACTGAGAAGCTTTGGCGTCGCATTGGGGATGTAGTGGAAGTCCTTCTGGAATTTGCCAAGCAGCTTCCGGTCCAGGCCTGGCGCAATAACGATACGTGCGTCGGAAAAACGGGCAGCACACCACTCTCCGACCCTGAGCGTCATTTTTGCAAACGAACCCCATTTGTCGCGAGCGTAATCTTCGCCGTGATGGGTGACGACGACACGCAAGCCGAAAAGCTTCGCAACTGGTGCAAGAAGGGAGGGGCCAATGCCATGGTAATGCGTGATGTCAGGCCGGCGAAAGATCGCATAGCCGGTTGCAAGCGAGGTGTGAACAATCGCCTCCAGCTTGCTCGAATCAGGGCACCAGATCTGGCGAAGCCGCAGCGGCTTGAGCTCGGCCGGCAGTACACGCCCGCGCGGAACGAACCGGCCGCGCTCGACCACTTCAATCTCGCCGGAATCACCATAGTGTTGTGCCAATCCAGCAGCGATATCGCGGACATGAGTCTCAATGCCACCTTGCGCCCCATAGGCCGCGCGAAGGCCGAGCATCATTACCCTCATTATCTTCTCCATCGGGATTAGTCGCGCCATTGCGACGTTTTGAGACGAAACACTTATGAAGTAAGAAGAAATAATGTACAGTCTTTACCTACTGTTTACCTTAACGACGGGCAATCTTCAACCAGTATGAGATAACAAAACAATGAAACTTGTGAGGAGTACAACCGAAATCAAACCTGGATTGCAGGCGATCCAAGTGGGTGGCCGGTCCGTTTTGCAAGTAACGTTGTCACGAATTTGAACTGCGATTCTCAAAAAGCGACATCGATAAAATTCGATCTATCTATTTTATCTGATCTCAACGGGCCGCGAATAGGGTGACGTCAGGACAGAAAAACAGGGGCGAATTGAAATGCTTAAGGTCTCTCGCATTGCAGCGGCGCTTGGCTTGGTAACGGCGATGGCGTCTACGACAGCGAACGCTGTACCATATCCGAACGCGCCGTCGTTTATCGACCGGCTGCCGCAGGCGGCACGAATTGTCGAATCCCGGCCACAACCTACGCCTATCGGCTACGTGATTTTTTGCATGACCTATGCCAATCAATGCAACCGCGCAGACGGCGGCGGACGCGTTCACCTCGACCAGGATACCTGGACGCTCCTGGACAACGTCAACCGGAAGGTCAACGACAGAATCGCCCCGGACGCCCAGAAAGGCACAGCCGAATGGTCGCTGACAACGACATCGGGCAACTGCAACGACTATGCCGTTCAGAAGCGCAATGAACTCATCGAACGCGGCATTTCGCCTTCGGCGCTTTCGCTTTCGGTCGTCAAGACGCGCCGCAACGAAGGGCACCTGATCCTCACCGTGCGAACTGATCACGGCGACTACGTCCTCGACAATCTGCGCAACGGGATCGTTGCCTGGGATCGGACCGACTATCGTTGGATTAGCGTCCAGTCGAACGACAATCCAAACAACTGGGTCCGCGTTTCCGCCCGGTTTTGATCGTCCTCCAGACACACTTGCGTGAGTGCATGAAGGTTGGAATACTCGACCTTTATGCACCGGCCAATTTGGATCTGGATTGATAGATTGATGACCATCGCGCGACTGGACATGATCGTTGGTTTCAAGTGTGTCTACGGTCAGAAATCTCGTGCGTTTATCTTTTCGCTAGGTGTAGCGGCTCTCGTCGTCTCGACTCCTTGTGCGGCAAAGGCTGGGCGCCTCAACGTCGTTCCACTCTCGAGCGAAGAGCAAGCCGTTTTCGTGCCGGCAACGCTCGGCGTCCTGACGATTGCCAATGACGAGAAGTCGCTGGAGCTTGCAAAAAGCTACGCCGCCTTGCGTGGCATACCGTCCCGTAACATCATCGAGTTGAAGCTGCCACGTGCCGACTACGTGACGCGCTTCATTTTTGAGCGCGAATTCAGCGCGCTGAGATCAAACCCCGCCTACCGCGATCTCGCAGGTTTTGCGCTGGCATTTGATCGCCCCTACCGCGTTGGTTCAGATCAATCGATAACGTCGGCACTCGCCCAAGGCACTGTCATCCAAGAACCTAAAGCGGCGTGTAACCCAACGCCTATGAATAGCGACGCCGGCTTGGGGCCTGGATCAGTCCTTGCCAGCAAGCCGGCAATGATGCTGGCAGCAGGAACTACCCCTGCAGACAACCTTGCATTGGCAAGGCGTGGCAAGGCGGCGGATGCCACCGATCCTAATGCTACGATCCTTCTCGTAAAGACCCCCGACGCTGCCCGATCGCAACCACGTGAAGCATCAATGGATGCGGCCGCGGCAAGCTGGCGCGACGAGATCAATGTTCGGGTCGACAGCGCCGATCGAATAGAACCTCACGACGGACTGATGGGGTTTCAGATCGGCTTGCCTGTACTCGAAAACCTTGCCGCCCTGACGTTTCTTCCCGGTGCCTACGCCGATCACCTGACGTCATTTGGCGGAGCGCTCAACGAAAAGAAATCGCAGACAGTCATCTCCGAACTCATTCGCCAAGGCGCCACGGCGTCATATGGGACGGTTCGCGAACCTTGCAATTTTGCAGCCAAGTTTCCGAACCCTTTGGCGCTGCTAGGCAACTATCTCCACGGCGATACACTACTCGAAGCCTACTGGAAGAGTGTTGAAATGCCGACAGAGGGCCTACTCGTCGGTGAGCCGCTGGCGCGGCCCTTTCCAGTGCTGAATGCTGAAGCCAACGGAAATGTCATCACGATTCGAGCCAACAGGCACACCAAGCCATTCCTGGACAATGGCGACAACACGGCCCCCGGACTGACCGACCGCAAGCGTGAAATCAGACTTTATGCCGTTCAAAGTGGTACACCGATATTTCTCCAAGAACTCAATCTGCCGGAACATCTGTCAGACGGCGATAAGCTCGGTGACGTCTACGCCGACAGCCCGGTTGAAGCATCAGGTCTCATTTTGGGCGTTCTTGCTCGGTAGGTGCACGCTTGATGGTAGCAACCGTTAACCACCCATCTTCACCGACAATTAGGTCGCTCGCTCTAATAGTCTCCGTGAAGGGGACGTGTGATGAGCGTAAAATTCAAGGCACTTGTAGTCGCCATTAACGTATCACTGCTGATGTGGGGTGCGATCATCTATGGCGGCATGACGCTATTCAACACCGCACTCCCAAATGTCGACCCGATGGCAACTGCCAGCGTCGAAACGCCAGCGCGTTAGAAGCCCTGACCTCGTGTCATTTCTGACCTGATCGTTCCCGCGATGATCTTGAGGTCGAACATGAACGAAAAGTTATTTACATAATAGAGATCGGAATAGACCCGGGCCCGAGCTTTCGACGGCCTGTCGGTCGGGCCGCGCAAGCCACGCATCTGTGCAAGTCCAGTTAACCCTGGTCGCATGACATGGCGATCATGATACTCGGGAACTAGCTCTTCGTATAGAACACCACCGGCCAGCATACCGATCGCGTGGCAACGAGGCCCGACGAGAGACATGTCGCCGCGCAGCACGTTAAACAGCTGGGGCAGCTCGTCGAGATTAGTCTTGCGCAAGAACGAACCGAATCGCGTTATGCGCGGATCGTTCTTGACCGTCTGCTGCACGCCGCTTGGATCACACGCGTCCGATCGCATCGAGCGGAACTTGAACACCCGGATTTTTTTGCCGTCTTTACCCCATCTAAGTTGAGAAAAAAACGGTGATCCAGGGCTCTCAATGCTGATCAGGGCTGCAACCAGCATCAAGACCGGCGCAAGAATGAGGAGAGCACACGCAGAGACAAGTACATCGAGGCCGCGCTTCATCATAAGTTGCGGCGCTTTCGATTTTCCAGATGTGCTGTCACCGGACAGAGGCGCATGTATTACGGACAGTTGATCATGCCTATCGTTGATGGCGTTATCTTCAAATATATTGTTAACACTATTCGTCGACGCAGCTGTCAGCATGTTGAACTAACTCGTTTTTCCTACCGCTGGCGATTACTTACTTCACACTACGCTTGCCGTCACTCGCTAAGTTAATGCAAGGTTAATTTCAGTCGACTATTTTTGGGAACGTTGTTGCATCGCAGCAATAGTTGCACAATGATTAGGCTCCACACAGATATTTTCGACGACTGGTTGTGAGCCGGTCTCATGTTTATCATTTTGGAATGGATCGCCTGGCCGTGACCAGAGGTAGGATTTTACATTATCGAATATGTCGATATACTTCTTTCAGCCGATGGAGGTCGGCTGGGAGGAAAGAAATGACTGACAGAGCATTTAGTCTTTTCGTCGCAACAGAGGTCTCAGCGATCTTTTGGGTTGGAGTGTTTACCGCGTTGCTCCATTGAAGCATCCACCTGTTTTTGGCGGCCGTCTTGATCGTTCAGCGGCAGCCAGTTCTGGCGGTCGAAAAATTGCCTCGTGACGGATCGCTCACTTGAGGTGCCGAGCGTTAGGCTAAGATTGTAGCGAGCGCCGCTAAGTTCCTTGCCGAATTTGAGAGCGCCTCCGAAAGCCTCGCGCTCGACGGGCCTGAGGGCAAAAACTGCCGGAAGTTCTTCTTTGAAATCGGTCCATCCTGACGCGGTTATGACCGCCTCAACAATATTCTGCGCGCGCACGCTCATCGGCGCGGCCGAGTCCGCATTGGCCGGGACGTACTTTAGGCGAACAGAGTCCAGTGTTCCAAACCGATCTCCGCGAACCAGGAGAAATATCGAGTCGTCTCTCGGAGAAATGGACCGTGGCTCGTTATAGCATTCATAAACAAGTTCGCTGACTGCGGACCTCTGCCACGGGCTCAACAGAAAATCCGGCGAACTCATTGAGCTGCACAGGTCGGGACCTGAGCGCGCCAGCTGTCGCAGGAATAAATTGGCCGGGCCAAGATTTGCAGCGGCAATCAAGCGGATATTCAGAATTGTATCGCCGTTTTTCTTGCCCTGCTGTGGCAAGATCCGGCCTGGCACAGATTGGACTAAGGCTATCGATTTCGGAAACATCCACGGTGCCAATGACCGCAAGTGTCTCATGTCGTTGGATAGCAACGTCGTGCCGGCGACAACCGAGACTGCAACGCAAAGCATCACCCAGAATGGCCATCTCGGTTTTGGGCCTGGTCGCTCGCGGGTGCTATCTGAAGAGTTCATCGGGCTGACATGTGTTCGCTATCGCGTGATCGCCCAATCAATGTAACGAGTTATGCTTGGAATGCGAACTGGCCACACGCAAGGTAGTCGGCCGCGCTGACTGAGTGCTGGTGTTGGGGGGATGTTCATCCCCCCAACGAGCGTGATCAAGCAGCCTTGATGCTATCGCGGCGGCGAGCCGCCATCCAAAGTGCTACACCACCGAGGACGGCTGCGGCAGCGCCGGCGCCAGCCTCAGGACCCGGAACCGGGGTAGGGAGGCTGTAGGAAGCCTTGGTCCCGAGATAGGTGAACTGCAGCGAGTCGTATCCGGCAACGTTAAACTGGGCCGAAATGACATTGAGGCTCTTCGAGAAGAAACCTTCCGGCTCCCAGTCGAAAGTCGTGCCTGCTGCCGTGAAAAAGTTGGTCCACTGGTTTGTCCATGCCGAATAGGCCTGGAATGCCTGGGTCCATGTGGAAGGAGTGCTGTAGGTCGTGACGTTAGTGGGAGCCGCCGCCTGGGCCATGTTAAACGCTGCAACGGATAATGCCGCCGCGAGCGCCAGAGTTTTGATCTTCATACGAATCTCCGTCGTTGCAGTTGCTTTATTGCACCGCACAATGGCAATTAGATGCAGGATTAACAAATAGTCAACCATACAACTACTCCAAAAAGATCAAAAATTTCGGTTTTTACATGAATGTGTTGTGTTTCAAACATTAATATTAATAGCTGAATGTATTCTTCCATCCCTATCTGGGATAGATGGTGCGAGGCTATGGCCGGCCATGAAAAAGGCCCCCGAGAGGGAGCCTTTAAGTCTTGCAATGTGACTGGACTTAAGCAGCCAGATTTTCCTGCTTGCGACGGCGGGTCATGTAGATTGCCGCACCACCAAGGGCCAGTGCACCGATGCCGGCGCCGGCTTCAGGACCAGGAACAGCAGCGGGCGTGCTGTAGGACGCGATACCGGTAGAGCTGTTCCAGGAGAACGACTGCGAATACGGCGTGTTATCGGACTGGAACAGGCCGCTGATAAAGCGGATGGTCGTGCCCTTGATGGCCGAGTTCTGGGTATCTGAGCTCCAATCGTCGCCGAAGTTCGACTGGAACACCGTCGTCCACTGAGCCACCCAGGCGCTCAGAAGCGAAGACGCCTGGCTTTTCGTGACGTTTGTATCGTTGTGCGAAACAGCTGCCGGGAGAGCAGCGTTTGCAACGTTCAGCACTGCAACGGAGAAAGCCGCAGCAAGCGCGAAGGCCTTAAGTTTCATTGTATTCCCCATAAGTGAGAGTAATAACCGCACATGGCCCATTAGCTTTAGTCTTAACAAAGAGTCAATCGCATACGCGAGACAAGGTAAAGATCACCGTCTGGATAAAAGAAGACCCACCCAGATTTGGTCTGGGTGGGTCTGACTACCTCAAATGGGGAAGCCGGTAGTCTGTGCGGTGCTACCGGCACAATGATAAGCACACTATGGATCGATTGTCATTATGTGGCGGTCGAGAATCAGGCCGCAACACGCTTAAACTGCGTCCGAATGAACTCGATATAGTGCTGCCCGGGAGAATTGGCACTGCACATGGCTTGCGCTGCGTCTTCCGGAACACCGGTAAATCGGCGCTCCTCGCCGTTCTTGAACCTAATCCAAAGCTGCCCGTCCTCCTTACTGAAATAGACGTTCTGAATGATGCGGGAATCTACGGGTAGGTTTTTCATGGCGGGCCTCCTTTGATAGATCCCGTGTACACGACGACCCTGAGCAATGGCTGAAGAGACGTGCCTAAGGGCCAGTTAAAAATTCCTCTCGATCGTTCGCCGCAATCCCGGTGGCGACCCCACCGGAGCGTCGTTGAATTGCCCGATATGCTTGGCAGCGGCAAACACCAGCGCCCGACTGCAACGCTGCACTCGACGCCTCGCATAAGAATTTCGCTACCTCGCGGCAAGGCTCATGCGGGGGATACGGACGGCACCGGCTCCGGAGCCGCCCTGCCATTTGTCCGCCAACATCCCGATTTGCCGGCGTTATAACTTCAACCGTTTGCAATAGCGCGTGGTGCAGCGATGTCGGGAGAAGTAATTGGGAACCGCTGCCCGATCCGGATTCATTACAACCATTCCTGTGAGATAGCGTTGGCCGCTTTCGACAAAAAAGACGTCCCTGACTTTCTCGCGAATGTGAAGTTTTCATTGAGCCGAGCGTTTTCGCTTCTAATAGTGCTCTAGCCTCCCAAAAATGGCAGGGCTGACGTTAACTTTAGGAACAGCTCATGATTGACAAAAGGTTACGTTCGGCGTTTTTGCCACCAGAAATCAAAAGCCTGCCGGGGAGCCGTTCATGCGTAAGCTTGGTCTATCGATCGCTGGAATTATCGTTGCTCTGAGCTTTGGCGGTACGGCCGAAGCCGGCTGCAGCGGAGGCGTGGGTTCGACGGACCTATCCTGCACATCAAACGCCGGCACGCTCAATGATTACAAGACCTGGGCGCAATCGGTTTATCTCCCAGCGGCCATTTCCAAGGCAATGTCGAGTTTTTCGATTGCCTTTGCAGCTGCGAACGACCCTCATATGTTCGGCTATAGTCAGGTCGCTGATGAGTGGGGCCCGTTCTCCAACAGGTCTATGTTCACGTCGAACCTGAATTTCAGCAGGTCGCCATGGTATGTTGCGAACAGCACCACAACTACAAAGGGGTCACTCTCGGATTTTATCGTTGACGGGCTGACCGCAAACAACTTCGGGGCTAACGCGTGGCTGGAGCTAAATTGGACTGGTACAGTCTCTCAGGTGATCGACGGCGCTACGAACTATCTCGCTCAGTACAACTATACTTTCCACGCCGATTCATGGGCCGGTTCTTTCGCGAATGGAACGATCAGTCTCAATGGTAGTGGCACCTACAACCTCACAAAGAGCGTGCAGGCAGTACCCGGGCCTGAGGCGGGAGCGGGGATAGGCGGGCTTGCTTTCTGTGCAATGACCCTTTGGGTCAAGCGACGTCGCGCTATACATATAGTCTGAAACGTTCGACTTTCTTAAGAGGTCACTTAGGCAGCCAAGTGAGACTCTTAGATCTTAACGACACGTTCCAGAAGTACGACAAGGGGTCCACGGACCGCAGCCACGACACTGAAACATTGCTACACTGTTCGGTGTCTCCATTCTCCACTTTCTGGAAAGTGAAGGCGAAAAAGTTCCGCGGATCGACGTTCCACTTCGGCCCAGGTCTTCGGATTTCGTGATGACCAAACGCGGGCATCGCCTGCTCGCTTTTTTCTCGGCTTCGCCCGAGAAGGCTCAAACAGCCGTATCTAGACTGCCGGAAGACACGGACAGCGATGATGTGGAAGCTGAAGACTTGAACGAACAGGTGTGACGATCGAATGGACCGGCGGGATTTCTGAAATCCGCTCAAGCGAGCATCTCCGCGTTTCTTGTCCTCTTCCGTTATTGCAGGACATGAGCGACCGAATAACAGTTTTTCCGGAACGCGATTGGCATACCGCTTACCGCCTGGCGATTTTGCAGCTGGACCCGCGGATCCAGGATATCACGTCAGAGCGGGTTCATGGCGGCGAGGAGCGTCACAACAAAGATCCTGGGAGATAGCGGGTGAACGCGTGACCTACAATAACTCCTACATAAACCGCCAAACGCAGGATCTGCATCCGTCGTAAGGGTGGGTAACGCCTGAGCCTCAACTACACGCGAAGCTGGACGGGGTGGTGGAGCGTTGTATTCTAAGACAGGCGGAGGTCCGATCTCCTCGTCAGACCGGACCTTCCCAACTGCCTTTCATTGAAGCGCAGCTGCGGGCTTTTATGCGGCCGGTAACTGACCGCCAACTAGGGTTGCTCGCTTGTCCCCGGCGAAGCTTCGCGCTGATCAGCATCCTCAAGGTCGGTTGCGACGACAAAGGCGTCGGTATGTTGGCGTGACGCCTCCCGCAGTGCTTCAAGGCTCGGGTGATCGTCAGGGAAGGTTTCGTTAGTGTGCTCTACAGGCGCGTCGATTTCTCCGCGCGGGCGTGGTGCCTCAGTATCCGTTTTGGTTTCGGACACTTCGATGGTTCCGACAAGCGGCTCAATCCTCGGCTGCTCGCTCGCTGTCGCATTGTCAGGCATTCCGGCTAATGTCTTGGTTTTCTCGGTCATCAAAGATCTCCTTTCGATCATAACGACGGGTCTCCAGATGAGTTCCGGACCTGCAGCACGATTGCGACCGTGGCTACGCCGCGTTGAGCGCCGCTTCCAAGACAAAACCAGCTGGTGGAAGGACCTCGCGCCAAGTCCTTCGCTGGTGGAGACGCTGATGGCGACCGACGGCGTGGAAAGCGGGCCGCATGGCTTGCAGAAATATGCGCTTTCGGGCTTGGGCTTAGATCAAGGCAACATATCTCTATGGTTGAGCAGAGCAACAACCTCTTCGTTGCTCAGTTCCGTAGTGCTCACCCCCGAGCATCACCTTTGCGCCATCTCCACTGGCGCTATTTTATGAGCACAATCCCGGCAGTCGCTCCGCTGATCCTGCAAATCAAACGCGGATACTTGAGCTGGGCAAGGTGTGCGATGGCCGGCGCGAAAAAATGCGTCAGAGATGTTGCTCCCTGGTTCATGTGCCGGCTTGCGCGGCTGGCGATGATGGCAGGGCAGTTGAATTGCAGAAAATCCTCACCCGGGCTTCTATTAGCGCCGTTTTCCTTAATGCGCCGATGCGCAGGCCGATGATCGATCTGTCGCCCCGTCGGGACGCGGATTCTGCGCGCCATCCGGCGCCGAACGTCCAATATCGACAATGACCGGAAGATGGTTTGATCCATACATCGGACCCGTCCGTCGATCACTAACGGCTAACGCGGCGGAAACCGCGACATGGTCAATTGTCGAACCGAGGTACAAATAAGGATAAAGTTTCAGACTGAAGCGGCTTGTTATCCAGGGATGACCGTCGCCCGCGCCGCCAAGGCCCGCCTTTTTCAGGACATCCCTGTAGAGACCAGAGGCGCGTGGTGTATTCCAGTCGCCTGCGACGACGACGTCGGAAGCAGGAAAGTCTGATCTAACGCTGCTTGCCAATGTTTTCAGATGGAGATTCCGCTCACGCCATTGCTGAAGAGATCGCGGTGTGTCCGGATGGATCGCATAAAGGACGAGAGGTCGGTTCCAGCCGCCGAGCTCGAGGCGCACGGGGTGCTTGTGGAACTGCTCGTCAATCGCGGGGTCCGATACCATGCTCTCACGAAGGATCGGAAACCTCGAAAACACCTTGACCCGGTCATAGGTCATCAGGTCCCGGGTCGTTTCATATGGAAAAAGGCCAAGATTGCGAATTGGGTCCTGCCAAGTGTCCAGCGTCTCCTGCAGCACCAGAAGGTCCGGTTGTTCGTTTCTTATGAACTCGAGGAACTGATCCGGACCGTTTGTGTTTTCGATGAAGAGGTTGGCCGTCAAAACGCGAAAACTGCATCGAGCGGCCGTTTGGGCGACCGGGACAGCAGCATAGGGGTAGATCGATATCATCAGAGCCGAAAGAGCTATCGCAACCGCGAGCTTTGCTTTCGTTAAAGACGCGGCAACGAGAAGCACCAGTCCTGCCACCACGACATATTGCCACGCAAATGTCAGCAGATCGAGTAGCCAGAACTGATCGGAAAACGCAACGACGGCAATCACCATGCCTGCGTATAAGATGGCGGAGGCGAGTACCGTGACTGTCAGTGCCTTGCGCATTCAAGTCCCATGGGTTTGAGAACGTGCCCATCAGCTATCCGAAAGGCGGCAGGAAGTAACTGACTGTCTCACATGTGGTGCAAAGGAAAAAGCTGGGAGCAGGCGTCTTCGCGACGGCGCCATGGAAGAGGTCGTTGGGCGCAGGCACCGACGCCAAACCTCGTCAGGTCTTCTCGGCTCGAAGACGGATCACCTGCGCGGCGCAGTCTTCAAGCCAAGCCGTTTCGACCATCATGACGGCGAGCCGATCATCAGCGGTTTCTTGTCGAGCCCCTTCTTCATCAGCACCCCGGTATCCGGCCCGAATTGGGCATAGATTGGCATGATGCTGGCGCCGAGCGCCGAGCCACGTGCGCCGAGATTGCCGGCTGTAATCTTCGGCGCAATAAGCCCGGGGGGAAGCATCTGGGTGAAACAGGCCCGCACTCGGCTGACCGTGTCGAGAAGGAGAGGTGAGGGGAGCAGTCCGTCAATCACAATGGCTTCAACATCGACGACGGCGATACTGCCGATGATGGCCTGGGCAAGCGCGTCGGCACAATCGTCCTGCCATTCTTCGACGAACCTTCGGGCGTGCGCCGGCATCGGGTCCAGGTCACGGACGCGGCTTATGTCGATGCCATTGGTCTTCAGGTGATGGATCAGCGTGTAGATCGAAGCGCGGTGGAGGAGCACCTCAAACCTGCCAGCGGGCTTTGGAATGGAGCTCAGGTTTGAATGGGTTACCGGAAATGGCCCAAAAGCAGCAGTGTTGCCGTTCGGCCCGGTCTGCAGCGTACCGTCAAGAACGAGCCCGGCTCCGACGAAGGTGCTAAGCGAGATATGCAGGAAGTCGGTAAACTGCTTTCCGAGCCCGAAGACGAGTTCGGCGACCGCCCCCGCCGACGCATCGTTCTCGATCATCACGGGGAGGGCGTAGTTCTCGACGAAATACGCCTTCAGGTCGAACTGGCGCCAGGCCAGCTGAACATCGCCGGGAAAGCCAAGTTCTTCATCCCAGCCGCCAATGAAATATGGCGCCGAGACGCCGATACCCGTCAGCCTGGCGCCGAGCTCTGACCCCAGTTGCTTCCTGAACCTGTTGACCGCATTGGCTGCCAGCCGCTTGACCGTGTCCGGATCCGGGTGGTCGTAATCATGTGTCTCGTAGGCTACGCTTGTGCCGGCAAAATCGATCAGGATGGCATCCATCGACCGCCTGCCGATGTGAAAGCCGATTGAATAGGCACCATCGCTTGCCAGAGCATACATGGCAGATGGCTGCCCTTTGCCGCCGTAGCGCCGCCCGTTCTCCACGAGATAGCCACCAAGAACCAGCGCATCGACGATGCCCGCGACAGCAGGGGGTGTCAGATGGGCAAAGCGGGCAATTTCTGCCTTGGAAGCCTGGCCGAAGCGGCGCACCGCGTCCAGAACAACACGCTCGTTGTAGTGCCGTAACTGTACCGAGTTGCTGCCTTTGCCCGCCATGTTCCCCACCAGTATCGATGTTTCAAAAAATGCAGTCTGCTTTATCTAAGAAGCCCTATCCGCCACCCTTGATTTGCACAAGGTCTCGGCCGCTAGCCCGCACGGGTGACCTCCGACAGATTGCCCCTTGACGTGTTCGAATTACAATTATAGTAAATTGCTTTAATTAATCCCAGTGGGAGTTGGGATTTCTTCTAACGGCTGAGAGGAGACGCCACGAGATGCATGATCGCTATCCATTCCATGGTCTAAACGGTCTGGCCGGCGGCGATGCTTGACGTGGCAAACATGATTGCTTCCCAAGCCGCTGGGACGGTTGTCGCATCGCTCGAAAACGTAACCAAGGTTTTCGGGGGAACGGCAGCCGTCTCCAACGTTTCGATCGAGCTGCGCGCCGGCGAAGTGCTGGCGCTTCTGGGCGAGAACGGTGCAGGCAAAAGCACTTGCGTCAAACTTCTGGCTGGCGTCCATCATCCTGACCATGGCCGCGTTCTGATGCGGGGAGAGCCCCAGGCATTCTCTTCGCCGCTGGAGGCGCAGAAAGCCGGCATCGCGGTGATGCACCAGCATCCCGGATTGTTTCCTGATCTCAGCATCGCTGAAAACCTGTTCATCGGGCAGACCGGACTTCGCTTGAGGCTCGATCGCCGGCAGATTGAGGCAGGCGCCCGCCGGTTGCTGGCAATCGTTGGTCTCGCCGTCGATGTGACGGCTCCGCTGTCCGGCCTCAGGACATCGGAACAGCAACTGGTCGAAATTGCCAGAGCGCTATCTCTGGACGCGTCCGTCCTGATCATGGACGAGCCGACGGCAGCGCTGTCGCAAAGGGAAGTCGAGCGGCTGTTTTCCGTGGTCGACAGCTTGCGAGCGCGCGGCGTCGCCATGATGTTTGTTGGCCATCGCATGGACGAGATCTACCGGATCGCCGACAGGATCGCCGTTTTGCGCGACGGCAAGCATGTTGGTACAGAACCGGCATCGGACTTGTCGCGCGAGCGGGCCGTACAGATGATGGTCGGCCGGTCGCTCGATGGTCTTTACCCTCACCACGAAACGGCGCCGGGCGCCGTGGTCCTCAGCATCAAGGATCTTGCCAGGGATGGCGCATTTCGTGGCGCGACGTTCGATGTCCGGGCAGGCGAAATCCTGGGTCTTGGCGGCCTTGTCGGCAGCGGCCGGACCGAAATCGCCCGTGTTCTCTTCGGTATCGACCAGCCGAGCGCAGGATCAATCGAAATCGACGGACGTCCGAGGCAGTTTTCCTCGCCTAAGGATGCGATGGAAAGCGGGATTGCCTATGTCTCCGAGGACCGGATCGGTCAAAGCCTGGTCATGGATTTCCCGATCCTGACCAATGCGACGCTGACGGTTCTGGACGAAACCACCTCAACACGCCTGATATCCCGGCGCAAGGAGATCGGGATCGCCGAGCCATTTCTTTCGCGCCTGCGCCTCAGGTTCAGCTCCTACGATCAACCGGTCAGCGCCCTGTCTGGCGGAAATCAGCAAAAGGTGGTTCTGTCCAAATGGCTGGCGACCAAGCCGCGCCTGCTCATTCTCGACGAGCCGACCCAGGGTATCGACGTCCAGACGAAGGCAGACGTCCATGCCATGATGGCAGATCTTGCCAGCCAGGGCATGGCGATCATTTTGATATCGTCGGAACTGCCCGAACTTCTTGGAATGTCGGACAGGATCGTGGTCCTCAGGGAAGGTAGCATCACGGCCGAGTTTTCCAGGCAGGACGCGAGCCAGGAAAAAATTATCGCAGCCGCGACCGACGCTGTCGTCAGCAAGGTCGATGGCGGCATCGTAGCGCGTGCGTCTCAGGACGGCACCTCACAGCCGGACCATCGCGAGACTGCGTCCGCAAAGAGTATGCTTGCGCGCCGCGAGCTTGGCCTTCTGGCGGCTATTGCAGCCGTTGTCATACCGGTGTCGATCCTGAACGTGCGAATGCTGAGCGGAGCCAATCTGTCCGCACTTGCCATGGATGCCGGACTGCTGATGATCGTGGCACTGGCGCAGATGCTTGTGATCGTGACCCGCAGCATTGACCTTTCGGTTGCGGCGATCATCGGTCTGGCTGCCTATGGCGCGGCCTCGACGCTTCATGCCCATCCAGAGATCGGTGTTTTTGGCGGCGTCTTGCTGGCATGCGCGATTGGCCTGGCGGCAGGGCTGTTGAACGGGCTGATCGTCACCTACGGACGGGTTCCTGCAATCGTCGTCACCCTTGGGACGATGTCCATCTTCAGGGGTATTAACAGTCTATGGGCAGCCGGCACGCAGGTCAGTGCAGACCAGGTGCCTCAGTCATGGCTCGACATGACGGCAACCGAAATCCTCGGCATTCCGGCTGTTCTCATCATCGCAGTCCTGACCCTTGGCGCAGTCGGCTATTTCCTGAGATCGACCTCGATCGGGCGTGAGTTCTACGCGATCGGATCCAATCCGGATGGTGCGAAACTGATCGGCATTCCGGCGCGATCCCGTGTGCTGCTTGCCTTTTGCATGTCAGGTCTGCTTGCCGGTTTCGATGGCGCGCTCTGGGCATCACGCTATGCCACCGTCGATGCGCGCGTCGCATATGGATTTGAGCTGACGGTCATTGCCGCCGTTGTCGTTGGCGGGGTTGCCGTTCGCGGCGGCTCGGGCACGGTCCTAGGCGTGGCTGCAGGAGCCTTGATGCTTCTGGTCATCAACAATGGATTGACGCTGGTGCGTGTCGACCCGCTTTGGCTTCAGGGTGTCTACGGTCTTGTCATCCTGATTGCCATCGGCATCGACGCCTATGTGGCACGCCGGGCAACCGGGAAACATCAGGGGGTTGGGCAATGAGCGAGAACCGCACGCAGGGACCTGACTTCATCAGCCGCTTTGCAAACTGGGATAATTTCCTCGCAGTACTGACGGCGATCGTCGTTGTCTATGCCGTAGCAGGTGTCGACAATTTCGCGTCCGAATTCAATATTTCGCAAGCGATTGCCGGCATTTCCGAACGCGCCCTTATCGTCTTGCCAATGGTACTTTTGATCATTGCGCGCGAAATCGATCTGTCCGTCGGAAGCATCCTGGCGCTGACAAGCGTTCTGTTCGGCCTTTTGGTCCAATCAGGGATGCCTCTTGTTGCTGCAATTCCATTGACGTTGATTGCGGGCGGGCTGTGCGGGGCGTTCAATGGCATTCTGGTGACGGCGCTCGGGCTGCCATCGCTGGTGGTGACCCTTGGCACAATGGCTCTCTTTCGAGGCATCGGCTATATTCTCCTGGGGTCAGGATCGATCAACGAATTTCCGGATAGCTTCCTTGATTCCGGAATAGACACGCTTGGCAACTCGCCGATCCCGGAAACGATCGTCCCATTCCTGATCCTTGCCCCGATCTTTGCCGTGATCCTGCAAAAAATGCCGCTTGGACGACGCATCTATGCGGTCGGCGGCAGCCCGGATGCTGCCCGTTACTCCGGCATTCGCCTCGCACGGTTGGTCTTCGGTCTTTTTGTGACATCAGGCGTCGTCTGTGCCGCAGCCGGCATGGTCTACACGGCACGCCTGGCCAATGCGCGGGCAAACAACGCGCTCGGGATCGAGCTCGATGTGATCACCATCGCACTGCTCGGAGGCATCAGTGTGTTTGGCGGGCGGGGCAAACTGACGGGCGTGCTGTGGGCGCTCTTATTGGTCGCCACCATCAGAAACGTGCTCGGCCTTCTGCAGATCGGCGGGGATGCACAGGGGACTGTCATCGGCCTGCTTCTGATCCTGTCGCTCGTTGCCAGCAACGCGGCCGAACGTGTCTTTGCCAGAGCCAGACTTCGCAAGTTCGACATCAAACCAGGCAAGTAGTTTCCGGGACTGGCCTGTCCACATCGTACCGGATCCATTGGAGGAGGAAACAGCATGACATCCCAACTTATTCGATCGCTTCTTGTTGCGTCGTGCCTGGTTGCGCCGTTTGCCGCAGCGCAGGCCGCCGAATGCGCCAAGGAGCCAGTGACCGTCGGCTTCCTGCCGAAGCTCGATACAGATCCCTATTTCCAGGTCGCCCAGACCGGTGCCGAAGAGGCGGCCAAGGAGATCGGTGGCAAGGCGGTCAAGCAGGCGCCGTCGCAAGCGACCGCTGAGGCCCAGATCGACTTCATCAATAATCTGGTTTCCCAGAAGGTCGGTGTGATCGCAATCTCTGCCAATGACGCGAATGCGGTCGCACCCGCATTGCGCCGCGCCGAAAAGGAGGGCGTCAAGGTCGTCTCATACGATTCAGACGTTTCGCAGGCAGCAAGAACACTCTTCCTGAACCAGGCCGCCGGCGACAGCCTGGCGGAGATGATGCTGGAATCGATGGGTCAGATGATCAACTACGACGGAGAGTTTGCAATCCTGTCATCGACGCCGACAGCAACCAACCAGAACGCCTGGATCGACTTCATGAAGAAGCGCATGGCGGGCGACAAGAAATACGAGAAGATGAAGCTGGTCCAGGTCGCCTACGGCCAGGAAAGCGAGCAGGTCAACCAGCAACAGGCGCTAGCGCTTGCACAGGCCTTTCCCAACCTGAAAGGTATCATCATTCCCGCTGGCATAGGCCTGCCCGCAGCCGCACGCGCCATGGATCAGGCGGGCCTACTTGGCAAGGTCAAGCTGACGGGATTGGCACCGGCGACGCTGATCAAGAAATACATCCAGAACGGATCGGTTCAGGACATCTGGTGGAACGTCAAGGATCTCGGCTACCTGACCTATTACGCAGCGCAGGCGGTGGCGTCTTGCAAGGTGACGGGCAAGGAGGGCGAGAGCTTCGAGGCCGGACGCCTGGGGTCCTACAAGGTCGGTGCGAAGGGCGAAGTGCTTCTTGGGCCAGCCGAGATCGTCACCCCGAAGAACGTCGATGAATTCAAGTTCTGATTTCTGACCGGTGGAGCGCTACCAGCGCTCCACCTCCAACAAAAATCGGAGAACGAAATGAAGCCGGTCCTTCTCGCTGGCGAGACTTTTCACGTGACCTCATTTGCGTCGAAAGGCTATGAGGTCAGCGCGTCAGCTCGCTTTTCCAATGGAGGACTTCGCTGGATCGAAGCCCTGACAAGACATGGGTTTGACGTGACCCAGATCGGTGGAGAGCGGTGCGAAAGCGAGTTCCCCACGACAAAAGAGCAGCTTTCGGAATACGCAGCCGTCATCCTTTCGGACGTCGGGGCGCTCTCGTTGCTCTATACGCCGGAGACCAGGAAAGGCCGCCGCTCGGTCAATCGCCTCGAGCTGCTGCGCCAGTGGGTTCTGGAGGGTGGGTCGTTGATGATGGCGGGAGGCTATTGCAGTTTTCAGGGGATCGACGGACTAGCCCTGTTTCATGATACGGACGTGGACGATGCGCTTCCCGTCAAGATCTATGCCGGACCGGATGGCCTCGAGGCGCCTGAGGGTTTGGATCCCCGCATCACCGAGCCAGACCACCCAATCCTGCGTGGCATCACAACGCCGATACCCTACCTTTTGGGCATGAACAGGGTGGCAGAACGCCCGCAAGATGGTTCAACGACCCTTGTTCATTGTGACCGGCGCGGAGAAGGGCTGCCTCTTTTGGCTGTCCGGGACTTTGGCAAAGGCCGATCACTGGCGTGGATGAGCGATATCGGTCCTCATTGGCTATCGACAGAGTTTATGGAATGGGACGGGTATGACGTGCTGATGGCGAACATGGTCAGATGGCTTGTCCGCCAGATCTGACGGGGCGCTTTCATAAACGCCAGGGCAGTGGTTTGATCTAGTATCGCCACTGTCTGGCCGTTTCCAATGCGGTCGAGCACCATTGCGGGTGTTGCCATCCTGCTACTGCAAGAGGCGATCACCTCTGGCATCTTCCGGCTTCAGCGAATCTTGGATCCGAACATGATTGAACATCGGCGCGCCGCAGCCGCCAAAGCATTGGCGAGGGCTGCCAGCATGGGCATAGCAGTTGACAGCGATCCGAAATTTGCCGAACTCGTTGAGGAGTGGGCCGCCGGTCACATCACGATGCGGGAGGCGCGGGCTCAGTACATTGCGCATATTCGCCAGCGCGAGGGCACTCGTGGGGACTGGCGCGCGCTTTCGATACAGTCCTCGAATGCACAGATCAAATCGAGGCTGCGGCCGGCCGGCTAAATGCCCGAGTGAGAGCCACTTTTCCTGAATAGGATGTGTCAGGTGCTCCAAGACCGAGAGGTTGCTGACGGACGCCCAGAAATGGAACTCCTTGGTGATCCGGTGCACCAGCGCACCTCTTCCACGGAGTAACGCCTGAACGCTTCGGACCAGAAGTTCGGGCCCTTCTTGTTCAATAGGGTCGATGTGCCCGGCGAGATGACGCGCCGCTCGACACAGGTGCCACAGTGTCGCGCGTCACGGGATTTGACATCAGCGTGCACAGAGAATCAATTAGTTAGAGGGTCTTCGCGACACAAAACCTGACACAAGTGATCATGACACTTAACTCGGCGAGGTTATTGACTTAGCTAAGGCCTGCGGCTCCAGCGTCCATCGATATCGGTTCATCACGGTATTGTAGTCATGCCTTCAATTGGCGGTTTGTCGATCGCCGGAGCAACTCGAGATCAAGTGAGTGAAACCTATTGGTCGACAGGCGGCAGTGACGGGATCCCCTGCGAAGACCGGTTCAGGGTGAGTGACAGGCAATCCCTAGCGACTGCAACTGCCGCTGACGTTACGTTAGTTCGATCTCAAGGGGTTGATATCCAGAGTTTTTATGATCTAGCGTTTAATCAATCTGCCAGAGTTTCCCGGAAAGAAACTGCCTCGCTACTGATTGCGAAAATCAGCCCGGCAACCCTGTCCCTTCCAAGCCGCGCCGAAAATGCTGAATTTGCTCGGGCGTCTCCACGACCAGGCCTCGGCTCAGAAACTCGCTTATTGTCAGGTCCGGATACTCTTCGATCAAGCCTGCCGCATACGAAGACGCTTCGTCTACTCGACCCGCCATTGAGAGGCAGGCCAAGATCCTGGCTTTCGTATACTTTCCAGGATTGGGCAGTTGGTGTAACGCGGACAGCGCGCCGAGATAATCATTTTTGAAATACAAAAGATTGCCGAGTACCGCATGATACCAATGCGGAGGGTAAGGGTTGAGACGCATACCTTCCTGGACCCAAGGCAAGGCCTCCTCGATGCGATTGCGGCGCGCGAGCAATCCGCCGAGCTGCACCAGCGCGCTTGCATCACTAGGATTGAGTTTGCAGGCCAGACGGAATTCGCGTTCTGAGTTCTCGAAGTCCTTCAGGTACAGATGGGCAAGCCCCAGGACTCGGTGGGCGCCGGACTCTCCCTCATCCAGTTTTACAGCGTGTCGCGCCAGGGCGACGCTGTCGTGAAGTACGTCGGCCGGAGCATTCGCGTACCCGCCAACGGCAATACGAGCAAGTGCAAGATAAGCATGCGCCAGCGCAAAACCACTGTCACCAATAACCGCCGCTTCGAACATCTTCACTGCCTTTTCATTGTCGTCGGGCTCATACCCTCTCAGGTGCACAAGGCCACGCAGATAGAACTCATAGGCCGCGAGATTATCGGGAGGCCGCCGGGCGGATTCCCGATAGTCGGCACTTTCGATTTGGCCGACGAGGCTGGCGATGATCATCCTCACGATGTCGTCCTGGATGGCGAATACGTCGTCAGCCGTTTGGCGGTACTTTTCCGACCAAACCAGCCGTTCGGTATCTGATTGGACGATGCGCACGGATACGGCTAGCTCGGTTCCGATCCGACGGATGTCTCCGGAAACCAGATAGTTGGCACCGAGTTTGCGCCCAAGATTCTTCAGATCCTGAGGCTCGTCGCGAACGGCAAATGCGGACGATGCGGCAATCACGGAAAGACTTCTGAATCTCGCAAGCCCGGATATGACATCTTCGGTGAAACCATCGACTAGGAGTTCTTCAGTGTCGGCGCTCGCGCGCCGGAAGGGCAGGATCGCCACGACGCTGCGAAGTGAGCGCTCTCGGTCCGGCGCTTTCGGCCAGTGCCAGACCCGAACAGGATTAGGGATATTCTTGAGCTGGATCGCTCCACCGTCGACGAACTGCTCGCGCAGGTCTGCCGGAGATTCCAAATAGGCCGAATGCGAAATGCAGATTCCCCCAGATATGGCCCCGGCTTCCAGACGAGCAGCGCTGTTAACACCATCTCCGAAGACGTCGTCGTCAACTGTCATCACGTCTGCAAAATTGACGCCTATGCGGACTTTCAACGGCTTCATCCCGGGAGGCGTTGCCCCACTCGCGATCAGATGCTGAATCTGCAAAGCGATCGAGACTGCGGAACCTGCATCATCAAATGTTGCGAGCAGTCCGTCACCCATGAGCTTGATCGTACGTCCGCCGCCTGATGCGATGCGCGGGCTAAGGACTTCGGTATGCAGTAACCTGACGCTCGCAAGCGCGCCGTCTTCATCGTCGGACATCATGCGTGAGTAGCCTACGACGTCGGCGGCGAATATGGCCATGGATCTTCTCGACGTCGGAGCAGGGGTCATGAGCGACCTTCCAGGATGGGCACGGTTTTCATTGCGTCGGGCTCTTCCTTCAGCACAATTAAGTCCGATTGGTAGCTCCCTGTCTAGGTACAAGCTACCGGACTATCAGACATTACAAGAAACTGAGATTTTAGGGGAGATTGACTGAGAGCTCCAGAGGCTAGAGCGGACCCACATGAAGGCTCGGCAATGGAGCTAGATCCTTTGATCGGCATCCATCCTGACGCGGTCGATACCTCCGACCCATCCTTTCCGGCCGCCCATTTGCTTCTCGGCGGACTGGACAGGTTGTACGGCCTTGCTCGTTACGGTTCGGCTTGACAGCTTGAACGAAAGCGTGACCGATGGCTCGGCCGTCGATAGCTCGCTACCAAGCGTCGAATCGGATCAGGACAGTCGAGCGGACCGGCGGACTCCGGGCTAACGTGGAGATCAGACTCAATTGGCAGCAACTCTATTGGCAAGGCTCGGTAATTTTTGCGGAGATTGACGGCGCTGAGGGAAAATGAGCGGCGACTGGAACCGATCTCTGGTTGACGCGTTTCAAATTCTCATCAACTGAAGCGAGACACATGATTCAGCGCAATCATATCAGCGCACGCCCGAGTTTCGACCTCCATGCCGGCGATGCAAATCTCCGCCGACGGCTTCAATCGTTGTATGGACCTGAAAATTCCGGTCACGATCCCTTCGCCGATCTTCTCTCACGAATCGATCGTGTCGAGGATCGGGGCAGAGAAACTGATTTAGAAATCGATACGGCAGACTTGCCGGAGCTTTCGTGAATTCTGGCCGCGCCTCACAGTTGCTATCCGGTCAGACGCCGGGGAAGTCCATGCGAGGCGCGCGGAACCCGTAGGTTCCGAAGACAACGGTGCGACCCGCAACTCGTTCCAGTGCCTCCGAAACTAAAGCTCACGTTACACCATGCTTATCTCGGAACTTCGTTTTGCAACTCCATCTTCAATGCGTTGAAGGAGTTGATCGTGACGACAGGCGCAGTGAATGGTTCAATTCCGGTGCGCTTCTGGGCACGTTGATCCCCGTCGACGAAGCTGTGGCGTTCTGTCGAGGGGGAACCATCGATGATCATAGAAGTTAGGGTCCGCTGCAATGCTCAGCCAGTTGCGCAGCCGCCGTAAGGTGGAAGGCTCGTTTCTCAAGCCGGGGCGAGCCTTTAACGTTCGTCCTCCTAAGGTCAGCCTCCAATGATTTGCCTGTATGACCAAGCAAAAGAAAGCCCCGCTTGAGGGCGGGGCGAGTCGCGAGAGTGACATAGCTGGGATAGGAACATGCCAGCGCACCGTGAACGCGGCTGCGCCTGTGTTGGTTCCCCAAAAGTTTCTAGATCGAATCGCGCCAGAATTGGCTAACGAACCGCAACCCAAACTGCGTCAGGGCGATGATAAGAACGAGGACGCCCAAAACATGCGGAATTCCCGTCAGGCTGTAGAGGATGGCGATTTTCACTGCGATCGTGCCGGCGACCGCGCCAATCACGAGGCTGACCGCGCTAGGTATCTCGGGCTGTCCATCCATGACTAAGGCCATGCGTTGCGAGTGTTATGAGAATGCGCGCATTCAGTTAATTAGATGTTTCAAATATAATGCTAAGGCGATCCAAGCTGTCGTTTTTGGTGGCACGACGATGAAATCTGGGGATCCATTCCCATATCAATTGGATGGAGTACCTTGTGTCCGCGCGTGAACGTGAAGTCCTCGTCTTGATGTGCGACGGGAAGAGCGCGCAAGAAATCGCCGACATTCTTGGGATTTCGGTCCACACCGTGCGAACGCATATCGACAGGTTGAAGGAAACCTTTTCCGTCTACAAGGATACGGCGCTCGTAGCCGCGGCACTGCGAGCAGGGATCGTCTACTAACAAGCGGGTGTGGGGTTGCGTGACGTCGCATTCACATGCCGACACTCAAGCGGCTATCGCGCACCTCCTGCAGCGGGACCGTCATCCACTTTTCCTGCGACCTTTCAGGTCGGCTTCAACACTCTTCTTCAACGCATCCATGATGTTGATGACATTCGACGGCTTCTCCGACTTGTCCTTTTTGCTGTCGGTCTTCCGAGTGGGTTTCAACCCTTTCTTCTTCGAGGCGATAAGCTTCAGCAGACTTTCCTGTATTGGATCAGTCACCATCGAGGGCGACCATTTCTCCATCCGCGGCTTGATCATCTTCTTGATGACCTCGACGGTCTTAGGATCGGCTTTCTTCTCAATTTCCTGGAAGTACTCTCCCTCAGGACGGACCTCGTCGCCAAAACGGAGGGTCCAGACGACAATGCCCTTGCCGCGAGGCTCCAGAACGACGGCGCGTTCTCGCCTGCCGATGACAACCCTGGAGATACCGAGGACGTCGTCGGCTTCCATGGCATCCCGGATCACCGCAAACGCCTCATTCCCGATCTTGTCGTTCGGCATGAGATAGTGCGGCGTCTCCAGATACACCCACTCGATGCTTTCACGGGGAACGAACTTCTCGATATCGATTGTGCGAACCGTCTCCAGCTCGACTGATTCCAACTCGTCATCGGTGAGCAAAACATAATCGTTCTCGCCGCGTTCGTACCCCTTCGCCTCGTTCTCCTCCTTGACGGACTTTCCGGTCACCGAATCCACGAATTGTGACACGACACGGTTTCCGGTCTGTTTGTTGAGCGTATGGAAACGGACCTTCTCGCTATCGGAAGTCGCGGGGCTCATGGCGACAGGGCAGGTGACCAGCGAAAGTTTGAGATATCCTCTCCAGTATGGGCGACGCGGGGCCATGGGTGATCTTCCTCCTAGCTGGCTTTCTTCTGTGGGGTTTTGCCGTTCGATTTGTCCGCGACCGCCTTTTTGGACCTCCGGGCGTTGGCGTTGGCAGCCTTCTTAGGCTTGGCTTTTCCCATGCCGGCGCTTTCACGCAATGCCTTGAGAAGATCGTTTGGCTTGGAAACCTTGACGGGCTTCGGCTTGGGAAGAGTCTTGCCCTCGGCCTTTGCCTTCGCCAGGTCTGCGAGCGCTTTCTCATATCGGTCCTCGAACTGGGCAGGGTCGAAATCGCCCTTCTTGGTGCTGATGATGTGTTTGGCGAGATCAAGCATTTCACCGTCGACCTTGATCGACGGCATTTCTTTGAATGCCTCTTCAGAGGAACGGACCTCGTAATCGAAATTGAGGGTGGTGGCGATCAGGCCCCGTCCGTGGGCTCGGATCAAAACAGTCCGCATCCGACGGAACAGAACAGTCCTCGCGATTGCCGTGACGCTCGCTTCCTTGAGCGCTTCACGAAGTCCGGCGAACACATCCTCAGAGACATCATCCGTAGGCACGAGATAATAGGGCTTGTCAAAATAGACATCGTCAATGTCGGAGCAGGGCAGGAAGGCTTCAATTTCCAGCATCTTGTCAGAATCCGGAATGACAGCCGTCACTTCTTCCGGGTCGATCATGATGTACTGGTTGTCTCCGACGTCGAAACCCTTGACCTGTTCGTCACGCTCAACAGTTTCTTCGGTTTCGCTGTCGATGAACTCCCGGCGGACCCGGTTACCCGTGGCCGCGTTCACGGTATGGAAGGTGATGCGATCCGACGTGGAAGCCGCCGTATAGAGACCGACACCACAGCTGAGCTCGCCGATCTTGATGTGACCCTTCCACTGAGCGCGATGAGCGGCCATGTCGTAACTCCCTCTGGAACCTTTTGCTCAACTCCCTGTTCATGCTTTCGTTCCTAGCCATGATCGAGGGGAAGAAATGTCGCGGCATCAAGAAGACAATGGCGAAGCTGGCAGAAGCGGTCCGATCCTGTTGAACGCGGTCGTGACCTGGTTTCGCGTCCACCAAGTTGCGTTCGACCACAAGGTCGCCGACGTTCTCTGTACATCCGCTATCGCGCTGTACACCCTTGGTTTTGACGAACGGCAGATCACCGATCATTTGATCCAGAACTACAATGGACCGATGGCGACGAAGGCAACCGCTCCGTCATCGTCGGCATACCACTGAACGAAAGAGCGTCGTGGTCGTATGTGCACTGTACGGCACCGGACGTAGCAACAATCGTCGGAACATCGTCGTTTGACCGGCATTACCCTTCCGAGATCGCGACCGTGTCAATCGGACGTGACGGGGATGGTGAACATGGGAATTTTTCCGATTTCTTCCTATGGCCAACGAAACGGCAGTCGAGCGCCCCACCCGTCCGGCGCGATTTCATCCCAACCAAGCGCGTCCGAACAGAACTTGGACATGCGCCTCTGGCGCATATGAAAGTGTGATTTCCATGGACGAACACGTATCGAAACGGCGACAGGCGAGTTCACAGCAGGCGCGTATCGACGCCCGAGAACAAACGGATCGCATTGCAATGCAGACGCTGGAAGAGGAGCGGCAGCTCCGCGCCATCAAGACCAAAAGACTGAGGCAGGCGAGGGAGGCGTTGGTCGAACGCGAGACCGCTCCCCGCGATGTGTCTGATTAAAGGCGCAGCTGTCGCGGCCCTGCACAAGACGCTCGCTGCACGGGTCCACCGCTGCGGCAATTTAACAGGAGAAATTCACATGCAGTTGCTCAATACGAATGTTGCCAAAACCACCGAGGGAACCCTGACTGTCGAATTTCACGGTGAGGGAAATGAGATGATCTCTGTCCGTATGGCTTCCGACGCGGCTGGAGATGAGAGCGCGGCGATATTGCGCGCGAAAGAGATGATGGTACAGATCACATCATTCGGTGTGGACGATCTTTCGCCGAGTGTTCCAGGCGAAGGAGTGAGTATCTACGACACCTTGGCTGGCGAGCTCGACGACCGGACTGAGGTGGTCTAGGTGCAGCTCGGTTTGACCTGATCCGCTTTTGAGGCCTGCGTGGTGAGCCTGTCTCGTGAAAATTGGCAGTAGTCTCCCGGACCCCGGGTTTGAAGCGTCGCGGAATATCCGCACGCTTTGTGCAGCCATCTCGCCGAAGCAATGCGACCCACTGGACATCCAAGGGTCGAGACGAGAAGATTACAGCCAGATCAGGACTTGATGAATTTTCGTATCCGATTGGTGAGGGCGTTTTACTGATCAAAGATCTGATCACAGCCGTACTTCGAATTCGGCGACGGACGACATCGGCTGGGTAAAGTCTTCCTGACGCTTACTATAAAGCATCTTGTCGAACCCAAACGCTGACACTTCCTCCGTTGGTTGGGAAATCGGCGCGACCGCTGTCATCAGTTGTTATCTCGCCTTCACGATGACCCAGAAAGTCAACAAAGGAGGTGCTCGAATGGCCTAGGCCAAGATCAACGGATATTTGTCCTTCCCCGCCATTGGACATAACAACCACGCAACCCGGCTCGCGCTCGGTTCCGTGACGGACGAAACCGATCACACGCGCGTCGTCGAAATGTTCACTCTGCGGGCCATTGCCGAACCGCTTGCGCGCTTCTACCAGCTTGGACAAGCAGGTGATTGCCGGCATGTTCACCGTCTGCTGGCTGCCGTCTACGGCCTTGTCACTGTATTCCGCGCCATACAGATCCGGATAGAAAACGCAGGGCGTGCCGTGTTCGCGCAAAAGGATCAAGGCGTAGGCAAGGGGCTTGAACCAGGGCTCGACTGTCGCTTCCAGCGATTGCAGGGGCTGTGTGTCGTGATTATCGACGAGAGTGACGGCGTGGTCTGGAATTGAAGACACGAGCGATCCATCGAAGATAGTCCGCATGTCGAATTCTCCACCGGCCTTTGAGGCATCATGGAATCGGTGGTGGAGCGCAACGTCGAAAAGCATCAGTTGCTTGTCGACGAGTTCCAGATAGTTTGTAAGCGTCGTCATATCGGGGTGCCAGTATTCGGCGACGACGAATAGATCGGTCCCGACCGCGTCGCGCATATGGCCGACCCAATCCTTAAAAAACCACGCCGGGATGTGTTTCGCCGCATCCAGGCGAAATCCTGCAACAGGCACCTGCTCGGAGAACCAGCGTCCCCAATATTTCAGTTCTTCGTAGACCGCGTTATTACGGAACTCGACATCGGCTCCCATCAGGTAGTCGAAATTGCCAAGCTCGTCATCGACCTCATCGTTCCATTGGCCTTCGCCATATTCGTTCATCAGCCGGAAGACGCCGGCCTCATCTGGCTGCTCAATCACGTCGACGCCGCTGAAGCACTGCTTGTCCCAGATGAATTCGGAGTACTTGCCAGCTCTGCCGGGGAAAGTGAACCGGGTGTAGGCAAGGGCCTTCAGGTCGTCGTCCTCGATCTGCGTTCGATCTTCGGAGTTCACGCGCCGCACGATCACGCTTTCCTTTTCGTCCGCTCCCATTTTGTGGTTCAGCACGACATCATGGATCGGCCGCAAGCCATGGTCGACAAGAGCCCTGCAAGCGTTCTCAAAGGCTGCCTTGACACCATATTTGGTAGTCACGCTGCCCTTCTGGTCAAATTCCCCGAGGTCGAAAAGATCGTAGGTGTCATATCCGACCGATGAAGCGCCAGACGCGCCTTTATAGGCGGGCGGCAACCACACGTCGGTGATTCCGATCTGTGAGAGGTAAGGAGCCTTTTCAGCTACCTCATTCCAGAGGTGCCCATCTCCTGGAGAGTACCAATGAAAGAATTGGAAGAGGGTACGTTTGCTCATCAGGTTCCTGAAAATGGATGTTGCGACACCAGGCCGACTATCGGCTGTCTCGGGGGAGGCGGCTGTTTATCAGCAGCTCGTGAAGCGTTGCGAATTGCCCGAAAAGGGCCACAAGATCGCGTCTTTGCTTTTCGTCCAGATTGTACCGGTCAACAAAATCGTCGACTCGGAAAACCTGTCGGGCTCCGCTCTTTATCATTGATTTTGTTTGAAAATGGTTGCTCACATGAAGGCCCTCGCTAATCGCGCGGGAAGAATGCCCATCGTGAACATTTGTTCCAGGATGCACGCGATAAATAGCAGATGGGTCGAATGGAGCCGCCTTGGCCTGACGGCTAATTGACGCTATGGAATAAAGTGACCTTCGTGAACGTCCCTCTTGAGAGGTCTGTCATGGCTGGACCGCGCAGTCGAGGTCATCGGGAAGCCATTGTCCGACGAGCGAATTCTTAAGAGTTTGGCGAAGGCCGATATGCACGGCGAGTTGTCATCAAAGTGGTGCGGCTCAAGTGGGCCGCACCGACCATCACGCGACCACCCTTAGTTCAAGCTTCCACATGTTCCCTGCGGCCGCAGTGGACTCGTGGATTGCGATACCGTTTCCATCAATATCCATCTGCATCGTCGCAACGAGCCAGTCGGGCGGCATGATGCATGGCAGGTCTTCGGCGACCAAGACATCTATAAGTTCGGCCTCCGTGGAAAGACCGCCACGGGTTTGCCGGTCGTTTCGGTCCAACGTCCAGAGGTATCTCTGCATCATCATGTTCAGTCCACATATGAGTCGAGCGAGCTGACTAGTTGGGGGACGACGTGAAGTAAAGAACAAGTGCGCAGCGGATTGACCGATTGGCCGGCTTTCTCATTCCTCGTTCAGAAATTCATAGACCGAAGCATTGTCCTGTTTCTCACGCAGGCCTTTGTACGACGCATGTCGAAGATGTCCGTCTGTGGTCCACCCCCTGAAGTCAATTTCTGCAATCAATGTCGGCTGAGAGAAAACCAGTCGTTTTCCTTTCATTGAGACCGCCGGGCTTTTTGTTGCGAGTTTGTCGAGCATCCGCTTCAAATCGACAACATCACGCTCTTTGAACCCTGTTCCGACGGAGCCAACGTACTTCCATTCATTCCCGTGGCGCGCCGCTAAGAGGAGGCTGCCAATTCCACCGCGCGCAACGCTGCTTTGCTCATACCCGACGACGATGAAGCTTTCGCTCTGGACACATTTGATCTTGAGCCAATCGCCAGTTCGCCCAGATCGGTATTTGCTCTCCCGGTTCTTGGCAATGATGCCTTCCAGGCCGTGTGAGCGGGCCGTTTCGAGGAGCTTGTCGCCATCACCATCGACCTCTTCAGAGAGCTGTATTGCACCCGTCGCGCCGTCGAGGAAATCCGTGAGCAAGTGACGACGAACCGACAGCTCGGTGTTTGTCAGCAGGTGACCGTCAAAGTATAGAAGGTCGAAGGCGAAGAAGACCGCTTCCGTCGAGACCCGTTTACCGCCCCGACCGCCGAGGGATCGCTGCAATGCGCTGAAGTCCGAGCGACCCCGGTTGTCGAGCACGACGGCCTCGCCATCCAGTATCGCCGAGCCGACACCCAAGTCTCTTGCCGCCTCGGCGATCGTGGGAAATCGAGACGTCCAGTCATGGCCACCGCGCGTCAGAATGCGAATGCCGTTAGGCTCGATATGGACCGCTACCCTGTAGCCATCGAATTTGACCTCGAACGTCCAGTCAGAGCCGCTGGGTGCCTTCGACCTAAGCAAGGCGAGGGCTGGCTCGATTCGATCGGGGATCGCATCGAATGGCAAATTTGGTTGAGCAGGGTCTCGCGTTTTCCGGGGAGCCGACTTTGCAATTTGGTCGTCTCGCAACAATGGTTTGGATCGACTACGCATAAGATCGGGCCCTTATCGAAAGGTCGGGATTGCCTCTTCAATTCTGGACTCAATCGTTTCGCAACCGATTCGTTCCTCTTCGGGAATTCGGCGTCTAAGGAAAGTCATGACTGACGTATTGGCTTATGAGACGGGTGCGTTAAATTGGGAATGGGCTTGATGACTGATCCTCTTCGTCATCCTGTCCGCTCCTATGCTCATTCCTGAGCATCACCTTTAGCGCCACCTCCACGGCGCTATTTTTTTTGCCTGGATTTCTTGACGCGCCGCAAAGCGCCGCTAGTTCCATAGAAGAACGTATCCAGCTTTAACCCAAGCACGCAACGTTCACCGCTGACCTCCCTTAGATCAGCAAAGGAAAACCCTCACAGTGGCTGTGAGGGTTTTTCTTCGTTTATCGAAATGGAAGGCCGCCTCTCAAGCCTGTCTAGCGTGAGACGAACTGCTAAATCACGTTTCGGGCGGATGTGGTTTTGAACCGCTCGGCATTGTCGTCTGGACGTCTGTGACCTGGACGATCCAGGCCTCGGGCGCGATCTATGTCCTCGCCGCAGTTGCCGACGTGACCACCGAGTCTAGATTGCAGGGCCGACTAGCGATCGGAACCCTCAAGCAACCTTGCTGGCCAACGTCTCTGCAATTTCAGCAGCTTCCAACCTGGCAGAGGTCTTGTAAGGGTAGTGTTTCCAGCACCAGTAGTTTTGCTGCGCACCTTTGCCAAAACCGAACCCTGCCCAATCCCCGCATTCGCACTTGTGGGCAGCGAGAACAGGTGAGCGCTCGAGCGTTGGGCAGTCTATGTCACTCATTTGGCAAGCTCTGTCTGGAGGAGAGGGCAAGATTATTTGTTCCCTTTTTGTTCCGATTGCTTTAGAATGTCAACTCTTTTGATAAGGATCACAGGGACCAACGTTCATGGGCAAACGCTTGACGCAAACGACCATAGATCGTGGATGGCCATATCAGGTTGCCATCCTAGCCGTCCATTCTGAAGGGAGCCTTTCGGATGAGCAGGCTCTTTACTGCAATCGGTTACTCCGTTGCAGTATGATCAACTCAATCACCTTCGAGGGACAAACCTACAAGGTGAATTGCTTCGCGACGCGAGCGGGAGCGGAAGCGTTCATTTCGAAGTTCGGCGGGGAATGGTTTGACCCGCGAGATCGAGGGCGGGGCGTGAATGCTGACATGTGGCTGAAAGGATCTAGCTCGCGGTCGCGAGGTGAAGGGCCATGATGACCAAGCCTTCACCGTCGCCGGCTCCTAGACCATATTTGAGGAGCTTCACTGCGGTCATCAATGTTGGCGGTTTTCTTGCGGAGATAACGCGGGCGCGAAGCCGATTGCCGACCTGAACCGGATGCGCGATGAAATGGGTGATGTCCATGCAGTCAGTGCCAGAAAAAAGGGCCAGCTGAAGACGATCGGAACATAGAGACTACGAATTGCGACGATGGCAACGCAAAAGGCCCACCGGGTAGCATTGCGGTGGGCCCTCAGACATCAACAGAAGCTTACGCTTTGTCGACAACCTTCTTGACTGCTTCTTTGGCTTCGCCCTTAGCCTGTTGCGCATCGCCCTTGGCTTCCTGCGCAATGCCCTTGGCCTGCATCTCACGGTCGTCGGTGGCTTTGCCTACGCCCTGACGGGCTTTGCCCGCGAATTCGTTTGCCTTACCGGAAACCTTGTCAGCTGTGCTGCCCATCGAATTTCTCCTTTTAGAAACTGAATTGTTTCAGTGAGATATCAACGGCGGTCGTACCAGATCGTTCCATGCCCGGACACTCGCCGCCGGCTTACGACGTCCAATCATGCTGCATCCATAACCGGCTCGATCTTCACGAGCTCGTCGGGCAGGGGCCGTTGCAGCGCCTTTGCCTTCTCCCAGGGAGCTGTCAGCCAGGTTTCAACCTCCTCCTTGGCTGTCAGGATGACCCGCATTGCCTTCTGATGGATTGAAGCGACGACCCCATTCGGCTCGGTGGTCAAGAAGGCGAATAGATCGATGGTCACCAGACCATCCTTGACCTTTCGAACACTGGTCCAGTTCTTGACCCATAGACCGGCAAAGAACATCAGTGGATCGTCACCCGTACTGGCGAACCACGCATTCGGTGTCCGGCCTCCCTCGATCTTGCTTGCCGGGTCAGGCTCGGCGAACCGGGTGAATGGGACCACACAATGGTTCTGCACGCCGAGCCAGCGCTTCCAGTGCTGGCTGGATGTATTTCGAATGTTGGTCGTGCCGCCGTCAGGCTCCATCTTGAGCAGTTCGTTGAAGTCGAAGGTCTTGCCCTTGGCCCGGAGCTTGTCGGTCCGCTTGCCGGCTGCATTAAGGAGAGCCTTGCTGGAGGAAGGCAGGCCCCAGCGCACCATCGCCAGCTCACGCCGATCTTCGTTGTTCCTGACGATTGGGGCAAAGCGGTCCGGGAACACATCGATGGACTGCTCCATGTTGCCAATGATGTCGTGTGTTATTGCCACAAAGGATCGAATGGCTTGCTGGTTGGTCGTCCTGTTGTAGGCCTTGCACATGGATTGCCCCCTCAATCGTCGTTCGAAAGGTCGAGCACTTCCTTTCGATGTTCAAGCCTGTCGATCTCGGCCGTCAGCATGCCGTCGTACCTGTCTTCGTAAATCCTCTAAGGGTAAAGCCATCGCAGCAGCAGAAAAGATTTCCGAAACCCCTCCAGAATCTGTTGAGCGAGCCATCGCGTGGGACGGAGGACACCTCCGCGCCATGATCGAATCGTTGATTGCGGATCGTCAGCACCTGCGCGACCAGCTGGACACGGCGACGAGATGGATGAGTAGAGGAATGACCCGGGGCTGGCAGCCCAACCCTGAACGTTAGTCGTCATATCCAACGGCTCGGTGGGAAGGTGGTCAGACGCCGCGCTTGTTCCCCCACAGGAGGACATGCAGCTGCGGCAGTACCCTCGCTTCGAACCAACGATCCTCGGTGACCTTGCCGACCAGCCAGTGCATTCGGTCCATCACGCCATCGATGTCGACGACAGCCTCTTCTTCTGTCGGGGGCGGTGGGGTGTGGTTTCCTGGTTGGAGAAAGATGGGGTAGGCGGGAAACCGATTGGCGACGCCTCGAGCAAACGCGTAGTCGGCATCGTCGAACACCACCATCTTGATCACGGTCTGCGGACGGTCCGCCGCCAAGCTGAGGCAAGACGAGAAAGCCTCCCAGTCGGGGTCCATTCCGCTGGAGGGCGGCTTGGGGCTCAGAACGAGTGCATCAAGCCGTCCGAACCAGTCCTTTGCGATACTGCCCTGCGTTTCCAAGGCGAACCGGTAGCCTCGCTCATGTCCGAGGTCGATGAGCGGTCCAAGAGGCTGGATGGCGGGATTGCCGCCGGAGAGCGAAATCGTCAGAGGTATTCCGCCCGCGAGATCGTCGACCTCTGCCAGAACGTCAGCTGCGGACATCGGACGCCAATCGTGCCGGAACTCGCTGTCCACGGCATGAAGGCTGTCGCACCAACTACATCGGTAGTCGCAGCCGCCAGTCCGAACGAACACGGTGGGCAGTCCGATCAGAGCCCCTTCGCCTTGGATGGTTGGCCCGAAGATTTCGCTTACCCGGATATCGGCGGTCACGGGCGATACTCCGCCCAGGTCTTGGGCGTCTCGCTCACCCTGACCGAGGAAGTCTCCGGGAAGCGCTCCCTGCACCACTCGAAGAAGTGTCTGGCCAGAAATTCAGACGTCACCTTTTCATGCCCGAAGACATCGTTGAGATGCCTGTGATCCAAAGTGTCGTCGATGTAACGCTTCAGGATCGAGAGGTCGCTGTAGTCCCGGACAAAGCCGTCGGCGTCGAGCTCGGCAGCCGCAAGCTCGACAACCACGATGTAATTGTGCCCATGGAGCCTGGCACACTGGTGATCGGCGGGCAGGTGGCTCAGCTGATGCGACGCCGAGAAATGAAATTCCTTGGTGATCCGGTACATCAACGCACCTCTTCCGCCGAATAGCGCGACACGGCTTCGGACCAGAAGTTCGGGTCCTCGTAATCCGTGGGATCGGTGTGCCCGGCGAGGTGGAACGCCTCGCGCCGCTCGACACAGGTGCCGCAGCGGCCACAGTGGCGTTCGCCCCCTTTATAGCAGGACCAGGTCTCGGCAAAGGGAGTGCTGTGATTTGCCCCATCAACGACGATAGCAGCCTTCGAGAGGTTGACGTATGGGGCGAGTAGACTGACGTCTGCATATCCATCCAGCGCGCGCGCCTGCATGGTTTGAAATGCGTCGATGAAATCGGGCCGGCAGTCGGGGTAGATGAAATGGTCTCCGCCGTGGACGGCCACTGCGACAGCGTCAGCCTTTTGCGCGGCTGCAAGACCGAATGCGATCGAAAGCATGATGGCATTCCGGTTCGGGACGACCGTCGACTTCATGGTCTCTTCGGCGTAGTGGCCATCCGGCACCTCGACGTCATCAGTCAGTGCCGACCCTGTCAGGTGCGCGCCGATCGAACGGATGTCCAGGACGTGGTGTAGGACGCCGAGCCGCTCCGCGCAGCGAGCCGCGTACCCGATCTCCTTGTTGTGGCGCTGGCCATAATTGAATGAGATGAGGCCGATAAGTTGGTTTTCCGTTGCGACCCTATGTGCAAGCGAAACGGAGTCCAGTCCGCCGGAGCAGACGACGAGTACTTTCATGTTGTGATCCCTTGTTTTGATGAACCGGGTGGGCTGCGACCGGTTAGCGGAGCGCTTCTATTCGGAAAAAGCCATCGTGGGAAGGGGGAGCGTTGAGTCTTGGCGATCGGTTGGCCCGCTCTACCTGCTTCGCAGAGAAATGGAGAGAATTATGAAGGTCCAGAAATTCAGCCTCGCAGATGCAGACCTTACCAAGTCACCCGGACAAGATGCGGATATTTTTGTGGGCAACCTCGTCGATGAGCGCCACGGCGGACCTATCACCGTCGGATACGGCCGCTACGCGCCCAACCAAACATTGACCGAAACGATGGCGGTTGACGATGTCATGATCGTCATCGAAGGGCGGCTCGCCGTTTCTACCGGGGCCGGCACAGTCACGGCCGGTCCAGGTCAGATTGTCTACATGCCCAAGGGGGAGGCCGTTACGATCACGACGGAAGGCGAGGGGGCTCTCACGGCGTATGTAACCTATCCGCATTGGGCCGAACATCACGAATAGAGCCGGCCAACATGAGGGCTTAATAATGAAACGGGTTCTTTTGATCGGCATCCATCCTGACGCGGTCGATACCTCCGATCCATCCCTGCCGGCTGAGCTTACCAATGAGAAAATTGCCGTGGGCATCAGGCTGACCCTCTCCGACATGCAGAGTAGGGGTTGGGACGCTGGCTTCTGCGCTCTACTGCCAGCGACGGCTCAGGCAGATGTCGAAGCCTCACTCGCCGAGCACTGGGATTGCGTGGTGATTGGCGGGGGTATCCGCATTCCACCGAGCAATCTTAAGTTATTTGAACTCGTCGTCAACACAGTCATCCGGGTTGCGCCGGGCACCGCCATCGCGTTCAATACGTCGCCTGAAAACAGCGCCGACGCGGCCGAGCGATGGCTGAGGTGACTGGGACCAGTCGATGGCAGTCTGAAAAGCAAAAAAACGACTGTCGCCGACTAAAACCATTCGCTTCGTCAACGCCCATTGATACAGATGGCGCTTGTCAATCAGGGAGGATAGCGACATTACCAGCGTCAACAATGCAGATCATAATCCACGCCGCGTGACCGACATGGATGTCCTCATCGGAATGCGTCTTCGTGTCGCCCGAGTTTCCGCTGGATTAAGTCAAACGGTCGTCGCCGACCATCTGGGGATTACATTCCAACAGGTACAGAAATATGAACGTGGTGCAAACCGCATTGCGGCCACGACGCTCAACAAAGTCGCTGCCCTCTTCGGGGTTTCGATCCTTTATTTCTTGGAAGAAGGATCGGGGGAAGTTGCGTCCGCGGAGGTGCCGCTGCGGCCAAAGTCGACAGACTTGGCCATGACCAAACGGGGCCAACGGCTACTGAGATATTTCGCGGCGTCGCCGGACAAGGTTCAAAACGCGGTCTTCAGGTTGCTTCAAGCCACTGGAGGCGACGAAGGAGAAAGCGACGACTGACTGGTGGATGGATTGATTTGTTACCGGAGAGGTCGGAGTTGGCCTCGGCGGGCGCAGTCGCCCATATTGACAACATCCACCATCCTGTCGGCCTCCTCGGCTTCCAGCGTGTCCAACAAGACACCGTGAAAATCGACTGGCCAGCCTGTGAAGATGTCGATGATTGACCAGTACTGGTCGTCAGCGTTCTTGGAGACCTGGTATCGAAGATGGGGCATGCCTTGATGGTAGCGCGCGGACGGATGTAGGCAAGCCCCGGAGGCCACATCCATGGGATGCCGTCACTGCAAAGTCTGATGGACCGCGGGGTCTCTCATGGCTACGTGTTTTGTAGACAGCGGGGCTTCTTCGCTTGCCCACACCAACATCGCCAGCGCGGCGACCCCGAGATAGCCAAGTTTGCTAGTTATGGCGCTCCGCGCAGCCTGAGCACGGGTGCAGCCGGTCCTAGTTATCGAGTTCATGTAATCGCGCTCGCTCCAGGTTCGTCCGGGGAAGCTACGCCTTTCTTTGAGTCGGTCCAATCCCCAGATCTGGGCTGGAGGGATATGGTCACCTGTGCGCGGTGTCTAGGAAATACTTGCGCGGTCTCGGTCGGTTTGTACTCCCAGATTCCAGAATTTCGAACATCTGGTAAGCTACTGATTCTGCAGAAAAAACCAAAGTGCAGAGCCGTCAACGTTACTAGGTTTGAGACGATACTCCCTAAGGATCGGGCGCAAATTCCTTCGAAGTTCGAATGATTGCTTGTTCGGGCAGCCGAACAGTTTTTCGCGGTCGTGCGACATATCGGACAACAAAGATGGTAGTTTCAGCACGACCCAATGCTCGCTGTCGTCTGTGGGTGGGCAAGATCGTGGCCAAAAGGGTTTGCAGCCACTTGAAGGGTCAGGACAACGATCGCAGCGGACAAGGAAACCAGACGGGATGCCATGCTGAACCTTGGATAGAGAAACGGGAACGCACTACCTATCGCGCCAGCGGACGATATCTTCCAAGTGTCGATCATTCGTAAAAAGAGCAGACAAGGTCGGCGGACGTTCAGTCGCTGCTTGACGCAAAAAGGGGTTGGCATCCTACTCGCCTGATTTCAGCCCCTGAGGTAACATCAGTCGACCCGCGGGAGGCGAGATGACCTTTAGACAGAAGCTGATGACGTTGGCCGTTGCCCCGCTGATAGTCGTGACGATCGCCGTTACGATGTTCCTGACTTGGCAGTCCACACGCCTTGCAAAATCGAACATCGAAGCGTTTCAACAAAGCATGCTGAGCTCAAAGCAAGCTGAGATCGCAAACCTGACAAACGTTGCCCTGTCCTCGATCAACTCGATCTATTCCACTGCGGCACCGGACGACGTTGAAGCCAAGGCACGCGTATCGGAAATACTCATGTCTCTCGACTACGGCAAGGACGGCTATTTCTTTGTGTATGACTTCGATGGCAACAGCGTCGTCCATCCCCGACAGCTCTTTAGAAACGGCAAGAACTGGATGAGCCTCGTCGATCCCGATGGGGATCGGGTCATCAGCGAACTGATTAAGACAGCGCGGGGCGGTGGCGGTTATCATCGATACAAATGGCAACAACCATCGACGGGCGCGCTGTCCGACAAGATTTCGTATGTGGTCGCTCTGCCCAAGTGGAATTGGATACTCGGAACGGGAGCTTACCTGGACGACGTGGCAGCACAGGCCAGAGCTGCCAACGTGGCGATCCAGGATCGAACCCGGCAAAGTTTCGTCCTTGTTGCATTGTTCGCGTTGCCTGCTGTGTTCATCGTCTTCGCCACCTGCATTTTCGTGACTTTCGACCAGCGAAAGCTTGCAAACGCGGTGCAAAAGCAGCTGACGCAACGGGTGATCGAGACCCAGGAAAGGGAGAGGTCGAGGCTCGCCCGCGAGCTGCATGATGGCATTTCTCAGGAATTGCTGGGCGTCCGTTACGCGATGGAACTGGCAGGCAGGCGGGCTGGCGACGTTTCGCCCGAGCTGAACCGCGCGATCGAGGAAACGATCTCGACGCTTAATACCACGATCCGTGAGATCAGAAACATATCCCACGACCTTCGGCCTCGCGCCCTTGATGACATCGGCCTCGTTGCCGCGATCAAGAACCTTTCCGAGAAGTTTTCTGCTCGTTCGGGCGTCGCGATCTCGCTGGATGCGGACGGCTTTGTCGATGATCTTGTTCCCGATGCCCGCACGGCACTGTTCAGGGTGACCCAGGAAGCGTTGAGCAACGTCGAGCGACACGCCGGCGCAAGCCGTGTGTCGCTCCGCTTGTGGAACGAGCGTGGACGGACCCGCATGCATATTTCCGACGATGGACGCGGCGTCGATTTCAGTCGAGCCCCACAGGCAAGGGGGCTTGGGATGGAAAACATGCGCGAGCGGATAGGGCACTTCGGCGGCGTTCTGTTGATCGACGGAGACGCAAATGGGACGCGCCTGCTTCTTATGTTGCCTAGATCCGCCAGCCAGCCGGTCGCTGACAGCGGGGCAGCAGCGTGACTGGGCCAATATCGGTTATCCTGATCGACAACCACCCCGTCGTCGCCGAGGGTCTTCGCGGAGTGCTGAACACTTACTCCGGGATCGAGGTGGTTGGCGTGGCGTTCGACGTTGAGACGGCCTTGCCCCTGGTTGCCGAGAAACGGCCGACCGTTGTTCTGCTGGACATCAACATGCCCACGATTAGCGGGATTGACGCCATCTCAATGGTGAAGGCTCGCCACCATGCTGCCCATGTCGTGATGCTGTCGATGCACGACACCCGCGAGTACATCTCGTCGTCGATCCTCCGCGGAGCCTCCGGTTACGTCCTCAAGGACGTCCCAACGGCAGAGATCGTAGAGGCGATAGAAGCCGTTGCCCGTGGCGAGACCTACTTCTCGCCTGCTATTCGCGAAACCTTGCTTAGTCAGGGGAGAGAGGCGCAGCCGGAAACGATCACTCAACGAGAACACGAGGTCGCCACTCTTATCGCAAGCGGCAAAAGCAACCGGGACATTTCAGGGCTGCTCGGGATTTCCGAGGCCACCGTCGAGACACATCGGAAAAACCTCAAGCGTAAACTCGGTGTCTCGTCCACGGCAGAATTGGTTCGTTTCGTCCTAGAACATCCCGAGCGCCTGGTTACGCTACCCAGTAGTGGGTAGACGCCGGGCAGAATGGCAGATCGGCCTCTTGCGATCTGACCGCTCCAAGGGCTAGCCCATGACATGCGCATGGGGGAGGACCTGTGCCTGGGGAGGAACTCGCGTTGCGTGCGGCCATAGGCCGATACGCTGACGATCGGTGCCTCTCCGGCCAAAGCTGATTTTGGGCCGGTTTTCGAGAGGATCGATGACGTGGACACGAAACCCACCAGTAAAGCAGCGCTCTGGCTGCTGGTAATTCCGTATATTGGGCTTCTATGGGTGCCCTTCTACAATTTCAGTGAGCCGTCGCTCTTCGGCTTTCCGTTCTTCTACTGGTACCAGCTCGCGTGGGTGCCGATCACCGCTTTCCTCATCTGGATCGCCTATCGGAGCGTGCGCCATGACGACTGAGATCGACACCACGGCGCTGGCCGTCTTCATCTTTTTCTTCATTCTGGTCACTGTCATGGGCTTCGTCGCAGCCCGTTGGCGCAAGCCGGAAACGCTTGCCCATATCGACGAATGGGGCCTTGGCGGCCGCTCGTTCGGCACCTGGATCACCTGGTTCCTGGTCGGTGGCGACTTCTACACGGCCTACACCGTGATCGCCGTGCCGGCGCTCGTTTACACGGTCGGTGCTTATGGCTTCTTCGCACTGCCTTACACGATCATCGTCTACCCCTTCGTCTTCATGGTCATGCCGGTTCTCTGGAAGCGTGCCAAGGACTTCGGCTATGTGACCGCAGGTGACGTCGTGCACGGCCAGTATGGTTCGCGAGGCCTCGAGCTTGCGGTCGCCGCAACCGGCGTTATCGCGACGATGCCATACATCGCTCTGCAGCTGGTCGGCATGACCGCCGTCCTCAAGGGGCTTGGCCTTCACGGCGAGCTTCCGCTAGCGATCGCATTCATTGTGCTGGCGCTCTACACATATTCTGCAGGCCTGCGCGCTCCGGCGTTGATTGCTTTCGTCAAGGACATCATGATCTATATCGTGGTGATCGCGGCCGTGGCGCTCATCCCCTCGAAGCTCGGAGGCTATGCCAATGTTTTCGCTTCGGCGGACGCTGCCCTCCAGGCAAAGGGTTCCGGCAATTTGCTGCTCGGTGGCAACCAGTATGTCGCCTACGCGACGCTGGCGCTCGGTTCGGCGCTCGCGGCCTTCATGTATCCCCACACGCTGACCGGCATCTTCGCCTCCAACAGTGGCAATACGATCCGAAAGAACGCCGTGCTGCTGCCCGCCTATACCCTGCTGCTCGGACTCTTGGCCCTGCTCGGCTATATGGGACACGCAGCCGGCCTCAAGCTTGACAGCGCCAACGACGTCGTCCCGGCTCTGTTCAAAACCCTCTTTTCGGGATGGTTCTCCGGTTTCGCCTTTGCGGCAATCGCCATCGGCGCGCTTGTACCGGCGGCTGTCATGAGTATCGGGGCGGCCAACCTCTTCACCCGCAATTTCTGGAAGGCCTACGTCAACCCCCATGTCAGCGATGCGGGGGAGGCGAAGGTCGCCAAGATTACCTCGTTGGTCGTCAAGATCGGCGCTCTGCTTGTCATCCTCTTCCTGCCGACGCAGTTCGCTCTCGACCTGCAGCTCCTCGGTGGCATCTGGATACTACAGACGCTCCCGGCGCTGGTCTTCGGCCTTTACACGAACTGGTTCCGTGCCCCGGCCTTGCTTGCAGGTTGGTTTGTCGGGTTCTTCGGGGGGACTTATCTGGTTTGGGACGCGGGGTGGAAGCCTCTCCACTTGGTCGCGATCGGGGACGTCAGCTTTACGATGTACACGGGCCTGCTCGCTCTTGCCGCCAATATCCTGATCGCCGTCGTTCTGAGCCTTTTGACTGCCAAGCGTTCAGTCTCGACCGCGCACTGAAGTTTGGCGATTTCTGACAATGGTGAAGGCGCGCTGGTAAACGGCGTGCCTTCATCGCCACCGCTTCGCCCAGCATGCGCGGGTGTCTGCTAGCCCAGCATTCTGGATAGGGCCTTCGCTGCTATCTTGGACACTGTTCCGAGATGGTCGGCAACCGTGGGCCGGCGGCCTAAGGTCGGCAGAGGTTCGGTCTCCTCGTAAAACCGAACCTCCCCGTGGTCGCCTTCTCAGCGAAGCGCAACGCTGGCCTTTTAGGCACGCGAGATTCAGTCGTCAACGGCCGTCAGGGCAATTTTCGGGATACGCAATTCGGTGCTGGAGGAACCTATCAGTGCCTAGACGATTAACGTCCAAACAGGAAAGCCAATGCCCCGCGAACAACTCGACGCCGATCTATTCCGAGCAGCTTGGGTTGCCGGTATCAACGCTGTAACAGACGATGCAGTCGAGAGCCCGCAGTATTTGGCTATGATGGCCAGGCCGTCGATAGCGCGCTACCAAGCGTCTAACGGCGATCTCAGGCGCGATATGGACGCCGTCCTCGAAATCGGATTAGCGAAAGTCCAGCGGAGCGGGGAACTCCCGGGCTGACCGTACAGACCCTGCAGCAACCCTATTGGCAACGCCGGGGATTCTTGGGAAATTGACGGTACATGAGGGAAACGCCCACAACTAGAACCTATCTCGGGTTGATGCGTTTCGTGGCCAAATCACTAAAAGCGAAAAACATGATTCAGCGCGATATCACCGCACGCACGAGTTTCGATCTCCATACCGGCGACGAACACTTCATCGACGGCCTTACTCGTACTACGGACGAAACTTCCGATCACAATCCCTTCGCCGATCTCATATCACAAATCGATCACGTCGGGCAGGATCAGGGCAGAAAAACTGATTTAGGATCAATACGGCGGACTTGCCCAAGTCCTAGACTCTGGCCCCGCCTCACAGTTGCTATCCGGTCAGACGCCGGGGAAGTCCATGTGAGGCGCGTGGCCGATCAAAAACGGACGCTCGACGCTGGCTATTCCACAACAAAATCCAGTAGCCCAAAGTTCACCTGACACCGTGCTTATCTCGAAACTTCGTTTTAGCCACTCCATCATGTATGCGTTGAAGAGGTTCATTATGACCACACAGTGAGTGCTGCAGTTCCCGGAACGCTTGGCGGGAGGCGCACTGATCGCTTATGACGATGCCAACGCCCTTGAACTCTCTCAAGATTGCAGCGCCACTGTCCGAAAGACCAAATTACCTTTTGGCAGATTTCCGAGATTTATCTGTCCTTCTCCGCAGGAGAAGAATCGTCTCACGGCTGGATGCCAGTTGCCGACGGCTTCGTGACCGATGATGGGAAGTACCGACTTCAACGAGAGCAGAAGTGAGGGGCGGACTAATTTGTCGCTGGGTGGCCAGTATCAATCGAAAGCTGCTCGCGGCAGTCTCAGACATCAGCAAAAATCTTTCACGGTCTGGCCACATCAGGTCTCACTCCTGGCGACGCGCCCGGAAGACCTGTTGGATGCTACGTAGGAGCTTTCATCCCAGCGAACGAACCCTTCGTAGCGTTCTCCCGCCGTGCCGCATCCGGTCGAGCAACCGCGTGGTGTTACCATCCGGATGGCAAAGGCAACGAAGCGATGATCGGCGAGATCATAGCAGTTCTGGCCCGGCCTGAAACCTGAACGCGTCGCACGCTAACTCCGTACTTGATGAAATCGGCTAGCCGCTAACGACCGATAACCTTGCGCACGATCTTGATCAGGGTTTCGGGATCAAAAGGCTTTGTCAACCACCCCGTCGCTCCGGCCGCCTTGGCCTGTGCCTTCACATCGCCATCGGATTCCGTCGACAGGAAGATTATCGGGACGCCCGCTCCGATTGGCTGTTTCCGGATTGCTTCGATCATCTGCAAGCCGTCCATGCCGGGCATGTTTAGATCGGTGATGATCAGGTCGAAGACGTCCTGTTGCGCTGCGGCTAGACCTTCAGCGCCGTCGCCGGCCTCGACGACGGAGTAGCCTGCGTTGGAAAGTGTGACATTGATCGTAAGGCGAATGCTAGCAGAGTCGTCAACTGTTAAAATGCGTGCGAGGGTCATTCAGTCTCCAGGGTGCGTGAAGGTGAGGGTGGCAAAATCGGGGAAAACCTCTAACTATTTGTGTTACCCCGATCCTGATATCAGGGATCGACCCAGAAATGGCGTAGAGCCCGAAGCTTAATCCTTCTCAGCCCGAAAACGGGCATCGGTACCGTAAAAGCCGCGCATCGCAAGCGCTCACATCGCAGACATGCCAGTGTCCTCGATGCTGCCATCTACTCAGTCCGCGACGTAGATCAGGACAGGCAGCCTTTAGAATGGCAAAAAACAGGGGCTAGAGCCTCTAAGGTAGCGCGCCGCTTACAAAGGTCCGCAGAGGCGTTTGCGCGATTGCTCAAATTGGTTCCTTCGAAACTCGACGCCCAACGTGGCATCTACCCGTTTTCGCACGTCGAATGTTGACATGCCTGAGGCCATCAGCTTGCTGAACTCGTCTCTCATCCGGATATGGGCCTCAGGATATTTCTTAAGGGCCGTAGGAAGCGGGTTGCCGCTCCGAAATGCCTCCTTGGCGGCCGCGCCGCCGAAGCGGTCGGCTGCCAGTTTCCCCATTCACCTGCGCTACCTCGGTGACGACCACCTTCACGATCTATCTCAGCGGCGGTTCGGGGCTGCCGTTGTGCATGAAGCCGACACCTCCGGAAACTTTGATAAAGCGGTCCTGTCGATAGGAGTAGTCGCGGATCATGGCATCGAACACGAGCTGGCAACCCGACAGCTTGCCTTCCTTCATATATAGTATGCTCGACACGTCCAGAGTGCCCGCGATCCTATCCAGCATGGTATGGAGTTGAGACGATTGCGCTTGTGCGGGAAGTCCCGCCAGCGTTGTGATCGCGATCGGCAATGAAGGAAAGGGAAAAGCCCCTCATCGTCAAGGCCGCTCAGGCGTCTTGAGGTCCAGCATCGCGGTATCACGAACAAGCCGCGCCAACTCCCGCTCATCGTGGATGCCGAATTCGAACCAGTCGACCAGCATCTTCGCTGTGACCTGACCTTCGTCGCTGCCCTTGTCACAAGAACGCTCCGCGCACCAATCGGACAGGATGCGATCCAGTACCAGCATCGTTTCCGCAGTCAACGGCTCTCTCGGCCAATCGGTCGTCGCCATGTCATTCCCCCAGCTTTCCGTCACCGTATCGACTATAGCGCAGTGGCAACACTCGCTGTCAAATGGGGAGGATTTCGGGGGCCGGTTGCGATGGCTCGAACTGCGGCGGGAGCGAATGACCACCGTTTCGCCGCCGGCACAAAACCGATCTCGTCCAGCGTCGATCCAAACGGGAACGGTTCTTGCACGGTTTCCATTCGGTAAAGGTGATGGAGCGCAAGTGTCATGAACCGGTACAGCTCGCAAGAGTTTTCGACGCTGATGTTGGTGCTGGAGGATCGCGAGGCGTACAAGATCAGGACGCTCGACGACATGGCCACAGTGCTGCTTAACCTATGGCCTGACGAGGACGGTGAAGACTACGTCATCGCGATCAAGGCGTGTCTAGACGCTAAGCTCGGTGAGGTTGCCCCTGAACTCGCGAGGCGGGCGCTCATCAAAGCCGCGGAAGAGGTCGGCGTGGGAGTAATCACGATCGTGCATTGATGGGCGAAGGAGCAGTTCGACGTCAACTTGTTCGGGGTCATGGACGTTGTTCGCGAGACCCTTCCACATTTTCGCGAAAACCGTTCAAGCCTCTACATCAACGTAAGCTCGGGCGCTGGCGTCGTCGGCCTTCCTATGATTTCTTATAAAACGCTTCAAAGTTTGCCTTGGAGGGATTCCCAAAATCGCTATTTCTACGAACTCGCGGCTCTCCTCATCGGGGTCAAGATCGTTGAGCCGGGTGGGGTGCTAGTTCGGCCAGCGCAGCGGCAAAGAGTTCTCTTCAACGCTGGCGCCTTCGCTCGATGCGGTAGCGTCTGGCCGGTGGAAGATCGGCGCTTTGGTGAGCTTCGCCGGACCCTTGCCACTCGCGCCATCTGGGTCGTTCCGAACACGGAACCTCAGTGCTCTTACTGGCTCAGCGGACCGAACAATTCCACCCACCGCCTCGACATCGGCCGCGCGCCAGCTGGAAGCGGCCGGGTTTGATGTGACCTTGAAGGTGGTGAAGGGCGTCGGACACATGATTTTGGTGGAAGAGGCGGAAACGGCGTTGCGGTTCCTTGGCCAGCTCGCGATCGCGCTCCTCGGTGTCTGCCGCCTGAAAGGCCGTCAGATACCTTTCGTTCGCCTTTCATCACGGCGAGAATTGTCCGCCTTGCCTATCCTACCTCAGGATGCCTCCAGCTAACCGACGAACGTCTCCTCTTCGCACCCCTCCGATTTCTGATTAGCTGTTCGTCGTCAGGCAGGACTTTGAGGTGTGCATCGCGAGCGGCAGCGACGAAGGCCTTCCGGGCCTGCGCCGGCTCAAGCTCGCCTTGTAGCGATCGCAAGCCGGCGGCGAATGCGTGCCGCCATGACATGTCGTTGACTCGACGCGGCCATTTCTCAGAAGTCAGAATGCCCAAAAGTCCTGAAATCGTGGATGCGGTCGCAAAATGCTCGTTGCCGGGCAGGGCAACGGCGATCTCCTTGATTGACGTCACAAGGATGCCGTCCATCGCTCACCTTGCCTTTCCTGACTTCAATTCTGCCGCAACTGATTTGCGAAGTGCATCCATGATGTTGACGACGTTGGACTTGGCCGAAGCATCCGGCTTGCCCCTTGCCGTCTTGTTGGAAGGCTTCATCGCTTTCTTCTTCTTGGCAATAAGCTTGAGAAGGCTATCCTGTATGGGGTCGCTGGCCATGTCAGGTGACCAATGCGCGGATTTCTTCTTGATGAGTTGCTGCACAAGTGGGATCAAGTCGGGATCGGCCTCGTTGTCGATGTCCTCAAAGTAGGATTCTTCCGGGCGAACTTCATCGCCGAACCGCAACGACCAAAGGACGATGCCTTCTTCCCGGGGCTCGAGGATCACGGCCCGCTCACGCCGCCCGATAACGAGCTTCGATATTCCGACGACCTTGTCGGCTTTCATTGCGTCGCGGATGACGGCGAAAGCCTCGTTGCCCACCGAATTGTCCGGCATAAGGTAGTGCGGCTTCTCGAGGTAGACGGAAGCAATACTGTCCGCGGGAACGAACTTTTCTATGTCGATCGTCTTGACGGTCTCGAGTGCAACCGCGTCAAGGTCTTCGTCGGTGAGTATGACGTAGTCATTTTCACCTCGAGCGTATCCTTTGGCATCGTTCCCGTCCTTGACCGGCTTGCCAGTGACGGAGTCGATATATTGCGAAACTACCCTGTTTCCGGTGAGCCTGTTTAGCGTGTGGAATCGCACCTTTTCCGACTCCGAGGTCGCCGGGCTCATGTTCACCGGGCAAGTGACCAGCGAGAGCTTCAAATACCCTTTCCAGTAGGGGCGGAGTGCCATTTTTTAGCTCCTAACTTGCTTTGCGCTGCGGAACAGCCTTGGAGGAGGCGGCCTTCTCGGCTGCTCCGCGCGCGGCGCGCTGCCTGCCAGTGCCAGCATTGGCATTGGCCGCAGTGCGTTTCGGTTTTTGAGAGGCGGTTTTCATTAACCCCGCACTCTCGCGAAGGGCGGCAAGCAGGTCGCTCGGCTTGGAAACCTCGACGCTCTTGCGCTTCGGCAGCGCCTTTCCTTCGATCTTTGCCTTCACCAACTCGGCAAGCGCCGCCTCGTAGCGGTCTTCGAATGACGCCGGATCGAACTCGCCCCGCTTTGTGCCGATAATGTGCTTGGCGAGCGCGAGCATCTCGCCCTCGATCTTCAGCTTCGGCATATCCTCGAATGCCTTCCTGGAAGATCGGACCTCGTAGTCGTAGTTCAGCGTGGTTGCCACTAGACCGTTGCCTTGCGGCCGGATGAGGACGGTTCGCATCCGCCGAAACAGCACGGCCCTCGCGATAGCGGCGACTTTCGACTTCCTCATCCCGTCTCTGAGGGCCGCGAAGGCGTCAGCGCCCATCTTGTCCGGCGTCAGATAGTAGGGCTTGTCGAAATAGATATCATCGACTTCCGAACTCGGGATGAAGGCTTGAACATCCAGCGTCTTGTTGCTCTCGGGGATCGTTGCGGCAACTTCCTCCGGGTCTATGACGATGTACTGGCCGTTTTCAATCTCGAACCCCTTAGTCTGGTCTTCCCGCTCGACACGTTCTTCGGTCTCGCTGTCGATGAAGACGCGGTTGACCCGGTTGCCCGTAACCTTGTTGATGGAATTGAAGGTGATGCGCTCTGACGTGCTGGCCGCGGTATAAAGGGCGACGCCACAGCTTACTTCGCCGAACTTGAGAAAGCCCTTCCACTGCGCTCTATGTCCCGATGCCATAAGCCATACTCCGAATCACTAATACGCGACTCAAAGACGTGCGAGCGTGATTCGTTCCGACTCAAAACGAATCATTTTTCAATGGCTTATGGAATCTTCTTAGGAAATTGATTCACGCCGAAATGCTGGGGCGTCGGTCTCGTGTAACGACGGCAAGAGCAGCTGCTGGCCCGTACGCAAGGTACGGCCGCTCCACCGGTAAGCGAGGGAGCCGGTACCGCTGCCGGCGCCCAGGAGCCGAGACCAACCTATTGGTTTTTGACGCAGGTCCGTCTTCGTCCTCCTGTCCACTCCTATGCTCAATTCCGAGCATCACTTTTAGCGCCTCCTCCACCGGCGCTATTTTCCTGGATTTATTGACGCGCGGCAGCATGAGATCCACGCGTCAGTTGAAATCGGCGCTTCTTCGCTCGTGTCGCCGACAAACGAACAATGCAGCGCCCCCATCCTCGATCCGGTATCGAACTTAGCAGCTGCGCGCTGCCGATCGAAAGTCGTGCGCCAACGCTGGCATGCAAAGGATCGGAAGCAAAACACCCGGCATAATTTTCTTTCCCCGATCAAGTGACGCGCCTAGAATGTGGTCTTAGGAGAATTTCGGTGTACAATATTTCGCATTTCCCTCCAGGCACGACCGACGGAAAATGGCCCTTAGAGCGTCGTGCGGTTCTCGACTGGCTCGTAAACGAGACCTATTCCCAGCGATTTCTTGACAATCTTCTCGTCGATTTGTGCGAGCGTCTGGTTGCTGGCGGTGTTCCGGTCGCTAGGTCTTCGCTTCACCTCAGGATCCAGCACCCGCAGTGGCAAGGTGCGAGGATCCTGTGGCTGCCGGGTGTACAAAACGCCCATATCGACACGTTCGACTACGACGTTGATACTACCGAGATGTTCCTTCGTAGACCGGCCACGGAAATTTACAATGGAGCATCTGAAGTTCGGCAACGCCTCGACCGGCATGACGATGGCATGGGCCAGTTTCAACTCTTCGATGAGCTTCGTCGAGAAGGGTTCACCGACTATGTCGCTTGGCCGATCGATCACACATTGGGCAAACGCCATGTCATAACTTTCGCGACCAGGCAAGTTGGCGGGTTCTCTGAACACGAGGTGAACTACCTGCGGGATCTGTTACCCGCGCTCGCCTTGGTCAGCGAAATCCGGATGAAAAACGCTATGGCTCGCACCTTGTTGGAGACTTACGTGGGCCCACATGCGAGCGCCGAAATTCTTGCGGGTGCCACGACGCGCGGCAGCGGCAAGACCGTGAGCGCCGCGATCATGATTTGCGACCTCCGCGATTTCACGGCGCTATCCGATCTTTGGCCGCGCGATGACGTTATCGAAATTCTCAATGGCTATTTCGATGCCTTATGCGAACCCATAGAAGCCAGAGGCGGCGAAATCTTGAAATTCATGGGCGACGGACTCCTTGCTATCTTTCCACTGGATAATCCGAACGCCTGCGCAGACCTCCTGCAATCCATCGAAGACGGTCGCAGGCGCATGGACGACTTAAACCTCAAGCTAGCAGGTAGGGGGAAAACGCCACTAAGGTATGGAATCGGCGTTCACGTTGGCGATGTCATGTATGGGAACATCGGTTCTCGAAAGCGGCTGGATTTCACAGCGATTGGTCCTGCAGTCAATGTCGCCTCCCGGTTAGAGGAGCTTACGAAATTGCTCCAGCGGCCCGTCCTTCTATCTTCCGATTTCGTGCATTCAGCTAGCCTGAACGAAACATTTGTGGAGCTTGGGTCGCATTCCCTTAGGGGCCTCGCGTCGCCGGTAAGGGTGTATGGAATTGCCGATCCATCAACCGCCTGACATTTTGCTCAGGACAGGCGCTCGCACCTCCTGATTAGCGCTTAGCTGCCGACTATGTCCCAAGGTTCCTAAAAGCCGGCATTATATAGGTTGCTTCCGCGCGAACCGAATTGAACAAATGCGCCAGTTGCTCGTCAGTGTTCTCCGCGAGTATTCCGGTACGGACAAGCGCGGAATCAAAGCCGGACGTTTTCGCGCCGAGGATGTCGTGCTCGATGCTGTCACCAACGCAGACAACGCGGCGTCGATCGTTAATGCCGGCGATGCGTACAGCATGCTCGTAGATCTCGGGATGTGGCTTGCCAAACCACGTCACCGTTCCGCCCAATGCCTCGTAAAGCCGGGCTATGCTCCCTGCTCCTGCGAGGGTAGCTCCATTGTGGAGCTTGTGGATGTCGGGATTGGTACAAACGCAGGGAATGTGTTTCTCGGCAGCGGGGCGCAGCATTTCGCGGTAGTCATCCATCGCGACGCGCTCAGACTCGCTGCCCGAAATTATGATGAGCTGAGCATCCAATGCGTGTTCGGTGGAGACGAGGCCAAGACGGTCGGCAAGATTTCGATCTCCACCGCTTGAAATCGTGAGGCAGGGCGAACCGCGAACAATCGTCGATCCGGGGGAGGAAAGCACCTCGTAAGCGACATCGCCCGAGGTTACAAAAAAGTCGAAGCTGTCCGCAGCAAAACCTAGCTTGACCAGGCGTTCGGAGTTGTATTCGCCGTTTCTTCCCGAATTAGAAAGGATGACTATCATCTTGCCTGTGGTAGCCAATCGAGACAACGCCTCGATAGCTCCTTCGTAGGGACCGGTGTCGTCTCTCAGTACTCCGAACTGGTCGACAAAAAAGACATCGTATCGGTCCGATAGCTGTTCCAGGGTGATCGGTAGCGGTTCACGCATTTTCGTCGTCCAGGTGGGATAGAACCATCGCGGCGGTACCTGTCGCGGCTTCGACTGACTTGGCTGGCACTATATCGATGCCCAGCGCTTTTTCCCTCATTCTTGTCCAAGCCGGATTTTTCGCCCCGCCGCCAACAGTTCTGAGGCTTGCCAAAATAGGAGAACCGAGTTCGCGCAGCCGTTCGTAACCGAGCCGCTCGATCTCCGTCATCCCCTCCAGGAGAGCCTGAAAAAACATACCTTCGTCGGCTGGTCGAGGACTGAGGCGCGGCAAGTAGTGCGGGTCGTTGACCGGAAATCGCTCACCGGGCCGCAGAAGCGGATAAAAATTCAGACCCAACCGTCGTTCAGGATCGATCGTGCGTGTCAGCTCGTCCAGGCGTTCGTCTCCGATCAGAGCGCGCAAGACATTGCCGCCGCTATTCGAAGCGCCGCCAACCAGCCAGAACTCGCCAACACGATGGGAATAGATGCCGTATTGTGGGGCATTGATGGGTTTGTCAGACGCGAGTTTGAGTACGATCGTAGATCCAAGTGCGGTCACCGCATCGCCAACACTAGACGCACCCGTGGCTAGAAATGAAGCGCACCCGTCCGTCGTTCCTGCGTGGAATGTGGCGGATTGCGGAAGTCCAAGCTGGTGAAGATAGCCTCCGACCGATGCGATTGGCTCGCCTGCGCGATAAACTGTCGGAAGTTTAGATATATCCATGTCAGCGGCCTCAAGCCAAGCCGGCCACAAGCCTCGGTTCAGATCATAACCCGTCTTGAGAGCGTTGTTTTCGTCGCTGATCCTCCCGGGGCACCCGAGCTTCATCAAAATCCAGTCGGCTTGGTGCACCACGGTTGCGACAGCCGGAGCTTTCGAAAGGTGGACGGCGCGTGCAAGACCGGAATTCGCACCGGTCGCGGTTGCCCCTGATGGTGCGTTTGCAGCGATCCGCTCAACCACCGCAATGTCGGGGCAGGGCTCATTGTACATGAGCACTGATCCGTTGGGCTCGTTCGAAGCGTCGAGGGCCAGCACGGTCCCGGAGGTGCCATCGACGGCCACACCTTTTAGAGAGGTGAAATCCACCTTCTGGGCTACGGCTTGTAACGCCTCCTGCACCCGGATCCACCATGCCTCTGGTTGACGAAGTTCGTCTGGCGATCTGAAGGGTGATGAAGCGAACGCGACTTGATTGCCGTCTCCGTCGATGGCACAGGCGCGGGCGCCCGAAGTGCCGATGTCGATGCCGAGTGCAACGGCCTGGCTCGATTTTTTGGTCACGCAGGCTGCCTCACGGAGTCGCGGTCGAGTGCTTGGCGATACTGCTCGGCCTCCCAATGAGTGAGCTCATGCTCGTCGCTCTTGGAAAGATAGGCCACGGCTTTGCCCTCCGGAATTCGGCTGACGACTTCGGCAAGGCACCGGGCCATGACTTCACCACCGGCGGTAAGGGCACTGGAGAGCAGGACGCCCTTACCGGGAACCAGGAGCATTTTGGGAATATCGCGTCCTTCTCGTGTCAACGCGGCCTCATAGTCCGTCGCGCTTTTCCCGTCTTCGAGCACACCAATTTCGGTGCCGAGAAATATCACGTGATCAGGATAGAGGGAGCCGCCAAGCGCGGCCGATCGGTTGGTCTCCGACAGAGCGATCGAGTGACTTCTAATGTCTTGAGCAGGGTGAAAGTTCGATCCTTGCGCCATCGTCGTCAGCGCTTCGATATCCAACCCACCAGATTGACGTGGCTCAGACGTCAGAGCATCCGTCACCCTCTTGATTCTCGCCGCCACGTCTTCAACCGAGTCGCCGCAAACGATTATGCCATGATTGAAAAGGATGAGAACATCGGGCTTCGACGCTGCGGCTTTCTCGATTTCGCGTGCGAGCGGCGTCCCCGGACGCCGGTAGGGTATCATGCCCCATTTGAGGTCCGTGAGAAGGCTCATTCGTGCACTCAGTTCTTCTTCGCGATCCTCTAGAACAGAAAGTGCTATCGCGTTCACGCAGTGATAGTGCGCGACCACCGGACTGCCGAGTGCAGCGTGGAAACTCGTTTCAATCGATGGTCGTAAACCGGTGGAGTTCAGCTCGGAAACGATGAAATCGGTGGATTTCTCCGCGCGCGGATCGCTATCGCGCAAGGCTCTCAACAGCGGATCGACGACGACGGGAACCATTATGTCTTGATCTTCGGCTTTGGAGAGCCACGTGCCGGAGGCCTTCACCCACATAACGCCGTCCTGCTTGATGGACGTGTTCCCGCCCGCGCCTTGGGTTTTGAGGATGTCATTTCCAATCTCGCGCGACAAGCGAAGGAAGGATTTGAAAGGCGCTGTACCCCTCAAGTCGGTTTTTGACACGTCTCTTTCCTCCCAAGTTGAAACATGCTCGCTCCGGCATCTGCTTTTTTGAGCAAACTTTTTCGTGATCCTATTTATATGATTGAATGTCGTCAACCGTGAAGAAATGTAAGCTTCGGTATTGCGATGTAAGCGATGCTGTGATTATTGTTCCTCATTGACGCTGAGGGAGAAGCGTCACGGAGGATTGAATTGAACGATTCCGATCGACATCGTCTGATCACGGAGCTACTTCGCGAGAGGCCGTTTGCGTCTGTCCGAGATTTGCAGGAGCGCCTTGGCGTTTCTCCGGCGACGATCCGCCGTGACATCGACAAGCTGGATGAGACCGGCGTCGCTCGAAAAGTTTATGGTGGGATATCGGCGAATGAATCGTCAGCTTCGGCACGGTTGTCGGCGCGGCCCTACGATGAGAACCGGGACATCGCAGTCGATGCCAAGCGGGCGATTGCGGAGAAGGCTGCGAGCCTCGTTCGTGACGGCGACTCGATCATCGTCCATGCGGGATCGACTTGCTATCAACTCGGCTTGCAGTTGGCGCGCCGAAATGTCCGGCTCTATACCAATTCAATGCCGCTCGCGGCCTACCTTGGCGAGCACGGCACCTGCAATCTGACACTGGCGGGCGGAGTGCTGTACCGCGAACCTGGCATTGTCCATGACGCGTCGGCTGGAGCGCCTGACTTCTTTGCCTCCCGGTTCTTTCTCGGTACGCAAGGCATTGGCAGCGAAGGTCTTCTGGAATCGCATCCCCTCCTGACCAAGGCCATCGGCGAGCTCAGCAGCTGCGCCGACGAGATCGTGCTTTTGGCCGACAGTAGGAAGCTTTCGATCCAGCCACGCAACATCGTCCTCCCCCTTTCAAGGATTGGTACGATCGTTATCGATGATGGACTTTCCGACGCCGGAGCGAAGATGCTTGAAGATGCCGGCGTCACGATCATGATCGCCACTCTCGGAGGACAGTGATGACGGCTTCGAGATCAGTTGCGGTATTCGATCTTGGCAAAACGAACTCCAAGCTCTTTATTTTCGGGGAGGATGGGTCAGTGCTGTCGGAAGATCGCACAAAACCCCTTTGGATCGAGCATGCAGGCCTTCGCGTGCTCGATGACGATGCTCTTTTCAGCTGGATGAAGATAACGCTATCGAAGGCGATTGAAGACCATGGCGTCGGGCACGTCATGTTCTCGGGCCACGGGTGCACATTTGCACTCGTGGAACAGGGTCGTCTCGTTCACCCCATCCTCGACTATGAGCAAGAACCTCCACAGCCGCTTGCAGGTCGCATTGACATGCTAGTCCCAACATTTAACGAAACCTACTCTCCTCGGTTGCCGCTTGGGTTCAATTACGGACGACATATGCTTTGGTTGGAGGCTAGGAACCCGGACGACTTCCAGCGCGTAGAAGCTATCCTGCCTTATCCGCAATTCTGGTCCTGGAAGTTTTCCGGCAAGATGGTCTCCGAAGTTTCCTACGTCGGATGCCATTCCCACCTGTGGGCACCGCTGAAGGACGACTTCAGCAGTCTGGTCGATAGTCGAGGCTGGCGAGAAAAAATGCCGGTTTTCGAGCGGGCAGGGACGGCGCTCGGCGAATGGGACGCTCTTGAAGGAGGCGACTCTGCCGGCTCAATAGTGGTCCACAATGGCGTCCACGACAGCAACTCCGCCCTTTATTACTACCGCTCTATCGGCTTCGATGATTTCACGCTGGTATCGACCGGCACCTGGGTGGTCATATTCAATTCCGCTTGTCCTCTAGAAGCGCTTGATGAACATCGAGACATGCTCGCCAACGTCACTGTAGACGGCAAGCCTACCCCAACGATTAGGTTCATGGGCGGCAGGGAGTATGATCTTGCCAGCGGAGGTTGGAACAGGAGCGTGAGTATCGATGCGGTCTCCCGGGTTATCGCCAAGGGAGTATTTGCACTGCCATCGTTTGCACCTGGCGGCCCGATGCAAGGTTGCGAGGGACGATTTGTCGGCCCTGAGATCGACGGTGAAGAACGTGCAGCCGCCGCGCTACTCTACGTCGCACTAATGACCAATTTCTCACTCGATCTGATCCGGTCGACTAACCCGATCGTTATCGACGGCGGCCTTGTAAAAACAGGTCTGTATGCCGAGCTTCTCGCGCAACTGCGGCCTTCCCAAGCCATTTTCACCAGCGCGACTGCCGAAGGCAGCGCGTTCGGTGCGGCTGCACTGGTCTTCGAAACGATGAGTAAAAAGCCGTTCGCAAACAAGACGAAGATGGCTGAACCGCTGCAACTTTTCGGGCTTGAGGCTTATGCCGACACGTGGCGCGCTTTGGTGGAAATCGAAGGACCCGATATGGCGACGCCCAAGAAGGAGCTTCACGCATGAGCGCAACCGACACCAAAACTCTTGGCCCTGTGCTGGAGATGCGGAACATCAGCAAGACCTTCGCAAGCACGAAGGCGCTGACGAATGTTTCGCTCACAGTATATCCAGGTGAGGTTCACGCTCTCATGGGCGAAAACGGCGCCGGCAAGTCGACGTTGATGAAAGTGCTTTCCGGCGCGTATACGGCCGACCCTGGCGGCGCGGTTCTGGTGGACGGTAAGCCCATCGTTGCTGGAGATCCGATCAAGGCCAAGGCCAACGGTATCTCTGTCATTTACCAGGAGCTTTCACTCGCACCCAATCTTACGGTTGCCCAAAATATGTTTCTTGGGGCAGAGCCCTCTCGCTATGGCGTCGTCGACAAAGCCGCCGCCCGCGCAAAGGTTGCGCCGATCCTCAAGCAGTTGGGTATTTCCTTCGGTCCGTCTCAACTCGTCGCGACGCTATCTCTTGGCGAGCGGCAGATGGTGGAAATTGCCCGCGCTTTGACGACGAACGCCAAAATCATCGTCATGGACGAGCCGACGACTTCCCTAACCTCGAGGGAAACGGAGCGGCTATTCGAAGTCATCGGCGGGCTGAAGGCACGCGGCATCGCCATCATTTATATCAGCCATCGAATGGAAGAAATCTACGCACTCGCCGATCGCGTCAGCGTCCTGCGGGACAGCGCGTATGTCGGAACGCTAGAGCGCGAGAATCTCTCGGCTGAAAAGCTCGTTTCCATGATGGTGGGCCGGGACCTATCCTCGTTTTACAAGAAAGAGCACGGCGCTCCACAGCAAGCCGCCAAGACCATTCTGTCGGTTAAGGGCTTGGGTGACGGCCGCCGCGTGCATGATTGCTCATTCGACGCGAAGGCAGGCGAAGTGCTTGGCATCGCCGGCCTTGTCGGTTCGGGACGCACGGAACTTGCACGCCTCATCTTTGGAGCCGATCGCAAGGCCACAGGCACCGTCACGCTCGAAGGTGTTGAACTCGCAATCGGCGGTCCGCGGGACGCAATGGATGCGGGTATTGTCTATCTGACGGAAGACCGGAAAGGTCTCGGCCTTTTCCTTGACATGACGATAACCGAAAACATCAATATCGGTGTCATCGGCAAGGATGCTAGCCGCGGAGGCATCTTGAATTTTGCCGCTGCGAAGGAACGTGCTGCTCGTGCAATAAAATCGCTTTCGATCCGCACACTGAGCGCAAGCGTGAACGTCGGAGCGCTTTCCGGCGGCAACCAGCAAAAGGCGCTGATCGCGCGGTTGTTGGAAACCAAACCAAAGGTCATTATTTTCGACGAGCCTACACGTGGTGTCGACGTCGGTGCCAAATCCGAAATCTACCGGATCATCGACGAACTGGCACAGACCGGGATCGCCATCGTCGTGATCTCCAGCGACTTGCCTGAAATCCTTGGCATTGCTGACCGCGTCCTCGTCATGCGCGAGGGCCGCATCGCTGGAGAGGTTTTGGCGACGCGGGACCAGCCAATCAGCCAGGAAGCTATCATGGCCTTCTCCACCGGTTCGGTATCCAAAGTTGCCTGAGACCAAAAGCAAAAAGACGGGATGAGAATATGACCGCGACACCCACAGAACAGACGAATGCCAACAAGGCAAAGTTTCGATCGACATTGACCGCGCTCGGTATGCTGCCGGTGCTAGTGATCTTGGCGATCGGCTTTCATCTGTTGAGCGGACGGTTTCTCAGCGTCAACAACCTGTCCATCGTCACGCAGCAAGCTTCGATCAATACGGTGCTTGCAGCCGGTATGACGTTCGTCATCCTCACTGGCGGCATCGACTTGTCCGTCGGATCGATCCTGGCGGCGTCGGCGATGGTCGGCGTCATCGTTTCGCTTTGGCCCGATATCGGTATGCTGGGCATTCCCGCCGCTATCGGTGTGGGACTTGCCTGCGGCGTCGTCAACGGTGTCATTATCTCGTTTCTCAAGCTTCCACCGTTCATCGTGACGCTCGGGTCGCTGACCGCAATGCGCGGCATTGCGCGCCTTCTCGGCAATGACACAACCGTGTTCAACGCCGATCTTCCGTTCGACTTCATCGGGAACGGTTCGCTGCTCGGCATTCCCTGGCTGGCGATCATCGCCCTCGCAACCATCGTCATCTCCTGGTTCGTTCTCAAGCGGACAGTGCTTGGCACCTGGATTTATGCCGTCGGGGGCAATGTCGAAGCTGCTCGGCTCACCGGGATCAAAGTTCCGCTAGTTCTGCTTTTTGTGTATTCGATGTCAGGCCTTCTGTCGGGCGTAGGCGGCGTTATGTCGGCTGCACGCCTCTATGCCGCAAATGGCCTGCAGCTCGGGCAAGCCTATGAGCTGGATGCCATCGCTGCGGTCATCCTCGGCGGAACCAGCTTTGTCGGCGGTGTCGGGTCGATCTGGGGGACGCTGATCGGAGCACTGATCATCGCTGTGCTCTCCAACGGCCTCATCCTCGTCGGTGTCTCGGACATTTGGCAGTACATCATCAAGGGACTTGTCATCATCGTTGCCGTGGCACTTGACCGCTACAGGCTGAAAGGACTTAGCCGCACATGACGTGCTGCTTGAGGGACCGGGGTTACCGGATCACGGGCGCAGGGAGCGCCATTATGGAGGAAAGTATGCGTTTGTTCTCTAAACTGCTCATGGGCACTGCCATCGCGGCCGCGATTACGATGCCGGCATCGGCAAAGGATCTCCAAAAGATCGGCATCTCCGTCGGTCTGCTTGGCAATCCGTTCTTCGTGGCAACGATCAAGGGGATCGAAGACCGCGCAAAGGAGATCAATCCAAATGTTCAGGTCACCTCGGTTTCCGCTGACTATGACCTCAACAAACAGGTTTCGCAGATGGACAGCTTCGTTGCGGCCGGCGTTGACATCATCATGCTGAACGCTGTTGACGCCAAGGCGATTGCCCCGGCTGTCAAGAAGGCCCAGGCAGCCGGCGTTATTGTCGCCGCCTTCGACGTGTCCGCGCCGGGCGCTGATGTCACGGTCATGACCAACAATATCAAGGCCGGTGAAGAGGCTTGTGGTTATATTGTCGATCAGCTCAAGGGCAAGGGTGACGTTGTAATCATTAATGGTCCGGCCTCCTCGTCGATCATCGATCGCGTCCAGGGCTGCAAGAACGTGCTTGCAAAAAGCCCTGATATTAAAATTCTGTCGGACGATCAGAACGCTCAGGGCTCACGCGATGGCGGTCTTGCGGTCATGCAGGGTCTCCTCACCCGGTTCGACAAGATTGACGCGGTCTTTGCGATCAACGACCCGACAGCTATTGGTGCGGAGCTTGCAGCCAAGCAGCTGAACCGCAACGAATTCTTCTTCACCGCCGTGGACGGCGCACCTGACATCGAGAAGTCGCTCGCAAGCGGTAACTCGATGATCAAAGCATCTGCATCGCAGGATCCGTACACCATGGCCGGTGACTCGCTAAAGATGGCAGTCGATGTACTGAACGGCAAAAAGCCCGCCCAAGACACCGTACTTCTCGATCCGCAGCTCATCACTGCTGACAACATCAAGGACTACAAGGGCTGGACAGCAGCCCGCTAACCCGTCCTTCAGACGATCCGCCGATGCTCGACATCGGCGGATCGTCACGAATTCATGAACGAACAGGAATTGTTTCGATGGCTAAAATAGGCGTTCACTCATTTGTCTGGAGTGCCGGGTCCTCTAAAGACGAGCTGGAGCAGACGCTCGTTCGCTCTCATGAATTGGGTTTCAAGCTCGTTGAGTTCTCGTATCTCGACCCAGAGCTGGTTGATGTCAAATGGCTGGCTTCTCGCATCAAAGAACTAGACCTTGATGTAGCTGTCAGCATGGGGCTTCCACTTGATGGCGACATATCCAGCGAAGAGCCGTCTGTCGTCGCAAACGGCGAAGCAATCCTCGACCGCGCCGTCGCACTCGTAAGTGAACTTGGTGGATCCAAGCTCGCCGGGATTCTGAGCTCAGCTCATGGAAAACAGGAACAGGCGCTAACACAGCGGGGCTGGGACACAAGCGTGACGACGTTATCTCGTGTAGCCGAGCGTGCCAGCCGGTCCGGGGTCACGTTGAACCTTGAAATCGTCAATCGCTTCGAAAGCAATATGCTTAACACCGCAGCGCAAGGATTGGCGTACATCGCTGACACCGGCGCGTCGAATGTTCTGCTGCATCTCGACACATTCCATATGAACATTGAGGAAGCCGACGTTGGCCTCGCGATTCGTAATGCAGCCGACAAGATCGGCTATGTGCACATTGGCGAAAGCCATCGCGGGTATCTTGGGACAGGCAACATCGATTTTTCGGCAATTTTCGATGCGCTCGTGGCAATCGGTTGGGACGACTACGTAACGTTCGAGTCCTTTTCAACCAGCATCGTGGATAGAGATCTCTCGTTGAAGACCGCAATCTGGAGAAATCTGTGGGACGACAATGTAGCACTTTCGAAGCATGCACGATCCTTCATCCAACTCGGGCTTGAAACAGCAAAATTGAAAGCGCAGTTGGTTAAAGCGAAACATTTGTCCTGGAAATAGCGGCGACTTAGGCTGCGACCAAGCAATCCCCTCACTAATCGCGCGGGGGAATGCCGATCAGATGCCTGCAACAATCTTGGGTCGTATTTTATGCAGGGCCATACGAGTAGGTATCGGCATGGGAATGGCTGAGATCAGCTATCGGCCTAAACCGGCCACTGCTGCAGGAATGAGAAGGGCACCTTTGCGCCGCCATTGTGGTCACTCGAGGGGCTCTCGGTGGTGACAATAACAGCCGTGTCGTCCCACATGCTTTCTTCATCCAGTCTCTGAAGTAATTTCCCGAACCATCTGTCGGTTATCGTCAACGTCTGGCGAGCTCTTCAGGACGGCGATGCCATCAATGCGTGGCCTGGCCACATTGGTCAGCAGCCAAACTTGTCGGAAATCCAGCCTGGCCCTAGTTCAGTTCCGGAGCGCGGAAACCGAGCTCGAAGATTGGGTTCGTGCGATGAGAACAGCTGTGATCGGCAGGTGCTTCGGATAGCGGATGGCGCAGATACCAAAACAGACCATTGTCCGTGTGATTGACCTCGAGACTGGTGGCAACGGTCCGCATGACGTGTGCGAAATCGGTTGGCAGGATGTGATACAAACGGACGACGGTCGCTGGCAGCTCGATCTCGAGCGCGGTTCGCTCCTGGTCAATCCAGGCCGTCCGATTTCCGCCGAAACGATGGCCGTCCACCATATCCGTGATAGCGATCTGGCGGGAGCGCCTCTATGGAAGGAAGTCGCAGCTTCGGTGCTTCAGCCCACCCGACCGGTTGTCGCGTTGGCTGCCCACCGCGCCAGTTTCGAGCAGCGTTACTGCACCCCACGCCTGACGGGCGGCGCGCAATGGATATGCACGTGGAAGTGCGCGATGAGGTTATGGCCGCATCTGCAACGATTTTCGAACCAGATGCTTCGCTACCAGCGAATGCCTGAAGGCCTTATCCACCAGCTAGGACTTCCAGCTCATCGGGCTATGCCGGACGCCTACGTCACCGCGCACCATCTTCGCGACATGCTCAACGTGTCGTCAATTGAACGGCTGCTCGCGTGGAGTGCTGAGCCGGGACTTCTGCCCCGGGTGCCATCCGGACCTGACCGCGGTAAGTCTTGGGATTTGATAGACTCTAAGGTCGTCGAGCAGTTCTTGATGGATCGTGATCGAGATGTCCGGTTTACCGCCGAAACCGAGATGGTTAGGCGAGGAGCAGCATCGGTAGCTGACGTCGATAGCGAGCCGAGCCAAGGCAGTTTGCTGTAATCAATGAGCTGCCACGGCGGGGGATCAACAACGCAAACGCAGGTTTCAAGTTTCCTGGAATTGAGCAGCAATCAGGCTCATCCTGATGGAGACCGAGAGAGCGTCCCAACCGAGGCGGAAAACGGTCGTAAGAGCGGTCTCAAGCGGCCTTGCATACAGTACCCCGACTGGCGAGGGATGTCCAACTCTGGAGGAGCCCTGCTAGAGACAATTGCATTGGAGTCTGGGGTAGACCGGCGTATCTGCTTGCGCTTTCTATCGAAGCCTCGCCTCCTCGAGCATGATCGAAAGGCAGGCCTCCGACAGCCCTTCATATTGCTGGTGTATCTGCGCATATTCCCTTTTTAGGCGGATCAGGAGCGCAAGATACTTGGCCTGCTGATCGGCAAGGCCCAAAGACTCTATTTCCGCGTCGAGGGCGGCGATCTTGTTCTTGTGCTCCTCAAGCCCTTTGGCAATTTGATCGAAATGATTTGACAAGGTGGCCATGGTGGTCCGGTCTCATGAGACTGCGAGCAGAGCCCGTGGTGATCAAGAAAACTCGCCAGCTCTGGGGCCGGCGAGCGTTACGTGCCACGAGGATCTGCTGTTGAAATCCTGCGTCGCAAGATATGTATAGGGCGTGCGGCGCCAGGGCTTCACGCTGTTGTTGAGGTTGTCCAGGACATAGTCGGTGCCGTCGACGCGCGCGATTAGCACGACGTGGTTCTGATCCCGAGGCCCGATGACGACAGAAAGAGCAAGCTTCGTTGCCGGAAATCCAGCGTCAATCAGCTCTTTCATCTTCGCCAAAGCGTAGTCTTCGCAATCACCTCGCCCGTTTGTAGGCAAGGTCCAGATGTCGCCTCCAACGTCATTGACCGGCGTGACGCGACGATTCACCGTTCGCGTCGCGTTTTCTAGCATCGTCATCGCGGTGCGGGGATCGACGTTGTTTCCGCCTTTTTGGCGGCATAGCCAGCTGTATTTTGCGCATGCCGATGCAAATCCTACCGGCGCTCCAACGGCGCGGGCCGCGGGTAGAAAGTCTCCCCCAAATGCCTGAATTTGCGCCGAAAAGAAGATTAGAGAAAATAGTCCAAACAGGCGAGCCATAACCGTCGTCTCGATTGCAGATGCGGTGACGATACGTGATTCGTAGTATTTTTATTAAAATATTATACTTAACTATATCTTAAGAACTATACAGGTCATCCACAGATTATTCTTCGGATTAACGCTTTGCAAATATAACAATAGCCCTTGTTAGCGATTTGTTAACTTTGGGAGATATCAACAATGATCCGCAAAGCAGCGAAGTATAGCGTCGCCGTTGCTTACCTTCTGGCAAGCAGCAGCATGGGCATGGCAGCACCTTCCGTTCTGAATTGCAAAAGCGCAATTCCCGGTACCCTCGAGTATCGGCTGTGCCTGCCGACCGCTGCAGTGATGGATTCGAGTTTCGACGACGACAATGGCAATGGCGGCCAGCAGAGGAAGTCGAGCGGTGGAAAGCAGGCCTCCAACCCTGTCGCGCCAGGTGGCAGCCAGGGCGAGGGTGACGGCGAAGGGAATGGGGGCGGTTCGGACAACAGTGGCGACACCGGCAATGGCGGTGGAGACACTGGTAGCGGTGGAGACAACGGCGGCGACGATGGAAATGGCGGGGATAACGGCGGCGACCCCGGCAATGGCGGCGAAGGTCCTGGCGGAGACCATGGGCATCATCACGGCGGACATCACGGCCACCATGTCGGCGGCAAGCACGGCCATGACGGCCCTGGCAGGGGGCATGGTCACAATGGCCGTGATCGCGACCATGATCACGAAGGCGGGGGCAAACACCATGGCAACAACGGTGGAGGCAAAACTCACGACCATCAGGGCGGTGAAAGGGATGATCATCACAATGGCCCGGGCAAGGGGCGCGACCACGACGACCGCGATCACGGCAAGGGCCGCGGAGATGATCATAAGGGTCGCGACAATGATAAAGATCGGCCGAAAGGCGATCGTGACGGCCGTGGGGAAAATAACAAGGATGGACGTGGCAAGGGTGATCACGATAACCACACCAAGGCTGGCGATGGCGACAAGGGCAGCCGCGGCGACGACCGTAAAGATCACGGCAAGAATGGGAACGATGGGCGCGACAAAAGCGATGACAACGGCCAGGTAGGCTCGAAGGATCCACGTGGATCGCAGGGTAAGCCGGAAGGCAATGACCAGACGCATGGCGGAGGTCGTCCCGACAAGCGCGATGGTGGCACGACCGGCGATGGCTCTAAGGGGTCGGACGGAAAGCACGGTGACTCCGGCGAAAATGGCCGATCGGACCAAAACGGCTCGAACGACAACAAACCGGGTCGCGGCGGCAAGAATGATGCTTCGCCTGGCACGGATTCGGGCAATACAAAGAACGACGGTGCACCGGGCGGAACGGGTAGCAAGTCATCATCCGACAATAAATCCAGCGGCGATGGTGACAACAGCGGCTCCAAGGGTAGCGGTGACAACGGCGCTGACTCCAAGAGCAGCAGCGATAATGGCGGCGGCTCGAAGGGCAGCAGCGATAATGGTGGTGGCTCCAAGGGCGACAGCGATAATGGCGGCGGTTCCAAGGGTGGCAGCGACAATGGCGGCGGCTCGAAGGGCAGCAGCGATAATGGTGGCGGTTCCAAGGGTGGCAGCGACAATGGCGGCGGCTCCAAGGGCGGCAGCGATAATAGTGGCGGTTCCAAGGGTGGCAGCGACAATGGCGGCGGCTCCAAGGGTGGTAGCGACAATGGCGGCGGCTCGAAGGGCAGCAGCGACAATGGTGGCGGCTCCAAGGGCGGCAGCGACAACGGCGGTGGCTCCAAGGGCGGCAGCGACAATGGTGGCGGCTCCAAAGGCGGCAGCGATAACGGCGGTGGCTCCAAGGGCGGCAGCGACAACGGCGGTGGCTCCAAAGCCAGCAGCGATAATGGCGGTGGGTCCAAGGGCAACGGTGATGGCGCTGGTGGCTCGAAGAGCGGCGGCCGAGGTTGAAATCAAGCTGATCGATTGATAAGCGAATAAGGCCGACACGTTGTCGGCCTTATTCCGTAGACGTGCCAAGTACCGGCCTGGGCTTTGCAGGTATCTGTCAAGGTCCGGAGATGGATGGGTTTTCCGTCAGACTTTTTTTGCGCCTGATAATCAGGGATTGGGCGCAAATCCAGTTCCAAGCTGCGTACGTGTCAGGTCAAGCATTGATTGCAGCCAAAAGCTGCGAAAGCTTTCTGCCATTTGACCTGCATTCAAAAAGACCATCGGCCACCGCCCTGCAATCCACGAACTTGCCCCTCAAGGCTTTAGTCATGATGACAAAAGCACGTGTTCCGCACGCAGTGCGTTTGCCGGCGTCCTCGCAAATTTTCCGACGCTCCAGCGGTTTCGCACCGGCAAGAACAATCCGCACTCCATTGGCTTCAAATGTAGCTCCATCGATGATCGTGAACATGGTTCCCGCCCGAAATTTGATCGGGTAAGCATCAACGGCTTCGCGACCCGCTATCCGTTCGTAGGTTTGCTTCGAGCGATCAACCCGCACAGGGATCGATGTCCAAACGGGCTGAGCCTGCGTATCCAGAACCGTGGCTTTCACCGGACGCTCTGTGACGGCCGAAGCAGCACCCATCGCGATGAAGACAAGGCCGATCGACATGGCGATCTTTCCGGATGCGGCAGCAAAACCGTTCATGGTGCAGAAATCTCCTACATTCTGCAGCCTAGAATGCGCCAATGATGATCCGGTTCATTCGCGCGCTAAGATTTTATTGATTGCCTGGAGCACGGGCTTCACATGCGGCGGAAAGGGATTTTTTGGCCGCTACACTGGGGCATGACGACGGTCTCATCCTGCGATAAGCGTGGTACCCGGCTCGCTGTAGTTTCAGAAATCCGCGTTGCTCGCGTCAAGCTAAACTCGCTTCAGCGGAGGCGGGTCCGGATCATCGAAGCTCTCGACAAACTGCAGGATTCACCCTTGCCGGCATCCGCGGTGCCAAACTGGGATGCTATCCACGCGATTTATTTTGTCCACGTCCGAGGCTATCGGCGAAATCTCGACCATGGCGGATGACGATTTCATGCATTTAATCAATGAGTTCGATATTTTGTTTACGAAGCTGGGGGAACCGCTTCTCGACGGGATTGAACCCTTACCAGTTGAAAAATGTCAAATTCGTCCGCCAATTCGTTCTTGCGCACGGGATCAAGGAGATGCGCAGAGGAATAGAAGACTTGGCTGCGCCTGCGCAGGATGGCGAGCGTCAGACGGCACAGCGCGCAGCTATAAACGCTGGGCAGGCGAGTTCGCCGATACCCTAGGGAACCAAATTGACCGAACGGCCGTTCGAAGGAAATCTTCGAATGGCGAGCGATCATGACCCGAAAAAAGATAATCACATATCTGATGCTTGTCGTCGGTTTCGGCGTCGCTGGATACCTTCTCTATCATACGTTTCGGGAATATTCGCTCAGCGACATCACCGGGTCAGTCAGCGAGATTCCGGCGTACAATCTCGCGATGGCACTGCTGTTTGCACTCGGCTCTTATGTCTGCCTAACCGGGTTCGACTGGGCTGGGGTCCGCTACGTCAGGAACGATCTCGCCTATCCAAAGATCGGCCTCGCTTCATTCATCGCTCTATCGATAGGTCAAAGCGTGGGGATGTCGGGGTTGAGCAGCGGGGCTCTCCGATACCGCTACTACGCGCACTGGGGGATGAGCACGGAAGATGTCGCCAAGATTGTCCTGTTGTCGGGCGTGACGGTCGGCATTGGCATGGCTATGTTGTCCGGGATTGTCATGATTTTAAATCCGGGCGACGCTGCTGGGGTCCTACGATTAGGTGAGCTCACTGTCAGGATGATCGGGGTAGGGTGCATCATAACTGTCGCGGGATACTTGGTGCTGGCAGCTCGTTTGAGAACACCGCTCAAAGTCCGTTCTTGGACGTTCGAGATGCCGACATTGAAAATCGCACTGGCGCAGGTCGTTATCGGTACGCTCAATTTCGCTTTGGTTTCCGCATGTCTTCGCGAGGTCATGGCAGCGAATGCCGATGTCAGCTACCTGAAAGCGGCGACAGCGTTTGCGCTGGCAAATGTCGCGATCCTCATAACGCACGCGCCTGGCGGCTTGGGCGTTCTCGAAGCAACCGTGCGACACGTCATGGGCGATCAGGCGTCCATCGGATCACTCGTGGCATTCAGAGCGATTTACTTCTTCATCCCGTTCTTCATCGGGTTCCCTCTGTCGCTGATCGTCGAGGCGATGTTTCGGGCACGCAAGGCAAGGATCGGTTCGGCGGCGGCGCCCGAGCCTGCTTCAGCATGATCATCGACGCCCGTTGCCTTTGGCGCGGCAACGGGCTTTCAATCTCCCACAATCGCGATTACGGGTTCAGCCAGCGATCCCGACGGCAGTAACAGGGATGGGTCCGGAGCCAAGTTGAAAGACATGTCCTCGCCAAGGGCCGCACCGTCCGATATCATCGTCGAAACAGCCGTGAAATGATGCCATGCCGCCTCGGCGCTGCTTGCTTCTTTCGCATAGGATTCTCGACTGTCACGAGTGCGATAGCCATTTCGAGCCACGTAGCGGCAAGTGGTGACGTGCTATGGCGGATCGCGAATGCGCATCATCCTTGATGCGATCAGGGGCGTTAGACCAGAACTCTCCATTTTGCGGCGGAGGACCCGGCAGCTGGGAAGCGACTACGTCGTCGGCCTCGTGACGCGTTGCGAAACCCCACATATGCCGATCGACGGCTCGCGCTTCCTCGTCGATCGTTGTATCAACCCAGTACTGAACCATTTGAAACTATCCAAATCCCAGTCCCGATGACGTTTGGTCGCGGCCGTTGGATGAGGCTTGCGTCAGGGGTTGATCGAGCGACTATCGACCAGCGCTCCGTCAGGGCCGTATCGAAACGTCGCTCTTCTGTTGTCGCCACGCGCAAGTTTAAACCAGTCCAATGCATTGGCTCTGAAGACGATGACCCCAAAGACTGCCCTGCCGTCGTCATTCTCCGGTTCGGCGCTGGTCGAGCTGCTGGGCGCCGTATTGCCCGGTGGCCCCCCAGTGTAAGTAGCCCTCGTCCAAGACGGCAGACGGCTCCAGGCGTCCACCGCGATTTCAGTCTCCGGAGGATAGAGGAATGCGGTGCCTTGGAGTCGAAGCTGCAACCCCTGTTCGGGGTCGAACCCAAGAACCGTCGCTGAGGGGTTGTTACCGATTTCGGTCCATTTCTGGCTTCGGATGTCGGTGTGGATTTCCATGGTACGCCGTTTCGGGTCCGCGGATCGCAGAACGACGAGGCGAGCCTGAGGGCGATTGTTCACATCCACGGTGCAAAGGTTGACGTATCGAAAACCGGATAGCGCTTCCTTACCTGCCCTTTCAAGGGCATGCCAAGTTTCTGCATCTATTTCGGCTAGGTTCATCCGGTGAATTGTCCATATTGACGGAGTCGTCCCGACGCTAGCGCTATCGTTGCAACCGACATCTCAGATCGGCATCATCTCAGCATGTGTGTGGATTGTCGATGCATTAGGAAGCTCTCGTGTGGCTTCCGTCGATATTCAGGCTTTGATCCCTGAAGGTAGCCGCAGCTGAATTGAATGCTGAAGAAGGCGATCCTTCCAACACTTGGGATTTTGCCAGTCCAATTCCCGTACACTCGCTTTACGCTTGCCGTTCCGCAACTCTGGGCTCGGCCAGAAATCTTGGAAGAGGAAATCAGGAGCCGGCACCAATCCGCTGTGGCGTTCAATACTCCAATTCCTGGTATAGACGTTAGCCGTCGAGTGCAAGATAATCTCGGGCCAGAGCCAAGAACTCGCATTGAGAGCTGCTATCTTGGTGTCGAGCATCTTCCACTCGTCTCGAAGTTCGGCAACCAGCCTCTGAACGCGCCGCGAAGCGGCTTCTGCTATGCCCTCCGCATCCCGGTCATCGTTCTTCTGAGCCTTCACATAAGGGCGGACATACTCCGGTGACATCAGTCGGACCTCATGCCCCTGGGACCTAAAAAGCCGACCCTGATGGTGAGCACCAAAGCACGCTTTCATAGCGATGATGCAGGTCGGAACCTGCTGACAAAATCAATTAGCGTCTGCCGCCGCATCGTTCGACGACCAGTTACCGCACCTTTGTCTTCGACGCCGACAACGCTGCAGCTATTTTTGCCTATATCGATACCCAAAATTGAAATCGTTATGGATCGGCTCGTCTTCCTTCAATGGCAGATCATCATACTCGATGTCCTCGTGGCGGGCCACCCCATAATCAATAGTGCCTTTATCAGACGAAGCTGGCCGGGCTGACGCGAGCGTCCGCTTCCTTTGCGCGAACGCGGTACGGCGAGGTTCTAGTCCACTACGAAAATGGAGCCCTCCCGCTGGTGCACATGGCGGTGCAGGTATTGTCGCTGCGGCACGTACAGGGAGCGCCCTGCGGCCTCCGCTGTCGCCCAATGAATACGGCAGTTGCTGGGGATAGATCGGTGCACTTAGCTACGAGGTAGGCCCGGCGGGAGTGCATTCCAATGCAAAAGACACACCGTGAGGATTTCGCGACGGGTCCTAGGCCTCCCCTGGGGCGAGACCGGCGGCTGCGGTGCTGCCAGAAATTAAGTAAGCATGCTATCGAACTCATGGCAATTCTACGGTTGGACTACCCGGCCCTACACCTCGTGCCATTCCCACAGGTGGCTTGCCCAGACAATGACCCCTGCTCCTGGCGTTGCTGTGCAAAGCGAGGTGAACCATACGAACAGTTGCTGCTGGACATGTGTGCAACAAACCGTATCGATCTCGGCTATGCCAACGGCAGCGGGGTGAGAAAGCGCATAGTGGATCAGCCCAGCGGCAACCACAAAAGACGCACCGATCAAACATAATGCCAAACGCAAAATCGTCATGTTTCCTCCTGCATGCCATAACGTCAAAATCGCGCAAAATTCGGTGCAGCACATCTTGGCTATCAGGGGGATAACGGCGTGATCGTAGCGAGAAGCGGGCACAGGGATCCAATTCGGCTTAAGTCGTATGGCCCGGTTGTGTTCTCGTCAGGTACGGCAAAACTGACAAGATAAGCGGTGGGGGAGCGTCGATGTTCATGCTGACTGTCGGAGTACCAATTGCATTTGCTGTCGTCCTGATTATTGCAGGGCTGCTGAAGCTGCTCGAACATGCGGTTGCGGGACCGAACGGTGGCTCCAACAAAGCCGATCCCTAAATGGCGCCTGTGGATGCTGTTCAGCTCAATCTACTGCCAAGAGGGTCACGGTCGATGCCGATCGATAGCGTCAGCAATACCCGGTGTAGCACTTTCAAAGCGGTCATCGGCATGCGATCGATGGACGGCTCGTTTCCCGCCGCTATGCTTTTAATATGCAGATCCTGATCCTGCTACCTTGATCCTCGATGAAGACTTAATCCGATTTAACAGGATGCGGTGACGATAGGCTCGTTGCATGGTCCTCGTTACGGCATGTTACGTTGCCGTTGTTCACCCCGCCCGATGCCAGCCGCCGCTTTCGCGTTGGGCGGGGTGAAGATCCCCGGAGCTGCCGCTTCCTGCATATCGAATAGTCTTTCAACATTCGCGGATGTACCGGACAACCAGAGAATTCGCTTCGCCAATCTCTGGTTGATGGTGCTAAACGCTCCCAGCGACGTTTCAATCGGCGATGCGAGATTTTGACCCGAGGATGGTTTCATATCAGGCGCGACGGTCTTAGCACTGAATCTTGCCCCGGATGGCAGCCCCCGCATCAGTCTCAAGCGAATTCGCCAAAGGCCTCTCACGGACATCCCTGTCATCGGCTGCTGCAACGCAAATTAGTAATCACTAATATAAGGTGCGATAAATGTGAACAACTCAAGATCGTGTTGCGAACGCGAAATACAATCTGCGAGATTGCAGGTGTTGGTCATTTGGCGGACGATTGCGCGTGTCTGCCGGCCCGTTGGTTCTGAACGAAAATCTCGTCCAGAACCGACAGCATCTTGAGAACGCGAGGATCGCGTGTTGCGTAGTAAATGGTCTGGGCGCTCCGTCTCGTGGAGACCAATTTGTCGTGCCGAAGCTTGGCGAGGTGCTGGGAGAGCGCTGATTGCGAAAGCTCAACATACTGCTCAAGATTGCCCACGGATGTTTCGCCCCTCGACAACGCCAGCAAGATCTTTAGCCGGTTGGGATTGGCCATAGCGGAAAGAAGGGCGGCTTTCTTTTCAGCCAATCTCTCGTGTTCGTCGCTCAAACTGTACGCCTTCCGTAAGGTGATGTACCGCAATTACGGCTAGCGATAATCTACCGGCTGCAAAAACGGAAGCAACCAAAGATCATTGTTGAGGTCCGCGGTTCGCGCCTAGAGGTATTCGCTTAACGATGCTCAGCACTTGAGCTTGACGTTGATGAGCTGAACATCTTGAAGCTTGGCGCAACGCTGGCGTGGTCGAGAACCTACACCGGTGCGTCGAAATGAAGACAGCAATGTCGGTCAACGACCTGAATGACCGTCGATACTTCACCGCTGTCGTCGCCCTTGGCGGTTATTCGGCAGCCAGCTGCAGCCTTGGCATTGTAAGATCGAAACTCAGTATTCGCATCCAGAAACTTGAGGATGAGTTGAGCGCGGCTGATAGAGCGCTCAACGCGCAATTTTCGCGTAACGGAGATCGGAAGAGCTTTCTATGAACGCTGCGTCGCGATCCTACAGGCCGCCGAGGACGCGAGAAATGCAGTCATCAGCGCTCAGGAGCGGCCGCAGGGGCTTGCCCGGCTGGGATGTCCGACGCCATTCGTCGATCTCGTCGTCACCCGGACGGTCCCAAATTTTCTCAAGCGCTATCCGGATGTTTCCGTTCAGGTGGTCGGAACTGAGCACAATAGTGATCTTGTCGGTGAGGGGATCGATGTTGGAATCCGTTCGAGCCGCACGCATGAAACGCAATCCAGCATCGTCATGCGGCGTTTGGGCAAGACGTCCTCGGTCCTGGTAGCCAGCCCGGACTTCTTACAAAGGGCTGGCCCGATTGCCTCAATTTCTGAACTCGAGCAGGCTCCTTTGCTGACGGCGACTAGCTTCAATGATGAGGAACACCTGCAGATGTCCGGCCCGAACAACGAAGTTGCGATTGTCAGGAAAAGGGCTCGCCTTGCCTGCAGAAGTATTCCCGCTTTCATGGCGGCGTTGCGCTCAGGTCGCGGTGTTGCAATGTTGCCGAGGTCACCTGCCGTGACGATCTTGCGGCCGGGCGGCTTGTCCGGATCCTTCCCGATTGGAGCCCGGCGGACGCCGCTTTCCAACCCGCAGGGAAATTCCCCAGCCGGCCGTGTGCTTATCGACTTCTTCGTTCAAAATACTGAATAGACGGCATCAGGCCCAAAAATCCGGGTATCCGGCTTAAGCCGAACGGCCAAGGTGATTTTAGCCTGCCAGAGGTTAGATAGTGATGGCGTAATGGATGCACGCGGCGTGCGTTCCAGGCGTCTTCGTGCAGGTTGAGGGATAACTGAAACAACGAGCAACTGATGACGGGCGAACCTAGTGGCATCCGCGATCATATTCTGAAGACGATCGACACCATGGAAAATCTTGGGTCGTCGCACGAATATGGCGTTCGCAAGCAATTTAATAGAATGATTGGCGACCAGTACGAAGCATTGATTGCCGTCAGCGCATCGGAACTCCGCGAGATCGCGGGAGAGCCATCGGACGAAATTTGGGTACCGTGATGAGGCGGCTGATCGTATCTGAGGTTCTGACAACTCTAATTGTTTTGACGATGCTCATCGGTTTCGTCCTCTATGACCATGCCGAGCCCGTCGGCTTCCTTTCGATCTGGTAAGATCGGCGGTGTCATGATTGTGCCGGTCCGGCGCATCGCATCGCTCCAGCCATCCTACAATGTTGGATGCGGCTCTTTCCGACCGTTGATTGTCGGCCGGATGATCGCAAATGAACAGGATGATCGGCGGCTTGAAAGCCTGTACGAACGGCGCGGTTCTTCCGCGACGTTCCCTCGCGCCGCACTAATCGGGCACCTTAACCTTACCTGATAAGCTTACCGGCAGGATCAGTTTGATCCTTCCTGCTGAACTTGCTTGTCTTCGCAGACAAAAACAGGGGACGTCGATAATGAAAGAAAAACTGGAGATCGTCGGTGCGGTTACCGCCATCATCATGGTCATCGGCGGGTTCTGGGGCGGCTTGGCCTATCTGGTCCTATGACCCACATCAGGAAGCTCGCTCGGAGCGACTGGCCGGCAGCAGAGGCAGCGGCGATCCGCTTGACGGCTTCACAGTCAAGTTGACATCAATCAGGACTGCGACCGAAACGGCCGGTTTGCGCATAACCGTGCCGGGGAGAACCCTCGATAAGATTTGATCTGTCTGGTCGAGCGAAGCAAGTCCATTGCGAGTCCGCATCATGCATGCAGGCTATCATCACGGTGAGGATCGGCGGCCCTCGCGTTCGCTCCGCGCCCGTTTGCGTTTGCACACCTTCAAATCACGTTATTCACATCCTCATTTCGGATGAATTGATTACACCCAAGGGAACTGCAAAGGTTCAGCCGACCGTTTGTGTGCGGCTTTTGTAATGCGTAAGTAACCCGTACATAGCCCGATCGGGCTGGTATGGCCCGCCCGATGGTGGAGTTCGGCTAAGCTCATCTCGGTCCACATGGGACACGCGAGGTGCGCCCATTCTGCCCTCCTGATCGAGACCCGCCCTGTTAACCCCCGGGCGGGTCTTTCTCGTTGGAAGGGCGCAACGCACCAAAGACGCGGTCGTCGCAGTCAAACGATGGTGGTGGCCTCAACAAGGCATCGTGCTACGTCTTCCGGGGGGCGTTGATTGCTCTATCGACAGACCGTGCGTCGCTTTAAACGCTCCCGTTCCTTGGCAAGAGCATGCGCCGGCGCCATCCGCAGAAAGCGCGAGATTTCCAAGCCAGATACCGTCAAACTCTGGCCCCACTCTGACGTGGCGCAAACGCTCGACCGCGACGGAAGGTTTCCTCTGCCGCCAAAGCGTGCTAGTCAAACCTCAAAGACGGACCCGTTTTCTGACATGCCGGCATCCGACATTGTAAATCAGCGATTTGGGCGGCTCGTTGCGGTTTCGCGTGCCGAAAATGCCGGCAAGCATACGCGATGGAATTTTCGCTGCGATTGTGGTGGCGAACTTACCGCGTTTCTCGAGCCTGTTCGTTCTGGCCGAACGCGGAGCTGCGGGTGCCTGCGCGCCGAGGCAAACCGGCAGCGATCATTCAAGCATGGCCACCGTTGCGGATATGCGGCGACGCCGACGTTCAAGGCCTACCAGGGCATGAAAGGCAAATGCCTCAATCCCAACGATCGCTGCTATGCCAGTCACGGCGGCGCCGGCGTAACCATCGATCGGCGCTGGATTGACTCGTTTGAAACCTTTCTTGCAGATCTCGGAAAGCGTCCGAAAGGCGCCGTCTTGCGCCGGATCGACCTGAGCAAGCCATTTGAGCCCGGCAATTGCCGGTGGGCGCGCAAGCGCCGCACGAAGAAACTGGAGCCTGTCTGGTTCGTCGAGAACGGCAAGCGCTTTTCCGTGACGTCGTTTGCAAAGCGCGTAGGTATCGACCCTCGCAAATTGCGTGATCGGATGGCCGAGTTTGGGGAAACACCCGCAGACGCCGCGCAGGCGATAAATCCGAGCCGGCCGGGCGAACCCGTTCCCCAGATCGACTACCGCTCACGTCATGGCTTGCAGTTTCGCGAGAATCCTTAACGCCTCGATCCGGTCGGGCTCCCAGAAGGTGAGGGCCATCGTGCCGGATGTTTCCGACGACAATGAAAAAGCCTCATGATTAAGCCCGATTTCGGCCAGGCGTCCGCGTAGAGCAAACCTGTCCCTGATAAGACCGCCAAGGGGATTTTCGACGATATACTGTGTTGCTTCCAGCATGTTACCCTCCGATTACTCTTGGAGGTGATAGCGGACAGCCGCGAAGGGGTTCAAATATAACCTGCTGTTAATCTTAAGCTTCAAGGTAAACGCTAGGACGCAGCCAGTATGGCGAGGTGTCTGATATCACGTCAGGGAGAAGCGCGGCTTGCGGAATGCGGGTCCGACCAAGTAGATCGCTCCTGCAATCAGGGAAAGATGGCAAAGTGGCACCAAATGCCAGATCGACCATCCCCCGTATACGATAGCAACGGCCACGAACCCTGCCGAGACGAATGGCGCGACAAATATCAATGCCAGAAATACCGCGGTGACGGTAACGGCGAAGATCGAATGGACGATTTGGTAGAGCCCGGCGCGCATGACCCGATTCGATACAATAGTTTGCTCCCGATGTCTTGCCCCATATTGGGGTAAGAGGTCGGATTATCGCGCGAAACTATACCGGCCCGCATTCACACCAGGATGACATGGCGTATTGTGTCCTTACGCTCGTACAAGAGAGGCGTCTCAAAACGGCACGGCTTTCACCCGAATTTAAACCTATTGCGGAATGCTTGTGGAGCGGAGAATGCCGCGCTTGGATCGAATCAGCTGCGCGTTCCAAGTTGCTTCGCCGCCTCGCGGCAGGAGCCCGCTGACCCCCGCTTGACGCGCGGCGGGCTCCGCATTTGATCCGGCCTGAGTAGTTTGTCAGCTCCTCGTTTCAGACGATAGGTTCAGGTGTGCCTCCTTGCCAGACATAATCTTTCGCCATCGACATTTCACCTGACCGTGCGCAACCGGCCGATCGATGCGTCCGCTGTGAAAGAGACCGGAAGAAACGAGGTCGCCTCCGGACAAGATTCGCTTGCTAGTCATTATGCCGTCCAAGCGGCTCAATTGACTCTGCGCATTGGACATCCGACAACATGTTCGCCTTTAAAGGGAGAAAACCGATGGCCGACGAAATTACCCAGAACCCTGCTGCCGCCGACACGGCGGCTGTTGCTCCGATTGCATCTGCTCCGGAAAAGAAGAAACGTGCTCCCCGTACGCCTAAGGTTGCGCCCACTGCTGCTCCTGTCGCAGCTGTCACGACCGGAAGAGGGCGCAAGAGCGCCGCAGTAAAGGCTGACGAGACGAAGCCAGATGCCCAGCCTGTGGTACGCCGTAGAGGCAAAGCCAAGGTGGAGGGTCCAAAGGTTGATGGGCGCAAGCGCGCTGCGGCACAGACTGCAACGACGGTCGCGATTTCTTCCGCCGCCGATGAGATGACCGAACTCCTGAAGCTCGAAGACGAGAACAAGCGCCTGCGCAAGCAGCTCGGTGACAAACTCCGCGCCGAAAATGTCGACCTTCGCAAGAAGCTTGGCGTCAAGTAGTTACCACAGACGGCGGTTGCTCAGGCTGCCGCCGATCCTAGGTCCCTAGGTCTGGCAACCGGGTTCGCGCCGCGGCCCCGGCTGCAATATGTTCGGGATATGTCACATGAAATCACCATGGAAACTACTGGGCCAGTTCATCTCGCGCCGCGATGCGAACAGGGAAAGCGGCGAAGAACATCACGCCCTGCATGAGGATCCTGCCGGCAAGATGGTGCAGGCTCCTACGTCGCCACAGACCCTGGTCGACCTTCAGCCCACCTCGACCAACAGCAGCATCTACGAGGATCGTTCTGCGGGGAATGCGCCAGCTGATAGTGATGGGACAGAGACTGGCAAGACGCCATTGGTAGTAATCGCTGGCGAGGCAACGCAGCCGCCCCCGGTCAGGCAGCCAAAGCAAAAGGCTCGTGTGCCGGGCAAAAGGGCTCAAAAGCCGCAAGCCAATACCGCCGAAACGGGCACGCCGCCTGCAGACACATCGACCATGCCGCCGGTTTCCCCGCCGGCCAAGCGCTCCAAATTACGGGCTGGCGTTGAACCATTGAAAGCTGAACCGGCTTTGGTTTCCGAAGCTGCCGAGCTGGATGACCAGATCAGGCAATTGAGGCGCCAGTTGGCTGCCAAGTTGCGCGCGCAGAACGAACACCTTAAGGCGATGCATGCGCGTTTTACACGCGGCTGATGGACCCGAACACGTGACATAGGAATGACATGAGAAGACAACAGCGAGCCTTCGTTGTCGAAGTAAGGCAATCGCGCCGCCGAACCCGTGGCACAAAAGCCTCCATCTGGAGCGGCACTGACCTTGAGGCGCTAACGCGCGAAACTGAAGCGGACAGGGGCGAGGAGCAGGCGCCTGCTATTTCAGCCAAGACCTTGACCCACGCGGTTCAATCCGATCATCGCGACAGGTCCGTGTCTTCAGAAGGCACTGCGAAGCAAGCATTGAGTTTACCAGCTGAAGCAGAGGCACGAGAGACACAGCGCGAGGCTTTAGCGCATGGCACCGCTCAAACCGATAGTGCCGGCCTGGATGAGGTTGTCCATACCGTTGCTGCCGCTAGACAGCCCGGCAAGCCAGAACGTGTTTCGCGATCGCCCGTCCGGCAGCGACGAGCAAAACAGGTTGCAGTCCTGCGTGCGGACGAACTTTCCGAACTCGAAGCAGAGAACTATCGCCTGCGGCAGATGCTGCATGCGCGGCTGATTACGGAAAACGCAGAGCTTCGGGGAAGGCTTGCGCGGTTCAACACCTGAAATTCGCTCGATATTCTAAGGCCTTGTCCAGTTCGTACGAGCGAAGCAAGTCTTGCAAATTGAGGTGAGCGAAAACCAGTCGATCGGCGGAAGTGCCTGAATTGCGACTTCCATCTTCTCTCCGCCGGCAATGGCGCGCTCATGAGCCGGCACCGCTTGTGGAATGAAGGGCCTCAAGGCCCACCTATTATGTCAGATATGATAGCGGCCCGGCCCTTGAAAGCTGTCCGGTCGGGTCGCATTTTAAGAGAAGCATTTCCAATCGCTTCCAAGCGAGGCACACTGCAGAAGCCGGTCGTGATTCCGTGCTGCGTGCGACCGATGCAAGTCACTTCTCGAACGTTACGAGGTGGGTGTTTGACGCAGTTTTTCGAGACAACGCAGGGCATCATGGTGATCGGAGCAATCATCGGAGCGGGCGGTTTTGCGGCCGGTTCGATCGTGCCGAGCGCGTTACGATGGGCGAGTGGAGGGCGCAGACGCGTCGAGAAGGCGGACGCGCGCAGGTTTGCGATGCTGACCGTCCTTGCTTTGGACGATTTCGTTGGCGCCGCTTACGCCGCAGCCAACGACGAGCCGGAGTTTAACCCCGTCAACGAGGGTGAATTCGTCTTTCACACTCCCGACCCCATCCTTGTTCTGCCGTCGGCTGAAGATACGATGTTGCTCGGAGACGAGTTTTTCAACGAGACCCTGTGGCTTTCCAACCGCGTCGCCAACCTTGGGAACGCGCTGGACAGTCTCGATCTCTCGAGCCCCGGTTTCGACAGCTTCTTTGAACGTCGCCAGGAAGGCTATGCGGTTCTAGCCGCCAAGGCGATGGATCTTATTGAACGGATGTGCGCCGAATTTGAACTCCATCTTCCGGAGAAGCCCGACTATTATCAGCAGCGCGAGGGGTTGGCATCGGTTGTGCAGGCGGCTGGCGAACGGCGATTGCGAGCTAAACCTATTTCCGGCCCCCTTCCGGCCAACGGCTCCAATGTAACGCAGCTCTTCCCCAAGACAGGCGACGAGGGCTGGACGCCGGGTGTCGGCGGCTAGAGAAACGACATTCCTGTAACATTGCAAGGCGCCATCTTGGCAGGCTGCAAGTGTTCATCTGCCGGCGAATCTTCTTCAGTTGGCCGCAAAACAGCGCCAATTCCGAGTATTGGATTAATTCCGTTGCCTGTGGACCGAGTTAGGAAACAATATTGACGTGCTCATGATCGAGGCCCAGCGCTCACGCGAGTTTCGTTCGATCGGCTGAGACAGAGCTACTTTGACGCCTGTAAAACAGCAGTGTCCCCCATGGCCAGATGCCTGGACATGATGGGGCTTGCTCATTTGCCCGCACAAGCATTGCCGTTTCAGCGACGGCAACCTGCCCGGGCCATGATACCCATCTCTGTCGTAGCGTTATGCCTCTGGGTGGGTTGCTAGGCCGGGAAACGATTGTAAAGCCCAGGAGCATGATTAGCCCTAGCGCAATCTCTGCGATAGCCCGAATTGCTGTGTATTCAAGCAGGAGTGGTCGGTGATACCCTGAGGCCTTCCCGTCCCCAGGAGGCTATCATGGCTGCAGATCAAAGCATTCAGCCGGCACGATCGGGTGCCGAGCATCCCGAACTCGATATGCTGGAAGCTATTCACGAGAAGAATCAGTCGATGGCATGGCAATCGCGCGCAGATGCGCTGCAGGGTTTGAGCAAGACTGTCTCGAAGCAGCGCAACGAAATTCTCTCCGATGATCTCAGGCGAAAAATTCGAACAGCAATCATGAAGGAGCGGTCGGGCGATGTTCGCGGACCCGGTGATAGATTCCGGTCGTTGATTGCCGCCGAGCAGGTAGGGGTGGACTTTTCCGCCTTGAAAAAGATCCAGGACGCGGCCCATCGTCAGGTCGCAACGACATTCGCGGGCGCAAGCAACCGGTTTCGCTACAGCGAGACGGTCGTCGGCAGTAGTCCGGACTGGTTTGCATCGCCGCCCCCGATCATCTGGACGCCACTGCCTGACCCGAACCGCGAGAAGGTCTTCCGCCCTCCGTTTATGGGCTCCTGGGATCGATTCATTCAAAATCAGGCGACTGGTGACGGACGAGTGATCGCGAACGACTCCTATCTCGACGGGACCTCCCGGCTTGGGTCGAAAATTGTCGCCCGCAATCACGATGCCTCCGACGTCGATATCATAAGCGTCAGGCGTGAGACGGGCTACCTAGTGCGCTTCAAGACGTTGAGAACCGGCATCCTGCAGGTCAAGGCGGATTTGCAAAGCCTCTACTGCCACCACTCGGTGGTTACCGAGGATGAATTCGGCTGGTCCGACTTCAACGCATCGACACGCAGCCGGTTGGTGCTGGCGGTATTCTGGAACTGGGAAGATGTAGATCCCGCCAACGAAACCAGCGATCAATGGTTTGTAGCCGGCATTAGCTGCAGCGGCGATGGGGAAAGCTATCCGGGCGATACGACGCAGGTGCAACCTGGCCAGCGCAGGATCGTCAACCTCTATACAACGATGGCCATCGAGGAAAATGTCAAAGTCTGGATCTATGTGGGACTTGCCGACGAGATCTGGGCATTTCTAAATGACGTCAGCATCGACATCGCGATCGATTCCTCCTGGCTTCTCAACTCGCTTTCCGTGCGTTCGATCTGAGGGCTGCCTCACGCGGGCAGGATGACCCGCTTGAATGGGGCCACATTTCGCAGTCTGCGGTGGCTGTTTCGGGATCTCGTTAGGCAAGCTGCCGGCATTGACACCCTTCAGATCAAGGCAGCGCCGGCCTCGATATCGCAGCATCCACCGCTGGTTTAATGCTCACTTCGAGCGCTTCGCTCTCACCAATCCCGATCCGAGACGACAGGTTCTACCTTTTGTTCCGATTTTGGGCTCGTCAGTCCGCGCCGACAGGTGGGCTTGTATTCCGGACGCTCCCAGCATTGACGAGCAGTTGTCGACTTGCACTGTCCCCTGTTCAAAACAATGCGACAAGAACGATGCACGAACTATATTGCGCTCTCTCGTCGAAGCTTCCCGCCGCCCGGCGGCTAGCGACGTCGCACTGTTTGCGCTTAGTTGGAGAGCTGAAAGGAACGTCGTAGACGCGACGGGTCCAAGACGACCCATCGCCGGTCCTCCAGCCCCAACGGCTGGAAGGGCCATCTGCGCCAGCTTCCGTGGCGAATCCGAAAGCATTGCGTGCCATCTACCTCTATTGGATGGCTTGCCAAGCCCGGCAACAATTGGGATTACTCCGATCGTCCTCCCAAAGAGGCTTTGCACTTTCGCCCAAGTGCGCGAAGACCCGCTGTACCGGAATTCAGCGGGTCTTTGCATTTTCAAGCGTTAAGCGATAATTGCTCAGGTGATCGATCAAGCTGTGGATAGACCGACGATGCTGGGCGCTGAAGCGTATAGGGTCGCTACCATCAGGTCTATCTTAAGCCTTATTGCGGAGTTGTTTTTGTCGCGCTGTAATGTCCCACTGCCAGTGCCTCCTGAGAGGTTAGCTGCACCTTAAGGGGTGGAGCCGACCCACCATGGCTGCCCCCATGGTGGGTCCCAAGGCGACCAAATCCGAGCTCGAAATCTTCATTGTCTAAATAGCTACCGAACTATCTATTTCATCTTCCGCACGGCTGCGATGAATTAATAGAGAATGAAGCTTTCTCGCGATTGGCCCCGTCAAAGCATCGCAAGCAGCAGGACAGCTTGCGCTCATTTCAAGCGCTTTACAGTCGTTTTTTAATATAGCGTGGAGAATGCCGAAAGTTAACTGCTCCATATGTAATAATAAGTGTTGAGGGCATGGCCATCACGCGTTGACTCTCCGTCTTTTTGACCGCCCTATAACCTTCGCTGGATGCTTGGTGGAGAGGGAAATCATGAAGTATCGGCCTGAGATCGATGGTTTGCGTGCTATAGCCGTCATTCCTGTCGTTCTGTTCCATGCGGGTGTCTCCGGTTTTCCGGGGGGGTACATCGGCGTCGACATATTTTTCGTCATTTCGGGATATCTCATCACTCGAATTATCGATGAATCGCTGAGCCAAGGTCGCTTCTCAATAGGCGAATTTTACGAGCGGCGGTTTCGGCGTATCGTGCCTGCGCTGCTTTTCTTCGTGCTGTTGACCACTGTCATCGCATGGTTTGTTTTGCTGCCGTCTTTTCTGGAGGACTACGCCAAGAGTTTGCTGTCTGTCGGCACTTTCACGTCCAATATCTATTTCTGGAAATTCTCCGGCTATTTCGAAAACAGCGCCCATTTGCGACCGCTCCTGCACACTTGGTCGCTAGCTGTAGAAGAACAGTTCTACATCGTCATGCCGTTGGCGCTCTGGCTGATCAGCCCCTTGCGGCGCAGCAGCCGACTGATCGTCGTTGCGCTTGCGGCAGCAGTCTCATTCGCCCTCAGCATTTATGCGACTTCCGTCGCCCCGACCGCCAATTTCTTCCTCCTGCCGACACGAAGCTGGGAACTGCTCGTGGGAAGCATGCTGGCGATCGGAAAAGTAAAAAACCCGTTCGGCCAGCCAGTCAACAGCCTGATCGGACTTTCCGGGCTGGCGCTCATTGGGTTTGCAGTAACCTCGTATTCTGAAGCCACGCCATTTCCCGGGTTTGCGGCAATTGCTCCATGTCTTGGCGCAGCATGCATCATTTACAGCGGCGGCCGAAACAGTTCTCTGGCAGACCGTATTCTTTCCCTCAGCCCGATCGTCTTCATTGGGCAGATCTCCTATTCGCTCTATCTGGCACATTGGCCGGTTACAGTCTTCCTACGCTACGCAACGCTTGAGGAGCCAAGCCCGTGGCACGCCTTGGCCATCGTCATTCTTAGTCTCGCCCTTGCCGTATTCTCATGGCGCTTCGTTGAAAGCCCGTTCCGCTCGAACACCTTTACTTGGTCAAGGGCGTCTGTAATCGGTGCATCACTGGGAAGTCTTGCTGTGTTGACGCTTGCGGGTTATGTGGGCGTTGCGAACAGCGGCTTTAAGAACCGCTTTCCTGATTACCAAATCGCAGTCGAAGCCCGTGCAAAGGATGTCGCGGCTCTTGTCTCGTCGACGAATGGTGCAGCCCCGGCCGCGCTAACCTGGCGCAACGGCACCTGCTTTTTCGAGGACGATAACACTTTCGAAAATTGGGATAGCAAGAGTTGCGTGCTGACCTCGGGGAGCGGGCCGGTCACGTTGCTTTGGGGAGATTCCTATGCTGCCCATTACGCGCCAGGCCTAGCTGCGAACGCTCCTCTGATCGGGAGCACGGTCTATCAATATACCGAGGCTGGCTGCCCGCCGATTCTGGCTTATTATTCTTACGCCCGGCCACGGTGTCAGGACTTCAACCGCAAGGCACTTGAGATTGTCGATGCCTTAAACGTCAAGACGGTCATCCTGTCTGGACGCTGGGTCGATCTGCAATTGCGCGGGCTCGACCTGCTGCAGGACACCGTCTCAAGCCTGACTGCCAAGGGTCTTCGTGTGATCGTGATCGGACAGTCGCCGATGTTCGTCACCAATGTCGATGTCATTGCCTATCGCAAGGCGGGCATTACCGACGCGACGGCACTCTGGTCCACCGTCATTGCGCCGAGCTTTAACGGCGAACTCAAGGCACAGGCTGAGGGTGCAGATTTTATCGACCCGATCGCCATCGAATGCGATGACGGCATTTGCCCTTACATCGACGAGGGGCGAATGCTTTATTTTGACTCGGGCCATCTTTCAAACTTTGGCAGCACACGGCTGATAAAGCGTCTTTTCCCTCTACAATCGGCATCACGCTAGCAGCGGTCCAAGAGGCTCCACGATCAGGCGACTGCGCTGGTTTCCGCTGCCAAGCCAGCCGTTTTTCGCTTTTTACTGAAATAGGCCTGCATTGGTTTTTCAATGAAGCCGTATGCCAGAAGCGACAGGCCGAGCGCACCCCCAATTTCAATCGGCGCAAAGGCGATTTTGGGAAGTCCGGACCGCAAGAGCACGGCTAAAATGACAACGCCAAACAGCACGTGCCAGAGGTACAGAGAATAAGATGCGTTGCCAAGCAAGAGCAAAGGCTTGAATGGATGTCTCGCAAGAACGCCCTCTAGGCTGACCATTGCATAGACGAGTAAGGCTGCCGGTAAGCCAAATTTCAGCGCCCGATGAATGTCGCCGGCCAGGTACGGGCTGACGGCAATTGTAACAACGGCGCAAAGAGCAACAGTGGTAGCGACCGAAACAGACAGAAGATGTGAACGGCACCACGCAAAGCCGATCAACAAGCCGGCGCCAAATTCTAGTATGACCGGATTGCCGGCGATGGCGAGGTACGGCGAAGACGTCATTGTGGAGACGACTACCAATCCGGTCAGAACGGCAATGGCGCTCAATAGGCGGACGGTCCCCTTGAAGACCAGCGTCGCGGCAAAGATCAAATAGAAGCCCATTTCGTATGTGAGCGTCCAGCCCTGGACGACGACTGGATGAAGACCAGTCTCAGGCGATGGAAGGAATGCAAGCGAATAAAAGAGATTGTGCCACGACCCATCGTGCTCGAAGAAGAAGTCCGGCTTTAGGCAAAGAGCAACGAAGGTAACAGCTGTCACCAGCCAGTAGAGTGGTACGACGCGCCGTATCCGCCGGGATATGAACGCCTCAGGCGTGACGCGCGATCGATCGGTCGTCACCCACATGATGACCCCGCTGATAACGAAAAACAGGTCAACGCCGGCTGCGCCGATGTCGAATCCCAGATTATAGCGTTCACTGACGTGGAAAATCAGCACGCCGAGCGCAGCGAGCCCGCGTAGATATTGGACGGTGTTGATTTGTTGCACGAACTCGCCCCTGGTAAAGTCATCATTGCCTTTTCAGGAGTAGAGTATCGTCCACACCGTTCGTCAATCCAGGTTTGATCAAGTATCGTTAATTCCACGCGCGCGCGTAATCGCCTTTGCTTGTTCAAATCCAATTTGACCGGCAAAGATGTTCTGACAGTCTCACGGCAAAAGCCATGGCCGTTAGGGTGGGGTTCGCCTGGCTCGATGTGACAAAAACCGATGAGCTCGCAATATAGGCATTCTGGAGATCGAAGATCTTCAAATTACGATCGACGACGCCGTCTTGTCTGTTACTCCCCATTCTTGTTATTCCGATCTGGTGCGTCCCATGCCGGGCACGGTTGACGAGACGCGACAGCGCGAGGTCATCATTGCCGCCGAATGCAAGCCGCCCGATCCCGGCATTCTCGAGCCAATCGACAAGGACGCGATGGGCTCGCACGACGGCCGCCAAATTGTTTTCAGGAATTTTCAGATCGATCGACAGCCTCGGCAGAAAAGACGCATCTACAGTGTCGGAAAGTGTGACACGGCTGCTGGCATCGGGATAGTGCTCGGCGTGATAAGCGAGGCGATAGGTGCGCTGGCTGTTCAGGACAAAGAACCCCGGCTTCTTAAGGCGTCGGGCATAACGGTTCTTAAGATATACGGGTAGTTGGCGCGCGATGTCGCAAGGATCTCTGGCCACATTTCTCAAATGCCCGGACAAATCGTTGAGTTTCCCGGCGTGATGACGGCGGATGACTTCGGGGGTGAGGCGGCGGCCGAGCGGGCCGACGCTGAGCGCCAGATATGCGGCAGACAGAAAAGCGCTCTCGTGTCGAGGGTCCGAGAGCGTCGGAACGTCAGGCCAGAAGGCAATATTCGGTAGGCCGCCTTTTTCGAGCAGACGGTCCGAGGCAACGATGCGCCTTCGAATATAGGCATCTGTCCCATCGAGGCGATAATCGAAGAGCTTTGCCATCTCGTCGGTTGCGAAAGTCAGCTCGGCAAGATGACCAAACAAATGGCCCATATAATAGCGCCCAAGCGGCCCATCTTTACCGCCGAACAGATCTGCGCGGCGTCGGCGCATCGACAGCAGGAGGCGAGCGGCCTCAAGCCCTCCGCTCGCCAGCACCACTGCCTTGCACGAAAAGCGATAGGATAGGCCATTCTTGTGTCTGGCAATGATGTGGGTGACCACCCCGCCCTCGTCGAGCGCAAAATCCACCACCGTGGTATTCAAAATGATCGAAATGTTCGGATCAGCCTCGATCGCCTTGCGCCGAGCGCGGAAGATCTTTGGATCACGGCAATAGCGCTCGATATGATTGATCGCAAAACGCGTATCGGAGATCGAGTCTTCGGCTTCATCGTAAAAACCGCTCCCGCAATTGGCATAGGCAAGCGCCTTGGAATAGTAGTTCTCGATATCTTCGAATGCGATTGGCCAGACTGCATTATCGAAGCGCGGCTCGAAGTCGATCCTGTCATAGGGCAGGCACCGGCCCGTCCAGAGATTGCTGGTTCCGCCATATTGGCGCGAAACACAGATCCGCACATCGTCGTGGATGGTTGGGTCGAGCACCAGCGCCTCTGAAAGCGCACGTGCAGTAGCGGTCGGTTGAAGTCCGCCGGACTCGATGACGAGCACCCGTCGGTCTTCGCGACGTATTTCACTTGCAAGCGTAAGCCCAACAGGGCCGGCGCCAACTATAACTGCGTCAAAACGATCTGCTATGCCTTCAATGCGACCTGTAATCATTGCGGAGCCCCCTCGCAACGGGGAGTAGATCACCTCCAATATTGCATTGCAGCAAATCGACAGCAAGAATTAAATGCGGTCCGGCTGAAGTATATGTGACATAATGGTGGAATAGGAAACTATCAAAGAAAACATGATATGAGCACGCGACCGTTACCGGATAATCCAAGTTGCACTTTACTTTTGGCTGATCTCAGGTGATTTTACGGCGGATGTTGCTCAATGGAAGCGCTTCTGATGAATTGTCGGGGGGTAGAAATCCGACAGTCTCAGCAAGCTTGTCGTTCGGAGGCTGGTAGGTGTCTAATTCCCTTATCGAGAACTTTATTCTTGAGCATGTTCCAACTTTTATTCGCGAAGATGTTTTCAACCTCGCTCCATCCGAACAGTGCGAAAATGCCGCGCGCTTCACTGCGACGGCGGAATTCTTCGGCCTGTCGGTCGATGACTTGAAGGAGGCCTGCGGCGGAGACATCTGCACATTCCTCATGGATCGGCAGAACAGTTATTTTTCCAGATGCGAGGCCGTATCGACCGTCCGTTTCCGTGGGTGACAGGCTGGCAACCACCAATGCGGGCGTCTCCGGTACCCGCCCGGAACATCAGAATGAGCGCAGCGCGATTGCACGAGTTGCGGTCATCATACCCTATTTCCAGAAGCAGAGCGGTATACTTGCACGAGCGGTTCGCTCAGTTGTTCGGCAAACCCACCCATATGTTGACGTCATTATTGTCGACGACCAATCCCCGATCCCAGCCTCGCTCGAACTAGAGGAGTTCAGCCCCGAGGATTGCGCTAGGATCAGGATCGTTGATCGCGCGAATGGCGGGCCGGCGGCCGCCCGAAACAGCGGGCTTGACGCTGTCGGCTGCCTGACGCGGTACGTCGCCTTTCTTGATTCCGACGACGTCTGGGATCCGAACCATCTTGCCAACGCTCTCGCCGAGATGGGCCAGCACGGCGCGGCTTGTTATTTTGGTTCGATCGATGGTGGCGAGGATTTCACCTATCACGTTAATGTTGACAGCCTTGCCGGGCGCCAAGACGTCAGCATCGTTTCAGGCGACCCGGTCATCTTGAAAACAGACAATTTGACAGACCTGATGCTTGAGGACTGGTCCTATCTACACGTATCGTGCATGGTTATCGCTGGGGCAACTGCGAAAACCGTGCGTTTCGTTCCGGCACTTCGTCATGCTGCCGAGGATGTTTTGTTTTTTGCTGACTGCGCCTTGGTGAGCGGGTGCGTCCTGCTGGATCCGCGGATTGCTGCAAGGCGAGGAGATGGCGTCAATATCTTCCATTCGGTAACCAGCCATGACCCTGCGTTCGCCGCTCAGCAATTTTCGACGTTCTTGGCACTGAAGATCTTGGGCGGGCGGCTCGATGATCGCAAGCCCATTCACCTGGCGCTTTCTCGACGCAAAGAACAAGCCCGTCAATTAATGCTGTGGGGCATTTTGCGCCAAATCAAGTCAGGCAGGCTCGCGGGCCTCGCAATCCTTGCAAAATGGTTTGGTTGTGATCCCGCGATTTCCAGGACCGCTCTGCGCCTTGCATTCTCGAAAACTTTCAAGACGACAAAATCCTGATAGCCTCAGAAAAGAAGATCGTCAGGCCGGGCGAGGCTTAACAAGCTTGCGACATGGGAAGCGATTGCAAGCGATGCAGTCAAGCCAGGGCTTTCGATGCCGAAAAGATTGACGAGGCCGGCGATGCCATGACCACTTGGCCCATCAATTCGAAAGTCGGGCATAGGCATTGCCTCGCTGTGGATCTTCGGCCGAATACCTGCATAGTCAGGGATGAGCGTGTCATCTTGCAAATGGGGCCAGTAGCGGCGGATGGCATTGTAGAAACTCGTCGCCCGGCGGGCATCAACCGCAATCGGCCCATCGGCGCCAATCCATTCGACATCCGGACCGAACCGGCAGCGCCCCGCAAGATCGATGGTTGCGTGAACGCCCAGGCCGGCCCGGTCGGGCATCGGATAAACGAGATGGCGAAACGGCTGGCGCCCCTCAAGCGAGAAATAATTGCCCTTCGCGAACCACTGGTCAGGCATCCCGTCCTTGTTGAGGCCAGCCGTTTTTCTGGCAAGCGGAGGCGCTCCGTGGCCGGCGCTATTGACGACAAAGCGGGCCTCGATGACGGCCGGCTCCTGCCCGCCGCAGGAGATGACATGGCCGCTGCTTGAAGCTTCGATAGACAATGCCGGAGTAAGAAAGGCAATCATCCCGCCGGATGCCTCAAAATCAGCCCGTAGCGCCAACATGTAGGCGTGGCTGTCAATAATGCCGGTGGAGGGTGAGAAGATCGCTGCCGTGCAGTTGACCTCCGGCTCCAGCGCGGCGGTCTCATCCGGCGCCAGGCGCACGAGGTCTCGCACCCCGTTTCTTTTGGCGGCCTCGGCGATCGCCTGCAGTTTGGGCCGCTCGTCATCGCTAACGCAAACGAGAAGTTTCCCCACGCGCTCTGCTCGGATTTGACGCGCCTCGCAATACGCATAGAGAGCTTCACGCCCAGCAACGCAGGTCCGAGCTTTTATCGAACCAGTCGGATAGTAGATTCCAGCGTGGACGACTTCAGAATTGCGGGAGGATGTTACAGAACCAATCTGATCGGCTTGTTCAAGGATAATGGTCTCCAAGCCTGCAAGCGCAAGCCTGCGCGCAACGGCTAGCCCAACGACACCCGCGCCAATGACCACCGCATCGGTCCTTAAACGGTCCATTCAAAACCTGCCGGAGATTGAAGGAGATCTAGCATGGACCAGAAGCATTACGGGGCATGGACATTCAAAAAGTGCCTTGCTCAGACGGCTTGATCGCCTTTTCAGCGGTTTGCTCAAACTCAACCACGCCTCTTCCGGAAGTTTCTGGTGCGCGTTGCGGCTTTTCACGTGCAATTAACACCAGCACGCCAATGAAATAACCAACTTGTAGGATGATCGCGCAAACAAAAGTATCGAAAAGTGCCAGTACGAAGGACCCGGATATCGTCCACAGCGATGCTGAAAAGATCAGGAGCACACCAATCATGCATACGAAAACTTTAGGTGCGTACATAAAACCCCTCCAGTCCGGGCCAGGCCAAATTTCGTAGATGGTTATCACCCATCAACTACTCTCAAAGAGCTATGTCAGCCAATTCAACGATGTGATAGAAGCAATTAACGGCATGGGGATGCGTTGCACAACCCCTTAAAAATAGTGATTGCGATCGGTATTAATGTCCATTCTTTGCAAACGTGGAGGGCCAATTGTAGAGTTTGACGGACTAATAGTTGTATTTCATATTAGTTACCCGCACGTGATGCATTTTCGCTAGAGATTGGTCACGAAGCGTAGTTAAATACGTGTCCGCCTGTGTTCGTAATGCCACGCGTTGGAGATTGGTCTACCCCATTAGGAGTAGATCGGTTATTTATGCTTGAATTGTAGTTCTGATGTTCATCTAATCGCTTCATCTGTTTAGCGAGATTCACGATGCGTTCGAACCAAGATCAGATGCATGTCTTAACCAATCTTGACATCCCCAGACCTGCTGACAGCAGGCTGAAGCGTCGGTTTGACGTTGCTGTGGCCATTTTGCTCGTCCTCATGCTACTGCCGCTTCTTTTCCTGATCGCCTGCTTGGTGAAACTGTTTGATGGCGGCCCAATCTTTCAAGCGCACTATGCACAAACGCCGGATGGCTGGATTTTCGAGCGATATGGATTTCGCACTCTTCGCGCAGATTGGCAGCAGCGCTGGAGCAGTCAGATCTCATCTCGGCCCGAAGAACTCGCCGCGTTCATGACAACAGGGCACATAGACGAGAATCAATATTGCACCCCCGTTGGCAGGGTTTTAAAGCAAGTTGGACTGGATGAGTTGCCGCAGCTTTTCAATATCATTTTGGGTGACATGAGCCTTGTCGGCCCGCCAGCATATCCCGCGTCAAGACATCAACGCTCTGAGAATTTAGGGGCGCCAATGTGCCGACCCGGCCTGATAGCACGCGATGAGGTCGCTGACGCTACCTACGCAGCAACATGGAGCTTTCGTAGCGATCTTAGGATCATCGTCGGGGCTTTGGCGCGTCAGACCACCGGCCCAGCAACACTTGCCAAATTTTGAGGTCTAGCGGGCGTTGACCGTAATTGCGGCCGTGCGGCCGCCGAAGGCCGACGAAAATCCGATAGAGGCTCGAAGCGCGGTTACCACGGCGCGGATCGGAGATGTCTCCTTACCGATCAGAGCCATAACGCGGCCGCTCTCTGCGGCCGCAAGTTCCAATTCAATAGCAATCGTCCTGTCGGCTGTGCGGATGGCCACAAGCAACGGACCGGCAGCCTCGCGAGAGCATGTCGACAGGGAAATGAGCAGCAGCAGCAGTGCAATGAGGCGCTGTCTCCCAGCCGATGTCTCGGTGATCTCGGCCACAAGTATGCGCGCACCGAGTATCAGTGAGATTGCGTCCAGCGTCCGAAGCAAAACAAGTTCACTTCCCTTTTCGTCGCTCGGACTTGCGTCGCTAAGCTCGCCAAGCGACCGCAACAGGTAACCGAAAAGATATGATGCTGCCGACATCGTCTCCTGCAACATCGCATCGCGGTCTGCCGCCCGCCGGCGGCTGATGCCTATCGCGCCATTCGCAAAGCCATGCGCGGGTGAGATGGACCTCGTCATGTGAAGAGCAAGCTCGTTTTCCGACACATGCAAAATCGCTGCCGCAAACTGCCGGAAATAGGCTTCTGCCGCTTCCCCGGTCTTCTCTTCGAAATGGGGCAGGACCTCAATACGCGTTTCTTCTCCCGGGCGGCACATCACCAACGTGAAATGGCCAAGATGATAATAATAGAGAAACGCAAGGTCCGCCGCCCCTATATGGACGAGCTGTTCCAGGAGGGATGCTGCCGACGCTTCAGCGGCCGGCAATATGATCTCTTCATGTAGCATGACTGGACACTTTGGCAATTTGACAGAGTACTATTAAAATAATGGCGCTCAATAGCCAGTCCAAAAGGTGCCAAATGACAATTAAATGCGCGCATCAATACTAATATGAGACAAAAATGCCTCAACTCTCACCATTAGAGGGTTGTAACTTTTACTGTCTTAATGCCAGAAATGTGAAAAACCCCAAATAATAAGTGACCAAAGCATAAGGGACATGCACGTCGCATTCGCAAGTGTGTGTCTTCTCACGGCATCACGATCCTTCCGCTATGGGGAAGAACCTAGACTGTGAATCTTGCTCAAGAGTTACTAACCGCGTCCGACCAGGAGCTGAATCCTCTCGTTCGTCCAACGCCGACTGAACAAAAGGAGCGTTGCGGCATAGACAGACGCGCCGCATGCCGCGCAAATTGCGAGCCGCCCGAGCGCGGGAAGGTCGCTCAGAAGGGCTTCTCGGACGAAGACGGTTATGGCTGCCATGACGCCTGCCGCAAGGATGGCCGGCAACAATCCGAGATAATGTCCGAAGATTGAAAGCTGTAGTCTTCGCAGCAATATAATGTTGCCATAAATCCCGTAGGCAAGTGCGGGCGCCGACATGACATAGACCGCGGCCGCTGGCGAGCTGGTTGGAATAGCGACAAGCGCCCCGATGCAGGTTGCCGCCACGCACGTCGAGTATTGCAGGGATAGCCTGTTCATCGAAAGGGCATTCATCGCAATTGGGTTGAACCAGACCACCGGAATCATCAATGCTGTGATTGCGACTGCTTTCAGGATAGGTGCGGCGCCATCATATGTTGCCGGCAAGAGGGCTTGGATGAGATCCGGGGCAACGATTGCCAAGCCGGCAAAGGCCGGCAGTGCCACAAAAGCCGAGGTGCGTATTATTGCGGTATAAACCCTTGCTTCCGCCGCCACATCGCCGCGCACCTTGCTCATCAGGGGAAACCAAAGAGCAAAGAGGGGGCTGATTACCGGGTTTTGCAAGGATTCGCTGATCCGATCGGCTGCGCGGAACAGGCCCACAGTTGTGCTGTCGAAGCGAATGCCGAAGACCAACATGGCAGCACGCTGCATCGAGATATTGATGGCGGCAACCAACCAAAGTGGAATGAAACGCCGCAAAATATCCCGCTTTGACGCCGAATCTGTGGTAACACCTGGCACCCAGCGCGTATGAATAAATTCGAAGATGACGACAACCAGTGTGGAAACGATGCGCTGTGCAGGAAGTGCCCACAGAGCCAGGTCAGTAAATGCAAAGGCAATGCCCGCAAGCCCTCCGGCCACCGTTGACAGCATGTTGCGTTTTGCGAAAGTTTTAAAGCCAAGTTCTCGCATGATGAGAGCGTCCATGACTGAAAGCCATGGCGTGAAGATCAGAAGGGTCCCGAAGACCGGCATGTAATAGCTGACAAGCGGCGCCTGTTCGAAAGAGCCGACGAGAGGTCCGGCAAAGACCAGGAGGAGTGCGACAGGTCCGGCCACCAACGACAACGAAGCAAAAGCACCGTTCAAATCCTCTTTTTCAAATTTGCCACGCTGCAAGATGGCGTCCATGCCGGCATAACGCCCATCGATCGCGACAAAATCTGCAAGGATCGCCGATAGGGCGACAGCGCCGAAAATTGCGGGCTCCAGCACTTGCGCCAGGATAATGAAGATCACAAATCCTGCGCCTTGAGAAAACACGGCGTTGAGCGTGTTCCAGGCAATGCCGCTTCGAAACGCCGAAGCGATGGTTCGTTCATTCATGTTTGATCTTCCGGGTCGGATGCGGGTGGCGCCCTTTGCTGACGAGGCGCTAGGTCTGGTTTCGTTTCAAGCGCTGCCAGTTGATGAATGTCTTGATACGTCGGCGAATTTCTCGCAGTCGTGTGACCTTGGCTATCTTGCGGACGTGCAAAGAGTAGGGCGTTCGATCGAGATAGCGGTAATAGGTCCACACGAGGGGGTGCCAAGCGTCAACGGACCAAGGTTTATTGTGCTCCGTGAAATGAATGATCTTTGGACGATAGCCGGTTCTCATCTCATCAAGATTTGCAAAGCAGGGTTTGCCTTCGTTGGGCATCAGCATCCTGCGCTGCACATTCCACAGCATGTCGACTGCCATCCAACGTTGCCAGAAAATCACGTTGAGCGCGCATTGATCACCATATTCCATGTCATCGATGCGCGCCTCCAGCAGTTCCCTTGTCCTGCGAAAGTCGTTCGAAGTCCGAAGCTTTTCAAGATCAAGAACAAGTACGCCCGAATTGAAATAGCCAAGTCGCTGCGGCGCGAGTGCGAAACGATCAGCGAACAAGCGGGCGTCCATGCCAACGTCGCTGATTGCGCCGATAGCGAATTGGCCGAGGTTTGTGCGGTAGAGCTCTCGGATATCGCCGGTCACCACGAGGTCACCGTCAAGATAAACGACCCGCTTTACTCCCGCCGGCGCAAGCTCGGTAATCATCAGTCGAAAATAGCCAGCGCGGCTAATGTGGCGCTTGCCAGGCATGGCTAGCACCGCCGGTTCGTCAATCTTCAGCCACAGAAACTGGTGGCCTTCGCCGCAACGCTCAAATTCCGATCTCGCCAAGGCCGATATGTCATCATGAAGGATCATGAAGCAAAACTTCGCGCCCGGAGCGTTCGCCACCATCGATTTAACGACGACACCAGCATGGGCGAGATAGGCAGCGTCTAGACCGAAAGCCACGTGAATGCGATCATCAACAAACGCTCCGTCGAGCTTCGAAGGCACTTCCGAGGCCTGATCTATCGCCAACCGGAAATCAGACTTTGGATTAATATTCGCTAGCGAACGGAGAAGCGGCACGTCCGTCGCTTTCGGCTGAAGCGAAGACCGGACCAGGCCGGCATCGAATACAGGATCGTTCATGTTCCTTCTCCAGCCAGGGCGTCATGCCCAGGATTGCGTTTACTGTTTTGGCTATTGCCAGCCGGGATAGCCTCGCCACCCGTTTCGAAGTCCGGCTTTGACAAAAATCCAGTCAAGAACCGCATCGCTCACGGACTGCCTGTTGACGCCCAGGCCTGCCTTTGACAGCGCGTCGAAATGCGGTTGCAGATGCTGTCTGCCGCCGTCCTCTCTCCACCACTTGAACAGCCGCCTTATGTAATAGCGTCGAAAGGTCGCTAGCTGCATCTGGTAGTCACTGCCGAATGCCATCGGTCCGTGACGTGTTATGAGTTGAAGGCCATCACGCGTCCACGCACGTGTCTTTCCCGAATAGCGTTGCGCCGTCATGGTATTGTCATGCACCCGCGTGAAACCGAGCGGCTTATGGACGAACCCGAAATCGCTGATCGCAAGCATCCGGAAGACTGTGTCCATGTCCCAGCTGCCGTCCATCGCGTCCGAAAAGAGTGGGTCAAGCTGGTCCATAACGCTCTTTCGCCACAGCATTTGAACCGGCATCAGCACGCCTTGGCGAAGAAGCGCCATTCGCGCCGCCTCAATGCCATCGAAAATCGACCTGCTTTTCGGCCAAAAAAAATCCTGTACGGCGCCAGCACAATCGTGCAAGCAGCCGATCACCCCAATCGTTGAATGCGCCTCGCCAAGTGCCGTCATTTCGGAAATTGACGATGGCGTCATTGTGTCGTCGTCGCATAGATAGCGGACGTAGACCGCACTCGGGGGAACGAGTTCGAAAGCGCGCGTCCAGTTTTGCCGCTGATCGAGGATCACAGGGTTACGATGTCGCAAGATCGCAACGCGCCCGCCTGTGTGCCGGTCGATTACTTCCGCCGTATCGTCGGAACTGCAATTGTCCAGAATGACGTGAACAAGGTTTGGATAGTCCTGCGCCTGAACACTCGCCAATGCTTCGTCCAGGTAACGGGCGCCATTATAGGTCGGTGTGACGACAGCGACGAGAGGCTGATTCATAGTATTACCTCACTTAGCGAACTCGACCGTGCAAGGGGCTGATAGCGCTTCATTTCCGAGCATCGCTTTGCTGGTGGCGCAGGGTCCGCTCTCATTGCCGGCCCGCGATATCTGCTGACCGATGTGATCGACTTGATCGAAAGACGGCAGCGGCCAGCACTTTTCGCATAGGGCGGTCGTACAGGGCGTTGGCGAAATTTGACAATGAAATGGCAGCCATCAGACTGCAGGCTGCAAAAACGAGTCCATGTCCGGCCCATTTCGTCCGGGTCATCCATTCTGATATTGCGACAACCAGATTGAGAACCGGCGTGTGCATGACATAGACACCGTAAGAGGCTTCGCCGAGTGATGAACTAATCCGCGTCCACAGTCTTCCAAACCGCACGGTTGCGAAGAGCGCAACAGTGGCTGGCCAAACGATCATAACGGCAGCGAGATTGTAGAACGGGCGCAGGCGGTCGCCAGGGTCGTAAACCAAAACAACTGTTGTCATGATCAGCATGAGGATCGGCAGAACCCATCTCGATCTGATGATTGGCTGACGAAAATAGCGGAAAATGAAGACACCAAGCGAAAATGAAAAGACGACGCGCGGAACCGCTGCGGGATAGGTCAGCCATGTCGCTCCGCCCTCTAGCGTACCGTACCAAAATGCCGCTGCGATCAATGTGGCACCCGAAAGCGTAATAACTCCGATAAGCGCGCGCCGACTAAGCTGCACGCCGATCGCTCCATAGGCGAGGTTGACGAGCAGTTCGAAAAATAGGGACCATGCCGGCCCATTCTGCGGAAAGAGGATATCCGGAAAGGTCGATAGGGCAGGTGGAGTTGGAATGAGGAGCGTCGAGAACGCGAATGTCGCGACCAGGTGAAGACGAGAATAGGCCCCAAAACCATAGTCGAGAATTGCCACGCAGACGGCCAGAGCTGCAAAGAGGACGGAAAGGAGGTAGAGTGGGGCTAAGCGCACGAGGCGCGCCGCAATGAACGATCGGTAGCTCAAGCCGGCCGTCAGCTTTCCCTCATAGGCATAGGCGATGACATATCCGCTTAGAAGGAAGAAGAGGTCGACCGCGAGATGGCCGCTTGCGACGAAGTTCGGTTCGTTGCTCAGATATCCATGTAGGTGGAGGAGCATCACCAGGACTGCTGCAACGCCGCGCAAGAGATGGAGCGCGTAGAACTGTCCTTCATTTTGCTCGCCATCTGGCAGGGGCGCCGAGATCGATCGCTTTGTCAAATGACTGCTCCAGAGTTGAATCCACGAGAGGAAAGGGTGTTTCGGCCTAGAAATACGCGATGGCCCGCCTCGATCCGTTCGCGCTGGGGTTTGGCAAGCATGCCAGCGGCGTAGAAGACGAGAAATGTTCCGATCGTGTACTGATTGAGAAAGTCGACCTCGACGAAGGAGCGCGCCAAGAACAGCGCGGTAATGCCAAACAGCACAAGATCGTCGCGGCGCGTTGCGGTCAACAGCCGGTAAATATAACCAGCGAACGTGCCTACCACGATGGTGCTCAACAAAAACAGCCCGACATAGCCGAGTTCGACCATGGTTTCGATGTAGGTGTTGTGGAAGTGAAAGCCGGTGCGGGAAGTGATGTAGAATTGCTGCCAGAGCACTTCCGGGCGCGAAAAGCCCTGAACCCAGAATCCCTGATAACCAATACCGAGTATTGGTTGTTCATGGGCGATTTCAAAGCCTCGCTGCCAGAGATAGGTTCGCCCGGTCAAGGTCGTATCCTTGCCAAACACGCCAAGGATCGCGCCATAAAGTCCTGACGTCATGGCGATGATGACGCTAACCAATGCGGCCGGTACCGCAGTGGTAAAAAACACTGTGCGATGCCGCGGCGAAAATTTCGCAAGCAAGAGTGCGCCGGTGGTCGCGCCGATCGCAGCTGCGATGGTAATCGTCGACGTCGCAGACTGTGCCGCATAGAGCGAAAAGGTACCGAACGCGCCTGACGCCAGAGCCATGGCACGCAGTATGCGCCCTGCCTTGATTGCAAACAGCACCCCAAAAGCCGACAGGACTGCAAGAGACGCAAATATTCCGAGCTGGTTCTTCGACCCGAACGCCCCGATAAAGGAATACACGCCGTCGAGCGGATCGTAACTGAACTGGCCAAACAGCAGGGAATAGATGAGAACTGCGCAGGAGCCTATGCAAAGCCCGATCGTCAAAGCTCGCACGCTCACCACGCGTGCTGCAATCAAAGCGCAGACAATGGTCGTTAGATATTGCAGCCCACCCCTGATCGTCAGACCGGCCACGGGCGACCATGCAGCCGAGATGCAGGCAAAAAGTGAAAATGGCAAGATCCAGTAGTAGGGTCTTGGATCGCCGATGATCCGTTTGGCGCCGATGAAAAGCAGGGGGAACCAAAGGGCATAAAAACCGAGGATGAAAATAGGTCCAAATAGCGGCGCGTAGGCGATCATGAAGGTCGTTAGGCACACCGCGACGATCGCCAACCGGTCATTCCTGACCGGCATTATCAAAGCGTCTATGCTGATGCGCAGCGTTGCCATTGGGCCGGTCCGTTACGATTTTTCGTTGGCGATCGTCACCTTGACGAGGTCACCAGGTTGGACGGTCGTTGCTTCATTTGCGGGAATTTCCTGCACCTTGCCGGAGACCGTGCGCACGATCGTGTAATTGACCAATTTATCTGCATCGACGCCCGTAACCAGAGCAGCGTTAGGAGCGTTGACCAGCGCCTCTGTCATCAACTGTCGGTACATGTTCATCTGAAGCGCGTTTTCATCGAGCTTCGACTTTGTCTCCTGCATGTCCAAAGCGATCTTCGACTTGCGTTCATTTTTCAAGTCGATCGTATCGAGCGCTGCTTTGTTCATCTCCTGCTTTGCGCGCAGCGAGGCGGCATCAAGGTCGAGAAGATTGGCTTGAGTGTCAGCAAGCGTCGTCTCAAGACCAAGCGCCCGCGAACTGACGGCAAGACCCTGGTCTACAAGCTTGGCGGTCTTTTCGAGTTCTTTTTTATAGAGGTCGACCTGACGGTTCTGATTGTCGACCTTTTTATCGAGTGAGACGACCTCGCTGCTGTAGAGGGTCTGAAGTTCGTCAAGCCCCTTCAGTCGAAGATCGAAGGCATTCTTGTTGGTTTCCAGGATGGCCAGTTCATCGGCTACCATTTCGTCAGCGCCAGGAACTTGGGCAATCGCTTCTGGTGCCGTCACTTTCTGCTGCTCGGAGCCTTCCGCGGTCAGGCGTGCCTTTTTTGCCATCAAGCGGGCGCGTTCCGTCACCAAAACGTCATAGCTGCCCCTGGCATTGATGAAATCGCGCTCGAAGCGCTGCCCTTCATCCAGGCCGCGGCGCATACCGCCAGCCAGACTGACCGCCTTGAGAACGGTCATTTCCGGATCGTAGGGGTATTTGCCGGGCGTATGGACCTCACCTGCGACAAAGAGGGGACGAAACTCGATGATTTCGACCGACGCGGCAGGGGCGTCGGCCAATCCGAATTTGTCCTGGAGATTTTTTGAGATCTCCTTGGCAATGTCGCTTGTCGTTTGCCCGATGGCCTTCATTTCACCGGCAAATGGCAATGCGAGATCGCCGTTAGGTCCGACGATATATTCGCCTGTAATCCCTGGCCATTCCCTGAATTGACCTTCCGCCGTTTGCCATTCGACGACCTTGATGCTGACCTTGTCCATGATGCCAAGCCGATACGGTTCGGCACTTGCGTTGGCGGCGAACGCAAGCTGTACCGCCAACGCAGACAAGATGCAGACGATCAACCTGAGCGCGACTGCGGCGACGGTTGGGCCAGTCACCGACCCAGTGGCAGAATCTGGAAACTGAAGCATGATGCGCTTCCTTTTCTGGAGGAATTTTCCTAACAAGCTCCCTTGGCGAAAAGTACAACGGGGACGGTTTTAAGTATAATCCACAGGTCCCCGGACAGTGTCCAATTCTGCACGTAGCTATTGTCGAGGCTGACACGCTCTTCATAGGTGGTGTCGCTGCGGCCGCTCACTTGCCATTTGCCCGTTAACCCCGGCCGCGAGCTGAGATAGCTGTCGGCATATTCGCCGTAGAGCAGCATTTCTTCACCGATGATCGGGCGGGGCCCGACAAGGCTCATATCGCCTTGAAGAACGTTGATCAGCTGCGGCAGTTCATCGAGGCTGAGCTTGCGAAGCACGCGTCCGACCGGCGTAACGCGGACGTCGTGTTTAAGCTTTCTGGTTGCGGTCCATTCCGCAAGCGCCGCAGGGTTTGCCGCCAGATGGGCCGCGAGCTTGGCGCTCGAGTCCGGCACCATCGTGCGAAACTTCAGGCATCGGAACGGCTTTTCATTGTGCCCGACCCGCAAATGACCGTAAAAGACCGCCCCTCCATCGGAGAGTTTGACCATCAGCGCGATCAGCGCCAGGAGCGGACTGAACAGGACAAGCAAAACCATCGTCGCGCCAATGTCGAATATCCGCTTGCGCAGGCCCCCGAGCGGTTTGGCCGGACGGACCTGCCTGCAGTCGGCAATGGCTGCGACTTCACCAATTTTCAAATCCTGCTTCATCATGAAGCTCCTACGCAAGCACACTAAGGAACTGTTAACTAACGCGAATACAAACGCAATATTTCATTTATCGAAAACGGTAAAATATACTTTGGTGTTGCCGAAAAATTCCAGGTTAGATTAACGGCAATGCTTAATTTAACCATTTCAACCCTTGAAAACGTGATTCTTATTCACGTTTCCGATTTTTCATGCAAGTCAATCGAAAAGCGTCACGCCCACAACTTCCATGGCGCCTTGCCACTTTCCCACATGTTCTCGAGCACGATCTTGTCGCGCAGTGAATCCATGCTTTGCCAGAAGCCCTGATGCCAGTGCGAACCGACCTTGCCCATATGAAGGGCGCGTTCCATCGGACCCTCTTCCCACATCACATCGTCACCATCGATCAGCGAAAAAACGTCCGGTTCACAAACGAAGAAGCCTCCATTGATCAGGCCACCGTCGCCGATCCGCTTTTCGCGAAAAGCGTGAACGCGCGTGCCATCTTCCGACAAGCCGAGCGCCCCATAGCGACCAGGCTGCGTCACGGCCGTCAATGTGATCCAGTTGCCGTTTTTCTCGTGGAGAGAGACCGCCTCGTTGATATTGGTGTTGGAAACGCCGTCACCATAGGTCAACAGAAAGCGCTCATTGCCAATGACATCCTGCGCACGCTTCAGCCGTCCGCCGGTCATTGTGTTCAGGCCAGTGTCGAGGACAGTTACTGTCCAGGGCTCGACAGAGGGGCGCACCCAGGTAAACGACCCCGACGCCAGATCGACGGTGAAGTCGCTATTGAGCATGGCATAGTTGATGAAGTAATTTTTGATATACTCGGCCTTGTAGCCGGCCAACACGACGAAATCGTTGAAGCCGTAATGCGAGTAGATCTTCATGATATGCCAGATGATTGGCCTTCCACCGACCTCGACCATTGGCTTGGGTCGAAGTGTGGTCTCTTCAGAAAGCCTACTGCCGTAACCGCCGGCAAAAATTACAACTTTCATGCTCGTCCTCATTTACGTCGAATAATGATTTCAGTCAGTTGCATCCGGATTGCGCGGCTGCATCATCCAGCAGGCACCGGCTCGCGCGGCCAGAGGTCGGCAAATGTGCCGATCCCATGCCAAGACGGATCGAAGGCTGGCCAGCTTTCGTCCTTTAGAGAGACTTCCCGCGGTTGCCTTGGCCACGCGATGTTGAAAGCCGGATCATCGAAACGAATGCCTCGTTCCGACGACGGCTCATATTCGCTGCCCATCAGATAGAGGATTTCTACATCATCCGTCAGCGTGATCAGGCCATGGGCAAACCCTTTGGGCACATACATCGTCCGGCGGTTAGCCGCTGTGAGGACGTCGCCATAGGATTGGCCAAATGTCGGCGAATGCGGACGAAGATCGAGGATGCAATCGTAGATCTCTCCCCGCAGGCATCTGACCATTTTCGTTTCGCCATGCGGTTCCAGCTGGTAATGCATGCCCCTTAGCGTTCCGGCCTTGGCACTTAAGGTGATATTGATCTGAGCGATATGTGGATTGATCCCTGCCTCAGACGCTTCGAGTGTGCAGAATTGCCTTGCAAAGAAGCCACGTTCATCGCCGCGGACCTCGAGGTCGATGACAAATGCGCCGGGCAGGGGAGTGGGTATGTATCGCATAGCTATCGGTCACCTTTTCAGGCAACACTCCTCTGGCGCATCAGGGGCTGTTGGTCTTCGACTTTGACAAACCGCAGGTCGCTGGAGAGCGTGCCGGCATCGATCGCACCCGACAGGACATTCAGGCGCACGAGGCCAGAATTCCTGTAATTGGCGTCTCGCAACCCATAGGAACTGAGACCTATTTTCAAATCTTCCACTGCTTCGGAAAGTGTCACCAGCGGCTGATGGGACGGGGCGATAGAGCGGTAGAGATCAAAATTGACCTTATAGCTGCGCCGATCCGGCGGTGCGTCGCGATTTATATCGACCGTTGTTCCGGGGATCGCCTGCGCGACGGCATCCGCAAGCTCACGCACCTGATAGTTCCAGCTTTCAGTCCCGACGTTCACCGCAAGGAAACGCTCGCCATTGCGAGCCAACGACCACTCGATCGCGCGTGCCATGTCCCGTACGTGAATAAGCGGACGCCATGGCGTGCCGTCCGAAAGCACTGACACCTTGCCGGTTGTCAGCGCCGATGCGACGAAATCGTTGAGAACGAGATCGAGACGGGTGCGACCGGAAAATCCGCACGCCGTCGAAAATCTTAGTGCGCTTACACGCAGGCCTGTTTCGCGGGCTATCTCTGCAAGACCGATCTCGGCAGCTACCTTCGAGCGTGCGTAGGCAGTCAGTGGATTGAGCGCGTCTGTCTCGCGGCGCGCGCCACCTTCGGCAAAGCCGTACATCGAGCAACTTGACGCAAACACAAATGCCTTGACTCCCGCCTTTGCAGCCATTGAAGCGGTTTTGACGGTCGCCCGGTGATTGATCTCATCGGTGACAGCCTCGAAACGTCCACCCATTGGGTCGTTGGACACGGCTGCCAAGTGCACAACGGCATCGACGCCCTGAAAAACTGCCTCAGGCAAGTCACGCACATCGGCAAAGACCTGGCTGTCGAGAAGCCGTTCGGGAAGCGCCTGCTGGGTCAGGCAATGCGCAAAAAGGCCGCTATCGACACCGACGATCTCAGCACTGGGAATAGTTTGCCTGAGATGAGCGGTGACCGTCGGCCCGACATAGCCCATGTTGCCGGTGACAAGGATTTTCATGACATTTACTCCAACACGATCGGTTGCTTGTGTTCGTTCTCTAATTACTTGGTCAGTCGAAGATTGCGCCGTCTGCGTGTGCGCGTTTTCATAATCGGCTCGCTCTGCTCGAGGTAGTAGCTGGAATAGCGGTTGAAGAGTGCTTCAGAACTGCCGAGGCCGCCATAGGTGGAAAGCTTTTGCAGGTCGGCTTTGTTGAGAACGGCACCCAGCAGCTTTGCTGCGATTGCCGGCTCATCTTCCAGCGTCGATTTGAGAAGTGCACGTGGCGTTGCACCCCATTCCGAGACAAGCAAAAAGCCATCGGCTAACGGTTCAAAAGCCTTGGCGTCAAAGACGGGTCCGATCGGAGGCAGATCGACGACGATGTAATTGTATTCGCCACGCGCTTCCTCAAGCGTAATCGCCATTGCTGGGCCGGAGATCATCTCGCTTGTGTTGAAAACTTTCACGTGTCGTGGTGTTGCCAACACGCTGACATTGCTTTGGTGATCCACGACGACGGTGTCGCGCCAGTTTACACTGCCGTTCAAGGCCTCGGTCCAGCCGGTATCAAAGGGAATTCCAAGCCCTTGCGTCAGTGAACCCCGGCGCAGATCGGCATCGATCAGCAATACTTTAGCCGGACTGGAGGCCAAGAGGCAGGCAAGGTTCGCCGCGATCGTGCTCTTACCCTCGCCCGGCAGCACCGATACGACGCCAATAACCTTGCATCCTTGTGTCCCAAGCATCGCGTCGGTGACTATTTTCGCATGTCTGAGCGTTTCGGCGAATTTCGAGCCACCTGATTTGATCGCAAAGCGCATCGTCTCGACATCCGGATTGGCAACGAGAGTGGTAGGATCATCCGACGAGGGACGCAATGCGCCTGGTATTTGTGGCAGGTAGCCGAGGAATTTGACGCCGAGCATGGCTGTCAGCTCGTCGCCAAGGCGGAAAGTGCCTTCGCGTACCTCACGCCAGAAGCCGAAGCCCATGCCAAACAATGCCCCGAGAATCAAAGAGCCTGCAAGCGTTAGGCTCCGCTTCGGGCTCGACGCGTCCGTTGGTGGCGAGGCGGGCGAGATCACCCGTGCCGACGATATCGGGAAAGACTGGTTCTGCGCCGTTTCCTGGTATTTCGTCAGATAGGTCTTATAGAGATCGCTGATGGCCTCGGCGTTACGCTCAAGATCCTTCAGTTGCACCAGTGACTCGTTGGCCGCCGAAGTCTGTCCGGTAATCTTCGACAAGCCCTCCTTGAGGGATGCTTCACGTGACATAGCCACCTCGTATTGGTTGCGGTAGCTTTCGGTCATCTGCTTCAATTCGTCGAAGATCTGCCGGCCGACGTCATCCTGCTCCTTGCGAAGCGCCACCGCCTGAGGATGCTGCGGGCCGAAACGGCCCTCGATTTCCTGCGCGCGCTTGATAACGTTGAGATAGCGGGTTCTAAGCGTTGCAATGACGGTCGAGCCGTCTTGGTCCGACACCGTTGCGGCATTGTCAACTGCATTCTGCTGACCGGCTGCAACGATCGCCTTATACTGGTTGTAAAGCGCCAGAGCCTTGGCACTGTCTGCTTGGGCAAGGATGTATTGCGCTGAAATGTCCGACAGCTGTTCCTCAGACAGCAGCGATCCCTTTGTCGAGGTCAGTCCGTTGTCGGCGCGATAGCGCTCGACACGCAGAGCGGCCTCCTGGCTCTGGTCCTTGAGGTCCGTCAGGCGCGTACGGAGCCAGACGGTCGCACGCTGAGAGGCCTCGAAATTGGCGTCGAGCTTGTCTGACAGATAGGCCTCGGCGTAAGAGTTGGTGATCATCGCTGCAAGGGCTGGATCCGTGGAGGTAAAGTAAAGGTCGATGACGTAGCTTTGCGGCTGCTGCTCGACCCGCAGATTTTCCAGCAGGACGGCGATGGCTGTTCCCTTGCGTACATTGAGTTCATCGACCGATCCGCCATCTCCTGACTTGCCAGATAGCAGGTCCATCGTGCCCTTCGCCAGATTCTTGACGTGTTGCGTCATCGAAACCGGCGGATTGATAAATTCCGGGATGTCGTAGAGCTTCTTGGTTTCAACAACCTTGGCCGCAAGCGAGCTCGATTTCAGGATCGCGACCTGGCTCATGATTTTCTTGTCTGCCTCCATATTTGCTGGCGCCGGAGAAACGTCGCCAGCAAATCTGGACAGATCATCGTCAATCAAAATGCTTGTACTTGCCGTGTAGTAATAGGTCGCGAGAGCAAGCTGAGCGACTCCGATCAACAGACCGATTGCTGCAAAAAGTGCGACGATCTTGGCCTGGCGGCGAGCGATCTGCATGACCCGCTCGACATCGATAAACTTCTCTTCGCCTGCCTCTTGAGCGCGCAACGGGGATGACTGTGTCAGGAACGGGCGAACGGCGTCCTGCGCAATTTTGGCTTTTCCGATCAGCTCGTTCATTTTGATAGATGCCTTGGTGCCGAGGGGAGGGAAGATATTGCCGCCATTGACGACTTCAGTCGTGAAACGACGGGCATTCTGAGAAGCCAGGTTGCTGCCGGATTTGCAGCAATCTCGCGAAGAGCACCTCCAAGGCTTTTTGCCTTTAATTCATCGACGATCCGTAGATAGGCAAACGCCCGTTTCAGATTGGTCGTGCGCCTGGCCTGTGCGGCGTCCGCTTGCTGGGACAGCTTGTGTCTCGCAAGAAAACGTCGATCCCCATCGAGCATCGCTGCGACGTCGGAACTCTTCATCACATGGGAAACTGAGCCGGCCGCAGACGTGTAGCGATAGCCCGCAACGGGCTCGACTAAACACACACCCCCAGACGCCAAGATCGACGCCATGAACAGGTAATCTTCACCGATCCGCAGATTTTCATCATAGCTAATACCGTGGTCTGCAAGAAAGCGTCTGCGCACGAGCGGTTTGACATAGCCGAAATTGAATCGCCCGCTAAACACCATATTATGGTCGATGAAAAACGGCAGCTCGAGGCGTGGCATCGAGGCAAGGTGCCCGATGTCGTAGAGCAAGCGCTCGCCATCGGACGAGTGAATGACGATGTTGTCCACGATCGCAGCCACAGCTTCGTCGTCCCTTGCAAGCAATCTCTCGCTACGCCAGGCTTCGATCGTGTCGTCGGCATCGAGGATGCTGATCCAACGGCCTGTGGCATGCATAATTGCCGCATTACGGGCAGCGGCCGGGCCGCTGTTGCGATCCATGCGCAGATACCGGACGCGTTCATCGTGCTGTGCGATACGCGCAATGACGCTTGCCGATCCGTCGGTTGAGCAATCGTCACAGACCACGACCTCGACGTTCACGCCCGTTTGCGCCAACGCGCTCGCGATTGCCCGCTCGACGCTGTCTTCAGCGTTGTAGGCTGCTATGACATAGGTAATATCAGGCGCCATGAGGTTTTTCTCTCCCCGTCGCCAACGCCTGGCCGTAAAGTGTCAGAGGTCTTAGTCCAAGTGAGCCGGCAACCACACCTGCATGAAGAATGCCACGCAGTACAAATCGCCAGCGGCTGACCGGATTGGCGGCAAAGATCACCGCGCCCATAAGGCATATGCCGGCCTTCGCCGACGCCAATACCGCTGTGGGTAAAGGATGAGTCCCCCCCAATATAAGTAGACGCGCATGCGTTTGGCCTGAGCGGAATCGACGGCGCGCAAGCCAGCCGAAATTCGTCCTTTCGCGTGTGACAGGCTCCAGGACGATGGCGCCTTCGCTATACGCGATGGCGCCGCCGGCCCGGAAAACCTCCGAGAAAAATGCCGTATCTTCGCCACCGCTTCGGCCGAGGGACAGGTCAAACCTGCGCCCAGCAATCGAGGGCGCGTGCCTGTCGATCAATGCGTTGCAGGTATAGCCGGTGATGATTTGTCCGTTGACGACGACGGGTTTTGTCGAATGGAAGTCTGCGCGTGCCATGAGCGGATGGGCATCGCGTCCGTAGATGGCGCGCACGGGGCCGAGTACGACGGCCGCTTTGGTCTCGCTTGCCCGCAAAAAGAGTGCCGACAACCACTTCGGCGTCACCAATTCATCATCGTCGATGAACGCCAGGTAGTCGCCGCTTGCCGCATCGAGACACGCGTTGCGTGCGATCGAAATATTGGAGGCTGGACTGTGAAGATAGACCAGCGGAAACGGTAAAGCAGCCTTCTGGCTCTCAACCAGCGCCCGTGCACTGGGCGTCGTATCATTGTCAGAAACGATAACACGAATTGCAATGCCTTGAGGCGTTTTCAACTTGGCGAGAGAAGCAAGCGTCTCGCGCAAAAACGGCCGTCGGTACGTGCAGACAGCAATATCGATCTCGACCGTCGCCATCATGGCCTGCCCCCAATGGGACGCCGCAGGATTTCGAACCAGAAGCCGGTCGACCACGCAAAATGCATCACCATCGCCATCAGGCCAGCAAGCGGTCCATTTGGCATATCCTCTCTGATTTTGAGGTAGAAGCCGTAGCCGACGCAGGTGATCGCCCAGAGGAAGGCGGGCAACAAGGCTGCCCAGAAGAACAGCGCGAGACCTGCCCCGACAATGGCAGGTGCCACCGCGAGAGGAAGTGCCTGGCGCGGTGCCGGTATGGTCTTATGCTTGCGCAGGTTTTTCGCGCGACCCCTTCCATAGTTCAAATACTGCTTAAACAGGGCACCGATGCTGGCGCGCGGATGATAGACCATCGCCGTGCGCCCGCTCATCCAGATCTTATAGCCTGACTTCTTGAGGCGAAAATCGAGCTCGGCATCCTCGTTATGCGCAAAGGTCTCGTCATAACCGCCTACGGCAAGGAAGGCTCGCACGCGCATCAGGGCGTGATGTCCGTGGTCGACATAGGCACCTGTCGTGGAATTGCGGTGCGCCGACCCGCCATTGCCAATCTTCGAATTCTGCGCAACGGCTGCTGCGCGCTGCACGCTGTTGAAGCCAATGGTCTTGAGCGATACGACGATCGAATCTGCATCGGTTTCGCTGGCATCCGTAATGAGGTCGAGGCAGTAATCGTCGGGATACTCGCCATGCGCATCCATCCGAATGAAATATTCGAACTGATCGCCAAACCGCGCAACAGCCAGATTGATCGCCGCACTCTGCAGCCGCTTTGGGTTGTTGAGGAGAACGATGCGCGCATCATGTGCGACAGCTGCCTTCACAATATCTTGCGAACCGTCCTTGCTGCCGCCGTCAGCGACAACGATGCGCCAGCCATCTTCCGGCAAGGCGTCAGACAGCCTCGATAGAAGCCCACCAATATGGTTCCGCTCGTTGAGGCAGGGTATGACGATGAGGCAGCAGTCGGTGATTTTTTGGCGAGGCATCATCGATCCATTCTATATAGCGAAGGAAGAGCTGGTGGAGACTGCGTCGGAACGCTGTTCGCCGGGTAAGGGGCGCAAAGAGCCCAACCAGGCGACCAATTCCCGACATTGCGACGGGCCGTACACCCAATTGCTTTTGTCAAGAGCTGCAATGTTGCTGGCAAGCTTGCGATAGGTCTCATAGGTCATGCCATCGAAGATGCGCGCCAAGGCAAATGGCGTCACATCGTTGATGGTCATTCCGATCCCGCGGCTATTGAGCGTTGCAGCAGTCTGCGTGCCGTCAAGGGCGATCGGCACTGCTCCATAGAGGCATCCCTCATAGAGCCTGTTGGGCAAAAGCCACTTGGAATTTTGACCCTCTTCGAAGCAGTCAACGGCCCAAGCGAAATCGACTTCGCCGTAGATTGCGCTGAGGTCCTCCGGATTGCGGTAGGGTCCCTCGAAACGCATGAATGGTTCAGCAGCGATCTCGGCATCGAAATCATCAAATTCGCGATAAGCGGGTCGACCGCGAAGGATGATTTCGACCCGACCTCCAGCCATGCGCGAAAAGTGAGAGAGAAGCTTGAACGACTTGCGGCAGCGAAGCGCGCCGAACCAGCCGATACGCCAGGGACGATCGTCGCTGCGCGGCAAGGCTGAAACCTGCACGTCATCATCGAGCTGGACGACCTTATTCTCAAGCAGATGAACGGGCGCGCGCAACAGGGAAAGGCTATCGAAATAATTCGTCTTGAAGGCTGGCGAACTTGTGATGACGGCGCATACATGGCGGCCGCACCAGCGTTCAAGAAGCCGCATTGCCTTGCCGACCCCACCTTGTCCAAGAAGCAGCCGGTGGATGTCAAGGCACTCAAAAACAACGGGGACCGGCTCGCCGGTGAGCCTGTTGACCTTGCTGGTCAACGACAGCGTCTCCAGATTTCTGGCAATGATCACATCAGGCTGCGCCAGATCTTTCAGGATCGAGCGAAGTTTTCGTCGTGCTTTTAAGACGGCGAGGCAGCGCTGGACAAAGTGCCCGTCCTTGGTCCTTCCGATCACGCGCGGAAAGACGCCCTCGATGTCATCAGGAACGGCAGCACGGGCAAATCCGACGATATCGACACTTGCGCCACCCTGTTTGAGAGCAATGACGCGCCGCCGCACGGCGGGATCAGTCAAATCGTGAACGAGGTAAAGGACGTGGGTCATCACTGGCCTTCCTTGACCTCATCAGACGTGCGCGTGGCGATGGCGTCGTTGCACGTGATCGAAGCTTTGAACAGGCAGCGCTGGCCGGCTGCGGTGAAGGCAATCCAATCAACTTGCATCGACGCAGGGCCCGAATAGGAAAATGGGCCCATCCAGTTCGTCAGCGTGTCGGTCCCCCATAGCGACAGGAAGATCTTTTGGCGCGCCGTCGGGATGACGGCCTTGTCGGTCACATCCTGCACAAGGTTGCCATTGACGAAATAGCGCAGTCGATCTGTCTCCCAAATGAATGCAAAGTCGTTGAAATCTTGATCGGCAGGGGCATTAAGTGCAACGAGCTTTTCATTGCCGCCCTTTGCCTTGACATATTGGTTGACCTGGACTGCACCAAGATCCTTGCCGAGGACTTCAAAGTCGATCTCGTCGTGTTCCTGCTGATCAGCCGGGCCGATGAAGGAGAAGAACGCAGAGTTCAGGCCAGAGCCCGTTGCCGACTTCAGCCGTGCCTCATAGGTGCCATGGCCGAAAGCCTGCCGCGTCTGGATTTCACCGCACAGGAACGCCTTGGACTGCTCATTTTCTTCGAGGCGTAGCGTCAAGAGACCAGCCTTTGTCGAAATCATCGACTGCGACCACGTGCAGTTTTGATGCGGCCCGTTTGTCCAACCGTCGGAAATGTACCAGAAGTTGGCGTCAACTGAGTCGAAATCCTCGAAAAACGAGGATCCAGTGGCTTGATGTCCATCACCGGGAGTTGTGCTGTCCGCCGTAGCTGGAGACGCAGCTGCCAATGCCGCGCAGGCCGTGGCGGCCGCCAGAGCCATCCATTTCTTTGCTGACCATTGATTCCAAAAGCTCAGATCGAAGCACATCATAAGAAGCCTAAACGACAACGAAAAACAAATGCACGTCTTCAATGGCGCGTGTACGCCAAGGCTTAACTTTCGATTCTTCTTGTAACAGGAAAGCGAAACCGGCGCGGCGAACCGCGCGTCAAGTTTCAATTCCCGGCCTACACACCAAAAGAGTGTAACACTCGAATATCTATTCGATCAATCGAGTCACGTTCCGTCCCTAGACGAGTGCATAGGTATTTATGTTCTTAAGGTATTCGAGAATAATCGTAGTGGCAACAGAAAATTAACGCCGTTATCTGCTAAAATGTTGATTTTATGATTAAGTTTCAAATCGATACATATTGTGATTTGCTCTTGGTTCGATATGAGACAAGTAAACAGCATCCGAGTCTTGATGTCACTTCGCTATAACAATCAGTCTGTACTATTCCTGGAAGTTTGCCGGTGTGGTATTCGCCGGTCGCAGAAAAATATCCGTGACTTCGCAGGACGGCGGCATTTTCAAGGCCCCCATAAGCGCTGCGGCGATGGACTCCGGCTGCAGAAGGACGTCCGGCCGGTATGAGGCCGACCGCGCATCATGGATGGATTGCTGCATGGGGGTAGCGGTCTTGCCCGGGAAGATGGAAACCACTCTCACATCATAAGTGTTCAATTCGGCGCGCAGGCTGTCGGCAAGCGCCTTCAACGCATACTTGCTCATCGTGTATGCGGAAAGCTCTTTACGCGGGTTCATCCACACGCTTGAGTTGATGAACGCGACGAACCCTTTGCACTGGACTAGGCTAGGTATGAGAAGTTGTGTCAAAAGATACGGAGCGCGCGCGTTGACGCGCCAAGCATCGTCCAGGACGTCAATTCGTGTTTCACTGACCAGCCCCGACTGAAACTGTCCGGCACTATGGACGAGGTAGTCGATTCCACGTTCGGATGAACGCAGGCGCGCAACGAATTCGGCAATCGCCAGATCATCGGCAAGGTCGACATGATGCCAGCTGATCGATGCTCCGTGTCGGATCGAGAGCGCCGGAATGGGTCCCCTCGTAAGCGCATGGATCGCAACCCCATCCGCAGCCATTGCTGAGACGATTGCCTGACCGATGCCGCTTGCGGCCCCGGTCACCACGGCTACCCTTCGGGTCACAACCTGCGGCCCGCTCATGATGCCTCCGATGCCTGCGAAAGAAGCTGATGATCGATTAAGACATCAGCAACATCGGCGATAATGTCGAAATCGATCTTTGAACGGCAGGCGATATCGAGCAAATCGTGCCCTCCATCAGAGTAATTCAATACCCATAGCATCGCCAATTGCCGCGTCTTGGTATCCGATTGGCCGCCAAGTGCGCCATAGAGGCCGCGCTTGCCAAGTTGCGGCTCGCATTGTGGCTTCAGATTGATGAGACGGCGGTTTCGATCAATGAGGTTCAGCACCGATTGATAAACCTGGAGCGAGTGTTCGAGTGAACTCTGCGAGATAAACGCTAGATTGTCGTTTGACGTGTGGTATTCGGGAAACTCCCCGTACGGCGTGCGCGACAAGCAGCCGAACGGCAGGTTGATCCCAGGCGAGCAAAACTGCCGCTCATCGTAGCCATAGGGCGAAAAGTCACGCAGGACATGTGCGGGGGCTGCCGTGTTCAGGATATACTCGACCGCTCGATCTATCTCTGCGTGCCCATAACGGCTGCGCTTATAGTGCATCTGGCCGCTATCACCGAGATTGACTGCCACCAGGCCATGCTTGATGTGCGAAAGGCGGGCCTGATTTTGGGACAGCCAGACAATCGAGCCGATCGTTCCGGGAATGAACAAAACCCTGATTGAATGACGAGGATTCGCTTTCAACGCAGCACGTATCAGTTCGACGCAGACTGCGATGCCGGAGAGATTGTCATTGGCAAGGGACGGGTGGCAGATATGGGCTGAAATGACGATCTCGTCACTCGTTTCACCCCTTATGAAAGCCTCACCCCAGGTCAGTTCGCCGGCAAACAACTCGCTGTCTATTTTGACGTGATAGTTTCCGGGCGCCAAGGTCTTGCGAACGCTGTGCGCAAGACAAAAACCCCAGTCTTCCTTGTAATAGGATGTGCGATAGGGGATGGCGTCCGGCTGGCTCGGATCGGAGTGCAGATGGGCCTGGAGCTCCTCAAGGGAAACAGTCTGGTCGAGCGGAGCAGAATAGCTGACGATGTGCAGGTTATGATCAGAAAAGTCGATCACCCGATGGCCCTGATCGTCCTCCACAAAGGCCGCACGGATCTTCCATTCCTTTGGAACCGTCCAGTCGAAGGCGGCCGTTCCTGAAGGCACGGAATGTATTTCGAGCGGTATTTGCCTTGAGATAATGTCGAGCGTTCGTCTGACGCCGTCGCCAGTAATGCTTCTGCATATTGGAAACAGTTCGCCCATAAGCGCACTCATTCGCGCGCCGGCGCCATCCGGCTCAGCGATCTGATGCTTGATCAAGCAAGCACCTCAACTTCAGGAAGAGGAACAACGAACCGACCGCCCCAGGAGGCAACATCCTTCATCTGGCTAACGATTTCGTCACGGATGTTCCAGGGGAGGATGAGGACGTAATCGGGCTTTGTCTCGGCAATCATGTCCGGCGCATGGATCGGAATGCGTGTACCGGGCAGCAAGCGGTTCTGCTTGTGCGGGCTGACATCAACCGTGTAGTCGATAAGGTCGGTCTTGATACCGCAGAAATTCAGGAGAGTGTTGCCTTTGGCGGGTGCGCCGTAGGCGACAACCGTCTTTCCATCCTCCTTTGCCTGGAACAGGAACTTCAAGAGCTCTCGTTTCGTGCGATGGACCTGATCGGCAAACGTCTTGTAGCGGGCCAGTGAATTGACGCCACCATCGACCTCGCGGCTGCGCAACGCGTCGACCCTGGGGGTGAGCGGATGAGAACTGTCTTCGGTGTGACGCGCATAGATACGCAATGATCCACCTTGAGGTTTAATTTCATCAACGTCAAAGATCGTCATTCCGTGAAGGGCGAAAATTTTTTCGGCGCTGAAAAGGGACAGATACGAATAGTGCTCATGGTAGATTGTGTCATAGTAGTTGAGATCCAGCATCTTCATCAGGTGCGGAAATTCGATCGTGACAACACCAGTTGGCCCAAGCACTTTTTTGATGCCGCCAACAAAGTCATTGATGTCTGGCACATGTGCTAGAACATTATTGCCGATCAAAAGATCTGCCTTGATACCCTCTGCAACGAGTTGCGTCGCAGTCTCGACACCGAAGAACTGCACTCGGCTTGGAATGCCGGCGGCTTCCGCAACAGCGGCAACATTTCCCGACGGCTCAATCCCCAGGACGGGGACGCCGCGTGCCTTGAAGTTCTTGAGCAGGTAACCATCGTTGCTCGCGACTTCGATAACCTGATGATTTTCGGTAAACAAAAAGCGATCCATCATCTCTTCGACATACTGGCGGGCGTGCTCCAGAACGGAAGCCGAGTAAGACGAGAAGTAGGCGTATTCGCTGTCGAAAATGTCTTCACGTGGTGCCATCGGCGGAACCTGCACGAGATAGCACTGCGTACACACATAGGTGTGAAGCGAATAGAAGGGCTCGGCCCGCTGCGTCTTGTCGAGATCTATATAGGAATTGGCAAGCGGTGATGCTCCAAGATCTACAACTGTTTCGGTCAGCTCTGCAGCGCAGAAACGGCAAGAAAAATGTGTCATATCGGCCCCTCGAATATTGCGGTGCCAGCTTATGGCTGGCTCATGACAGGAGATTGATTGGCTTGCCCACACGTGTCCCCAGCGCAGGAAAGCATATAGCGGATCCTTATACTCATAAAAATTTGTGGGTTTACTAAGGGAACGTAAAACTGGAGCCGGCTGAATGAAAGTCGGATTCACGCTGCGGTGCGCGGCGCTGAAGTTCCGGCATCAGCGTCGGAACCTCCGCCGGCGGTGCAACGAAGCGATTTGTCGCCCGGAAAACAACATCCGATGGCCTGCCAACGAGGTAGTTTGAGACGCCATTCTCAAGCGCCTTGCGATAGACCTTCAGCGCTCCGTCGACGGCGTCGAGGGTCTTTCGGATATCGCGCTTCGTGTGCGTGTAGCTCACAACGAGAGACGGCGCCAGGACACCGCGCTTTATGAGTTCTTGTAGGAACAGCGTGCGGAAGGCCTGCGAGGGCATGCGCTCTTGATCGAGGGTGCCGTAGACGAGATTGCTTGCAAACCCAGAGGCATAAAAATGCTCCGAGAGGCCGTGCTGGGCGGCAATCTCACTCACACCGGCCCGCAGCAGTTCTCCCATTTCCATCAGGTGCTCGATGACAGGTTCTTCATGGTAGACCTGTATCGTTGCGATCGCCGCTGCCATGGCATGCGTTTCCGCACCATGGGTTGTCGACAGGAGGAAGACCCTTGGCTTTTCACGCTGCTCAATCCCGCCGAGTTCCATGAACTCACGCTTCCCTGCAAGCGCGGAGATCGCGAAACCGTTCCCGAGCGCTTTGCCGAAGCAGGAAAGGTCGGGTTCAATATCATAGAAGGCTTGTGCCCCATTCAGATGCCAGCGAAATCCGGTAATCATTTCGTCGAGAATGAACAGCGCTCCATTCTCGTGGCAAAGGTCGCGAAGGCGATACAGGAAGCCGTCTTTCGGCTCATCGCCTTTCGACGGTTCCAAAATGACCGCTGCAATTTTCCCCCGATGCTGCTTGAACAGTGACCTTGCGCCCTGGATGTCGTTATATTTAAAGGACAGCGTTAGTTCCTGCACTTCCTTTGGGATACCGGCATTCATCGGTGTCGTTCCGATAAACCAGTCGTCAGTCGAGAAGAATGGGTGATCGGCGCAGCGCGCGACCATGCTGCGACCCGTCACCGCGCGTGCCAATCTGACGGCGCCCGAGGTCGCGTGCGATCCGTCTTTGCAGAACTTCACCATCTCCGCCTTCTCGATCGTATCGAGGAACGCGCTGGCGCATGCCACCTCGATTGACGCCGGCCGGGTGAAGTTTGCACCGTTCTTGATTTCCCGTTCGACGGCCCTCAAGACCTTTGGATAAGCATGGCCGAGCGATACCGCGCGATTGCCCATGCCGTATTCGATATAGCGGTTGCCGTCGACGTCCCAGACATGTGCCCCATGGCCACGAGCGATAAAGCCGGGCGAAAGGACCGGATACTGGTCATCACCCTTCGCATAGGTGTGAGCGCCGCCTGGGATGATCCGCTTGGCGCGCTCTCTTAAAGTGTTGGATGCTTCAAAACACGAAATGATATGCGCCATGACAACTGACCCCTGCCGAGCGAAATGCGTTCGCGCATGGATAGCCAAAGGGTTTGGAAATCCAACGTTGCGCGCGTTTGTGAGAAGGGAGCAGAGGTAAAGCGCCGGGAGCCTGCGACATCGTTTCGGATGATATGCTGTCTGCCGGTTGTAATGGCTTTTCTAATCGAGCGGCTATATTTACGCTATACGCGTCGTCCCAGCACTGCAATTGCAGCACTGCACGGCGCTCAGATCGGGCAAAACCATCAGGAGAGTTACGCAAATACACAATACTCCACTGCTACTTATTAAAGGCTATCAGCAAAGTTTAACGCTGTAAACCAGTATTAATTTTGTGTTAATCACAACGTTAACGGGGCAGAAATGGAGCGGAACGCCTAAGTTTATGGCAGGAGGCAGAAGTACTGGCGAGTCCTTCGATCGCGGCAAACACGCAAACGTTAAATGGCGTGATTTGAACTTGAGCTTCAGTTAAGGAATTTCCTGTAGTGCGGAGGTGGTTTTCACTGAAGTTCATGGAGCAATGTTCCACTTTCCCATGCTATGGCATCGTTCACGCACGCAGAATGCGAACGGCAGATCTCGGCTGACACTGCCTGATGACGAGTTCGCTGCGATCTACGCGATCAGCGACATCCATGGCTGCTGCAGAGAATTTGGAGAGGCGGAGCGTCGGATCTATGAAGACGGCACGTCTACACCCGGACGGAAGCTCATCGTCCTGCTGGGCGACTACATTGATCGCGGTCCCGACAGTCGCTCGGTCTTGGAGCGACTATCTTCGCCTGTTGCTCATGGTTACAGGCGCATCATGCTTGCTGGCAATCATGATGATGAGTTTGCTCGCATGTACCGTCACCCGGCGATGCTGGGCGAATGGATCGACTTTGCCGGGACAGAAACACTTGCCTCATATGGCATCGACGTCGAGCAAACAGTGCGAATGAAGGGCCTTCGCGGACTGCATAGACTGGTCATCGAGATGGTCGACGAGCAGCATATTGCATTGATTGAATCCTTTCCGGTTTGTTTGCAGATCGGAAAGCTGCTTTTCGTTCACGCTGGCGTGCGCCCCGGCGTCGATCTGAAACGCCAGACCGATACCGACTTGATGTGGATCCGCGAACCGTTTCTAAGCGACGGACCGGGACTTCCCATTTTTGTTATCCACGGGCACACGCCCGTCCTCGAACCGACCTTCGGCCGCCAACGTCTTGCCATCGATACCGCTGCAGCAGCGACTGGCGCATTGTCGATCCTAAAGATCGCAAACGGCGAAATCACTTTCCTTTAGATCGCCCGAGCCGGCTCCTACGGTTTGACGGCGAACGTCTCGATCTTTGCTTCGGTCGAGGGCTTTGCGCCATCTGGCGCATAGCCGCCGCCGACGGCGACGTTGAGCGAGACGTAGTCCTTGGCCATCTGCTGGACGGCGGCGGCCAGGCTTGCCTGGGCCGTCGAGACGTTGCGCTGGGCATCGAGAACGTCGAGCAGCGAGGACGCGCCGTCCTTGTAGCTGGCGGTCGAGAGCTCAAGCGATTCCTGGGTGGTCTTCACCTGGGCACGCAGGGCCTGAACCGTCTGCGCATCGCGGCGGACCGCCGACAGCGCGTTCTCGACCTGCTCGACGGCGCTCAGCACCGCAGACTTCCAGGCGAGATAGGCGGCCTTGGCATCCGACTTGGTGATGTCGACATTGGCGCGCAGGCGGCCGCCGTCGAAGATCGGCAGATTCAGCGTCGGGCCGAAGGACCAGGTGGTCAGGCCGCCATTGCCGCCGACCGGGCGGACATAGGAGGGCGAGATCGAGCCGGACAGCGAGATCGACGGATAGAGCTGTGCCTCGGCCACGCCGATATTGGCGGTGGCAGCGGCCAGATCCCGTTCGGCCTTGCGGATATCGGGACGGTTGCGGATCAGGTCAGCCGGAATGCCGGCCTGCAGGCCGCCACGGAACACCGGCTGATGCGAGCCCTTCTGGAGATCGCTGACCAGCGAAGAGGCCGGCAGGCCGAGCAGTGTGGCGATGTGATGGGCGGCAACCCGGAAGTTGGTTTCGAGACCGGGGATTTCGGCCTGGGTCGACTGCACCAGACCTTCGGCCTGGACGACGTCGAGGCGCGAGGCCGCACCGGCTTCGAGCTGGAACTTGGTGAGATCGAAGGTCTCGCGGCGCGACTTCAGGTTTGCCTGGGAGAGCGCGATGCGTTCCTGGTAGTAACGAGCGTCGATATAGCTGTTGACCAGATCCTGGAGGAAGGTGAGCTTGGCGACGTCGGCGGTGGCGTAAGCCGAATCCAGCGATGCCAGCGCGCTTTCCTTCGAACGGCGATATTCGCCGAACAGATCGAGCAGCCAGGAGACATTGGCCTCACCGGCGGTGGTGTTGGTGGCGCCGGAGCGGGTGCGAAGGTTGCCCATCTGGCCGCTGACAGTATGGGAAGCACCGACGACGAGGCTCGGCAGCGCGCCTGCACCGGCGACTGTCACCTGGGCTTCGGCAGCGTTGATGCGCTCCAGCGCCTGCAGCACGTCGAGGTTCTGGCCGATGCCCTGGGCCACCAGCGCGTTCAGCCGCTGGTCGCGATAGGCCGTCCACCACTGGGCGGTCGCAACATCACCATTGCTCTTGACCCCGCCTTCACCGAACTTCGCGGGAAGCGGCATCTCCGGGGGGACATGATCCGGACCGCTCACGCAGCCCGAAAGTGACATGCTTACGGTAATGAAACCGGCAAAGTACAATCCATAAAGCCGCAACTTACCTGATCCCCTCGATCAATAACTGTCGCGCGCGAGAGGGCGAAGCACCCGTTGCGCCTATCTTCTCCGATAACTCAAGCATATGGGGAAGAATTCTTCAGCTTAGAATTTCAAAATACTGTGCCATATCAGTCACACTAGGCAGTAATATCAAGTGCAGGCGCCTTGCCAAGTGCAGTAACTGCGACGGCATTGGATGCTACCGCACCGCGGTTCGCCCAGCGTCGCAGCACTGATACCGAAAAAGCACGGGCAGTCGAATGTGCTAAGCCATAAGGATGAATTGACCGGCCAAACGCTTTGGGTTTGATGGTCGGGGGCGAAGTATTAAGGGGTGGACAGTTTGCAGGATAGACGACGCTTGTTGGAGTTTGACGCGCTACTTCAGGCGTTTCTGCACAATCCTTCGCGGTACCCGCTTAATTTCCTTTGCGATCTCATATCGTCAAATGCCGAGCTATTGCTGCGGCGTTATCCCGGGAAATCGATCGACGAAGTCGCACGTCTGGTAGGACGCACTGAAAACCCCTGCCTGTCAGCGATGGGTCTTGGACGTCGTTTTCATAGCTGAGCGCCGCCTTTTTCTGCGAGGCTCGCGGCGGGCCTTCGTTGTGACAGCGAAAAGAGCAAGGAGGGTGAGGCCGTCCTTAGCGGTGCGGCCCGCGCGACGACGCAAGTCCGACGCGACTTGCGCCCTTCTGTCTCTCCCCGGTCGTTCTGCCAAGCCCCGAGATACGGATAGGCGATGATCTGGCCGGGGATAAATTCACGGCTCATTGCCGTAGCGCTCGCCACGCGCCAGACGATCGATTTCCGCCTCAAAAAGCTCGACATGATGACCCACGGGCATTCCCGTCCAGATTTTTATATTTGCAAGAAAAATGCTTGATTTGGGCGTCAGTCATACCAATCTGCGATGTGGATCTCGACGCCTTTGTCAGCGAGATTGTCGGTGACCACTTTCTCAGGACGACGGGGCCGGCTCCAACTCAGTCGTGGTTCGCAACAAATCTCAGGGCTTCAGCTCCGCTATGCTTCTCCCCGGAAGTTTTTTGTCCGATCATCTACTTGCGAGACGAGCGGCAAGGTCGGCAGTTCATATCCGATCAAGAGCGGTGATTCTCGACAAGTTTAGGCTGCCAGTATGGAAAGTACCGCGCATTGCGCCGACCTTGGTCTGCATCCGCGGGTGTAATGGGCGGCGAGAGCGATATAATGGCACCCGCCACACGGACGACCAGCCCGTTTCAAAGCAGCCGCCGAAGACATCGTACGCCCTCTTCCAGGAGCGTACCGTCACGATCATTCGAGAGGCCTGCCACACCCATGACTTCTGCAGTGGCACCGGGAAAACTGCTTCAAGCTCTAAGTTTTTGACGCGCGCGCAGAACCCTCGAGCGGCGGCGCCTTGCCGAAAGCAAGGATGTTCAAACCAATATAAGCTATCTTTGTTCTATTTATGTTCTTGAAACTCCGGCAAGGCTATGTTTGAAAAGCACTCCCATTTCCCTAAGGTGGCGCCATGGACACAGGACAATCGATTCGACTGCCGCAGAAGCAATCGGGCGCGTATTTCACGCCGGATGATATTGCGGCCGCCCTCGTACGTTGGGCGCTGCGTCATGACGACGATCGGCTGCTTGATCCATCCTGCGGCGATGGCAACTTCCTTGTCCACCACCGCAATTCCGTCGGCATCGAGCAGGACTTCGTATCAGCGCGCTCTGCCATGGACCGCGCTCCCTGGTCGCTCGTGCACGAGGGCGATTTCTTCACCTGGGCGGCGGAGACGTCGGAGCGCTTCGAGTGTGCAGCCGGCAATCCGCCCTTCATCCGCTACCAGACCTTCAAGGGCGACATGCGCAAACGCGCTCTCGCCCATTGCTTAACGCATGGCGCACGCTTCAGCGGCCTGACATCATCATGGGCGCCGTTCTTGGTGTCGACAGCTACGCTTTTGAAGGCCGGCGGCCGTCTGGCTTTTGTCGTGCCGGCCGAGATCGGCCACGCTCCTTATGCTGCGCCGCTGATCGAGTATCTCGTCGCCTCGTTCCGGCAGGTGAAAATCGTCGCCGTGCGCCAGAAGCTCTTCCCGCAACTGTCCGAAGATTGCTGGCTTCTCTATGCCGACGGCTTCGGCGAAAAGACCGATCGCATCGAGCTGTCAGTCGTAGATCAATACAGACCGGCCGCACAACCGCCCGCGGCGACAACCTTTGTCGACGTCGGAGAGTGGCGTTCTATCTGGAATAGCAGATTGCGGCCGTACCTAATGTCGGAAGAGGTAAGAGAGATTTATCAGGGCGCCGCGGCGGACCCGGACAGCCGTCGGTTTTCGGAATTCGCAGCCGTTGGGATCGGTTATGTTAGCGGCGACAACGACTTCTTCCACCTGAAACCGTCCCTGGCTGAGAAACTTGGGATCCCATCACAGTTCCTCAAGCCCTCGGTGCGCAACGCGCGCTCGCTCCCGAAAGACGCTATCACCCAGTCTACTGTGACGGATTGGCAGGCCAATGACCAGGCAATGCTGCTGCTCAAGATCGGCCGCGGACAGGAAGTGCCGGCCACAGTCAGGCGCTATCTCAATAGCAATCCTGGTCGGCAAGCCCGGCAAGCCTATAAATGCCGGGTGAGGGACCCCTGGTATTCGGTTCCCGATGTCCAGGAGCCCGATTACATCCTTCAGTACATGTCGGGCCGCGCAGCGAGCCTTGTCAAAAACGACGCAGGTGTTACCTGCACAAACAGTGTCCACGCTGTGAGGCTGCGCGACCGTAAGCTCGCAGCGAAACTCCTCCCCTCGTGGGAAACGCCTTTCGTCCGGTTGAGCTGCGAGATCGAAGGCCACGCGCTTGGAGGTGGAATGCTGAAGCTGGAGCCGCGTGAAGCCGGCAACATTCTCTTTCCGGCTGGTCGCCTGACAGGCAAGAAGTCCTCCGAGGCAATTTTGGACTCCATCCAGACGCTTCAGCGCTGGAGACACTATGCCGACTGAAATCGAAGGTAATGTATGCCGTTGGACGACCGAAGCAGACGCGCTCAGGGAATTCGCGGAATTCTCAGGCAAGACGCAAAGTGCTAGCCACATCAAGCCTCTGCATTGGTATGTTGCCTGCCGGCTGGTGATCGAGGGAGGCTTCGATCCAGTCGACATCACGCCGCGACCGCCATTTCGGGTAGAGCGCAAATCTGGCCGCGTGCCTATTCTCCACTATGATCCATCCGTCGCCGGCGGCGGCGAACGAACTGTGCTCGGCGGCCTAAAAACCAAGAACGTCGATGTTGTCGTGACCAGGGAAGGGATCGGCCCCGTACTCGCTGTCTCCTGCAAGGGCGTAACCGGTGCGTTCCGTAACCTGACCAATCGCATGGAAGAGACGATCGGCGAATGCACCAACTTGCATATCACCTATCCGGCTCTCGTCCTCGGCTATCTCGTCCTGCTGCGGGCAAACCGACAAACGGAACGCGCGCTCGATATCGCTGCCGAAGCTGTTGACGACGTCAGCAATGAGACTGCCCCCGCGAAGGCCCTGGCGGCCAACGACATTGCGATTGCAATCGGCGGCGAGCCGGTGGCCGGGATCGTCCGCTTCCACAATGCGCTGCGCGAGCTTGTCGGGCGCCGTGGGATCCGTGACGATGTCAGCCGCTATGAAGCAATCGGTTTCGGCCTGGTCGAAATGGAAGGCCCCACCAAGAACAAGCTTTTCGAACCTTTCCCCCCTGAAACCAGCCCGCTTGCAACGACCAGTTTCTTCGAGACACTCTATCTCCGTTACGACGAGCGCTTCGTTACCAGCGCGCCAGATCTGAGCCGCGTGACACGTAGGCTCGAGTGGGATATCAGTTCGCCGGCTTTGATTCAGGTCAACAATCAGATGTACGGCGCCAGAACAGCTGGGTAGCAGTGCCCAGCGTCGCTAAGCCGTGTCGGTACCGGACCTTGTTCAAGATCGGGTTCTACCGCTTGATCCCCGCCACTTGTGATGTATTACGACGACATTTGGCGAACGTGATTTACCCGCTCATTTTGGGAAGATCGACAGGATGTAGGGTCAACGCCTGAAATTCAGGCATTGGCCGAGTGAGAGACGCACTTCTCTTCCTTTTCGCGGGCCACTCCGCACGGAACGAATTTCCTTCCTTGCCGTTCATGACGGAATCAAGTCGCAGACGGAGCACAAAGATGTCACGCAACAAAGACAACGGCATCGACCTGAAGGCAAGCCGAGCAAAGAAGTCTGCGCGTCAATTCGCGCATGGTGGCAATCCAGCGCATAAAATCCTGCCGGAGCAGGCGATCAAAAACGACGTGCCGCCGCCTGCAATGGATGACTATACGATGATGATGATCCAGGCGATGGAAGGCCGATCGTGACGACAATACCATCCTCATGAAAAAATCAGGCAGACGCCGTACCCTTTCACTGCTTGGCGCGTTCTCTCCCGGCAATTGAGGAAACACCCATGACCGAAAATTCGGCATCACAGCCCAGCGACTTCTCCAACTTACGGAAACACGAGCCGCGTCAAAGCTTCGCGCAAACGGCACGAAATTTCCTGACAGCGGAACAGCGTAGACGCGAGGCAAAGAAAGAACGCCACGCGCTGGCACTGGAACAGGCTCAAAACCAGGGTCGTCAACTCTAGCGTGGTCGTGCTGTCTCGACCTACATTCCCGGTGCGGCCGACATCTTGAGACGGCCGGCGGTCGATCACCACAGCTCCGGAGGGAGGTTACAGTGAAGATTCGGATAGCAGAGGCTGAAGACGCTCTTCCTATGAGTGAAATGCTCAAGCAGCTGGTTGCTGCCGGAAAGCGGACGGCAAGAGCAGACGTCGAATTCGTTCGCGAGCATTATATCGACAATCCGGCTGGCATCCGCTGTTCCCTGGCCGAGGACGACAACGGAAACCTACTCGGCTTTCAATCGCTGATCCGAGCGACTGATGATAATCTCTATGACACGCCAGTTGGATGGGGCATCGTCGGCACGCATGTCTCTCCAGACGCAGCCAGGACTGGTGTCGGGCGCGAGCTGTTCGAGACGACCCGACAGGCGGCCATCGAAGCGGGGCTTGAGAAAATCGAGGCCTTTATCGGAATAGCCAACGACATTGCACAGGCGTACTACGAGCGGATGGGTTTTCGAACGTATCGGACAACCGAAACGACGGTCTGCAAGTGCTGGTCACTAGATGGTTCTGGTCCCTGACCTCGCATTGCGCGCTGGCGGTTCGAAGACAGAATCCCGTTCCTGCTCTGCATCACGCATCGATCATCACGGCGGATCTCAAAACTTCGCCCCTATCCTACGCGGTAGACCACGAAGGAACGTCCCGTAAGTGGCCGGCGATTGATCGCAACAGCTGGCATCTCGCATTGCGGATGCATGACTTCGATGGGGTCGTCGAGCGCTTAATTGCTTTCGATATCACCGAGGACCTCGATGGCGATCCCGAGCGCATGCTTTTCTCCAGCAGTTGGGTCGCTGGTTTTCCGTAAAATAATTTATGCGATCGTCAAAGGCAGTTGAATGGCGCCCTGACATCCGCCGTTACGAAGAAGCCTCTAAAAGCGGCCCAACACCCCGGAATAGCTGCCGGCGGGCCGCTCAGTTGTCAAAGTATGTGGATTTCCCGTGTAAGCACTGATGCGCAAAATTCGATCAGAGGATTACAGTAGCGGGCTGGGCTTGCCCTCTCTTTCGCAATTATTGAGTTCATTTGAAATGTCGCGCGCGTCTGTTTTTCTTAGTTTGATGAAGTCGCGGCCGTTGGAAGCCGCTGGAAGACCGCTCAAGCGATCCACCACCGTCCAGCCGTCCTCGCCCGGGATTGCCTGGTAGCGATCCTCTCTGACATGGGTGCGGCTATCGACCGATCTGGCATGCTTATAGGACATGAGAAATCACCGCAGCGATCACGATGAGAAGTCCCATGCCAATTCCCGCCGTCCATAGTATTCCCTTCACTCTGGGATTGGTGCGGATGTGCGTGTTCAGGTCAGGCTTTGGCGGCTCCGCGGCAGTCGGCGTGTCAAGGTAGCGTGTCATGCTCTTCTCCATACTCATGCAGTAACGACGGCGAGAGCGGTCTGTTCCACCGATTGGACTCGACAGGAAGGCTACGCGACCCAGACAAGGATGGATGAAATGCGATGCGGCACTCACACGTGCTGGCGTAGAAGGCTTATTCACCCGGAACCTCAACTCAGACACGGTGTTACGGGCATGCTCCACTTGCAGCGCTTTTTGCCTTTCATGCCCTTAGTGCTGAGCGGGGCCAACCATATTGTGCTATCTCGATGAGCGACAAGCCTGAGGTCGCGCGCGCCATTCATGAAGCAATAGTCAAGGGGTAGGTATACAAGCCGGACTATCGCGTAGTTCGACCCCATGGCAGCCGGATTTGCATCTCTGCATTTGGGCGATGCTTTCGTGACAGTGTTGGTACGCCGTCGCACTATTCCGAGATTGTAGCCCGACCGTGCCCGGAACGAACACAGCGGCCGCGCTTTTTTGGAACTGTAAAAGGCGCTTTAATTGGCGTCTGTCGTCTTCCGGATCTTCAGCGATAATGCCATTCACCTTCATCAAGCGAGCCACCATTGCCCCAGGCACAGCTTCGCTTGAAGGCAGCGTGAAGCCGCGACATCAGGCGTGTGAGGAAAAAACGTCTCATTCACGCGTGCCATCTGCCAAATGTCACATGTCAGTGCCAAGTACCGAACGGCGGCTCGTCGTCGTCGAAGTTGCCATTGCTCGCAGCGTCATAGGCGTTAATGCTTCGACCGCCACCGCGGGTGCCAAATGCAGTCAGTTGCACCATTACCTCCTTGGCGTGAACGATGGCCTCTTCCTCGCTGAATGCGTGCCCGTCAGCGACCTTGATCGACACCAACTCCCCGTGGTCGCCAAGAAAGTCTACGCGCCACCCTGTCTTTTCGTGAGCGACTTTGGTTTCAAGAAGATGCATGGGATGAGGCCGCCTTCCTACCTCGGAGATCGGCATCGACGCTCTTCCTCATAGCATCCATTATGTTGACGACGTTATCCTTCGGAGCGGCATCCGAACGTTTGCCTCTGGCCGCCTTCTTCGGCTTCATCGCCTTCTTCTTCTCGGCTATCAGATTCAGCAGGCTCGGCTGTATTGGATCGCTGACCATGTCGGGCGACCAGTGTGCCGATTTCTGCTTTATCAGTTTCTGCACCAGCGGGATCAGGTCGGGATCGGCTTTGTCCTCGATGTCCTCGAAATAGCTTTCCTCCGGACGAACTTCGTCGCCGAAACGGAGTGACCATAGGACAATGCCTTCCTCGCGGGGTTCGAGGATGACAGCGCGCTCGCGGCGACCGATCACGAGTTTCGACACGCCGACGACGTTGTCCGACTTCATGGCATTTCTGATAACCGCGAAGGCCTCGTTGCCGACGGCGTTGTCGGGCGTGAGATAGTGGGGCTTCTCCAAATAAACCCAGTCGATCGAATCCGCGGGGACGAATTTCTCGATGTCGATGGTCTTAACGGTGTCGAGAGCGACCCGATCCAGATCGTCGTCCGTGAGGATCACATAGTCATTCTCGCCACGGACATAGCCTTTGGCCTCTGCGCCTTGCTTCAGTGCCTTTCCGGTCACGGAGTCGACGTACTGCGAAACGACCCGGTTTCCAGTGTCTTTGTTGAGGGTGTGGAAGCGGACCCTCTCGGACTCGGACATCGCCGGGGTCATCGCCACGGGGCAGGTGAGGAGCGAGAGCTTGAGGTAGCCTTTCCAATAATATTTGGGTGCCATCGATCGATCTCCCTCAGCTTGCCTTGCGCTGCGGGGCAGCCTTGGAGGAGGCGGCCTTCGCGGCCACCCCGCGCGCGGCGCGCTGCCGACCTGTGCCCTGATTGGCATTGGCCGCAGTGCGTTTCGGTTTGGACTCGGTGGACGCCCCAGACTTCAGCAATCCGGCGCTCTCGCGGAGGGCGGCTAGCAGGTCGTTCGGCTTCGAGACTTCGACCTTTCTTGCCTTCGGCAGCTCCTTGCCTTCGATCTTGGCTTTCACCAATTCAGCGAGGGCGGCTTCATAGCGGTCGTCGAACGTGGCCGGATCGAACGTGCCCTTCTTCGTGCTGATGATATGCTTGGCGAGATCGAGCATCTCGCCCTCGATCTTCAGCTTAGGAACTTCCTCGAACGCCTTCTTCGAGGAGCGAACCTCGTAGTCGTAGTTCATGGTGGTTGCCACCAGGCCCTTGCCATGGGGGCGGATCAACACCGAGCGCACCCGGCGGAACAGGACAGCTCTAGCAATGGCTGCGACGTTCGACTTCTTCATGCCGTCGCGAAGGGCCACGAAAGCGTCGGCACCCATTTTGTCCGGGGTCAGGTAATAAGGCTTGTCGAAATACACATCGTCGACTTCGGAGCATGGGATGAAAGCGTCGATCTCGAGCGTCTTGTTGCTCTCCGGGATTGTCGCTGCTACTTCCTCGGGATCGATGATGATGTATTGCCCGTTCTCGATCTCGAAGCCTTTGGTCTGAGATTCCCGCTCAACCCGTTCTTCGGTCTCGCTGTCGACGAACACGCGATTAACGCGGTTACCCGTCGCCTTGTTGATCGTGTTGAAAGTGATGCGCTCGGATGTGCTGGCCGCTGTATAGAGGGCCACGCCGCAGCTCACTTCACCAAATTTAAGAAAGCCTTTCCACTGTGCGCGGTGTCCCGATGCCATGACGCTCCACTCCGAATCACTTGGGTCGTGATTCAAAGACGTGCGAGGGTGATTCGTTCCGACTCGAAACGAATCATTTTTCAATGACTTACGGAATCGCGCTCAGAAATTGATTCCGGTGCGCAGCTCGGCGAGTGGAGTTCGACTTCAGGTCGTAGACGGTGGAAGATGGCCGTTTCGCCAGGGCGTGGAAGCGGCGGGAGCATCGAGTGCTCGCCGCCGCGCTCTCCGAGGTCCGCCGCCTGCTCTCAAGGAAAGCGTTGGCGACAATAGTCCTATCGACTCTTAAACGGAATCCCGTTTCGGCCAATGGAAAGCCCTCTGTAACCATTTCGTCGCACTCGATTTATCCACACCATGGCGGCGAAAGGCGAGAGTGCCCTGAGATCAATCAGTTAGCCTGCGGATACCCTGTGGATAGACAGTGGAAAGGATGTGGGTAGAGCTTGCCCCATCGAAAGCGGGAAGAAAGGCGTCACTTGCGAGGCATTTGCGAATCCGCTCAGATACTGTTCTCGGACGATGGCCCCGCCGCAACGTCGCCATCTCCGAACAAGGGCGCTCCGACGTGATGTCGAGAAGCGCCCTTTTCATTTGCAGGAATGAGGAGCCGTTGCCTATGGTCTCAGTCGCCTTCACCGATGTATGTGAGGACGGGACTGCCCCCTGCCGTCACCTCTCGGACAAGCCTCATCTTCTCCAAATCAGAAATGACACCCCGAGAGAGACGACGGTCTCCGACCAGCCACGTACTGCCGACTTTCCGTTGGTGACGAAACCGTCGGATCGCATTTACTGCATCGCGCTGCGTCTTCGTCAACGCAGCCTCGACTGCCCTTCCTTTCTGTATAGTCATGCTCGAACTCCTTGACCCGCGAGCTAGGCAGCGATGCGCCTGGCGGCCTTGTCGACGAGCTTCCGATTGTCTCCGTGCTCCTCGATGATCGTCTGTGCGTCCTCGACGGAGATCCTGTGTTTCTTCGCTAGCGTGATTGCGTCGTAAGGTTTTTCGGACGCAGGTGCGCCCTTGGCGTCAGTCATGATGTTCTCCTGTGCTTCTGTGGTGATGCAGCGCTATCAATGGCCCTCTCGAAGGGACTGCTGCCGCTTGGGTGAGATATGGTGGTTCTGCGGACGGAATTCCATAGCCGCCCCTCATCGGTAACACTCTTGAGTCAGCTCGAAGGGCATTGGCGCGGGAATGTTCAACGGCTCGTTGATGTGTTCTCGTCGCCGACCGGATATTCTTGGAGATCGCCTAGAGCGGGAACAATCCCAGCGTGTCCAGTGTTTACGGTAGCTGGGCCGCGAATGCTGTCATTTTAGGTCCGGGTCGAAGTCATTTGATTCGTAGAAACTCGGAGAAAACGCATGAGTACCCTTTTGATTATTGTCGTGTTAATCCTCGTGCTAGGCGGCGGCGGCGGCTACTATGCTCACGGCCGTTATGGAGGCCGCGGGCTCGGCGGCGTCCTCGGTCTGATTATCGTCGTCTTGATCGTTCTCTGGCTGTTGGGTGGGCTCCATGGAGGCGCCGTAGCTCCTGTGTGACATACGCGGCGGAGGGGGGGCCGACTGTCCTCAGAAAAAAATATGAAACCGTGGGTCTCCTACCCACGGTTTTTTTGGCAAACGTAAGCCACGGAAAGCGCCGTAACAGTTATAAGTTCGTGTTGAAACGGTGGGAACACCTGCATAGAAGGGAAATCCGTCGATGGTGACACCATCGACGGAATATTTTGCCCACGGATTACGCGAACGGGCCGCGGCCCATCAGGAGGACATCCTCTTCATCGTCGCGCTGGCGACCGCCAAGAGCTGCAGCGGCACTAGCAATAAAGGCACCGATGAGAAGTGAGATCGATCCGACAAGCGCCGTCGTAGCTGCGGCCTTTCTTGCCTTGTCAGCAGCAGTCTGCGCGGCAACCTTAGCGTCGTCGATTTGCTTGAGGACCGCGTCTACCCGAGTACGGGCGTCCGCCTCTGACAATCCGCTCCGAGCGGCAACGATGCTCGCGATGTAGGTCCTGTCGCCTTCCGGAATCTCGCCCTTCGCGGCGTCGTTCAACAGAATTCTCGAAATCTCGGCCGAAGCCGCGCCGTCGTCCCTTGAAGCATTCGTGCTGACGCGCTCAGGCCGCAGAAGGGCATCTGTGAAATAGGAAGTCGCGAGATCGGGTTGTGTCGAAGTGGTGGACGCCGCTGTAGCCGCTCCAGCCGCCGTTGCCGCAGCACCTGCAGCACTTGCGCCCGCGCCTGCCAGCGAGGTTAGAGACGAAGCCAGAAAACCCACCACGAAAACCGTCGATATGGCCCAGCTGATGAAGCCGTGGGCAGTGTCTCGGAAGAAGACTTCGTCAGTATGGATGGCTGCCCATTTCGTCCGGAGCCGTCCAGTCAAGTAACCGCCAAGCGCCGAAGAGAGCCATTGAACGACGACAAGCCAGATCGCGGCTGTAATGCCTACGGTGGCCGCGGAGCTGCTCTCCCCAGACCAGGGCGAGACCATCGTCAGGCCAACACCAGAGCCAAGAAGTAAGAGAATGAGCGTGACGCCGATGGCCGCGAAAGCGCCCCCCAAAATCGGGCCCCATGAGATGGCGGATCTGGAGGATTCGACGGGAATACCTCCCTGTGATTCCAAAAGAGACATCTTTGACCCCTATCTTACAAAAAGAGCGAGAAGGATTATGATCGGTAGAGGAACACCGAGAAGCCAGAGTAGAATGCCGCGACCCATGATGAAAACTCCTTTTGAAATGAATATCTTGCGAGCATGAAACGAGGGAGTTGCACAATGGTTCCAGAGCTTTATTCGGGTTGAGTTGAAGCCGGGACTTGGCTTGCTAGTACATTAAAACCTCGCGGCCTTATGACGATCAGTTTGTAACGACGTCAGCCGTCCGTTGGGTTGCCACTTTGCGTGACCATATCGCTTGCGTTGGGGCGCGCCAGTGGGGCTCACGCAGCAACCAAGCCGATCTGAACTGTTTGATTAAGCAGCTGTAGAGGCGATCAACTCAAGTAACTTGAACCCGAAGCTGGCTTGGCGACAAAACGCTTCCGGGCATGTCTACGTCGGTAAAATGAGTGCCGATTTCGTCGTTCTTCACAAAACCAAGGCTTGTCGGCACTCCCCGCTGGTTCCAAAGGCTCCCAATGATATTTCAACCGACGCTCCGTCAATGACCCTAGATTGATAGGCCCGGTAAATTGAATGTCATTCTATTGTTCTGGCATAAGTGTCACGATCTGAATATAAGGACACTTCACACCGATTTGAGGCACGTCCATGTTATCCGATATAAACACCAAGAGGCACGGTATTGAGAAGATCCTCGCACGGCTCCTAGAACAGTCTAGGGGCGCGTCGGCGCTGCCGAAGAAGACGTCTCACCAATCTGCACTATCAACTCATTTGAACCGGCTTTCTGGCCTAATAAACGGACATGTGTCTGATGACGTGATCCAAGAAAAATCAAATGCCAGATCGGTGTCGGACTTGGTTGAAATGCTAAATCGTCTAGCAGCCAAATCGAGCTGAACGATAGTTTGGACACAACGTCCATGCGTCTTGAAGTTGTTCGACGTAGCATTAGCTTCTCCTTAACAATTCAAGGGGAGCAGCAATGTCCATTGGAGTTGGCCGAGTATTCTCGACTGAAGTGGGCGTAGAATTGCCGGGCGAGCCGGGCATCTACACCTGGGATATACGGTCTAATCTCGTGTTTGCTGACGGCGCTGTCGCTCGTCTTTTTGGTGTCGACCCAGGTGACGCCAAACACGGCTTACCCCTTGATTCCTACCTTGACAAAGTTCATCCCGAGGACCGGCCAGCACTGGCAAAAGCGATAACAGATACGATCGTGGCGGACATCCCGCAGCAGCAAGTCTACCGGGTTCGTAGTTTTGAACACACCTATCAAGCCGTCGCGGCCTTCGGCAGAGCGTTTCATACGCGAGACGGTACACTCGTGGCATATTCAGGCATGGTGATCATCGCAGAGAATGAACAGCAGGATGCCAATCACTGAAGCCGCCAACCCTTGAACTATAGGGTCGGGGAGCAAGCACCTGGCTTTGGATCAAGGCCAGTTGGCGGTGGTGGATTACTGGGCGTTGCTGCTATCGGTCTCCAACGGGCGTCCTGACACCGCCCGTCCTTCCGCTTGCTAGCGGCCTTGCGACCCGCTCCATGGCTACTCTCTGAGGACGGCAGGCTTCAGTCTCAGACGGATGCACAGAGGCTCGCGTCGGGGCTTCGAATTCGAATGATCAGTCATACGGCCATTCTTAAATCAATGACCGTCCAGTTTAAGGTGAAATGCCGTCCATTTTTAATCTAACAAACGTCCGATCTTGACTAACATCACTTTTGGCCCCCCGGATCCTCTTCAGATCGATGCGGATGCCGGCATCATCGAGCTTGATCGGCGTTCCTCCGGAATGTCGGAGGGTGCATTATCCTCGGCTTTGTCAGCATCTTCGGCCTCCACCTCCGAGCGCTGCGCCACCGGGCCCCGGATCCTCAGCTTAAAACACGCTCTCACGCGATGCGGAAGATCTTGGCGACATCGCGGCGCCCATCGGGCGGACTACCTTGCGAAATCAGCAAAGATCAGACACGCCCAATTTGCTCCAGCGGACAATCCAGCGGTCGGGCGACAGGTTCACATAATCGCCCAGTTTTATCGGGCGGCCGTAAAGACCCGGCACACCGGAATGGCACATCGATATTCTGAAGGTGAAAAGCCGGAATTTTAATTGACGATGGAGAGGATTGGGTGAGCGTCAGACGCTCCAGGCGGAGCTGGAACGTCCGAATTTGTTCAGTTAGAATTCCTACACTTGGCGCATGCCCCCATCGACACACAGCTCAGCGCCGGCGATATAGCTCGCCTCGTCGCTCAGCAAGAACAGCGTTGCCGCTGCAACTTCAGCTGGACGTGCCATCCGTCCCAAGGGTATGGGCGCGATCAAGGCCTCGCGGACGTCCTCAGGCACCGCTGCCATCATCTCAGTATCAGTAGGCCCAGGAGCGACGACATTTACCCGTATACCCCTGCTGGCCAGTTCGGCCGTCCATGTCCTCGCATAGGATCGAAGCGCAGCTTTTGTCGCGGCGTACGTGCCGTAGGCCGGGATGCCAGCGACATCCGCGATTGAACCTATGAGCACGGCTGAGCTCCCTTCTTGCATTGCCGGCAAAGCTGCCTGTAAAGCGAAAACCGTTCCTCGTACGTTGACGTCGAAGTGACGGTCGAAATGTTCAACCGTTTCCTCGCTAATTTGGGCGGGCTCTGAAATTCCGGCGTTTAGGACGAGCGCATCGATACGTCCATTCGCCTGCTGAACTTGAGTCACGACGTTTACCATGTCTTCTGGAGAACTTGCGTTTGCCGAGATGCCCACTACCTTATCGCCGATTTCGGCGGCAGCCTTTTCGACATCGTCAATCCGACGGCTAGTGATGAAGACAGTCGCTCCCTCGGCAGCCAGCCGGTTTGCGATCGCCAAACCAATTCCCTTTGCGCCGCCTACGACGAGCGCGACTTTGTCCTGCATACGGGCCATTCTACGTCCTGCCTTCCTATTGATGGTCCGAAGATGATATACGTCGTAAATCTGATATCAATTACGCACCTTGAGTAGCTTAGATATGGACCAGTATACCGACCTCGAAACCCTTTCTCAGTGCGCTCTCAACAACATGACCGTTGTGCGTCCTGTTCTCGACAAGATCGCCGACAAGTGGACAATCTTGATCCTCACTGTGATCTGCCCGAAACCTTCGCGTTTCAACGAGATCAAACGGCGTCTGAACGGAATCACCCACAAGGCGCTTGCCGATGCATTGAAGCGGCTCGAGCGAAACGGCCTTGTGACAAGGACCGTATTGTCAACGCAACCGATCGGCGTCGAGTATGCGATTACGCCGCTTGGCCATTCGCTCCGCGAGCCGTTCGAAGCGCTTTGCGCATGGTCGCTCGAAAATGGGCCTCACATCGAGGCTGCGTCTGTACGCTACGACAAGGCGGCCAAGGGCTAAGCCACCTCGGCCGTTGAGATAGGCCGTCGGGTGTCGCCCAAGTGGCCTTGGGAGTGGCTGCTCAAAACCCTACCGCGGATAGCGCGGAAGGGTACGGAGCTTTGCCAACTTTCTCGGTCGAACTCATCGAGTGGACATATGCCGCGCAATTCCAGCAACTCGCGCCCCGTATAGACGTGCGGTTTCAAGATCGCCGACCGACATCTCCTCGGGGGGCGCGTCGGCGTCGGATTGCGCCATCGGGCCGATATACGATCCCATCCGATTTACATCGTTTCGTAGCGACGCCTTGATGTTTGATGGCTTGATAGCCAGGCTGACCCAGGAACCACCGTGTTGCCCCGCCAGAAGAACGAAGTATTGCAGCGTGTTTAGCTTGTCACCGTTGAGGCTGGCGCTGTTCGTGAATCCACCGAAAATCTTGTCTTGCCATTTTGCGGAGAACCATGGCTTCGAAGATGCATCGGCGAATCTCTTAAACTGCCAGCTTGGTCCGCCCATGTAGGTGGGTGCGCCGAAAATGATGGCATCGGCCGCATCGAGCGCCGCCCATCCGTCTTCCGACAAGTTACCCTCGGCATCAATGGCGTGGAGCGCTGCTCCGGCTCCCTTGGCGACCGACTCAGCCATGCGGTGGGTATGGCCGTAGCCAGAATGATAAACGACGACGATACTTGAAGGTGAGTGGACGGTCATGCCTGGCTCCTTTAGCCGTGTTTTTGCGCCTCGCCGACGGGAGTCGGCGCGGTTTCGAAGTGTTTCTGTTTGATGGTGGTTGAGGTTAAAGGCTTGTCGCCGAGGTTATGAGACCTGGACCGTAATCGCGATCATGAGCAGAAGTAGGAAGACCGCCGGCGCCAGGGTGTGACGGAGGTCACGTGCTTGGACGACAGCGAAGATTGCGGCGATCATAATGCATGATCCTAGCGCAGCGCCGATCGCAAATGTCGGACGGAGGACGAGGAGAATGGCTGTCGTGAATTCCAGCAAAGCGGTAACCCAGCACCACCACCATGGAAATCCGTACCGGACGAATTCATCGCGGATTGTCTTAAGGGCGGTGGCGTTGACGATGCTGCCCACGAGAAATGCCGCAGCGGCCGCGAGCGTCGCCGCATCGCCCGGTGAAAACGATATGAGGTAGGACATTTGGAAAGACCCTTCGGTTCAATCGCCCAGTTACGATAGCGATGAACTTAAATCTAGCGATGCTAGATTGTCAACCATTGCCCTGATTAATTAGGGTCGCTAAAGTCTTTCCTGCATGGATCGACGGTGAAAAAATGGGTATCAGCGAGCGAAAAGAGCGTGAGAGACTGGAACGGGAACAGCGGATCGTCGCCGCGGCGCGAACGCTGGCGCAACGTGATGGTTGGGCTTCCGTCACCGTACGACGCCTTGCACAAGAGATCGAATACAGTCAGCCGGTCCTGTACGCCCATTTTGAAAATCGCGACGCGATCGTCGGCGCGGTCGCGCTCGAGGGCTTTGCGGAGTTAGGCCCGACGTTGCGGGCCTCTGTTCGCGACGGCGCACCTCCGATAGACGCACTCCGAGACGTTGCGACGGCCTATCTCGTATTCGCTTTCGAAAGGCCAGCTCTGTACGAAGCCATGTTCGTCCTGCCGAGTGGCCTTCGATTCGCCAAGTCCGATACGCCCAAAGTGCTGCGAGATACATTTGGCGCTATGATGGTCGTCGTGGAACCGTTTTGCTCTGACCCCGAGGTCGCGACAGAATATTTCTGGGCAGCTTTACACGGATTGGCAGAGCTTGAACGCCACGGTCGAATAAGGGCCTCGCATCGCGCCGAGCGGGTGAGGCTCATTGTTGCAATGTTTGCGACAGGTGACTGACCTTAACCCGCGGCTCCCGAGCGGAGCGAGGCGGGGAGCCTAACAGCTCGGCTATCGCCAAGAGGAGCTGTCATTCCCATACCCACGGCCAAACACATAACCAACCACGAATGCCAGTGCGCCCACGCCGAGAAAAAGACTGGTGGCTGTGTGCGGGTGATCGACCGCGCCCGCCGCGACGGCGCTCGTCTCCCGCTTCACGGCATCCAATGCGTCACTGGCGACCTTACGGACGCCGGTAGCAGGTTCTGACGGAGCCCCAGTGAATCCAACCTTTAGGTCTTCAGACATTTCAGTTCCTCCATGTTCGTGTCTTGCAGGAACAGTTTGGCCGCCAGGATGTTCCCCGCTGTCAGTCTCTGGGTGTTCGTCGAGATTGGGAGCGGGCGGCGGCCCGTCCTTTGCCGAATGCCACCATAGAGCTGGACGTGCCCCAATCGGCGGCGGACAACCCACATCCTTAGCCTCGCAGACTGTGATAGCCGCGCATGTTCTTCGACGCCCAATTTTGACCAGCTGCTCGCGCCAGTCGCTTTCCGCGCAAGAACCACCAAGCTGATGCGCGGTCAAGCGCCTAGGCATCAATGTATTCCATGATCGCCCTCAGCTTGCCGTCCTCGACGGTAACGTCGAAAACCCAGATCAGCGAACGATTTGCTTGTGGAAATGAGTGGCAAAGAACATATCAGGAATCGCAGCGGCCACTTAATGAACGACTGGGGGTCGTACAGCGCCTGACGGTGCTCTCAATTTCGTTCTAGAGAGAAAGCCCCAGCAAAAACCGGAGCCTGCAATAGGGGATAGAGCGCTGACTGAAAGACGCAGTTCCAAGAGCATCGCAGCGCTCATGCCTAGCTTCGTTCCCTTACCGCCGGGTGATCTCCGGGCATCCGCGACGGTTGGCAAACTGCATGCGCTCCGGGCCGCGACGGGTATACCCCTGAATGACGATGCTTCGGGGCGTGACGCGCAGGATCTGCGCACGACGAAGGCCCTCACCACGGGCAATGTCAAGCGCGTCGTCCGGATCGCATCCTCGGTCTCGTCTGCGATCATATCGGTCATCGTCACGATTAGGGTCATAAATCCCGACACCGCCAGGTCCGACTCGCAATTCCATGTCCTGTGCCCCGGCGATAACCGGAGCAACCGTCAGGCCGCTCATTGCAGCGAGCCCGATCAGTATAAACTTGATGGTTCTGTGCATTTCGATGTTCTCCGTTTGATCATCTGAAACATTGGGAGAGAGTAATTGTTCCAGCGGGCAGGCGCAGCAGCGGCTGGAGCGCGGTTTTCTCCTGAGCTCGCCCAGGGCCGATGCGCCGCGCCAATCCTATGTCCTCAAGCATTTGGGCCTTTTCAGCTTGCGAGAATTCTTCCATGGCGCTGATAAGCTCTTTACGCCCGCCGCGGCGATAGATTTCAGTCAGCTCACTTAACTTCATGTGTATCTCGCAAATGGGTTCTGTTCGCGCGCTATAATCAACCCTGGAGGCAAATGTTCCGTGATGGCGTGCGGATTACCTCCACGCCCGTCCGATGTTCCATCAAAGCATTTCGCGGGCGAAGAAGGCTGCAACGGTCGAAATCGGGATCGTGATGATGCTGATCAACCCCCAGAGCGCGAACCCTGAACTTGGTCCGTTGAAACAGAAGGCGTTCAGAAGCGCGTTCCAACGAATTATCCAGGGCAACGATAGTCCAATCGAAATTCCAATCAGCCATACCATCACATGTCCTCCTCCAGGAGCCTGATGACAAAGGGCCGAGAAGAGGAATTCGTTCCAGCATCGCGCGAGCGAATGATTAAAAAGCTCGCCACGACATACAGGTACGTCCCACGAAATGCTCCCGGGTGGTCCGCCAGGTCGCATCAGCGCGGATAATTAATCACAAAAGGTGAACGGCGTCGCGTGACGCAAGCGTGACAACAGCACCAAAACAGGTTCCTGCTCACTCCTCGTCTTGCAGATATTCAACCTCTTGCTCGACGTTGATGAAGAACTCATCGATCATCCACATCCCAGCGAAGGTGAAGAGCATGATGGCGACGATCCAAGATAATCGTAGGCGAGACGGCAGCGTTTCCATTGTCTGAGCATGCTAAAGGTCGGATTTTCTCACAATTTGCCAATATGGATTACGCCTGCTGCAGGATGATTATCTCTCCCGTTCAAATGACGGCGAGCCGTTTTCGCTTTTCGCGAAAAACGACTCTCCGCGCTGGGGGCAAGTCGCGAGAGTAGCTCGCGGCTCCGGTGGTTGGACGGCTGGAACACGGACTGCGACCAACAGGCGGGTGGTTCGAAAGATGGGGTATTCCAGTCCGATGCGGCGACCATCGCCTCCGCGGACATCGGCCAATATCTGAGGAGGGCCGGTCCAGCTTCACCCAAGGTTCGCTCGTGCAAGCTGGTGGACGAACATTTCGACTACCTCCCAACGGTCATCCGTGAGACGCTTGCGAAGGCGACCGGCCGGTGGAAGACGGAATGAGCCAGAGCCATTCGATCGATGATCTTGATCAGCCCCAGAGCCTTCCGGGCAGCCGGTAACAGCAGCGTCAACGAGCTCGGGCCTCTCTAACGCCGGACGCGCGCTACCTCGTGGTGTGCGGCCGATTTTGGGGAACTGACCTGCCCTGAAGGTCAAACGTCATTGTTGGGCTCTCCTCGTTTCGCCTTCATGCGCCTCGCTACTAGAGATGGGTATTGCTTGCTTTGTCTTTCTCGTCGAGAATCTGCGGGCGCAAACTGGTGTGCTCTGCTCAAACCCCGACGGATCGTGTCGAAGTCGGCGGTCGGAAGACGCCCGGCCGCCGTCTCCCAAGTGGCGTTCGCGCCTCTTCCAACGCGGCCCTGTTCCGTTTCGAACACGTAGCTCGCCCCCCGGACCGGACGCCTTGGTGGTCGGGTGTTAGGAAATGATAGGTCGGCTGGTTCGTGTCGTCTGTGCGTATGCAGGATCGGCGGCGAAGGACTGGTTTAGCACCACCAGGTCAAAGGTGAGATAAAGTTTGTTAGGCGCGATGGAACTTAGGGACGACGCCGGACTTCCTTCCCCACAAAGGAGAACGGAAATGCCAGACCCTAAAAATTCCCCCGCGGTACGATCGATGGAAATCGAGCAGGAAGCCCAGCGCAAACGAGCTTCGAAGGGCGATCTCGAGACTGGGCTTGAAGACACCTTCCCCGCGTCGGATCCGGTTTCCGCCACGCACACCACAGTGCCCTCCGGTCGAACAGACACTGACGCTGCCGACCGCGTGAGGCAGAAGCCGGAAGGTGAGGATGACTATGCGCTGGTCGACGAGGCGCTCCGATCGACGGGCGAAGGTCGTCCTGCGTTCGACGGTGTCCGCGCCGGGAGAGATGGCGTTCGCGCTCTTGGACGGGACGTTGATCGCCTGGGCGACACCGCAAGCGAAATCGCCTCGGGAGCCAAGTCGCTCGCCAAGTCCGAAGTCCGCGGTTACGTGCAGGACATCGAGGCGCGGATCCGCGAGCGTCCCATCGCGGCGGTCGCAATCGTCGCTGCGCTCGCCTTCGTATTCGGAGCGACGCGTTGACGAACCCGACCCACTCGATGAGACTATAGTCGGCACTGGTCGACGATCTGCCGATGTTCACCGGACAGGCTCAAACGCTCTATCGGGGGATTTTTTGAAAATTGCCACGTACAATGTGAACGGCGTCTTGGGCCGATTGCCTGTCCTCCTGAAATGGCTGAAGGAGGACAGGCCCGACGTTGTCTGCCTTCAGGAACTGAAGACCGCCGATGATAAATTCCCACGAGAAGAGCTTGAGAAAGCCGGGTACGGCGCGGTTTGGAACGGGCAGAAGAGCTGGAATGGCGTCGCGATCCTGACGCGAGGTCAGAATCCCCATCTTACCAGAAAGGGGCTGCCCGGCGATCCGAGCGACGCGCACAGCCGCTATATCGAAGCCGCCGTCGACGGCATCCTCATCGGGGCGCTCTATCTGCCGAACGGGAATCCCGCCCCCGGCCCGAAGTGGGACTACAAACTCGCGTGGTTTCGACGACTTCAGGAATACGCCGCGGAGCTGCTCGAACTGGAGGTGCCAGTCGTGCTGGCCGGTGACTACAACGTCATGCCGGCGGATATCGACGTCTACAAGCCGGAGCGGTGGCTGGACGACGCGCTGTTCCGGCCGGAAGTCCGCCGGGCCTATGCGGATCTCGTAGCACAGGGGTGGACCGATGCCGTCCGGCATCTGCATCCGCACGAGCGCATCTACACCTTCTGGAAATACTGGAGGAACTCGTTCGAGCGCGACGCCGGCTTGCGGATCGACCACTTCCTGCTCAGCCCGGCCATCGCCTCGTCACTCCAATCGGCAGAAGTGCGCAGGAAGCCTCGGGGCTGGGAACACACGAGCGATCATGCGCCCGTCATGATCGAGCTTGATCTGGCAGCCCTGGTGCACGGCTGATGGCAGCGCAGAACACACCTCTACAGACACCTGACGGCCGATACATCATTGTGCGCGGCCGGCTCTGGCGAAAGACGAACCCAAGCCTCCCCGAAGAAACGCGCACTCGCTTGGTGGCGGAGCTGATGGCTGCTCGAAGGGCGGTAAAGGAAGCCGGCGACGACGATATGCGGCTGCGTGCGGTGCGCAAGGCGATCGATGCTGCGAAGATTGCGCTCGGCGAGCGGGGGCCGGTGTGGTGGGATGACGGCACGCCTGATCTCAATCGTCACATGGCAAAGACGACGTCTTATGCGGCTTGGCATCGACGAATGACAGGCGGCCGTCAATAACGGTCGAAAAAATCGGATCGACCTTGTCGGCAACGGCCCCCTTCATACGTCTAGTTATCATGTCACGTGAATAAGCGGAGCAAGGGAGAGACATGATATGAGCGAGTTAAGGTCCGCAACGGAACTGGCAGCGAAGCGCGTCAGCAGATTTCCGAACGAAACCGCCGAATACGCCGCGGCGAGAACGGCTCTCCTTGCGGAAGAGATCGAAGCCCGGCGATATCTTACCAAACTGGCAGAACAGCGCATGCGGCTTCCTCCTGGCCCTGTCGTCGAGAAAGACTATCGTTTCAAGGACGAAAATGGCCGCGAGCTGGCTTTGGCCGACCTGTTCGGAAAGCATCACACCTTGGTGACCTATTTTTGGATGTTCGGTCCGCAGCGCGAGAGGCCTTGCCCCATGTGCACGAACTTCCTAGGCGGCGCGAATGGGAACGGCGCCGACGTGAAGCAACGGGTTGCGTTCAAGATCCTTGGGCGCAGCCCGGTCGAGAGGCAGCGGGCGTTTGCGATGGAGCGCGGCTGGCACGACCTCGATTTCATAGAGACCGTCGGCGACGATTATGCCAGAGACCTCGGACTGCTCGACGACAAGGGCTATGAGTACCCGGCATTCACCGTTTACCAGAAGGACGGAAACACGGTTCGCGTTTTTTACAACGGCGAGATGCCTGCCGATGCCGCTGATCCCGGGCAGGATCCGCGAGGCGCTGTCGATATCGCACCCCTCTGGAATATACTGGACATGACGCCGGCCGGACGCGGCACGGACTGGTACCCGAAGCTCAACTATTGATCTGGCGGCTTCGACAGTCGGCGTAGGTGGCGCCGCCACGCCGGCGCGCCGGTGGACTAGCTGCCAGAGCGTCCGTCGTTGAAAGAGCAGGTCTTCTTTCGATATGCGCGCTTCTCTCAAAAGAGATCTTCAAGCTCCTCCAATCAGGCAAAGTCGGAAGCGGTCAAATTGCGATGGAGGCCGATCAGTTGGCTGCGAGGCGCGAAAGGCCGCCGGCCGGCGCGAGTTGCCCCAAAATGTAAACGAATTCCTTCAGTCAGCCAAAGTGATTCAAGGGTCGGCAGCGGCCATTGAAAACATCATGCCCAATGACCGCATTGGCGCGAAGCGGAAGACCGCAGTCGGCCATTGTGGATCTCTTCCTCGCAAATGTCAGAGATGGACCGTCTCTCGGTTGGCAATCACTCGATGCGTTTGACTTTGACGACCTGGCGGCACTGTGCGACTGTCGTTGGCCAGGACCGGCGTCGACGCAAAAATGCTCGTCGAGAGATTTGAGTCCTCGCGCGGCGAAAGATATCCCCATGCGGATTGTCATTTTCGTGCCCACGGACGTGCATTCACTGGAACTTGCCGGGCTCATGGACGTGTTCGCCGAAGCAAACGCCCGTGTTGGCAAGAACTTCTATGACGTTGCCATCACAGCAGAAGAAGCTGGCTCGATCCGTTGCGCATCAGGGCTCAGGGTTCTGCCCGATTGCACTTTCGATGCGTATCCAGGTGACCCAGACACGTTGCTCGTAGCCGGGAGCGCCGGCGTTCCCCGTTCCCCGGGCAGACAGGTTATCGACTGGTTGGCCAATACCGTCCCCGAGACCCGGCGCTACGGCTCCGTATGCACAGGGGCATTCCTGCTCGGCGAAGCCGGTTTACTCGCAGGCCGACGTGTCACCACTCACTGGCAGTTCGCGTCCTTGCTTGGCGAGCGCTTCCCTGAGGCGCAGGTGGAAAGCGATCGTGTTTTTGTCCGAGACGGTGCGATGATCACGTCGGCCGGGTCCAGCGCCGCAATCGATCTCGGGCTTTCTCTCGTTGAAGAGGACCTCGGCCGCGAGGCGGCGCTTTACGTTGCCCGGCGGCTTGTCGTGTTCCTGAAGCGACCAGGTGACCAATCGCAGTTCAGCGTGCATCTGGCGGCGCAGGCAATCGACCGCAGCCGTCTACGCAAAGTCCAGGAATACATTCTGAACCATGCTACAGCGGACCTTTCGGTCACCGCCTTGGCGAAAATCGCGGCGATGAGCGCACGGAACTTCACGCGCGTCTTTTCGCAGGAGGTTGGGATAACGCCATCCGACTATGTCGACCTGACGCGTATCGATGTCGCACGCTTCCTCTTAGAAGGGAGCCGGCTGTCGATCACGTTGATCGCAGAAAGATGCGGTTTTGGATCGGCAAGTGCGATGCGCCGCGCCTTCCTATCGCATGTCGGAGTGACGCCGTCTGATTACCGCGATCGCTTCCGAACGTCTGGCGAAGGAGCAAGATCGAGTTTGTCCGAAAACGGCTGATGGTTGCCCTGGAACCGCCTCGGCTGCAGGTTTCCCCAGCTTGGGTCGGAGTCCATGTTTATGTCATGGCAGACATTGAGAAGCTCCAACAGGTGGACTTTATAAAGCGCGCGCCGGGCCTTGCGTCCATTTCCTCAAGTGCGTGGTGTCCGTGAGCGGCGGCAGGCAAATATTCGGCACTAAAAAGAGGCCCCGCCGGGCTGCGCCCGCTCGTGCTAGTTGCTCCGCAACTTCGCCATCCCAGCAACCTTCGCGTCCACGCTACACAATTCGGATCACAAACAATCCTCTTTTGTCGTCACCGCTTGGGGCTTCGCCGAAAAGGTATTGGAGGTGACGTCACTTTGATACACGTGACGAAGCTTCTTAACGCTCTCAAGGGTCTGCCAACCCTGATCGCGCGAGTGGCATCTCACCCAGCCGACGCGAACGGAAGTGCTTTGAGTGGTGCGCAGGGGCAAGACCGCCACTGGACGAAGCTGTCAGCGCACAGTCGTTAGCTATATTCGGACGGCCATAAGAAGCTTGGAGCGTTACAACGCATGCAGGCTGTGGCGAGGACGTTTTGCTTCGACGTCACCTGATGTTTCGTCCCGCCAATCGGCGCGATCTCCGATCGGCGTTACTGTTTTAGTCCCGGCGACCCCGTGGTTCGCGCGTTGGCGATCTACCACCGGAAAACCCTCCCGATGAATATGTCTGCCGAATGAGCCGCGGTGCGACTGAAAGCCTTCATGCCGCGCCGTTCGGACCCGTCGTGGTGCCACGGCATCTCGAGTGGGAGCTCGAGCCTGGGATTTTACCAGTAAATCTCGGTAAACAGCCGCCGTGGGAGGTTTTGGCGCAACGCCGCAATTTCGATTGCGATGGTGTCGCGCTGTGGACATCCGTCTATGTCAGATTGACGTCGCGGGCTCTCTTTTTGAGGAGCCGGCTGTCAATCATATCGATCGCAGAAAGAAGTGGTTTTGGATTGCAATAAGCGATGCGCTCGCCTTCGTTTTGAGTGTCGGATTGACACCGTCTGACCACAGGGATCGCCTCCGGAAGTCTGGCGAAGGTGCAAGACCGAGTTTGTCCGAAAGCGGTTGATGGTTGTCCTGAGACGGCCCCGGCTGCACGTTGCCCCGCCTCGGCTCACAGTCCATGTTTCTGTCATGGAAGAAGTTGAGAAACTCAAACAGCCGGACTTCATGAGGCGTGCGCGGGGCACGGCCGACAATGGGCCTCTGAGCGCTGACGCCGTCAGGTCCATTCTTCCGACACTTGTCGAGGAAATGACGGACGGGATCGCCATCGCAAAGCGTTTAGGTGCCAATTCGCCGTTGCTCTACGTAAACAGGGCCTTCGAACATCTGACTGGATACTCTCGAACCGAGGTTATCGGCAAAGACTGCCGCTACCTGCAAGGCAATGAGCGTGAGCAACCCGAGATCGCTCGCATTCGCGCTGCGATCGGGGCGGCCGAGCCAGTGGACGAAACGTTGCAAAACTATCGAAAGGACGGTTCGGCCTTCTGGAATAGTCTTAGTCTTAGGCCCGCCTGGGTTGGGGACGAACTGTTCTACGTCGGAATACTGCGCGATGTATCAGCGCTTCGCCAAGCGCATATAGCGCTGGATCGTGTCGCAAACCTCGACGGGACCACGGGCTGCTTGAACCGTCAATCATTTATCCAAGCCGCCGAGGGACGCTTCGAAACCAATGCCGAGACGATCCTTCTGGTTGTGAAGCTGGATGTTGTCAGCTTTCATGATCTCAACACCGGATACGGTTTCGACGTCGGGGATGCTCTGCTCTGTGAAACCGGGCGGCGGCTGCGTGACATGGGCGCTGCACTAGTGGGTCGGATGGGCGCGAACGAGTTCGCCCTCGCCTTCGAGCTCCAGGATGAACCAAGTGCAGACCCGACGGTAAAGCTGGTTTCCGCGTCGCTCGCAGCCGACTTCGTGGTGGCAGGTGCCAGTGTCTCACTGCGCTTCTCCATCGGATATGCTGTAGGCAGGCCAGTGGGCAGTGCCATTTCATTGATCCGGAACGCCGGTACTGCCCTTCGGGCAGCCAAATCTGATCCGTTGGGTGGTCCGCGGCGGTTTCGCGAGTCCGACCACGAGCAAGCCAGCCGACGCGTCAGGATGACACGCGAGTTGAAGGTCGCGGTCGCGAACGACGAATTCGTGTATCACTTCCAGCCCCAAGTAGACCTAATCACCGGTGAGTGGCTCGGCGCGGAAGCCTTGATTCGCTGGAACCATCCCCTGTTCGGCAGCCAACTCCCCGGCGGCTTCATTGAGACCGCTGAGCGATCAGGTCTGTTACTTGATCTGACCGAACGGAGCCTGACCACAGTTGCGACGTTCGCCCGGCGGATCAACGCGCACCGCGACAAGGCACTTCGCTTTTCCGTGAACGTGTCGGCCGGGGAATTTCTCCAGCATGACATGGCTGAAATGCTAAACCGCGTCCTGCATCTGACCGGTGCTGAACCGGAGTGGCTGACCCTCGAGATTACCGAAAGCATGTTCCTTAGCGATACGCCCGGCGTCATGGACGCATTCCAGCAGCTGCGACAGATTGGAGTCGGTCTCTCAGTTGACGACTTTGGCACTGGCTATTCGAACCTGCGCTCCCTTGAGACGTTCCCAGTTACCGAAATCAAGATAGACCGAACGTTTGTCAGCGAACTCGCAACCAGACCCGCCAGGCGGGTGATCGTCCGCGCTGTTATCGAGCTGGGACGCGCCCTTGGCCTGACGGTGGTCGCGGAGGGCGTGGAGACGGAAGTACAGCGTGCAACGCTTGGCGAAATGGGCTGTCGGGTCGGCCAAGGCTACCTATTCGGAATCCCAACCGACGCAGAAAGCTTCGCAATTAACCTGGCACGGATGGGGAGCGAAGCAATGGACGCACCTGCACGTGCGTTACCAGTATCTGTCCATAAATGAATTGGATTCTGGACATGAACAGGCATTACTTAACAAAGATTGCTCCAGTAGATGCCAGAAAACACAAGCGCTTCAAATGCAAAGCCGCTGTGCGGCTTGCTTACAAAAAAACGCTCAAGCAGCCGATTTCATCGTGTCGTGCCGTTATGTTGGAGGTCTCGCAGGGAGGAGCGCTAATCAGCGTCTCTGCAGAAATACCTGAACACTTTTACATCGTGATTGGCAACTTCGAGTACTCCATCGGTTGTGCCGTAAAACGAAGAGAAGAGAGTCTTCTCGCAGTCGAGTTCATAAAGGAACAACCTCGACGCATTGTTGAAGCCTTCGCTCTCCTGAGATTTCCGCTGGCACCGTTATTCAGTTTGAAGGGCCTTTTGCGAAATGAGCTGGTACAACCAGTTGGTAGCGCTCTGCAGTGGGAGTCGCCGGCTGAATAATCTTGATGTTCTCGGATCGGGGTATAGTCGACACTGCGATCATTGCCCAATGAAAAGGAAAGTCTGAGAGCTTTCCGACAGCGGCGGCTACGGCGCTCGGGCGACGATCTCCATCAAAGTCGGTTGGCCGGAAAGAGGACCAGGTGACCTGCCAAGGACGCTGCAACCTCACGGCGGTGGCAATCATTGCGGCGTATGTCTTGCTCCGGTTTGCCGCGTTCGCTTTCAATCTGGACCTGTCGCCCGTAGCCTGCCTCCTGCTCGGCATGGTTCTGTAAGCCAGAGGACGACCGCAATGCTGATGATCCCGCTCACGCCGATCGAAATGATTGCCATCAATATGCGTAAGGCAATCGGACAAGTAAATTGTGTTCTTGGCCGGTCACAGCCTATTCAACCCCGAAACACATTAACGACCGGAAAACGCGTCTTGATAGAGGAAGTACTGGAACCAGACGGGTGCGATGCGGGTTTATCGTCACCAACAGAATGGAAGACCCACATGAGCGATAAAGAGCAGGCGCCGATGGTGACGTTTAACAGGATCGATAAGAGTGCCTACTTCTCGTTCAACGGGCGACGGTATGAACTGCAGGGGAAGTACAACAGCCTCGATGACGCTCGACAAGTAGCGGAGAAGCAGTGCCGCGCCATGGGCTGGAACGGTTAATTCAAAATTAACCAAAGCCGAGCATGCTTTGTGCTCTTTCCCCCAGGAAGTAGCTGGTATCTATCGGCCGCGCTCCCCAATGAGTGCGGCCTTCTTTTTGCGCTAACCGAGTAAATGAACGTGATACGCAATATCCGAGAGAACACGACCATTCTCGAAGTCGTCTTCACCCACGAGGGCGTCGAGCGATATGTCCATAAACTTGCGGTATTGTCTGCAAGATCTGTTGGAGCCGGCATCGCAAAGGCAGTCCAACAGTTCCAAAAAGAATGTCCCGGTGTCGCGCTTACTGATGGCGTCACCATCGCGCTTCGAAATGCGGACTTATCGTGAACTTCTTAAGCTGGTAAAAGACGGCCGATCCGGAACTTCGAGCGGTTTGCGAAGTTAGTGTTTCCTTAGGTGCAAAGGAAACCTCACATGAAAATCATAACTGCAATTGCCGCTGCAACGCTGTTGACTGTGGCGCTCTCTAGCTGCGGCAACACAATCCGCGGCATGGGCAAAGACACCGCCAATACGGTGGACGCTACACAGAACGCTGGCCACCGAGTGAACCGCGCAGCCTCGAACTAAGTGAGGCACAGATAGGGGGTGGGATTTATTCTGCACTCGCTACGCCTTTTGGCTGAATGGTATTAACTGCGGATCTCTTTATCCATCACTAGGTCGGGGCAGTAGAATAAGATGATCGAAACCCCTATATGCCAAAAGCCCGTCGCACCGGAATGCGACGGGCTTTTTTTGTCTAGGCCAGTTTGATGGCCGCATGTCTTTGCTTCCGGCATTTCCTCAACGAAGTGACCGCCAAGGCATCGGGACCGGAGCGAGTGAAGCGCCGGCCAGCCGATCTTTCCGCACGTGGCCGTAGCTGCGTGCGGGTTCAGTCAGGTGGCCTGAACCTATCCAGCGCAAAAACGCCGAGGCAACGCCACGCATCATCGAGGACTTGATCAACGGCGTCGGGTCGATAGGCGGGGGTGCCGTCCTTATCTGCGCAACAAGCGCCCTCGGAAGGTTCACGCGATTTTGCACTTCGCCAAGCGATGGAATTGCGTAGTGACAGGCGGAGCTTTTTGCACTCGTCGAAGATTCTCGAACCAATCGAACTCGTCGTGAACATCATAAGGATCACGCCGGCCACAGCCGTCGCCTTCAACAGGTCGCTTGGAAGCAGCGCTGGGCGGCCGAGCGTCGGCTGACTTGACGAGGAGCCGACGCCTGTCAACGTCTGGCAGCGGCTAAAACGAAGACTACCGACCAAAACCTCTCGCATAATGAGGGCCGACTGATAGAGTTGGCTTTTCTCAACCAATGGGAGCCGCGACATCGCTAACGTTAGTAATCCAGACCATAACCCACGCCGCGTGACCGACATGGATGCCCTCATCGGAATGCGCCTGCGGGTCGCGCGCCTTTCTGCTGGGTTAAGTCAGACAGTCGTAGCCGACCATCTTGGGATCACATTTCAACAGGTTCAAAAATATGAACGTGGTGCAAACCGCATTGCAGCCACGACGCTCAACAACGTCGCCGCCCTCTTCGGGGTTTCGATCCTCTATTTCTTGGAAGAGGGATCGGGGGAAGGTCCGGGCGAGGAGGTTCCGCTGCGTCCGAAGTCGACAGACTTGGCCATGACCAAACGGGGCCAGCGTCTTCTGAGATATTTCGCAGCATCGCCGGACAAGGTTCAAGACGCGGTCTTCAGATTGCTTCAATCCACTGGAGGCGACGAAGGCGAACGCGACGACTGATTGGCGGATGGTTTGATTTATTACCGGCGAGGCCGGCGTTGGCCACGCCGGGCGCAGTCGTCTAGATCGACGAAATCGACCATCCCGTCTGCCTTTCGGTCTCCAGCGTGTCCAGTAGAAACGCCATGAAAATCGACTGCCAGCCTTTGAATATGTCTACGGTACTTATCGTCGGCTTTCTCGGAGACCGAGTACCGACGATGGGCGTACCCTGATGCTAGCGCCTGATGGGCGTAGACATGCCCCAGGGCCGCACACCCATTCGATTCCGTCAGTGCAGACTCTGACGGACCGCAGCGTCTCTCATGGCTAGGTGTTCGGTAGACAGCGGGGCTTCTTCGCTTGCCCACACCAACATCGCCAGCGCGGCGATAGCCAGGTATCCCAGTTTGCTCGTTAACGCGCTACGCGCAGCTTGAGCACGGGTGCAGCCGGTCCTAGTTATCGAGTTCATTTTGTCGCGGTCGCTCCAGGTTCGTGCCATGAAACTACCCCTTTATGCAAGTCGGTCTAATCCCCAGATATGGGCTGGACCGGCAGAGCGCCCCGGCTGTGGGCTCAGTCTTCCTAGATTCAAGAATTTCGAACAGCTGGAAAGGTCTGCATTCTGCAAGACAGACCGCGATGCAGAGACGCCACTTCACCAATTTTGAGACGTTGCTTCCTAAAAATTGGACACGGATTGGTTCGAAATTCGAATTATTGACTATGCGGACAACTGAATAGCTGTCGACCACGACAATAAGAAATAGGAGTTTCAGTGGGTCTCAATGCTTGCTGTCGTCTGCGGGTCAACAAGATCGTGGCCAAAGGGGTTTGCAGCCACCAGAAGGGCTAAAATCAAGATCGCGGCTGACAAAGAGATCGCGGGAGATGTCATGCTGAACCCTAAGGGAGAGAAACGCGAACGCACTATCTATCGCGCTCACGGACGATAGCTTCCAAGTGTCAAGCATTCGTAAAAGCCAAAGGGTTGCCGACCCATCGAAGTCCTTAGACGTGCTAACGATCGCAACTTTCAAACCGACCAGATCTGGCGACGTTCGGTCCGAAAACAGCCTCGGAGTAGGGAGTCTCAGGCATCCAACCAACTAGATTAGCCGTGACCATGCGACGACAGCGGGACCGCTGGTCCCTTGCACGGGGTCAGTCTCGGGCAGATGTAGGCGGGCTATCCGGGCGCAAACTGCCTTTGAAGGCGGTGAAGTTTGGATGTCCGCTTCTTGTCCACTGGGATAAGCGCCGACTACCTCAAAATCGTCACTAGCATCAATCCGCATGTGGCCTGTGCCGGCTGGGAGAAGAACACAATCTCCAGCGCTCAAGTTGATTTCGTTCCCATCAGGCCCGCCGATCAGCAGCTTGGCGTGGCCTTTGCCGACGCCTAGCACCTCATGCGCGCCCGAATGATAATGCTGGTAGTCAAACACACCGTTCCGCCACAGTCCCGTCCAGCCATGCGAAGCAAACAGTCTCGCAAACTCCTCCGATCCATCCTTGGTGATGAAGACGCCACGGTAAAGCAAAACGGGAAGGGAAGGGTTGTTAGGAACCCACGCGCTCGCGTCGAAGATCAGTTTTTCGATGTCCACTTGCTGCCTCCGGCCTCCGTGGCTGACAACCTTGCAATGGCTGTCGCCGCTTTGCCCCGTGGTGACGTTCAAAAAAGGTTCCACGCTGCAACGGCGGCCGCGATCCAGAATAATCCACTGACCTCAGCTGCGATCAGATATCCGGCTGTCCGATCGTTCATGCTCTCCTCCATCACTCCCATATTGTGACAATGCAACATGTCGCGTGAAGGTTCCCCCGTCTAGGTCCTTAGCGAGGCCGCTCGCTGTCGATGCACCAGGCTACCGCCTCAAGTCACTAGCGCTTTAGTAGAATTTTGAAACTGAAACGCACCCATATCGCAAGGGGGACAAGTGCAAACCGTAATCCCTGCGTCACCGCCGTGGATCCAATCACTTGAGTGCACCGGCCTAGCTCGACTTGGCCGGCATGACCGAGACGGCCATCGGTCGTCACGCTTCAGCAATTCAAAAGAAAGCCCCGCTTGTGGCGGGGCGAGTCGCGAGAGTGACATAGCCGGCAGAGGAACAAGCCAGCGCCCCATAAACGCGGGTTGACCTGTATTGGTTCCTTGCAGGACCGTTCGACGAACATTCGGCAAAAAGAGTTGCTTCGAAAGTTTAGATAGGATCGCGCAAAAATTTGGCTCAGACCGCAGCCCAAACATCGTCAATGTGATAATGATTACGAGGACGCCCAAACCTCCAAAGGCGTTCCGTATGCACACACTGCTGACCGAGATTTCCATGTGGTCGCTGGAGTGTCATTGCGGCTTTGCAAGGAGAGCCGGGGACATCCTTTGTCTTTCCAACCGGGCCAGCGGATCACTACGCCCGCCCCCTATCGCCTTTTGCAAAGGAGTTGCCCATGCCTCCGCGTTCATGGGTGGAACGCGTCTCCACCGTTGTGCGATGGGGAGACCATGCCGAGGGAGGTCATTTTCCCGAGATGAAGCGCCCTGTAGAACTGGCAGAGGACACCGAACCCCATTTCGCGGACTGGGTCGAAGTGCGTAAAGACCTGCCTCGGGAGGTAGATTAAACACTATCTCGGTGTCCGGAATTGCGCCGATGCCCCGAGCGACAGCCGGAAAGTTCCCCGGGACAACACCGCGAGTTTGGTCCAGATCAGGTCAAATTCCCCTAAATCTCGAAGGGGGCTAGGTCTTTCCCGCTCATTGCAACTGGAAAATATAAACCCAGAAATCATAGTTGCGTTGACTCTAATACATGGTCAGAGCCTCCATGCGCCGTCTCTAATGGAGGAGCGCAAGATGTCAGTAACGTTGAACACGTCTATATCCTGGAAGAATGCAGCGCCCGACGATGCAACTATGCTGGATAGTCTACAACCCAACATCATAAAAGCTCACGTTCGGGAGTTTTTGACCCTACTCTTTCTCCAATTCGACGATCAAGCGGGTTCGAAGAGCTTTCTCAAGACTTTATCGAATTCGATGATGAAATCGGCCAAGCAACACCTGGACGAAATCGAGGCGTTCAAGTCAACGCCGCCTGTGGCTGGAACACCCTATGTCGGCGTTGGTCTCACAAAGAAGGGCTACGACAAACTCGGAATAACCCAGACACCGGGCGACAGTCTCTTTGGTAGCGGGATGCAGATGTCCGAGCTAAACGATCCCGATGCCAGTACCTGGGACCCGTACTTTGGCGATGACATTCACGCCGTTGTCCTTATCGGAGATATGCTCAACGAGACAAAGGTTGCTGCGCACGACCAAGTCGTCAACCTGATCAACAGCTCCTACGGCGTCAAAATTGTCGGCTCGCAGGATGGGTTGGGCCTGCACAACAACAACGGCCAAGGGATCGAGCATTTCGGCTATGTCGATGGACGCAGCCAGCCGCTCTTCCTCACAGAAGATATCGAGGGCGAGGAGAACGGGACCGATGGGACCGCAAACTGGAACCCCGACTTCCCGCTTGGCCAGGTCATCGTCGCTGATCCGGCGGCCCCCGATCCAACCGTGCATTTTGGAAGCTATTTCGTTTATCGCAAACTCGAGCAAAATGTTCGGCTCTTCAAGGAGGAAGAGGAGAAGCTGGCCGATCGGCTCTTCGGTGCAGAAAACGAAATAGCGGGAGCCATGGTTGTCGGCCGCTTTGAGGACGGCACCCCCGTCACTATGCAGTTCGAAGACGGAGTTGAATCTCCGGTGCCCAACAACTTCAACTATTTCAGCGACAAGAACGGCGCGAAGTGTCCGTTCTCCGGACATATCAGGAAAACCAATCCACGTGGGTCGGGCGGGTTCGAAGATCAGGATGGTGAACGCAAGCACCTAATGGCGCGACGAGGACAGACCTATGGCGTCAGGACTGACAATCCGAATGACGGCCGGATTGACAACAAGCCGGACAAAAACGTCGGCCTTCTGTTTATGGCCTTTAACAGCGATATCGGCAACCAGTTCGAGTTCACGCAAAAGAACTGGGCGAATAACCCAGGTTTCCCACGGGTGCCGGCCGGCTTTCCTTCGCCCGGTGTCGACCCCGTTATCGGCCAGATGCCGAGTGACGGCCAACGCCCAGACATGGAGGGAACGACTGAGTGGGGAAATCCCGCTGCCCTGATGACGACACCCGCTGTGCAGCGAGCCGTCACCATGAAGGGTGGAGAATACTTCTTTATGCCGTCACTGGCCTTCCTTAGGGCCCTCTGAGGTAAGGAGGTCAGCAATCATCGCCGACCTCCTTTTTTCACCACGGCTGCTGCGGTCTATCAAGGCACTCAACACAGCTCAATGCTGACAATAGGGCGATTTAAGCTAGGTGACCCAGGCCGCGGCATAAGCGTCGCCAACATTCTACTGGTCAAACTCGACAATGACCCCAGGTTTGACCATGCTGCTCAGCTCTTCGACGTCCCAATTCGTAAGCCGGACACATCCGTGAGAGCCGGCCTTGTCGATCAGTGACGGTTCTGGCGTACCGTGGATGCCGTAGGTCGGTTCCGAAAGATCGATCCAGACGGTGCCCACCGGGTTGTTAGGACCGCTCGGAAGTGTGAGTTTCGTCTTGTTCTTGCCTTGCTGAAAGTTGATTTTGGGATTGTAGACATATGGCGGATTGCGAGCCACGCCGTTGACCTTGTGCTTGCCTGAAGGGGAGGGATTATCCTCGCTGCCAATTGTCGCGGGATATATGGCCAGGACTTTGTCGTTCGCATCGTAGGCAACAAGCTCGCCTGCCTTGCGATGCGCCTCAATCCGCTTAACGTTTCCTGTTCGGGGAGCGCCGATTACGGCCACGGACAACGTTTCGCCAGGGACAAATTGCGCTGTCGGGTTCAGCGCATACATAAGGTCGACGTCCATATGGAAACGCTCAGCCAATTTTTCGGCGATGCTGGTGTACCCTAGATGGGTCATTTTTGCCTGTTCGGCGTAGTCTTTCGGAATCTCTGCAACGATGTCGTCGCCGTCATCAGGGGAAATGATGTAGGGCCCGACGACGCCCTTATCATCGGAAAGACGCGCTACAACGTCAGCGTCCAACTTCCCGTCGACCGGAAGTCCCTGCAGCATTTCGAATCCCGAGATGGCTTTCCGAACATTTGCGCCATCCAGTCCGTCAATGACCCCCGGAGATGCGCCAGCACGATCTAGCAACACCTGAAGGTAAATGGTCACGGGATCGGGCTGGTCGTTCGGCGCGCTTTCCTTGCTAATCTCAGACGAGAAGGATGAGAGATCAGCGTTATTAATCACCTCGCGCGATAAATCTTGAGCGTGAACTGCTCCCACCGACGCGAGGGAGATGACGGAGTTGAGAAGGAATGTTTTCATCATTGCGCCTAATGCTGCCAACCCCTCTGATGTTCCATCGTCGCTCACGATCACTGTCGTACGAACGCATGCATTCCATGCAGGTTGCTGCATCTGTTAGATTTTGAGGAGTAATGAAGTCTTGAAGCGATAAGACGTCATCTCGATCGATCCTCGCATGTTGCCCATCGTGCAATCGAGCTTTTGTCCTCACTGCGACTTCTGACCTGTAATAATCTCAGCAAGGCTTACAAATTTCCCGGTCGGATAGCGTCGAAGATAAGCTTCAATCATTTCCGGATTGCCGCTGTCGCGAACGCTTTCCCAAAACGACACCTCCACTGCGGGATCCTCGCTGGTCGTCGGGCCACGATCAAGGCGTGTCCGGGCGAGGTCGGCAAAGGTTCCGTTTGGATAGCGCTCAAGATAGATTCGAAGCTCTGCACCATCATCGTCGTCGCGGATCGACTCCCAGAACGCCACCTCGGCGGCGTCGCCCTCAACGACCATTGTCGCGTCCTTCGACGGCGAGTCGATGGATTTCGGCACTGACAGCATGGGGTCGTAGCCCGGGTCAAACAACACCTTAAATACGCGAATAGGCCGGGGAATGTTCTTGACGCTATGCTCCCCCATGTCCTCGAATTTGGCCGCGACCCGATCGCGGAGGTGATCGCGAACACCCCTCGTCACACAGATTCCGCCAATCTCGGCTAAGCCCTCAAGGCGCGCCGCGATGTTGACACCATCGCCAAAAATGTCTCCATCCTTGACCATCACGTCTCCGATGTTGATGCCAATGCGGAAATTCATCTGATGATCTGGCGCCTCATCGGCGTTCGCGCGGCCGATGGCAAGCTGAATTGCTATCGCGCAGTTGAACGCCTGGACGACGCTTGGAAATTCGGCAAGGACACTGTCGCCGGCCGTTCCGAATATCTGGCCGTTCGCACTTTCAATCAGCCCATCGACCACTGTCCGATGGCTTGTGAGTATTGCAAGGGTTCGCTCTTCGTTGACATGCATCAGCCGCGAGTAACCCTCGACGTCCGCGGCCAAAATCGCGGCGAGTTTTCGTTGCAGGGGTGGTGCTTCCAAGATCGATCCGATCCGACGGTTCGTGTTTTCAATAGAATGTGTAATCTCGCAAGGTTGTTCCGCGACATGGTCTAACGGCGATCTTTGCCCTAAAACGAATGTCCTTTAGCTGACAAGACCGGTTCCCCACGCTTGCACCAAACTCTGGCGCCTCTAGTTTCGAGATGAACAAGAACGCTGGAGAGATGCCGTGACGAAGATCGCAGTGATTGGAATGGGTGCGATGGGCAGTGCTGTGGCCAGGACACTGCTCTGCTCGGGCGCAGAGATCGTCACTCACCTTGAAGGTCGCTCGGCTCAAACACGAGAACGGGCGACGGCTTCGGGGATCAAGGACGCTGATCTAAAAGCACTGCTGGCGTCGGACATCATTCTGTCCATCGTTCCGCCATCACAGGCATTGGCTGTAGCCGAACAGATAGGCAGGCTAGCGCGTGCAGAGAAGTCTGTCGGCGTCTTTATTGACTGCAACGCCGTGTCGCCAGAGACGGTGGCCAAGGTTGCTGATGCTTCCGATCAAAGCGGCACGATCGTGCTGGATGGCTGTATCATCGGTGGACCGCCGGAGCCGGGCAAGTACGGCCCACGCCTCTATGTCAGCGGGGCAGCCGGGCAGGTTGTCCCGGTCCTCGTGGAATACGGTCTCGATGCTCGTTTGATAGATAGCGGCTTGGGTGCAGCCTCTGGCCTGAAGATGAGCTATGCGGGCATCAACAAAGGCTTGATTGGATTGGCGACCACGATGCTCTTGGCTGCGGCAAAGAGCGGAGCTGACAGGGCGCTCATGTCCGAACTGGCTGAAAGCCAGCCCCAGCTTTTGGCGAAGCTTTCGACAAGCATTCCTGATATGTATCCGAAGGCTTATCGCTGGGTGGCCGAGATGGAAGAGATCGCCGCCTTCCTCGGCGCGAATGCGCCTGGTGCAAGAGTATTTGATGGGATGGCGGCCGTTTTTCAGAAGATGGCGGTCGACAATTCGGGTGAGCAGGGACTGGCGGCATCTTTATCCGAAATGCTGGCGATGGGATAACCCGAGGGCAGTATCAATCGCTACGATGCACTCAGCAATGGGAACTTTGATGCCGGCAGCAACGGCCTCGGGGCCGTTCCGAACGCTAGCCAACGGTAGATCAGGCGGAATTGGAAGACGAATTAGAGGAGGGGCTCGAAGGCAGTTTCCCGGCCAGTGACCCTGTCTCGGCGACCGTCAGCAGCATCCCGAGCCGAGCCAGGGCTTCTGAGAACTGATAGATGCGGCCGATCCAAAGCAGTTGTCGTAGATCGCATCATCGATCTCGAGGCCGGTAGCAATGGCCCCGCAGACTGTTTGCGAGGTCGGCTGGCAGGACACCGCTCGCGATGGAGACGGACGATAGGGCCTCGATTGCGGCCCATCCATCGCCCGTTCAAAGAAGATTTCGCCCCCGATCAGGACTTGATCAATTCCTGTACCCGCTTCGTGTGTGTGCCTATGTCGAAAGACTTGGTGGTGACCTGCATGCCGGGTTCGAGATGACCATGCCCGAGAACCCCGGTTTCGGCATAGCCAGTCCACGAACATGACTTTGAGTTCGGGACGAAGCTCACACGCCGCGTCGGCGACCTGCCGGCCGTTCATTCCGTTCGGTAGCCCGACGTCTGTGATCAGGAGATCAATCCTCACGTCCGGACGCAGTATCTTTAATCCTTCCGGACCGTCACCGGCTTCCAACGTGCAATAGCCGGCGTCCCCGAGTACATCGACGACCAGCATGCGGACCAATGCCTCGTCGCCAATCACCAGTACGGTCTCTCCACTTTCGGACTGGAAGTCGCTAGGTTCTGCCTTTGCGGTGGCCGGACTGGCTTCCGCAGCCGCGTGACGAGGCAGGAAGATCGTAACGGTGGTCCCTTCCCCGACTGCGGAGTACTGGCTGACGATGGTTGGGAATACGCGATGGCCTGATGGTTATTCGGCGGCCCTGCTTCTAGGTCGCTCGATCACCTCTCGCCATCGCATCACGTAACCATTGACGATGGCTCTATTCACTCCGGAAGCCAGCAATCGTTTTTCGAGATCGTTCGGGTTGAATTGGCCGAGGGCGGTTCGCTCCGGGTAGTGTTTGAGAGTGTACCGAAACAAATCCTCCCAGCTGCGGCGAACTCCTATGGACTCGTCAGCCAAGTCTTCACGGCACAGATTAATGACCTCGATCAGCGTCACGATGTTCTCCAGTCCGCGGGTTCTTTCACCAGTCTTGCTGGTGCCCGGTGACGCTGCAATCTCAGTCCATAGAGATGTTTGCTTCCTTCGCGGCGGCGATAAATGCAAGCCGCGCGTCTTCGTGTGGCACCCTGCGATCCATCGCTGCGAGGCAGATTTCCTGGGCGGCCCAGAAAGCCTTTCCGGAAGTGACTGGCCATCGCGAAATCAGAAGGTCAAATGCGGTCCGCGTGTTCGAAACAGGTATAAAACCCGATCGTGGTCTGATTTGCACTACAACTGTCTTGGACCAGCCCGCCGAAGTCATGAGAGTCCAATGTCTCCGATGTCGATATCAGTCCGTAACACGTTCGGCGAACATACGTTCCGGATCCGGAGGGAACATTAGGGACGGCCAGCCCTTAGACAGAGATTGAATGGAGATCGTTATGTCGGACAAGAGCACGAAGACCGTTACCGCAACTTTTCAGGCTCGCGAGGGTGCCGACCTCGCTATCGAACATCTGGTCCAACACGCGGGGCTAGACCGCGCCGATATTTTTGTGGAACCCAGCGGCCACTCGAACAGCTCGGGAGTAATACCAAACGGTGGCGATGCTCCCTCGGTAAACCACGGCACTAGAATGGATGCTGCGCTCGGCGGCGAAATCATCGTCTCGGTAATGGTCAAAGCCGACCAGATACCGACCCTCCATCGCATCTTTGGCGACGCCGGCGCAATCCACGTTTCCAGTCGCTAGGGCTTCGCTGAAAGAAGGAGCGATCAGCGCGCTGCCGTTCTCATGGGACAGTACGCCGGCAGCGGCGGCAAATCTTCTGCCATGGTTGATCCACGCAACGCGGTGACTTGATGACTTTTTAATCAGGTTATGCGCTTTCTGCATGGCTGGGATCGCGCCTTAGCGCTGCAAAATTAGCCGGACCTCCATTACATAGTGGTCATCGAGACAAATGAAGCGCCAAGGACTGGCAGCTGTGTTTCGAAAGCCCACGAAAGGGGATAGTCATGAACGTAGCACGCACTCTGAAGAACTGGCGCAAGTATCGTCAGACGGTCTCCGAACTGGGCCGCATGTCCAATCGCGAACTCCACGATCTCGGTATTGATCGCAGCGACATCCGCAACATCGCACGTGCTGCCTCTCTCTAACCGATAGCGGACAGCCAATTCTGGAGCGCTTGCCGATATTCGGCGGGCGCTTTTTCATTATTCACTGATGTTTCAAATCGGCTTCTCGTCGTACCGGAATTTCTGGCGATATGCCCTGCGCGGCCCAACCTATTCTTCCAACGCAAAGACATATCTTTATTTTTATTGACAACTTGAACCCGAACCGCTTGAGGACAGTTATGTTCGCAACCGTACAATCGGTTGAGTTGGCCTACGACGTATTCTCACAGAGAAGAAATGGCAGCGAACATTAAACCTATCGCCGTGGTTGTCGTAGAAGACGAGCCACTCCTGCGGATATCGATCGCCGGTGAGCTTGAGGACGAGGGCTTCCTTGTGTTCGAGGCGTCTAACGCGGACGAAGCTATTGCCATCATTCAGGCGAATCCTACGATCCACGCTTTGTTCACCGACATCGATATGCCAGGCAGCATGGATGGGATTAAGCTCGCCGCCTTCGTTCGCGACAGATGGCCGCCGATCAAGATCATTTTGACGTCTGGGCATCATGACCTGGCGGGCAGTGCGTTTGACATAGATGGAAAATTTCTTCCCAAGCCATACAAGGCCACTGAGGTGGCAAATCATATTCGGCAAATGACGGCGATCTGCTGAGGGGGAGGTGGACCGTCGACCGCCTCGGATCAATCGGTCGCCGATGCGGTGTTCGTCCGCTAATGGACGATGTCAAAGTTAATTGGCAGTGCTGACCGATGGGCCTATGTTGGATCGTCGGTCGGAATGCAATGGCAGCGACCGCTTGGGAGTTGGTACCAGCTCTCGCCCCTCTAACAGGGAGGGCGATCTATGTCGGAGCTATTCCGCGCGATTTCGTTCAATGATGACGTGACCCCGGTATTCGAGGCCATGGCTGAGTACTGTGCAACGCACCGCGTCACTCCGGACAGCATGGAGGGATGCTCCTTGGCATCGCGCCTATTCGACCTTCTGCAGGCCGGATATACGACCAAAACCGAGTTGTTGGCTGCTTTGGGCGAGGCACGGCCATGTTAGTGGTTCGCACGATCCCCAACGCACCTCATCAATCTCTTCCCCCTATCACGGGGCAACCCATGAAACAGCAGCTGTTGATCTCATTCTTCGGGGAGGGAGTTTCGTCGGCAGGGTACCGAGCTCCGGACGACGGATTTTGAGGCTTTCATTTTGCACCGTCCTGGGCGTCCGGTTTAGCAGATACCAACCCTAGCTCCCAGAAGCTGTCAGGTTTCAGAAACGTCGTCCCACAGTGAGGTTTCGACCTCCCGTTTAGGGAAAAGTCCTCGCATCCTCGAAATCCATCGTATTGGCTAGCCCGCCAATGCTCGCCCAGAAGAGACGTCCACTCTGTACGGCGTCGGGCTAACGTGACACTTTGCGATCGACGCAACGAGGCGACGGGGGATTTCATGTTTGGGCTCCGAGGTATTTCTCTGGCAATTGTCAGTGCCTCACTCAGTATTTTTGCTTCACCCGCGCTGGCGCAGGTCAGCGACGACATCGTCGAGGCGACTACGGGGACCTGGCTCATCGCTTCCGCCGATGGTTCGCTCGGTTGCAGAGTGCAACTGTCAAAGGACAAGACGATCGGTGGATACGCGCTAACTGAAGAAAGTCCGTGCGGGCCGCCATATCATGACATGCTTGCTGCATGGGACTTTGCCGAACCTGGCATTGTCTTCCGCGATGCCACTCGGAAATCCGTACTCGGTTTCGAAGAACAGGAGGGCGGACCGTGGCGCACGCCGCTGGAGGTCGAGACGGCGGTCTACTTGGTGCCCGAACCAGGCACAATGGAAAGAGTACCCACCAAGAAGGCTGTTTCCGGAACGTGGGCTCTGTTGGATCGAAAAGGGAAGACACTATGCCATGTCACCCTACTTGATACTCCAGCGGCGGGCTACGACGATGCAAACGCCCTTGAACTCTCCAAAGACTGCAATGCCACTGTCCGAAAGACCAAAATTACCTTTTGGCAGATTTCCGAGATTTATCTGTCCTTCTCCGCAGGAGAGGAATCGTCTTACGGCTGGATGCCAGCTGCCGACGGCTTCGTGACCGATGATGGGAAGTACCGGCTTCAACGGGAGAAGAGGTAACACAACGACCGGACGGCGCGGTGACGATTGCCTCGCCCAGGATGGCTAATCCACCCGCTTTGAACTCGCAAAAAGCGTCCTTAGAGGGTTTTAAGAAGCCGAAGAAGAGCAAGAATCTCTAAGGGCGTCCGCCGTTTGAAGGCGATGTACATCGGTTCCTCGTCGCCATGGAACCTTCGTTTGAAGGCGGCTTGACCTTGGAGGTTGAAAATATGGGTATTCACAGCACGGGAGTCGAAAGCACGCTTGAACAGGCTTCTCCAAAATCCACTTTCCAAAAATCCGCTCCGCCCGATGGCCGCAAGAGGCGAGAGGCCTAATGTCACAACAGCGCGTCCTTCCTCCCGAAAGCGGTCCGCCGCGAACTTAGTCAGCCCGATTTCGGCGTGGGATGTCGTCCCCGTGAACTTCCGCTTGAAGGCGGCGGTATATCCAGTCACGGCGCCATTACTGAAGAGCGGATCGAAATCGAGGATTGCGACAGGACGGTTGTCCGGATCAAGGATGAGAAAGCGGCGCATGTCTGGTGACAGGGCACTTAAAAAAGGCCTGTTGAGGAAGCACATTTCCCGCCGGTTGACGATTCGACCCGATCTCCAGTCTTCTGAAACGGCTTCGATCTGCTCTTGCGTGGTCTTCGTCCCATCGCATTCTACTATCGAGAAGCCTTTTTTGATAAGCCAGCGCTCAGAATAACGTACGGTCTCGTTTCGCTTGCCAGCGAAGTCATGGGTGTCAAGTGTGAGACGGGTGTCCACGCCCATGCGATTGACGCGGTAACCGAGCCCAGCCAGCACGGAAGCCGTCTGCGCCCCGATCTGAACAAAACAGGGGCGGCCTGCGGCTTTCACAAAGCCTTCAATGTATTTGCGTCTTTCGATTGGGGCGGCCACCGGATCACCAAGGACAAAGGTGTGGCCCATCTTGGTGGCGTAGGCCAAGTATCCGCTATCATCGCCGTAATGGCGCAGGTTTCCTTGAACCGCTGTCGAATAAGCTAAGGAGAAATCTCCATGTTTTCGACAGAGATCGAGCTTTTCTTCGTTGGGATATGGCGTGTTCGGAAGGTTAGCCACGCGGCGATCGAACACTGAATCGATGAAACTGCGAACACCCGGCATCTCGAATCCCCCCGCTGGAAGCCAGCATCCTAGCAGTGCCAGAGGCAACATCAGTTACCTAACGCGAATACTGTTTTAGGGGATTCTAAAGGCGCTTTTGGCCGAACACTGTTGCTATTCGGCACGGCCGTGCGATGTTGTGTCATGGAATCCGATGACACAATCGAGAAGGCCGTGATCGTCGGGGGAGGACTCGCGGGACTGACCGCCGCGTACGAGCTCAAACGCGCAGGTATAGCTGCGCGTATCTTCGATAAAGATGATAAGATTGGTCAAACTTGGCTCGATCGCCATCCCCAGCTGTCTCTGAATACACACAGGAGCGTGTCCCACCTGCCGCGCTTGGAGTACCCCCGTGGAACGCCGGCCTTTCCACGAAGGACAGACGTAGCGGTTCATCTCCAGGAGTTCGCGCGACGGCACGATCTGTCCGTTGAGCACGGTGTGACGGTTTCAGACATTAGGCGAACTGACGACTGTTTCACAATGCAAATCAACGCCGCGTCGGTCCGGGCTCGGAACGTCGTCATCGCGACGGGCAGGGATCGCTACCCCGTCATGCCCATTTTGCAAGGGGGTGACGGCTACCGCGGCTTGCTGATCCACTCATCCCAATTCGGTGATGCCAAGCAGTACGAGGGAAAGCGGGTTCTGGTCATAGGCGGAGGCAATTCCGGTTTCGACGTCCTCAACCACCTTTCTAGGGTTCGTCCGGCCCAGACGTGGGTCTCAGTTCGTAGCGGCTCGACTATCCTACCGAAACGTTTGCATGGAATTGCAGTCCATCGATTGTCACCGTTGGTAGCCGCGCTGCCCTCGAAGGTCGCGGACGTTTCGATCGCCTTGACGCAGTTTTTGGCGTTCGGAAGCCTGGCGGACACAGGACTTCCAGCGGCCCACAAGGGTGCAGCGACGCGTCTCTCGAATGAACAAATCGCCATTCCTGTCGATGACGGGGCAATCCGCTCGATCAGGGACGGGCGGACGAAAGTCGTGTCGGAGGTCTTGGGATTTTCGGGAGACATGGTTTCCCTTGCGGACGGCACATCCATCGATCCAGAGATCATAATTGCCGCCACGGGATACGGCGCGGGCCTCGGAAGCCTAATTCCCGCCTTGGACGGAACGGAAGGGGTGAGTATTCGGCAGAGCAACGCCTACGAAGGCCTATGGTTTGTTGGTATGACACCGGGCCTAATCAGCTATTTTCACAATGTGCGGCGTGAGTCCCGTCAGATAGCCATTGCTATTCGCGCACGAAGATATCGTCAGTTCACCTAGACCTCGTCCAACGTGTTGTTGCCTTCAAAACGGGATCGCCCGAGCGATTGCCGTGGCCTGGCAGCGCCTGCTGCTCCTTTAGCCTCTTGTGGTTGTCCGGTGGCGGACGAAACTCGCGTATTAAGCCTCGGTTAAGGTTCGTTAGCAAACATGAATATATATTTGCAAATGGAGGTTTGAATGTCGCAGGCTCATCTGATCGATCATCTTGAAGCAGCCAAGAAACTTGCCGAACTCAGCGATCAACCGTTCGTCGCCTACTTGATAAAGATGGCAAAGGACGCCGCGATTAAGGCGGAGTCCGAGCGAAGACGGGTCGCGTAGATGGCTCTATTGCAAGGCGCTTGTCTGCCAGGCAGCTCTGCCTCAGAACCTAGCGCAGCTTGGCCTCACGACGGCTACTGGCGATTGAGTGGCAGGACCAGCCGTTTCGAAATTGCCCCACTGTCAACAAGCTGACCTAGTCGCGGCGTTGGAAGGAACTATCCATGGTGGTCCCAGTTAGGGAGTCCCAAGTGCCGGTCAGTCTTTAGTGACCGCTTGGTGGCGCAGGAGTGGATCGTTGTCTGTGAGGTTCGCTTAACATGCTCACTCATTTCGATGTCCCTACGTCGAACCCCCAACGACGATCAAAGGGAACGCGAAAATGGCAGGATCAAAACACCTTAGTGACCCCCTCTCCGAAACGATGAGGGACATTTATTTCGCGGAGAAGCAAATCCTCAATGCTCTTCCGAAGATGGCCGATGCTGCACAGTCGATGGAGCTGAAGGAAGCTTTCGAGACCCATCGTGCACAAACCGAAGTGCACGTCCAGCGATTGGAAGAAGCCTTCGAACTCCTCGGCAAGCCAGCCGATCAAAAGACCTGTAAAGCCATTCTCGGTATCATCGATGAAGGCAAAGAGGTCATGGAAGAACTTCAGGGGACCGACGCTCTCCACCCAGGACTGCTTGCCGGCGCGCAGGCAGTGGAACACTCCGAGATCAGCCGCTGCGGTACGATGGTGACCTGGGCCAAAACGCTCGGTCTGGATGAGGTTGCACACCTCCTTGCTCTCACTCTCAATGAGGAAGAGGAGACCGACGAGTTGCTGTCGGAAATCGCTGAAACGACCGTCAATGCGGCTGCGGCCTGACGGTTACGGCCGCGTGAAAACCGCAGCCGTCCATCTACGATGAGCGATGAGACATATTGCTCCACATCGACGCGACGTCTCGTGCTTTGACGCCTGGAGGTAGAGCGCTGTTGGACCACATCCGCCATTCGACCCAAAATCTGCTGCTACAAAGCATGCCGGACACCACATACGAGAGGTTGGCATCGCATTTCGAACGCATCGACTTGCCAGCCAAACACCGATTGGAAGTGGTCCACCAGCCGATAGACTTCGTCTACTTTATCGAGAGCGGGCTCGCTTCCGTTGTCGCCCAAACACGCGATGGTCTGCAGATCGAGGTTGGCCTCATTGGTCGTGAAGGTTTCACAGGCGCGTCGCTTCTCTACGATGACGACCAAACTCCATTCGAGTGCTATATGCAGGTGCCTGGCGAAGGGGTTAGAATAGCGACGCCGATTTTTGCAGCCGCCGTCTTCCAGTCTCATCAACTGAGACGGTCGCTCTTGCGCTATGCGCGGTCCGCCACCATTCAGCTTGCCTACACAACGCTTTGCAATGGCAAGACCCATATCGACCAGAGGTTGGCGCGTTGGCTGCTCATGGTCCACGACCGCATGCTGTCAAGCGCATTTCCTCTGACGCATGAGTTCCTATCTGTCATGCTGGGGGTGAGGCGTCCGAGCGTGACCGACGCGCTTCACGTCCTCGAAAAGCACGGTCTCATCGGCACAAGCCGCTCTATGATCACAATTAAAAATCGCGAGGCTCTCATTCTCTTTGCAGGGAGCACATATGGTCCAGCCGAACGAGAATACCTGAGACTGACTGGGCAGACCCTGGGGCAACGACGCTGGTAAGGTTCCTTTGACGCTTGCTTGTCACGAAGCTGCAGTCGCCTCCCCCACACTGGCATCTCCCAAAAGGTCGGCCAAGTGGTGGCGAGCCCGAGAAACCCGGCTTTTTATCGTCCCGATTTCGCAACCGCCGGAGTGTGCAGCTTCAATATAAGACACACCGGCGGAGACAAGCATCAGTGCCTCACGCTCGTTGCTGGAAAGACGAAGCAGCGCTGTATTCACGTCAATTGCACGCATTTTCCAGTCCTGACTGGCTGCCACCGGCACATCTTGCAATGCCACGTCGGAAATCAGACCGCAGCTTTCGCGTTTAGCAGCCTTGTATCGGGTGGCGTAAAGGTTGCGCATAATGGTGAACATCCAGGATTTCATGCTCGTTCCGGCAGAGTACTGATCCAGATGTTCAATGGCACGCTTTAGCACTTCTTGAACGAGGTCGTCGGCGTCGTTTTCGTTGGATGTAAAGCGGTAAGCAAATTTCCGTAGAGCCGGCATCAGTTCGACGATTTCGCGGCTACGCGCTGCGCTTGCTGGTAAGTGTAGCATTGACGATCTCCCAAAGAGCCACAACGCAGTGCCCACGTGGACGTTCCCGCCGATTTACGTACGATAGCGAACGCATTTACTTTGTCTCGCCTCAGTTTTACGAATTTGAATTGGTCAATTACGCTTTAATTGTAATAACTTATGGAGTGATATAGCAGGCTTCTCTATGCAAGGGGCTCTTTCTCGAAGCGAATAACATGTCCGGAAACGGACAATTCATGCCAAATAACTGGTAATTCGGTGTATCCGGAACATCGGCCGCTGCTACAGGCCGGCCGATTGGGAGAGAACACGCGCGCTCGGCAACAGAAAGCGACACCATGTTAATCGATGACCTCACAGATGCAGAACAACTTCAGCTTTTTCAAGATGTTTTCACCGAGTGGGCCGAGGCTACGGGTAACTCGCTCGAAACACAGCTGGCCAAACAGGCGGCTTCAATTGCCCTCAATCTGATCGCCTTCGGAGCCGCCACTCGCGAGGCGCTCAGCGCCGACCTGCATCGGTCGATGGAAGTCATCTCCTCTGCATCAAACGATAACATCCAGTCATAGTCTTGAGAGGATTGTTGATGACCTTTAGCGACCTAATAGGCAAACACGTCCTTGTCGTCGACGACGACTATCACCGGGCCAGCGAAACAGTGCTTTCCCTAGAAGATCAAGGAAGCGAAATCGTAGGTCCTTATCCGAATGTGCCGGAAGCAATCGAGGTTATCAATCACGCGGTCGTCGATGCCGCCGTTGTCAGTGTTCGGGTCCAACTCGCAGGCGTGGTTTCCCTAGCTGATCGACTGCTCGCCCATCGGATCCCCTTCGTCTTCATAACAGAAAACGACGAACCGCAGCTGCTACAGCGTTTTGGCAAGGTGCCGGTTTTGAAAGAGCCTCTCAAGCAGGAGCAAATGGTGATCGCATTGGCCGTCGCGGTGGCCCAGTCAGCGACCCGCCATTGACGCTCGTTCATAAGTGAACTTGGAAATGCAGAACATTCGCCGTACTACCTCACGGCGTCACCCCCAGCATCCACCGATGGGCGTATGTTGGATCGTCGGTCGGAATGCAGTGGCAGCGACCGCTTGGGAGTTGATACGAGCTCTCGCCCCTCTAACAGGGAGGGCGATCTATGTCGGAGCTATTCCGCGATTTCGTTCAAGGATGACGTGACCCCGGCATTCGAGGCCATGGCAGAGTACTGCGCAACACACCGCGTCACTCCGGACAGCATGGAGGGATGCTCCCTGGCGTCGCGCCTCTTCGACCTAGCAGGCCGGATATACGAGCAAAACCGAGTTGCTCACTGTATTGGGCAAAGCGCGCAAATCTCAGTGTCTCCTACGGTTCCGACGCACCCAACGAATTTCCACCGATTATGGGACGAAGAATGAAACAGTCGGCTGTTGATCTTATCCTTCGAGGAGAGCGATTCGTCGTTCGGGTGACCGAGCAGGATTTTACAGGCATTCACTTTGCACTTTCCTGGGTGTCAGGATAAAGCGTGCGCCTCGGCCTGCGGCTGCCCGGCCAGCCCGTCTTAAGCTTAGAATCGTAGTCGTAGCGTGCCGTACCCCGCCAGTAATAATTTTCTCAAGTGCAAGGCTGACTCGTTCCCCCTGGCCGAATGGTGAATGCAAATCGCCCGCACCCCCGGTGGGGAACCTTGATTAAGGTTGGGACATTTCGACTGTTCATCAACACGGAAAAGACGCCATGGCTGACAATCTTTCCAAGTACCGCGCCAAGCGAGATTTCAATAAGACCGCTGAGCCCAGCGGGGAGACTACCATTAAGTCGTCAAACCGCCTGCGTTTCGTCATTCAAAAGCATGATGCGACCCGTCTCCACTATGACCTACGCCTCGAACTCGACGGCGTTTTCAAATCTTGGGCTATCACCAAAGGACCGTCGCTCAATCCCCAGGACAAACGATTGGCCGTCGAGGTCGAGGATCATCCCCTCGACTACGGTGATTTTGAAGGCACCATTCCAAAGGGACAATATGGTGGCGGCACTGTCATGCTATGGGACCGTGGATACTGGGAACCAGAAGGAAACAAGAGCCCAGAACAAGCCTTGGCGAAAGGCGATTTCAAGTTCACCCTCGATGGCGACCGCCTTCACGGTAGCTTTGTTCTCGTTCGAATGCGTGGCAAGGAAGGTGAAAAACGTACCAACTGGCTGCTGATCAAGCACCATGACGATTATTCGGTCGAGGAAGATGGCGCAGCAGTGCTCGACGATAATGATACGTCGGTAGCGTCGGGGAGGACGATGGAAGCGATTGCTTTGGGAAAGGGCCGAAAGCCGAAAACGTTCATGACAACAGGAAGTGCCGTTGGGGCAGACGCCGTCTGGGATAGCAGCGAAGGACTTGCCAATGAAGGTCGGAAAGCCGGAACGAACACCAAGGCTAAAGCAGATCGCAAAGCTGCTGTCTCTGACATGCCTGAGTTTGTGGAGCCGCAGCTGTGTGAAACATTGGAGCGGCCGCCAACGTCCTCCGGCTGGATTCACGAGATCAAGTTCGACGGATACCGCATACAGATGCGCATTCAGGACGGCGAGGTGGCTCTGAAGACTCGGAAGGGATTGGACTGGACATCCAAGTATCCTGCTATCGCTCATTCGGGATCAAATCTGCCCGACGCGATCATTGACGGAGAGATTTGCGCCCTTGATGAGCATGGCGCCCCGGATTTTGCGGCGCTGCAGGCCGCCCTTTCGGAAGGCAAGACCGATGACCTTGTCTACTTCGCTTTCGATCTGATGTTTGAAGGTGCCGAAGACCTCCGCGAGCTTCCGTTGTCAGGGCGCAAGGAGAGGTTGGCGACATTGTTGTCCGACGCTGGTGATGATCCGCGCCTGAGGTTCGTCGAACACTTCGAGACCGGCGGAGACGCTGTTTTGCGGTCAGCATGCAAGCTTTCTCTTGAAGGGATCGTCTCGAAGAAGGCCGACGCCGCCTATGAATCAGGGAGGACGAAAACCTGGGCTAAGTCCAAATGCCGGGCAGGGCACGAGGTCGTCATCGGAGCATACGCGACCACGAGCGGTAAGTTCCGGTCGCTGCTCGTCGGTGTCAATCGCGGTAGTCATTTCGTCTACGTGGGTCGGGTAGGAACGGGCTACAAGGCCAGCGTCGTCGCCGAGCTGCTGTCGCGCCTCAAGAAAATGGAAGCATCAAGGTCACCGTTCACCGGGATTGGCGCACCGAAGAAGACCCCGGATATTGTGTGGCTTAAGCCAGAACTGGTCGCGGAAATTGAGTTTGCCGGCTGGACCGCTGATGGACAGGTCAGGCAAGCAGCGTTCAAAGGGCTGCGTGAGGACAAGCCAGCACGCGAGGTGGAGGCTGAGAAGCCAGCAAAACCGGCGGCGACCGATGTCCCGGACCCGACAACCGACAAGCCAACGACACCGAAGCCATCAAAATATCGGAAGGGCGCGAAAGTCGACGTCATGGGCGTTTTGATCTCTAGCCCAGACAAAGCCCTGTGGCCTGACGCTCTCGATGACGACCCGGTTACGAAGGTCGATCTGGCGAAGTATTACGAAGCCGTTGGCCCATGGCTCATCGAACACATCGAGGGACGGCCATGCTCGATCATCCGGACGCCGGATGGGATTGGCGGAGAGCAATTCTTCCAGCGCCATGCCATGCAGGGGACCTCCAACCTCATCGAACAAGTGAAGGTCAAGGGCGACAAGGCACCCTACCTGCAGATCGACCGCGTTGAAGGGTTGGCAGCAATCGCGCAGATTGGTGGCACCGAGCTTCATCCATGGAACTGTGAGCCAGGCCAGCCGGAAGTACCGGGTCGCCTGGTGTTCGACCTCGATCCCGGTCCTGACGTCGATTTCTCGACCGTCGTTGAAGGGGCACGGGAAATTCGGGACCGGTTGGAGGAACTGGGCCTCGTCAGTTTTTGCAAGACGACTGGAGGAAAGGGCCTCCATGTGGTGACGCCGCTATTGGTGCCGAAGGGCAAGAAGCTGTCATGGGATGAAGGTAAGGCGTTTGCACATGATGTCTGCCAGGAGATGGCAAGGGATAGTCCGGACCTCTACCTCATTAAGATGTCCAAGGCTCAGAGGAATGGCCGCATCTTCCTGGACTACCTGCGCAATGATCGAACTTCGACCGCAGTCGCACCGCTTTCGCCGCGCGCTCGTCCTGGTGCGACCGTGTCGATGCCGCTGAACTGGACACAGGTGAAGGCAGGTCTCGACCCAAAGCGATATACCATCCGTACCGTGCCGGGGCATTTAACGAACAGCAGCGCGTGGGAGGGTTACTGTGATAGTCAGCGCTCCCTCGAACAGGCGATGAAGCGACTAAGTAGAGGAAAGACGAGAGCCGTATAGCATATCGAACGTCAGGTCATTCGAGTGTCCATCGCTGGAAGGAGGACCGTTGGCAGCAACGCAGGCAACCACTATGCCGACAGTCTCGCACGCGGACGGTAACAAAAAAGGCCCACCGGGTAGCACCTCTGGTGGGCCTTCTTCACGCCAACAGAAGCTTACGCTTTGTCGACAACCTTCTTGACTGCATCCTTGGCTTCACCTTTGGCCTGCTGCGCGTCGCCCTTGGCTTCCTGCGCAATACCGTTGGCTTGCATCTCGCGGTCGCCAGTGGCTTTGCCGACACCCTGACGGGCTTTGCCTGCGAGTTCGTTCGCCTTACCGGAAACCTTGTCAGCTGTGCTGCCCATCGAATTTCTCCTTTTCAGAACCTGAATTGTATCAGTGGGATGTCAACGGCAGTCTCAAGAGATTGTTCCATCAGGCACTCCTTTGATGCTCCGGCTGATGGATCTGACCACACTGCATGCACAGCCGATTTGATCTTCAACAAAACTCGTCAGGAAGGGGGCTGAAGTGTGACGTTAAGCTTCGACGATTCCGGCACCCTCGCCGCGACCGGCTACGGTGTAGAGGTTTCGCTCAGAAACGGCACTCTGCAGAGTACGATCAGGTCGTCAACGTCGAGGGCATCGGCCGGCCACCCGTGAGCTCTTCGTCTCTGGTGAGGAGGAGCCTCGATGACTCAATGTGACAGTGGGCGATTCATAGGTCGGGGTGACGGGGACGAAGTCTCTGCCAGAAGTATCGCTAGTCAAAGTTCGGGGCGTGCTAACCGGCGACGCGGCATGGTGCGCCACGCGCTTTGCAGGGATCGGGCCCACACTTTCGACTGTCGGCGAAATAAACCCGGTAGCCTACGTCGAGAAGGGCAGGGTGCGCCGAAGTTCGCTCAAAAATCTGCAGAGACCCATGTCGCCCTGCGGCGAACCACCTTTGCGAGCCGTCCACGCCCGGCCTTGGGCAACTCTGCTCGGAACGCTGTTCACGTCAAGCGCGACGGTTTCGAACTGCTTGAAAGCGCGTCCATCTCGCATAGTGTTCAAGAAACGAGTTGCAACAGCCTCGCGAACAAATCATTGGAACTTCTAGGTTTTCAACGTGTTTCCGTTCCACCCAACAGGAGGTAACACCAATGAAGAAAATCACCCTTCTCACCGCGAGCCTTGTGCTTGTAGCATCTGCCGCTTTCGCACAGAGCCAGACGCCAACCACCTCGCAGACGACGCCTGCGGTCAACACCGAGCAGAACCCTGGCGCCCCAGTCGCTGGCAAAAACAGCTTCACCGAAGATCAGGCAAAATCGCGGATCGAGGAAGCCGGTTACAAGGATGTATCCGGCCTGAAGCTGGACGACCAGGGCGTCTGGCGCGCGACCGCTTCCAAGGATGGCAAGCCAGCAATGGTCTCTTTGGACTTCCAGGGCAACGTCACGCTCGCCAAATAAAACATAACGGAGAAATTCCCATGAAAACCACGATCACAGGACTTTACGACCATTACGACGACGCCAAGGCAGCCGTGAAGGCGCTCGAAGAGGCCGGCGTCCCCTCGGACGATATCAGCATTGTCACCAATAAGGCCAATGGCGACCCCGATATCCAGGGGCAGGGCAACCGAGCGGGCGAAGGTGCAGGCACCGGCGCCGGTATCGGCGCAGTCGCGGGGGGCGCAGGTGGCCTCCTGACAGGCCTCGGCATGCTTGCGATTCCCGGCGTCGGCCCCGTCGTTGCTGCTGGCTGGCTTGCTGCGGCTGCAGCCGGTGCGGTTGCTGGTGCGGTTGCGGGCGGCGCAGTTGGCGGTATTGTCGGCGCAATGATTGATTCCGGCGTGCCGGAGGAGGACGCGAACTTCTACGCAGAGAGTGTTCGTCGTGGCGGCTCCGTCGTGACAGCCCGTGTCGAAGATGACCAACGTGCACCTGCCGAGGCGATCCTCAACTCGTCGCGCGTCGATGTCGCCGCTCGCCGTGCGAGCTACACCGAGCAGGGTTGGACACGCTTCGACGAAGCTGCGGATCCCTACACGCCGGCGCAGATCGCCGCTGAACGCGACCGGTATCGTGACAATCGTCTGTAACCACATCAACACAAAAAGGGGAAGCCTCGCAGCCTATGCGGGGCTTTTCTTACAGGAACGCCGTAGCGCCCTCGTTTCCTCAGCTGCTCCCGTGTCGACTGGTCAATCAGAACGAGTTCCCGATCGCCGCATGCCTTCGCTCGTGAAGTGGACGCACGAACCTGTCCGCCACCGAGCGACCTGACCAGACCCCACCATTGTTGTCCTATAGCGTCGAGGACGACCGAACGACTCCAACCACTGGCGTCAGGTTCGCCGATCGAATGGCTTGGGACGCGACAGAGGTCACGGCAGCTCCTCTCAATTGGGGCGCAGAACTTCCGACCAAGCGGCCGCGTCTATCAAGCTTCCATCGTGGGATGGTTTTGCCGTTGGTCGAGTGGCGTCACTCCGACGGCTCGGGATCGATCGTTGAGCAACTTCTGGGGAAGTTTCCGCGCTGGCTAACCGCCGGAAGCAATCAGTCCAAGCAGTTCAAATCCCGATGCCGGCTTTGCGAGAAACGAAATGCCAAGTTCGTCATCGTGATGGGCAAGCGTGATCAATCCGGACGTGACGATGATTCTGATTTGAGGCCAGCGAGTGCGAACCGTCGCAGCCAGACCTAGGCCGTCCACACTTCCGGGCATATCGACGTCCGTGAAGAGAATATCGATCTTGTTATTTCTGAGGTGAATAAGGGCTTCGTCGGCGTTCGCTGCTTCAAACGTACTATGTCCTGCCTCATCAAGGAAATCGACAAAGTTGTAGCGGAGCTGGGGCTCGTCCTCAACGATAAGGACGCTGTGGCTCATTGCGAAACGGTCCGGCGTGTTTGGGCGTGCGCGTGAGATTACCTCTGCACCATCCTTCGAGGCGCGTGTCAGCTCAAGCAGATCACGTTCGAGCACGGCCTGTGCCCAGTGTTTATCGTCCTGCCCAAAGGGACGTCCAGCTTGCTCCCAAAGAGCATAGGCACGTGCGGCGGTCCAATCGTTTCTATTTTGATCCATAGCTAGGTCTCGCAAGCGTGAAGTGGGCATGTGTGCCGGAAATCCAAAAGCGGTCAGCGAGGACTGCTGCTGCCCCCGTTTGCACAGGCGGAGAAAAATGCGGAAGCCTTGATTTGGTTCCGCGAATTTCCGAGTACTTGACGCGATTCCGGGGGCCTGTGAGAGAACGTGTTCACAGTCGGATCAGGAGACATCGGAACCATGTGGATCAGCCCACGTTCCTTACTCCCCAACTTCCTCCGCCCATTCTGGCGCGACTATCGAAAGACTTTATGACACGGATAGCTATTATCGGATCGGGTCCAACTGGCATTTATGCGTTGAAGGGCCTCATCGCGTCGGAGAGGCCGCTTTCCATTACGATCTTCGAGGAGACGCCAGATGCCGGGAAGGGGACGCCGTACCATCCGGCCGTAAACGACCGCGCGATGCTGGCCAACATCGCTAGTATCGAGATCCCGCCGATCTGCGAGAGCCTTGTCGATTGGCTTAGCTCCAGAACTGACGATGAGCTGCGCGTACTGGGCATAGAACGACGAGCGATTGGTGACCGTGAGTTCTATCCCCGCGTCGTGCTTGGGGACTATTTTGCAGACCAGTTTTGGATGCTTGTGAAGCGCGGGATTGCGGCGCGTCACGCCATCGACGTGAAAGCCGGTCACAAAATCCTCGATATCAAGCTCGGGAGAGACGATATCTCCCTGTCATTCGCACGTCGCGGCGGCGAGGCTGGCGAAGCCCAATTCGGTCACGTCATAATGGCCACAGGTCATGACTGGCCGGAAAACACCGAGGTCGCACCAGGCTACTTCTCGTCTCCATGGCCCGCCGACGCGATCCGGCGGATTGGGCCAGTCGAGGTGGGTGTCCTCGGGACCTCGCTGAGCGGAATCGACGCCGTCGTTTCCGTGGCCACAGCCCATGGCATGTTCCTTCGTGACGAGGATGATACGCTCCACTATCAACCAGAGCCCGACAGCGAGGGTTTTCACCTCACCATGATGTCACGCAAGGGATTGCTTCCGGAAGCGGATTTCTACTGTCCAATTCCCTACAGGCCTCTTGTCGTGTGCACGAAGAGCGCTGTCGAAAGACTGATTTCCGACGTTCCCGATCGTCTCCTGGACGAGGTCTTCGAACTCTTCAAACAGGAGATTGTCCTGACCGATCCGGACTATGCCGCAAGGATAGGACTGGGACTGTCGACGGTCGAGGATATCGCCGACAGGTATTTCCGGGTCCGTGAAGAGGCAGACCCGTTCGTGTGGGCGGCGAGAAATCTCTCTGAGGCAAAAGCTAACAAGGCAACTCGCTCGACAGTAGAATGGCGCTATGCGATCCTGCGCATGCATGAGGTCGTCGCCCTCGCTGTGCCCCACTTTAATGACAGCGACCTAAAGCGTTTCCACGAGCACTTCAAAACGGTGTTCGTTGACGACTATGCTACCGTCCCCCACCAATCCGTCGAACGCCTACTGGCCCTGCACAATGTCGGCAAACTTCATGTGCGCGCCTTAGGCGACGATTACGATATCCAACGCACCGACGACGAACCTGGTACCATCGTCAGCACGGACACCCTGAGTATGAGCTTTTCGGCGTTCATTGACGCCACCGGCCAGCATGCACTGTCGGCATCGGACCTTCCGTTCCCGAGCCTGCGGCGCGCCGACGTCTTGAAGGACGCACAGACCACAATTCGGGAATTGGACAAGGCCAACGCTTCTTTCCGTAGGACCGGGGGCATCGACATCGATGAAGACTTTCGGCCGCGCGTCGGACCAGACCTGACCAATCATCTCTACTGCGTCTCCGTACCGTTTCTCCTTCACAAGCTTCCCTTCGTCCAGGGAATCACCAGCTCGCATGAACTCGGGAAGCGAGTGGCGCGCGCCATCCTAGCCTCAATCAGCAGGGACGAGCGGTTGTTTCAGTTCGACGGCTCCAGGGAAGCCACGTAGACCACTACAGTGACCGAAACTACTCCCTCGCGGATAACGGCGCCATAGATTTCGAACCGACGGCCGCGCCCTCTGACTATGGCACGCAACAAGTCGGGGTCTTCATTCCTGATTGCAAGCATATTGATGGCGCAGCGTTTGGTCATCTCGATGACCGTTCCGCTGTAAGAGCCGGCTTCCGGGTGACCGAACGTTCCCGCGCCACCATCCTTTTATCTAGCCCCTCTCACGGCTTCCGTCGGTGTGTAGTCACTGGTCCTGTTCCGATCGCGCCATGTTCACGGCATTACCGAAATCGGCCCCCACCTGGTTGTAGTCGTCAGTGTGTTTCGTCATTCGATCCTCTTGGGGTGGCCAGCTCGTGTTTCCGGCGAATGCCGCCCTTCACGGAGAGTTTCGTTCCATCGGGAAATCTTCGACGCGCTTCCAGGAACATTGGACGGACTTCGCGATTATCAGTCGCCAACAGGAGAACGTCGATGGATAGAGATCAAGACCAACGTGAGCGCGCCTACAAGATCTGGGAGGAAGAAGGCCGCCCAGACGGCCAGCATGACGACCACTGGCGTCGGGCGGAAGAGCAGCATGAGAAGACCGAAGAGGAGGCAGCCGCGGTCACTGAAGCCAACCAACACGCCTCCGATGAATTCAACCGCAAAAATAGAAAAAAGGCGGCGCCGATCGACAGGCCGCCATCCAGTGGCGCTCCGGATTGATTTCGTCAACATACCCAAGCCGGCTTGGACCAGTGCCAGAAATCAAGTTGGCCCACCTTTGTGTGGGCCACTAGCACAGTGTGGACCTCGTCCCGGCTGCAATTTGCTGATTGCAGTCTCGACGCCGCGGCCGTCAAAGAAAGCGGATCAATGCCGTTAACTAACGGCCAGCACCTTTTCCAGATCTTCTTCGGATATAGGCCAAGCCTCGATGAGACCATTCGATTTCAAAATAAGCGTCATCGTCCGATGATAGGCTTCCCACATCACGTCAATCGGCTCTTCATCAATCCGCAGGTCAAAGGTCCCCGCCGGGTGTGGCTTGGCCATCCCAGCTAGTTGGAAGGGCCGAGTGATGGAAATGCTTTTAACAGTTGTCTTCATGGCATTGATCCGTTTCCTTGGGATCGGGCTCGTGTCGAGCCCGCTCGTGAGGTAGGCGGCATCTCGGGACGTTGCTAGCGCGAAACGAGTGCTCTTGAAGGCACAGCTATCGCAATTGGGGGCCCAGTAATGTCTTTCATTGTTTGCTGCTGTTGGCTTTAAGGGACGATGACCTCCGGCGATGTGGCGCTCGTCCTCGACTATGCCTTTTCCTAACACTTCAACTGAAGATCGATTGGACATTCACTGCCACCGCGTGGATCCGGAAAACTTTGTAAATGCGATACTACGCGCCGAGGTGTTGCCACCTTCAAACAACAGTTTTGATCAATTGAACAAAACCACGGGACTATAATGGACGCAGTCCCCTTGGCTGGCTATGCCATTCTCTCTCAGCCAATATCCTTTTGATCCGCGCGCTGAACTTGACGGATCGATGCTTCAATCGATGGGATCGTTCTGAGGGGCGAAATGATGAAATCGCCTGGGCCGGCTTTGCTTGGAACGCACCGCACCCCCCTCGTTCTCCCAGGCGGCCAGGGCAGCAGGATCAGAGTTCAAGCGCTGCCGTCGAGACGCCGGATAATTCTCAGCAGCTATGGTCGCGCCTTCAATTCGGCGGATGATCTCGATTTCTGCCAAATGCGGTTCACCGGGGTCGGCTCGGATATCGGACGTCGCGTAATTCGCTCGTTTCAAAATGAGCCTCAGCAGTCTCTGACCTTCAGATATGTGGCTCATTCTCAAGTCCTCTATTTCTGAAGGACGCACGACCTGCCAATGCGAATACCGTAGTCCAGTCGCGCGCGTACTCGTTTCGAAAAAGCAGCTATGTAGCCTTGTTAGTGAACGCGACGCCCTTGAGGCGTTACGCCGTGAACGGCATATCTATGCGGGCCCGAAAACGGCAGGATTTTGGATCCCGTATCGGTCATGTCGAAATTTCGGTGCAGCGCGTTAGCAAGCTGAGCCGGATCTTTCACACCTTCACGGAAGAGCTTAATTAAAAGCTTGGCTGCAGCGTTCATATGGCCGTCTGAGTGTACCGAGATATTTCCTGTATAGCCGCAGCTTACAAGGATGCCCTGAAGCATCGTCAGGTCTTCTGTTTCCAGATGGGAAGTGCTGATTTCGGAAGACATAAGTCCTCCTTTCGGTCGGGGCGAAGCTTGACAGCCTCAATCGGCAGCGCCCGTTCAATGGCTGCCAAGGCAGTCAACCTGCTCTCAACGACAAACAATAGCAAACGAATTCTTGGCGGTGACAGTCACCGCCAAGCCCCAGACTGCTGATCGGGGGGGCCGATACCGTGCAGTAGCTCTATTAGGTCAGTATCCTGAGGCCTGTCCGGCTGATCTAAGCGACACGGGCATATCGCAATGCCCGCCCCGACGGCGCGTAGGGGATAGGGTTCGCCCATACACGAGCGGGTGGGCGAACCCTCTGGCGCCAGCTTGGCGGAAGCGATCCGTTAAAGGGCAACTCTCCTCTCCCGTTATCGAGAGCTATCGTCTCGGGCCATGGTGGCGTGAGATGAGCAAGTTTCGCCGCTTTACGCTGATTGCAGAGCGAGAGTATCTCATACTGGATTTCGGCTTGATTGACAGGAACCGACCACCCTGGATGATAGGTCGATAGCCGGTGCCGCCTCGTTAGACAGTGCGCTCTCCCGGTGGCAAATGACATGACGCTCGCCAGTTACCGCCAGAACCGCTTCGCGTCGAGAAGATCGTCGAGCGATGCTTGCGCCTTTTCGATCAGCGCCTCCTTGTCTGCATGAGACACCACGGACGCTCTTGCGGGATGCTCGGCGAGGCCATGCTTCTCAAGCACTTCATGCCCGGTAGCCAGATCGTTCAAGGCGCCGAGGTCATCCTGGAGCGCTTCCATCGCGGCAAGAAATTTCCTGTGCCGGCGCGCTGCGCGCTTGTTCTCGAACAGCGAAACGAAGAATTCGGTGGTATAGCGAAGCTTCTTTGCGTCCTTGCGAACCTCATGGCGATGCTCGTCATCGACCTTCATCAGATTGTGCCCGGCCTTCTTTATCCGCTTGCGCTGTTTGTCCAACACACGCACCGCAAACTCCTGAGCACTCGGTATATCCGCCATTGCGCTCCCCATTCCCGGGAGGTATTCGCCACATTCGAGCCATTCGAAGAGGTCGAGCATCAGCGCTCTCGCTCTCGATGAACCCAAGGCTTCTATCGCGTCACGATAAGCGGCCTCTTTGGCCGCTTTCAGCCTGGAGACGATATCGGCATTGGTGGCTTTTACAAGGAGCACATCGACGTTCCGAGCCTCGCCCAGGACCGCGGCAATCCATCGAAGCTCCTCTTTCAGCCGCTCCGGTTCGCTGCCGGGGATGAACATCTTGAACAGCGAGAAGGCAGACCTCAGCCGGCGAAGAGCGACGCGCGCCTGATGCAGAGCCTCTGGGTTCCGCTTCTGGAGAAGTATGTCCTCGTTTAGCCGAAATTGCCGGACGCAGGATAAGGCAATCGCCTGGAACGCGCTGGCCGCATTCATGTCCGGTTCGAGATCGACGCGCTCGGCCTTGAAAGCCTGTTTTTGCGCCTCAATCAGCGCGAAGCCCCGTTCAGCTTTGGAGCGCATGCCGAACCGAAAGCCTGCGACGCCGTCGATCTTTCTCGCGCAAACGAAAAGGTCGCTGATCTTTCCATCCTTCAGTTCGATTTCGGCTTCGCGTATGGGGAAACGACGGTCGCCCGATATGATTTCACCCCGGTCGATGACAACTTCGATGCGCGAGCCGTTTTCCTCAAGGTCCCATTGGCGTCGTTCGATCAAAACGTCAAAGACCGGCTCCAGCTTCAGGTTGGTGCCAAACTTGCCGACAAGTGGGCTAGTGTGGTCGAGGACGGGTTCATCCCCCCCGATCGGCGCTTCCCATTCCGATCGCGCAAAAAGCGACCGGGCCGGGCCGGTGGCTTTCACGGTCTGCACGTGCGCTTCACCAACCTCTCGTATGCGCAGCGTGTACCCTTCCTGCCAAAGCGCTCGATCCCTCGTATCGAAGTAGGTCGATCGTTGCTTCAAAATCTTCGCAGGTTCGCCAAGCAGATGGGAACCGAGAAGGCCCTCTGTCGCTTCATCTGAAAGGTCGAGCTTAATTTCGGTCTCGGATGACACGATCGACTCCAGTTCGTAGTGGTCGCTCTCAAACGCCGACCTAGCTGTCATAGTTCAGTGGTACAGCGCTTTGATGAAAGTTAGAAAAAAATCGAAAAGCAATATGCTCTCGGATGACCCCTCGTTCTCTTTGACCACGACGTCAGCTCGTTACATCCAGCAGGCCGGGGCGATCTGCTATCGTCGCAATGAAAAGGGAGAATTCAGCATCCTTCTCGTTGGCAGTCGCAGGAACGGTCGCTGGGGCGTTCCAAAAGGGCACCTCGATCCCGGTGAGACCAGTTATCTCGCCGCGGGACGGGAATCTTTCGAAGAGGCCGGTGTGGTTGGCGCGGTCGACAGAGAAGTTTTCGGTACGTTCAGCTATACAAAGGATAGCTCACCGCTTCGCTACCAGGTTGCCGTCCATCTCCTTGAGGTTTCCAGACTGTCGGCAGACTTCCCCGAGAAAGCGGTGCGGAAACAGAAGTGGTTTACACTGAAGGCCGCCGTTCGTGACGCCGTCCAGCCGGGCCTTCAGGCCTTGCTCGAAAAGCTGGAAGCCATGGGCCGTTGACGTTCAGCTTTGCTAAATCGCTGTCGAGGGCAATCCGCTCGCAAAAGAAAGTCGCAGAGATCTTGGAAGCCGTTCTGCAGCCGCCGGCGCGCAAGCGGAGACGAAGCGCCTCGCCGCGGCTCGTGACAACGGTGGGGTCGGCACCAATCCCGGGCGGCTCGTCATGAAATCCTTTTTACCTGTCAACCTGCCGAAAAAGCCGGCGCTGGTGGTTGTTTTGCACGGATGCGGGCAGACACCCGAAAGTCTGGATGCCGCTTCCGGCTTCTCGCGGCTGGCAAGGGACAGGGGCTTTGTTATTCTCTATCCAGAGCAGACGAGAAGCAATAATTCGCAGTTATGCTTCAACTGGTTTCGCCCCAGCGCCATCGCCCGCGACCGCGGCGAGTTGCTCTCCATCAAGCAGATGATCGAATATGCCAGTAGCCGGCATAAGATCAACGCGAACCGCGTTTTCATAGTCGGGCTTTCAGCCGGTGGGGCCATGACCGCAGTCCTGTTGGCAACCTATCCAGATCTTTTTGCGGGTGCGGCGATCGTCGGCGGAATGCCGGTTGGGGCCGTTCGCGACGCGATGTCGGCTCTTCGTGCGATGAAATCTGGCGCTGCCGCGCCCACTGAGGGATGGGGTCGCAGGATCACGACCATCTCGCCTAAACCGCGGTTGTGGCCCCCAATTACCATCTGGCACGGAACGGCTGATCGCGTCGTCAACCCGGCGAACGCAGATACCAGCATCGACCAATGGCTGGGAGCCATGAACATCGATCGCCGATCAGGTGACGTCCAAACAAAGACCTGGGGCCACCTGCATTCGTGGAAGGCTGCCAATGGGTCCGCAGTATCTTTCTATTCGATCGCAGGCATGGCCCATGGTCTTCCCATCAAATCGCGCGGCGGCGCCCAGCGCATCAAAGACCCCTTCGTGCTCGCGACCAACGTTTCAGCGCCTCTTGAATTGATGCGGTTGTGGGAGCTGCCTAGACGCTGAGTTGGTCACGGCAGTTGCCCGTGGGCGTCCATGACGCTGCCAGCTATTCGCAGTTCTGCTCGCGCAACATCGCGATTGTCCGTTAGATCTGAAGGAACGCCAGCAAGTCAGCATTCAAGACATCGGCATTGACGGCGAGCATGCCGTGCGAAAAGGCCGTATAGGTCTTGGTGATGCCATTTCTTAGAAGCTTGATTGACTTGCACGCAGCATCGGCGAGTGGGACTATCTGATCATCTTCACCGTGCAGTACCAGGGTGGAGACCGATATTGACTGACATCTTCGGTCTGGTCCGTTTCAGAAAAGCCTTGATGCCGTCCTAGTGTGCTTTTGCGGCGCCCATCGAGCCCTGCCACCACCTGTTCTGGATCACCGCTTCCTGCACAGCTGCGCGTTCACGGTTGAAACCATAAAACGGGGCCACCGGGAAATCACGGACGAATTTCGACCGGTTGGCAGCGAGTGCTGATCGCGGACCGTCGAACAATGTCTTCAAGCGTGCATTTATCGCAACGCGGCCACAAGCATTGCTCATAACGAATTAATCGAGTAAGTGCGTTCCATACCAACAATTCCTTGGGTATGTTCTGAGGATATGTATGATATGTTCACGTTAATTCTCAGCGCAAATTAATAATTGGACATAGTCGTATTTCTGGTTTGTTCACCTTTGAGAAAGATTTGCCACTGGCTTGCATAAATGTCCGGTAACGTGCATTTGAGGCGTTAGGCAACAATTGCTTAGAGGCTCTAGTCCTTATCGAGATCGCCGGCCCCCTTGCGATTCGGATTGGACGGCCGATGGTAAGGCGCATCAGCCACCCTGAGCAATCTACTAGGACAAAGTCCGTCGGCAACTTACACTCTTTCGCGAGCGGCCAGCGATGTTCCGGTTTGCGCGCAGTCGGAAGCACGATCAAGAAACACAGTATGCCCGGCGCGTAGGTGGAGCGTGGCCGTCTTCACAGCTGAACCCGGTCTGCACCATCGTAGCAAGTCTGTCTCGAAGGCGAGTAAGCGTTGATAGATAACAAAAAACTAGTGATGGCAAGAATTAGAGCTGAGATGGCGAAGGGCACGTCAACATCAGATGTTGTAGAGATTGTCGCTGAAATATTCGCCAGGCAAACGGCAGCAGACGAAGCGGAAGCGATACGGAACGCCCCAAGGTCTAAAAAGACCTGAATTGCAATAAAGCTAGGCTGTCGGCTTCAGACTGCCGATATTTGCCATGTATTCTCGTTCCGGCACCCCATAGGCGTCGCCCGCCACTGCGAGGAGCCCCGCCCGGTCCCGTATTGTTACATAGGTTCTCGCCGCTGCGATGAGGTGCTTTCCCTCAAGAATATGGAGCATTTCTGTAACGCTTTGGCGGCGCACCGCCAGCATGATGCTGATAAGTTTGTGGGTGAGATGGATCTGGTCCCCGTTGGAACGATCGTGACACATCAGGAGCCAGCGCGCTAAACGTGCTTCGAGCTGATGAGCGGCGTTTGTGTACGCTGTATAGGCAATTTGGACCGACGCTGCCTGAAGGTATCTTGTCAGAAAATTCCGAAGCGAGACGCTCTCGGCCATCGCCGCCTGGAGATGAACATTTGCGATTCGGAAGCCCCAACCGTCAACGTGCATAAAGACATGATAGGGCAAGGACGAAGTCCCCGCGATTCCGGAGGTGGGCGCCAAGCCTTCTCGTCCGAACAGCGCGATTTCAGATTTGCGCCCATCAGGAGGACCCACAACGATCGAGCCGATACCCGTTTCTGGAAAATAGGTGTAGTCGCTGATGGTACCAGGCTCGGCTAGACTTGCATTACGCGGGAGATCAACCTTCTCCAAGAACGGGCGAACTCTATCGAGATCGCTCCTCGCCAACTTGGCTAAGAGATTGTTTCGGAAAAGTAATTTTGCAATCTCCGGCATTGCTCGTCCTCGTGAGGCAAGAGCAATCGGGTCTCAAAGTCGGTGCGTCAGATTGATTGCAACCGATGATCAGAGCCTAGTCTCCGACAATTCGTTTATGTCGGATTATCTTGACCGACAATTGGCCGCCAGCCCTGTGCACTTTATCGGACGTTGGAAACTTCGCGTGTAGGCCTGACGTTCAGCAAAAACGCTCTATAGTCTGTCCGGTATCGTCCATTTCTATCGGGCCCCGGCGCTACGACCCGCTGCCAGAAAGCCTTTAAACAAGAGGTTGAGGGCCTACATAAGAAAGAACCGCGAGAGCTACGGTCGTTCGGGGCCGAAGTGAATCGAGAAACCACGGTCTGTCAGTTGCCGGATTGATCTGAGGAGTGCAACGGGCTCTCGCCTCCCTCCCACCTTCAATTCAAGCTCGCAAGCAAGATCGATTGGGTCGGTCATACCTCGCTTGGACAAGTCTGATCAGCAATCTTGCAGCGAGATTGGAGGCGCATTGACCCATACATTTGTGCTGTGGCCAGAATCCCCCAGAAGTTCTGCGATCAAGCTCAACTGTTCGGTGGTGACGTAGCGCACGTTTCCGGAATACATGACGGCATACACTCACCGTGTCGTCAGCACATCTCGCTCTGCGCTCAACTTTCGATAGAGGGCATTAAGCTCCGCATGTCTGGATTCCTTGATATCGGGGGACGCCATCTCGGCATCCAGTTTTTTCAGCTCTAGTGCGATTTCCATCGATCTCGCTTCATTGCCGTCTGACGATCTGAACCTAATCATGTTGTTCTCCGTGAAAGGCTGCCGTTGAAATCTGCCAATGCCGGCGGTTGCGTTATCAGGCAGTTCAAGCCATATCCTGGAGACTGAGTGTCAGGTTATTGCTTCGGCGTCGCTCATAGAGTTTGGCTGCCGCTTCCAGCACTGATGCCCGGTCGCTGTCGAATGCGCTGAGGCACCGCGCCGCCGTCCTCTGCTTCAACGCTGACGCCTCAACCAGGAATTTGACTTCAAACATGCCGTCGTATCCGGTGAAGCGTACGCCGTTCTTTATTTCGTCGAAACTTCGGCTTCGGTTGGGAAACACTAGCGACATCTTGGTCCGACCTTTAATTTTCGCAGTTTTATGGCGCAAACCAATGACGCCAATCAAGCGACCAACTGACTTCCGAAGTTTGCTGGCGAGCGGCGTTATTACGTGGCAGTCGTGTCGCGGTGCGGTAAGCCTGGGATTGCGAACGGATGTAGCGCTTTACTCGATACGCGGGTTTTCATTTCGTAACGACCAAAGTGATTTTCGAGCTCGGTTTGAAGATCCACCGGATGTTCCATCCCTGCCTGAAACGATTTGATCAGTAGTTTCCCTGCGGGTGTCACGCGCGTGCCTGTCAGCTCGTGGCTTGAGTAGCCCGCATCTTTCAGCACATTTTGAAGAAAGTTGATATCGGCGACTGTTAGAAGGGGAGGCGAAAGTGCGGAAGACATTGTGTCCTCCTTTCGGTCGGGGCTAGGGCGTGATGACCCTAAAGCAGCAGCGCCCTGGACATGGCTTACTGAAGGAAGAACCCTGCGCTTCTAGAGCGAAGAAAGCAAACGAATACGAGCCTTCATCGAAACCGGAGGAATAATCGCTGTCTGTAAAGCGAAGTTGATGGCCGTTGGCCTTATCATCCAGCGCCAACGAAAGGCTCTGGACAGAACCGGTGGCGGAAACACAGAAGCCCATCCGGCGTTTCGCGAGCGATGACGAGAGTGATATCGAACGATCGTGTATTGTGACTTTTCCTGGCGCTCAATCCGGAAGGGACGCATCCCTCCAGGAGCGAGAGGCAGCTGGCAGATTTCGCTTCAACCAAGTGCAAAGGAAAATCGCAACATGTCGCACATTGACCCGCGCTGTCTTGCCGTCCGTTTGATGCAAGGACCACGACGGGAAGACTATCTTACATTGCATGGAAAATCCTGATGATGAAAGACCCTCGAAGGTTCGGAAATATGAGCAGACGCTACAGCACAATATCGGCAATGCTGCGTTTCTAGTTTCCTGGCCAGTGTCCAATGAGAAGCGAGTTTTAGGAGCACAGAGATCTATATGAAAGCGCTCAGTCGGTCGGTCTCAATGGGCCGATGCGAGCTTCCTCGCGCTCGGACGCAAGCTTCCGAGTTGTTAGCGGCGCAGAGCTAAAAACGCATCTCGATCGTCACTCAGCCAGGACGTCTTTCGGGAATCCTGCCGCAAGCCCATCGATAAATTTGCGCACCGCTGGCGGCAGGCCGCGCCTTGTCGTGAAAACCAGATGGACAAGCCCTTTCATGCCGCGCCAAGCGGGAAGAACACGCACCAGCTTGCCTTCGCCCAGTGCCTGTCTGCAGCTATGATCTGGAAGTAGTGCCACGCCGAGGCCGGCAAGGGCTGCCGTGCGGACGGCAGTGAAGTCGGCGCAGCCAATCCTTGGTTCGTGTCGCAACGTATGCATCCGGCCCTCGTCGGTCTCCAGGAACCAGTTTACTTCGCCCTGATCGTCGGTGGTCGATAGCGTTGGTTGAGCAGCAAGGTCCTCGACCGAGCCAATGCGGCTTGCGATCTGCGGGCTGGCCACGAGGATTCGGGTCGAGTTTCCAAGTGAGCGCATCGTCAACGAGGCATCGCCTTCCAGTGAGGTGCGCACGCGCAAGGCCACGTCGATCCGCTCCTCGATGAGATCCACCGGGCGGTCGATAGCCACCAGCTGCAAGCGAACTTTTGGGTATTGAACAAGGAAGCGCGTGACGAGCGGAGAGATCGCCTCGACGAGCCCGGTCGGACAACTCATGCGGATCGTCCCATGCGGCTCCGATTGCGCTTCGGCAACGAGCGCCTCAGCACGTTCGGCTTCCGTCATCATGGCCCTGCAACGCTCGTAGAAGGACTTGCCAACATCGGTTACGCGGAAACGCCGGCTTGAGCGTTCGATAAGACGGACACCAAGGCGAGCCTCCAGTCCTGCCACCCGCCGACTGAGTTTCGACTTGGGTTCGCGCAGTGCGCGGCCCGCCGCCGCGAACCCGCCGTGGGCGACCACTTCCGCAAAATAGACAAGGTCATTCAGATCGTACCGCATCATCGTTCTCCGTTTGGAACGATGGGTAACAGATTTGACGGCTATTTGCATAATCGTTCCGCTGTCATGTTTTTTCAACGGCACTAGGCCGTCCACAAGGAGCAACACAATGAGAACTTTTGAAAACAAGGTTGTAATCGTCACGGGCGGCACAAGCGGCATCGGACTTGCGACAGCACAGGCATTTTCGCAGGCAGGCGCATCGGTTTTCATCACCGGCCGGCGCAAAGATGCGCTTGATGCAGCCGTCAAGACGATAGGCGGCCGCGTCACCGGCGTGCAGGCCGACATGAGCAAGCTCGTCGATATCGACCGCCTCTACGACGCCGTCCAGCAGAACCATGGCCATATCGACGTCGTCTTCGCCAATGCCGGAGGCGGCGAGATGGCGCCGCTCGGCGCAATCAGCGAGGAGCACTATCAGAAAACTTTCGATACCAACGTGAAGGGCACGCTATTCACTGTTCAAAAGGCACTGCCGCTTCTGCGCGACGGGGCCTCGATCATCATCACCTCATCGACGACCAGCATTTCCGGCACGCCGGCCTTCAGCGTCTATTCTGCGACAAAGGCGGCGGTGCGCAATTTCGCGCGCAATTGGATCCTCGATTTGAAAGATCGCCATATCCGCGTCAACGCGATCTCCCCGGGCGTGACCGATACAGCTGGCCTCAACGAGTTGTTCGGCAACGGCCAAAGCGCCGAGAACACCAAGAACTACCTTGCCGGCCTCATTCCGGCAGGCCGCGTTGGTCAGCCCGAAGAGATCGCTAAGGCCGTGCTGTTCCTGGCTTCGGACGACGCTTCCTTCATCAACGGTGTCGAGCTGTTCGTCGATGGCGGCCAGGCACAGATCTAGGCTCATCGCCGCAAGGGAGAACCATCATGGCTGATATCGCCACGCTTCTTGAGCGCAACCTTCAGGGCATTTTCGGGGAGGGGGACGATACCCTCCGGCGAGAGGTCGCCGAAGAAATCTTTCATGACGATGCCGTGTTCGTCGAACCACACGGGATCTATCGCGGACGAGACGAAATCGTCCGGATAGCTGGGATCATCCGAGCCTTGCATCCGACATTCCGATACTCGACGCTCGGGCGTGCTGACGTGCTGCATGATAAGGCGGGACGCTTGCGCTGGGTGTCGGGTGTGCCGGGTGAACCGCCGGCCTATGCGGGCACCGACTTCATCGTCGTAAGAGATGGCCGGATCGCCGCCGTTTACCTGTTCTTTGATGGTGCGCCTGATCCGACCAGTCCGGCTTTGAACGATGATCAATGACCGGCGGATCTCCAAGACAAGTTCTCGCCTAGTAAACGGGCCTGATACGCCTGCCGTCCGTCACTTCTTGATAATTAAAAACAGGTCTCGGCGTAGTCGATTTGCGACGGTCGGAGATCGGGCAGAAGAGCTCGACCGTCGTATGGCCCACGATCTGTCGCCAACACGTTGGCTCCTTGACGCGTCGCCTCCGGCGACGCGATCAACCCTTGGTCTTGCTTGTTTTCGTTGAAGCCGGAAAACCTCCCGTCTGCTTCAAGAACACAATGGTTTCAGCGCAGACCTCGCGCCTGCGAGCCTCTCGAAGCGCCAACAGCCGCCTCTTGTCACCAGGCGTCACATCTGTGCCGCCGGCCCGGTATGCGAGCTCATCGGTTTCAACAAGATCGATCAGGAGGTTGCGCATGATGCCATTCATTTCGTGAAGATTGCGCATTTCCAACATCGCCGTTGAAGTCCGCATTCTTCGCGAAATCGCGTCGTCGATAGACTTTTCCGTCAGTTTCGTTTTGACGACGAGGTAGCGAGCGGCCAGCACGCCGAGTACTGTAAAAATAAAGATAAAGACGGTGACAAGCATGACGACGGGCTCCTAGTGCCGAATAAATCGTGCTCGGCAACGGGTTGGTCAATGCCCTCCCGCAGAAAGTCGCGAACGGAGTGCCATATGACCTTCAGTGTGTCTCCGGCTGGAGGTAAACACGGTCGCGGTGGTCCGGCCGCTTGTGGGCGTCTCACCTTTGAGCTTTGTGCCGCAACGATCGCGGCGCACGATGGGCAGACTGGAGACGATTCGATTATGAATCTCTGCCGCTAAGCTCCTTGAGTAACGAGGTGATGATTGCAGCAATTTTTCGAGACTTCACAGGGCCTGCTGGCAATCGGAGCGATCCTTGGGGCAGGTTGCGTCACACTTGGGGCGCTGATTCCCACTTTTACGTCCGTCCTTTCCCGCAGGCGGTCAGCCTCTGATGAACGAAGCGCGGCCATGCAGGCGGTTCTGGCTTTGGACGACTTCGTGGGGTCGAGCTATTCAGCCGTTCACGACACCCCGGAATTCAATCCGATGAACGAGGACAAGTTCGTCTCCACACTCCCGATCCGGTCCTGGCGTTGCCATCGCCGGATCGCTTGGAGCTCCTTGATGAGGAAATTGCCGATGAAATCATGTGGCTTGGCAATCGCGTCCTTAACTTGGGACGTGCCCTTGATGCGCTCGATCTCTCGGCTCGAAATTTTGATGGCTTCTTCGAGCGTCGGCGGGAAGGCTACACAGTCCTTGCGGCGCAAGCGATGGACCTGATCGACCGTCTGGTCAGCGAGTACGCGCTACGTATGCCCGACAAGCCTGATTATTATCGGCAGGGGGAGGGCTTTGTCCGCGTCCTGCAAAGCTCGGGGGAAAGCCGGCAAAGCACACGGACGGCGCGTCAGGTCAACAAGACGACCGGTTCCAACGTGACCCAGCTGTTTCCGAAGGCAACCGACGACGCTGACTGACGGCCCCCAAAATAGACCCGGCGACCTTTTGGCACCTCGCGGCTGAGGCAACGACATCGTATCTATCCCTGCTATCGCCGCCCCCAGGAGCCGACTTTGCTGAAAATCTATCGCGACATTGACGGAGCCGTCAGGGCAGGTGCAGCCGATGACTCATTGCCTGGTCACGTCATCTGGATGGACCTCCTCGATCCCGACGAAGAGGAGATCGCATTCGTCGAGCGGCGTGCAAGGGTAAGAGTTCCAACACGCGATGCCCTGAGCGAAATTGAGGTATCGAGCAGGCTTTCCAAAGAGGGGGACCGGCTTTACCTGAGCGCACCCGTCGTTGGTCATGCTACAACCGAGCACGCCGAGCTCTCGCCGGCAGGCTTTATCGTCGGCCCTGACTTTCTGGTGACCATCCGCTTCGACGACTTGCCGGCTTTCGATGCTGTTGCGGAACGGATAAAACACGATGAAACGCTTGCCAGCGGCATGGGTGTTTTCGTGGCGCTACTGGAGGCCATCGTCGACCGTGGTGCTGATGTTCTTGAGCATCTGGCCGCCGCAGTAGACCAGGTGTCCCGGACGGTCTTCAAAGGAAACCTCAAAGGTTCGGCCTCTCCCCGCAGTGCCAACTTTACGTTGCGACGCGCGCTTTCTAAAGTCGGCGCGCTCGGCGATCGATCCTCGAAGGCCCGCGATGTCCTCCTCGGCATTGGCAGGATGGCCTCATTTACCTTGGATGTGTGTCACGAGATGTTGTCGGACGAATTCCGCGACCAGCTCCACGCGGTGACCAAGGACGTCTCCTCGTTGAGCGACTACGAAACGCATCTTTCGGACAAGACCCAATTTCTCCTGGACGCAGTTCTCGGCTTCATCACCATCGAGCAGAACGACATCTTCAAAGTGCTAACGATCGCCTCGGTGGTCGGCGTGCCCCCGACCCTGTTGGCCGGCATATGGGGCATGAATTTCAAGTTCATGCCGGAGTTGGGCTGGGAGTGGGGTTACCCGTTTGCCTGGACGGCCATCATCCTGAGCGCCATCGCGCCTCTGGTCTGGTTCTGGCGGCGGGGATGGTTTTGAGAATCCCCAGTTTGCGGAATCGGAGGCTGTGAATTGTCGACCGGGATGCTCGGCTCTGCCGGGGGCCTCGGGTGAGACTTTAGAAAGCGGGTGCCAGCGAGACGAGCTCGTGTCCTGCTTCCAACAACAGACCTCGTGACCGCTCAACGTCGTACTGCTTCAGCAATAGGTAGTCGCCATTGAAGGTGGATACCAGGAATATACCGACACCATTTTCCGAAAGTGGACGTATGACCGACAGGACGATGCCCGTCTCCCCGAACGCGAACGGGCCAATGAACTTGAAAGCCGTCCACCCGCCGTCTTTGGAAACGCCGTCAGGCACACGGTCAGCCAGGCATACGATCGATAGTTCGTCGTCCCCGCGGCTTACAGATCCAAAGCCTGGTCCGGACCACCATCCGGGCAACTCTGCGGTGGCGTCCAATTGAACTATCGCGTATTCGCCATCGAGTTCAGCAATCTTGATTGTAGGCATGCAGGTTTCCCGGGGAGATCTATTTTCACATTGGAGAATGGAATAATCTGCAGGTCCGCCAGCTGTTCTGAAACTGACAACCGCATTGCAGCACTTACTGTCGGTCTCGATCGTCAACGATTATCCCTCCCGATAGTGAACGATTTTCAGTGTCTCGCGTTCTCTGATCCGACAAGTTTATTTTGCCTCGGGGACGTCATGAAGACCATTGCATTGTTGGGTTCTGGAATCACCTGCGCAGTCGGCTCCTGCATTGCGGCAGCTTCGATCGCGTCCATCATTATGGCAGCGCCCGAACGCCATACATTCGCAAGCGAAACCGCATCGGACCTGTGGACTACAGCGCCAGTCAGGATTGATCGGTCGGCTCAGTCGTTCGAAAGGGTTCCGGCTCAGTTTTCGACATACGCCCTCGCGCAACCATCTGCGAATACGGGTCTTGCCAAAGGCCCGGCCACAGTCGCCGCACCAGTCGTGAACACGGCAATGTCGAGCCAGCATTTGAGCTGGTGCATTGACCGCTATCGCTCCTTCGATGAGAAGACCAATACTTACCGCTCGTTCAGCGGCCAGACTCGTACCTGCTACTCGCCTTATGAAAGCGGTCCTTCGACCACCGTTACGGCTGCTGAAAGTGTCCAGCCTACGTCCGTGACGGCCGCGGCCGCCTCATGGTGCTCTGCCCGTTACCAGTCATACCGTGTCGAGGACAACACCTACCAGCCCTATGACGGCCCGCGAAGGGCTTGCGAGGGTCCGCGTGCGCCTAGCGAGGTGGCATCCAGATAGCCCGAGCACACCGGATACCTTGCGAAACGTTAGCGGCTGACCGCGAATGAAACGGCTTGGTCCGATCGGCGTTTCTGCGAGGCACGTACGCGTTCTTATTCACATCTCGTGAGATAACGCCGTCCAAGCAAAGGCACTATTTGCCTGGCAACATTGTCTGAAGAACCCCGTCGCGGCGAACCAACCCGTGAAACAGTGCGGCCGCGAGATGCATCACGACGAGTGCGAAAAACGCGAAGGCCAGATAGAAATGTGCGCTCCAGAGTACAGCGTGCAGGCTCGCGCTCTGCGGCAGGATCGGGGGAAGACGGACACCGCCATAGAGCACAATCGGATAGGCCGCTGCCGACATCATCGCCCAACCAATGAGCGGCATGGCGATCATCAGCAGGTATAATGCAAGATGCGACAGATGGGCAGCGAGTTTCATCGGCAGCGGTAGATCTGGTGGCAGAGCCGGGGCACCCGATATGAAACGGACCACAAGACGAACCACGGCGAGAACGAGGATGAGGATTCCCAGAGTCTTGTGTGTCACCAGCAACGCAACGTACCGCTGACCGATCGTCGAGACCATCCCGACGCCGATGAATAGCATGGCCAGAATTCCGACAGCCACCAGCCAGTGCAACAGACGCTGGGCGGAAGAGAAACGTGTTGTGATGCCGGTCATGGTTTCGCGCTCGCTGCTGTTCGGGGATACTGGCTCGCTTCACTGGTTCGAAGATCATAGGATCTGGCATAGGCAGCCGATCGTGCTGCAGGAAATGGATCATCGGAAACTTCGATGCCGTCCGGCAGAACTGTCGGGTCGAAATTGATATCCCGGCACGGGCCGTCCGCCTCTTGCTCGATTTTTTCCACCACAAGCGTTCCAGCTTCCACCGTCCTTCGTTCAGGCGGCCAGGCCTTTGTCGGATCGGATGTTGGATCTGAAGGGTCGGCGACTGTCAGAACAAGGGTCCAGCGCTGGGGCGACTTGGATACACGGTCGATGATGTCCTCTTCAAGATGATTGGGGCCCAACTTTGCGAAATCCTCAACTGCGATCGTCACAGGCTGAGTTTCGGGCCGCAGTGACCAACGCACCGCGTTCTTGGCCCCGTCACCATTCGTAAAGATGAATGCATTCAGGCTATTGAAGGTCACCTCGGCATAGCTGGCTGTCCAAGGGGCCTTGCTTGCCCACTCGCCGAATGCGGCAAATTCGGGATGTGCTGCCACAAAGCCCTTCATGGCATCAGGGTTCTTGCTCTTTGAAGCCTCGAGCAGGTCATAAAATCCCTGCGGCGTCGAAACCGCGAAGACGGGCGGGTCAATCAGCGCCATGCGCCAGACGTTACCGTCCGGAGCTGAAATTTGCACACCGATGCCGCGCACGCGCACGGTAGGATCTGCTGCGTTGGGATCAGGCGTTGCGAGGTTGAAACGTCCGAGAACCGGATATCGTCCCGCGATGAACAACGGTGCCTTCGAAAGCGCGACAGCGTTGCCATTGGCTTCGAAGTTGCCCGTGAAGCACACCCCCTTCGCATGATTTCTCCGATGCCCCAGCGCGGGTCCGCCAGGAGGCGCCAGAGCGGCGACAAGCTCCATGGGTGTTAGGCGTCCGGGTGTGAGCCATCCGGCAGTGTATGCAAAGGCGCCGACGCTGAAGCCCACGACTGCACTGATCAGCACGAGGGATCCGAGGGCGGAATGCTGCGAGCCCGGCATGAAAAACTCTCCGTCGTTTCAGTTTTTCTGTGATGCTGGAAATCGATTGTGATGCGACGACAAGTGGTGCTGGGGATGCTTCACCTGCTTTCAGGTTTTGAAGAATGGCATTGTTGTCCATCGCGGTCAAATCGGAGGTCGCGGTGGAGGCGGCCTCAATGCCCCGAATGCGGAACCTGAAAAAGATGACGGATTCTTGCTGTAATCGAGGTCGGGTGCTGATCTGCTGATTGCCTCAAGTCGTTTGAAAGGTGAATCTCGCTTTCGACGCGTCGCGTCAATAGCAGTCCGAGCTCTTCTGCAAGTCCAGGACGGTCTCGCATGACGCCAGCCAGGACCTCTTTAGAGATTTCGTAGACGACGACAAAGGTGAGCGCGCGCATTCTGGCCGGTTCGACCGCACCCATGAGGACCCCACGTTCGCCAAACAGGTCGCCAGGCGCCAATCTCGTGATCTCGCTCATGACCCCTTCAATCTCACGCTCGACGACGACCACCCCGCTTCGCACGATCATCAGGGACGTCAAAGCAGCGTCCTGGGCAGCGATGACGACATCCTGTTTGAAGGTCAGCCGCTTCATCTCCTGCGCAAGGTTCTCCCTTTCGTCCTCTGTCAGAGTGGAGAACAACCCTATCGAGCTCAGGAGCCTCCAGGGAGTTCCCGGGTGTTTGGATGTCGCATCCTGAACCTGAATTATGCCGGCCGATGCGTTGGCCGGTGGACCGAGCTGTATTCCAGCCGCTTTGGCATGCCTGTAGGCAAGGTCGTAGATCTCATTTCGTGCCGCTGCGATCTTCGAAATCCCCGACACGCGGAAGGAGAGCTCAACATCAACGCCTGATGCATCCATGCCGACAATCGAAACGGATGGAGGCGGAGATTTGAGAATGGAATTGGCGCTGAGCAAGACCGCCTGCATTGCCTGTTCAATCGTTGCCGGGCTGCGGGTTGGAAGCATTCGAACCGTCACGGTAGCGCCATGGACCTCGTCGGGAGCGGTGAGGTTCGTCAGACGAGCCTTCGCAAGCGCGCTGTTCGGCACGATGATCAGATCGTTGGTGCCGCTCAGCAGGTGAGTGGAGCGCCAGTTCGTCTCCACCACCCGGCCCTGAACATTGTCGTCAAGCACAATCCAATCGCCGACATTATAGGGCCGGCCGAGATTCAGTGCGATGCCGGAAAAAACGTCGTTGAGGGTACTTTGCAGTGCCAGACCAAGGACGATTGCGAAAACGCCGGATGTGGCGATCAGGGTGCCGACCGGCAGACTGAACACGAAGGCAATAATCGAGAGAGCCGCGCCGACGTAGATGATGCCCACAAGCAGATCCTGTATCAGCCGGCCCTCTCTCGGATTTCGCTCGAAAATCAGAAACAGCCGAACCGAAGCGACAAGGACCATTGCAGTGCCGATCCACCACGTCGTTTTCGCAAGGCCGAGAAACAAACGGTGTGTCAGATCCTCGGCCGTCATATCGGTCGACCATGGCGCGACACCGTTGGCGATCAGCAGGACCGTCAGCATCACGAAAAACACGACGTGAGCGGAAAACCGCAGCGCGGGCCGTCCTCTTGCAAAGACTCTCGCTGTCAGAATCAAGACCACAAGGGTCACGAACTGAGAGATCGGGTCACCGAGAACACGGCCTATCAGCGTAGAAAATGGGTCTGACATGGCGTCTCCTGGATGATGCCCGAACCAACCTTACCCCAGCGCCGCATGGTGGCAATCGACGGTCAACAGGAATCTTCGCACCATTCTGCCTATTCTGAACCATTCAAGACCTACCTTCGCGCAGCGATAGTTTTTACCGGGCCATCCGGTCGACCTTCCCGAGCAAGGCTCGGCGACCGATATCGCGGCGTCTAGGATAGATATTGTTTTCATAGATCTTTTCGATGAAAAGACGCAGCTCCCTTCCAAATGAGAACTTCTTCGTGTGAAGCATTTTCCTGGCCGTACATATGCATCCGGCACCGCTTCTTGCTTCACGAACGTTGACAATGCTCGCGTCTGGAGCGCCATCAGCGGCTGCCAAACCGAGCTCTTGCTTCTTCCGTCGCGGGCATGAAGAACGATACTAGCGTGCCCTCAGGGTCTCTGAACTGGAAGGTGCGATTGCCCCAAGGTAGCAGTTTTGGCTCGTGCACCACTTCGACATTGCTCTTAAGGCGTGAGAACTCCGCATCGATATCATCGACCAAAAATTCGAGTATCGCGGACCGGTTGGCGCCCGGCGTGGCGGTTCCGGCCATGAAGAGACCCACGGTCTCGGCTGCGCCGATCGCCAATGTCGCGCCAGGCGTCACTATCTCGGCAAAGACCGGCGCCAGCCAGTCAGCGGCGGTATCCGTCACCAGTTCGTAAAACGAAACGGCGGCGGTGATGTCGCTGACGATAAGGCGGGTGGATGCAAGTCTCATGATCTATCTCTCCAATAACGCCGCTTGGTCGGCATTGAGACCTTGTAAGCGAAGCCTCCTGACAGCATGGTGGCAGCAGGAGTGAGCCATGCGTCGTGCCGACCGTCTTTTCCAAATCATCCAGATCCTTCGTCGCTCGTCGCGTCCGGTAACGGCAACCATGCTTGCCGGCGAGCTGGAGATCTCGATCCGCACAGTCTATCGGGACATGGCCGATTTGATTGGTCAACGTGTCCCGATCGCTGGCGAAGCGGGCTTGGGCTATATTCTCGATTCAGACTACGACATGCCGCCCCTCATGCTCACACCTGATGAGATCGAGGCGGCCGTGCTTGGCGCCCAGTGGGTTGCACAGCATTCCGACCCATCGCTTGCAGCTGCTGCCCGCGATCTGATTGCCAAAATCGCTGATGCCATACCGGAAAGACTGCGCCCCCACATTGCTGAACCGAGCATTGGCACCAAGCCGAAAGCCGGCGATGCCGCAGAGATCGTCGACGCAAGGCAGCTTCGCAGCGCCATCCGCACCGGTATGAAGATCAGGCTCCGCTATCACAGCGAGCGTGGGGAGCACACGGAGCGGATCGTTTGGCCAGTCATTCTCGGTTATGCTGAAGCCTATCGGATGCTGATCGCATGGTGTGAGACCCGAAGCGATTTCCGCCATTTTCGTACCGATAGGATGATTGCCGCCGAAGTTCTTGAAGAGCCTATCGGCTTGCGAAAAGGCGAACTGCGGCGTCGTTGGGAAAGGTGGCGAAACGCCCGGGATCCTTCAGCATTCCCATTCAACACCTGATCAGGTGTCACGGTTGTGCCGCTTGCCGAGCAGATGCACCCACGGGACAAGATGGGCAATCGCCATCAGCACATACATCAGCACCATCCCGCTTAGCATCGAGCCGCCGTCGCTGGCACAGATCGTCATTGTTGATCGATCGCCAGCATTCAGGAAAGCCATGACGCCAAAGACAGGAGCGGCGGCAAGGTGTAGAAAGCGGCTGATCGCCGTGGTCCGATATCGGCCGGCGGAAGCGCCGGCCATGCCGTTGTGAATGAACGATCTGCGCACGGCGCTAGACTCCGTAGCGATCGTGATGGCGCCACCAGACGCCTTCCTCATTGCGCCCGAGTGGTGCCCGGTCGAGCCATTGATACATGCCCCAGAGGCCATCCAGCCCGCGGGCGTAGGATGAATAGGTGTGATAAATCTCGCCGCCATGCAAGGCAAAGGAGCTCACACCTGGCCGGTCGCGTGTATAGGTTGCTACATCAGTGCCCGTCATCGAAGCGATCTGCGCGATGGGCCCCTCGCTGCCCTTGAGCTCCCATTGTTGCACCGTCTCGGCGAGCGGTTCGGGCATCGGTGGCTCACGGCGATAGTTGTACTCGATGCCACCGTTCACCTGCTCCTCCGGCGTGAACCAGACATTGAAGTCGTGATTGAAATCACTTTCCGCTGAAGACGCCCAGTCGAAGGTCCATCCCATACGCTTCTTGAATTGCTGCAGTTTGACGAGTGGTCCGCGCGAAACGGCCCAGAAGGCGACGTCATGGTTTTCCAGATGTACGAAAATGCCGTTGAACCCGTCAGCTATCGATGAACAGGAGGGGCAGCCCGCTGTATAGTCCGTGCCGAACATGAAGTGGTAGACGAGGAGCTGCGAGCGCCCCCGGAAGAGCGCCGAAAGAGGCACGATGCCCGCATCTGTCTGCAACTGATATTGTTTGTCGATCTTCACCCAGGGGAGCTGGCGGCGGTGCTCCGCGATTTCGTCGCTGCGCCTTGTCAGCTCTTTTTCTTCTTCAAGAAGGGCAAGCCGGGCTGAAAGCCATGCCTCGCGCGTGCCAGTCACAGTGGTCGTCATCATCTTTCTCCTCATCAAAATTCTGCAGGCGCTTCACGTAGCCGGCAGATCGGCGTTACCCTAGGTCTGATTGACCGGAGGGTGGGAGTTACAAGTGTGACGGGATTTCAATGGACTCGATGATCACGGCTGCGGCGCAAGCGCTCGCGGCCGGCGATGTGCTCGGCGCTATGAAACGCGTCGCGCTGCGTGGCGATGCTCCGGCGCTCGCTCTCAGAGGAATTGCACTTGCCCAGCTCGGTGATTTCGAGCGGGCCAAGGCGCTCCTGAAAAACGCTCACCGCGCCTTCACCTCCCGCGAAGAGCTGGCTCGCGCCCGCTGCAAGCTGGCGGAAGGTGAGATCGCCCTTGTGAGCCGCGACCTCAGCTGGCCTGAAAAGGCTCTGGAGATGGCGCGCCAGACGCTCGAGCGGCACGGCGACAGGCCGAATGCAGCCCATGCCCGAAATCTGCAGATTCGCCGCCTGCTGCTTGTCGGCCGCCTCGAAGAAGCGGAGACGCTGCTTGCGATGCTCGATCCATCGCCATTGCCGCCCGCCGCAAGAGCAAGCCTGGAGCTGACCGTCGCCGGCATTGCAGTCCGCCGGCTAAAGATCCAGATCGCCCGCGCGGCTTTTGCGCGCGCGGCATCTGCGGCAAGGGACGCCGATATTCCGGCTCTTGTTGCGGAAGTGCAAAACGCAGCTCATGTTCTCGATGAGCCCGCGGGCCGAAGAATTGTCCACGGCGACGAACGCACCCTTTACCTCGATGAGGTCGAGGCACTCCTTTCCTCTGATGGCCTTATCATTGATGCCTGCCGCTTCACCATCCGTCGTGGCTCCCGAATCGTTTCCTTGGCTGGAAGGCCAGTGTTGTTTTCACTGGCGCGCGCGTTGGCCGAGGCTGCACCGGATGACTTGCCGCGCGGCGTTCTGCTCGCCCGTGCCTTCGGTGCGCGCCATGTAGACGAATCCCATCGTGCCCGTCTGCGGGTCGAAGTCGGGCGGCTGCGCGCCGCGCTAGAAGGGCTTGTGACCATCGAGGCCACACAGGACGGCTTCGTTCTCCTGCCTGCCAACGGCGCCGATGTCGCGGTGCTGGCACCGCCGATCGATAATGAGAACGGTACTGTGCTCGCCCTCCTTGCCGACGGTGAAAGCTGGTCGAGTTCGGCTTTATCGATCGCGCTCGGGATCAGCACGCGCACGGTCCAGCGCGCACTTGAAACACTTGCTGCGTCGGGCAAGGTCGAAAGCGTAGGCAATGGACCGGCGCGGCGCTGGATCAGCACGCCGGCAATCGGTTTCCCGACAACATTGTTACTCCCGGGACCGCTCCCGAGCGGCTAGCGTCGCGAAAATAATGATGGAGGAATAGGCATGAAGCGATCCGCAGCCGAGATCATCCGTGAATACGGTCCTTTCGATAGTGCCCAAAGGGTCAACGGCGTGACCTTCGACGGGCAGCATATCTGGTTCGCTTCCGGCGAGAAGCTCCATGCGCTGGATCCGGAAACAGGTAGCGAGGTAAGCACGATCCATGTTGCATCGCATGCAGGGACCGCATTCGACGGCCGCTCTCTCTACCAGATCGCCGAGGATCGGATCATCAAAATCGACCCTCAGACCGGCACGGTCCTGTCGACCATTCCGGCGCCCGGAAACGGTGGCGATTCCGGGCTCGCCTGGTGTGAAGGCAGCCTTTGGGTCGGCCAGCATCGCGGCCGCAAAATCCATGAGATCGATCCGGATACCGGCGCCATCAAGCGGACCATCGAATCCGATCGGGTCGTGACCGGCGTCACCTGGGTCGACGGTGAACTGTGGCATGGGACGTGGGAAGGCGACGTCAGCGATGTACGCCGTATTGATCCGGGGACAGGCGAGGTTCTGGTACGCCTCGAGATGCCCGAAGGGATCGGCGTTTCCGGCTTGGAATCTGACGGGAAGGATCGCTTCTTTGCCGGTGGCGGAACGCAATCCGTGGTTCGGGCAATCAGGAGACCGCGACCGTGAAATCAAGGCGCAACGCTGCCCTCTCATGGCAAATGGAACGCTTCGCGGCGTTCGATCATTTCAGGAGTGAATGGATTCGAGCGGAGCTAGGCAGATGCAAATCCAAGGGGTCTACGCCGCACTCGCGACCACCGACATCAAGAAGGCAGAAGAATTTTACAGCTATCTATTCGGTCGGGAAGCCGACGATCGCCCGATGGCGCGATTGATCCAATGGCGCGATGTTGCCGGAGCGAACATTCAGGTATTCGAGGATCGTGATACGGCCGGTTCCGGCCGATTGACGATAGTCGTGCCTGATATGGCCGATGCCAGAAATGCCCTTCGGAAGATCGGTGTGCAGCTTGTGGGTGAAGCCCAGGGTGACTATGGCCGGATTGCACAGATTTCCGATCCAGACGGCAACCGCATCACGCTTGCTGAACCGCCCTCAAGAGCGTTCACTCGTTAGGCTCGCGTCGCCGGCACGGCTTTCACACGGCCAACCGGATCAAGGTAATCCGGACAGCCAACAGCAATTGAGCGCCAACCGGGCAAGAGGTGCGGGAAACCTGGCGATCCATGTGCAGATCAACTGCGATGGTCGCGCACCCGTCGTTATGTAAGCCGTTTCATGCACGCCCTGACAGCCCCCTGGTGTTACGCCGCAAGGTTCTTGCAGGCAAAGTCGCCAGCACTATCTCTTATGTAACAAAGGTGCATGGCGGGATACTCATGGCGAACCCCTACGAAACACTGGGTGTGGCAAAAGGCGCATCGCAGAAGGAAATTCAGACCGCATACCGCAAGCTTGCCAAGAAACTGCATCCAGACCTCAATCCTGGAGACGCTGCATCGGAGGAGAAATTCAAGGCAGCGTCAGCCGCCTACGCAATCTTGGGTGACGAAGACAAGCGCGCCAAATTTGACAGGGGTGAGATCGACGAGACGGGCGCAGGGCAGCAACAGCGGAGCTACTATCGTGACTATGCTGCGGATCAGGCCAGCGGCGCCCGTTATCATAATGCAGGCGGTTTTGCCGATTTCGGTGACAGAGACGACATCTTTTCGAGCTTCTTTTCCGGAGCAAGGAGCAGGGGCAATGCGTCTTACCAAGGTGGCGACCTGCAGTATCGACTGGAGGTCAGTCTTCGCGAGGCGGCGAACGGTGGCAAGAGGACGGTTTCGCTTCCCGAAGGCGGGACCCTGGAGCTCAAGATCCCGGCTGGTGTCCGGGACGGCCAGATCCTGCGCCTTCGTGGAAAAGGCGCACCGGGCCATAATGACGGACCGGCCGGCGACGCCCTCATCGAAATCCACGTTCTGCCTGACAGGCAGTTCTCCCTTGAGGGCGATGACGTCAGGACCGAAGTCCCTATTTCAATCCGCGAGGCGGTTCTCGGCGCAAAGGTGGAGGTCCCGACCCTGTCCGGCGCGGTGTTCCTTTCGGTTCCACCAAATTCCAGCACCGGCAAGACGCTTCGTCTCAAGGGCAAGGGTTTTCCAAACAAGCATGGTGGCCATGGCGATCAATACGTCGTCCTGAAGATCGTGTTGCAGGGCACGCCGGACGCAGAGTTGAACGAATTCATGACCAACTGGGAAGCGGGCAAGTCACATGATCCGCGGCGTACATAGGAGGAGGCGATGGACGAGCTTGAATATTGCCGTACCCTGAGGATTGAAACGTCAACCCTTCAGATGTGGGTCGAGGAGCGATGGATCATCCCGGTTGGATCTCCCGACGCTTTTTCCTACGAGGATGCCGACGTGGCAAGGGGTCGCTTGATTCTAGACCTGATCGGAAGCATGGGGGTCAATGATGCAGGCATCGACGTGGTCATTGATCTTGTCGACCAGCTCCACAGTCTGCGCGAACGGATGCGTTTGTTGATGGATGCCATCGCGACGCAGGACATCGCGGTCCAGAATGCACTCGGCCGCGCACTCAATCGGGGCTGATGCCCGCAGAGAACGCCTGCCAGGTCATTCATTCTTGCTCATCGTGCTCTTGTATTCGAACTCGGCATTGGCTGGGTGGTCGACATATTTGTGCTTGAAGACCTCCGCGTCTTCGGCCTTTTCGAAACCGACCGCCACCCAGCGAGACGCGGCCATATTTGAATCGGCCCAGATGACGAAAATCTCGGCTTCGGGAAATTCGCTTCCCCAGTCATTTGCCCGATCTTGGAACGCCTCGTCGGTTTTGAAGGAAAAGGTGAACAGTGCCTTCAGCCGTTCTTCGTGGGCATGGAAGTAATCCAACACCGACTTCTCGTTGATAGGGAAGGGAGCGCTTTCGAAATTGTCGTCTGTGCCGAACTGCAGCGTCTCCAGATTCTTGCCGCCCTTGTTCCGGCGTAGCGAGAACTCGAAATTGTGGTGTTCCAGGCTGTAGGCAGTCGCTGTCTTCGGATGGCTCCATTCAACGCGGTTCAATTCCATCTGCAAACTCCGGTCTGGCATTTGGTGGCGCGAAAGTGGTCGTGCAATCAAGAACTAGGGCAGGCACAGATTTGGAGGAGGGCCCAACGCCGATGAGCCGTTGTTAAAGGTGTGATCTGCCGTCTGGTCCCTGCCATGTCGCAAGCTCACTAATACCCGCCAGGATGAGATCGAGCCCGGTCAGGAAATCTGCCCTATCATCGTGTGCCGGCAGATGAGCCGCCACACTGCGGGTGAACGGAAACGCAGCGGCATTGAGGTTAGACCAGTCCTTTGCCATTGCGCGGAGGAATAATTCTCGATCGAGGCCGAGGTCGCGGGCCATCTCGGCATTGGCAGCATTCTGCCCCCCAACACCCAGAACATAGTTCAATAGGGCGGCCACGACCGACCACTCGACCGCCGGATCAATCCCCATCTTTCGGATCTGCTGCCCGAACCGTTCGAGGATCCGGATCGATGGCATCGATCCTGGTGCCTGGGCAAGGGCCGTAGCTATCCAGGGCCTTTTATCGACCTCATCGAAGAGAGCGAGCGAAACTTCACGGATTTCCAAAAACGGTGATGCTCCGCAGGTCGGCGCCAAGACGGCTTCGACAGCTGCGTCGCAGGCCGCGATCAGGAGATCTGCCTTGTGGGCAACATGATAATATATCGCTCCGGCCCCGGTGGTGAGGTGTGCGGCCAGCGTCGGGAAGGTCAGGCCGCGTGTGCCGGCGATGTCAAGCAGCTCTATCGCCGCCTCGATAATGCGTTGCCTCGTCAGCGAATCGGACCGTCGTCTGCTGTCTTTTTTCATAGTTGATATTGACACGAATGGAATGTCATTCCAACTATGGAATGACATTCCATTCAAGGAGATTGTTCGTGAACGTTTCAATTATCGGCGCAGGGCTAGGCGGCCTCACGCTTGCCCGCGTCCTCCATATCCACGGCATTGCCGCAACCGTCTATGAAGCGGATGCCGATCGCGATGCCCGGCCTCAGGGCGGGATGCTCGACATCCACGATTTCAACGGCCAGCTGGCGTTGCGCGACGCCGACCTCTATGAACAGTTTCTGGCCCTTGTGCATCCTGGAGGGCAGCAGTCGCGCGCGCTCGACATGCACGGCAACGTCCTGATGGACAATCCTGACGATGGCACTGGCGGCCGTCCTGAAGTTCAGCGTGGCGAACTGCGGCGGATCCTTCTGGATTCTCTTCCGCCCGGCACGGTATTATGGGGACATAAACTGAGGACCGCCGAACGTCTCGGGAGAGGAAGGCATTTTCTTTCGTTTGACAACGGTTCGACTGCCGTGGCCGACCTGCTGGTTGGCGCCGACGGCGCGTGGTCGAAAGTTCGCTCCCTCGTCTCGGGCGCCAAGCCCGTCTATTCGGGAACGACGTTTGTTGAAACCTGGCTTCACGACGCAGACACTCGCCACCCCGCAACTGCAGCGGCCGTTGGCGGCGGCTCGATGTTTGGTCTCGCGCCCGGCAAGGGAATCATGGCACACCGGGAACCCAATGCCGTGCTCCATGCCTATGTCGCGTTAAATCGGCCGAAGCATTGGATCGATGCCATTGACTTCTCCGATCCCGCCAGCGCGAAGACCATGATCGCAGCGGAGTTTAAAGGCTGGGCGCCAGAACTGACCGCCCTGATCACCGATTGCGAGCGTAACCTGGTCGCGCGCGTCCTTCATACGCTTCCGCAAGACCACCGATGGGAACGGGTTTCAGGCGTCACCTTGCTTGGTGATGCGGCCCATCTGATGATCCCGTCCGGTGAAGGGGCCAATCTCGCCATGCTCGATGGCGCCGAGCTTGGCAAAAGCATTGCAGCCAGCCCTGGCGATATCGAGACGGCACTTGCTTGCTACGAACAGCAACTCTTCCCGCGCAGCCATTCGGCTGCGATCGAAGCCGCAGAACTGGTCCAGCTGATGTTTGCCGAAGACGCGCCCTACGGCCTTGTTGAGGCATTTGCGCAGGATCTGCTCGGCAAGCCTAAGGCGGCAACCAAGGCCTGATCCGTGGGCCGGCTCCGGAAAAACCCTCGGCGGAGAGGATCGCCGGGACCTTGCAAGAGTGCCACGATGGGGTACCGTGACCTCTATACACCGGGAAAGTCGATGATCTCGATAGCCGACCGATCAGAGATTGCAATTGGCGTCGGGATCATCGCCCACCGAACGCGGTAAAATGCAGCAGACACCAATCCATCGGCTGCAAGGGTCATCGCCCCAAGAAGTGCTTGCGCTGACGCCCACCCGCAAGGTAACCGGAGCAGGTCGGCTCCGGTGAAAAATTCTTGTCCATCCCAATCGAGCGCGACCTACCGCCAGAAAATCGCAATCAGGAGCCAGTCTTCATTGTCCGATATTTACGCAATCGGCGACATTCACGGACGCGCCGATCTTCTTGAGGCGCTCCTCGGCCATATCGCCGCCATTCAGCGCGCTGGTAGCTCGCAGCCCGTCATCATGTTTCTTGGCGATCTCATCGACCGGGGTCCGCGCAGCCCAGAGGTTCTTGATCTCGTTTCTTCCGCTCTCGATCGCTATCCCGGCTCGCGGCTCGTATTGGGAAACCATGATCATTACCTGCGCTCGCTGCTACGCGACGAGCTCGCTGAGGACGATGCAACCAATTGGATGGATTGGGGCGGCGTTGCGACCGTCAGCGCTTATTCACGCCAGCCGGTACCTAACCGAGATACGCGAGCGTTTTCCACATCATATCGGCCTCCTGAACGGCGCGGTGACCCATGAGGTTGCCGGCAGCTTCTGCTTTGTGCATGCAGGTGTGCGCCCCGGCGTCCCTCTCGCCGCACAGACCGATTACGACTTGCGATGGATCCGTGCGGGATTCTCGATCACGTCGATCAGTTCGACCATATCGTCGTGCATGGCCACACCATCACGAACTCTCTGTGGCCCGAAATCTACCAAAATCGCATTGCGCTCGACACCGCCGCCTACCGGACGGGCAGGCTCAGCGCCGCCGTCATTCGCCATGACAGGCTTTCTCATTTCCTCTGCACCGGCATTGCCGCTAATGGCGGGATCAGCGTGGAGGAATGGATGTCGTAAGCGGGGCCAGCGATACACTGCACGCTTGCCCGCCAAAGTGTCAGGTCCGAATTTCCCCGATGCCGGATTTCGCGTGCGACTGGGCCACGATTTTTACGGTAGAGCTGGCTCGGCAAGTCGCTCACCCGTTTTCGAGACGATGCTGTATTGGTAGGGCTCACGCGAAGTGATCATGATGGCATCGTCCGGCAGTGGGCGGGCGAGCACCTTTGCTTCGTCCCAGGGTGCCGTCATCCACAGTTCAGTTTCCTCGCGTGTGCGCAGGAGCACAGGCATCGCTTTCTCGTGCACGGGCCGGACGGCGTTATTGGGATCCGTGGTCAGGAAGCCAAAAAGATCATCAGTTGTCAGACCGTCTTTGACCTTTCTGACACTTTTCCATTGCGCCACCCACAGTCCAGCAAAAAACATCAGCGGCTTTTCGGGAGCGGCAGAAAACCATGCGTTGGGTGTCGCCTCTTTGCCAGTCTTGCTTTTTGGATCGGGTTCGGCAAATGACGTTACCGGCACCAGGCACCGGTGTTCGATACCGAACCATCGCTTCCAATGCGGCAGGTTCAATTTGCGCACGTTTGGTGTCCCGCGGTCTGGCTCCATGCGGATCAACTCCTCCATGTCGACAGTTAGACCCTTTGCCCTGGCTTTTGCAGCACGCGCCTCCGCCGCTGCTTTTTGCAGGTAGAAAGGCGCTGGAAGGCCCCAACGGCAATTTGCGACCTGCCTGCGACCGTCAGCCACGTTCCTGATGACTGGCGCAAGCTGGTCGGTATAGATCTGGTAGGCGGGCATCGGGTTAATCAGGCTCTCGGCGTCCTGAGCCCATTTCGTAACCCAGTCCTTGTCTTCCATGCGATAGAGCGTACACATCGATCCCCGCCTCCGATTTCCTCGACGGTAGCCGATGCGGCTGCACCTGCCAATAAAATCGTTACCTCAGTCAAGCACGGAACTCCTTCGAAGCAGCAAGTCCGCAAGGCCGCGCCATCTGTCGCCGAATGAGACTTGTGGCTTACTATGCAAGGATCTACCAGGTCAGCGAGAGTTGTTCGGTGCACGGCTGCGTCCTAGGCTCCAGGGACGAGAGCGTCACGCCGAGAAGCCGGATGCCTTTTGACACCGGAAAGACTCCTTCGAGCAGAAGGCGGATGCCGTCTTCGATCGCGCCTTCCGAACTTAATCCTTTTTCCAGCGTTCGGGAGCGCGTGATCTGCGTGAAGTCGGAATATTTGACCTTGAGCGTTACGGTCTTTGCGGCAATGCTGTTTGCTTCGCAATAGCGCCAGACTTTGGCAATGAGCGGCATCATGCCATCCATCGCCGGGCCATAGGCATGAATATCGGACGCGAACGTGTCCTCGGCGCCCACAGATTTGCGAACCCGATCAGGCTTGACCTGGCGGTCGTCGATGCCGCGGGCAATCCCGTAGTAGTAGGGTCCTGATTTTCCGAAATGACTGACGAGAAACGCAAGATCCTTGCCTCTAAGATCTGCACCGGTCTCAATGCCGAGGCGCAGCATTTTCTCGGCTGTCGCCGGTCCGACGCCGTGGAACTTCTTCACTGGCAGCGCTGCCACAAATCCCGGACCATTCTTCGGCGTGATAACTGCCTGTCCGTTTGGCTTGTTGAGGTCGCTCGCCATCTTAGCCAGGAATTTGTTGTAGGAAATGCCGGCTGACGCATTGAGCCCTGTCACCGCCTTGATCTTTTCACGGATTTCGAGCGCGATCTCGGTTGCGATCTCTATTCCCTTGAGATTTTCGGTGACGTCGAGATAAGCCTCATCCAGTGACAGTGGCTCGACCAGCGGCGTGTACTCGGAAAAGATCGCCCTGATATCGAGGGAGACCGACTTGTAGACGTCAAATCGCGGCTTGACGAAAATCAGATCCGGGCATTTTCGCTTGGCCGTCACGGATGGCATTGCCGAACGCACGCCGAACGCGCGTGCCTCATAGCTTGCGGCTGCGACGACGCCGCGGGCCTCAGCGCCACCAACGGCGATCGGCTTTCCGCGAAGTTCGGGATTGTCGCGCTGTTCTACAGATGCATAGAAGGCATCCATGTCAACGTGAATGATCTTGCGCACTCGCTCTGGTGCGGGGCTGTCCGGTTCGGCACTCATCTCTCATTCCACATCATGCGCCATCCACCACCGGGTCGCATCAGGCCTCCCTGGTTTCCGGCTTCGCCGCCACATCGAGCTGGCACCTGTCTATCCCGTCGGCGGCATTCATTCTCTCGCATCCCAATGCCAGCCGGCGACGCAAGTTACGTATCGGGATTGCCGCGCCATGCCGCTGCACAACTGCCTTGCGATTCATCTCGTCGCTGCGACCACATGCCCGGCATGCGACAATGAGAACCTTGCATCGAACCTGCCGGAGAATAATCCCATCTTTAAAGGAATTTTTTCTTATCTTTGTCATTTTTGCCTATCTGTGGACGAGCTCTTTCTACCGCATTGATTTTGCTTCCTGATCGCGCGTCGAGCCGCTGTGGACGAATGTTGGACCACGAGTATCTGCCCAAACATGACGATTGACTCAAATGCCAATCAGGAACAAACAAGGAACATACTTGCTTTTGTGCAGAATGGAAACCCGCTTTTGACAGAGGTCAATTTTGGCGCACGGTGCCGCAAATCTCGTGATCTCCGAGCTTCGGGAACGCATTCAGCATCTCGAAGGTCCATCTTCGCGTCCGAAGCGGGTCCTACCCTTCGACATACCCGACATCGATGATCGCCTGCCAGGCGGAGGCCTGGCCTATGGCGCTCTGCATGAATTTGCCGGCGGCGGCGCGGGAACTGTCGACGGCGCGGCGGCGGCACTTTTCGTAGCTGGCATTGCTGCCCGCACCAAGGGCCAGATTGTCTGGTGCCTTGCAAGACCGGACCTGTTTTTCCCTGCGCTGGCGCAGGCGGGCCTCCATCCGAAGCGGGTCGTTTTTGTCGAGTCCGCCAGCGAGGACGACGTCATCGCCAACATGGAGGAGGCCCTGGGCTATGGCGGTCTGGGTGCCGTGGTCGGCGAGCTGGTGCGGTTGCCGATGACCAAGTCGCGTCGCCTTCAGCTTGCCGCGGAGAAGTCTGGAACCATGGGGCTGATCGTCAGGCGCTGGCGACGACAGACAGAAGCCAGGGACTTCGGCCAACCGACGGCTTCGGCCACGCGGTGGCGGGTGAGTGTCACTCCGAGCGAGGAGCTTCCTGTGCAAGGCGTCGGTCGAGCACAGTGGCGGTTAGAGCTTATAAGAGTGAAAGCGGGCGAGTGCGCTGAGTATTTCGTAGGAGCGTGTGATGCCAAGGGTCGTATCAATCTATCTTCCGGAGCTGGCGACGGACAGGATCAGGCGAGCCGATCCTTCTATTCCCGTTGAGCAGGCCATCGCCGTGATCGCCCGCAGTGGGTCGAAAAGGTGGGTATCGGGCGCCGATGCTGCAGCCAGGAAATCGGGCGTCCGTGTCGGTATGCCTGCTGCCAAGGCCCAGGCGATCTTTCATGGGTTGATGCTGGTCGACGCCGATCCGGTGGCCGATGCAGCGGCACTCGAACGGATCACCCTCTGGGCCTTGGGCCAGTATTCGCCGCTCGTCGCTGTCGATGCCCCTGACGGGATCATCATGGACACCGAGGGGGCCGATCATCTTCAGGGCGGGGAGCCGTTGATGGTCTCCGGGATCGCCAACCGTTTCCGCGCCAAAAAGCTGTCGGCCCGCGTTGCTATTGCCGACACGTGGGGGGCAGCACACGCCTGCGCCCGGGCAACTCGGCAGGAGAGCGTGATCGTACCAGTGGGCGAGACCGTACGTGCCGTCGAGAAGCTGCCGCTCTCAATGCTGCGGCTCTCGTCCAAGATCGTCGGCGACCTTCACACGCTTGGCTTCAAGACGATCGGAGAGCTGTCGGCAACACCTCGTGCGCCGCTCGCCCTTCGTTTCGGTCCTGAGATCGGCCGCCGGCTCGACCAGATGTTCGGACGCATCGCAGAGCCAATCGAGCCTATCCGAGCCGCTGAGCTGATCGAGGTCAGCCGTGTGTTTGCCGAGCCCATCGGGGCCGCCGAGACGATCGACAAATACGTCGGCTATTTGATCATCCGCCTGGTGGCTGAACTTCAGCGCCATGGCCTTGGTGTTCGCCGCGCCGACCTGATTATCGAAAAGATCGACGGCACTCGCCAAGCCGTTCGTTCCGGAACGGCAAAGCCGTCGCGTGATGTCGTTTGGCTGAAGAAGCTCTTTCGCGACCGCACTGAGACAATCGAGCCGGGTTTCGGAATTGAGAAGCTGACCCTGGTGGCCGTCAGGGCAGAACCTTTCGAAGAGTTTCAAAAGGTCTCCGCACTGGTCGAGGAGGAGACGCCCGATATCACGCCGCTGATTGACATCTTCGGCAATCGCGGCCAGCGGGTCTATCGCGTCGCTCCTGTTGCCTCCGACGTTCCCGAGCGAAGTGTCGCGCGGATCGCGGCGGCAGCCTCAATCTCGGACGAGACCTGGGTGCATCACTGGCCTCGGCCGGTCCGACTGCTGGCACAACCCGACCGGATCGAAGCGATTGCGCTCATGCCGGACTATCCGCCTGCGAGCATCACATGGCGCGGACGAAAGATGAAGGTCATCCGCGCTGACGGTCCTGAACGGGTATTTGGAGAGTGGTGGCGGCGCGACGGTGAATTCGACGCCGTTCGGGATTACTTCGTCATCGAAGGCGAGGGCGGCGAGCGCCTATGGATTTTCCGGCGCGGCGACGGCGTTGACCCTGCCACCGGCTCGCGCGAGTGGTTCGTGCACGGGATATTCGCATGAGCTACGCCGAGCTTCAGGTCACGACCCACTTCAGTTTCTTACGGGGGGCATCCTCGGCAGACGAGCTGTTTGCCACCGCCAAGCAATTGGGCATCGAAGCCTTGGGCGTCGTGGACCGGAACTCACTTGCTGGCATCGTCCGCGCGCTTGAAGCGTCCCGTGCCACCGGCATCAGACTTGTCGTCGGTTGCCGCCTCGATCTTCACGACGGCATGTCGATGCTCGTTTACCCAATGGACAGAGCTGCGTACTCCCGCCTGACGAGGCTGATCACGCTTGGAAAGAGCCGGGGAGGGAAGGACAACTGCATTCTCCACCTCGATGACGTCGGGGCCTACGCAGAGGGTCTCATCGCGGTCCTCGTCCCCGATCTCCCGGATGAAACCTGTGCCGTCCAACTCCGGAAGATGGCCGAGATCTTCGGTAATCGTGCCTATGTCTCGCTCGCGCTGCGCCGGCGGCCGAACGACCAGCTGCGGCTACATGAGATTTCCAATCTGGCGGCCAGGCATCGTGTGCGCACTGTTGTCACCAACGACGTCCTCTTCCACGAACCCGGACGGCGACAATTGCAGGATATCGTCACCTGCATTCGCAACAACACCACGATCGATGAGGTCGGCTTCGAGCGCGAACGGCATGCTGACCGCTACCTCAAGCCACCGCAAGAAATGGAGCGGCTGTTCCAGCGCTATCCAGATGCACTTGCACGCACGATGGATATCGTCGAGCGCTGCAAATTCTCGCTGGAGGAGCTGACATACCAGTATCCTGAGGAGGCGATTGTGCCCGGCATGGATGCCCAGCAATCCCTTGAGCATTACGTACGGGAATACATCCCGCAGCGATATCCCGAAGGCCTCCCACGGAAGGTTTTGCGTTCTATCCGGCACGAGCTCGATCTCATCAAGGAGATGCGCTACGCGCCGTACTTCCTGACCGTGTTCAGCATCGTCAAGTTCGCCAGAAGCCAAGGTATCCTGTGTCAGGGGCGCGGATCGGCGGCAAACTCGGCTATCTGCTATATCCTCGGGATCACCAGCATCGACCCGGAAACCAATGATCTCCTCTTTGAGCGCTTCGTTTCAAAGGAGCGCGACGAGCCGCCTGACATCGATGTCGACTTCGAGCACGAACGGCGCGAGCAGGTCATCCAGTGGATTTACAAAACCTACGGCAAGGAGAAGGCCGCCCTCTGCTCCACGGTCACCCGATACCGCGCCCGGGGCGCGATCCGGGATGTCGGCAAGGCTCTGGGTCTACCGGAGGACATCATCAAAGCCTTGTCGTCGGGGATGTGGCACTGGTCCGAGGAACTGATCAGCGATGACCGACTGAAGACACAAGGTTTGAACCCCGCAGACCGTCGTCTGGCACTGACGTTGAAGCTGGCCCAGCAGCTGATGGGAGCGCCGCGTCACCTCGGCCAGCACCCGGGCGGTTTCGTCCTGACACATGACCGCCTCGATGACCTCGTCCCCATCGAACCCGCGAGCATGGCCGATCGCCAGATCATCGAGTGGGACAAGGATGACGTCGAAGCTCTCAAGTTCATGAAGGTGGACGTCTTGGCACTTGGCATGCTGACCTGCATGCAGAAGGCGTTCGATCTTATCCGCGACCACAAACATGAGCCGCTCGATCTTGCCTCGATACCGCAGGAAGACCCTGCGACCTACGCGATGATCCGCAAAGCCGACACACTTGGAACCTTCCAGGTCGAAAGCCGCGCACAAATGGCGATGTTGCCACGACTGAAGCCGCAGACATTCTACGACCTCGTCATCCAGGTGGCGATTGTCCGCCCGGGTCCCATTCAGGGGGATATGGTGCATCCTTATCTGCGCAGGCGAGAGGGGAAAGAGAAGATCGAGTATCCGACGCCGGAACTAGAGGCCGTCCTCGGCAAAACGCTTGGCGTCCCGCTGTTCCAGGAAAGCGCCATGAAAGTCGCCATGGTCTGCGCCGGCTTCAGTGGGGGTGAGGCGGATCAACTCCGCAAGTCGATGGCGACGTTCAAGTTCACAGGTGGCGTCTCCCGGTTCAAGGACAAGCTCGTGTCCGGTATGATCACAAACGGATATTCCGCTGAATTCGCTGAGAAAACATTCAGTCAGCTGGAGGGCTTCGGAAGTTACGGTTTCCCGGAAAGCCACGCCGCCTCTTTCGCCCTTATTGCCTACGCGTCCAACTACGTGAAGTGTCACTTCCCGGACGTCTTCTGCGCTGCGCTTTTGAACTCCCAGCCGATGGGTTTCTACGCGCCTGCCCAGATCGTCGGAGACGCCCGAAACCACTGCGTGGAAGTCCGGCCCGTCTGCATCAACCGATCCCGGTGGGACTGCACTCTCGAGGAGATCGGCGACACCGGGCGGCATGCCGTCCGGCTTGGGATGCGAATGGTGAAAGGGTTGGCCGTCGCCGACGCCGCGCGCATTATTGCGGCGCGCATGAACCGCGTGTTTGAAAGCGTCGACGACGCCTGGCGGCGATCCAACGTCCCAACGGAGGCGCTCGTCCAGTTGGCCGAGGCCGACGCCTTCCTGCCCTCCCTTGAACTGGAGCGGCGTGACGCGCTGTGGGCAATCAAGGCGCTACGCGATGAACCCTTGCCGTTGTTTGCGGCGGCCGCTGAGCGCGAAGCTGCAGTCATCGCCGAGCAACAGGAGCCGGAGGTCCACCTACGGCAAATGACCGACGGCCACAACGTCATCCAGGACTACGGCCATGTCGGGCTGACACTCCGTGGCCACCCGATCAGCTTCCTGAGACACGACCTCGAAAAACGGAACATCGTGACTTGTTCGGATGCCATGAATGCCTGCGACGGTCGCTGGCTGATGACGGCAGGGCTTGTGCTCGTCCGGCAGAAGCCTGGGAGCGCCAAGGGCGTCATGTTCATCACGATCGAAGACGAGACCGGGCCAGCGAATGTGGTCGTCTGGCCGTCGCTATTTGAGAAGAGGCGTCAGGTGGTATTGGGGTCATCGATGATGGCGATCAACGGCAGGATACAGCGGGAAGGCGACGTGGTTCACCTAGTCGCCCAGCAGCTGTTTGACCTTTCCAGCGATCTAACGGGTTTGGCCGATCGCCATGTCGATTTCAAATTGCCGACGGGCAGGGGCGACGAGTTCGCTCATGGATCGCCCGGTAGTCCGGATTCACGCGATCGGGCGCCTATACCCAAAGTCAGGGATATCTACATTCCAGACTTGCATATCGACACGCTCAAAGTGAAAAGTCGGAACTTCCATTGACGAGGGCAGCCACGCATAGGAACTGACATTTTGGGGACTCAAATCTCCATTATCTGTTCCGTCACTGATCAACGCATGTGTTGTTCACGGCAACCCGAACAATCGCCGCAACATCCGCGTTTTCGGAAACAATGTCGCGCTGATCGACTGGGATGAAGCGCATGTCGATGCCGCAGATCTTGATCTGGCGCTGCCCGAAAACGCCGCCGCCCTCGACGACGGCGCGTATGATATTGCCGCTCAGGCAGCAGCTGCCTGGGAAGCCGCCGTCTGCTGGCGCGACGACTACGCAGTCAAGAGGCTTGCCGAAGTTCGAGAAACCTGATCGATCCAGAGCGCTGTGGATTGCGACGGACAGGACGCCGACCCGGATCGCCATGTCGAGGCACCCCACTCATCTGAAGGGGACCGCGATGGCGAGAAGCAAGCCGAAACGGCTGCCATTCTTTTCACCTTACTTTTCGGATGCATGGCCCGTTCATGTAGCTGAATGGCTTCCGCAAAGAGCAGTAGAGCCTCTGGCCCAGAGAGTTTTTTCACCTGATCTGCATCGGCCGTCTTCAACGCGATCTTTTTGGCGAGCCCCAGTCCTTGCCCCATCGCCGCGTCGAGCAATGTTTCGGCGGGCACGACAATCATCGTTGCTCGTCCCTTCAGCTTCAATTGCCTTGAAGGCGATACAACACATCACGCTACGTGTCGCTCAAGCATCGCTGCCACTTTCGCGGCCTCAAGGCGCGAAGATGTCTTGTAGGGATAATGTTTCCAGCACTACCATTCCTGGTTCTCACCTTTGCCGAAGGGAAAACCCGCCCAGTCGCCGCAATGGCAGCGTCGTGCCACAAGGACAGGCGCGCGCTGCAGGACCGGTCTATCGATATCGCTCACTTTAATTCCTCCAGGTTCCAGCCGCCCTTCGGAGCACTCCATCCTTTGCGGGTGGGGCGAAAATCAGCCTCTTCTCTGGCTTTCTGCTTGGCCTCGGCAGGTCCGTCCGCCCAGACCGTGATACGAAACCGGCCCGCTTTGAAAGTATATCTCGAGAGATCACGGTTGCGGCCCGACGCATAGCCTGCGCGGAAGATCAACCTTGCACTGCTATAGTCGGTCCGCACGCGAAACGACGGAAGCTGGGCATCCCACCAGTCGCGAAACGCAGCGCGAAAAAGCGCCTTGCGCGGCGCTACCTTGTCGAGCATGTCAGGTGCTCCGCTCATATAAGGCCGTCCATCCCCGGGCAAAGCCGACGCTCATCGAAGCTTCGGGATGCGCCAGTTGCTCCCTCAGATGACGGCAATCCTCAATCAGGGTAGCGATCGTTGCCAAGGCGTCACCGTCGTGCCATGAAAGCGCTGCGCGAACGTCTTCGCTTGCGGAGACGAGCAGGATAGGTGCAGCGGTCGCCTCCGGCATCAGAGCATCTCCTGATGGCGGTAATGCGCGATTATGCGATCGTAGACACCACCAACGGCATCATCGACCGTCCCGCTCCAGTCAAACCAGAGCGCTTTGACGATCCGATCGGGATTGCGTAGACGATGCAAGCCGCAAGCCTGTCCTGTGTCTTCGTCTATTGCAATTTCGATCTCGCCAAAGGGGCCGGCGTCGGGAACGCAAAAGGCGCAGGCCACAGCAAAGCGCACACTGCCAGCGACCCGCAGGCCGACCATCCGGATCAACTCAGGATGCATTTCGAGCCCAGAAGCGTCCTCAGCAGGCGTCATATACATGTCGAAGCCATCAGCGCTATTATCGTTGCTGCCACGGTTCATCCTTCGCGCAAACATCCTCGCTCTCCATTGCTCACTGTCGGATTGGCGGCCGCATTCGCCTTATATGTTCCTATTATGTTCTGTTTTTTTACGAAGTCAACATGATCAATCCGGATCTATTGGGAGAGCCAAAGCAGGCGCCTCCCCTTGTCACCCGTCATGATGGTCTGCTTGGGCACTCCTGCGCCAGTTGATTTCGAATTGTGCCCCTAGGCGCAATTTCACCTGATCTGCGCAAGGGAATCGACTAAAGCTGATTGACCGGAAATCAATCCGAGACAGGCGCGTGACGCAGCAGTTCGATTTCTTTACAGATGATGATGAGGCTGAGGCAGCGGCACTTGGCCCACGGCGACGGCGTAGCGTCAAGCGAGTGGTCACCGCTGACAGCGAAGGCGGGCTTGTTCGGCAGCTGGAGGCAACCGGCCGCTATCGCGTCCTCACCAAGCTTGAGCCCCGGCCGATCGTGCCGTTTCCACGTCCCGGCTTTCTCCGGAGAGGCGTCCTCGTTGATGCAGAGACGACCGGATTGAACCATCGAGAAGACGAAATCATCGAGATCGGTATTGTCGCCTTCTCCTTTGACGAGCAGGGGGCGATTGGCGACGTGACTGGCGTCTACAGCGCGCTACACCAGCCGACCAGGCCGATTCCGGAGGAAATCACGCGGCTGACCGGGATTACTGACGAAATGGTGGCCGGCCATATGATCGACCCGCAGCAATTGCGATCGCTGGTCGAACCCGCGGATCTGGTCATCGCCCACTACGCCAGGTTCGACCGGCCGTTTTTCGAAGCATTTTCACCTTTGTTCGATCGCAAAGCCTGGGCCTGCTCGGTTTCAGAAATCGATTGGGCCGCACGCGGATTCGAAGGCAACAAGCTTGGATATCTGATCGGCCAGGCTGGCTACTTTCATGAGGCGCATCGCGCGGTCGATGACTGTTTCGCGCTACTGGAAATCCTCGATCGCGGTCATGGCGATAGCGCCAGCTCGCCGTTCTCGGAACTTTATCTGTCGAGCCAGCAGAACCGTGCGCGCATTTTTGCCGAACACAGTCCCTTCGAGATGAAGGATCAATTGAAGATGCGCGGCTACCGGTGGTCAGATGGAAGCGACGGCGGGCCGAAATCCTGGTGGATCGAAATCGAGGAGCACAGGGTCCAGGATGAGATCAACTACCTGCGCGCTGAAATCTATGGATGGGAAGAAGCCGACCCGCCGGTGAGATATATGACTGCTTTCGAACGGTTCAAAAGCTGACGCTTGGGAGACGATTGCGAAGAGCTAGGTGAGCTTACTGGCACCACATGATCGACGACCAGGAAGACGTCGGCAGCGACCGGGCATCAGGGTGACCGGCATCACATGACCACAAGCTTCATTGCCCAGTTGGCAAAGGCAGCTAACGAGATCGAGAAACTGCGGCACCTAGAAGTCAGCAGCTCACTCGTGCAATTGTCGAAATTAGTGGCCTGCGCGGAGCGCTCGGATTGCCGGCACCGGCACACGAAACGATCAGATCATCGCGCTATTCAACGCATCAGCTAATGTGGATTATTCTCAGTTGCTTGGGTGGTCCACAGCGTTGTTGAGCGCAGCAGAAACGCTCAGAACCCTGCACATTGCCTCGGATGGAGAGACCAGAAAATTGATCCATGCGCAGGATCCGATCGATCGAGGATCACACCCGGCCTGCAGACGCACCGATCTCCTCAGCTCGGACCCGCCGGTTAGGGGCTCGCCAACAGCCGCAGATGTATCACAGAGTTTCGATCTGACATCCCGACGGCTGACGGTCCGGGGACCGCCTTGGTTTGGCCTCGTTGACCAGCGACGAAGCATTGGAAACACCTGATTCAAATTCGCAGAAAGGACCTTACTATGACTAGACTAACGCTTGCCGCGGCAGGCTTCGCGCTTTGCCTATCACAGGCAGCATATGCGTCCAGCGATGCGGCCTGGAACGCGCTTTTTGCCAAGGTAAACGGGACATGTATTGGTCAGTCGGGCCTGAACACACCAGAGGCATCTGCCCCTGTTGTCTTCGATGATGCAGCTGGCAAGATTGCTCTGCTCATGCGAGGGCAGACAGGCAAGGGCAAGTCGAAGGTGAACGTCAGTCTCATCTGCCTTTACGACAAGAAGACCGGTAAAGCCTCGATCGCCGAGTACCACTGGCTCGGCAAATAGCAAACGCTGTATCGCGACATCTGAAAAATTTCAGCGGCGCTCAACACTCAGACACTTAGCCTTCTGAGAGCGCCGTCACGAGCGCGATGATCGATCCATGGGCCGTTTCATCGCGGATTTTCGCGAGAACCCTTTTCAAGTTCAGCCGGTCAGGACACCCGTCCAACTGTTCGATGGCAGGGACTTCGAACGATGGCGGCATCCTGGCCGCCGCAATGTCCGAAAAGGGCAGGGGCGACAGTCCCAAAATCTGGGCGATTGCCCATACACGGCTTGACCTAACGCGTTTTTGGCACTTCTCAAATTTTTAAATGTGCGGGAATGTGACCCAGCTGCGCTTCAAGAGTGTTCTTAGACACTCCGATGAGCTTGCGCCTTCCCTGATCCGCCGGCCAAGTTCGATGTCAACCTGCACGGAGCGCGCGCGGACTTTACAGTCATCATGCATACTTCTGAAGCTTCGCGGGGCCCGCGGTTCCATGAGTTTGACAAGATTTCGTCGAGTTTGTCATGTCCAACCAAGGTAGGCTATGCTCGGGGGCAGCACTGGAGCGGACAATTACGGTCAGAAATTAGCGGAACCTCGTCCGGCGACGTAATGTTGAGCACTTCAATCCTGATACAGGAGTTGAAGTTGTGTGCCTTTTCTCCGCCCTTCAAAAGCGGAATTATTCGGCCGCATGTTGAAGTGGATAACCGTCCAACGGTTCGACAAGCGCGATGATCTCAAAGTCGCTTATCATGCAATGTTGGTCGGAACCCGGAACTGCGATGGTCCAATAATCCGGATCCTCGCCGAAGACCGAGGACACTTGAACGATGGTCGTCTTGCCATCGGTGTGCCTGTCGGAACGAGCCCAATAGAAAGCCTCAGGTACTAGACTCTTCATACCACCTACTCCCACAACTGCCCCGGATCATATCAGGATTTTCAAAAATGAGTATCCCTCGCTTAGCATCATCCCCAGGCGCATATTGCTGCTTTGCCGTTGTGCTTCTGGCTGGGATGTCACGACTGCTTGACATCGCAACTCGAAAGCGCTGTCCAATGGCTTCAGACACCCGATCGGCCGACTGGGATGACGTAAACATGGAAACCGTATGAGTTGCATTTTTGTCACCGGATCCACTGATGGGCTGGGGCGTGCCGCAGCTGAAACCTTGATGGACGCCGGGCACCGCGTAATCCTGCATGCCCGCTCGAAAGAACGCGCGGCCGTATTGGCCTCAATAACTGGAAACTTGGCGGACATCGTCATTGGCGACCTTTCGAGCGCTGGCCAGCCCGTTCAATCGCCGATCAGGTCAACGCTATCGGCGGTGCTGATGCGTTGGTTCACAATGCGGGCGTCTATCACCAAGCGAGCCGCAATCCGACTTCCGAAGGCCACCCGACGATGCTCGCAGTCAACGTACTTGCGCCGTACACCCTGACAGCACTGATCGGCCGCCCACGCGGCTGATCTACCTTAGCAGCGGCATGCATAGAAACGCCGGGACCTCGTTGGACGATATCGATTGGAAGAGGCGCGCATGGAGCCCAGTCACCGCTTATTCCGAGAGCAAGCTTCATGTTGCAACCCTCGCTGCAGCAGTCGCGAGATATCGGCCTGGCGTCGTCAGCAGCGCGGTTGATCCAGGCTGGGCTCCGACGAAGATGGGCGGAGCAGGCGCGCCTGGCGATCTCGAGGACGGCCATCGCACGCAGGTATGGCTGTCCGTCAGCGACGACGCAAGGGCCAAGGTGAGCGGTCATTATTGGTACCATCGCCAACTGCAACCGCCCTCGGCCGCCGTTGGCGACGTCGGTTATCAAGATCGCTTGGATAATGAGGCTTGCCGAGATCACTGGTGTCAGTCTTGGCTGACGAACGCTGACTACGCACGATATTTGCTTAGAGGCTAGGACGAATGGCCTCCACCGCGCGCGCAAAAGTAGCTTAACAGCGGGGCTGCCGGTTCGCCTCCCGTCAAGAGCGGTCCGCTCTTCTGAGTCTTTCTGTTTCGATGTTTCTTGCAACCCCTATTCTGTTACTGCCGATAGAACCCGGTCGAAGAAATGGGAGGGGTCCTCGCCGGCCAGGCTTGAGGCGTCGAATATCAGCCGCTCCTCTCGCCGAACCGCCCCGGCTTTCGTCGACGCTGCCACAAGCTTCGCGGACGTCTTCTCTGTCAAGGTCATTGCAAGCGCTTTTGGCCCGGCCTCAAGCTTGGCAACACCCAACCGTCCCGCGATAAGCTGCAGTCTTGCCGTCCTCAAGAGAAGCAGTACGTCGTGCGGCGGTTGGCCAAACCTATCTTCGAATTCGTCTGCGAGATCGTTCAATTCACTGACCGCGGATGCCCGCAGCAGTTTGGCGTAGAGGTTAAGTCTGACTGCTGGATCCGACACATAGTCCGACGGGATTGTCCCGACGTTTCCTAGGTTGACGATCGCGCGCTGTTGCACGCCTGACGGCTGCCAACGAAATCTTGCGACGGCGTCTGCAAGCAGCTTTTGATAGAGCTCGATACCGATCGCTTTCATATGGCCCGCCTGATCTTCGCCAGCGATATCGCCGCCGCCGCGAAGATCGAGATCGCGGAGGCTGATTGCGACCCCAGCGCCCAGTCGGTCGTTTTCGACCAAGGTTGAAAGCCGTAAGCGCGTTTCCTCAGCCAGCTCAGCGTCCTGTTGGGTGAAAAGAGTAACGATGCCCTGGACCGCTCCGCGCCCGACACGTCCGCGCAACTGATGGAGCTGAGCGAGGCCGAACCGATCGGCTTGCCAGATAAACATCGTGTTGGCGCGCGGGACATCGAGGCCATTTTCAATGATGTTCGTGGCGAGAAGGACGTCGCCATCGCCTTGCGCAAAACCGACTATTGCTTCATCCATAGCCGCTGCCGGCATCTTGCCGTGCGCGACCTTGACCGAAAGTCCCGGAACGATCTTCTGCAACAGTATTTCGACCTGTTCTATGTCCTCGATACGCGGCACTACGACAAAACTCTGGCCGCGGCGCCGGTATTCCCTCATCAGGCCTGTCCGCAAGGACGCCGGGTCGAACGGCGCAATTGACGTGCGGACGGGCCTGCGCCTAGATGGTGGCGTGGTCAGCAGGCTGACCTCTTGAACGCCCACCATCGCCAATTGCAATGTCCGCGGGATCGGCGTGGCCGACATGGACAGAGTGTGAAGAGATGGTGCTAGGCTGTTCATCGCCCGCTTTTCTTTCAGGCCAAACCGGTGCTCCTCGTCCACGATCACCAGGGAAAGACGTGCGAAACGAACCTCTTTCGAAAGGATCGCCTGGGTCGCGATGATGATGCGGATCTCGCCCTCGGCAAGTGCAGCCCTGGTCTTTTTCGCCTCACTTGGCTTGAGCAGTCGAGACAGCATGCCGACCGCGATGCCGGTCCCCGCGAACCGATGTTTGAAGGTGGCAAAGTGTTGTCGAGCGAGCACTGTGGTTGGTGCAATGACAGCCACCTGTCCACCGCAAAGTGCGACCGCTGCTGCTGCGCGTAACGCGACTTCGGTCTTGCCAAAGCCGACATCTCCGCAAACGAGACGGTTCATGGCTTGTCCGGAGGCGAGATCGGAGAGGACAGCCTGGATGGCGTCGGCCTGATCAGGAGTTTCGGAAAATGGAAAACGACGGGCGAAGGCAGAAAATTCGAGACGCGGTGGCACAAATCTTTCTGCTTGCGCAGCCTGCCTCTGTTTCGCAACCGTCATAAAATGACGCGCGGTAGACTGAATGTCTGCCTGGATTTCGTCGCGTCTCCTCTGCCAGACGTCCGTGCGGAGGCGATCGAGTGTGATTGCTTCGGGCTCGGCGCCGTAACGCCATAATTTTCCAAACTCCTCCATCGGCACGAGGAGAGAGCCGCCATCGCGATATTCCAAGCGAGCCGCGTCCCGAGAGACGTCGTCCACGGTGATGTTTTCCAAATTTTTCAGGACGCCGATGCCATGGTCTTCGTGAACGACAACGTCGCCTATTCGAAGCTCTGCTGCCGCCAGAACGGCACTCGAATTCGCTATCCCACCCGCTCTATCGGTTGCGGCAATGACGACGACATTCTGCCCGACGTCGACAAAACCTTGCTCTAAGTCGCAGGCCAAGCTTAAGAGGGTGCCAGGCTGTGCCTCCAAGACCGCCTCCCATGTGTCGACGGACCTTGGCGCTTTCCCGGCTGATTTTGCCAAACGCCGACCGATCGCTTCGGCCGTTTTGCCCTGCCCAGCAATCAAAACCTTCAGCCCGTTGTGCAGATGACCTTGCGCGAATTCGACCAAGGCTTTGCGCTGGTCTGCGCGTGATATTTCTTTTGGAACCTTATGTCCCTTTCCGAGATCAAATCCGTTTGTGAAAACGTTGGTGGAGAGCCGTTTCCACTCATCCCTATCCAGATAGAGAGAACGGGAGGAGGGGTGCTCCATATCGTCGAACGCCTCGCGGGACTGGCGAGCATCTTCGATAATCTCGAGGTGGCGTTCCACACGTTCGGTTGCGCCGGGAGCCAGAAGGAAAGTGGCATCGCCGAGTACGTCAAACACGGTCGGCATGTCTTGATAAAGGCGCAGCAGCAGTTGTTCCATCGTCTCCAGAGCCGGAGCATGGTCTTCTGTAAAACCATCATAATAAATGGCTTCGGATGCCGGACCGAACGTCACTTGGTCGAGATAGCTTTCTGTCCGCTGCGTTAAGCGGTCAAAACCTCTGAGTTCCTCGACCTTCTCATCCTCCGACAGAACGATGCGCATCGGACCGGGCGCGCCGGCAGGGTAGATGTCGATGACGCCTTCTCTAACCGCGAGCTCGCCTGGGTCGTCCGCGACACCTTCTTCCTGATAGTTGGCCCGCTGGACGAAGTCGGAAAACGCATCACGATCGAACGGCTTTCCCACTACAAGCTCGATATGGCTTTTCGAGATGACGGTCGCTGGCGGAATACGTTGGAGTGTTGCGTCCAACGAGGTCAAAAACAGCCGCGGCCCGCCGCTCCGCATGCTCCAAATGCGTAGAGCATCCATTCGCAGGCCCATACAATGTGCCGATGGTGGCACCCGGTCATAGGGCAGGCAGTCCCAAGGCGAAAAAACGATCACCTCGATCTCAGGAACCAGCGCACTGAGTGCCTCAGCAATTCTGGCAGCCGCGCCTTCGCTTAGTGCCACATAGCACAGGGGGAGCTCGAAGCTTTGTAAAGCTGCAGCCAGCCTAGTCGCTACGACACCCGGCGGAGGGTTGCAGACTTGGGCGTGATCGGCCGGATCAGGGAGCGTGGAGGCATCTTCATCTCTGGACTCAACGACGCTCACAGGAACCTGCCATTCTCTCGCTGGCGACTTTACCAGCTTGGAGAAACGGCTTCTCGATCAGGGTGTTCCATTAGAGCGGATCTCTTTGCTCATAACCTGAAGACCGCAGGTTCAAATCGAGCCATCTCACCCCCTTGCTCTGCGCAGCAGCGGTTCGCGAGCGGCCATGAGGTACGCTCGTCCAATTGATCGCGCTGCAGCGGGAAACCCGGAAAGGGATTTCCCGATTTTTTTGCTTTTCTTCTTTTCTCGGCTACAGACACGTTGGCCGACGATGTGTTGCATGGTCCTCCCTTTGGCTTCTGCGACCATTCTCAGCCCCACATGCTGGACAGCGGCGCTGCGGCCAGCTTGTCGCCGAACGGCACCACATCAGTGCTGTCATAGAGAACGACGCCGAAGGCGAAACGATCGCCGCAGGCCTCTGCAAGTGCGCGGAGCCCTCCGAAATCGCCGGCCTTGACCGTGGCGCTGGCCTTGACCTCGATGCCAGCGATCATCCCATCGTCGCGTTCCAGTACGATGTCCACCTCGCGCATGTCCCGATCCCGGAAATGATATGGTGTCAACCGCAGGTTCGACGCCGTCATTAGCTTCAGAACTTCGGAAAACACGAAGCTCTCCAGCAGCGCGCCGAATGCTCCGCGATCCGCCTTCACTCGGTCGAAGGTGAGCCCGCGCACACTGGCCAGCAGACCTGAATCGAGGAAATGCAGCTTGGGCGTCTTGACGATACGCTTCAGCGTATTGGTGAACCAAGGCTGTACCGTTGCGACCAGGAACACCTGTTCGAGCAGGCCGACATAACGCTGCCCAGTCTTGTGACTGACGTTGATGCTGCCGCCGAACTGCGAATAGTTGACCAATTGGCTTGTATGTTCGGCCAATAGCCGCACGAACTTCGGCAGCTCGGTCAGCTTCTCCACATCGGCAATGTCCCGGAGATCTCGCGTCAGGATAGAAGTCAGATAGGACCGCGCCCAATCTTGCCGTCGTCGTTCGCTGTTGCGGCTGATCGCTTCGGGGAATCCCCCGAGCAGAACGAGTTGGACGAAGTCGTCTCCGATGATAGAGTTCCGCGGGCTCTTTAGCTTTCCGTCGAAAAGGTGTTCCAGAAAGGACGGCGTCCGGCCTTCGATCTCGGCCCTTGCCAGCGGCAGCATTCGGATGGTCTCCATTCGCCCGGCCAAGCTGTCCGCAATCCGCGGTAAAGTCAGCACGTTTGCTGACCCGGTAAGTAGAAACCTGCCCGGACGATAGTCCTCATCGACTGTCTTCTTGATCGCCAGCAGCAGGTCTGGCGCACGCTGAATCTCGTCGATGATGGCTCTATCCAGGCCCCGAATGAAGCCGGCAGGATCGGATTGGGCGGCTTCGAGAACCGTCTGATCGTCGAGGGTGATATAAGTTCGGCCGGCTTCTCCCATCTTTCGGACAAGTGTAGTCTTGCCGGCCCGGCGCGGTCCTACGATGAGGACGACCGGAGTATCCAAAAGGGCTTCCTCCGCCCGCTGCTCTACAAACCTTTCGAACATGCTTCCCTCGAATCTCGGACGATTGGAACTATCGTTCTCGGCTGATTGGAAGTCAATGTCCCGCTAATTGGAACTTGCATGGTCGTAATCTGGGAAGAAGGATCCCTTCCGGCCGGCGGTTCGTTGCCGACGCACCCTCTGCAGCGGCGAGACCCGCAACGCCCCTCAGAATTCGGGCGTAAGTGAGTTTGCCGTGACGGTTTATGGCTCGAGTAGAGGCTTCTGGCACCTGCTGCAGAGACCACGATGTCCAAATACGATCGCAACGCTTACTCAGCGTCCACTTGGTAAATCTCGGTAGGTCCAATCGGTGATTTCAGCGACCTGCTCGAAGAGGCTGCCGATGCCGCCGGCAGTTGGATCAGCCCGCTGGAGCCATTCCTCCGCCCATACGATCCACTCTTCAACGCTGCGACCATCGATTTCGGCGGTGGGCGTGACGTTCATTGATCGCAGCGCTGCCAGGAAATCGCGCACGGCGGCGAGTTCGTGCCAGTCCTGCGCTAACTCCCGGAAGCGTCGCCAGCGGTTAGCATCGCGCTTGCGACGCCGCTGTTCTTCATAGCGGCGCTGATCGGCCAGTTGGCGCTCGCGCTCCGCCGCCTCTCGATCCTTGCGCTGTTGAACGAGCAATGGTCCGGCTGCAACGAAGGTGGCCAGTATGTCCGGCAGCATGCCCTCCATCGGCTGTTTTTCGGATTCAAGCCATTGACGAGGAAGACCACTCGGCCACTGCCAGGTTTTGATCTCGAAAACGAGCCATCCTGTCGGCACCAGTTCCTTTTTCCAGCCGTTGTCGCCAGGTGATCTGAATCGCTTTTCGTTATCGGTCAGAGCCCGACGTTCCTGCTTTTGCTTCTCGCGAACCTGAAACTCCACTTTTTCGCCTAGAACCTCAGCAAACAGGACGCCTCGCTCTCCCTGCTTAACCTTTCCGCCGTGGCGCTCAATCGCCTTGAACAACACATCCAGAATGCGGTGTTTACGGTGGTCCGTTTCGGAGAAATCGCCAGGGTCATAAAGATTGCGCCTCCATGGATCGCGCTCACTTCGGGCTCGACGTTTTTTCTGTTCGTGCTCCGTGAGCCATGAGGCGATGACTGCGTGGGGCCTCAGAAGGCGTTCAGGCACCGCAATAGCGGACTCACTCGCACGGGCTTTCTCCACCTGTAGCTTGACCTCCAACGGCAGCTCGATGGGAGGCGGTGGCAACGGTGTTGGACGAATGGTGATGGAGTGTGTGCTGCTCGATTTCGGCAATGGCGTCTGTTTCGGTGCTTTGCCCACTGCATGCTTCGCCCAATATCCGCGTGGTGGATACGGGATATCTTCCCGATCGCAAATCTTTGCGAGACCGTTGCCGCTGATCCCATAATCCTCGGCCAAACGCGACATCGGTGTCTTCCATACCCCGCCATAGAGTTCTTCTCGTGTCATCGTCGTCGGCTGTGTCGGGCGTCGCTTTGGCGTGGCCTGTACTGGATCTTCAGCAGGGGACACCGGAGCCTGCTGTGTCCCGACAGAAACTGCAGCTGTGTCCGTTTTGAAATACTTCAGTTTGCGCTTAACGCTCGGCTTCTCGGTATCCAGCACCAGCGGCTCGACACATCCAGATGGTGCCGGCGGCAAAGGTGGCTGCTCGACAGGCTTTCCGAACTCCTTCCGCATCCAATGCCCGGACGATGGCGTTGGAATATCGGCGCGTCGCAGCAATGTGCTGAGATTGCCAGTCGTGGTCCCGAGTTCGACAACCAGGTGCGACATCGGCTTCGACCAAACGCGGTCATAGAGGTCTTGGCGCGTGAAGCGGTGTTCCATGGCAATTATGTAAAGGAGCGATCGTGGGTTGCCGAGAAAAGAATCTGAGTAGCATCATTTAGAACAAAAAAAGAACAATTTGCAACCGAAGTAGTGCCGAAATTCACTATTCGATCCTATGCTATTCGAACTTTTTCACCGCCGAATGCCGCCGTTTTTACGCAATTTCAGATGACGCTATCTCAAGCTCATTACGCTGCCAGCTTTGGTATTTCTCGCTCAACCAATCGCAGGAATCGTTGGCTGCGTGCCCCCGCAACCAATCTTTCCAGATACTTAGCAAGGTAATTTGGCCCTTGAAGCCATCGCGCGAGTTCCCGGTCTAGCCGAGAAACACCCTCAAGCCGTCGCCTTTCTGCATGAAAAACTCGCCCGGCACCGCGCATATGTGCGAGACCATGGGGAGGAATGCCGGAGATACTGAACTGGCGTTGGCGTGGTACCGCGGGTCGGTGATTAAGCAATGACGTTCAGGAAGGCGTCAGCTTCACTGGCTAGGCGGGTCTGGTTCAACCACCGAGAGGCGACTGACGTGAAGATTATACGAGGAGTTCTGGTAGCTTTCGCACTGGCCGGCGCTGTCACCCCAGCTTTGGCAGCGACCACAGTCAGGGTCGTTGAGGGAGGGGAGGGAGGTGGTCCGATGACTCTGTCGGTTGATCAGCCAACCATCAAGGCCGGCGATACCGTGTTCATGGTGCATAATGATGCGGTGACGGAGGAACACGAGATGGTTTTGGTCAAATTGAAGTCCCCCGACGCGACCGTCCACGTTGTCGCCGGCAAACATCGCGTCGATGAAAAGCAGTTGAAGAGCATGGGGGAGGTCTCCGAGCTCAAGCCTGGCGCTGACGGGCAGTTGAAGGCGAACCTCACTGCTGGCTCCTATCTCCTTCTGTGCAATATCAAGGGCCACTATGAGGCCGGCATGCATGCGATGTTGACCGTCACGAAATAAAGGCTTCCCCGTCAAAGATAAGTATAAGCAGAATCAGTGGCAAGGAGACGACGATGAAGAAGTTGACACAAAACCCGACGGCGTACTCCTTGCCGCAACGCATCCTTCATTGGCTGTCGGCGCTGCTCGTCTTCTACAATCTGCTTTTGCCTGACGGCATGAGCGAGTGGCAGCGGGCGATCGAACACACCGGTTCGGCAACTGATGCGCAATTGGCAGGCGCCAATCTCCATGCGTATGTCGGAATTTCGATACTGTTGCTGATCAGTATCCGCCTCGTGCTGCGCTTCATTCAGGGAACGCCTCCCGCGCCCGCCGAGGAACCTTACGTCCTGACCTTTGCAGCCAAAGGCGCCCACGCTACGCTTTACCTGCTTCTTTTCGCATTGCCGATCAGCGGGATGGCAGCGTTTTACTTCGGTTACGACCGCATGGGAGAGGTACACGCCGAGGTGCTGAAAGTTGTACTCTGGATCGTCATCGCCGCCCATATCCTTGGCGCGCTTGCTCATCAATTCTATTGGAAGACGAACGTCTTGAGGCGAATGACGGTCGGATGAGCTTGCTGCAGAAGTGCCCCGATTGATCCCGATCAAAGCGTCCTGTCGAAATATAAGCTTCAATCGCCTCCACAGACCAGGAGGCAAGGTGATGCTGGCCAAAGACATAATGACGTCCCCCGTCACGACAATAGACGAGGGGCACAACGTCAGACAAGCGATCGAGATCGTCAACGCCAATAAGATAGGAGCCGTGCCCGTCGTTGACGCAGAGGGAAGGCTGACCGGAATCGTGACCGAAGGCGACCTGATCCGGCGCGTGGCATCTTCCTGGACAAGACGTTCCGTACCACACACGCGTGACAGGGCGGACGCGCTTGCAGATTATCTCAAAGCCAGGAGCTGGCGCGTCAAGGATGTCATGTCGTCACCCGGCATCGGCGCCACGCTCACGTCTACCGGGAGCCAACTTGCCGAACTCATGCTCGCTCACGAAGTCAAGCATCTGCCAGTCGTCGAGAATGGCAGGCTAGTCGGCATAATCAGCCGCAGGGACCTGATGCGTGCACTGCTCGAAATTCCAAAAGACTGCACCGCTACAGGAGACGACGCTGTTGCCACGGCCGTACGCAGCCGGCTGCAAGCCGAGCTAGGGCTCATGCCGGCGAACGTCAAAGCTGCAGTGGTCGATGGCGTCGTAACGCTTACAGGCGAGGTCGAGTCTGAGCTCGAGCGCGAAGCCGCCAGGGTCGCTGCTGAAAGCGTCCGAGGCGTTGTAGGCGTCGAGAACAGAATCACGATTGCCTATCAGATGTTGAGCCGCTTCCGGTCGTAAAAACGATGCCAGAGGAACTTCCGAAATGATCGCGGCGTCACCGACGCGACGTTGTACTCGCCGCAGTGATCGATGGACGCAACGGGAAGTGAGATGACGGCAGCCGGGAGGGTACTGTCGTCCGCCGCATTGCTAGAAGAGATCTGAGTCTCTTTAAAAGGTGAAGCAGAGCAACCGTCCATCGGGGACTTGTGCTTGGAAGCGATGTAAGTCGCCGCCTCCTCGCCGTGAAAGCGTTGCTTGAAAGCTGCCTGACCACGAAGATTGAAGATATGCGTTTTTGGATCCTGTCTGAGCGCGTTCAAACAGCTTCCGCCAGAAGCCGCTCTCCGTGAATCCCCTAGCGGCGATGGCGGCAAGTGGCGACAGCCCAGCGTGACGCGTGCGTGTCCCTACTCACGAAAACGCCTGCTGCGAATTTCGTGAGACTAATCTCTGCATGGGTGTCGTTCCGACGAGCTTGCGTTTGAAGGCCGCAGTGTATCCCTTCAAAATGCCGTCCTCGAATATCGGATGGAAATCCAGAAGGGCGATGGGTGAACCTCCTCGATCCAGGATGACGAAACGGCGCATGTGAGGCGACAGTTCGGCGAAGAAAGGCTGGTTTAAAGCGCATTTCCCGCCGACTGACTATCCGCCCCTCGCGCCAGTGTCGGACACCGCCTTGATCTGGTTCACCTGCGTTTTTTGTCCCGTCGCACTCAAGGGCGTATGCCCTTGATAAGCAGAACGCCGTACGGCTTCGGGATTTGGCGACACGGATGCTCGCCTGAGGGGACGGCCAGTCGTCATTCGCCGAGCGACAAGGCGTTCAAGGTTGATTTCGAGGCTCAAGCCTTTGCCGCCACCGGAAGCCGGAATGGCGCGCCCAAGCGGTTGAAGGCGTTCATCGCGGCGATCGTGATCGTCAGGTCGACGAGATCCTTGGTTCGAAGGCTGACGCCGCTGCCGCATGAGCCTCGTCCGAGGCGTAGGTCTGGCTAACGTTCGTTCGGCGCTCATTACGTGTCAGGTCAGCAGAGGCCATTGATGCGGGATATCGATATAAGTCTTGGCTGACGGCAGCATTGCATGGATAGGTCGGACTGGCGGGATCTTGTGACGACTTTTGCAAGTCTCGGCGCAAACATGCCCCGCAACCAACGATTCCGATTTATCCCCAGTATAGACAGAGCCCTCGTAGGGATTTTGCGTTTGGTCGGGTGCCCCCAGGAAAGCAATTGGCGACGCTGTGGGACAAAGAGCAGCCGAATCCCGCGGCCGAAAACATTGGTCTTTCCACAGAATGACATATCAAACAGCGCCGCCCGAGGTGTGGTCGCTTGCCTGCACTTCGCAACGAACTCGCCACATCCCCGATGGTAATCGGGACATCAGAATCCAAACAACGACATCTGGATTCCGTAGGGAAACAGGATCTTGTTCACCAGTGACAGTGCCTTCTCACTGCGTTGGTTCGACAACGAATAGAATATCGTCCGGGCGTCGCGGCGTGTTGCGACGAGCTTTTGCCGCCTCAGGATGGCAAGGTGTTGGGAGAGCGCGGATCGGCTGAGGCCGACGCAGGCCGCCAGTTGCTTGACCGATGCTTCGCCGTCAGCGAGCGTTCTCAGAACGGCGAGGCGGTTGGAATTGGCAAGCGCTGACAGGTAATCGGCCAGTGCGGTATCCTCAGCGATCATCGAATTTACTCCTCGTTGGGGGATGTCAGAACTATGCGCATTCGATTGCAGTGGTCTTTCATGGCGACCGTCAGCCGAGAGATGCCCGCCTTTGCATCGTCACAACCTCGGCTGGGCGCCCGGCCGACCTCGTCTTGAACTCGCCGACAAGGACGGCGAGTTCGTCGCCGACGCCGAGCAGTCCCTGACAGGAGGCGCTTGTCTCTTCCATCAGCGCCGCGTTTTTCTGGGTTATCTGATCCATCGACCGAACGGCCGCGTTGATCTCGCCGATACCGGTGGCCTGCTCGCGCGCCGATTGCGCGATGGCGTCGATGGTGCGGTCGATTTCGGTGACCCGGTTTCCGATCGAGGAGAGGGCATCACCCGCCTTGCCGACGAGCTCGACGCCGCGGCAGACGTCATCGCCGGACTGCTCGATCAGGTCCTTGATTTCGCGGGCGGCGACGGCCGATCTCTGTGCGAGTTCACGGACCTCCTGTGCGACGACTGCGAAGCCCTTTCCCTGTTCGCCGGCGCGTGCAGCTTCGACGCCGGCGTTGAGCGCAAGCAGGTTGGTCTGGAACGCGATATCGTCGATCGCGCCGATGATGTCGGTCATTCGCTGTGACGAGGACTGGATCTTCTGCATCGCTGCGACGGCGTGCCCGACGACGGCGCGTGATTGCTCGGCCTCGGCGGTCGAATCTCTGACGATCTTCTGAACCTCCTTGGTGCGGACGGCGGCCTGATCGGCAATCGTGGTTATCTCCTCGATCGCGGCGGCACTCTGTTCGAGCGCCGAGGCCTGCCGCTCGGTTCTCTGGGCAATGTCATCGGCAGCCTTCGAGATATTTCTGGCTTCGGCCCTGACCCGCTGAACAGAGCCATCGACACGCTGCATTGCGGTTGCCAGCGCCTCGACTGACGTGTTGAGGTCGGTCTTCAGGCTGCCGAATTCTTCGGCAAGTTCGGTATCGATCCGGGCGGTCAGATCGCCTGACGCGAGTTTCGAAAGCGCGTGAGACAGGGCACTCAGAGCCTCGTCCTGGCGTGCCTTGGCAGCCTGCCGTTCCTGTTCGGCTCGATCCCGCTGGGCCGCGAGGACATCGAGATAGACGGTGATGCCGTAGTCCATATCGATCAGCGCCGCCTTGATGACTGCACTGAGACGCCTCTGCAGCGAGGCCGATTTCTTCCGGGTCAGGAGCCCGCTGAGTTCCTTGGCGATCAGCGAGCGGACAATACCATCGAGGATCAGCGCGTAGCCGCCGATATACCATCGCGGCTCCAGCCCCAGACGGGCGTGCGTGCGGCCGACCGCGGAGACGGCTTCGACATAATCATTGTCATAGCGGCCGGTGGTGATCGCCTCCCAATGTTTCGCCTGGCGCGATTTGGCATGTTCGACATGCCCCTTGTCGGAGAAAAAGCGGGAGGTGAGCGGGTGGGTTGTCGCCTTGGCATAGAAGATCTCGAGCGCCGCCGAGACTGCCGATGCAATCACCGGCTTGGTCTCCAGCAGAGCGCGGCGCGCGTCCTCGTCCAGATTGACGAAATCCAGTCTGTCGTTGATGTCGTTACCAGTGTTCGTGCGGGTCATGGTGCCTCCTAGTTTGAGGCGAGGTTGTGCCGAGATGGTTAATAGTCAATTATAAGTTACCCCTAAAATTAGGGTTGTCACATTTAGGGGGGCCGCTCCGGAGCGCTCGCCTCGCTCGAAGGGATGGCTGCAGATCACGGCCGGAAAGAGGCAATTCTAGGAGATGCCACCCTTGATGACGCGGAGGCCGGCAAAGGTTCGCGCCTCGATGATGCTGATGATCGCAGTGGCTCAGTTGGCGATCACCACATCCGACCAGCGCTGCGTTCTATCATCTCCCGCCCAGGGAGATGCCGGTCCCTGTAAACGGCAAGCATATCCGCCAATGCGTTGGGCGACTCTGCATGCACTGCAGCGATGATCGCGATGGCGCGGAAATGAGCGCGCATCCGCTCTTCAAGAACTTCGACGCGTTTGACGAGTTGTGGATAGGGGAGCTGTTCGCTTGCGCGGTCATGTGCATTCATCGCGTTTTCTTTTGCTGTGAAAGCATTTTCCGGGCGCGCCCACCCAAGATGGGCCAGGTATTTAATGAATGCCTTAGCGTTTCAAAGGTTTCGAAAATAATGAGGATGCATCACTGCACTTCGATGGCGCGCAGGAATTGCGGGGAGGATAATCCGGAGAGGCTCTGGACGGACTGATCCTGGATCCGTTGCCCTATCTTGACACGGGAATGTCCCGACCCGCGAAGCAAACACTATCGCAGTCCCGCAACGGTCTCTTTGATCGAGGCCAAGAATGCTTCGCGTCAAGTTGGTGCCACGTCGCCGGGGTGGTGAGGAGGGGCGATGGCCGCCCCTCTCATGTTCACTCGGTACAGTCGGTCTCTATGTCCCGGCCGATCGATCTGAGATAGCCCGAGATATCCGCGGTCAAATGGCGCCGGGGCCCGAAGTCACGAAGGATCGCGCGAACGACTGCGGCCTCGGGGCCCTCACCGGGCTCGCCGATATAGTAGCCGGTGCCAACGGCCCACATATCGCATCCCGCCTCGAGCAAAGACTCGACAAGGTCAATGGCTTGCGGCGAAAAGCGGGTCATCTTCGAAGCCGTCTATGGAGCCATCGCCGGCGAACATCGCCGAAAAGTCGAGGAAGCAGGTCATCGTCTCCGCCTGAGCGATGACGCCCCTGGCGAATTTCGTGTCGAAGCCGACAGCGATCTTCGGGACAGGCTGGATCTGCTTTTCGTCGATGGTCAGGATGTCAGATACCCGGTCGACGACGAAGCCGATCATTGTCGAGTCGACGTCAGCGACGACGATTGCACAGCGTTCGTTGCCCGGATTGGCACCCATGCCCAGCCTGCCGGCAAGGTCGATGATCGGGATGACACTTCCGCGAAGGTTCATCACACCGAGGCCATCGGTAGGCGCATGGGGGATCGGTGTGCAGGCAGACCATCCCCGAATTTCGCGCACGCTTGTGGTCCGGACGCAAAATGCCTGGTCACGCAACCTGAAGGCAATGATGTCGACGGCGGCTGTGGAGCCGGTTTCGGTCGTGGAGTTCATCAGAAGTCCTCCCATTGGGCGACGGCGGCATTGCCGTTGAACGCACGCGACAGATCCCGGCGCAGCTGGCGCGCCGGCGATCTCGTCTCTTGAAGCGGTTCGGCTTCGTGAGCGAGGGCGGGCGCGTCATTGCCGACCTTGAACTGCGAGATGAGCCGGAACAGCGATTGCGCCTCACCGGCAAGGCTGTGCGAGGCCGCGTTCGATTCCTCGACCATGGCGGCGTTCTGCTGCGTTCCCTGGTCCATGGTATTCACCGCCACATTGATCTCGCGCAGACCGATTGCCTGTTCACGGGCCCCCTCGACGATCGCCGCGACATTGGTGTTGATCTCCTGGACCTGAGAGACGATGCGCTCGAGTGCCTGTCCGGTCTCTGCCACCAGCTCAACTCCGGACTTCACCTGATCAGTAGACTGGTTGATGAGCGCTTTTATCTCCTTGGCGGCGGTGGCAGAGCGCTGCGCGAGCTCCCGGACCTCCTGCGCCACGACCGCAAAACCTTTGCCGGCTTCCCCGGCGCGGGCCGCCTCAACACCGGCGTTGAGCGCCAGGAGATTGGTCTGGAACGCTATATCGTCGATCACACCGATGATGTTGGCGATTTCCTTGGAGGACTTGTCGATGGCGCTCATCGCGTCGATTGCACGGCCGACGACAATCCCGGATTTTTCGGCGCTTTTCTTCGCATCGCCGACGAGGCGTCCAGCTTCTTCGGCGCGGCGGCTGGAATCGGCAACCGTCTGCGTGATCTCATCGAGCGCGGCTGCCGTTTCTTCGACCGAGGCAGCCTGCTGCTCGGTGCGCTTGGAGAGGTCATCGGCTGCAGAACGCACTTCGGCCGATCCGGAGGCGATCGCCCTGGCATTCTCGCCGACATTCTTCAGGGTGTCGCGCAGTCTGACTGCCGTAGCGTTGAAGTCCTGACGAAGCCGGTCAAGCGAAGGAATGAAGGGCTCGCCAATTGCGGCGCAAAGATCGCCTTCCGACAGCTTCTGAAGACCGGCGCCGAGCTCGAGAACGTTGTTGACGCGCCCGGTTACATCCGTTGCAAATTTGACGACCTTGAAGACCTTGCCATCAAGCCCGAAGATTGGATTGTAGGAGGCCTGAATATAGACGGCATTGCCGTTGCGGCCGAAGCGCGTGAACTCTTCCGCCATGAACTCGCCGCCACGAAGACGTTCCCAGAAACGGGAATATTCAGCCGTACGGATATATGCGGGGTCGCAGAACATCGAGTGATGCTTGCCCTGGATTTCAGACCGCTGGTAGCCGAGCGTGTTCAGGAAGTTTTCGTTGGCGGTGATGACTTCGCCGGCGGGCGTGAATTCGATAACGGCCTGGGCGCGTGAGAGCGCATCGATCTTGCCGGCATCTTCGGCGGCTTTCAGTCTGGTCACCGTGATGTCGGTTGCGAATTTCACGACCTTGTAGGGTTTTCCGCCACGAAGGACGGGGTTGTAGGACGCCTCGATCCAGACGTCGCGGCCGCCCTTTGCGATCCGGCGGTACTGCCTGCGGTCATACTGGCCGCCAGCGAGCCTTGCCCAGAAGTCACGATAGTCTAGTGAAGCGCTTTCAGCGGGATCGACGAAAATGCGGTGATGCTGGCCGACAATTTCGGCGAGCTGATAGCCGAGAACGGCACAGAAATTCTCGTTGGCAGTGAGAATGCGACCGGTGAGATCGAACTCAATGATTGCCTGCGAGCGATGCATAGCCTGCAGGACGCGCTCCGCGTCGGAGGCGGGGATGAGCGGTAGTTTCATGTTTCTCCTCCGGCTCGCTGCATCGTCTGGGCATGGATCTTCGATCGCTGCCGCAGTGCGGTAGACGCAGGGAACCTAGCTGGTTTCGCCGATGTTCGACGGTGGACGTTCGGTTGACTTACGGCGAGAGACTCTCTGCTGGGGCGACATCCGAAGCCGTTGAAGGTGGCCAGTCTGTCTAAAGTCGCTCGCTACCCCATAAATAGGAGGGATTTGTTGATGAAATGTGAATTCGAATATTCAAAGATGAGCAAATGTGCGGTTTCGAGATTTTCGCTCACTCGACCGCCTGAGCGCTGCGGTGGTCAGCAGCTGTGTGCCGCGCAACGCTTCGCCGCCGAACACCGGTCGGGCGTAAGCAGGAAAATTGATAAATGTCAGATGTTTAGATGAGACGCTGGAATATGCCTCAAGCGGTCCGTCATCGGATGGTAGGCGATTTGTTTGTGCCTTGATCTCTGATCAATAGGTGTCGCAGGAATTTGAAAAAAGGCGAAAAACGGCGGTCTTCACCAGCTCGAAGACCCCGTCATCTACAATCTGCCCCCTGCCTGGCACTGATCGGAGATCTACCGCTAAATCTCCTGGACCAGTCTTCAACGCCGATTGCGGTATCGCAGAATGTTCGTTCAACCGATGGTCTACCTTTGAGGTTTAAATCTTAAGTTCGAGTTAATTTGCGACGCCAAGGTTTAGTGATCGATGATATTGATCAACCCGCAATAATCTGGTGGTTTCGCGAGGTGACTCGAGAGGAGGGGGCTAACATGTCGTAGCGGGCGTCATTTGACCAATGGCCACTCCTGCGGCGCGACCCGCGGGTTTCCGCCGAAATCCTTGTTAAGCTCCAGTTAATGCTCGAAAGCCATAACTGGGATAACCCCGCAACTATCGAGTGCTTAGCAATGCCCGTCAGCGCCCTTTCCGTTCTCTCGCCAGATGCCCTGGACGACTATATCGATCTGCGGTCCGTGCCGAAGCATCGCTATTTCGGTCAGAACGATATGATCGATCGGCTGCGCAAGGCCGTGCCCTTCGACTACATCTTCATTTCGGGTCTGGATGTCGATCACTACCGGTTCGGCCAGGGCTTTTCCATTGATACCGATCTGCCGCCGGCCTTCATTGAAGCCTATATGGGCGATAAAATTCCTCAGATCGATCCGTTCGTCCTTGCTGCAAAGTCATCGACAAAGGTTGTCGTCGAGAGCGAGGTCTATGCCAATTGCGAGGTGCCTCAGAGGCTTCTCTATCTGCAGCGGACATTCGGGGTCTTCAACCGGACGATCGTGCCCATCTTCCGCGACGAGGTCGTCTACGGAGCTGTCGGCTATACGCGCCAGACACCTTTCGACAAAGATGAGATCAATTTTCTGGAACTCGTCTCGGAGGCTGTGCACACCGCTTTCACCAAGCCGTTGATGGAGCGCTACGCCGCTGAACAGATGCGGCTTTCCAAGGGTGAGATGGCGTGCCTTTCCCAGGCAAGCCTGGGGTTGACGAGCGAGGGTATCGGCAAGGCGACCGGCTATCAGCTCGAGACCGTCAACAGTTACATAAAGTCTGCAACCAAAAAGCTAGGCGCTGCCAACCGGACGCAGGCCATCGCCGAAGCGATCCGGCGCCGGCTCATCGCCTGATAGGCAATTGCCTTCTATTTCCTGGCGGCAGCTGGCGATGTGCGGCGGCACATCGGCGGTATTCATGCGCGTAGAGCTTTCATTTACTTTGTCGCTCACCGTTTTCTTAACGCTGTTTTTCCTTCGCACCCCATAATCGGGGTTCTATTTAGATTTTGCTTTATCAGATTTATGAAATGTGAAGGAATCCTCCCTAGTTTTGGGGTGTCCGGGCATCACTGCCTAGGCTGACATGATGTCGGCAATGACCTGACACGCATTCCTGCGTTCCAGTGCATCGGACGCCGCCCTCAAGGCATGCCGTCGTGACATCCAGCGCCAATCGCCGCTGATCTTTCAAGGTGTTTACATGCGTCAGCTTCTCACTTCGGTGGCATTCGCCGCCGTCGCCCTCCTCCCCATGCCTTCATTCGCTCTCGATGCCCCCAAGGGCGACGTCATCTTGACGATCACCGGCAATCTCGATCATCCCAATGTCGATGGCACCGCGCAGTTCGACCTGCAGATGCTGGAAGCGCTGCAAGGCCGCTCCGGCAGCATGGAAACGCCCTGGACGACGGGCAAGGTGGAGTTCTCGGGACCGCTTTTCCGCGCCGTCCTTGATGCCGCCGGTGCGCATGGCTCGGATCTCAAGCTCGTTGCACTGAACGACTATGCGGCAGACGTACCGTTCGAGGATGCCGCCAAGCTCGACACCATGCTGGCGACACGCATGGACGGCCAAGTCATGTCGATCCGCGACAAGGGCCCTGTCTTCCTGGTTTATCCCTTCGACAAGGACGGCTCGCTTTACAACGAGAACTATTTCTCGCGCTCCGTCTGGCAGATCAAGGCGATCGAGGTGAAGTGATGCCTGACGGTGCCCGCGCAAACGGAGACGTGATCAGGAAGGTCAGCAAGGCCACGGCACTGCTGCAGGCTTTCGCGATGGTCCTTCTGATCGGGCTCATCTACCTCATGTCGGGCATCTATCAGCGATATGAAGCTCTTCAGGACGGCGTGCGCGAGAACGCGCTCTGGTCGGTCTATCAGCTGGACCGCGAAGCACGCCGCCTGAATGAGGAAGCCAATATCATGCTCGCCACCGGCGATTTCTCATCGAAGGCCGCCAAAGCGCTTTCCACCCGATATGACATCCTCTACTCGCGCATGAGCATTCTGAAGCGGGCGAATTTCGACCTGCGGCTTTCCGAAGATCCTCAGCTTGGCGAAATCGTCAAGAAGATCGAGCCGCTGGTGATGTTCGAAGCCTCCTGGTTCGACGCGCTGGCCAAGGGCAAGTCGATCGACAGGGACCGGCTGCAGGGTTTTGCGGACGATATCGCGCCGCTGGTCAAGAATACGGAAGCGCTGCTGACGCAGGTCAACAACAAGGTCAGCACCGACCGCGCCGAAGCGCGCGACGCATTGCAGATGCTGCAGATCAAGACCGGCGCCCTGACCGTGGTGCTTGCCGCCAGCGTCGGCTTCCTCGTCTTCAGTCTTCGCCGCCAGCTCCGGTCCGTGCGCTCGGCTGGTCTTGCCTTCGAAGGCCTGGTGCGGGAATTGCGGGAGGCCTATTCGAGTGCCGAGGCCGGCAATCGTGCCAAGTCGCAGTTTATGGCAACCATGGGTCACGAAGTCCGCACGCCGCTGAATGCCATTCTCGGCACCGCCGAGCTGCTTGAACTCGGCGACCTCCCTGACAAGGCCAAGATGGGCGTGCAGACCATCCGCCGGTCCGGCCAGACGCTTCTGGAGATCCTCAATGAAATCCTTGATTTTGCGAAGATGGAGACCGGCCGCATCGATGTCAGCCTGGCGCCTGTCAATATCGTCGAGGTGGTCACCAGCGCCGTCGAAATGATGCAGGACCGGGCCGCCGAAAACGGCGACACGCTGGTAGCCGATATCGGCGATGCCGGCGCCGCAGATTGGATCCTCACCGATGCCACGCGCGTCCGTCAGGTCGTGCTCAATCTCCTCAGCAATGCAGTGAAGTTTACGTCTGATGGTGCCGTCGTGCTGAAGATGACGCGCGGCATGAGCGAGGGAACGCCTGTCATCCGGCTCGCGGTCAGCGATACCGGCATTGGCATCGATGAGGCCGGCCAGGAAAAGCTGTTCAAACCGTTCTCGCAAGTCGATGCAACGATCAGCCGCAAATATGGCGGCACCGGTCTGGGCCTCACCATCTGCAAAGAGATCATCGATGCGCTCGGCGGCACGATCGGCGTCGCCAGTGTCACCGGCGCGGGTAGCACGTTCTGGTTCGAGATTCCGGCCCAGCCGGTTGCTGAGGTTCTGCCCGTGGCAGGCGGACCGCGCGACAAGGGTCCTGACGCGAGCAGCCTGCCGCCGCTGCGGGTTCTGCTGGTCGAGGACAACTTGGTCAATCAGCAGGTGGCCGCTGGCTTTCTTCGCCATCTGCATCAGGATTTCGTGGTGGCAAGCGACGGCCTCGAAGCGGTGATGGCGCTGTCGGAGCGGGATTTCGACTTGGTGCTGATGGATATGCAGATGCCGAACATGGACGGCATCGAGGCGACGCGCCACATCCGCCAGATGCAGGCGCCTGTCTGCAACATTCCGATCGTTGCGATGACGGCGAATGCCTCCGACGACGACCGCAGTCTCTGTGTCGAAGCGGGAATGTCCGATTTCCAGTCAAAACCGCTGACGCTTGCGCAGCTGGCGGCCGTGATTGCGGGGCAGCGCCCCGGTGAGCCATCGGCTCCTGATCGCAAGCCGACTGTCGAGGTCAAGGTCAACGACCGGCAGCGCGAACTGATCGAGGTCCTCGGCGAGGATGGTCTTGCGGAGCTGCTCGACAGCTTCTTTTCGGACGCCGTTTCGATCCTGTCGGGGCTCGCCGTTGCCCTCAGAGAGGGCGATCCCCGGACGCTCGACCGCATGCTGCACAGCCTAAAGGGCGCGGCCGGCAATGTCGGGCTCCAGGATATCGCCGACCGTGCGCAGCGCCTGCGCGAGGCGCCGGTCGATCAACATGAACTGCTTGAGATAGCCAAGGCCGTTGATGAGCAACGGCAGGCCTATGCAGCGTAAGGAGGAATGGATGCGAATTCTACTTGTCGACGACAATCAGACCAACCTCGTGCTGCTTTCGAAGCTGGTCTCCAAGCTGCCGGGTTGCGAGGCAATCTCCTTCCTCGACCCGTCTGAGGTTCTCGCTGCCCTGCCGAAGCTGGAATACGATATCGCCGTCATTGACTACCAGATGCCCGGATACAACGGCGTCGAGCTGCTGCGCGAGATCGAGATGTTCGAGCGCTACCGCGGCAAGCCGGTGGTGATGATCACCGCCGACACCGATATGGCGACCCGCATGGCATGTCTTGATGCCGGCTCGATCGATTTTCTCAACAAGCCCGTCAATCCGCTGGAATTCCGGGCGCGGATGAGAAACCTCATCGCCCTTGTCGATGCACGCAACAAGCTGGCCGACAAGGCCGAATGGCTGCGCGAGGAGGTCGACAAGGCGACCTCTGAGATCCGCGAGCGGGAAGAAGAAATCATCGATCGCCTGTCGATCGCTGCCAGTTTTAAGGACGCTGAGACCGGCCTCCATACCAAGCGCGTCGGCGAATATTCGCAGCTGATCGCGCGTGCCCTGGGGCTCTCGGTCCAGGAATGTTCCGACATCCGCCTTGCTGCCCCCATGCATGACATCGGCAAGGTCGGCATTCCCGATGCCGTTCTGCTGAAAAAGGGCAAGCTGACAGAACAGGAGTTCGCGGCCATGCAGAAGCACACCCTGCTCGGCTGCGATATCCTGCGCGAATCCAAGTCCAGCCTCCTCCAGCTTGCTGCTACCATCGCTGCAAGCCACCACGAACGCTGGGACGGCCAGGGCTATCCTCGCCGCCTGGCCGGAGACGAAATCCCGATATCCGGCCGAATCGTCGCCGTGGCCGACAATTTCGACGCCCTGACGACGGCACGCCCCTACAAGGAAGCCTGGTCGGTGAACCAGGCCGTCGATCACATCCGCGACAGATCGGGCTCCCAGTTCGACCCCGATTGTGTCCGCGCCTTCGAACAAGCCCTGCCGGCGATTCTCGCCGCCCGCGATGCCTTGCAGGATGGTGTGCAGGTGTTGCAGATGAGCGCTTAGGCAACACCTGCGTGAGGGGTGGAAGCAACCAGCCTCTGGCCCGTTGGTACCTTTCTCAAGGTCGTCCAGGTAATGTTCACTGGCCTAAAGGTTCTCGTCCTTCCTAATCGGCGACATAGCTATGAAGGTGCGTCCAGTGGAACTGCGATTGGCGTTGCGAGGCTCGATTCCGCCCCGCAATCCCAGCATAGCCTCGATAGACGGCATGATATGTCGGTCTGGAAATTCTTGAGCCGGTACAAGTATGTCGACTAGGACTGCTAAGGCAGCCCCACCGCCCGATCATTGTCTGCGGGCCATTTATTTAGGCAAAGAAAAAGGCCGGAAAATCCGGCCTCGTTCTCGATCAAACGAGATTTACTGATTGTTCTCGCCGCAAGCTACACCTTGGGGAGTAGCATCGCTTTTGCCGGCCTGCGTTTGCAAAGCGCCCTTGGTGTTCGAGCCGTCCTTACAGTCTGTCGAGTTCTTATTCATGGTACTGTTGGTCGTGGTGGAATCTGTGCTCATCGGCTTCATCATCTTGGTTCCGGAGCTATCGCTGCTGCCAGCGCCGCCGCCGGCATCTTCATTGGCGTTCTTGTCCGTCGCCATATTGTTCGGAACGGGATTGGACTGAGCGTAGGACATTGAAGTCGCCATGCCGAGTGCGAGAAGCGATGCTGCCACAAGTTTCATTTTCATAGGGTTTCCTCCTTCAGGAATAGTTTTCATTTGGTGACAGGAAGCAAACCTACGTTCATCCCACATGTTCCCACTACGCGATCACTAAAGTTTTACGGAACTCTCGACTTATCTCAATTCAATTTTGGCGGCGTAAGCCTTCCCTCCTTCGGCTTTAGCGCCATTGGGAAGCGCGCTCGCCAGGGGGCGCGTTCTGCTTAGCTTTGGATCTCGCCAACGACAACGCTGGAAGCCGAGCAACGCATTAAAGTAGCAGTCTCATGAGAGATTTCTCGTCTTTGATGCCATTGCGACATGCGAGAAGGATTTGCTTTGCAATCTCTTCTCGATGCATGTCGAGAGCGACCTGCTTAACTGTGCAGATATGGTTGAACACTCGTTGGCAGATGGCGAGCTCGTCTGGCGACAGCATCGAATCGTCTTTATGGAAGAACATGGCGGCAGCTCCACGCGCGTTTGCGTTTGCGCAACTTTAGCGCCGACATTATTTTGGGCCAACCCCACCACCGCCCCATCAAGAACGGAAGTCGACGCCAGGAACTGGCGAGCCTTTAGGTTGTAACACGAAGCACGCTTTCGTTCGATGAAGGAGACCATGATCTGCTCGGGGAGGATTGTCGCCCGCTGGCAGGCGGGGTCGTATGCCATTCGGCCCCGGGCGTCTCGCCTTCACCGGGACCCTATGGCCGTCTGGGATCTCGACAATCGGGAAGAGGGCGCCGGCAGGTTTTGGCACAAAATGCACCGAGCAATGGAACGGGGGATCGGCATAGCTCTAGACTATGCCATTGCAGCGCTTCGTATTATCGGAAGACGTCGTTACCAGCCCTTATCCCATCACGTTCGATAAGCGAATCCTCGATCCCGCCCCACTGGCAAGGGCAATGATCAACCTCTGGGCCGCGGCGTTGCAGACCGGAAGCGATGCAAGCGACATTTGCCTTCGGCTTCCGAAAGCGCAGTCCGATGGAAACTCCTATCAGATGGGTATCACTGTCACCAAAACCGTGAGTGGGGGCGTGAAAGTGGGGCTGGCAAGCCTCGGGATCACGGCCGGAGGCGACCTGAAGGCAACGACTGGCGGTACGGTAACCATCAGATTCAGGGCGCATGACTTCGCGAAACCGACCCCGCCCCGTCCAAGGCCTTGCAAGCGCGCTGATCCACGTGAAGATTGCCGACTACAGCACCTTGTGGTGCCAGGCTGGTCCGCTCTAGGTCGCCGCCCTAGGTCTATAGCCGCATCAGAATTGAACCGAATGGAATCCGCCGTTCGTGGTCGGTTCGCACGACGGTCGCGGATGTCGGCGCCTGCACCCCGATTGCGTGGATTACCCAATAGAAGCACCGATTGTACAAGGGCCGGCACTCCCTATAGCGGCCTTCAGCATGCTCTTCCTTGTCGTTTATGTCAGGTGCGCCAGATCGCCAAGTAGCGGGCACGGTGCATCACAGACTAGAAAGAGGACGCGATGGATAACAAAATCGAGGTGACGGGGAGTGCGATGGACGCGGATGTTACGGCGCGCGCCGTGGCGAATATTCCGCGAACAATAGAGAGCCACGGCGTCATTGGCGATCTTGCGACGATCGCGCTCGTCGCGACAGACGGTACGATCGACTTCCTGTGTTGGCCTGACTTCGACAGCCCGTCGATATTCGCTGCATTGCTCGATCCGGAGCGCGGCGGAATGTTTCAGATCGCACCGGACCTTCCCAATGCCCGCGTAACCCAACAATACTTTCCGGACACGAACGTCTTGCTGACACGATGGATGGCGAACGAGGCCAGCGGAGAGCTTACGGACTTCATGTATGTGAAGAACCGGCGTAGCGATGGGTCCAGCATGCTGGTCCGACGGTTCAGAGCGACCCGAGGCACGATGACGATCCGCGCGACCTGCTCCCCGAGATTCGATTACGCCTCCAAACGAATATCCCCGCAGCTTGATGGCGTCACAGCCACCTGGCGACATCCCAATGGCGAGGTGGTGCGGCTGGTGGCGGGCGCACCACTCGGCGAGATCGACGGCGCCGTCACCGCGCAGATCACGCTCCGCGCGGGCGAGGTCGTCGATTTCATACTCGACGACGGCGACGACGGGTTCGATGAGACACCTCAAAGGATGGAGGACCAGACCGTCGCCTTTTGGCAGGACTGGGCAAGGCAGTCGACCTACCGCGGGCGGTGGCGCGAAATGGTCAACCGTTCCGCGCTGACGTTGAAGCTCATGACGTCGCGCAAACACGGTTCAGTGATCGCTGCGGCAACGTTCGGTTTGCCTGAGGCGCCGGGCGGCAGCCGCAATTGGGATTACCGTGCCACTTGGATCAGAGACGCATCCTTCACGGTCTACGCGCTGATGAGGCTTGGCTATCGACAAGAGGCGATGGCATTTAACAACTGGATCGGGCAGCGTGCAGCCGCATGCGACGCTGGCGGCCGCCTGAAGATCATGTACGCGGTAGATGGTGGAGAGGTGCCAGACGAGATCAACCTCGATCATCTACGAGGATATGGCGGCGCCACACCTGTGCGTGTTGGCAACAAGGCGTCCGAGCAGTCCCAGCTCGACATATACGGCGAGCTCCTCGATTCAATTTATTTGAGCAACAAATATGGGCATGCGATCTCTCACGATCACTGGGAGGGCGTCCGCGAGGTGATCGAGTACGTCTGCGACCACTGGCAGGATCCTGATGCTGGGATCTGGGAGATGCGCCGAGAGCCCCAGGAATTCCTTCATTCGCGGCTCATGTGCTGGGTGGCGGTCGACCGCGGAATCCGTCTGGCGACGAAACGATCGCTAGCCGCTCCTTTCGTCAAGTGGCAAGACGTGAGGAACGATATCTATAACGATATCTGGACCAACTTCTGGAATAAAGAGAAGGGTCACTTTGTCCAGACCAAGGACGGCGAAATGCTCGACGCCTCGCTTCTCCTGATGCCGCTTGTGAGGTTCGTTAGCGCAACCGATCCGCGGTGGCTTTCAACGCTGGAGGCTATTGGCGCACAGTTGGCTGACGACGGCGTCGTTCACCGGTACAGAAGCGACGACGGCCTCGACGGGGAAGAGGGCGCTTTTTCCGCCTGCTCATTCTGGTATGCTGAGTGCCTGGCTCGGGCAGGGAAGAGTCAGAAAGCTCGCAGGGTTTTCGAAGCGGCCTTGAACTACGCCAACCATCTCGGACTTTACGCCGAAGAGTTCGACGCCCAGGCGCGACTAGCCGGCAATTTCCCGCAAGCTTTTACCCATTTGGCCTTGATCAGCGCTGCGTTCTATCTCGACCGGGAGCTTGATGATCGAAACAGCCAAGAATGGCGTCCGTAAAATAGGCCTGTGGTGCATTTTGCTTTGACTGAGCACAGGTGATGGTCGGGCTCGATCGCCGCCGGAACTTGCCTTCATCCTCCGCGTTCTCACAAACGAGGAGGAATGCCAAATGTCAGTCCCATTCGAGCCAGTCGCGCCGCCGCCGAAAGTGCCCCCGCTCGACAATCCGCCGGACCCCGATCGAATTCCGGGCGAAGAACCGCTTCCGGATCCGGAACCGGACGACGGCGGGGCGCCGATCTCAAGAAGTTCCACTCGCTACTCGACATGGGGGATGCTCTGCACGGGCGTTAGACTGCAGCCCGAGGATCGCAAATGAGCGGCGACTGGAAAGACAATCTACGTGACCAGCTCGAAGACTTGGTCGACTCTCTAGTCGTGAAAGGTGCCAAGCAGTGCGACGTCTATGACGCGATCGTCGATGAAATCGGAACCCTACAGAAGGCATACGACCGCGATCCAGACCCGGCCGAAGACAGGCCGGGTGCGGAGGCCGAGGAACCTTCGAACGAATGGCCCGGCGCGCTGCCTTAAGGGCAGGCGGCTTAGGCCACGCTGGGCGAACCCCGTCGGCCCACGACATGCCAAACCAGACCGCGGAATCCGGCCCCTTGCTCCATTCGAGCAACGCGTCGTGTGCTTTGACGGCCTCGCACGAAAGGCCGGTCGCCACGATGTCGTCCATCGCTTCGTCGACGATGATTTCTATGTTGCGGAGCAGCCAAAAAGAACACGAGGTGCGTTGCGGTTAATAACTAGACACGCCTGATGTAGCAACTGCACGGGGCGACGTCTGACGACCGGGTCGTTTTGCCTGCCGCATGGGACGATGGTCGGCATCGAAAAGCTCTAAAGGATCTCCTGTATCGAACACGATGCCATCGCGGCGTACGACTCGTGCGTCTCGGGCGGCGGCGGAACAACGACATCGTACCGATAATGGGGGACACGACGTCGCCCAAGGTCAGGGACATGGACGAACGCGATCGTCACATCGATACCCTTAAAGTGAAGGCGCGGAATTTCCAATAGATGTCCCTTCTTGGACGCCGCCCGCGAAAGCACTAGATATCTCAGACCGAAAGACAGGACCATTCGCTGAATGTCGAGAACGAGCCGCCTCTTCGAAATGCTGGGCATGCTTCGCACACGACGAACGCCGGTAACCGCGCTGGAGCTGGCGCAGGAACTTGGGATCTCCGAAAGAAGCGTATATCGGGACATCGAAACGCTTCGTCTGCTCGGAGCACCTCTCGACGGGCAGGCGGGCGTCGGGTTTCTACTGCGCGACGGTTTCTTTCTGCCGAACTTCGCATTCTCGGCCGAAGAGGTTGACGCTCTGATCCTTGGGCTGACCTGGGTGCAGCAGAGAGCCGATCCGGCTCTTTCTCAGAGCAGCGACAGCGCTCTGGCGAAAATCCTCTCGTCTCGGACCGACCGGCTGCATGACGAACACGCGCCGGCACTCGTTTCGGCAGCATCGATCTCTCAGCGGCCCGATCCGGCGCAGGTCGGGATGCTGCGTGATGCGATCCGTCGCCTGCGAAAGGTCGCGATCGCATACGAGGATGCTGGCGGCGCTATGTCTGAACGTGTCGTCTGGCCGATCACGATCGTGTATTTCGACGACGTGCGTGTTCTAGCCGCGTGGTGCGAAGCCAAGTCGGCATTCCGTCACTTCCGCGTCGACCGTGTTCGGTCCGCGTCGATCCTCGACGACCGGTATCCGGAACGACGGTCTCTGCTCATGCGGCGCTGGCGCGAGCAAGATCGGGACTGGCGTTCGTTCCTGACAGTTTCTGACGGTGCAAGAGGTTAGACTTTCCGAAGCGTCCCCAAGGACGCTCTGAATGAAAGGATAGCTTATGGTCGCGTTTTCACCCGACGTCTTTGAAAAGTTCCTCTCTGAAGAGGACGACGCCCCTGTCGTGATGCTGAACCTTCTACGGTTCGTCCCCGAGGGCGGCCGGGAACGGCATCTGGAATACCTCAGAATGGCGGAACCCATTCTAGCCCGCTTTGGTGCACGGATATTGTTCCGTGGCGACGGCCTCGATGTCCTTACGACCGGGCCGGTGGAAGGGTGGGACGCAGTGCTGTTAGTCCGGTACCCGCGGCGGACGGCATTCAGAGAAATGGTGGAAGACGCCGAGTATCAGAAGGCGTTTGAAGTAGGAAAGTCGGCCCTTGCAGATATCGTCCTGCAACCTTTGCAGATATCGAAAGGACTATGAATAAACCACCATCGGCTGCCGCGCCGTAGTACCGCAGCAGCCCGCATTTGCTCCGCACGTTTACACCGGAGGGGAAGTGGGGTTTCCGTTCAAGCGGGGTGTGGGTTCTCGGTTCAAAATCCTCATCGCCCGTCTGGCGGCGAACTTGACTTTCCTCGGTGTCGATCCTGCGTCCCTTACGAAGATCATCTTCACCCACGCGTACCCGGATCATTCGGGCGAAACGACGCTGCCGGACGGGGCTTTGCCGTTTCCAAACGCCGATATCAAATCAGCGAAGCCAAGTGGTCTTTCTGTACGGATCCGAACTACGAGACGTCCAGCCGGAGCCGCTTTACGCCTTCGCCCGTGGGGCACAGCGCGACCTCTTTGCCGTGAAGGATTGGCTGACGCACGTCGAGATAGGCGACGAAATCGTGTCAGGTTTGAACGTCGTAAGCACGCGAGGTCACACGCCAGGACACATCTCGATGGTACAGGGCGGCGACGGCAACCTGCTGAAAGCGGGGCGACGTCATCCCAAACGACATCGTCTCCTTTGGCAATCCGAAATGGCATTTCGGCTTCACACCGAACAGAAAATCGCTCTCGCGAGCCGCGCTGCGCTACTCGTACAAGGCCGCGAATGAAAAGCTCCTTATGTTCGGCTACCACTGGATCTACGCCGGCGCCGGTTTCGTGGAGCCACGGCGCAGGATACATGTTCGTCGCGATGACCGAAAAATGGCTCCCGTGTTCAATTGGTCAAGCCCGAGCTCAACGAGATCGCGACGAAATGAAGGATGCGGTCATGACCTTTGCCTCCGAAGCAGCTTGGAAGCTCGTCGCAGTTCCCTGATCGACCCCACCTAAGTGTTATACTCCCGTTGGTTGTCAGCATGTTCGCAAGCGCGAGCTGCATACGCTCAAGCGGCCTGACCCTCATCAGGCGACGCTGGTCTAACTCATGTTCCGTTCGCACATATCCCTTTGGTTAGGACTTAACGCCTGCCTCCACGCGCGACGTATTGGATTAGGCCGGACAGGCTGTCGCTTGTTTCTGTGCCAACCACACCGAGATCTCGCACAGCATCCATATGGTTGCGATTGCGAATGACCCGTATCGAAACGGGGACACCCTGTTCCCGCAACACGTTGGCGAAGGCCTCCGATTGCCCGTGGAACGGCCTTGTTTCATTCTCGCCTACCGCCAAGATCGCGCGGCAAGAGGGATCGTACGAATGGCCTAGTGGCGTGAAGGCCGCGACCTCGTCATCCGTAAGAGCAATCTCGGCCTTTAAAAAGGACTGCTGTAAGGGAAGGAGATCGTAGAGGCCGCCCAGCAACAAGGCGCCATTGACAGAGGAACCCGTGGTGCTGCTTTGAAAAAGGAATGTTGAAAGATGGGCTCCTGCAGAATGACCACTGATCGTGAGCAATGAAGGGTCGCCACCGTGCTCTGCTATGTGATGAATGATCCATTGCTTGGCACGAACGACCTGATCTACCAGGACCTTCATCCTCACACCCGGCATCAACGCGTAGTCTACAATCACCGCGATCGCGCCAGCGCGTGTGGCTGTATTGGCAATGCAGGAGTATTCACGCTTTGACCACATCCGCCAGTATCCGCCGTGGATGAACATGTGAACCGGAAGATTTTGACGAGGCCCTTCTGGGAAAAAGATGTCCAACGATTCACTCGGGCCATCGCCATAGGCGACGTCCGCTATCATGGGTAACGTTTCCCGCGCCTTGGCACTGGCCGCGACGATCTCTTCAACGATGACATCGAAATCCGCGACATGGTCGCGGATCCGAAAGGGGTCGGTCTCCAAAATCACTCCTCCAGGATTAGAAACTCGTGGCGATATATTTGGCTTCCATGAATTCAGCAATGCCATGGTGCTGACCGCCTTCGCGCCCAAGACCGCTCTGCTTCACTCCGCCGAAGGGCGCGGCCGGATCAGAGACGAGCCCCCGATTGAGCGCGATCATACCCGCTTCGATGCCGGAAGAGACGCGTAGCCCACGCGCTATATCACGCGTGTAGACGTAAGCGGCAAGCCCGTATTCGGTTTCGTTTGCCCGTTCGATGGCCTCGTGTTCGGTTTCGAACCGGTACAGAGGCGCGACCGGTCCGAAAATTTCCTCTGCCTTCATCTCTGAATCGTCAGAAACGTCTGCAAGCACCGTTGGCGGATAAAAGAACCCATCACCTGTTGTCGCATCACCGCCGCACAGGACGCGCGCACCTTTCGCCTTGGAATCTTCGACCAGGCGGCTGATCTTTTCTACCGCCTTTCGGGTTATCATCGGGCCGCATTCGGTGTCAGCCTCAACGCCCGCCCCGACTTTGAGCGCAACCATACGCTTCGTGAGACCTTCAGCGAACTGGTCGTAGATCCCGGACTGCACGTAGAAGCGGTTTGCCGCCGTGCAGGCCTCTCCCGCATTGCGCATCTTGGCAATCATCGCGCCCTCGAGCGCCGCATCGAGATCCGCGTCATTGAAAACCAGGAACGGTGCATTGCCACCAAGCTCCATCGAGCAAGATATGACATGCTTGGCCGCTTCAGCGAGCAGCTGGCGGCCGACACCTGTTGACCCCGTGAAGGAAAGCTTCCTGACCCGTGGGTCGGCCAGAACCACCTCGGTCATCGGGCCAGGGGTCGTTGTCGTCAGTACGTTGACGACGCCCTTCGGTACGCCGGCCTCTTCATATATTGCGGCCAGAGCATAGGCTGTCAGCGGCGTCTCGCTTGCCGGTTTCAAGATTACCGTACAGCCAGCCGCTAGTGCCGGAGCTATTTTGCGGGTGGCCATCGCCGCCGGAAAATTCCACGGCGTAATCAGCAGGCAAATGCCAATTGGCTGATAGTCGACGATAATGCGGTTGGTGCCAGATGGCGCAATGCCGAATTCGCCGGTGATGCGAACGGCTTCCTCGGCATTCCAGCGAAAGAATTCGGCAGCGTAAGCGACCTCGCCCCGCGCGTCTCGCAACGCCTTGCCGTTCTCCATCGAGATCAACGACGCGAGCATCTCCGAGCGTTCAAGCATCAGTTCGAAGCATCGGCGCAAAATTTCGGAGCGCCTGCGGGGAGGCGTTGCGCGCCACGCAGGTGCCGCTGCCGCGGCGGCATCAATGCTCCTGCGTGCATCATCGATCGTGGCATCTGGCACGGATGTCAGAACTCTACCTGTAGAGGGATCGATGACATCGATCTGTTGTCCGGACCGAGACTGTCGCCATTCTCCGTCGATGTAGAGCCCGCGAGCGGCGGCTGCGATGTCCGGGACTTGATGATTGGAATTAGAGATCTGCTGGGCAATGGTCATGATGTTTCCTCGATAACTAGATGGCGGATGCGGCCAGATCGCCGTCATAGGCCGCTTTGACGAGACGCTTCATCGCCTCGAGGTCGAAGGGCCGTGGATTGTTCTTGATGAGCCGGTCAATTCCGAAGGCCTGTTCGGCCGTCCAGTCGAGCTTGTCTTGGGCCAGCCCGAGATCGGCGAGCGTGCGGGTGATACCGATCGCCGCAAACAGTCTGCCAATTTCCTCGATTGCGGCGATCGCTAGCTGCTTTTCGTCGAGGTCCGGTGTCGCCAGACCGAGCGCGGTTCCGATCTCGGACATTTCGGAAATTGACGCAGACAGATTGTAGTTCATGACGTAGGGCATCATGGTTGCAACACCGAGGCCATGGGCGGTATGCGTCAGAGCACCTGCGGGATATTGAATGGCATGAGCCGCGGCGGTACCGGCTGTCCCGAACGCGCAGCCTGCTGCAAGCGCCCCCATCATCACCTCTGCACGCGCATCTTCGTCGGAGCCATCCTTGCAGGCTTTCTCAAGACTGCGGCCGAGAAGCTTGATAGCCAAAAGGGCGAAATGGTCCGTCAGCGCACTTTTGCCGATAAAGACGTGGTTTTGCGCCAGTGCGTGATCCGTCCCGCGGCGAGCGGCGGTAAAGGCTTCGATCGCGTGGGTGAGGGCGTCGGCTCCTGCGATCGCCGTTAGACCCGGTGGGCAGGTCATCGTCAGTTCCGGGTCGCAGATCGCCGCCGTGGCAATCAAATAGGGGCTCGATATCCCGACCTTCAAAGTGCGTTCGGCGTCCGAGATCACTGCCACGGGCGTTACCTCCGAGCCGGTACCTGCCGTCGTCGGAACAGCAATGACAGGGATCGTCGGGCCTGGAACTTTGTATTCGCCGTAGTAGTCCTTCAGTTTACCGCCGTGGGTCAGCAATAGGGCGGCGCACTTTGCCATATCCAGGCAGCTTCCCCCGCCAATGCCGATCACCATCTCAGGATCAAAATCGCGGGCATATTCGACGCAGACCGATACGCTATCAGCAGGGACGTCTGGTTGGACCCCATCATGGATCAGGAAATCGATGGATGCGGCTTCGAGGGCCTTCACCAACTCGGCAAACACGCCGGTGCCGGCGAGCCGCTCGTCGGTGCAGATCAAGGCACGCCGTCCAAGCCTAGCTGCGACAGTTGGCAAGGCGTGACGTTGCCCTTTGCCAAACAGAATTTCTTGGGGAAGCCGTAGAGCGGCGAAAAGGGTCATTGTCCATGTCCTTTGACAAGCGATTTGCTGGAGTGAGAGAGGGCGTTCAGTTCGTCCCAAAGCCTGGCCGAAATCTCGATGCCATCGGAAAGTGCACCTTCGCGTCGAGCCGACGCGCCGTCGCCTGGAACGGTCACGCGCATGCCTGGATCCGACGGGCGGGAACTGCGTACGCTGTCGAGATAGGCGCTGAAGCAGGCTAGGAACTCGGGTTGTTCGCCGACATCAATGGCAATGAGCACATCGCCTTTGTTGCATATGGCGTCGGCGTCGAGCGTCCCTCGGACGTCTGGCGCGATTGCGGATCTCGCAATCGACGCCACCATCAGCTCCAGCGCCATGCCGAGAGCATAGCCCTTGGCTTCGCCGAAGGGTGCGATCGAGCCCGTCATGGCGGCCGCCGCATTAGTTGTCGGTCTCCCGTTGGCATCGCATGCCCAGCCTTCAGGTATTGGCAAACCGTTTGCGGCATGATGGTGTATCTTGCCCATTGAAACGATGGCGGTAGCGAGGTCGACCACCAGTGGCCTGCCTGCCGTCGGTACTGCGATTGCCAACGGGTTGGTTCCTAAGAGAGCCCGCGTCCCACGGTAGGGGTGCACGAGTGCCTCGCTGGAGGACATGGCAAGCCCGATCAAGCCCTTCTCGGCAAAGCGCTCGACGTAATAAGCGAGCATACCGAGATGGTTGGAGTTGCGGATGCCAGCAACGGCGATACCAGTCTTATGAGCTTGCTCCGCAATTCGTTCTAGCGCGGAGATAGCGACGACTGGGCCAAGTCCTTTCAACCCATCGACCTCCAAAAATGATGATGAGCGCCAATGCGCATTGCCCTCGGTGGCTGGGTCGATTAGGTCGCGTTCGATGCGGGTGAGAATACGAGGAAGGCGTTGCAGCCCGTGCGATGGGTGGCCTTTGAGCTCGCCCTCGATAAGCACGCACGCCTGAAGATCGGCGCATTTTGAGGGTGCGCCGCGCTCGACCAGGAGCCGCCCAGCCAGCTCTAAAGCTTTCTCCGGATCAACCTTCACGTCCGCTCCAATTTAAAATCCTATAGGATATGGGATTGCATATAGCGGAGCATCGTGGTAGCGGTAGGTCATGTCAAGAGGCAAAAACATGCAACAAAGAAATCAGACTGCCGCACCTGAAGTGTTCGATACGAGTGGATTTATCCAGCGCGCAAACAGTCTTGCAGGGAGCGTCTACGAGGCGATTTTCGCGCAGTTGATGTCGTTAAAAATTGCGCCCGGTGCCAGGATCACGGTCGATAACCTCGTCAAAGAGCTCAACGTCTCGCAGACGCCTATTCGCGAAGCGCTAGGACGGCTAGAGGGCGAGGGTCTTGTCATCAAGACTCATCTCATCGGCTTTAGTGCCGCGCCGCAAATCACCCGACGCCGTTTCGATGAACTTTATCAGCTCCGACTGCTTCTTGAGCCCGACAGTGCGGCCAGGGCGGCCACTGCCATGGATGAGGGCAAGCTCGCATCGCTACGGGCGGCAGCTGGCCTCATGGGCCGTCGTGAAGGCGGTGATGAACGCCTGCGCTACTCGACCTTCGCGCGGCAAGACGCAATGTTCCACGACAAGATCTTGGAGATCGCCGGCAACGAGCTCATTCGCGAGACCCTCAATCATCAGCACACCCATTTCCACATCTTTCGTTTGATGTTCCATTCGCGGGTGACCGAGGAAGCGCTGGACGAACACGAGGCGCTCCTGGGTGCACTGGAGGCGGGTGACTCGTCTGCAGCGGAGCGCGCAATGCGCGAGCATCTGGAGCATTCTCGCGACCGGCTCCTGCCGGCATTCGACTGAGGAGAGCCGAATGCCGAACGTCGTCAGCATCGAGAGGCGGGGGAGGGAAGATGTGAGGGAGATCGGCGAAGCTGTTCGGCATCCGGTTCTGCGCGCGTCGGCTCTGTCGAAGCAATACGGCCCGGTCACGGTCTTGTCCGATATCACGTTGGATATTCTGCCTGGCGAAATCCACGCCATTATCGGCGAAAACGGCGCAGGAAAATCCACTTTCATGCGCTTGCTGTCGGGATACGCCGAGCCGACCGGTGGATCGCTATCGATGGGGACTGGCGAAGTCAGGTTCGCCAAGCCTGAACAGGCCCAGGAAGCCGGTATTGTTCTTGTTCATCAAGAGATCCTGCTTGCCGATGGGCTGACGGTTGCCGAGAACGTGTTTCTCGGCAGGGAGATGATGCGAAATGGTGTTGTCGATGACAAAACCATGCGCCGCCTGACAGCAGAGAAGCTCGCCGAGCTTGGCTGCGTCGCGTCGCCCAACGCACTCGTTCGCGACATTTCGCTCGCGGACCGTCAGCTTGTGCAGATCGCCCGTGCCCTCCTTGACGATTACAAGCTGGTCATCTTCGATGAACCGACAGCTGTTCTCACCGGAGAGGAAGTAGACCGGCTTCTCGTCATCATCCTACGCCTGAGGGCGCAAGGCGCTGCCATCCTTTATATCAGCCATAGGCTCGACGAAGTGCAGCGACTTGCTGACAAGGTCACGGTTCTGCGCGACGGCAAGATGGTAGGGACCTACCCCGGGCAGACGCTCAGCCAAATGGACATGGCGCGTTTGATGGTCGGCCGCGATCTCTCAGCCCTCTATCCCCCAAAGCGGGCACATGCCTTAACCGGGACGATCCTGGCGGTGCGCAATCTCACGGTCCCGGGATTTGCGAGGGACGTTTCATTTGACGTCCGCAAATCAGAAATCCTCGGCTTCGCCGGAATGATCGGCGCTGGTCGAACGGAGCTCTTCGAAGGAATTATGGGCCTGCGTCCAGCCTCTGGCTCGGTCGAATTGTTGGGCAAGTCAATTGATATTCATTCGCCGCGTGCCGCGCTCGACGCTGGCATCGGCTACCTGACCGAGGACCGCAAGGGCAAGGGGCTTCTCCTGCATGAGCGACTGGCCCCGAACCTGACGCTCTCGGCGCTCGGCCGTTTCCATCCTGGCCTTCTCATGCGACGTCGCCGCGAACAGGAGGCCCTTACAGAGGCGGTCAACCAATATGACATTCGCGTGAAGGACATCGGGGTCAATGCTGGCCAGCTGTCCGGCGGAAACCAGCAAAAGCTTCTTCTTGCAAAAGTCTTGCTCACGAACCCTTCGGTGGTCGTCATCGATGAACCGACGCGCGGAATCGATATCGCTAACAAGGCGCAAATCTACGCCTTCATCCAGCAGCTCGTGTCACAGGGGAAGACTTGCATCGTCGTCTCGTCGGAGATGCAGGAACTCATCGGCATCTGCGATCGCATCGTGGTGATGAGGGAAGGGCGTATCGCAGGTGAAGTGTCCGGGGAGGCTATGACCGAACACGCTGTCGCGCTTCTGGCAACGAGCGACACTGCGGCAAGCAACGAGGGAGGTAGAAGATGACGGTTATTACGGGCACCACGGCGGTTAAGCCGGACCGGGAGTGGAATATCAGATGGTCTGATATTGGTCCGTTCCTCGCACTTGCGGCGCTGATGGTCATCGGCTTCGCAATCAATCAGGACTTCCTGTCGGCGACCAATCTTGCGAATGTGATCACGCGAAGCGCCTTCATAGCCATTATTGCTGTCGGTGCGACATTCGTTATTTCTTCTGGTGGCCTTGATCTTTCGGTCGGCTCGATGGCGGCGTTCATCACCGGGATCACCATCATGTTTATGAATCGGATGGCACCAGAGTGGGGCGTGTCTGCAATCCCCGCGGGGATGGTGGTGGCTGTCGGCGTCGGTCTGTTCTGCGGCTTGATGAACGGCCTTATCGTCACGATCGGGAAAATCGAACCCTTCATTGCAACGCTCGGCACGATGGGGATTTTCAGGGCCCTGATCACCTACATGTCGGACGGCGGCACGATCCCAATCGATCGCAGCCTGCGTGACGCCTATCGACCAGTGTATTTCGGCACGTTCGGGGGCATCCCGTATCCCATCCTGATATCGATCGCGGTTGCGGCGGTAGCGTCGTTCATTCTCTACAAAATGAAGTACGGCCGAAAATGTGCCGCCGTCGGAGCCAACGAAGACGTCGCTCGCTACTCCGGTATCTCCATCATCAAGACACGCACGATCGCCTATGCCATCCAGGGTGCGTGCGTCGCGATTGCTGCCATCTGCTACGTTCCACGGCTCGGTGCGGCGACGCCGACAACGGGTGTCCTCTGGGAACTGCAGGTCATCACCGCTGTAGTGATCGGCGGCACGGCGTTGCGCGGCGGCAAGGGACACGTCTGGGGAACAGTGGCAGGCGCGGTCATTCTCGAATTGATCGCCAATCTCATGGTGCTGTCCGACTTCGTCTCGGAGTACCTGGTGGCCGGCGTACAGGGCGTCATCATCATCATCGCCATGCTCATTCAACGGTTCTCGAAATAACCCGTGTCAGGACCACACGGGTTCACGATCTTAGGTCCAAATTCTGGGAGGAATGGAATGTCTACGAAGAAATGGATTGCGGCTGCGGCCGTTACGACGTTGCTCGCCGCAGGGCACGCGCTTGCCGCCGACAAGAAAGTCGTCGCAGTGTCGATACCGGCTGCAGACCACGGCTGGACGGCAGGGATCGTCTACCATGCGCAGGCGGCCGCGAAGGAAATCAACGCGGCATTTCCGAATGTCGAAGTCGTCGTCAAAACCTCGCCGTCGGCCACCGCTCAGGTGAGCGCGCTTGAGGATCTCTCGGCGGGCCGCAAGCTCGATGCGCTGGTCATCTTGCCCTATACATCGGAAGAGCTGACCACTCCTGTGAAAGCCGTAAAGGATTCAGGGACATTCATCACCGTTGTCGATCGCGGTCTTAACGACCCGACGATACAGGACCTCTACCTGGCAGGGGACAACATTGCTGTCGGCCGCAATACGGCAAAATTCATGATCGACAAGCTCGGCGGCAAGGGCAATCTCGTCGTGCTGCGCGGCATCCCGACCGTGATCGACGACGAGCGCATTCAAGGCTTTCAGGATACCATAAAAGGCACGGACCTGAAGGTCCTCGACATCCAATACGCCAACTGGAACAGCGATGAAGCGTTTAAACTCATGCAGGATTACCTTGCGAAGTATCCGCAGATCGACGCTGTATGGGCAAACGACGACGATATGCTGCTCGGTGTTCTCGAAGCGGTCAAGGAATCCGGGCGCAAGGACATCAAGCTAGCACTCGGCGGCAATGGCATGAAAGACATCGTCAAGAAGGTCATCGACGGTGATGCAATGACCCCTGTCGAAACACCGTACCCGCCTGCGATGATCAAGACCGCAATATACATGACAGTCGCAAACCTGGTCGGCCAAGCACCGGTTCGTGGGACGGTCAAGCTGGACGCACCGCTGATTACCCAGGAGAACGCCAAGGAATACTACTTCCCGGATTCTCCCTTCTGATTATTCACGTCAACCGGGGCGGCGAGCACCGCCCCATCGCATGAGCAAGAGGAGTAAAATCATGCCAGGCAAGAAGATACTGATGCTGACGGGCGAGTTCACAGAGGAATACGAGATTTTCGTTTACCAGCAGGCAATGGAAGCCGTTGGCCACACGGTGCACGTCGTCTGCCCTGACAAGAAGGCCGGCGATCTGATCAAGACCTCTCTGCACGACTTCGAGGGCGACCAGACCTATACCGAAAAGCTCGGTCACTTTTTTACGATCAACAAGACCTTCTCCGAGGCCGAGGCGCAGCTTGATCAGTATCACGCCGTCTACGCTGCCGGTGGTCGTGGTCCGGAATACATCCGTACCGACAAGCGTGTTCAGGCAATGGTTCGCCATTTCCATGAGAAGCAGAAGCCGATCTTCACAATCTGCCACGGCGTGCAAATACTGATTGCTGTCGATGGCGTCGTTCGAGGCAAGAAGGTTGGTGCACTGGGCGCCTGTGAACCGGAGGTTACCTTGGCGGGTGGAACGTATGTCGATCTCTCGCCGACCGAGGCGTATGTCGATGGTACAATGGTCTCCGCAAAAGGCTGGACAGCGCTTGCCGCTTTCATCCGCGAGTGCTTGAAGGTGCTTGGCACCGAGATCCATCACCGGGATGATGTAGCTCGGGCTGCGTAGACCAAACCTTGCACAAAATACTCGAACCCCTGTCCGCCCGCGGGCGGACTGGGAGTTCTTGCCTACGACTCAGCCGTCGCCAAAGCGTACCAACGATGTTTAAAACTGGAATCGCAGCCCGAATCTGCACGGCGTAGCGTTTCAGCTCGAGACATGTCGCCCCGACCACTTCTCTGGTGCGTTCCCCCGGCTGGCTGGCTTCGCCTCCTGTCAATCATGCCAGCAGAGCAGATATCGTGCGCGACCGTGCTGTAGTAGCCGTCATAGTCCGGTAGTTCGCGATCATCAAAGGTGTTGCGCTTGATCTCGCGGTAAATGGTGGAGCGGTAACGGCCAAGCTGGCGGACCATTTCGTGGATGGGAACATTTGCCGCCACCAGCTGCTGTCGGCGTCGTCGGTCGGCGAGAGTAAGCTGCGTATAGCAACGGGAGATACCAAAATCTTCGAAGTTAAGCCATTGACATTACTGCAATATCGGACTTGGAAACAGAATGTTCCGGCTACACATCATGTCGCGGGCGAGTTGAAATGTCCAATGTTCTGCAAAGTAGAAATGTCCGCAAGGCGCTCGCTGGCACACCGACCAGCCCCGATCTGAGCGGCTGGGCCGGGTTGAAAGGGCGGAGCGGGGCGGGTGAGCGGCACCCCTTCGGCTTTAGCTTTCTCAGTAGCAATTGCTCCGTCACCAGCTGATACTACCTTACACCGCATGGGGCGGATACGGGCTGCCGCACGATGCTTCCGGAAATCAAACTGCAGGGTGACGTCGATGTCGCCGCGCTGTCACCTCTTCTTCGCGGTATGGCACGATATCCATATTGCGCTGGCCGGAGCGGGTGGCCGGCGCCGTGGATATAATCGATGTTCTACGCGTGCATGATACGAGAGTCATTTGATCAATCAACCCGACCAGAACGGTTGCTACCGCTCGTCTGGCCTGCTGGTTCGCAGATCTCGCCGACGATGTTCCGTCGTTACGATGTATGGCACGAGGCGACAATTCTGGTAGTCGAACGATCGGACCAAATATCCCTAGTGGCGTGGTGTCGGCTTCCGAGCTCTCTCAGGAGATGATATATCTGCGATCATAAATACCCCCTAAGACGTACCAGGTCAGGCCGGACGAATGCCTTCGGCCCAAGACATCCCGAACCGGACTGCGGAATCCGGCGCGTTGCTCCAGGATATCAGGGCATCGAGGGCCGCGATGACAGCGGTCCGCGCGAGCCCGGTCGCGACGATATCATCGATCGCTTCCTCGATGATGCTGGCAATGTTGCGAACCACGTCCGCAAAATCCGGATCGCCCGCACATCCGCCAAAGAAGACAAGCGTGTCACGGCGAGGGAGAAGACCTGCCTGATGCAATAACTGCACAAGGCGACGCCCGACAAAAGGGTCATTTCCGTGCCTGTCGTAAGTCCGTTGATAAGCGATCCAAACGGGCGCGAATCCCGGCGGCTCTGGCCACAGCCGCAGGCCATCGTAGTCGTCGTCGGAGAGGATGACGCGTCCTCCCGGTCGGACCGCTTGCGCCATGTTGCGTACGACCTGCAGTGGATCTGGAATATGCTCTAGGACAAATCGCGCATGTGCGACGTCGAACCACCGCGCTCGTCGCCAAAAGGCGGATCGAGCGCATCTGCCTGCCTCATTTCCAACAAGGCGGTTTCGCCGTCCGCCTCGGCGATCTGTTCCGGGCTCCGCTCCAGACCGAGCACTGTGACACCCGTCGCTCGGGCCATCAGCCGCGAATATTGGCCGAGGCCGGCCCCAAAGTCCACGACGCGTTCCCCCGCGACGAGCTGCGCCGCGTTTAAACAATGTCCGTTTAGGCGCCTATTCAACGCGGTCAGCCGTTGTTGTTCAGCTTCGCTCGATCCATGCGCGTAGTGCGATGATGACATTCGTGCCCTCGCTGGAATGGCGCAATAAGGGTGCCAGAAACCTGGCGGATGTCAATGAAGTCGACCTTGGCTGTCGAGCGACTCTGAGATCGTGGGCAGCAACGTTTAGCGAATCATCAGAACAGGTTGCATCGCGAGGGTGTTGCTATCGTCAGTCATCATGAGCGAGCCGGCCGCGTTTGTAGTGTAGCTTCAGGCGCGGGATGCGTCGAGAAGCGGAACCAAATCGAACATTTTTGAGTTTCGCGGTTACCAGCGTCCTATCCTTATAAAACCCTCCCGATCGATCGGAACCCGATGACAGTCCGCTACAGTCTTAGCTGCGACCTTTCCTACGATGTGAAGTCACCAACGGTGTTCATCTTCAACCTCGAAGTTGCCAATCTCGTGCGCCACCACGATTTGGTCGAACGTCTGGTTATCACTCCAGATTACAAAACAAGGACTCACGTGGTTCCAGACATCCGTAATCGGTATTTCAGCATCGACGCGCCGCCTGGGCCTTTAAACGTGCGGTACGAAGCGGCTGTCACTCTGGACGCCTTCTGTGCAGACCCGAGTACTGTCAACGAGATGCAGTTAAACGCCGTCCCACTCGACATCATGCCATTCCTTCTGCCTTCACGCTTCGTCCCATCGGATAGGCTTGCAGCATTCGCGGAAAGGGAGTTTGGCGGGATGCCCACGGGGCATCGACGTGTCACGGCAATCTGTAACTGGATCTACGAGAATATCGACTACCAGCGCGGCGCCTCGAACGAGCAGACGACCGCAACGGAAAGCCTTATCAAGCGGGCCGGCGTCTGTCGCGACTTCTCCCACATCGGCATTGCATTCTGCCGTGCGCTTAACATTCCTACTCGCTACGTGTCCTGTTACGCCTACGGTCTCGAACCGCGTGACTTCCACGCCGTCTTCGAAGCCTACCTCGACGGGCGCTGGTGGCTTTTCGACGCTACCCGACAGGCTAACCTCGATGGTCTCGTTCGCATCGGCGTCGGGCGAGATGCGGCCGAGATCGCTTTTGCGTCTCCGTTCGGCGAAATGGAGCCCGGGCCGGTCCTTATCACCATCGATCGTGCGGACGGCACCCCGGAACCTCCGGTACGCACGAGCGAGGCCATCTCGACAGAAGAACCCGCGCCAAATGCCGGAGCGAATTAATGCATCATACGCCATTTCAAGTCGGGGATCGGGTCAGATTGTCTCCTGATACAATGCTCTGGACCGCAAGGACGGAACTTCGGGGAAAGACGGGCGACGTCACAGATGTCGTCTTCGATGGGACGTCTCTGGAGCGCATAACAGTCGCCTATGATGGAGTGGTCGAGTTCACGGGAATGTACGCTGGTCTCTTCGACAGGGCCTTGTTTGAAACCAGGAAGGAGTCGTGACTGTGTCCCACGCGAGTGCCGTACCTGCCCACCTGCAGCAGTTGCGCCGCATCGCCCAAACTCCGTTGTTGCTAAAGAGCACGGGAGTATGGATGTGACCACCTGACGACGATCTATGGATCCTAATAGAGGTACCTCTGCGCTAATCCGACCATTCAAATTACATCGAGACCCACTACGCCCAAAGGAGATGGAATTGGATAAGCAGGATAAAATTGTTGAAATAGCCGTAGCGACTAATGGTGATCGAATCGCTTTCGGCTTGATGAACGCTGAGCAGGCACTGGAGCTGCCGGACGAAATCGAAATGGAGGTTTCGTCCCCGGAGCACGAGGCGGGGTCGACCGAAACCTTCATCAGCAAGGGCGAATTCGCCGAGCAAGTAATGGCGGACGAGCAATGACTGGCGGGCCGGACGGCAAGCGGCAGGACAATTGGCCCGCGAAGAAGCGTTCGTTCGATTTGGTCGAGGCGACCGCCGACAAGGCGGTGGAGAAACACTCCTTCGAGAGGGTGCCGTCGGCAATGTTCGATCTCGACCCTGTACCGAAAGTTATCACGTTCGATTGCTACGGCACTCTCGTCCAATGGTACGAAGTTCTTTTAAGCGAAGTGGGGAGGGTGCTGGAGAGCAGCGGGCGAACAAATGTCGATGCCGGACAGATCCTTGAGAGTTTTTCCCAAGAAGCCAAGCGGACGACGGCCGAGAAGCCTCACAGGCTTTACAAGGATATTCTCCGCTCTGGGTTTCGTGTGGCTTTTCGAACGCACGATGTGGAGCTGCATACTGACGACCTCGAGCGTATCGCCAGTTCGCCTATGACGATGGGACCGCACCCGGACGTTCCGGAAGCGCTCAGGCGGCTTCGGCAGCACTACAAGTTGGCCATCTTCACAAACTCCGACGACGACCTGATCGCACCCACGGTCGAGCGCATCGGCGTCCCATTCGACTACGTCATCACCGCTGAACAGGCGCAAGCTTACAAGCCCTCGCGTGAATTTTTCGAGCATGCCTACCGGACTATCGGCCTATCGTCGGAAGAGACGGTGCATGTCGCTATGGGAATGTACTGGGATATGAAGGCCCGCTACGAGCTGGGTTTCCGGGGCTTTTGGGTCAACCGGCGGGACGAGACGGGAAACCCCGACTGGCTCCCGTACACCGAAGTTCTGGATGTTCAGGGTGCTGCAAACTTGCTGTTGCCTTCTTGAGAGCGACGTTGGAGCAGCGGTTTGAACTTGCTGTCGGCTGCTCGTTCCATGGAGACACAGGTCAATAGAACAGACGACATCCGCAACCGCACCCAGCGCCCCTAGACGAAAATCAAGGTCACGATGAAAACGACTGTCCTTCCTGCCGATCGCCTGCGCCTACTTCTCGCTCACAAAAATACCAAGATGGCCGCCTCGGCTCACGCCTACGTCCGCGGCAGCACCAAGCGCTTCTACGAATGGCTGGACCGCGCCGATCGCGTTGAGCTTCCTTCGGGGCCCCCAATTTGGATCTGCGGCGACTGTCACGTAGGAAATCTTGGCCCTGTTGGTAGCGGCCAGGGCGGACTGGCAATCCAAATCCGCGATCTCGACCAGACGGTGATCGGCAATCCAGCACACGACCTTGTCCGACTGGGCCTCTCCCTCGCTATGGCAGCGCGTTCTTCGGACCTGCCCGGCGTCGTCACTGCACTGATGATCGAGAGCATGGTCGAGGGTTATGCTTCGGCGTTTCGGCCGGATGTAGCGCCTGGAGATGACGGTGCCGAAGTCCCTAGAACAATAGGACTGGCACTTCACGCAGCGTCACGCCGATCATGGAAGCACTTAGCTGATGAACGGATCGAGGGAGAGGCGGTTCTGCCTCTCGGTTCACGGTTCTGGCCGCTGTCAGAAGACGAGCGAGAAAAAGTCGAAGAGTTTTTCGATCAGGACGACGTCCGTGAGCTCGTCACAGTCCTCAGGCAGGGCAGAGACCGCGAGCGCGTGACCGTTAAGGATGCAGCATATTGGAGGAAGGGCTGCAGTTCGCTCGGGCGCCTCAGGATCGCGGTGCTGCTTCAGATAGGCAGGGGATCAGAGCGCCGCTACGCTTTGATGGACATCAAGGAGGCGGCCGCGGCGGCCGCTCCGTACGACCAAAGCTCGCACATGCCTGCGGATCCCGCAGACAGGGTGAAAGCCGGAGCCACGGCGCTGTCGCCGCACCTCGGGTCACGAATGGTAGCGGGTCGACTTCTTGGACGCCCGGTTTTTGTACGCGAACTGCTGCCACAGGACCTGAAGCTCGAGATCGAGGGACTTACCCAGGAAGAAGCAGTGACGGTGGCGGGCTTCCTTGCGGGTGTCGTTGGCACCGCTCATGCGCGGCAGCTCAATGCGGCCGATCGCGCACGCTGGCTAGGCGAACTCTGCAGCAGCAGAAACGCCTCGTTCGAAGCGCCATCGTGGCTCTGGAACGCCGTTGTCGATCTGGTCGCGATCCACGAAGCAGCTTATCTTGAGCATTGCAGACGGTTCGCTCTCAAGGGACAGCGCGAAAATGGTCTGGCATCAAGCGACGCGGATGACATCGCACTGACTACTTCAGCATCATAAAGTTGCGGCCGTCGCTTCATCGAGGGCGGGCAAGACAAAATCCTATTGCGACGCAGTAATTTTTTCTCCCTCCTGAGGTTCCATCGGTAAATTCTGCTTTGTCTACCGCTTTGATAAACGGACCCCGATCGAATTCCGGGCGAAGAACCGGTTCCGGATCCGGAACCGGACGATGGCGGCACGCCAATCGCAAGAAGTTCCTTTCGCTACTCGACATGGGGGATGCTCTGCGCGGGCGTTCGACTGCAGCCCGAGGATCGCAAATGAGCGGCGACTGGAAAGACAATCTACGTGACCAGCTCGAAGACTTCGTCGACTCCCTAGTCGTTAAGGGTGCCAAGCAGTCCAAAGTCTATGACGCGATCGTTGATGAAATCGGAAACCTTCGGAAGGCATACGACCGCGATCCAGACCCGGCCGAAGACAGGCCCGGTGCGGAGGCCGAGGAACCTTCGAACGAGTGGCCCGGCGCGCTGCCCTGAGGGCAGGCGGCCCAGGTCACGCTGAGCGAACTCCTTCGGCCCGAAAGATGCCAAACCAGACCGCGGAATCCCGCGCCTCGCAGACCGAACTGACGTCTGTCGGAGTTAGACCGTTGATGACACCTGACGAGCTGAAGATCGTGCGCCGAGCATACGCGAAGCAGATTACGGCGGCGCACAAAGTGGATTACGATAGGGTCGAGAAGGCCTTCGCTGAAGTTCCTCGTGAAGATTTTCTAGGTCCTGCGCCATGGCCGATTTTTCGAATGAGAAAGGCCTACGTGCCGACGCCGACGGCGGATCCCGTCTTCCGTTACACCGACGACGTCGTCGGCATTGATCCGTCGCGTCAAATCAACAACGGGCAGCCGTCCATCCATGCCTTCTTACTCTCGAACGCGGCGCCGCGTGATGGCGAGCACGTCGTACATGTCGGTGCCGGAACAGGCTACTATTCGGCGATCATGGCGAGACTCGTCGACGTCTCGGGGAGAGTGACGGCGGTCGAATTCGAGCCCGATCTCGCCGCGCGTGCCGTCGCAAATTTATCATCCTGCCCGAATGTCTCCGTGGTTCACGGCGACGGCGGGTCGGTGGAATTCGACGCTGCCGACGTCATCTATGTGAACGCCGGGGCGACGAGGCCCTCGGATATATGGCTCGATCGGCTGAAGGACGGCGGAAGGTTGGTCTTGCCGCTGACGACCGATCTCGGGTTCACGAAGAGCGACTGGAGCAACATGCATCGCCGTGGTGCGGTGTTTCTTGTAACCAGACGCGGCGGCGACTTCCACGCTCGGTGGATTTCGTCCGTGGCGATATTTCCATGTGCCGGAATGCGCGATGGCGTGTCGGAGAGGGCGCTTGCTGAGGCTTTCGAGAAGGGAGACCTGAGAAGGGTGATGCGGCTCCATCGTGGCGATCATCTGCAGTCAAGCACTAGCTGGGTGCGAGGCCCCGGCTGGTCGCTGTCCTATTCCTAGAAAGGCGACGGCCGGGCGCGCAATAAAAAAGGCCGGGGCGAAATTGCACCGACCTTCTCAACATCGCTTTCACACCAGTGCCAGTACATCCGTGGTCAAAAGTAGGTCAGCGACTTCGGCTTCGCGAACGCTCTCGTAGAACACTCAACAGCGAGCCGATGACAAATAAGTAGCCGTCGATTGTGTTGAATTAAAGTTCGCATTCGTTTGGGCCGCAACCTGCTTACGGTCCGCCGGACCAAGCTTGGAGAGATCCCGGTTGCGCCGGCTCGCGGCCGCTTCCAGGATCTGCGCGAATTCACCCATGCTGATCTTGTCCGCACGCAGAAGCAGACGGATCAACGGGTCCTTGAGTACTTCGCTCATAGTCAGCTCGGTCATAACAGTCTCCTCTAAGACAGCTATAACGTCAGTATGTTACGTCTGGATGTAGCTGGCATGTCCAAACTAAGGCGGCAGGCTCCCTGTTCAAGATCCGCAGCGTTCTGATCTGGCCGGCGAGTGCAACGTGGGGCTTCCGCCACCGTCACGTCGGACATTTCCTCCACGTTCCTTGCAATGTCGATCGCCCGCTCGGTCGAGCGATCGAAGGGGACGACCTTTCCTGTTTCGACGAGCAGTCCCCAGTGCTTCTGAACTCGCCAGCGCGGATATTACGTCTCTCCGCGGCGGCCAGCTTCGGTAGGCTGTTGGCGGCCCGGACGATCTCCGAAACGAGGCTCGTCGTGACCATCGCCTACGAGGAGTTCGTCAATCCCGACGCTCGACTCCGGCATCTCGAAAATCTCGGCGACGAGGGCTAGGGCTATCGGGAGCGCTAGCCGATGACGAACTTGTCACGGTTCTGCTCGATGAACTGGTCGAGCGTGGTCAGCGTGATGCCCCAGCTACGTACGGCGCCGAGGTCCACCTTGTAGCCTTCGACGTTGTTCCACATCTCGTGCCGGTAGCCCAGCTCGCCGTAGGGTTGGGCGAGCGCCTCTTCTTTCGAAAGGGTGATCGCCGAAACAGGCTTTCCAGTGGCTTTCGCGATCTTGGCCGCGACCTCGGGCAGGGTGAGGTTGTCCGCTGCGAGATCGATCTCATGGCTATGGAAGCGCTCGGGATCGGCGAATGCGGCCGCCGCAAACGCACCGATGTCCTGCGCCGCGATCCAGTCGATGCCGGTGTCGGGTTCGATAGCGGTCTCAAACCGGCCACGTTCCCGAAGCGAAGAGTACATGAACTCCACCATCGGCGGCACCAGGTTCTGCATGATCATGGCTGGCTTCAGGATCGTCCAGTGACGGAAGCCCTGCGCCTTGACCATGTCGATCACCGCGGCCTTGTTGTCCCAGTAGAGCGGCTCCCATCGCCCTTCGTCCCAACCGATGAAGTTCTTCTGATCGCCTGCTCGGGCCACCGAGGTGTGGACGACCGTGTCGACGCCCGCTCGTCCGGCGGCTTCGATGAGGGCCTTGCCGGTGACGATCTCGGTGTCCGGGTCGCCGGGATGCGATCCCATCTGCATCGAGAAGACCCCATTCACACCAACCAGTGCTGCATCGAGGCTGGCCGGATCATTGAAATCGCCTTTTACGACTTCCACGCCCTGAGCCGCGAGCGCCTGCGCAGCAGCCGCCGAATTGTCGCGGGTCATGGCGCGCACGGCGCGACCGTCTCGCAGCAGCGCGGCGACGACGGAGCCGCCCTGCTTGCCGGTGGCACCGGTGACCAGGATAAGCCCGTTGGTTGGGTTCGACATGGAGAAACCTTTCTGTACTAGGAGCGCAGCGCGCCATCAAGTTTTCAGAGGATAGGAACTCCCAATACGAAACGCAAGGGTTTCGGTAATATTGCGTTTCGTAATTTGTGTTCTATACTGGTGTCATGAGCGAACGAACTACAGAACATCAGCGCCGCCTGCCGCCTGCAGGGCGAGGACGCATCCAGGACAAGAGCCGCGACGACGTCATCATCGAAGCGACGCTCGAACTGCTTGCCGAAAAGGGCTATCACGGCCTGACGATGACGGACGTGGCCGCGCGGGCAGGGGTCTCCAAGGCGACGCTCTATCGGCGCTGGACGGCGAAAGCGGACGTCGTGGCCGACGCTGTCGCCACGCTAAGTCCCATGAAGACGCCTCGCTATTCCGGTACGTCGCTGCGGGAGGATCTGATCGCACTTCTCGAGCAGGCTGCTAGCTGCGACGACCGCCCCGAGATCGTGACGGCGACGTTCGAGATGGCGAGGGCGCACCCCGACCTTTACCGCACCCTCTCCACACGCTTCGCCAACTTCGTTCGAGAAGAGCTGGACAAGCTCGCCAAGCAAGCGTCCGCCGAGGGGCACCCTGTTCTGTCGGACGTCGAGCTCGACGTCCTGAGCGACACGGTGATCGCACTTCTAGCTCATAATGCCGGACCGGCTGGGAAATCTATTCCACGCGAGCGCCTCGTTGGGCTTGTCGATAACGTGCTGATGATCCTGTTCACCGCGACCCGCGCCGCGACATAGGCCGTCGCGTTATCGTCCCGGCGCGGAAGCCGAGGAGCCGTCGGACGAATGGCCCGGCGCGGCGCCGTGAGGCAGGCGGCCTAGGTCAGGCTGGCCGAATTCCTTCGGCCCACGACATGCCAAACCAGACTGCGGAATCCGGCGACTTGCTCCATTCGATCAAAGCGTCGAGCGCTGCTGTGACGGCGTCTCGCGAAAGCCCGGTTGCGATGATGTCGGCGATCGCTTCGTCGACGATACTCGCTATGTTCCGGACGACGTCTTCGAAATCGGGATCGCCTGCGCAGCCGCCGAAGAAGACGAACGTATTGCGACGAGGAACTAGCCCCGCTTGATGAAGCAACTGCACGAGGCGACGTCCGACGATCGGATCGTTTCCGTGCCTGTCATAGGTTCGCTGGTAAGCGTGCCAGATAGGCGAGAATCCCGGCGGCTCCGGCCACAGCCGCAGTCCGTCGTAATCGTCGTCGGCTAGAATGACGCGCCCTCCCGGCCGAACTGCGCGGGCCATGTTTCGCACCACTTGCAGAGGGTCGGGGATATGCTCGAGTACGAAGCGGGCATGAGCGACGTCGAACTGACCTACTTCGTCATCGCGGAAACGCGGATCGAGGACGTCACCTTCTCTCATCTCGAGGATGTCGGTTTCATTGTCGGCGGCCGCTTGGCGCATGGCTTCGGCGATCTGTTCGGCGCTTCGCTCGATACCGAGCACCGGCACTCCGGTCGCTCGCGCCATCATCCGCGAGTACTGTCCGAGGCCGGCCCCGAAGTCGACGACGCGCTCGCCGGCGACGAGACTCGCGGCTTCGATGCAGCGCTCGTTAAGCCGTCGGTTCAACGCAGTGAGCCGCTGTTGTTCGGCTTCACTCGATCCATGCGTATAATGGGATGATGACATTCGCTGCCCCCGCTGGAATGGCGCGACAACGGTGCCATAAAACAGGGAGATGTCAATGAGAGGACGGCGGCCGCCGACGCCCTAGGCATCTTCCCTGTTAAGGATGCGCAACGTTCTGATCTGTCCGGCGAGCGCAAGCAGTTCCTTCGCCACTGTCTCGTCGGGCATCTTCTCAAGGTTCCTTGCGATTTCGCCAATGACGTATTCAGTCGATCGGTCGAACGGCACCACTTTCCCCGTCTTCGATAAAAGTCCGCGAAGTGCGCCGGACGCCGTCACGCCCCGCTTCAGAAGACGACGCTGTTCGTCCTGCGGCAACCGTGGCAACGTATTCGCGGCACGGACAAATTCGGATACGAGATCGGTCGTCACCGTCATAGCGGGTTGATCTCCGGGGTAGGCTTGCCGTCGAACCTTGAGGAATTGACGGCGCGCGAGACACGGTGAAATTCTAACCTGTCGTCCAGGTTCACCCGCAGCAGTTCTTTCGCTTTCGCGCCCGGCGTGGCGGGATCGAGCCAATTCGGTTAGGCGACCGGGTCCAATACGACGAGTTGTCTATCGTGAAGCTCAGATATCGGATCGCCTGCCGGCATGGTGATGCGTACCAGATCCCGGTTTGCAAGCACGGAAACCATGTAGTTGTCGGCCAGCTCCACAAGATCGGCCGCGACCTCCTCGGGATGCCAGCCCGCCGCGATGGCCGACGCCGCGGCCGTTGTAAAGGAGTCGGTAAGAGCTTCCTGGCATTGCAAGAAGCGATGTGAGTGTCCCGCAGGAGGCGGAGAAGGCAAGCGATCCATGGCGAAGAGATGTCGTTGGTTTTCGAACCTTCAAGATCCCCTTCTTGAGATTGCCGCCAGCCTCACTAAATCGAGTCAGCAACCTCGACTTGGAGCATCGAGATGGAAGACCCTGTCCCATATGTACTTAAGGAACCGGATATCGAAATCCTTCCCCCGGAGCGTGACGATTATGATGCCGGAAACATGCATCTCTGCGCTTGCTGCGGTCGACCGGCACGCATGGACGAAGACTGCTGCGGCATCTGTGAAGAATGCCTGGCTCCTTGAGAACGGTCCGCCGGCTGCTACCGAATAGGCACCACTTCCGCGGTATCACGAAGGCTTGGTCGTAATAGCGGCCAGGTGGCCATCGCCATCCACGCGCAATTTACCATGATTGCCGTCTTCCAAGGTCCGACAATCCAGAATTCAAAAAGGTCTGGCGTGCTTCGAGTCTTAGCTGGAAACTGCAAGACAACGGCAGTTCCTTGCTTCGTGTCCCACGATGAAGTCGATTTCGCCGATGCCAGTGAAAACCATTTTCTGGAAATGAGACCCATCGCCTTCATAGGCGGCCGGCGGCGTTTCGAAAATCAAGTCGTTGGTCGTTGGATTGAAGAGCGGGAGGAGCTGCGGATCGTCCAGGAAAATATCGACGTCATGGCTTTCGCGATGGTTGATCTGCAGCATCATTGCAGTACCGCCGCCGAAGGACCAATCGGTCACCAACACATGGGGTCGATTTACGTCATCGATGAGCTTGTAGGCAATCGCAAAAAGCTCGTCCCAACGGGATGTCATGCGGCCAGAGCGTAAGTCTGCCCCGACCAGGAACCAAACTGCTTTGCCGCCATTGCAAGCACATCGGCCCAGATACCGTTTTCAGACGCGAATTGCATTTGCAGGGAGGGCGAAACGTCCCCGAAAAACGACGAGACGGAACCTGCTGCAGACTTGGCCTTGGTAAAATCCAAAATGCAGGCAACAAGCATCATTTCGTCAAGCGGCTTCGAATAAGGAGCGTTGACGGTTGCGAGGACCAGTTCTGCTGCATTCGTGATCATGTGACGCCACCATCTCCGGCCATCTCTTTCCGGGTTCCAATATACATGGTGCAAGATAGGTGGGCAGTCAAGCGTCAGCGCGGCCACATGGCGCCGGCTCTCGCTCAGTAAGCGCAATGCTAGTGCGTGCCAGCGCGAAAATTAAAGTCTCGCTCGAGGCGATATACAGCCTCCGATCCCGATCTCGGCCGCTGGTCCTAAAGCTATGACGGCGCCAACCTTGCTCCCAACATTGGCATTGACCAGTCGTCGAGAGGCGAGACTGTCGCATCTCTAACTAGCCTATATGTCGCATCTCTAAAATGCCGCTACACACGATGTGGCGTGAGAGTTGAAATGTCCGCCGGTTTGCAAAGTTAAAATGTCCGCAAGGCCACCATACGGCACACCGGCCAGCCCCGATCTGACCGGC